>NZ_JBITDU010000016.1:31384-201399 GCF_044454505.1 Dactylosporangium sp. NPDC051541
GCCGCGTGACGGTGACCCGCGCCGCGTGACGGTGACCCGCGCCGCGTGACGGTGACCCGCGCCGCGTGACGGTGACCCGCGCCGCGTGACGGTGACCCGCGCCGCGTGACGGTGACGTGCATTGCGTGACGGTGACATGCGGCGTGTAGCCGTGACGTGCATTGCGTGACGGTGACATGCGGCGTGTAGCGGTGACGTGCATTGCGTGACGGTGACGTGCGGTGTGTGACGGTGACGTGCAGCGTGTGATGGTGACGTGCGGTGTGTGACGGTGACGGGTGCCGCGGGACAGTGACGGGCGGTGCGTGATGGTGACGTGCGGCGTGTGATGGTGACGTGCGGTGCGTGATGGTGACGGGCGGTGCGTGATGGTGACGTGTGGCTCGTAACGGTGACGGTGATGGGCGGGTTGGGGTGTCGGCTGGCGGTGGCTTGCTGCGTTGTCAGGCCAGGGGGTCGGCTGGCCAGTTGCCGGGTTCGATGGTGACGAAGTCGGCTACCGCGGCCAAGTGGCGGACCTCGGCGCCGTCGTAGCCGCCCTCGGCGATCACCGACAGGCCGCCCGGGCCAAACTGCCGGTCGATCTGCAGCGTCTTCGTGCCGCCGTCGCCCGCGCCCTCGACGATTCGGGCCGGTACCCCACCGACCAGCGCGTCCTTGAAACGGTCCTCGTCCAGAGCTTGGCGTTCGAAGCTGAAACCCGCGTAGGACTGGCCCAGGCGCACCGTGATGCCGGCCGACAGGACGTAGTTCTCCTGGAACGTCATCGAGCAGCTGTCGACGATGCCGCCGGCGGCTCGGGCGGCTGGCAGGCGGATCGGGGCCGAGCAGCGGTACGCGCGGTCGAATCGGACACCGTCGGCGAACGCCAGGAGGCCGGGCTGGTCGAACGGGCCTGTTGCTTGCGCCCACAGGCCGTTGGTCAGCTGCCAGCGGACCGTGGACCGGGCGAACTGTTCGTCGCGGGCGAACTGGCCGGGGCGCCCGGCCACCGTGACGTCCTGCTTCGCGCCGGGCACGGGGTCGAACCCGTTCGTCGTGCGGGCCAGGTCGACGCGGACCTGCCGGCCGCCGTTGGTCGCGCCCTGCAGGATCATCCACTCGCCGTCGCGGCTCGTGTGGAACTGGCCCGTGCGGATCGGGAACGGTGGTGTGGCCAGGCCGATGTGCAGCTCGCCCGGGTCGCCGACGGACTCCGGGGTGACCGCGCCGGGGACGACCGGCATCGGCGGGAACCGCTCCAGCAGCACCGGGGCGGCCGCGGTCGGCTGGGCGGAGCCGTTGGCGGACGCGGGGGTCGGCGTGGGTGCGGAGGTCGGGGCCGAGAGTGGCGGGCCGGCCGGCTGCTGGGGTGCCCACGGCAGCAGCGAGGCGGCCACCGCCAGCGTGGACCCGGCGGCGGCGGTCACGGACGCCATCGAGCCGGCGATGACCAGCAGCCGGCGCCGGCGTCGGCGGGTTCCGTCGGCGCGGGCCCCGGCGAGGAGCCGCTCCACGTGCACGTCGTCGTCGGCGGCGCGGGCCAGGGAGTCGGCCACGACCCGGTCGAGGTCGGTCATCACTTGTCTCCGTTCATGGCCGGGCTGATCCGGGTCCGCAGCGTGTCCATGGCCCGTTTGACCTGGCTGCGGACGGTCTCGCGGGTGCAGCCGAGCAGGTCGGCGATCGCGGTGTCGTCCAGGTCCTCGTAGTAGCGCAGCACGACCGCGGCGCGCTGCCGGGCCGGCAGCCGGCTGATCAAGCGCCAGGCCAGGTCGCGGTCGGCGACGGTGGCCCCGACGTCCTCCAGGGACCGCGTGTCGGCGGGTACGGCTACCGGCACCTCGTGGCTGGAGACCCGCCGCCAGCGGGAGATGGACGCGTTGACCAGGGCCCGGCGCAGGTAGGCGTCGGGGTTCTGGGTGGCCGCGATCCGCTTCCACTTGACGAAGGCCCGCGCGAGCACCTCCTGGGCGAGGTCCTCCCCGTGCTGCCGATCCCCGGTCAGCAACCGCCCGAGCCGCACGAGCGCGGCCCCCCGCTGCCGCACGTATTCATCGAAGTCCAACCGGCTGCCCTCCGCAGATGGGTACTGTCATCCAACTGCACGCACCCCGCCCCCGAACTGTTGCATCGATGATCACGTCGCTCGGCCCCGCCTCGGTGCAGGTCCGAACCCCGCCGGTACGATGCGGACCGCACCGACGGGGGAGGACATCGATGCAACCTGACTACGAACCGCCACAGCCCGGCTACGGCCCGCCGCAACCGTCACAGCCCGGCTACGGCCCGCCACAGCAGTCACCGCCCAGCTACGGAACGCCACAGTCACCACAGCAGCCGCCGCCCAGTTACGGAACGCCACCGCCGCCACCACAGCAGCCGCCGCCCGGCTACGGAACGCCGCAGCCGCCACAGCAGCCCCCGCCCGGCTACGACTGGCCGCCGCCCGCAGGCCCACCCACAGCACCGTTCGCAGCCCCGCCATCCGGGCCGCCGTTCGCAGCTCCACCATCCGGGCCAGCGTTCGGTGCACCGCCATCCGGGCCAGCCTTCGGTGCACCGCCATCGGGGCCGGCGTTCGGCGCACCACCGTTCGGCGCACCACCGTTCGGTGCCCAGCCCAAGAAGCGCCGGCGCTGGGTGCTGTGGACCGTCCTCGGAACCGTGCTCATGCTGCTGCTCTGCTGCGGCGGCATCGTCGGCGGCGTCTTCTACTACCGGGCGCAGCAGGCCGACTACCTGCGCCTCGACGGGCTGGCGGCGGCCGACGGCAAGCTCGACGAGCTCAAGTCGGTCAAGCTGCCCGGCGACACCGAGATCGTCCGGGTCGCCACGGACGGTGCGACCCTCTACTACCTGGCGTATCAGCCGACGGTCGGCACCAAGGTGACCGCCGTCTCCGTCAAACCGGACGGCCACAACTGGGAGGTCCAGCTCGGCCTCGACCCGCGGGTCAATGACGCGCGGCTGACGCTCGTCGGTGACGTGCTGCTCGTCGACGTCGTCGACAAGAGCCGGACGCCGATGCTGCTGACCCAGCTGTCGCTGGCCACGGGGGACGGGCATCAGCTGTCGAAGCGGGAGGGCAAGCAGGACCAGACGGCCTACGCGGCGATCGTCGACAACTCGATCATCCTCGCCTACGACGGTGACAGCCGCAGCAGCTCCAAGGTCGAGCGGCAGGACCTGAAGACCGGGAAGGCGGCCTGGACCTATCAGGTCGACGACGCCGGCACCGCGCTGCTCGCCGCGTCCGTCAGCTGGCCGGGCGGGCCGAACAAGGGCGCGTTCCCGTATCGGCACGCGGGGGAGCTGCGCGAGCGCGGCGAGCAGAACCTGCGCACCTCGCTCGTCGCCGACCCGGGCACCCTCGTCTTCAACGACAACCGGGGCGTCGTCCACGTCCTCGACGGGGCCACCGGGCAGCTGAAGGTCAAGAAGAAGATCGAGCGGTGGACGTGGATGGTGGTGACCGGCGGGCTGGTCATCGGCAACTTCGGCAGCACCACCGCGGCCTACGACCTGGCCACCCTCACCGAGCGGTGGCGGGTGTCCGGGCAGGCGCTGTACTTCGGCATGTGCGGCGCGACGACGCTGTGCCTGAGCATCCCCGCGGGCAGCGACAAGGACCTGGTGCGCCCGGTCGACCTGACCACCGGCAAGCCGATGGGCGACTCGACGACGGCGCCGAAGGCCCAGGGCGGCGCGTCCGAGTTCGGCGCCACCGAGTTCACCCCCTTGGACAAGCGTGTGATCGCCTCCAACGTGGTGTCCGGGGCCATCATCCGCGACCCGGCGTCGTGGGACATGACCCGCCTGCTGCAGGACAAGCTCAGCGTCACGCCCCTCGCGGCGTCCGGGCGCTACGCGGTCCTGGAGGTGAACGCCCCCGGCATCCTCAAGAGCGGGGTGTCGGTGCTGGACGTCGAGTCGCTGCGATACACCCAGGCCGTGGCGATGGGCGACAGCGACTACGGGTTCGACGCCACCGCCGACATCGCCGGCGGCGTCGCGGTCGTCGTCACCACGGACCGCAGGATCCTGGCCCTGAAGGTGCCGTTCTAGGGCCCCGGACCAACCCTAGGCGGCCGGGGCGCCGAACCACTGCTGCAGCCGGCCCGGCAGCTCACGCTGGTCGTCACCGAGCCAGGCCACGTGACCGTCGGGCCGTAGCAGTACCCCCGGAGCCGGAAGTTTGGCGTCGACGTCCGCGACCACGTCCACCCGGTCGGCCCAGCCCGTGACGCAGAGCCGGCCGGTCCGGTCGAGGAGCAGGCCGCGGCCCCGGTGCAGCCGCTGGTAGAGGCGGCCGCCGTTCAGCGGGATGTCGCGCTGGTGACGGCCGACGAGGGGGTGCGGGTCGCCGAGGTCGTAGCGGACGTCGACGGCGACGACCTTCTCGATGAGGTACCGGTTCACGTCGTCGAAGTCCATCAGCTCGGCGAGGAGGCGGCGCACGGCGAGCGGGCCGGGCTCGGTCGACAGCAGCTCCATCTGGGCCCGGGTGTTGACCAGCACGTCGGCGGCGACCGGGTGGCGCTCGGCCTCGTACGTGTCCAGCAGCCCGGCCGGCGCCCACCCGGCGACCGTGGCGGCCAGCTTCCAGCCGAGGTTGAACGCCTCGTGCAGGCCGAGGTTGAGGCCCTGCCCGCCGGTCGGCGGGTGGACGTGCGCGGCATCACCGGCGAGGAAGACGCGGCCGCGGCGGTACCGCTCCGCCTGCCGGGTCGCGTCGCCGAAGCGCGACAGCCACCGGGGCGAGTGCACGCCGAAATCGGTGCCGGCGGTCGCCTTGAGCTGCTGCCGAAAATCCTCGAGCGTCGGGGGTACTGTCCGGTCGCCGACGACACCGGCGGCGGGGACGACAACCCGGTACACCCCGTCGCCGACCGGCCCCAGCCCGAACCGCTTCTCGGTCTTGCGCACCTCGGCGACGATCGCGCGGACGGTCTGCGGGTCCTCGTCCGCCGACATCTCCCCGAGCAGCGTCTCGACCCGGCTCGGCTCGCCCGGGAAGCCGATGCCGAGCAGCTTGCGCACGGTGCTGCGGCCGCCGTCGCAGCCGACGAGGTACCGCGCCCGCAGCCGCTCCCCGCCCGCGAGCTCGACCGTCACCCCGTCGTCGTCCTGCGCCACTGCGACCACTTCGGCCGAGCGCCGCAGCCCGGCCCCGAGCCCGACCGCCCACTCGGTGAGGATCCGCACCGTGAGCGGCTGCGGGATGCCGAGGACGTAGGCGTGCGCCGAGTCCAGGTCCGCCGGCGGCGGCTTCTCGATGGCGGCGAAGAAGCCCCGCAGCGGATGCTTGCGGCCCAGCTCCAGGAACCGGTCCAGGAGCCCCCGCTGGTCCATGATCTCGATGCTGCGCGCGTGCAGCCCGAGCGCCCGTACGACCGGCGTCGGCTCCGCCTCCCGGTCGAGTACCACCACGTCCACCCCGTGCAGCCGCAGTTCCCCGGCGAGCATCAGCCCGGTCGGTCCGGCCCCGGCCACGATCACGTCAACCACGAGCACGAGTCTGCGCCCGCACCCGGGTCTTGCGGCAAGAGGTGGGGTCTGCTATACGTTAAATATGGCAAGGGCTGACAAATCGTCCCTCGCCATTTTTCTTGCCCTCCTGCTGTAACCGCCGGACCCCCTCGCGCGTGTGCCTCTGCGTCGGGCCGGACGCAGCCAACGGAGGAACGGTGTGACGACGCGGACCGCGGACTCGCCGCCGGTGAGCCGGGACATCGAGGCGTTCTACGCGGCCAATGTGCGGGCGCTGACGTTGCAGCTGTGGGCGTACACCGGCGATCTGGCCTCGGCTCAGGACCTGGTCCAGGAGGCGTTCTGCCGCGCGCTGCCCCGGTGGGAGCGCATCCGCCGGTATGACGACCCGGCGGCCTGGGTCCGCCGGGTCGCCTGGAACCTCGCCACGAGCCGGTGGCGGCGGGCGCGGGCCGCGGCCGAGTTCCTCCGCCGCCAGCGGGCCGAGCACGTCGAGGGCCCCACCCCGGACCGGGTCGTCCTCGCCGCCGCCCTGGCCGCACTGCCGGAGCAGCAGCGCGCGGCCGTCGTCCTGCACCACCTGGCCGACCTGAGTGTCCGGGACATCGCCGCCCAGCTCGGCGCGGCCGAGGGGACCGTCCGCGTGTGGCTGCACCGCGGGCGCACCGCCCTGGCCGCCCAGCTCGCCGACGAGCCGGAGGGCCACCGTGGCTGACGACCTCGACCGGATGCTCGGCGCGGCCTTCGCCGAGCTCACCGCGGCCCGCGCGCCGCACGTCAAACCGGCCGGCCTCGCCCCCGTCCGCGCGAGGGTCCACCGCCGCCGCACCGTGCGCACCGCGCTCGCGGCCGCGGCCGCCGTGCTCGTCGTCGTCATCCCCGTGGCCGCGTTCGCCACCCGCGACCGCGGTGACGCCACCCCGCCGATCCCGGCCGTCTCCGCGTCGGCCCCGAGCTCGCCGGCCGGGACCGACGCCCCGACGATCGACGCGGTCAACGCCGACTGCTCCCGCCCGCCGGTCGAGGGCCCGGTCAGCGTGCAGGACCTCTGCGACGGTACCGTCCCGATGCCCGCGACCGACCACAGTGGACTCTGCCCCGAGGGGCCCACCCTCTTCTCCGCCGGGCAGAGCGGCGGCCCCGTCCTGCTGCTGCGGACCGTCCGGGCGGACGTCGACCACGACGGCCGGCCCGAGACCGCCGCGCTGTATCACTGCGGCGGCGCCGACCCCGGCCGGAGCACCGTGGCCGCCGTCCTCACCCGCACGGCCGAGGGCGTTCGCGCGCTCGGCGGACTCCGGGCGGCTGCGGACATCGGCGCCGACGAGTCCGGCCGGATCTGGGCCCGCTTCGACAGCGACCGCCCGGCCGACCCGTTGTCCATTGTGGACGCGGTGCACCAGTGGCGCGGATTCGGCTGGGACGGATCGGCCTTCGTCCAGGACCGCGGCTCGGTGTCGTTCGACGTGCGGGCCGCGGGTCTCACCGTGACCGCGGCCCTGCGCCTCGACCGGCCCGGACCCGACGGTGTCCGCCCGGCCACGCTGACGATCGCCGTCGGCAACCTCGACCGCGACGCGCACGCCGGCGTCGACCTGCGCATCCCGGCCCTCACCGGCGGCCCGGTCGCGGAGCGCGGCGACTGCATCCTCGCCGACGAGTCCCACACCACCTACAACCGCTGCCTCGTGGGCACGGTCGCGGCCGCCGAGACCAGGACCGTCGTCCTGCACTACCTCGTCAACCCGGCCGACGTGCCGCGGCTCACGGACCCCGCGGGGGTCGCCGGCACCGTGTTCGTGCACCTCGGCGACCGCCGGGCCGGTCAGGTGGCCATCCCGCCGGCGACGACCTGACTCAGCCGCGCAGCCCGGCCACGTACTCCTCGAACGGCCGCGCCGGGCGCCCGAGGGCCTGCCGCACACCGTCCTGCGGCCCGGGGTCCTGTCCTTCCCGCAGGGCGGTGAAGACCCCGGCCATGATCCGGGCCACGGCGGGCGGCGCACCGGCGGCGACCGCCCGGGTCACGTACGTCTCGGCGTCGATGTCCACGAACCGCGCCGCCCGCCCGGTCGCGGCCGCGATCAGCTCCACGGCCTCGCCGAAGCTCAGCGCCCGCGGCCCGGTCAGCTCCAGCGCCGCCCCGTGCAGCCGGTCCGAGGTCAGCGCGGCCACGGCGACGTCGGCGATGTCCCGCGCGTCGACGAACGCCGTCCGCCCGTCCCCGGCCGGCAACGCCAGCTCCCCGGCCCGCAGCTCGTCCCGCCACGCCGTTTCGGTGAAGTTCTGCGCGAACCAGCCCGGCCGCAGGATCGTCCACCCGGCCCCGGAGTCCCGCACGGCCGCCTCAACGGCGAAGAGCGGATGCCGCGGGTGTACCGCCCCGGGCGCCGACAACAGCACGAGCCGCCCGACCCCGCGCGAAGCCGCGGCCGCGACGAACGCGGGCAGGCGCACGGTGCGCAGGTCCGGCTCGACCAGGTACGCGGCCGTGACACCGGCGAGCGCCGCGTCCCACGTCGCGGGCTCCCCGAGATCGAGGCGGACGTCGGCGCCGTGCCGGGCGGCCGTGCGGGTGGGGACGTTCCTGGCGCGCAGGCGCTCGGCGATGCGGCGGCCCGTCTTGCCGGTACCCCCGAGAATCAAGTGTTCATCCACACGGCCAAGACAACGCCACGCGGCCGTGGACGGTCCATGGGCCGGGGTCGAGGAAACCTTTGCGATCGTCTAGCGTGGGGCGGTGGACGTCCTCAGCGACCTGCTGCACCGCGCCCGCGCCGGTGACGCCCTCGTGCGCCGGCTCATCCAGCGCCCGCCGTGGTCGATGACCTACGGCGACACCCCGCCCCTCACCATCGTGACCGCGCTCGGCGGCCCGGCCGCGATCGCGCTCCCGGACGCCCCGCCGCGCACCCTGGCCCCGGGGGACATCGCGCTCATCACCGGCGGCGGCCCGCACACGGTCGCGGACCGTCCCGGCACCCCGCCGCGGTACGTGATCCGGGCCGGCCGCAAGTATTCGGCCGCGACCGGCGAACCGGTCCCGCTCCGGCCGGGCTTCGCGCCGCGCACCTACGGCGACGGTGACGCCGGCGCGACGACGATGCTGCGGGGCGCCTACGAGCTGCGCGGGGGCGTGGGCGACCGGCTCCTGGCCATGCTGCCGCCCCTCGCGGTCGTCCCGGCCGGCCCGCGCACCCGGCCCGTCCTGGACCTGCTCACCACCGAGGCCGGGCACGACGACCCGGGCCAGGACGCCGTGCTGGCCCGGCTGCTCGACCTGCTGCTGGTGATGGCGCTGCGGGCCTGGTGCGCGGGCCCGGACGCGGCCGCACCCGGCTGGTACACGGCCCTCGCCGACCCGGCCGTCGGCGCCGCCCTGGAGCTGCTGCACGCGGACCCGGCCCGGCGGTGGACGGTGGCCGCCCTGGCCGCCGAGGCGCGGCTGTCCCGGGCCGCGTTCGCCGCCCGGTTCACGGCCAGGGTCGGCGAACCACCCCTGGCCTACCTGACGACCTGGCGGATGACCCTGGCCGCCGACCGGCTCCGGGCCACCGACGACCCGGTGGCGACGGTGGCCCGGGACGTCGGCTACGGCGACGCGTTCGCGTTCAGCGTCGCCTTCAAACGCGCCCACGGCCGCAGCCCGTCGTCGTGGCGCCGGACCGGGTGACCGTTCACAGGCCGGGGAGCGTCGGCTGCTCGGTGACGTCGTAGACCGGCCAGCCGTCGGCGCCGGCCCGCACGCCGCCGGTGAGCCGGTGCGGCTGGCGGGTCCCGGGCTCCAGGAGATGCTCGACGGCGGCGCCGCGCAGCACGAGCGCGTCGGCGATGAGCATCCGGTGGCAGTGCCACCACAGCGTCTCCGCGCACATCACCGCGTGCAGTCCGGGCGCCGCCAGGAGCGCGCCGATCGCGTCCCGGAACTCGGGGGTGTCCATGTGGTCGGCGTAGGCGACGAACGCGCCGTTGCGCAGCGCCGTGTGCCGGGAGCCGGGCCGCTCGCGGCGCCGCCCGCCGAGCGCCTCACCCGGCCACGAATACTCCCGCCCGGCCCCGCGGACGGCCGCGGCGAGCTCGTCCCGGCCGAACTGCGGATGCCGGCGCGAACCCGGGTATCGGCGGACGTCGACGAGGGTGTCGACCCGCGCGTCGGCGAGGATCGCCAGGAACGCGTCGATCGACCTGGCCCCGTGCCCGATGGTGCAGACCCGCACGCCTCCCACGCTACCGCGGGTGCCAGGATCGCAGGCATGGGCACGGGGTTCACGATCGGCGACGGCTACGCGATGTATCGCGGGCCGGTGCGCGACAGTGCCCCGCATCGGCACGCCGCGTTCCAGATCGCCATCGCCGCCCGGGGTGACGTGGCCGTCTCCGGTGACGGTGCCGAGCATCGAGGAGCCGCGATCGTGGTGGCGCCGATGGTGGCGCACCGGCTCCTGGCCGCCGCGGACGTGCTCACGTTCTTCGTGGAGCCGCACTCGGTGTTCGCGGATCGGCTTCGCCGGCAGTACCCCCGCGGCATTGTCCTTGCTCCGGAACTGCGCCACCTCGGCGAACACGACGTCGGGCCGCCGAGCCTGCGGCCGTCCGGGGTGCTCGATCCGCGGCTCACGCGGGCGCTGCACACGCTGCTGGAGCGGGAGCTGTCGATGCCCGAACTGGCCGCCAGCGTCGGGCTGTCGGCGCCGCGGCTGCGGGCCCTCGCGCGGGAGCAGGTCGGGATGCCGCTGCCGCGCTGGCGGGTGTGGGTCCGGCTGCGGCGGGCGGCCGAGGCGTTGCGGGCCGGGCAGGCACCGGCGGCCGCGGCGGTGGCGGCCGGGTTCGCCGACCAGGCCCACCTGACCCGCGACATGCGGGACATGATGGGCCTCACCCCAGCGGTGGTGCTGCCGGTGCTGCGCGGTCAACGCCTCGCGACATAAACCGAGATAGAGCCGGTCACGGTGGGTACCACATCAGCCTCGCGAACCCCGATGAACCCGGCCTCGGCCATCAGTCCCGGCAGCGCGCCGTCCGCGTTCGGCTGGGTGTCCTCCTTGCCGTCCGCGAGCTGCACCGTGCGGAACGCCAGCCGCATGAGGCCGGTGCGCTGCCGGCCGTAGTCGGCGATGACGAGCCGCCCGCCGGGGCGCAGGACGGCCGCCATGGACGCCAGGATCGAGCGCTTCATCGGCACCGGACACTGGTGCAGCACCAGGCTCGACACGACCGCGGAGGCCTCGCCGACCAGGTCGGTGAGGGCGTCGCCGCGGCCTTGGACGAAGCTGACGGTGGGCGCCTTGGGCCGGGCCCGTTCGAGGATTTCGGGGTCCGGGTCCACGCCGATGATGCGCGCCCGCGGCTCGACGTCGGCCAGGAGCCGGGCGAGAGAGCCGGTGCCGCAGCCCACGTCGACGATCACGTCGTCGGGCCGGGGGCTCACGTACAGGGCCGTGAGGGAGCGCCACCGCTGCTCGCGGGTGAGGGCCACCACGGCGTCGTAGAAACGGGTCGGGGCGAGGCGGCCGAGGGCGGGCGTGAAGGTGTCGTCGCTCATGCCCGCAGTCTCGGCCGCCCGCCGCTCGTCCGTCTTGAACGGAACGCTTGCCGGTCGGTGTCTACAGGATGCCGCGGGCGTGGAAGGCGGCCCGGACCTGGTTGGCGGCCTGCTGGCCGTAGAGGGCGCGGGCGGTCCGCACGGTCTCGCGGGCGGCGGCCGGCATCGTGGTGTTGGGGTCGAAGCCGAACTGCGCCTCCAGGATCACCCGGTTGGCCTTCGTGCGCCCGAGGGCGTGGTTGATGTCGAACAGCGCCCGCGACCAGATCTCGCCGTCGGCGTGGACCTCACCCTCGAGGTCGGCCGGGTACATCTTCGTCCCGTCGGTGCGGCGCAGGCAGTGCGGGACGTCGTCGGTGTAGGACGTCGAGTCCCAGTCGGCGATGCACGCGAGGGGCGTCCGGGCCGTGTCCGGGCTGTTCGCCTGCGACATCGTGAACGCCCAGTAGTCGCCGAAGCCCTCGCCGATCGAGCCCGCCTCGAGCTCCACTTCGCTGTTGCCGAAGCCGGGGACCTGGTCGTCCTGGATCGCGTGGCCGTATTCGTGCCAGATGACCTCGATGTCCTCGGCGTCGTCGACGCCCCCGGTCCCGAACGTGATGCCGTCGGTGTCCGGGTCGTAGAACGAGTTGTCGTCGGTGAACCCGGTCGTGGCGTAGTCCTGCGGCTCGTTGTTCACGTCGCGGAAGCCGAGGCCGTGGATGTACTCCTGCGCCGAGGTGATGCCGTGATACCCCATCACCTGCTCGAACCCGGGCTGTGAGCGGTTGAAGCTGAAGTCGCCGCGGGCCGAGCGGACCGGGTCGGTGCTGATGTTGTTCGCGTACGCCCCCTGCAGCGTCGTGCCCCGCCCGTCGAGGTGCGTGAGCGCGACGCGGCGGTAGGCCCGCCGCAGCCCCGGGTAGTCGGCGTCGTCGCGGTCGGTGAGCGACTCGTTTTGCGTGGCCACGACCGGATTGGGGTCGAACACGGTCCCGGTCCCGGTGGCCTCCTTGACCAGGTTCTGCTCCTTGAGCGTGGCCCCGCTGCCGGCGTCGACCACCGTCTGCACGGACCCGTGCCCGGTCCGCGTGACGACCAGCCAGGCCAGTTTGGCGGCGGCCCCGGGCACGACGACCAGCTCGGACCGCCCCGCCTGCCCGCCGTGGCGCCCGGCCACCGACGCCCGGGCATGATCGGCCGCGACGCCGGGCGTCTCGGTCGTGAGCCCGCGCACGTCGAGCCGCCCGTCCTGCACGGTCACCGCCCCGCTCGCCGAGTCGGTGTGCGTGGCGTAGAACCCGCCGAGCACCGGCAGCCCGTGATAGAGCTGCTGATACCAGGTGTGCGAACCCAGCAGCGACTGCCGGACCTGCACCTGCCGCAGGTCGTTCGGCACCGCGGGCGCCGCCTGAGCCGCCGTCCCCGACCCGGCGACCACCATCACCCCACCGGCCACCGAGGCCAGCACTCCAACCACACGTCGATACATCCCGTCAGGCTAGGCCCGCACCAAGATCCATTTGCATTTTTGGATGTACTGCGAGGGCCCGGACGAGGGCCGCAGACCCCGGCCACCGCCGCGACGGTGACCGGCCCCTACGAGATCGTGTTCGCCCACTCCGGCAAGTGCCTCGACGTGGCCGGCGCGACCCCGTTGAACGTCCAGCTCACCCAATACACCTGCACGGGCGCGTACAACACACACTGGTATCTGGACTGGGCTGCCGACAACAGCTACTTCCTGATCCGCAACCGCGCGACCGGCCTGTGTGCCAACGTCTCCGGCAACATCTACCTCAACGGCCGGCCGATCATCCAGTGGACCTGCAACCAGGCGTACAACAACGAACGCTTCAAACGCACGACCGCCCCGAATGGCTACTACCTCGAAACCTGGTTCCCGACCGACAAGGTCATCCACCAGGAGGGCAACCAGACCACCGCGAACAACGCCCCGGTGAGCCTGTGGGGCAAGAGTCCGACCGCCAAGAACACCCAGGTCAGGCTCGTCCAGCGGTAGCACCCGCATCCGCTCGTCCGGTGCGGCGGCCGGGGGTCACGAGGCGAGCGGGTCGAACCGGTGGCGGTGCGGCGCCGCCGCCGGTGGATCGCTATTCGCCGGGTGCCGGGGCGGTGGCGTACGCGCGGAGGAACGCCTCGACGCCGGCCACGATGACCGCCTCGAGCTCGGGCTGTGGTGCGGCCGGCGCCGCCCCGTCCGGCCGGTCCAGGACCCTTTCCAGCGCGATGCCGATGGTCAGCGCGGTGAAGTGGCGCGCCGCCAGCAGCGGGTCGTCCAGTGGCGGTACCCCCAGGCGCAGTACCCCCTCGGCGGCCAGCTCGGCGAAGCGCTGCTCGAGGAGCCGCTCCGGACGGTCCCGCACCAGCGTGGGCAGCCGGGGTACCCCGGGTTGCTGCACGATGAGGCGCCGCAGGGTCGCGTAGTCCGGCGACGGCAACGCCCGCGTGACGATGCGGCCGGCGAACGCGGTCAGGGCCGCGCGCAGGTCCCGCCCGGGCGTGAGCTCCTCGTCGACCGCGGCCCGCACGGTGGCCGTCAGCGCGTCGGTGACCCGTTCGGCCACGCGCACGAAGACGGTCTCCTTGTCGATGAAGTGGTCGTAGATCGTCCGCTTCGAGACGCCGGCGCGCGCGGCGATCGCGTCGACGCTCGTGCGGTCGTAGCCGTCGGTGGTGAACAGCCGCAGGGCCGCGTCGAGGATCGCGCTGCGTTTGTCCTCCGAGCGACGGCGACGGCCGGGCGTCTGCACCGGGGCGATCTGTCGAACCACGTTCACAGCGTACGCTCAGCCAGCATAATTCACACTGACCGGTGTACTTTTCGAGCAGAGGAAGGCTGCCATGACCGTCACCGACATCAAGGCTCAGCGGCTGACCAAGCGCTACGGCCCCATCACCGCCGTGGACGGGCTGACGTTCACCGCGCGGCCGGGCGTGGTCACCGGGTTCCTCGGACCCAACGGCGCCGGCAAGAGCACCACCATGCGGATGCTGCTCGGCCTGGCCCGCCCGACCAGTGGCACCATCACCGTCGGCGGACACCACATCGGCGAACTGCCCAACCCGGCCCGGACTGTCGGGGCGCTGCTCGACGCGCGAGCCGTGCATCCGCACCGCACCGCGACCGCCCATCTGCTGGCCTTCGCCCAGGCCGCCGGCCTGGACCGGCGGCGGGTCGGCGAGGTGCTCGACCTGGTCGGGCTGGCCGGGGCCGCGAACCGCCGGGCGGGCGAGTTCTCGCTCGGCATGCACCAGCGGCTGGGCATCGCGGCCGCCCTGCTCGGCGACCCGGCCGTGCTGGTCCTTGACGAGCCGCTCAACGGGCTCGACCCGGAGGGCATCCGCTGGATGCGCACGCTGCTGCGCGGCCTGGCCCACGAGGGGCGGACCGTGCTGTTGTCCAGCCATCTCATGTCGGAGATGGAGCTGACCGCGGACCATCTGGTCGTCGTCGCCGGTGGCCGGCTCATCGCCGACAGCCCGCTGGAGCGGTTCGTGCGCGACAACACCACGCAGACGGTCACGGTCCGCGCCGCGTCGCCGCAGGAGCTGGCCCGGGCGCTCGAACGGGCCGGCATCCGCTTCTCCACCCGGCCCGACGCGGCCCTGACCGTCACCGGCGCGGACAGCTCGGCCGTCGGCCGGATCGCCGCCGCCGAGGGGCTCGTCCTCGCCGAGCTCACCAACGTCCGCGAGTCGCTGGAGAACGTGTTCCTCCGGCTGACCGAACACCAGGAGGCCGTATGAACGTCCTGCGTTCCGAATGGACCAAGCTCCGCAGCGTCCGCAGCACCTGGATCGCGGCCCTGAGCGCCGTCGTAACCGCCGTGGCTCTGGGTGCGCTCGGAGTGTCCGACGTGCTCACCGGTTCACCGTCGGACCTGCCAGCCGGCTGGGACCCGACCGCCGCCAGCCTGAAGGGGTTGCTGCTGGCCCAGCTCATCGTCGGCATGCTCGGCGCGCTGAGCATCACGCCGGAGTTCGGCACCGGCCTGATCGGCGCCAGCCTGGTCGTCGTGCCGGGCCGTTCCCGCCTGCTCGCGGCCAAGGCCGTCGTGGTGGCCGCGGTCGCGTTCGCCACCGGGCTCGTCGCCACCCTGACGAGCTTCACCGTCGTGCGGCTGCTGCTGCGCGGCGCCGGGCAACCCGCGGCGGGGCCCGGCGATCCCGGTGTCGTCCGCGCGCTCGCCGGGGCGGTGCTGTACCTGACGTGCATCGCCCTGCTGGGCCTGGCCGTCGGCGCGCTCGTCCGCTCGTCCACCACGAGTCTCGCCGTCCTCGTCGGTGCGCTGCTGCTCGCGCCCGCGCTCATGCCCGCCCTGCCCGGTGCCCTGGGCGGCCGGCTGGCCCAGTACTGGCCGATTACCGCTGGTCAGGCCGCGTACGCGGTCGTCGATCGGCCCGGTGCGGTCGCTGCGCCGCTCGGGCTGGCCATCCTCGCCGCCGCTACCGCATTGACCGGCGTCGCCGGCCGGCTGGTATTGCGCCGCCGCGACGTCTGACCGTTCCCGGGGAACTGCTGCAGGATTCGGCGTGCGTGCGGCCCGGTCGGCGCGCGTCGTCAGCGGGCGAGCAGGGCCGGCAGGGCCAGGGCGGCGAAGCGGACCACCCGCCCGATCAGGCAGGCGGTGGCGAACTCCCAGTGCCGCCGGCCGGCGGGGCCGGCGGCGATGCTGACCAGCGCCAGCGGCGGCACCCCGACCGTGGCGGACAGCAGGACGGTGGGCAGTCCGGTGCGGCGGCGGGCGAGCCAGCGCCGGACCGGTTCGGCCCAGCGGGCGGCGCGGGACGCCGTGCGCCCCGGACGGTCGTGCCGTCGCCGGAGCGTCGAGAGCCGGCCGGTACCGCGCCGGGACGCTTCGAACAGCAGCAGCTTGCCGGTGGTCTGCCCGGCCGCGAGGGCCACGACGGCGATCGCGGCCGCGCCGCCGCGGTGTCCGGCCAGGACCGCGTACGCCTCGGCGTTGACGATCGGGACGAGGGCGGAGGCCACACCGTAGCCCAGCCCGGCCAGCGCCTCGACGACGAGGTTCACGCCCGGCCGTCCCGGCCCAGCCGGCGGCCGATCGCCACGGCCGACCACACCTTGACCGCCACCACCATCACGGCGACCACGAGCGCCACGGTGTACTGCCCGAGGGCCACCGCGGCGACGACCCCGGCGGTGTTCACCGCCTTCGCCGCCGGCGACCAGTTCAGCCGCCAGATCCGCCGGTCGACCCGGTGGAAGTCGTTCGGGCCGAGCACCGGCCAGCACAGGAACGCCAGCGACAGCATCGTGTCGAGCACCATGAACGAGGGCAGGAACACGACGGCGACCGGCGCGACGCCGGGGACCAGGGCGACCAGGCCCGTGCAGAGCACCGCCGTGCAGGCCCGGTCACCGATGATGTCGAAGACGGCGCCGGCCCGGGTCTCCTGGCCCAGCCACCGGGCCACGGCACCGTCGAGCATGTCGCCGATCCAGTAGATGGCGTACGCCACCGCGGTCAGCGTCAGGGATCCCGCCGCGACCGCGACGACGCCGACCGTGACGGCGGCGAGCGTCCGGGCGAGGGTGATGCCGTTGGGGACGGTCAGCAGGGGTCCGACCGGCAGCACAGCCGCGGTTCGGGTGCCGGCCCGGGCGTTGATCAGCGTCATGCCCGCAGCGTCCCGGTTCGGCCGGTCCGGGCGGAACCGGCCCGGGTACCGCCGCCGCTGAGGGCCCGGCACCCGGGTACCGGATCGCCCGGTACCCCGGTACCTGGCTGCCGGGCGGCGGATCATCGAGACTGTGCGGGTGGTGACAGCAATCGCGCGATGGGTCCGCGGCGCTGACGGTGTGCGGCGGGCCGCGTACGTCGCAACGGGACTGATCGTCACGGTGATCGTGACGACCGTCGACGAGAACGTGCTCGTGCCGACGGGCTGGGTGTGGCTGGTGCTGCCGGCCGCCCTCATCGCCGTCGTACTGCCGAAGGAGTACCGGGCGCCGGTCCTGGCCGCCTGCGCCGGGTTCACCGCGGTCGTGAGCACCGGCGAGTCGGTCCAGCTGGGCCTGGCGGCGGCCGGCTTCGTCTTCGTCTCGACGTGCGAGGACCCGGCCCGGCGCCCGTGGCTCGGCGTCGCGGCCGGCCTGGTGGGGGCCGCGGGCGCCCTCGCCGCATCGGTACTGCACCAGCACGGGGTCTACGCGCAGCCGTTCCTGTTCGCGGCCGCCGGCTACGTCCTCGCCGCCCTGCTGCGCGCCTGGTCGCACGGCAGTGCCCTCACCCGCGAGGCGGCCGTGCTGCGCGACCAGGCCGCCTGGCTGGAGCAGCGCACCGGCCTGGCCCGCGAGCTGCACGACGTCGTCGGCCATCACGTCACCGCCATGGTCGTGCAGGCCGAGGCCGGGCAGTTGGGCCCCGACCCGGCGGCCGCGCTGCGGGCGATCGCCGAGAACGGCCGGACCGCGCTGCGCGAGCTCGACACGCTCGTCGTGCACCTGCGCGACCCGGGGGCGCGGCTGGCGGTGAGCGCACCGCCGCGGCTGTCCGACATCGACGAGCTGCTGGCCGAGCCGCTGCGCCGGCAGGGGGTGACCGTGTGGGTCCATATCGACGCCGAGCCGGGCCTCGACGAGCTGGGCCGGCTCGCGGTGTACCGCATCGCGCAGGAGGCCATGACGAACATCGCCCGCCACGCGCACGCCACCGCCGCCTGGGTGGAGCTGATCCGCACCGGCGACCGGGCCGAGCTGCGGGTCAGCGACAACGGCACCGGCCCGCCCACGACCGTCACCCGCGGCTCCGGACTGCTCGGCATCGGCGAGCGCGTCGACGCGCTCGGCGGCCGCTGGCACCTGCGTCCCCGGCCCGGCGGCGGCACGGTCCTGGAGGCCGTCCTGCCGGTGACACGATCATGATCCGGGTCGCGATCGCCGACGACCAGCAGCTGATCCGCGACGGCTTCAGCCAGATCCTGCGCTCCCAGCCCGACATCGACGTCGCCGCCGACGTCGCCGACGGACGAGCGCTGCTCGACGCCGTCCGCCGCGACGCCCACATCGACATCGCCCTCGTCGACATCCGCATGCCGGTGCTCGACGGTCTGCGGGCCACCCGGGAACTGGCCGCGGTCCCGCACGCCCCGGCCGTCATCATCGTCACCACCTTCGACGACGACGCCTACGTCCTGGACGCCATCGCGGCCGGCGCCCGCGGGTTCCTCCTCAAACGCGCCAGCGCCCGCGACCTGATCGCCGCCGTGCGCACCGTCGCGGCCGGCGAGGCGATCCTCTCGGCCGAGGTCACCGGGGCCGTACTCGAACGGGTCCGGGCCACCGACCCGGCCACCCGCGCCGATATCACCGGATATCAGCTGACCGCCCGCGAGACGGACGTGCTGAGCCTGATCGGCGCCGGCCTGAACAACGACGAGATCGCGCGCCAGCTGCATCTGTCCATGAGCACGGTCAAGACCCACGTCGCCAACGTGCTGGCCAAGACCGGCAGCCGCGACCGCGTCCGCGCCGCGATCCTGGCCATCCAGGCCGGTCTCCCGTCGCGATGAAGGCGGCCGCCGGCCGGCCCCGGGTCAGCCGGGCCGCACGGTGCGGCTGGGTCCCCGTCCGGTTCCGGTGCGGTTGCGGCTCGGGTCTCCGGCTCAGGTTGTGGCGGGCCGCGACGATGAGGCCGCCACGGGTTGGGACGCAGCCCGCCTCGGGCGGTGGAGGGCAGAGCCGTGGCACTGGTTGGGGTGGCGTCGTCCAACGGCCTCGACGACGGGCCGACGCTCCTGGACGAGTCGCTGGAGCTGGCCGAGCGGGCCAGGCTGGCCGGCGACTACCGGACCGGCGCGGCGCATGCGCGGCGGGCGGTCGCGCTCGCCGGGACGGTCGGCGCCGCGGCCGATCGGGCCCGCGCGCTGCACTGCCTGGCGAACCAGCTCCTGCGGCTGGGCGAGCACGAGGCGTCGATCGTCGCCTCCCGCGACGCCTTGGTGGAGTTCGAGCGGACCGGGGACGACCGGGGTACCTGTCTGGAGCTGACGGCCCTCGGGATGGCCCTCAGCGAGCTCGGCCTCTTCGACGAGGCGCTGGAAGGGCTGGGCCAGGCGCGCGAGATCGCGCTGCGCGTCGGTGAGCAGAGCCTGCTGTACTGGGTGCACAACCGCATCGGCGTGGTCCACAGTTGCATGGGCGACTACGAACAAGCCGACGTGCACCTCGTGCACGCCCTTGAGCTGGGCGACAAGCGGGACATCGAGGCCGAGTTCTGCATTCTCAACAATCTGGCCGACAACGCCACCGGGCTGGTGCCGGCACTGCGGGCCGCCGGGCGGGAGGCCGACGCGCGGGCCGCCCTCACCGCCGCGCTCGAGCGGGGCGCCCAGGGCCTGCGGCTCGCGCGGGCCGCCGAGCATCCGTACCGCATGGCGATCTGCCTGGACAACCTCGGAATGCTGCTGGGGCACGCCGGGCGCTACCCCGAGGCGTTCGGCGCGATCGACGAGGCGCTGGACCTGGCCGCGACGCACGGGTACCGCGGACTGCAGTACTCGGCGTGGCGGCATCGCGCCAGCGTGCACCGGCTGCGCGGCGAGCTGACCGAGGCGGTCCGGGGGCTGACGCAGGTGCTGCGCCGCGCCGAGGAGACCGGTCAGACACCCGACGCGATGGCCGCGCACGAGCAGTTGTGCGAGGCCTACGAGCAGACCGGCGACCACCGCCTGGCGCTGCTGCACTTCCGGCGGTACCACCTGCTGGAACGGCAGGCCCGCAGCGACGTGGCGGCGGTCCGGGCCCGGCTGATGACCCACCACTTCGAACTGGACAACGCGCGCCTGGAGACGGAGAACGCGCGGCTCGAGGCGGAGCTGCACCGGGTGCGCAGCCGGGAGCTGGAGGAGGACAAGCAGGCGCTGCAACAGCAGGCACAGCAGCTGGACCGGTACGCGCACGAGGACGACCTCACCGGCCTGCCCAACCGCCGCTGGATCGAGCTGCGGCTGCCGGAGCTGGTCGCGACGGCCGGCGGCGACCCGGAGCAGCCGGGGCTGTGGCTGGCGATCATCGACGTCGACCGGTTCAAGGGCGTCAACGACCGGTACGGGCACCCGCTGGGCGACGAGGTGCTGCGGCGGATGGCCGGCCTGCTGCGCGACGGACTGGCCGACGAGTTCCCCGGCGCGACGGTGGCCCGCCTGGGTGGCGAGGAGTTCCTGCTGGCCCTGGCCGGCGTCGACGCCCGGCAGGCCGCCGACGCCTGCGAGGCGCTGCGGGCCCGGGTGGCCGCGTTCGACTGGGGCCGGCTCGCGCCGGGGCTGCACGTCACGGCGAGCTTCGGGCTGGCCGGGCACCAGTGCGGCGACGATCACGGCGCCCTGCTGGGTCGCGCCGACGCTCAGCTCTACCGGGCGAAGCGCAACGGACGCAACCGCGTCGAGACGGCCTGAGCCGCCCCGACGTCCTCATCCGCGACGTCGTCCGACGCGGTTACAGGTATTGGCCGCTGAGGACCGGTTCGCGCTCGATCGTCGTGTCGAAGCCGTCCCGCAGTGCGTACAACTCGGCGAGGGTCGCACCGTCGGCGGGGATGCCGGCCGACGTGCCCAACCAGCCCGCCGCCTCGCCGAACGGCAGCGCCGGTACCTCGATCTGCGCCAGGCAGCGGCCGGGCCGGACGACAGCCGGGTGCAGCCGGGCGAGATCCTCGTTGGTGGTGATCGCCACCAGGACCTTCCGGCCTTGGCCGAGCAGACCGTCGGTCAGGTTGAGCAGCCGCGACAGCGCCTGCCCGGTGTGCTGCTTGGCCTCGCCGCGGATCAGTTCGTCGCAGTCCTCGAGCAGGAGCAGCCGCCACTTTTCGTGCCGCTTGTCCGGGCACGAACAGTCGCCGGCCCGGTTGAGCGCGACCTCCATGAGGTAGGCCGGGTTGCTGAACAGCGCGTCCGGGTCGAGCACGCAGTCGAACTGGCACCAGTCCTGCCACTCGTGGGCCAACGCGCGCAGCACCGTGGTCTTGCCGGTGCCCGGCGGCCCGTGCAGCAGCAGGAGCCGGCCGCGCACCGAGCCGCGGTCGACCCCGACCAGCCGGTCGAACTGCGTCGTGGCGCTGCGGGCGTAGTTGTCCCGGATCTCGGACCACGGACCGGCGGTGATGGGCCGCGGGTTGCGCTGCGGGCCGTTCACCGAGGCATACCAGAAGCCCATCGAGACGGCCTGCTCCAGCGGCGGCGGCTCTTCGGTCATCCCGTCGATCGCCGCCGCGATGATCTCGTCGCCGAGCTCCGCGCTGGTCGCGGTGACCGACACCGTGGCGGTCTTGTTGCGCGGCCAGTGCACCGCGCGCAGGGTCCAGCCGTCGCCGGCGGCCAGGCTGGCCCGCTCGGTCTCGTTGATGGTCTTGCGCAGCACCACCACTCCCGGCGGGAGGAGGGTCGCGTCGTCGCGGACGTTGGTGAGGTCCTTGGTGGCCGCGTGCGGCTGGACGCCGGTGACGAACGAGGTCAGCGCCAGGGCGTCGATGACGTCGCGCGGGGAGTCGGCGTCGTCGACCGTGACGACAATGGGCAGCAGCGTCTCCGGCGCGGTGCCGGGGGCGCCGAGCGGCAGCGGGAACTGACGTGGAGTACGCACAGATCAATGATCGCCACCGAAGCTGTTGCGGTACACCGATTTTCCCGGTGCCGGCCGGGACGCGGCGGCCCTGCCGCCGGGATGGCCGTTATCGTTGAGCGGTGATCGGCGATCTCGAGACGTTCCAGGACGAGCTGGCCGCCGGCGGGTTCCCGCCGCTGGTCAACAAGCTGGCCGGGGCCGGCTTCCGGGCCCGGGTCGCCACCCGCGCCCTCGGGCCGCTGCGGCTGTTCTCCCTCGCCACACCCGAGAGCGCCTGCATCGGGCGGGAGCGGGCCGCCACCGACGGCGAGCACCTGGCGATCAAGGTCATGACCCGGGGCCGGACGCGGATCAGGCAGGGGCGCGGCGACGCCGAACTCGGGCCGGCCGACCTGGTGCTGCTCGATCCGACGCGGACGGTCCGGTTCGAGAGCACCGCCGCCGCGCACGTCACCATCCTCGTGCCGCGCCGGGAGCTCCGGATCCGGCCCGCCCAGCTCGACCGGCTCATCGGCAATCGCATCGACGGCAGCCACGGTTCGGGTGCTCTGGTCTCCGTGCTGGCCCGGGAGCTGGCGCGGCCGGCGACCAAGTTCCGCGAGGCGGAGGCGCTGCGGTCGGCGGCGGCCGTCGTCGAGCTGATCGCGGTCGCGCTGGAGGCCCGGCTGGGCGACGGACGACCGGCCCCGGACGAGCGGCTGCGGGACCGGATTACCGGCTACATCGAGGCCCGGCTGGCCGATCCCGGCCTGTCCCCGCCCGGCATCGCCGCCGCCCACCACATCTCCGTACGCCGGCTGCACAAGCTGTTCGAGGATCAGCCGCTGACCGTCGCGGCCCTGATCCGCCGTCGCCGCCTCGAGCGCTGCCGGGCCGAACTGACCGGAAGCGGACGGACGGTCACCGCCGTGGCCGCCCGGTGGGGATTCTCCGACCCCGCCCATTTCAGCAAGCTCTTCAAGACGACGTACGGCTACAACGCCCGTGCGCTGGTGACCAGCAACCGTGCACGGACGACCAAGACGCGCACCGCCGGCCCGGGACAGGATGGTGCTCACCAAGGTCGGCAATAGATGGGAAACGTCGTGGCGAAGGTACATATCGTCCGCCCCGGTGAGGGCGAGATCCTCGGCAGCGGGGCGCAGCAGATCCGGATCCTCGAGAACGGCGAGCACACCGAGCACCGGCTCGGGTTCGCCGAGGTCACGATTCCACCGGGCACCCCGAGCCCGCTGCAGCACCGCCACGCCCAGCACGACGAGGGCTTCTACGTGCTGGCGGGAACGTTCCGGTTCACCGTCGGCGAGGACCAGTACGACGCCGGGCCGGGCACCTGGGTCATCGTGCCGACCGGGGCGCCGCACACGTTCGCCAACGTCGGCGAAGAGAACGCGGTCATGCTGAACACGTTCACGCCGGACCTGTACGTGCAGTACTTCCGCGACTTCAAGGCCATGATCGATTCCGGGCAGCCGGTGAACGCCGAGACCATGGGACCGCTGTGGAAGCACTACGCCACCGAGATCTCGAACGAATACGCCTCCTGAAGCGCCCGCCGGGGCGTCCGCCGGGGCGTCCGCCGGGTGTGTACGCCGCCGGCGGGTGCTCGAGGTGCTAAGCGGCTCGGCGGCGGGGCAGGAGCAGGAGGATCACGGCCAGGGCGGCGGCCTCGGCGGTGGCGGTGGCGGCGGCGGTGCCGAGGGGGCCGAAGAGGGGGACCAGGACCGCCACCGTGACCGTGCACAGGGCGGCCAGGATCGCCATCGACCTGGTCGCGCGGCCGTACTCGCCGTCGCCCATCCAGTTGAACAGGATCGCTCTGGTGACCGCCATGAACGGCAGGGCCAGCATGAACACCGCCAGCCACGAAGCCGAGTCGCGGTGCGGGAGGGAGAGGATGGTCCCGGTCAGGAACGGGGACAGGATCGCCACGCCCAGCGCCATCGGGACGGCGCAGGTCAGGGCCACGGCGATGGAGAAGCCGGCCGGATGGGCGGACCGTTCGATGCCCAGGCGGTTGCGGGCCCGGGCGACCATCGGGACCTGCAGGGCGGACTGGACCACGCCGCCGATGGCCTGATACGCGGTGACGATCGCGCCGAAGCTGCCCATCACCGCAGGCGTGGCCAGCAGCGACAGGACGAGCGTGCCGAGCCTGGCCACATACAGCTCGCCCAAGCTGTAGCCGAACAGATGACGGCTGGAGCGGTACCCCCGGAAAGCTTTGGAAAATGACAGGCCGCGGATCAGGTCCGAGCGCAGTGAACCGTGCTTGCCAAGGGCCAGTTCGCCGACCAGCAGCTGGGCCAGGCCCGCGCCGGCCAGCGAGACGGTCAGCGGGACGCCCAGCAGGACCATGACCAGCGACGCGGCCTTGCTGGTGCAGACCAGCACGGCGTTGGCCAGGAAACGCATGCGGCGGCTGAAGTCCGACTGTTGCAACGTTGAAAGGGCGTTGCCGAGGGCGATGACGCCCGCGGCGATGAGGGCGTTCACGGTGTACCCGCGGGAGGCGTAGAACGCGCCGACGGCCGCGATGCCCAGCAGCAGGCCGGGGACCACGACCAGCATCCACTGGCTGCGGACGAGGGCGCGCTGCTCCTCGGTGCCGTTGAGGTAGAGCAGCACCGAGCCGCCGCTCAGCAGGATCAGCACGAACGCCAGGGCGGACGTCATCACCGTGTAGGCGGCGATCTCGCCGGTCTGGCCCAGTTTCGCACACAGTGCGAGCAGCGCGGCGCTGAGCAGGCCGTTGGCGACGACGGCACCGGCGGCGATGGCCGAGTTGCGGGCCAGCGAGCGAATGCCGGGCGTCGCAGCGGGCACCGGCTCGGCGTCGGTGGCCAGGTCGGACATGCGGCGAACGTAGCAGGCGCGCTCAGGCCGCGTCCGTCGGCTCGCCCGGTGGCAGCATCAGCTCACGCAGGAGGGTGAGGTCGATACTGGGTGAGCCGGCCGGGGTCGGGTTGCGCTGGGCCGCGTCGAGGTGGGCGGCGACCAGGCGGTGTACCCCTTCGGCGTCGCCGGCCTCGATCAGATCCAGGATGCGGCCGTGCTCCGCGCCGGCCTCGTGGCGCTGCCGGAGCGGCACCCCGCGCGGCTCCGTGCGGCTCGCCCAGCCCTCCTCGTGACTGGACCACAGCGCCTCCAGAGCCCCGGCCAGCACGATCAGCGGCGGGTTGCCGCACAGGCCGACCAGGGCCTCGTGGAAGCGGCGGGACACGCCGACGACGGTGGGCAGGTCGGCCACGCTCGCGAGGTACTCCTCGTGCAGAGCGCGCAGCCGGGGTACCACCGCCGTCGCTCGATCGGCACGGGACGCGCACAATGCCGCACACGCCGGCTCCACCTGGCGCAGGGCCGCGGCCACGTCGCCGATGTCCGAACGCTGCGCGGCCAGGACGAGGCCCAGGTTGTAGCCCAGGTTCGCCGGGGACGGGCGGTGCACGACGGCACCGCCGAGCCGCCCCCGGCGAACCGTGATCAGGCCCTCGGCTTCGAGGACGCGCATGGACTCTCTGAGCGTGGGCAGGCTCACGCCGTACCGTCGCAGCAGGTCCTCGGCTTTTGGCAACGGATCGCCGTCGGCCAGCTCGCCGCTGACGATCTGCGCCCGGATCCGGTCGGCGATCTGCTCGGCGAGCCGATGTACGCGTATCCGGGGCTCCACCACCGTGACCTTAGTAGGCGTCCGGGTCCTGCTGCACGGCGGCCGGGACCGGGTGCCTGTACAACACGGACGCGTTCTCCCAGGTCATCTTGCGCACATCGGCAGCCGGCAGACCGCCGATCTCCTCCTCGATCGTGCGCTGGGTGTGCGGCCAGGTCGAATCGCAGTGCGGGTAGTCCTGCTCGAGCAGGATGTGGTCGACACCGATCACGTCGCGCAGCGCGAACGACGACGGGTCCTCGACGGCGCAGAAGTAGAAGTTTCGCAGCAGGACCTCGGCCGGGGTGAGGTCGATGCCCTTCCAGGTGCCGTACATCGCGTGGTAACTCAGCATGTGGTTGAGCCGGTCGACCAGGCCGGGCACCCAGCCGATCCCGCCCTCCGAGAGGACGATCTTGATGTCCGGAAAACGGACCGGGATTCGGCTGTACAGCCAGTCGACGGCCGAGAACATGGAGTAACCGAAGAACAGGACCCCCACCACGTCCGGCGGCGCGTCCTCGGCGGTCGACGGCGAGGTGCCCGACGAGCCGATGTGCAGGTTGACGACGGTGCCGGTCTCGGCGCAGGCCCGCATGATCGGGTCCCAGTGGCCGGTGTGCAGCGACGGCATCCCGAGCATGTGCGGCGCCTCGCTGAACGTGACGGCCTTGAACCCGCGCTCGGCGTTGCGGTAGATCTCCCGCGCGCCGACCTCCGGGTCGAGGAAGTACGGCAGCTGGCACGGGATCATCCGGTCCGGGTACGCCCCCGACCACGCCTCGATGTTCCAGTCGTTCCAGGCCCTGGTCGCGGCGAGGGCGAGCTCCGGGTCCGGCGTGGAGAGCTGCAGGCGCTGGCCGGCGAAGCCCGGCAGGAACGACGGGAAGCACAGGGACGCGTACACGCCGGAGAGGTCCATGTCCTTGATGCGTTCGTGGATGTCCCAGGAGCCGCGGCGCATGTCGTCGAACCGGCACGGCTCCATGCCGTACTCGTCGACGGGCCGGCCGACGACGGCGTTGAAGCCGACATTCGGGAATTCGTTGCCGTCGTACACCCAGACGTGGCTGCCGTCCTTCTCGATGACGTGCGGGGCCTGGTCGGCGTACTTCTGCGGCATGCGGCCGTCGAACGCGTCGGGTGGTTCGACGATGTGGTCGTCGACGGAGATGAACGTGTACTTGCGTTCCTGCCGGGGCGGGTCGGGCAGGAACGTCACCTTGCTGCGGTTGGCGGTGGTGAACCCGGTGTTCTTGAGCAGTTCGTCGATCGATGCCATGGGGTGCGGGGTGTCCTTTCCGGCGGTCTATTCGCGCGTGTTCGTCTCGCGCGCATGTTCATCCCGCGCGCATGTTCGTCTCGCGCGGGTGTTCGTCTCGTGCGTGTGCTCGTCACGCGCGTGTACGTTCGCGCGGGTGTCCGTTCGCGCGCGTGTTCGCTTCGCGCGTGTTCGTTCGCGCGCTTGTTCGTCTCGTGCATGTCCATCGCGCGCGGGTTCGTTTGCGCGCATGTTCGTTCCGCGGGGTGTTCGTCTCGCGCGTGCTCGTTTCGCGAATGTTCGTGTGGCGAATGCCTATTCGAGGACTTCGGGCTCCCGGCGCAGCAGGTTTCGCACGGCGCCGGCCCAGAACACGTCGGAGCCGCGCTCGAGCAGCGACCGCTTCATCCCGTGGCGCAGCCCGGGCGAGATGGCGAGGGGGTCCTTGCCGAGCAGCATCACGTCGTACGCGAGCCGGCACGCCCGGTCGATGCTGGCCGAGCGGTAGGTCGCCTCCTGGATCGTCGGCGCGGTGACGATGATCCCGTGACTGGCCAGGATCACGACAGACTTGTCACCGATCTTGTGCGCGAGGTCGGCCCCGAGCGTCGCGTCGTCCACTTCGCCTGTGTACTCGTGCACGAACGCAAGGTCTCCGTCGTACATCGACCCGGTCTGATGCACGATCTCGGGCAGCACGCCGACCGCCGCGAGCACGGTCACGTAGTACGGGTGGTTGTGCACGACGACTTTCGCATCGGGCCGCACGCGGTGCAGCTCCGTGTGAATGTGGAAGGCGGGGGTGACGTCCCAGCGCCCTTCCTTGAGCGCGCCGTCGCGGTCGACGACGCAGAGGTCGGAGGCGGACACCTCGTCCCACCACAGTCCCCACGGGTTGATCCACATGTCGCCGCTGTCGTTCTTGAGCATCGTGATGTGTCCGGCGATGTTCTCGCTGAACCCGCTGTGCGCCAGGATCCGAAACGCGCACGCGAGCGCTTGCGCGTCTGTCAGGTCCACCCCGATGGGCGGAGTGACCTTGGGCGCCCAAACAGCGGTCCCGCCCGCCTTGACCGTTTCCGCCACGGTTGTCACACTTCACCACCTCCGCAGAGCCGAAATCATTTAAAAGATTTAGCAGTGGTGTGACCCAGAAGCAAGCAATCGCTTGGTTGCTTTCATCCGCCACCGCTAAGCCGCCGCCGTTGGACCCGACGCAGTCAGCCCGTCAGCGTCAGCCCGCCATCGTTCGGGCCGCCGGCGTTCAGGTCGCTGGCGTTCGGGTCGCTGGCGTTGAACCCGCCGCCGTCAGGAGCCGGTACGCCGCGCCTCGGGCGGCACCTCGAACCCGACCCGGCTGCCGCCGCGCCACCGGCTGACCGCCCTCAGAGCCAGCTACAGCGGCGCAACGCCACGGGAATTCGCTGTGGCCTTCGCACCCCACGGCAACACCGTCGCATCGGCGAGCAGCCGCCTTCTCCCCGGACGGCACCGTCGTCCTGGCGAGCACGCGTCCAGCCGTCACCCCGTCCACCGGTGACGGCGCTCACGCCCAGCTGACTCCGGGTGCCGGGATGCGGTCGGTCAGGCCGGGCGCATCCGCTGCCAGTTGCGGAAGACGAAGCGGTGCACCGACTTCAGCCCCACCCACAGGGCCGGGTAGAGCACGGCGGCGAAGCGCGGCCGGACCGACACCGTGGTGGTCCGCGTGATCCGGGTCCCCGACCCCTCCGGCTCCAGGTCGAAGTCGTCGCCGAGCCGGTCGACGAAGCGGTCGAAGCACAGGTCGGTGTGCTCCATGTGGAACGCCAGCCGGGCCGGCGGCTCCCAGACGGTGATGCGCTGGCGGACCACGCCCTGCTCGGAGACGCACTGCCGGGCGGCGCCGACCTCGCCGGGCCCGTCCGGCAGCCGGCATTCGGTGGGGCGCGGGGTGCCGAGGTAGAACACCGGGCAGCGCGGCGTCAACTCGACGGAGGAGTCGCAGAGTGCGGGCCACAGCTGCTCGGGGCTGTGCGGCACGCTCCAGCGCGTACGCACGATCATCACTGCATAGTAGGCGACAGCCGCGCCCGCCGGGGCCCCCGCGACATGATCGGCGGCACCGGGCAGGATGTCGCCGTGATCGACGCTCGTGTTGCTCCGCCCGAACGGCTCGTGCTGCCCGCGGCGGCGCCGGCCGATGCGCGGCCGGAGCTCGCGGCCGGTCTCCTCGCCGCGGTCCTCGGGGTGACGTATCTGCTGTTGCCCCGCATGGGCACGGATCTCGCGGCCCAGGTCGCCCGGGCCGACTTCTTCGCCGCGCACAGCGGGAGTTCGATCGACCTGCGCTGGTACGCGGGGGTGGACCAGTTCGGCTACAGCCTGGTCTCCCAGGCGGTGATGGCGACGCTCGGCGTGCGGCTGACCGGCGCCCTCACGCTGGTGGCGGCCGCGGTCACCTTTGCCGCGCTGCTGCGCCGCACCGGCGCGACCCGCCCCGTGCCGGCCGCGCTGCTCGGCGTGGCCGGCCTGGCCGGGAACCTGGTGTCGGGCCGGGTCACGTACGGCCTCGGGGTCCTCTTCGCCCTGCTCGCCCTGCTCGCGCTCACCCACCCGAGGGCGCGCCCGCTGGCCGCCGGCGCCGCGCTGCTCGCCTCGGCCACCAGCCCGGTCGCGGGGCTGTTCCTGGGGCTGGCCGGCGTGGCCCTGCTGCTGACCCGCCGGGTCCGCGGCGGCCTGCTGATCGCCGGGCCGGCGGCCGTCGCCCTGGCGCTGTCGGCGGCCGTGTTCAGCAACGGCGGCTGGATGAACCTCGGCCACTGGGAAGCCGTCCGGGCGGTCGCGACCAGCTTCGTGATCGCGGCGCTGGTCCCGCTCCGCCCGGTCCGCGCGGCCGCGGTCCTCTCGGCCGCCGGCGTGCTCGCCGCGGATGTCTTCCACACCCCGGTCGGCCTCAACGCGACCCGCCTGGTGGTGATGTTCGCCCTGCCGGTCCTGGCCGGCTATGCGACGGTCCCGTCGCTGCGCCACCCGGCCCGCCTGGCCGCGCTGCTGGCCGCGGTCTGCTGCTGGCAGTCGCCGATCGTGCCGGGCGACATCGCCGACATCGGCAACCCGACGGCCGACCCGGCGTACTTCGCCCCGCTGCGCGCCCGCCTGGCCGAGGCGCCGCTGACGGGCCGAATCGAGATCCCGCCGACCCGCGACTACTGGGAGGCGGCGTCGATGGGCGAGCTCCCCCTCGCGCGGGGCTGGCTGCGCCAGGCCGACATCGACCGCAATCCGCTGTTCTTCACGACCGTCCCGGGTGCGGGCGGTACCGGCGTGCCGTTGACCCCCGCCACCTACCAGGTCTGGCTGGCCGACCAGGCGGTCCAGTTCGTGGCTGTTCCCGACGCGCGGCTGTCCTGGCCCGGCGAACGGGAGGCGGCGCTGGTGCGCGGCGGCCTGCCGTACCTGACCCCGATCTGGTCCAGCGCACACTGGCACCTGTACGCGGTGACCGACCCGAGGCCGATCGTCGAGCCCCCCGCCACCCTGGTCGCCCAGACCGCGTCCACCTTGACCTTCACCACCCCGGCCGCCGGCGACGTCCGCGTCCGCGTCCGCCACCACCGCCTCCACGCGTCCGGCCGCGCGACGGTCCACCCGGACGGCACCTGGACCCGGGTCCACGTCCCGGCCCCGGGCCGCTACACCCTCAGCAGCTGACGCTCCAGCATCGCGAGGTAGCTCGCGTGGGCCAGCGACAGCGCACCGAGCGCATCGGCGGTGAACCACGCGATGGCGTCGTGCTCCTCCGGCGCGGCGTTGACCGGCACTCCCGTCCACGCCTCGACCAGCCAGATCCGCATGTCGAACGTGTCACCGCGCACCTCGTGCACCGGCGCCCCGGCCGGCTCCGCGATGTCGATGCCCAGCTCCTCGCGGAGCTCACGCACGAGCGCCGCGCCGGGCGCCTCCCCGTCCTCGACGTGCCCACCGGGCAGATCCCAGACGTCCGGGGAGTGACGGCGCCCCGGCGACCGGTGACACAGCAACACCCGATCCCCGTCCCGCAGCAACCCTGTGACGATACGAGCCTTCGGAGCACCATCCACCGAGATCGACACATGAGCATTCTGCCACCACCGCCGGGGTCGTACAGTGCGGTGATGGCCGACGACTGGACACCCCCGCAGCGCGGGCACTGCACCTGCGCGGTTCACCTGGAGCAGGTGCTGGACGTGGTGGTGCCGCCGGCCTTTGCGGACCTGGACCCGATGACCGTCGCCGAGCTGCTCGACTCCGGCGACCTCAAAGCCGACCCGCTCTCAACGGCCGCCCGCGAGGCCGGTGCCGGCGACTACCACTGGTCGCTGTGGGTCGGTGACACCGCCCGCGGCTACTACCACGACCACGCGCCGCTGCGGCTCGACGACGGGCTCCGCGCGGCGCCGGGTGTGGTGGCCGTCGAGTGGGTCGAACGCGAGGAGTTCGTCGTCGCCGCGCCGACGCTGTGCACCGACGGGATGACCGCCGTGGTCGCCGGCGTGCTCATCGACCCGCGGGTGCGCGGAGAGCACCCGGCGTGACGCGTGGCGCCGCGCCGCCGGTTCGCTGCGGGCGTAGCGGTCGGGGCGGCCGGACGCGGGCCCACTGCTCTAGCGTTCGGGTATGTCCGACACGCTGCTGGTGCGGGACCTGGTCGGGCGGCTCACCGGCTGGCTGACCCGGCTGATGCCACCGGGTGCACGCCGCGACGCGCTCGTCGCCGTGCTCACCGAACGGTTCGCGGCCGTGGACGCCCCGGTCACCGCCGCCGGCTGCGCGGCGATCGAACGGTGCGCGTGGACGGTCTCCCGCCATCTCGCGCTCAGCTTCGAGCCGGCCGGCACCGCCCGGCCCGACACCGTGCCGCCGGGCTGGCCGGACCCCGACCCGGAGGTGGTCCGGGCCCGGGCCGCGTGCGTCTCGCGGGTGGAGCGACTGGCCGACGGCACCTGTCTGATCAGCGTCGACGACCTCGACGCGGTCAGCCTCGCCCAGCCGTATCTCGACGCCGCGTTCACCCTCGCGCAGGGCTCGGCCCGGATCCTGCTCGACCTGCGCGCCAACGGCGGCGGCGACCCGGCGACGGTGGCCCACATCGCCGGCCGGCTGCTCGGCGACACACCCGCACAGCTGTCCGAGGTCGTCTACCCGGACCGCCGCCGCCAGTGGTGGACACCGGCCCTGCCGTCCGGCACGAGCCTGCGCCAGCCGGTCGCCGTCCTCGTCGGCCCGGGCACGTTCTCGTCCGGCGAGGCCCTCGCATACCACCTGCAGGCTCGGGGCCGGGTCACGGTCGTCGGCGAGACCACACCCGGCGCGGCCGACCACATCACCCCGATCCGGCTCGCGCCGACGGTCCTCGCATACCTGCCCGAGGCCTACGTCGTCGACACCGTCACCGCCACCAACTGGGAGGGCACCGGCGTCGTACCCGACATCGCCAGCGCACCCGACACCGTGATCGAGACCGCGGTAGCAGCGTTGCGTTAGCGCCGGACCCGGCACCGCTCAGGCCAGGTGGCTGATCCGCCCGGCGGTCGAGGTGTGCTGCTCGTAGGCGCTCTCCGCGTGGATGGCCAGGTCCAGGCCGCCGCGCTCGTGCTCCGGGGCGACCCGGAAGCCGGTCGTCTTGTCGATCGCCTTGGCCACCAGCCAGGTGGCGGCGAAGGCGTAGACGGCGACGACGAGCACGGCGAGGGCCTGGCGGCCGAGGAGGTCCAGCCCGCCGCCGAAGGCGAGGCCGCGGTCGTGGCCGGTGACCGCGGCGGTGGCGAGGACGCCGATGAGCAGCATACCGAGCAGGCCGCCGACGCCGTGCACGCCGACGACGTCGAGGGAGTCGTCGTAGCCGAGCTTGTACTTCAGCCCCACCGCATAGCAGCAGGCGACACCGGCGACCGCGCCGACGGCCAGCGCGCCGAGCGGGTTGACGGAGCCGCACGCGGGCGTGATGGCGACCAGGCCCGCGACCGCACCGGAGGCGGCGCCCAGCGTCGTCGGGTGCCCGTCGCGCCAGCGTTCGACGATGAGCCAGCCGCCGACCGCGGCCGCCCCGGCGACCTGGGTGTTGAAGAACGCGGTCGAGGCGACACCGCCGGTGCTCAGCGCGGAGCCGGCGTTGAAGCCGAACCAGCCGAACCACAGCAGCCCGGCACCGAGGATGACCAGCGGCAGGCTGTGCGGTCGCATCGCCTCGGTGCGGAAGCCGAGCCGCGGGCCGAGCACCAGGGCCAGAGCGAGCGCCGACGCGCCGGAGTTGACCTCGACGACGGTGCCGCCGGCCAGGTCCAGGATGCGCAGGTGGGTGGCGATCCAGCCACCGCCGAACACCCAGTGCGCGATCGGCACGTACACGACGAGGGTCCACACGGCGACGAACCCGACCCAGGCGCCGAACTTCGCGCGGTCGGCGATCGCCCCGCTCAGCAGCGCCGCCGTGATGATCGCGAACATGAGCTGGAACGCCGCGAACGCCATCGTCGGCACCGAGCCGGTCAGATCGCGGGCGCCGATATCGGCCATGCCGACGTGCTCGAACGAACCGATCAGGCCGAAGGCGCTGTCCGTGCCGAACGCGAGCGAATAGCCGGCGAGCACCCAGACGACCGTGACGACGGCCAGGCACGCCAGGGACATCATGAGCATGTTCAGCGCGCTCTTGATCCGCACCATGCCGCCGTAGAACAGCGCCAGGCCGGGCACCATGAGCAGTACCAGCGCCGCACTCACCAACAGCCAGGCCGTGTCGCCCGCGCTGAACCCCTCCGGCATCCCGGACCCCTCCCGCCTCGTGTGGTCCGTGATCGCCGTTGACCGCGTGGCATGCAGCGTTACCGTCGCGCGTTTCACCGTTTGTACGCCGACGTTTCCAACATGTTTCCGCGGCCACACTCCCGTATCACCGACCCCGACCGTGCGCGTCAGGCGGGGCCCGCGCGGTTGCGGTCGGGGCCGCGGGCTAGCGATCGTGTTGGCGCGGGGATGGTCGGTCGACGACGGGGCAGCCGTCCTGCCGCATTGCGGCCACGACCCGTTCGAGCACGTCGTCGTCGCAGATGAGCATGCGTCTGGACGTCAGTTGATTGAACGGCAGGTAGCCGCCGGCACCGGTCCTGGACAGTGTCCAGCCGGGCTCGATCCGCCAGAACGCGCCGGCATCGTCGTCCGGGACAGGCTGTTCGTGCACACGATCATTGTGGCCGACATGTGCCCGTCGATGTCCACCGAGCGCGCCGAAGCGGTGGCCCGGCCCTTGAAAAGGACACAGACCACCGCTTCGGGGGTACTGCCTAGCCGCCGAGGGATGCGGCGGCGGCCGCGATGGCCGGGGCGAAGGTGCTCACCTCGGTGTAGACGCCTGGGTAGTTGGGCCGCGCGCAGCCGTTGCCCCAGCTGACGATCCCGACCTGGATCCAGGCGTTCTGGGCGTCGCGGCGGAACATGGGGCCGCCGGAGTCGCCCTGGCACGTGTCGACGCCGCCGGAGGTGTAGCCGGCGCAGAGCTCGTCGCTCGGGACCAGGTCGGGGTACGCGTTGTCGCAGGTCGCGTCGGGGACGTAGGGGACTGTCGCCTTCAGGAGGTAGCGCTGCTGGCCGCCGCCCTCCGTCGCCGCGCCCCAGCCGACGATCGTGAACGTGCCCGTGTTGTACGTCGTGTTCTGCGCGATCGGCAGCGTCGCCAGGCCCGTGACCGGGGTGGCCAGGCGGATCAGGGCCCAGTCCTTGCCGTTGCCGTTGTAGCCCGGTGCCCGGTACACGTAGTTCGACTTCACCGTGATCCGGGTCGACGACTGGAGGTCGACGGCGCCCAGGGTGGCGGTGATGCTGGTGTTCGCACCGGTCCGGCTGACGCAGTGGGCGGCGGTCAGGACCAGGCGGCTGCTGTACAGCGCGCCGCCGCAACCCATCGACAGGCGCACCATGAACGGGAACTCGCCCTGCGCGGCGCGCGTGCCGCCGACAACGGACTCCCGGGGGACGCTCGCCTGCACGTTGCCGGGCAGGGCGCCGATGAGCGCGACGGCCGCCGTCGTGGCGACCAAGAGCTTTCGCAACATGGGGGAATGTTACGAGTCACATGGAAGCATCTCGATATACCGGAATGGTCATACCGCGTCCGTGTCCACGTTCGCCGGGGTGTTTGCGTGTGCGGAACCGTTCGCGTCCGCCGGGGTGTTTGCGTGTGCGGAACCGTTCGCGTCCGCCGGGGTGTTTGCGTGTGCGGAACCGTTCGCGTTCGCCGGAGTGTTCGCGTGCGCGGAAGTGCTCGCGTTCGCCGGCGTGTTGGCGTGTGTGGGAGTGTTCGTGTCCGATGGGGTGTCCACATGCGCGGAAGCGGTCGCCGAAGTGCCCGCCGAGGTGCCCGCCGGAGTGTCTGCGGCAGTGTCCGTGTGAGCGATGCGGGCCAGTTGGCGCCACAGCAGCGCGACGAACACGGCTGAGCCGGCGAACGCGAACCAGAACGGCGCCGTGACGCCGATGCGCGTGGCGAGAGTACCCCCGATGACCGAACCGACGACCAGGCCGCCGAACACGCTGATCGTGTTGACACTGCCGACACGGCCCTGCAGGTGAGCCGGCACCGCACGCTGACGCACGGTCGTCGACGTCGTGCCCCAGACGAACACGTGCGCACCGAACACGACGAACACTGCCGACGCGAACCACGCGGACGTCGTGAGCGCGAGCGCCAGGTGGGTGAGCGTTTCGATGATCAGCCCGACGCGCATGATGTCGCCGAGGCGGACCCGGCGGGTGAGCCAGCCGTACATGCCGGTGCCGAGCAGCCCGCCGGCCGCGCTGAGCGTCGTGAGCAGGCCGAAACCGGAAGGGCCGAGGCCGAGCCGGTCGTGCGCGTACAGCACGAGCACGGACCAGGCCGCGCCGAACGTGAAGTTGAAGATCAGGATGGTGAGCGCGAGCGTGCGCACGGCCGCGTTGTGCACGGTCCACCGCACGCCCTCGACGACCGCGTGCCACCCGCCGGCGGGACTGGTCGCGGTGGTGTCCGCGGTGGAGGGCAAAACGACCCGAGCCATCAGGTGTACTCCCGCCGCCACCAACGCGCACTCGGCGATGAACGGCCACACACTGCCGGCCGCGAACAGCACGGCGCCGATGGACGGCCCGGCGAGCTGGTTGAGCGCGATGTACCCGAACCCGAGCCGCGCGTTGGCGAGCACCAGGTCATCGCGGTGCACCAGCATGGGCGCGAGCGTCGCCGCGGCGTTGTCGGCGAACACCTCACCCACCGACAGCAGCCCGATCGCGATGAGCGCGACGGCCACGGACAGCCGGTCGGTGAACATGAGCGCGACGAGCCCGGCGAGCACGAGTGCGCGCAGCCCGTCGGCGGCCATGACGATCCGGCGGCGGTCGAGCCGATCGGACAGTACCCCCGCGTAAAGCCCGAACACGAGCGGCGGCGCCCACCGCAGCAATGCGCCGAGCGACACCAGGAACGCGTTGTCCGTGAGCGAGGCGACCAGCAGCGGCCCGGCGGCGACCGCGATGCCGTCGCCGAGGTTGCTCGTCCATGACGAGGTGAGCAGCCACCGAAACGGCGAGCCCAACCGGGCGGGCACCGCGACCTGGACAAGTTTGTTCACGAGTAGAGCACCTTACGGCGGTCCGGCCCTTACCGCACACCCATATCCACCCGTATCGCACACCACATCCACCCGTATCGCGCACCCATATCATCGGTGTTGTGTCTGCCCGTCCGACCTTGATCCTGCTGTGCGGGCTGCCCGGGTCCGGCAAGACCACCCTGGCCCGGCGCCTGGCCACCGAGGTGCCGGCTGTGCGTCTGTGCGCGGACGAGTGGCTGACCGACCTGGGTGTGGATCTGTTCGACACGTCGACGCGTGTGCGTTTGGAGCGTCGTTTCTGGCGACTCGCGCAGGATCTGCTGCGGCAGGGCCAGAGTGTGGTCATGGAGTCGGGTTTCTGGCTGCGCGCGGACCGCGACGAGAAACGTGCGGCGGCCCGTGCGCTCGGCGCCGCCGTGGAACTGCGCTACCTGGACGTGCCGCTCGACGAACTGGCCCGCCGGCTGGAGGCCCGCAACGCCGCAGCACCGTGGGCGACGGCCGCGATCACGCGCGAGCTGCTCGAGCTGCACGCGCCGCTGTTCGAACCGCCCGACGCCGACGAGCTCGAACAGTTCGACCCGCCCGACGGCGACGCGCTCAGTCAGTTCGAATCGCCGGGCGCCGACGAGCGTGAACAGTCCGACCCGCCGGGCGCCGACGAGCGTGAACAGTCCGACCCGCCGGGCGCCGACGAGCGTGAACAGTCCGACCCGCCGGGCGCCGACGAGCGCGAACAGTCCGATCCATCCACTTGCTAAGTGGGGAACTCCCCGTTTACCGTTGCGGGTGTGGCTATCAGCATGGATGACCGAGTCGCCATCACCGATCTGATCAACGAGCACGGCCACCTGGTCGACCGCGGCGACTTCGCCGGCCTGGCCGCGGTGTTCACCACGGACGTCGTCTGCGACGTCACGGACTTCGGCCTCGGTGTCCTGGTCGGCCTGGACGCGAGCCGCGAGTCCGCCCTGGAGCTGGGCGACCGCAACCCGGTGGCGCACCACGTGACGAACATCGTCCTGCGCGAGGCGGGCAACGGCGTCGTGCACGCGCGGTCCAAGGGCTTCGGCGTGACGGCGGACGGCCGGACCGGCAGCGTCACCTACGAGGACCGGGTCGAACACACACCCGCCGGCTGGCGCATCGCACACCGCGTCATCCGCCTGCGCCGCGTGCCGCTGCGCGAGTAGCGTCAGCCGTGTGCGGCCGAGCGGATGGGCGGATGTGTCGCGTCCCGCCGTGCGAATAGCGTCAGCCGTGTGCGGTCGTGCGGATGAGTGATGAGCCGCGTGTCGCTGCGCGAATAGCATCAGCCGCGTGCGGTCGAGCGGTCGTGCGGATGAGCGGATGAGCCGCGTGCCGCTGCGGATATGGGCATCAGCCGTGTGCGGTCGTGCGGATGGGCGGATGTGCCGCGTCCCGCCGTGCGAATAGCGTCAGCCGTGTGCGGCCGTGCGGATGAGTGATGAGCCGCGTGTCGCGGTGCGGATGCGCGGTCATCGCAGCCGGCGCGTGTCCGGTCGCCAGGCCCAGGACAGCAGTGCCAGCGCCGCGAACGCGCCGGGCGCGAGCAGTGTCGACATCGCCCGGTGGGTCGCGACCTGGGAGGCTCCGGCTCCGATCATGTTGATGAGGACGCCGGCGTATGCCCATTCCTTCAGTCGCGGCAGGCCGGGCGCTATCAAGATGGCGGCGGCGAAAACCTTCGCGGCGCCGAGGATGAGCGAAAGGTAGGGCGGGTAGCCAAGCTCGATCATCAGCGGGTAGAAGGGTGGCGCTTTGAGCAGATCGAGCACGCCGCCGACAACGCATTCGCTCACCACGACAACCGTGGACGTCCAGTAGGCAACGGGTCGCATCGGACCCTCCTAGCGAAACGGATCCGTATCTATAAGAGTACGGTACCGTTTCGATGGAGGTGGAGCAATGCCGAACGCCCCGATCACCCGCGGCGACGGTGCCCGGCGCCGGGTCCTGGACGCCGCGCTGCGCGTCCTGGACGAGCACGGCATCGCCGGTTTCACCATGGAAGCGGTGGCCCGGCGCGCCGGGGCGAGCAAAGCGACCGTGTACCGCCACTGGCCGACCACCAACGCCCTGCTCGTCGACGCCATGGACAGCACCTACCGTCCGCAGCCGGTCCCGGACACAGGCAACGTGCACACCGACGTCGCCCAGCTGCTCACGATGTTCGCCGACACGCTCAGCAACACGCCATTCCCGCGCCTCCTGGCCGCATACATGGACGCCGCCGAACGCGATCCCGCGCTCCAGACTTTGCACGCCGACCTGACCGGCCGCCGCCGCGAACCGCTGCTGACCGTGCTGCGGCGGGCCCGCGACCGCGGCCAGCTCGCCCGGGACCGGGACCTCGACCTGACCGTCGACCTGCTCGCCGCCCCGCTGTTCTACCGCCGGTTCGTCGCCCACCGCCCGATCACGCCGGCGCTCATCGACGACATCATCGCGAGCGTCCTGAGATGACCGCGGTGCGACGTGACCGGACGGCGAAGCGGGCCCGCGGCGAAGGAGCGACGTGACGAAGTCACCCGCTGATCAGGTGAGGGGGAGTGGGGCGCCGTGGCCGGGGAGGCCGCGGTCCGGTGGGATCGGGGTGTCGGGGCCGGTGGTGGCCGTGATGCCGTGGCTGGTGGTCTGGGCGGCCAGGCGCCGGTAGTACGTGCCGACCGTCGTCAGCGCCGACCTGGTCGCGTCGAGCAGCGCCGGCCCCGCGTGCGTGATCACGTCGGCCTCGTGCTGTTCGAACGCGCGGACGCCGGACAGCACGGCGGCCTTCAGATCGCGCAGCAGCTGCACGTCCATGTGCGCATATGTGCGGCACAGTGCGCTGACGTGGTGGAAGTCGACGCCGCTGTGCAGGACGTCCTTCACCGCCGGTACCGAATGACGCACCACAACGGTGTCCGTCCGCGCGTGCAGCGCGGCCAGGTCGGTGTCGAAGGTGCGCACGTCCAGCGCCGGATCGCAGAAACCGACAGTCAGCTGCCATAGCGTGCGCAGATCGTCCTGCAGCAGCCCGTCCAGGTAGCTGACCAGGAAACGGCGGTGGGTCTCCACGACGTACTGGGCCTTGAACGGCGTCAGCTCCCGGGGATCCTCACCGGCCGTCGCCGCCGCCGCGGTGAAACCGTAGTCCGCGGACAGCGCGTTCTCCATGCCGACCAGCAGGTACACGAACCGGACCCAGGTCCGGAACAGCTCCTCCAGTGGCATCGACCGCAGGCCGGCCTCCGTCAGCACCACGCCCCAGCGGGCCCCGAAGCGCAGCCGGCGCAGGTGCCCGATCTGGTACATCGACAGCTGTGCGTCGATCTCGGCGTGGACGTGGTGCAGGACCTTGCGGTAGGCGGCGGTCGCGTCGAGGCCGACGTGGTTGCGGATGATGTGCGGGCCGCCGACGTGCAGGTGGATGAACTCGGTGACGTCGAAGACGGCGCCGCCGATCGCCATCCAGTAGCCGTTCTCGGGCGTGGTGTGCCGGGCCAGTTCCGAGACCTGGAACAGGGGGCCCTGCTGGGCGTGGCCGAGGTAGGTGGTGAAGACGTCCTCACTGAGCCGGCCTTCGGCGACGAGCCGGCGCAGGAACTCCCGGCCGTCGCCGGGGACGATCGCGGCGAGGGCCTTGACGACCGCGACCGCGAACGGCGCGCTGCCGCAGATATAGACGTGGGCGCCGCCGTTGTCGAGCAGGTCCCAGAGCGTGTCGGCCTCGGCCCGGATCAGGTCGTCGACGCGGCGCCGGGTGCCGGCCCCGACGACGTGGCGGCGGCCGTCGAAGGTGACCGCGTGGTCGGTGCGGGAGAACGCCACCGCCAGGGTGAGCTGGCCGGCCGCGGCGGCCGTGTCCAGGCCGGTGTGCTCGACGAACTCCTCCGGCGAGCGCACGCCCCAGTACAGGCGGCCGGGGCCCGGGTGCGCGGTGACGAACCCGTGGAACGGTGCGATGCCGGAGCCGGCCGCGAACATGACGATCGGCCGGTCGGGGTCGGCCGGGAGCCGGAACCGCGGGGTGGGCACGATCTGCAGCGACAGCCGCGCCCGGCCCTCGGCGGCGGCCCGGCGCAGGAAGTGGGAGGCGGCGCCCTGGCGGGGCCGCGGGTATGACCACGGGCTGCGGGCCGACGTGTAGTCGAGGCCGGCGACGACCAGCCGCAGTGTGGTGGCCGGTCGGCCGGGCGGCGGGGCGGAGGCGATCGAGTACAGGCGGAACGGTTCGGGGGCGATGACGGTGCACAGGGAGTCAGGCTCGCCCGGATCGGCCTTCCACAGCCGGGTGACGTCGTACCCGCCGGCGTAGAGCAGGTTCAGCACGTCCCACAGCTCCCACTGGTCCTCCATGCGGGCGTCGACGATCCGCTGCCAGGAGCCGACCGCGCTCAGCCGCACGAGCCGCTTGGCCACGTCCCGCCCGATCGGGCGCAGCCGCGCGAACCGCAGCAGGGTCCGCAGCGGCAGCACGTCGACGTCGCCGTAGCCGGCCCGCTGGCGCACCGCCGCCTGCCAGGCGGGGGAGAGGGTCACCAGCTCGTCGCCGGTCGCCTGGAGGGCGGCGACGGTGCGGCGCACGAGCTCGTCGTCGTGCTCGGCCCGGACGCCGACGCGGTCGCCGGGCTGGTGGTGCACGCCCTGGCCGGTGACGTCGAGGTCGAGGTAGCAGGTCCAGGCGCCGGAGGCGGTGGTGACGACCCGGCCCCGGCGGGCGGTGCCGAAGACGACCGGCGGGCCGACCGGCGGGCGGCGCTCGTCGCGCACCACGGCCAGCTCACCGTCCACCTTGTCCCACGTGCGGTCCTTGAACAGGCCGGTGAACCGGGCCCCGGTGGTGACCTGCCGGCCGACCTTGAACGCCACCTCCAGGAACCCGTACGCCTTGATGCGGTGCAGCCCCATCCAGCCCCGGTCGCCCACGTAGGCGTCGAGGACGGCGTTGTAGACCCCGCGCAGGGCGTCGTTGCGGGTCTCCTCGACGTACTGGCGCACCGACACCTCGCGCAGCGCCGCCACGAGCTCCCGCCAGTGCCGCGGGAAGAACCCGGCGAGGTACACGCTCTGCTGCCCGACGAGCGAGCCGAAGTCCTGGCGTTCGAGGAACGCGTCGATGGCGTGGATGTGCGGCTGCGCGGTGCCACTCGGGCTCGGCGCCCCGTCGAAGATCGGCACACCGGCCGTGCCGACGGTCTTCGCCCACAGCACCTGGTCCAGCGGGTACCGCGCCCGCGGATTGGGGTCGATCTGTGGATAGATGCTTTGGGTGACGTACCGCAGCCGCTCCAACATCGCCAGGAGCGCCCGCTCCAGTGCGGCCGGATCGTCGGCGACCACGGCCTCCTGGGCCTCGACCATCGCCACCAGCACCGGCGTCAGGGCCATCGCGAACTCGGTCGTGACCAGGTAAAACACCCGCTCGGCCGGGTTGTCCCAGGTCGGCACGAGCAGGTCCAGGTTGTCGAGGACCCGCGGCCCGGCCGGGTCCCGCAGCCGCCAGTTGTAGAAGAACAGGTCGATGTACGACACCGCCGGCTGCTGCTTGCCGAGCCGCCGCGACACCGTCGTCCACGGCCGCAGCAGCGCGTCCGGCAGCGCTCCGGGCGGGTCGACGGCCATGTACTGGTACGCGTGCGCGAAGACGCCCAGCAGCGTGGACGCGCGCAGCAGGTACCGGTCGGGCAGCGCCTCCGGCCGCGCGTCGAGCACCGGCAGCGCGTCGAACGCCCGGCGCAGCGCCAGCCGCCGGAACAGCTCCGGCAGCTGCCCGGTCATGTCGTCCCAGGCCCGGTGCGACTCCGGGAACGCCTCCAGGGGCGGCTCGGCCGGCAGGAACCCGTGCCGGAACGACAGGAACCCGTCGAGCTCGTGCCCGGCCCGCCGGTTGTGCACCTCCGCGTCCTCGATCACCCGCCGGGCTGCGATCCGCTGCGGGGTCAGGGGGCGCAGCGCGGTCAGCTGGCCGGGGTCGATGCGTTCGGTGGCGTCGGGGTCGACGAACGACCAGGCGAGCTCGAACCGCCCGATGCGCAGCCGGTCCCCGGGGGCCAGAACCCGGCGGGTCACCCGCTCGTCGTTGACGAACGTGCCGTTGGTGCTGCCGAGGTCGGCGATCGTCAGTTCGTCGCCGGCCAGCTCGATCCGGGCGTGCCGGCGGGACACGTCGCGGTCGTCGAGCACGACCGTGGCCGACCCGCCGTGGCGGCCGAGGGTGGCCGGGAGCGTGCACACCCGTTCGCTCGCCGCCCGGGTGTGCCGATCGACGAGGACCAGCCGCAGCTCAGGAATGGTAGATCACCGCGCGGCAGAGGTCGGCCCGCGACAGCGTCCCGACGAGTGTGCCGTCGTCGACGACCGGCAGCCGCCGGATCCCGCGGTCGAGCATGACGATCGCGGCCCGGGCCAGCTCGTCGGAGCCGCGCACGGTGGCCGTGTCCCGCACGACGAGCGGGTCGACGACCCGGTCCGCGAGGGCCCGGCCCTGCTCCAGGAACAGCTGGAACGCCCCGGCCAGCGTCCCGCCCGCCTCGGCCACGTCGTCGAAGCGAGGCAGCATCGCCCGGACCAGGTCCTCTTCGGACAGTGAACCGGCGAACCGCCCGTCGTGGTCGACGACCATGAGTGCCCCGACCTCGGACACGCTGAGTACCTCGGCCGCCCGCCGGATGCTCGCACCCAGCCGGATGTACGCCGGAAAGGCCGTCATGACGTCACTGACCAGCACGCCACCTCCAAGGTCCGCGGCCCGAGTGTAGTCAGACCTTTTCGCATCGCATGATCGGACGAACGTCCGGTCATGACTGGCCTTACCCGGTGGTACCCAGCGACACCTGAGTACAACTGCGGATGTGCGCACCGGGGCGCGAGTGGCGCAATATGGACATGCCCGATGCGTATTTGACCGCGTGCGCCGCCTACCTGCCCGGCGAACCGCTCGACAACGACGAGATCGTGGCCCGGCTCGGTGCCGGGACCAGCGGAGCGAGCGCGGCCATGCGGGCCCGGGTGCTCGCGATGAACGGCATCCGGACCCGGCACTTCGCGCTCGACCGGGCCGGCGCGCCGACGATGCTCAACGAGGAGCTCGCGGCCGAGGCGATCACGGCGGCGGTCAAGGACCGGGGGATCGGCCTCGGCGACGTCGACCTGCTCGCGACCGGCACCACCCAGGGCGACCTGCTCGTGCCCGGATTCGCCGGCATGGTGCACGGCCGCCTCGCCGCGGGCCCCCTCGAAGTGCTGTCGGCCGGGGGCGTGTGCGCCTCCGGGATGGCCGCCCTCACCGGCGCGGTCCGCGCGGTCCGGCTCGGTGAGCGGCGGGTCGCGGTCGCGGCCGGCAGCGAGTGCATCGGGCGGACGCTGCGGCAGGACCGCTACGCCGGGCGGCCCCGGTTCGACGCCGAGTTCCTGCGCTGGACGCTCTCCGACGGGGCCGGCGCCGTCGTCGTGGAGCCGGCGCCGCGGCCGGACCGTCCGTCCCTGCGCGTCGACTGGACGCATCTGGTGTCGCACGCACACGAGCACCCGGTGTGCATGCGCGCCGGTGTCGCCGAGTCCGGTACGCCGGTGTCCGGGCAGACCTGGCTGGACGTTGCGCGCGCCGCGGACGCCGAGGCCGACGGGATGTTCCGGCTGCGCCAGGACGTGCGACTGCTGCCGCGGCTGTTCCCGGCCGGGCTGGCCGAGTTCGCCGGCCTCGTCGACCGCGGCCTGCTCGACCCGAGCACGATCGATCACGTGCTCTGTCACTACAGCGCCGAGCACTTCCGCGGCGAGATCTTCCGGCTGCTCACCGGGGCCGGGCTGATGATCGACGAGGATCGCTGGTTCAGCAACCTCGCCACGGCCGGCAACACGGGCGCGGCGAGCATCTACGTGGCCCTCGCCGAGTGCTGGCGGACCGGCCGGTTCCGCCCCGGCGACCGGATCCTGCTGATCGTGCCCGAGTCCGGCCGGTTCTCGTTCGCCTTCGCCCACCTGACGTGCGTCGCCCCGGAGGAGCCGGCGGTCAAAGCAGTGCACGACCAAGCGGATTCGGCGGGTACTGCCGGTGCGGCGACGGGCTCAGACGGTACCCCCGCGCTCATGCGGGGTTTGGCGGAGGTCTGGAGCGACTTCGAGCGAACCCTGCACGATGTGCCGATCGTCGCGCGCATCGAGTCCGGCACGGCGACGATAGCGGACTACCGGCGACTGCTGCTGCACCTGCGCCAGCAGGTGATCGAGGGCGGCCGCTGGATCTCCCGCGCCGCGTCGAGCTTCTCGGCCGAGTGGTTCGCGCTGCGCAGCGCCGCGATCCGGCACGCCGCCGACGAGCACCGCGACTTCCGGCTCCTGGAGCGCGACTACTGCAACGCCGGCGGCACCCTGGCCGACATCCGGTCCGCGCCGAAGAACGTGGGCTCGGAGGCGCTGTCGGCGTACCTGTTCCAGCAGGCGAGCCTGCCCGACCCGATCGACCTGCTGGGCGCGATGTTCATCATCGAGGGCCTCGGCTCCCGCAAGGCCGCCGGCTGGGCCGCCCGCCTGCGCGACGACCTCGACCTGACCGCGGACCAGACGGCGTTCCTGACCTACCACGGCGAGGCCGACGAGGAGCACGTGGCGATGCTCGACGACGCCCTGCGCCTCGTCGCCGCCGATCCCGCCGCCCGGGCCCGGATCCTGCGCACCGCCAGGATCGTGGCCCGCCTGTACGCGCTGCAACTGGAGGAGGTGGACCGATGAGCGACGACGCGGAGACGATGGTGTGGGACGCGGTGCGGGCCGACCCGACGCTGCCCCTGGACCGCGCCACCCTCGACCTGATCATCGCGGACCAGCGGCTGTGGTCGCGCCGCTGGCTGTACCCCTGGATCCGGATCCTGTCGCGAATCCTGGTCGGCGTCATTCAGGTCACGAAGCGCCTGGTGCCGGTCCGTTTGTCCGCGCACGGCCCGATGGACCGCCTGTGCCTGTGGTTCCTGCGCCGGTTCGTGGACGCGGGGGCGGTACACCTGCTGATCCGGCATTTCGTCATCGAGACGAACCTGCTCAACTTCGTGCTCCGCAACACGACCCCACCCGGCCTGCGGGTCGTGACGCTGCGCCCGACGACCTTGGCCGGCCTGGGCGACCGCGCCGTCATCCAGCACGACGTCAACGTCTTCGAGGTCCTGACCGCCCCGCGCGACCGCCCCCTCCCCACCGCCCGGGACCTCGACTACGGCACCCTGGACATCCCGCCGCTGGACCCGGAGCCGACCCGCCACCGCCTGCTCCACCTCGACATCCAGACGGCGCTGTGCCTGATGAACATCCCGTTCGCGCTGTGCCTGACCGGCCCCGAGTATCGCCGCGCCGTGCACTCGATGCGCCTGGACGAGTCGCTGCTGGGCGTGCTGGCCGCGCTGACCGGCGACCCCGTCTTTCACCGCTGGCGACCGGCCGGCTCCGTGGTCCGCCTGGACAGCACCGCCGATGTGCCGCGCGCGGTGTACGAGCACGCCCTGGCCTGCGAATACGCCCACGCCACCCTGGTGCGCATGGCCGCGGCGCCCCAGCCCGCGGCCGCGGCCGGCCTGGCCGCGTGACCGTGCGCGCCATCGCCATCGCTCGACGGCGTGCAGGACCACATCATGCTTCGTCCAGTGCCCACTGGGTCGTCCGCCGCACGATCGCGGCTGGCTAAGATGCGCGCGTGACCGTCCACGACATCGCCGCCGGGCTGCCGCCGATCGACGTCCTTCGTGACCGCTGCCGGGCCCTGGCCGTCCTGGAGGAGATCATGGGCGGGGCCGAGCCGTATTACACGTTCGGCGCGTGGGGCGACGACGAGGCGGCCGCGATGAGCGACGGCAGCGGCGACGAGTGGCACATCGTGTTCACCGCCGACGGTGTCTTCGTCCGCGTGTTCGCGCACGAGTCGCGGATGTCGCCGTACCGCGACGCCGACCGCGAGCTGTGGCCCGGCCTGCTGGACGGCCTCCCCGGCGTGTTCGAGCCGCAGCTCGAGGAGGCCGCGTTCGCCAACGAGGACGGCGATTTCCTGGCGATGCGGTCGTACGGACACTCAATCCTCACATCGGGCTTGCGGACCTGCGCGCGGACATCGCCGGCCACTGACCGCGCTTGCCGCGCGGCCGCGTGGGCCTGATCACGGAGGTGTGGCCGAGCGCTCCGGCGTCAACGGGAGCTTGGCGGCGCGGCTGGGTCGCGGGGCTTGCCTACGCGGTGGAGGGTGCGGTCCAGGAGGGTGCTGAGGAGGAACAGCACGGCGGCGGCGAGCATGAGCCAGGCCAGGTGGTGCATGCCTTGCGTACTGGCGTGGTGGCCGAAGGAGGCGGCCGTCGCGGCGGAGGCGATCATGGAGCCCAGGTAGCCGAAGGTGCGCAGCAGGCCGGCGCAGGACGCTATGCGGTCGGGGGTCGATTGGAAGTACACCGAATTCTGCAGCGCCAGGCTGTTCGCTCCTTGCGGAATGCCGAAGAGCATCGCCAGGGCGACCAGCAGCCAGATCGGGCTGGCCGCGGTCAGGGTCAGCATCAGGGCGCAGGCGGCGATCTGGGCGGCGCCGCCCAGCAGCAGTTTGGTGAGCACGCCCGGGTGGCGGCCGATGGTGACGGAGATGGCGATGCCCACCAGGAACATGGGGATCTGGACCAGGCCGGCGTGCAACGGGGTCAGGCCGTACCCCTCCTCGGTCCACTGCGTGAAGCCGTACAGGAACGCGTAGGACACGACGTAGGCGACCAGCGCGCGGCCGTACGTGGCCAGCAGTGGCGGGTTGCCGCCGAGCACCCGCAGGTCGATGAACGGCGTTTCGGCGCGCAGTTCGCGCAGCGTGAACGCGGCCCCGGCGGCGACGGTGATCAGCGGGAGGTACCACGTCGGGCGCATCAGGAACAGCAGGAGTGCGACGAGCGTCGCCGCGAACAGGGCCATGCCCGGCAGGTCGAGCGGGCCCAGGCGCAGCGGTCGCGGCGGGGATTTCGGCAGGCGGAGCGCGCCCAGCGTGACCGCCAGCGCCGACAGGGGAATGTTCAGCGCGAACGTCGCCCGCCAGCCGCCGACGGCGATCAGGACACCGCCGAGCAGCGGGCCGATCACGGCGATCGTCTGGTTGGCGGCGGCCAGGGCGGTCAGGACACCGGCCGGGCTGTCGTGGCCGGTCCGCGCCGCCTCCCGCTTCAGCAGGGCCATCGCGGCCGGGTAGCCGGCGCACGTGCCGAAGCCGAGCAGGACCCGGGCGGCGATGAGGACACCGAGGTTCGGGGCCGTGGTGCCGAGCACGCCGGCCACGCCGACGAGCGACGTGCTGATCAGGAACAGGCGGCGCGGGCCGAACAGGTCGATCAGGCGGCCCACCACCGGCTGTCCCAACGCGGTCGCCAGGTACAGCGCCGACACCAGCCACGCCGTCTGCGACGGGGGCGCACCGAACGCGGCCCCGATGGGGATCAGGGCGACGGCCAGGACCGTGGAGTTGATCGGGTTGAGGATCGAGCCGAGCATCATCGGCGGGATCAGCCGGCGGTCGAAGCGTACGCTGACGTCAGTCATGCGCGATCCGCTCAAGAACGGCCATGGCCGCGATCACGGTCTGCCGTTCGGCTTCTGTGCACTTGTGTTCGAGTTCGCCGGCCAGCCACTCGCCGCGGGCCTGGCGGCCGGCCTCGGCCCGGTGGCGGCCCTCGGCGGTCAGGGCGATCAGCTGGCGGCGGCCGTCGGCCGGGTCCGGGCGGCGCTCGACCAGTGCCAGGGCGGCGAGGGCGGAGACGGTGGCCGCCATCGACTGGTGCCGGACGCCCTCGATCGCGGCGAGGTCGCTGACGGCCAGGCCCTCGTTGTCCGTGAGCCGGGCCAGGACCGACCCCTGCGACAGGGTGATGCCCTCGGTGCCGCCGGACGCGCGGATGCGGCGGCGCAGCCGGCCGATGACGGCCCGCACGGCCTGGGAGGCGCGCACAGCCGACGGAGAAACAGCAGCCATGCTGTACAGTTTAGCTGTAGAAAATCAGAGCGCCAGCAGCGTGGTGCGCAAGGCCAATGCCTCCACCAGGGCGCGCCCCCCGCTCAGCGAGCCCTCCTCGTCATTGCCGATGGCGGCCGACGGGCGGCGCAGCACGATGAGCCGGCCGTCGGCGGTGTCGGTCGTGTCGACGTCCAGGCCGGTGGTGTCGGTGCGGGCGGCGCTCGCCGCGAGCCAGGTGGCCAGCGAGAACACGGGGTGGCCGGGGCGGCGGCGGTTCCAGGACCGGCGGACGTGCCGCAGGTCGATCCAGGCGTAGTCGGCGGTCCAGACCCGGCCGAGCTCGGCGACCAGGGCCGACACCTCGGGCAGCCGCTCCTCGAGGGCCGGGTTGAGCTGCGGCTTCGTGCCCACCCGCAGCTCGGTGCGGTCCCGGCCCGGCTCGTGCCAGGCCAGCCATAATCGGCCCCGCCCGAGGCTGAGCGAGCCGTCCGGGGTCAGCCGGGCGGTGCCGGCCTCGCCCGGGAACACGCGGTCCAGGCCGCGGATGGTGGCGAGGAGCCGTTCGGCGGCGTCGGGCCACGGACGGGACGGCCCGTCGGTCCGGATCTCCCAGCGATAGCTCACGAGCGCACCCCCGTGTCTCGGTCCCTATCGATGTTAGCCACCTGGCGAAGGGCCCGCTGTCCCGAGCGCGGCCAGGACGGCGGCGGCGTGGGGTCGCAGGATCGGGTCGGCCCGGGCGGCGGTGGCGCGGCCGAGGGGGGTGACGCCGGTGTGGTCGGGGATGTCGGGGCGGGCGCCGTGCGCGACGGCCCAGCGGATCTGCTCCAGGTGACTGTCCAACGTGGACTCGTCGGCGGTGAGTGCCCGATGGACGGTGTCGTCCAGGGCGGTCTGACCGTTGATGGCCGGGCGCTCGTTCAGCGCTGCGGCAAAAGCCAGCGGCGGCATGTGTACTGCGAATTCGCGCAAACATTCGAAGTGGTTCAGGACCGCGGCGCGGATGACGGCGTCGACGGCCATCGGGTGCCGCTCGGGCAGGTCCGGGTCGGCGCCGCGGCCCAGCAGCTCCGTGACGACTCGGCGGCGAGCTTCGGCCGTCGCGGCGTCCGGATCGGTGCCGGTGACGGCGGCGATGATCGGGGTCTGGCCGAGCGGGCCGCCCTGGCGGTTCAGGTCCAGGCCGGGCACGTTCATGGCGGCCGTGATGCGCTCCTGGTCGCGGGGGTCGGCGAGCGCGGCGACCAGCGTGTCGACGGGCGGGTCGGGCTCGCCGGCGATGGCGGCCAGGAGTCGGCAGCGGTAGTCGGCTTCCCGGCCGGGGTCCGACGTCGCCGGGAGTACGGCCAGGATCGGCTCGTTGTGCCACAGTTCGGCCATCGCGCGAGCTGTATAGCCGCGGACGTTGCAGGCGGCCAGCTGCGGTGCGGGGTCGTAGGTGGACAGGAGCCAGGCGATGAGGTCGCGGTGACGGGCGGTACCGAAGAAGACCGCCTGTAACAACACGGTGTGGCCGTTGACGCGGCTGATCGCGGTGACGTGCTCGGGGCGGCGCTCCAGGAGGGCCTTCACGGTGTCGACGTCGCCGTGCTGGGCGGCCCAGAAGACCGGGAGCGCGTCGGCGTCGGTGACGCGCCGGTCGGGGTCGGCCCCCGCGTCGAGGAGCATCCGCACGGCGGCGGCCTGCCCGCGTACGGCGGCCGCGGACAGCAGCGTCCAGCCGGTCAGGTCGGTCAGGTCCGGGTCGCCGCCGCTGTGCAGGTGGCGGGCGAGGGTGTCGAGGTCACCGGCCCGGGCGGCGGCGAAAATCGGGGCCAGCAGCCATTCGCGAATACTGATTCGCTGGTAGGTCTCGTCGGCCGTGGCCAGCAGCGGCAGGTCCAGCGGATACGGGGCCGGGGTCAGGCCGAGCAGGGCCAGGGCACGCATCGCACAGTACGAAAGCCACAGATCGGCCTGGGCCAGGCATTCGACCAGCAGCTTGCCCACGGTCGACGGGTCACGCAGCGGCTGACCGATCCGCAGCAGGGCACTCGCCGCGATCGCGTTGTCGAGCGGGTCGGGGCCGAAGGTGCCGTCGTCGCGTTCCATGGCGCGAAAGAACCGGATGGAGCCGTCCAGCACCGCCCGGTCGGGGGTGCCGCACTCGTCGGCGACCGCGATCGTCATGAAGTGCTCCTCGCGGTTCGCCGCCCGCGCCGCCAGGTCGGCCAGGCCCGGCCCGAGCCGCCCGGCCAGGGACTCCCGGTCGTCGATCGCCTTGAGCCGCAGCAGGGCCCCGGCCAGGGCGAGCACCGGCCCCTCGGCGGGCCAGCCGGCGAGCACCTCGGCCCGGACCGTGTCCGGGTGCGGCGTACGGCGGCCCAGCGCGGCCAGCACTTTGAGCGCGCTGAGCGAGTGGTCGCCGGCCAGGCTCACCAGGAGGCGGCGGCGATCAGCATCCCCGATCACGCGCGGATCCGCAGCCGCGGCGGCGGTCGTCATCCCCGATCACGCGCGAAACCGTATTCGCGAACGCCGGACGTCAGCGCCTCGACCATGACCTGGCCGCAGAGGTCGCTCTCGCCGACCGAGCGGCTGGTGAGGAACGGGTGGTCGAGGATGACCGACAGCCGGTGCCCGACGTTGCCGTGGAAGCGCCCGTGCGGGCCGACCGCGTCGCGCAGGATGTACTCGAGCGAGAACGGCGGCGCGTTGAAGACCAGCGGTGCCCCGTTGGCCATGACGGCCCAGCCGGACGTGTAGTCGTACTCCATCGTGTGGCCGGTCACGTGCCGGCCCTCGATGATCGGGCGCCGGTCGTCGAGCTCCCGGGCCATCGCCAGGCACGTCACGGCGTAACACTCGGCCGCGATCAGCTTGCCGGCCGCGTGGAACCCGAGGACCAGGTCGTGCACGCGCGGGTTGTTCACCATGTCGACGATGGGCCCGCTGCCGCCGACGAGCAGCAGCGCGTCGTAGCGCGGCACGATGTCGTCCCAGGCCGCCTGCCGCCGCTCGTAGTACTGCTCCATCGCCGCGATGTAGTTGCCCGAGCTCAGATACGGCCGCACGGGCAGCAGCTCGGCGAGGCTCTGCCGGTCCTTGAAGTACGTCTCCCAGTCCGTCGAGCGGGCCCGGTCCTCCATCTCCTTCGACGTGACCGGCCGGCCGAGCGGCGGGTCCACGTAGGAGCTGTCGAGGCTGCCGCCGTCCGGGGTCGGCTGCGCGCCGGTCGGGCTCGCGAAGTGCACCGCGATCCCGGCCGACTCCAGGCGGTCGACGGGCAGCAGCAGCTCCTGGGCCCAGAACCCGTACTCAGAAACGACGCACAGCACGTTCTTGCTCATGTCCCGACCTCCAGGGTGGACGTTTCGAACAGGCGCGGGATGAAGATGTCGAGCAGCTGCGGGCAGCGGCGCTGCGGGTAGGCGGCCAGCAGCGCCTCCCGGAACGTGGCCGGGTCGTCGTGGGCCAGGCGCTGCTCGGCGAACGCGAGGTAGTCGGCGTTGTGCAGCACCTCGGCGGCGTCGGCGACCGGGCCGTGGCCGGCCAGGAACGTGTCCGAGCCGGACGTGGCCATGACCCGCAGCAGCGCGATCGTGTTCGCGGTGGTGCGCGTGACGTACACGTGCGTGCCGCTGTAGACCAGATCCTGCGCGATCGTGACACCGTGGCCGGGCAGCGTGAGCACGAGCTGCGCGCCGCACTCAGCATTGCGCACGACGTCGATGTGGTAGTCGACGCCGTCGACGGTGTCGTGGCCGGGCTCGGCGACGTGCTCGGGCATGACGACGGCGTCGGGGACGAACGGGCCGTACTGCACGCGCCGCGCGGCCCGCTCCGACTCGCCGGTGTGCCGCAGCTCCGCGATCGTGTCCTGTGCCGCCCAGATCGGCACGTCCGGGAACGCCGTGCTCAGCCCGAACCAGTGGTCGACGTGGGCGTGGCTGAGGTACACCTTCCGGATCGGCTTGTCGAACGCGTCGACGAAGCGCCGGAAGGCGATCGCGTAGGGCGCGACGAACTGCCCGTCGATGACGACCAGGCCGTGCGCGGTCTCGAGCACGTGCGTCGAGTTGGCCAGGAAGTCGTCGGGGGCCATGAACGTGTGGATGGTCAGGTCGCCCCGGTCGATGGAGCCGATCGTCGGCTCGGGCAGGTCAGGCATGTGCGCTTACCGGCTTCCGCTCGAGGACTTCGACGAGTTTGGCGCCGAACGCCTGCGCCGACTCGACCGACAGGCCGGTGACGAACGGCGGGTCGTAGACGACGCTCGGGCGCTCCCGGGACGTGGTGGGGTCCGACGCGACCGACCCTTGCGGACCGACGGCGTCCTCGACCATGTACTGCAGGGGGAACACGAACCCGCTCGTCGTGAGCCGCAGCCGCGGATTGTCGGCGGTGGCCCGCACCACGTCGTACTCGAGATCCTCGACGAAGTCCCACGCGTGCGGGTGGGCGGTGACGTGCCGGCCGTGGATGACACTGCGCATGCCGTTGTCCGGGTCACGGGTGAGCGCGAGCGCGCCGACCGCGTAGCAGAGCGCACCGATCGTCTTGCCGCTCTTGTACGCGTCCAGGACGAGCCGGTGCACGAGTCCGCTGCCGGCCACGTCCAGCGCCGACCCGGCCCCGCCGACGATGACGAGCGCGTCGTGATCGGCCATGTCCGCGTCGCGCGTGCGGATCGGATGGTCCCACTCGCCGGTGTCGAGGATCTGGTTGACCCGGGCCAGGAGCTCCGGCGGGTTCATCTTCACCTTCTGCATGGGGTCGACGAACTCCGGGTCCATGCTGATGACGCCCGGCAGCGGGGTCTGACCCAGGTAGGTGGCGAGGGTGAGCTCGTGCCCGGCCGCCCGCAGCGCGTCCCACGGCCCCTGCAGCTCCTCCGCCCACACCCCGTAGTTGGACGCGATGACCAGGACCTTCATTGCTCCCCCAGCTGTTCGGTGCCCTGGAGCTGCCGGATGGCGGTGCCCCAGTCCTCGAGGTGGTGCAGGACCGACAGCCGCCCGTCGTCGTCGATCTCGTGGACGTCGATCGTCATGATGCTGAACGAGCGCCCGGTGTGCGGGACCATGAAGTCGCTCGCGGGCGTCCCGGACAGTTCGCTGCGCACGGAGATGTACACGCCGTCGACGCTCATGTGCAGGACCTCGACGTTGATGTCCGGGACGAGCTCGAACAGCCCCTCGATGTACGGCCGGGTGTCCGCCTTGGTGCGGAAGCGCCCGTTCGTGTAGTAGGAGCGCCAGTCGTCGGCGAGGACCCCGAACCCGGCGTCCCAGTCCCGGCGCTTGCTGCGGAACAGGTCGTAGAACGGCTCGATCAGCCGCTCGGCCTCGGCGTGCTGCACGGTCGCCCCCTCTCAGACGTGCGCCGGGACCGCGGCCGCGACCCGGTCGATGACGGCCCGGGCGAACAGTCCGGCCTGCGCGCCGGTGCGCCCGGTGACCAGGTCGCCGTCGACGACGACGTCCCGGTCGACGTAGCGCGCGCCCATGTTCAGCGCGTCGCCGTAGAGGTTCGGGTGGCACGTCACCTCGCGGCCGCGGACCAGCTCCGGGGTCCGGGACAGCAGCCACAGGCCGTGGCAGATGATGCCCTTCACGATGGTGGGTTCGGCGAACGCCCGCTGCAGGAACCGGGTCGCGGGCGGCAGGTCGGCCAGGTTCTCGCTGTACCGCAGCCGGTCCGAAACGAACGCGCTCGGCACGATCACCGCTGAGTATGCGCGCAGTGCGGCGTCGTCCATGTTCTCGAACGATCGCTCGCACACGAACGGCGCCTTGTACTCGTGCCCGGTGAACGTCAGCTGCGACTGGCCCCACAGCCGGCTCAGGAAGTGCACCTCCGCACCCTCCTCCGGGAAACGGTAGGAGTAGTACCAGATCTCGTGCTCGTAGAAGTCGCTCTCGATGAGGACCGCGATGCGATGCCCGGCCAGCCTCACCGGACCAGCTCCTGGTTCAGCTCGCTGTCGCGCAGTTCCCGCTCGACCTGCCCGGCCGCGCCGGTGACGCGCAGCTCGAAGTCGCGCTGCTGCTTGAGCATCGCCAGGTAGCGGGTCGCCTCCGCGTCCAGGTAGACCAGGCCGGCGGCGTCGAGCTCGATGCGCCGGGAGCCGTGGTCGAGGCCGCCCTCCACGGCCTCCCGCAGAATGCCGAGCCGGGGCGGGGTGAGCGATCCGGACAGCCGGATGAGGGCGGTACCGTCGCCGATGCGCACGGTGTCGGCGCTGAACGCCACCGACGCGGCGGCCAGGCGCACCCGGACCGTCTGCGGCTCGGTGCTGTGCGGCAGGTTCACGGTCATCGCCTCGGCGTCGAAGTCCGCGTGCTCGTGGCCGTCGACCCAGACCTGCGTGATCCGCACGGCCTTCGGCGGCAGCAGGTCCGGCGCGACCCGCAGTGTGCCGCCGAACGCGCCCGGCTTCGGCATGAAGTACAGCTCCAGGGGCTGCTCCTCGGTCTCCAGGTTCTGGTAGACGGCGGAGAGGAAGCACAGTTCGGCGCTGTGGTACATCGCCATCGAGTGCGAGCCCTTGCTGCGCTCGCCGCCGAGCATGAACGGGTTGCCGTTGGCGAGCACGTTGAAGTAGACACCGCCGGCCGTCGTGTCGAGCATCCAGCCGTTGTAGAACGCCGCGCTCTCCCGGGCGTACTTGGCGTAGAACGGGTGCGCGAACACGGCGTCGAGGATCTGGTAGGCGAGGATGCCCTGCTCCTGCTGCCACCACGCCTTGCGGTCGTGCCAGACCAGGCGGTGGAACTGCTCGCCGGGCCGCGTGTGCCGCTCGACCATGTCGTACCAGCCGCCGCGCTGCCGGTCCATGCCCACGCCCGGCATCAGGTCGGCGATGCGGCGGGCGAACGCGACCCAGTCGGCGTTGGGGCGCAGGTTGTTGACCCGGGTCAGGTTCCACGCGATCTTCAGGTTGTGCCCGACGATGGCCCGGTCGAGCTGCTGGCCGTATTCGCGGTCCGGGCTCCAGTCGCCGTGGAACTTCTCCTGCACGAACGGGCTGCTGTCGTAGTCCTGGAAGTGCTCCGTGATCAGGTTGCACAGATCGGCGAGCTCGTCCGCGTAGCGCTGTTCGTTCGTGCACAGGTACAGGTTGATCAGGTACGCCGGGATGTGGTCGCCGATCGAGTTCCAGTTCTTGCGGTCACGGTTCGTGCGCGTGCCGTCGTCGAGCGACGGGCTGTGCGGATCGAACGTGACCGGGTCGATGTGCGAGTAGTAGCCGCGCCGCTCGTTGTCCCTGAAGTAGTGCTGGAACAGGTTCACGGTCAGGTCGATGATCTCGCGCAGCTTCGGGTCGCCGGTGATGCGGTACACCTGCGTGATGCCGGCCAGGGCGTAGATCTGCTCGTAGCACGGGATGGCGTCGAAGTCGTCGCCGGACTCGGAGGCGAAGATCTTGCGCTCGGTGCCGTCCGGGTTGAGCACGAGCGCGTGATACCAGTACGCGATCTGCTGGCTGCGGTCGATGCTGCACAGGTTGTCGACCATGTACTGCGCGCCCGCGTTCGCCGCGCGCAGGTAACGCTCACGACCGGTCATCATGTACGCGGTCGCCAGCCCGTACACCAGTCGCGAGATGGTGTCCGTCTCCTGCCGTGCGACGGTCGCCTTCGTGCCCTCCATGGACAGATCCGTGCGATACCCGCGGTAGTCGAACTGTGCCTCCGACCCACCCGAACCAGACCCCGTCGCGCCCGGCCCGAACTCCTCGTCGAGGTAGAAGTCGGCGATCTTCCCGATCTGGTCGACCCACCAGCCGGGCGAGGAAAACCGGAACTCGTCGGGCTCCTTGCCGAACATGAGCAGGTGCTTGGCCTCGAACGCGGTCTCGCCGTTGCCGGCGTCGCCGGGGTAGAAGATGCCGTACACGTGCACGAGCCGGCCGTGCTGCAGCATCTTGGCCAGTTGTGCGGTCGCGTCGAGGTACCCGTCGCCCAGGTTGCGCACCAGCTCCGCCGTCGTCGTGTCGGTCAGCCGGATGCGGAACGGGCGGCCGTCGGAGGTGTTGAGCTCGATGGTGCGGCCGCCCTCGTCGTAGCTGATGACGTAGCCGGCGATGAGGTCGGAGAACGTGAAGTCGATGGCGTTGGGCACGGTGGCACTCCTAGGCGTGGGATTGGAGCACGGCGATACTGCGGCCCTGCGCGGTGTAGTTGGGACCGTCGACGGCCGGTTCGGCCCCTTCGTCGCGCAGGTCGTCGCCCGCGGGCCGGGCGGTGTCGACGGCGCGGACCCAGCGGCGGCCGTCGGCGGGGAGCTGGAAGTCCAGGGGCTCCCAGTACATGTTCATCAGCACGTGCAGATCCGGCCCGCCCGCGCGGCCGCGGATCGTGCACGCGAGGGCCCGGGCCTGCGGGTCGGACCAGTTCGGGGCGCCGAGCTCGACGCCGTGCCAGGCGACCTCGTCCGGCGTGTAGAACTCGTCGGCGCGCAGCGTCGCGTGGCGCGCCCGGAAGGCGATCAGGCCGCGCCAGAAGCGCAGCAGGCCGGCGTTGAGCCCGGCGAAGTGCCAGTTGACCCAGCCGATCGGGTTGTCCTGGCAGTAGGCGTTGTTGTTGCCCTGCTGGGTGCGGGCGAACTCGTCGCCTGCGAGCACCATCGGCACCCCACGGGCGAGCATGAGCAGGGTCGCCAGGTTCTTCATCTGCTGTTCACGCAGGGCGAGCACGGCCGGGTCGTCTGTCGGCCCCTCGGCCCCGCAGTTCCACGACATGTTGTCGTCGTTGCCGTCGCGGTTGTGCTCACCGTTGGCCTCGTTGTGCTTCGTGTTGTACGAGACCAGGTCCGCGAGGGTGAACCCGTCGTGACAGGTGATGAAGTTGATGCTGTTGCCAGGAGCATGACCGCGGCCTTGGTACAGCGACGCGCTCCCGCCGAGCCGATCGGCGACCTCACCGACCAGGCCCGCGTCGCCGCGGACGAAGCGCCGCATGGTGTCACGGAACTTGCCGTTCCATTCGGCCCAGCGGTACCCGGGATAGCGCCCGACCTCGTAGGCGCCGGCGGCGTCCCAGGCCTCGGCGATGATCTTGGTGTCGGCGAGGGTCTCGGACAGCTCGATCTGCCACACGACCGGCGGCTCGTCGAGCACGGCACCGCCGGCCCCGCGGGTCAGCACGGCGGCCTCGTCGAAGCGGAACCCGTCGACGTGCATGTCCCGGACCCAGAACTCGAGGCAGTCCTTGATGAGTTTCGTGACGATCGGATGGTTGGCCATCAGCGTGTTGCCGCAGCCGGAGTAGTCGTCGTAGTGCCGCGGGTCGGCCGGGTCGAGGTAGTAGTAGTTCGCGTTGTCCAGGCCGGCGAAGCTGAACAGCGGCCCGAGCTGGTTGCCCTCGTCGGTGTGGTTGAAGACCACGTCCAGGTACACCTCGATGCCGGCGCTGTGCAGGGCCCGCACCATGTCCCGGAACTCGTCGAGGCGGGCGCCGCCGCCGGGGTGCGCGCAGTATCCGGCGTGCGGGGCGAAGAAGGCCGCGGTGCTGTACCCCCAGAAGTTCCCGGCCTGGGAGGCGTCGAAATCGGCGACCGGCATCAGCTCGACCGCGGTGACACCGAGCCGGACCAGGTGCGGGATCTTCTCGGTGACGGCGGTGAACGTGCCCGGGCGGCTGACCGTGGCGCTCGGCGAGCGGGTGAAGCCGCCGACGTGCAGCTCGTAGATGACCTGGTCGGCCAGCGGCCGGTTGAGCGGGCGGTCGCCTCGCCAGTCGTAGGAGTCCACGTCGAGCGCGACCGACCGCATCGACGTGGCCGTGTTGTCGCCGGGCCGGCACGCCGCCGCGCGGTCCCAGCGCGAGCGGACGACCCCTTTCGTGTACGGGTCGAGCAGGACCTTGCCCGGGTCGAAGCGGTGTCCGGGTGTGTCGGGTCCGTGCACGCGGTAGCCGTAGCAGGCCGGCGCCCGCAGCCCGCGCACGTAGCAGTGCCAGGTGGCGAAGCTGCGGTTGTCCCGCGGGTCCAGGGCGAACACGTGTGCGGGTTGTTCGTCGTCGAACGAGTCGAACAGCAGGAGCTCGACCGCGGTGGCGTGCTCGGAGAAGAGTGCGAAGTTCACGCCGTCGGCGTCGCATCGCGCCCCGAACGGGTGCGACCGTCCGGATTCCAGCGTGTAAACCGGCTGGTCAAGGGCCTGCGAGGTCATGGCGCGACCGTAGCAAGCCCGTGACTGACGGTGAGCGGATCGCGCGTTCTGCTCGCGCCGCACCCGGCGCCGACTACCGTGGGAGCGCGTGGAGTTGTGGCTGGTCCGGGACGTCCCGGCGTGGCTGGTGGGGCTGGTCCTGATCGCCGGGCTGCCCGCGCTGACCCTGGTCTTCGACGTGTTCGTGCACCAGCGGCTGTCGCATCGGCGGCTCAAGCGGCACAACGAGGTCACCGGCGTCATCGTGGCGACCGTCGGCGTCGCCTACGCGATCGTCATCGGACTGTGCGTCGTGTCGCTGTGGGAGGGCTACAAGGACGCGCAGGACACCGTGCGGGCCGAGGCGGTGGCGCTCACCCCGCTCGTGCCGGGCAGCGCGGTGTTCGGTGCGGACGTCCAGCAGGCGGTGCGGGCGCGGATCGTGCGGTACGAACGCGACATCATCGCCGGCTGGCCGGCGCACCGCAACTCCGACCCGGACCCGCGCCGCGTCAAAGACCTCGACGAGCTGACGTCGTTCGTCGGCGGCCTGCCGGCGACGACCGAGGCACAGAAGGCCTACATCACCGACGCCCTGCGCACGATCGGCCAGGCCGAGGCACTGCGGCAGTCGGCCAAGTCCGAGGCCGTCGACCGGCAGATGAGCCCCGTGATGTGGATCGGCGTCCTCGCCGCGACCCTGGCCCTGCTGGCGCTGTGCCCGCTGTTCGGCCTGGAGGACTCGGCCGTGCGCCGCATCCTGCTCGCGCTCGCGTCGGCGGTCATCGCCACGAACCTGTATCTGGTGGTGGAGATGAACTTCCCGTACTACGGCGCGTTCTCGGTCGGCACCGACGCCTACCGCACGGTCGTCGAGGCGCTGTCCTGAGCGTGGTTGGCGAGGTTGCGCATGGCCAGGATCGACGAGCGCACCTCCTGCAGCAGCTCGGTCGTGCTGAGCGCCCGCCCCCACTCGAGGTTGGCGGCCTCGTCGTAGCCGACCGTCTCCACCCCGCACCCGTAGCGGCCGCCGAGCAGCCGGATGGCGTCACAGTGCTGGTGGCGCACGTACGGCGAGTTGGTCACCAGCAGCAGCCGGTCCTCGTTGGACGGTGTGTGCACCAGCTCGGCCCAACCGGTCAGGGTGTCGGCGGTGTTGGCCCGAAGCCCGGGCCGCGTGCTCGGCGCCGCCAGCACATGGATGTCGCCATCCCACGACCGGTGGTGCGCACTCGTCGTGCCGTGGTCGAGGGGGAAGAACTTCTTGAACGCCTCGGCCATCATGTCGGCCTCGGTCTCGACCGGCCCGAGCCCGAGCCGCGCACCTTCGCGGAACTCCCGGTCGTCCCGATACCGCAAACTGCCGAGCCCGGTCAGCGACCCGCGTCGCAGCCCGCCGGCGAGCAGCCGCGCCGTATAGTCGGTCCGCCCGAGCGCGACCCGAATCCCGCCGCCGAGCACCAGGATGTGGTCGTACCGCCCGTGTGCCGGTTTCGGTGCACCGCCCATGCCGATCCCGTGCATGAGCGCCCGGACCCGGGCGTCGCGCTCCGGCTCGAAGTCGATCCGGTCGGCGTCGAAGCGCTCCTTCACCCCGGCCCGGTAGTCCCACACCTTGGAGAACTCGGCCAGCTCGTCGAGGCTTCGCACACCGGCGCCCCCGAACTCAGCGACCAGCCCGCCCATCGCCGCCGACGCCGCCCACGCCGAGACCGACTCCGCCACGGCACGCAGATCCGGCCCACCGGGCTCACAGGGCGGCAGCGGAAACGGCTCCATGGTTCCGGAAGCCTACAAGACCCCCGCCCGGGCACAGATCACGCAGGGGCACGGCTCATCGCTCACCGCTCACCGCTCATCGCTCATCGCTGGCGTGGCAGGATGCGCGGCATGGGCATCATGGAGCGCGACGAGTTCTGGGCGGTCGTCGGCGGCGCGCGGACCGGGGTCGAGGACACCCGCGACGGCGACTACGCCGAGGAGGTGGCCGAGCGGGTCGGGGCGCGGCTGGCGGAGCTCGGCCCGGACGCGGCGGTGGCGTTCACCCTGCGGTACGACCTGCTCATGGCCGAGTCCTACGACTGGGCCCTGTGGGGCGCGGCCTACCTGATGAAGGGCGGCTGCTCCGACGACGCCTTCGACTACTTCCGGGGCTGGCTGGTCGTGCAGGGCCGCGAGGCCTGGGAGCGGGCCCTGCAGGCCCCGGACACCCTGGCCGACCTGGGCGTCGACCCCGAGGACGACTACCTCGAGTGCGAGTCGATGCTCGGCGTCGGGGTGGCCGCGTTCGACGACGACGAGGACTTCTACGCGGCCCTCAAGGCCGCCCGCGCCGACCAGCCCGCCGGCACGTTCACCCGCCCGCCGCTGGGCGCCGGCTGGGACTTCGACGACGCCCGCGAGGTCCGCGCCCGCCTCCCACGCCTGGCCGCCGTCTACCTCTGATCAATCGCGCGGCGGACGACCCAGTGGTGTTTGCCGATGCGGCGGTCGCGGGTGAAGCCGTGCCGTTCGAACAGGGCCACCGTGCCGTTGTGCAGGAACGCCGCGGCCACCGTGCGGTCGACGACCTCCTCCGGGTAGCTCTCCACGACCCCGCCGCCCGCGGCTGCGATCAGGTCGAGGGCGCCGGCCAGGGCCGCGTCGGCGACGCCCTGGCGGCGGTGGGTGCGGGCGACGAAGAAGCACGTGACGCGCCAGTCCGGTGGCGCGACCTCGGCCTGCTCGTAGGCCTGGCGGCGCTTGATCCGGGGCAGTTCCTCCGTCGGGCCGTACTGGCACCAGCCGACGCAGGACTCGCCGTCGTACACCAGGGCGGCGTGGGCGTCGCCGGACCGGACCCGGGCCTCCTTGGCGGCGCGGTTGCCCGCGGGCGTGTGGCCCCGGCCGACGCCCTCCGCGTGGAAGCCCATGCACCAGCAGCCGCCGAACACGCCGTTGTGGGCGGCGACGAGCTCGGCGAAGCCGTCCCACGTCGCCGCGTCGAGGGCCTTGACCTCGAAGTCGGTCACCGCCTGACCTTACGCCCCGGACGTGGAACAAATGTTTTCCGCGACGGTGGTGGGGAAGCTGCCGGGCCGCGTTGCCAACGGACCCTGGAGGAGCGGACATGACGACGAAAGCGGTCGAGACCGGGGCCCTGCCCCCGGCGGGCGGGGCGGCGAGCCGGTTCGTGGGGGTGACGCTCGACGCGGTCGACGTCGAGACGGTCGGGAGTTTCTGGGCGGCGGCGCTGCGGGGGCGGATGGTCGAGACCGGGCCGGACCGGTGGCGGGTGGACACGTCGCGGCGCGACGCCGTCACCGAGATGATCTGGATCAACGCGGTCGAACGGCCGCGGGCCGGGAAGACCCGGGTCCACATCGACGTCCGCCTCGGCTGCGAGACGCCGGTCGCGCTGCTGCGGGCCGGGGCGCGGGTCCTGCGCAGCCCCGGCGTCGACCCCTGGTACGTCCTGGCCGACCCGGAGGGCAACGCGTTCTGCGCCTACCCGTCCGGGCCGGACCGCACGGTGGGCATGTTCGAGCTCGTCGTCGACAGCCGGGACGCGCACGCCCAGGCGTACTGGTGGGCGGCGCTGCTCGGCGGGCGGGTCGAGGAGGAGGGCGACGCCGCGGCCGTGACCGGCACGAACGCGATCCCGTGGGACTACCTGGTGTTCGAGCGGGTGCCGGAGCCCAAGTGCGGCCGCAACCGGATGCGCTGGCACGTCGAGCTGAGCCACACGGACACGGCGCGGCTCGTCACGGCCGGTGCGATCCTGCTCGGCGAGTCCGGGGCGGGCCCGGACCGGGTCTGGGAGCTCGCCGACCCCGAGGGCAACGAGTTCTGCGCCCATCCGGCCGACCGGTTCACGGCCGCGGCCGGCGAGCCACGATGAACAGGCCGCTCTCCTCCCGCACGTGCTCGACCCGCAGACCGGCGGCCGTGAACCACGGTTCAAGCTCTTTCCAGGTGTACCGGTTTTCGATCGGCGCGCTCAGCCGGTCGAACGTGTCGAGCCACAGGCTGCGCACCGGCCGGCCGCGGTAGAAGGCCAGCGGCAGGCCACGCAGTCCCGGCACGCGCGCGGGCAGGACGAAGGTCGCGTACAGCAGCGCCGACAGCGGTGCGCACAGCCCGCGGAGCAGCCCGAACGGGAGCTGGACGGTGACCCGGCGGGCGGCGGTCGCGGCGGCGAGGGCGGCCCGGCGCAGGCCGCGGCCCGCCGGCCGGCTGTACAGGTAGACGAGCAGCAGGCCGCCGGGCGCGAGCAGCTCGGCGACCCGCTCGAAGCCGGCCCGCGGGTCCGGGAGGTGGTGCAGCACGCCGAGGCAGGACACGAACCCGAAGCTCGCCGGGGCCAGGGGCATCGCGTCGATCTGGGCCCGCACGACCACGGTGCCGGGGGAGTCGCGCAGGTGGTGGACGGCTGCGGTGACCGCGTCCGAGCCGTCGAGCGCGACCAGGGCACGCAGGTGCCGGGCCGTGTACCGGGTGTATCGCGCCTTGCCGCAGCCGATGTCCGCGCCGACCCGACCGTCCAGTTCGGACAGGTCCAGGTCGGCCACGTAGCGCTGCCAGAACGCCTCGTCCTCGGGGCGTTCGGCGTCGAATGTCGTCCACTCGTAGCCGAAGCTGTCGAGGGTGCGCGCCTGCGCCGGGTCGGTGACGGCGCTGGAGGCGTCCAGGTAGCCGTCGCGCCACGGCAGGACGTGGTCATTCGCACACCGGGCGCTGGTTTCGCGAATGTCGAGCGGCGCCGCGCAGACATGGCAGCGCAGCAGGTCGGCGACGCGATCGGCGATGCGGGCGGCGGCGTTCACGGGTGCGATCCCTTCAACCGGTAATAGGCTGCAATATACCGAAATAACGGATAGGTCGGAGGGGCTGCGGTGCGGCGGTTGCGAATCCTGCGCGTGCTGACGCGAATGAACGTCGGCGGCCCTTCCATGCAGGTCACCACGCTGCACCGGCACCTCGACCCGGACCGGTACGAGCAGCGGCTCTGCACCGGCCACGTCGGCGAGGACGAGGCCGACTACCAGGCCCTGTTCGCCCCCGAGCTGCCCGTGCACCGGATCCCCACCCTCGGCCGCCGCATCGGCCCGGGCGGCGACGCCTACGCATTCGCGAAACTGTTCGCGCACATGCGCGAGTTCCGGCCGCACATCGTCCACACGCACACCGCGAAGGCGGGCGTGCTCGGCCGCCTCGCCGCGGTCGCCGCCGGCGTGCCCGTGCGCGTGCACACCTTCCACGGCCACCTCCTGCACGGGTACTTCTCGGCCCGCGCGACCCGCGTCATGACCGCGGTCGAGAGCGCCCTCGCACGCCGGACGCAGCGCCTGGTGAGCGTCGGCGCACAGGTGCGCGACGACCTCCTGGCCGCCGGGGTCGGCGTGACGCGGCAGTACCGGGTGATCGCCCCCGGCACCGTCCTGCCCACGTTGCCGGACCGGGCCGCGGCCCGCCGCGAGCTCGGCCTGCCGGACGACGGGCCGGTCGTCGCGTACGTCGGGCGCGTCACCGGCATCAAACGCCCGGACCGGTTCCTGGCCGCGGCCCGGATTGTGCGGGCGGCCGTGCCGGAGACGACGTTCGTGGTGTGCGGGGCCGGTGACCGGCTCGCCGAGACCCGGGCCGCGGCCACGGATCTGGGCGATGCCGTGCGGTTCACGGGCTGGCGCGCGGATGTGCACACCGTGTACGCCGCGGCCGACGTCGTGCTGCTCACGTCGGACAACGAGGGCACGCCCGTATCGCTCATCGAGGCCGCCCTGGCCGGCCGCCCAGCCGTCGCGACGCGTGTCGGCAGTGTGGACGAAGTGGTGTGCGACAACCGGACCGGCCTGCTCACCCCGCCCGACGCCGAACCCCTCGCCGCCGCCACGATCCGCCTGCTGCGCGACGGGTCGCTCCGGGAGCGCCTCGGCCGCCAGGCCGCCGAGCACGCCGCGAATGCTTTCGGACCGGGCCGGCTGGTGTCGGGGATCGACCGGCTGTACTCCGAGCTCGCCGTCGAACGCGGCTGGTGGCCCGAGCACCGGGCGGTCTCAGCAGCTCCATGACCTCGTGATCGAACTTTGTTCGTCAACGTCGAGCTTTGTTTGGCAACACTCCACTGCGGTTAGCGCGAACTTTGTTCGTCCATGTGGAGCTTTGTTCGTCAATCTCGAACTTTGTTCGTCGACACGCTGCTGTCGTCTGCGCGAACTTTGTTCGTCAACTTCGAACTTTGGTCGGCAACACGCTGCGGCTGGGAGCGCGGGCTTTGTTCGTGGGCGGTCGCGGTTGGGCTCAGCGGGTCCGTGACATCGCGCCGAAGCGGGTCGCCGCCCAGCGGAACAGGGGCGGCGGGAGGGTGGCGTGGGCGATCGAGCGTTGCCAGGCGTACAGCGGGCGGTGCAGTCCGAGGTGGTAACGCACCGCCGTCAAACCGAGGCGCGACCGGACACAGTGCCGCTCCAGCCACGCCGCCACCCCCGGCGTGTCGGCGGGCGTGCTGTAGCGGACCCCGGCGGCGCGGAGCCGCTCCTCGATCGCCGCCTGCCGGTGCGCCTGCGACGGGATCCCGCGCACGTCGAAGTCCACGTAGACGGCGCGAACCCAGCCGGCGAGCCCGGCGTCGAGCAGGTCCTCGAGGACGTCGCACTCACTGCCCGCGCAGTTGAGCTTCAGGTAGATGTCGTCGTCGGGGCTGAGGTGGGACAGGAACCAGGCCGCGGCCGAGCGCAGGTCGATGTCCTCGAGGCCGGCGCCGGCCGGGTCGAGCCGGCGCTTGTCGGCGTAGACGCTGGCGCCGAGGAGGCCGGCGCCGAAGAGAGCGGTGCGCCCGGATCGGTTCGACAGCGCGAACTTGTGGATGTGGAGACGGCGGTGACGGTACCCCCGCAGAATGTTCTGGCACGACGAGGCGGGCTCGAACGCGTGGACGGTGTCGAAGCCCCATCGCGGGTCCAGTGCGATGTCCGCCGTCTGCCCGTGATGCGCCCCGACGTCGAGGAAGAGTTTCATGCCCGCGCTCCGGTGCGGTAGTACGGCGCTCGGCGATGGTGCCGGGCGAAGTGCGGGCCCGAGCGGGGGGTGCGGCCGCCCGTGTGCTGCGTACGGCTGTCTGCTTGACGGATGCGGCCGCCCGTGTGCTCAGTGTGGTCGATCGCCTGATGGGCGGGCGGGCGTGGGCGGGCGGTCGGCATCGTGAACATCAGGACCGCGATGAGCGAACCTGCATACAGCGGCATCTCGGTCAGCGACATGCCGAGCGCGCCGGTCAGGCCGAGATATGCGACCGGGTCCGTCAGCGACTCCCGGCCGAGCAGGCCGCAGTACACCAGGAACAGCACCAGACCGACGAGTCCGACGGCACTGCCGAGGTAGATCCAGAGGTCGTACACCGGCAGCTGGGAGACGCCGCTGATGCCGCGGGCCCGGGCGGCGGCGGCCGCGGCCCACCCCTGGCCGGTCAGCATGTTTTCGCGAAAGTCGGCCAGGCCCGCGGCGAATCCGGCGAGGCGGATGTCGGCCGATTCGGTGGACAGGTGGAACGACTGGGTGACGAACGACAGCAGCGGCAGGAGCAGCCCGGCCAGTACCGGCGGCAGCGCGATCGGGACCCACCAGCGGCGCGGGAGCACGGCGGCGACCGTGACGCAGGCGAGCGAGAACCAGACCGAGCGCGTGAACGTGCACAAGATCCCGAACACGAGCACGGCGACGAGCACCCGGCGCAGCCGCCGTGACCATTCGGACATGGACACGATGACGAGCGCGCATACGAGCAGGAACCCCATGTGCGCGGGATCGTTCACGTACCGGCCGAAGAACCGGGCCGGGAACTGCGGGACGTACAGCAGCAGCTCGACGGCGGCCAGCCCGAGGACACCGATGTGCAGCCAGCGCTTGCCGCCGGGTGCGTAGGTGAGCATGACGCCGAGGCAGGCGTACACGGCCAGCCAGCCGATCGTCGACTGCTGGCCGAGGCCGGTGAGCGTGACGAGCACCGTCCACAGGAAGAACAGGGCCAGGACGATCCGGGACGCGGTGGCGTGCACGCCGAGGATCCGGCGGCTGCCGACGAGGCGGGCGAGGTACACGATCGCGGCCAGGTCGCTCAAGGTGAGCGGGCCGAGCACGGTGTCGTGGCGGCGGATGAGCGTGACAACCACGATCGGCAGCAGGTCGAGCGGTGCGAGCGTGAGCGCCGCGAGCAGGACCACCAGGTCGACCGGCACGCCGTAGGGCCGGCCGATGACGGTCGAGACAATGCCGAGCGCGATGCCGCCACCGGTGCGCAGCGCGGTGATCGGGTCGACCCGAATGTTTTCGGCGAGCGTCATGCGGTCTCCAGCAGGTGGGGCAGAGCGGTGAGCCACAGGGTCGTGCTGCGCGCGGCGACCGTGAGGGCGGCCCAGGCGGACCTGGGCGCCGTCGTCATGCGGTCTCCAGCAGGCGGGGCAGCGCGGTGAGCCACGGGGTGGTGCCGAGGGCGGCGACCGTGAGGGTGGCCCAGGCGGACCTGGGCGCCGTCGTCATGCGGTCTCCAGCAGGTGGGGCAGAGCCGTGAGCCACAGGGTCGTGCCGAGGGCGGCGACCGCGAGGGCAGCCCAGGCGAACCCCGCCGCCGTGCCCGTGGCGTACAGCGCGCCGAGCAGCAACACCCCGTCGGCCGTCACCGCGGCCAGTCGCAGGGCGGGCCGGCCCAGCACCAGCGGCAGCGCCTTGGACCACACGACGACGGCCCGGACGGCGGCCGCGGCCAGCAGGACGAGCACGAGCGGAGCGAGATTCGCGAATGACGAGCCGTAGACCCAACCGAGCACCGTGCCCGTACACGGAACCGCGACCGCGACCACGACGGCGCCCCCCGCGGCCAGGAACGCGCTGGCCCGCCACAAGTCGCGGCGCAGCTCGCCGAATTCACGGGCCATGACGGCGGCGGCCATTCGCGAATACAGTTGCGGGCCGATCGGCCCGGCCACGTTGAGCAGCAGACGGCCGGGGGCGAGGCCGATCTTCAGGGTGGTCACGAGCACCGGCCCGCCGAGAACCCCGGCCAGGGCGAGGACCCCCTGGTCGGCGCCGGTCGCCGCGGTCGCCGCGGCCGAGCTCTGCACCGCGAACCGGACCATGCCCGTCGGCGCCGGGCCGGGCCGGGGGACGGGCGGGCCGAACGCCGCGGCGAGGCGGCGCCGGGTCACGAACAGCAGCACGCACCCGGACAGCGCGGCGGCCGCAGCGGTGGCGACCAGGTAGGCGGCCGGGCCGGCGAGCAGCAGCGCGGCCACCGACACCAGCGCGGTCCCACCGGCCGCGGCCAGGCGCAGCCGGGCCAGCCGCGGGAGCTCGCCGAGCAGCGACAGGCCGACACCGGCGAGGCCGGCGGGGGAGCGGACCACGGCGGCCAGGATCGCCAGGAGGATCAGGACGGCCTGGTGGGGGTCGGTCCAGCCGGCCGCGCGGGCCAGGAGCGCGAGCACCGCCCCGGTCAGGAGCCCGGCGGCGGTGACGGCGAGGTCGAGCCGCAGCAGCCGATCGAGCAGGGCGGTACCGTACCCACGCCCCTCGCTCTGGTAGACGGGCACGTACCGCAGCGCGATGTCGTCGGTGCGCGGATCGCACAACAACGCCCAGACCCCGGCGACAGCCTGCGCGAAAAACACCCGCCCGGCCTCCTCCGCACCCGCGCACCGCACGAGCACGACCGCGCCCGCGACCGACAGCACCGCCTCGGCCTGCGTGGTGAACGCCATCGACGCGAAGACGCCCAGCTCCCGGCGCAGCAGCAGCTCAGGCATGGCTCGCGTACAGCTCCTCGAACCACTCCGCGGTCCGCGCGATGTCGACGTGCCCGGCGCTCTGTTGTGCACCTTCGCGCAGCCGCCGGTACATCCCGGGCTCGGCCGCGGCCAGGATCGCGCTCGCGAGGTCGGCCGGTGAGCCGGGCGGGACGAGGATTCCATTGTGGCCGGACACGACGAGGTCGGCGATGCCGCCGACGGCCGTGGACACCACCGGGACCCCGGCGGCGAGGGCCTCCATCACGACGACCGGCAGGCCCTCGTAGTGCGAGGCGAGGACGAGCAGGTCGGCGGCGGCGATCAGGCGGGCCGCGCGGGGGACCGGGCCGAGGAGCCGGACGCGGTCACCGAGCCGGTGCAGCCGCAGCTCGGCCGCGACGACCGGCTGCAGCGGGCCGGCCCCGGCGAGCAGGAACCGGACCGCCGGGTTCGCCGCGGTCACCCGGGCCGCGGCCCGGATCAGCGCGTGGTGGTTCTTCTGGGCCCGGAAGTTCGCCACGTGCACGACGACGAAGTCGTCCGCGCCGACGCCGTGCTCGGCCCGGATGGCGGCCGCGTCGGCGGCGAACGCGCGCTGCGCGGCCAGGTCCACGCCGTGCACACGAGTGGAAACGGCCCGCGCCCCGTGCACGGTGGCCGAGCGGGCGACCACCGGGCTGACGGCGACGGTGTGGTCGTCGAGCCGGCGGGTGAGCCGGTCCAGCAGCATCGTCGGGCGGCGGTAGCGGGTACTGTGCACAGTGGACAGCAGCACGGGCCGGGGCCGGCGCAGCCCGACGGTGAGCCGCAGCGCGACGGCCGGGATCGGCGAGTGCAGGTTGACGACGTCCGGGCGCAGTTCCCGGACAGTCTGGATCAGCCGGGTGTACAGCAACGCACGCGCCCCCGCACTGACGTCCACAACGTGCAGCCCCGCCGCGCGAATCCGTTCGGCGAGCGGCCCGACGGCCGGGCGCAGGCAGACGACGGTGTACCGGGTGCGCCGCCCCGGTGCCCGCAGCAGCCGCTCGGCGAGCAGGGTCTCGACCCCGCCGAGATCGAGCGTCTTCGTGACCTCACACACGTGCAGGGAGCCGATGGCCGAACACCCCCCGACGCACGCAGCGGCGGAACGCGGTGCCGTACCAGTCCTCGATCTCGCCGGCCACCAGCGGCCACGCCCGCGCCCGCACAGCCGCCCGCCCGACCTCGTTCCGTCCGCCGGGCAGCGATCCCAGGACGGCCGCGAGGGCGTCCGCGTCACCGACGGGAAAGGTCCGATACGCCTCGGCCGGAATCACCGGTTCGAGGGTGGCCTCGGTGGAGAGCACGACGGGGGTACCGCACGCGAGCGCCTCCAACGCCGCGGTCGGGACGCCCTCACCCTTGCCGGGCAGTCGCCGGGACCCGAGGACGAACGCCTCGGCCCGGTGCAGCAGCGCGTAGATCTCCGCACGGGGCAGCGGCCCGGTGAGGGTGACGAAGTCATGGCGCCCGAGGACCTCGCGCAGCGGCCCGTCGCCGACGATGACCAGGTGCGCGTCGGGCCTCGAGACCCGCAGGCGGCGGACGGCGTCGATGACGGTGTCGTGGCCTTTCACCGGGTCGAGCGCGCCGACACTGACGATGAGCCCGGGCTCGACCGCCGGAGCCGTGACCGCCGCCCGGTCCGCCCCGGCCGCCGCTGATGGGGTTGTGCTGAGGTCGACGCCGCCGGACGTGGTGAGGATTCCGTCCGGTGCCGCGGCCGGCGCCGGTGGGATCGCGGTGAGGTCGACGCCGCTGGACGTGGTCAGGATCGCGTCCGGGTCCACGCCCAGCGTGAGCAGGTCGGCGGTGGGCCGGGCGCCCAGGGCGACGAACGCGTCGACGTACCGCAGCGCCCACCGGGCCAGACCGCGGTGGCGCAGGTTGAGCGCACCGTGCACGGTGAGGACGAGCGGCACCCCGAGGCGGCGGCAGGCGGGCCCGATCTGGGCCGCGTCGAGGTAGTCGCCGTGCAGGTGGACCAGGTCGGCCGGCTCGGGCCGGCGCAGGGTGTGCGCGACCTCGGCACCGAACGCGAGCACCGCCGAACGCCCGGCGAGGGCCCGCGACCGCGGCGTCGAGGCGAGCGCGAGGACCTCGGCGCCGGCCACCGGCTCGCCGTGGCGGAACCCGACCGTGACCTGATGCCCCCGCGCGAGCTGCTCACGCGTGAGCATCTCGACATGCCGCTCGAGCCCGCCCGGCATCGGCGGCACCCGGTAACTGACCCGCACAATCCTCATGCCCGCTCCCGGCCGACGGTGCTCATGCGCACGCCCCGCACGATGCTGATGCGCGCGCCCCGGACGACGGTGCTCATACGCGCTCCCGTTCGGCCGGGACGATCGCGGTGAGCATGTGCGCGATCCGCTGCGGTGAGAATCTGCACTGTGCACATTCGCTCATGCGCGTTCCTGGGCGGTGCTCATGCGCGCTCCCGTTCGGCTTGGACGATCGCGGTGAGCATGTGTGCGATGTGCCGCGGTGAGAACTTGGACTGTGCCCGTTCGCGCATGCGGGCCCCGAGCGCTGCGCGGTCATCGGCCCGGGTGGACATGACGGTCTGCACGGCGGCGACGAAACCGGGCAGGTCGCCGACGGCGACGATGTGCGGATAGTCCGGCCCGACGACATCCGCGCAGCCGCCCGCGTCGGTGGTGACCACCGGGACCGCGCACGCCATGGACTCGAGCAGCACCCGCGCGAAGCCCTCCTCGTAGCTGGGCATGACGACACAGTCCGCGGCGCCGTACACGGCCGGCAGCTCGCGATTGGGCACCGCGCCGAGCACCTGCATGCGTTCGCGCACGGCCGCCTGCTGCTCGATGAGCGAACGATCAGGCCCGTCCCCGGCGACCGCCAAACGCACAGTGGGCCCGGCGCTGTCCGCGCCAGCGGTCACGGCATCGTAGAGCGGGGCGAGCAGACGTGCGCCCTTGCGGTACGACAGCCGATGCACGAACAGCAGCACGAACTCGTCGCCGGCCCAGCCCAGCCGCCGCCTGGCCGCCGCCCGCGCCTGCGGCGACAGCGGCGCGAAACGGCCCGCGTCGACGTCGTTGTACAGCAGCCGCATCTTGTGCCCGGGCACCTTCCAGCGAACGGCCATCAGCGGCAGCATCGCCTCCGGGCCGGTCACGAAGCCCTGCACGAATGGCACGGTGAGCGCGTTCACCGCCGCCCCGGCCCGGTCCCGCAGCCGCAGCCGGGTGCCGGGCGGGCGCACGTCGGGCAGGCCGCTGCGCCACAGCAGGGTCCGGTGCCGGTACAGCGGCCGGGTCAGGATGAGCGCGATCAGGAACAGCGGCGAATACCGCAGGAAATAGGTGTCGTACCCGTCCCGGGCGCACCGGCGGATCGTCAGCGCCGTGCCGAGCAGCCGCCCGAGCCGTCCGAACCGCCCCCAGCCCCCGACCCGGTGCACGGTCCGGACGCCGGGCAGCTCCGCCGGTGGCGTACCCCGCTCGACGGCCAGGGCCACGTCCATGTGCGAACCGAGCTCCGCCAGCAGTGCCGGGACGTGCGCGAAGTGCTCGGACGGCGACAGGTGCGGCACCACGTACACCAGCCGCGGCCTGGAAACGTGCACAGCTTCAGACACGGGCCGCCCCGACGATCTTGCGGTGGTCGAACAGGAACGCCGGGCGCCGTGCACGCTGCGCGCAGAAGTCCAGAAACGCGCGGCTGTCGTCGACGTCGTCGCTCGCGAGCACCCCGCCCGCGACCAGGTGCGGCCAGACTTCGTCGTATTCGAACAGCTGACTCAAGTACATGTGATCGCTGTCGTGGAAGAACAGCTCGAGCGGCCCGAGCGCGGCGAGTTCGCGGCGCAGGGCCCGGTCCGGGGCGCGCCGGTCCAGGATGGTCAGCCGCCACTGCGGATGATGGCCGACGAGGCGCCCGGCGGTGTCGTTGACGTCGAAGCTGTGCAGTGTCCCGGTGCCGTTGCGGGTCAGCGCGGCCAGGATGACGTAGGAGGAGCGGCCGTCGGCGACCCCGGTCTCGGCGACCCGGGCCGGGGCCAGGAGCCGGGTCAGGCCGTAGAGCGCGGCGCCGGTCTCGGCCTCGACGCCGTGGGTGCGCGGGTAGTACAGCTCGACGGCCGCGTACCGCTCGGCGAGACGGTCGGCGACGGCCGGATACTCCGCCAGGACCGACGCCACCCGGTCGGCGCTGAACCCCAACGCCCGCAGCAGGTCCCCGGCTGCGGTGACGATGGGGCCGCCGCTGGCGGTGAAGTCGCCGATCGCCGGGGCGACGTGGCGGCGGATGCCGGTACCGAGCGCCCGCACGGCGAGGTAGCCGCCGAGCACGGAGGCCGTCCGGCCCGGCCCGGCGTGCCGCAGCCACCGCCGCACGGTCTCGACTCGCCGCATCTTTGAGTTCCCTCCCGAAAGCCGCCACCGGCCGAACTGCACACCACCGACGAGGCTCGCACCGCAAGGCAGTCCCAGCCGCCGAACCGGCCTCCACCGACAAGCCCGATTTCGCAAGCCAGCCAGGACAGCTCGGTGTCTCCTTCTTAGTGCAAATTCGCCGGAAAAGTTGGCATTTGCGGCATATGCTCGGCGCCCATGGGAGTCGGAACCATCGCCCGCAACGCGCTGCGGCCGGGCTATTTCTCGGAGATGGCGCGGAAGGTGTACCTCGCCGGCCGTTACGGGGAGCGCGAGCGCGACGCGGGCCGGCGGTGGGCCGAGCGGCACGCCGAGGACCTCGACGGGTGGTGCCGGGCCCGGGACCCGGACCTGTGGGACGCGTCGCTGCAGTTCGCGGCCCGCATGCGTGAGGACGCCCAGCCGCGCGCCGACGCCCTGCGCGCCGCCGGCATCCACCTCGGCGGGGGCGGCTGCTACCCGCTGCTGCACTTCCTGGTCCGCCGGCACCGCCCCGAGGTCGTCCTGGAGACCGGGGTCGGCGCGGGCTGGTCGAGCCGGGCGATGCTGGCCGCGCTCGACGAGAACGGCGGCGGGCACCTGTACTCCAGCGACTTCCCGGTGTTCCGGCACGAGGAGCCCGAGCGGCACATCGGTTGCCTCGTCCCGCCGTACCTCTATCCACGGTGGACGCTGCACGTGCGCGGGGACCGCCGCAACCTCGGCCCGATCCTGGCCGGCCTGGCCCGCGACGGCACCCGCCCGCAGTTGCTGCACTACGACTCGGACAAGCGCCGCGGGGCCCGGGCCGAGTGCATGCGCCGCGTTGGCCCGGCCCTGGCCCCGAACGCGGTCGTGGTCATGGACGACATCAACGACGACCTGTTCTTCGCGGAGCTGGTGGCGGGCCGGTCCGACGTCGGGGTGTTCTGGTTCGAGGGCAAGTACCTCGGCGTCGTCGGCGCGTGAGTTACGCTCCGTATTCGGTAAGACACTTCATGTGAAGGGTGCTGTACGTGCGAGTCCTCGTCACCGGCGGAGCCGGATTCATCGGAGCGAACCTCTGCCGGGAGCTCGCCGCCCACCCCGGCGTGAGCCGCGTCGTCGTGCTCGACAACCTCAGCACCTCCACATTGGACAACCTCGACGGCGTCGCCGCCGAGTTCGTCGAGGGCTCGCTGCTGGACCGGCCGCTGCTCGACGACGTCGTGTCCGGTGTGGACAGCGTCGTGCACCTCGGCGCCCGCTCGTCCGTGCCGCGCTCGATGGCCGAGCCGGTCGCCGCCCACGACGCCAACGTCACCGGCACCGTGTACCTCCTCGAGGCCTGCCGCCGCCGCGGCACCCACGTCGTCGCCGCGTCCTCGTCGTCGGTCTACGGCGGCAACCCGATCCTGCCGAAGCGCGAGGATCTGGCCACCGCCCCGCTCAGCCCCTACGCGGCCAGCAAGCTCGCCGCCGAGGGCTACGTCACCGCCTACGGTGCCGCCTACCAGCTGCCCGCGCTCGCCTTCCGGTTCTTCAACGTCTACGGGCCGCTGCAGGCCCTCGGTCACGCCTACGCCGCCGTCGTACCGTCCTTCATGGACGCCGCCCTGCGCGGCGAGCCGCTGCGCATCCACGGCGACGGCCGGCAGACCCGCGACTTCACGTTCGTCGGCAGCGTCGTGCGGGTCCTCACCGAGGCGGTCCTGCGCCGGGTCACCTCACCGACACCGGTCAACCTCGCGTTCGGCACCCGCGTCTCCGTCCTCGACCTGGCCGCCCGGGTCGGCGCCGCGCTCGGCGTCCAGGTTGAGCTGGAGCACCAGCCGTCGCGGCCCGGCGACGCCCGCGACACCCAGGCCGACACCGCACGGCTGCGCGAACTGTTCCCGGACGTGGTGCCGGTGCCGATGGAGGAGGGGCTCGCGGCGACCGCCGGATGGGTCCGGGCGCGGCCCGCGTACCGCCCGCTCGCCGTCGCCTGACGTGCCGGCCGCGGTCTCCGTCGTCGTCGTCGGCTCCAGCCCGCTCGGCGACGACGACCCGGTCCTCGACACCGCCCGCGGCCTCGCCGCCCGGCTCGGGGGCCGCTACGACATCGTCGTCCCGTCGGCCGGGGTACCGGCCGGCCCGCTCGAGCGCGACCCCGTGTACCTGCACCGGTTCGCGGCCCCGGACCGGCTGCGCTACCTGGCCGCGGCCCGGCGGGTCGTCGACCGGGTCAGCCCGGCGGCGGGCGCCGTGCTCATGTCCAGCGACCCCCTCGCCGCCGTCGCCGTGGAACTGTCCAGCGCCCGGCGCCGCCTGCCGCACCTGTTCCAGCTGCAGGGCGAGGTGGTACGGCCGGGCCCCGAATACGGTTCGCGGCTGAAGCGGTACACCCTCGGCGCCGCCACCCGGGCCGCCCTGCGCCGCGCCACCGGCGTGCGGGTCGTCAGCGACGGCCTCCGCGCCGCCGTCGCACCCTTCGCCACCGGCCCGGTCGCGGCGATCGGCAGTCGCGTCGACACCTCACGCTTCCGTCCAGATGCCAAAGCTTGCGGGTGTACTGTCCTGATCGCCGGAAATCTGCTGCCGGTCAAGAACCACGCCGTCGTGTGCCGCGCCTGGCCCGGCGTGCTGGAGCAGGTACCCGCCGCCCGGCTCGTCATCGCCGGCGACGGACCGCTCAAGCCACCCGTCGGCGACGGCTCCATCGTGCTGGCCGGCCGCGTCCCGCCGCACGAGATGCCGGCCCTGCTCGCCAGCGCCCGCTGCCTGGCCCACCCGTCGTGGTCGGAGGGGCGCCCGCGCGCGGTCCTGGAGGCCATGGCGTGCGGGGTGCCGGTGCTGTGCTCCGACATCCCGGCCCACCGCGAGATCGTCACCCCGGCCACCGGACGGCTCCTGCCACCCGGCGACCCGGCCGCGTGGACGGCCGCGATCGTCGCCCTCCTGCGGGACCCCGACGGCGCCGCCGCGATGGGCCGGGCCGCCCGCGACGACGTGGTCAAGCGCTTCGAGCAGGAGGCGAACCTCGACCGGTACGCCGAGTTCATCCGGCGGCTGGCCGGGACATGACGCACACGCCGCGGCACGCCGCACCCGAGCGGTTCCGCATCCTGCTCGTCTGCACCGGCAACCTGTGCCGCTCCCCGATGGCCGAGCTGCTCCTGCGCCGGGCCCTGCACCCGCTCGGCGACCGCATCGAACTGGCCAGCGCCGGCACCCACGCCACGCCCGGCGCCGCCATGCACCCCCTCGCCGCCCAGGCCCTCACCGACCGCGGCGCCGACCCGGCCGGCTTCCGGGCCCGCCGCCTCACCGGCCCCGACCTGGCCCGGGCCGACCTGGTCCTCACCGCCGGCCGGGAGCACCGCGCCCGCTGCGTCGAGCTCTCCCCGCCGCACCTGCTGCGCTGCTTCACCCTGCGGCAGTGGCACCGGCTCGCCGGCCACGTCGACACCGCCGCCCTGCCGCCCGCCACCGACCCGGCCCGCCGCGCCGAGCAGCTGCGGGCCGAGGCCGTCGCCGTACGCGGCACGGTCCGCCCGCTGCCACCCGGCGACGAGGGCATCCCGGACCCCCTCGGAGCCCCCGCGGCCGCGTTCCACTCCTGCGCCGACGAGCTGACCGCGCTGGCCGACCGCCTGCACGCCCTGCTGAAGCCCCCCGTATCCTGAGACCATGGTCGATACATTGGTGGACTTCGTTGGCTGACGACCCCTATTTCGACACCATCGTCGCCATCGTCCGCAAGGTGTCCCCGCCGGAGGCGGTGCGCTCGGTGTTCGAGGCCGAGGTCGACGAGCACTACACCGGCCTGCGCCTGCGATTCGACGGCGCCGACGGCCCGCTGGACAGCAGCCGCTGGGCCGAGTTCGCCGACCCGTGGTCGGAGGAGCTCACCAGCACACTGCTGGACCTGCGCGACGCGATGGTCGCCGAGGGCAGCCGGCCCCGCTTCGGCCTGACGTTCACGGTCCAGCGCGACGCCGGCTTCGAGGTCGCGCTGACGTACGACATGCCGGCCGACCTGCCCTGGGTGCACTGAGGGACGGTCATGGGAACCTCTTCGGCTCGGGCCGCGTCGAAGGGGCATGCGAACCGTCGCGCTGCTCGTCTTCGTGCTCGTCGCTGTCGCCGCCTGTGCGCCGAAGCCGGGGCCGGGGATGGTCGCGGCTCCGGACAGTACCCCCGAAATCCATGCTGTTTGGCAGTCGTGCGCGCAGGCCGCCGATCCGGACGTGTTCGAGCCGGCCGTCGAGCTGGGCCTGCCCCGGCTCCCCGCCGACTTCACCCCGGCCGCGCTGGTCGTGTGCTCCGTGGGCAGCCAGGTGCGGGCCGACGGCCGTGAGGACGCGGTCCAGTTCGAGCGGCGCGGCACCGATGTCGACGCCCTGACCAGGGCCTTGAGGCTGCCCAACGCCCCGCGGACCGACGGCGCCTGCACCGCCGACCTGCCCGGCGTGCCGTGGTTCGCCGTCCTCGACGCGACCGGCCGCTGGCTGCGCCCGGGCATCGCCGCCGACGCCTGCGGCAAGCTGCGCATCGAGGTCCGCGACACGATCGAACACGCGACCCTGACCACGGTGGCGACCACGGTCATCGGCGAACGCAAATCCTCGGCCGCGGCGAGCACCGGCTGCGAACCGACCTGGGCCGACATGGTCGGCGCGACGACGTCGATGGGCCAGCAGTTCACCGGCACCCCGGACGCCCCGACGGGCGAGGTCCGCCTGTGTCTGTACACCGTCCAGGCGTCCGAGCAGGGCACCGGCAAGCCCGCCGGCCACTTCGACCGCGGCGCCACCCTCCCCGCGCCGACCTGGACCCCGCTCCGAGCACAACTCCTGGCCGCCGGTGCGCCAGCCCCGTGCCAGACCCACGCGAGCCGCTTCGCGTTGATCCGCCGGCCCGACAACACCCTCGGCGAGGTCTACTTCGAACTGGACGGCTGCCACCGCATCCTCTTCGACACCCCGACCGGCACCGCCCTGCGCCAGGGATCCGCCGACCTCGCCAAGGCAATCGAGCGAACCGTCTGAGCCGCACCCGGCCGAGCACCCCGGCGTGATCCGCGATGTCGGGTGGCTGACCGCCACCGTCCGAAGTGGTAGGTGGCTCGGCGGTCGTGCCGAAACTGCCATGCGTATCCGTGCCCTCGTCGCCGTGCTTGTCGCTCCGCCGCCCTTGACGCCACGCGAGAAGGGCCTGTCCACGTTGCCGCCGATGTGAAGCTGACGAAGCTCGAACTCCACGATTCGGCGTTCTCTCGAGGCGTCAAGGTGGCGTTGCCATGACGAACCCGCAGCTCGTCGTGCTCACGGCTCGGGGTTGAGGCGTGACGCGAGGAAGAACAGCAGGAGGGCCGCCACCATCGCTACCGCGGCCAGCTCGCTGCCCTGGAAGTACAGCACCACCGTCACCACCGCGGCGGCGAGCCCGAGCAGCGCGGCCACGGTCGCGATGATCCGCCGCGGCCGGCTGGTGGTGCTCGCGGCCTGGATCAGGTCCCAGTCGCGCAGCCCGGAGGGGAACGGCCCCGACCGCCACTTCCAGCCGTCGGCGCGCATCTGCCGGACCTCCGGATAGCGGCGCCCGTATGCGAGCCCCCGCGGGGCGAACCCGACCGACCGCAGCCACCCCCGCCGGGCGGCGATCCAGGCCAGGGCGGGCAGGGCGGCCGGCACCGCCCAGAGTGCCGGGCCCACGGTACTGCCCGCCGGGGTGATGCCGAGGAGCTCGTCGAACTGCCCGCTCGCGACATAGGCGATGAACGCGGCGACGGCGAGCAGCGGCAGGGCCTGCTCGAGGCGGTGGCCCCGGCGGCAGCGGGCGCAGCGGGGCACGCGCACACTGCCGGTGTACCACCTGGTGCGGATGCGCAGCGTCCAGGTCATCGTGGTATCGATGTCGATGTGCAGGCCGACGACGCGCTCGTGCTGTGGCGATGCGGTGGCGTCGCCGCAGAACCAGCACTCCCGGGCCGGGCCGACCATGTATCGACCCTACTTTTTTCCGGCGGCCGTGCAACCCCGCAGCGGGCCGCGACCGTGAGTAGCGAATGACTGATCGGGACACGGCGTTCGCCGAGTACTTCGCCGCGCGGTCGGACGCGATGCGCGGCACGGCGTTTCTGCTGTGCGGGGACTGGCACCGGGCCGAGGATCTGACCCAGGCGGCGTTCACGAAGTCGTACCTCGCCTGGCACCGGGTCGCGCGGCACGATGTGCTCGACGGGTACCTCCGCCGCACCCTGGTGCGGACATACCTCGACGAGCGACGGCTCGGCTGGTGGCGGCGGGTGCGCACGAGCGACTCGCCGCCGGAGCCGGTCGCCCGGGACACCGGGCCCGAAGACCGGGTCGCCGTGCTCGAGGCGCTGGCGTCCGTGCCGTCACGGCAGCGCGCCGTGCTCGTCCTGCAGTACTGGGAGGACCTCTCCGTCGAGGCGACGGCCGAGCTTCTGGGCTGCACGGCAGGCACTCCTAAGAAGCGTTAGCTGCCAAGGTCGTTTATAGCAGCTAGGGACGTCGATGGGGAGGCAGTTCCGATGGTACGGCAGGTCAAGCGGACGGGGCAGGGGTTGCGGTTCGCGACGAAGGCGGAGCTGCTGGCCGGGGGCGCGGACGTGCGGGCCGGTCGGTACCAGCGGGCGAGTCAGGACAAGAAGGAGCAGGGGAAGAGCGTCCACGATCAGGGCGTGCTGAATGACGCCGACATCGCCCGGTACGGCTGGACGTGCGAACCGCCACACCAGCCCGGCCCGGACCAGGGCCGTACGGTGCCGCACGGCCGCGGTTCGGCTGCCGAACAGCAGGGTGATGACTTCACCGGTGTCGAGCGGGCCGTGCAGCGTGAGCAGCATCAGCAGCGACCCGTGCCGCTCCCTGAGCCCGTGAAGCTCGGGGTCACCCGGCTGGCGAGTCGGACGCTGCGACGGACTGTCGCCCGGCCGCTGTCGGTACACCCGCGCCACCGCATCACCTCCCCACCCCACCGACAGGGCCTTGAGCGATTCCCCCACGCGCCTATCAGTTTCTCACCTACCCAATGCAGTAGGAATGCGCTTTCCTGAACGCCGCTGTCCACCAAATCAGCCGAAAGGCCGATATCGAAAGGGACGTAAATTTCAAATCTTCCAGCGTTCCACTGGCGACGGAAGTGACCCGAATGGCAGCGATAGGCGGGGCTCCAGAAAGTCTTGATGCGCGACAACCCGTCTCCGACGGTGGGCACTCGGACGGCGGCCCAGCGCGTCTTGGGGCTGGGTGTGACCGTTGCGCGTACGCTGCCCCGATGGCGACTGATGGTGACGTCTCCGCGGGGCGCCGGTCGAGCGGTTCGCAACTCCGGGCAAGGTTTGACCGGCTGTTTGAGCAGGGTCGGGATGCCGTGCTGCGGGGCTCGCACTTTATCGATGTGCCCCCGGTGCCGGGTGGGCGTTGGGGGATGTCGGCCGTGCTCGTGCCGGCCGGGCCGGTTGCCGATCGGCTGGCCGAGGTTACCGCCGAGGTGGCGGCGGTGAGCGGTTCCGGGCATTGGCCGACCGGAGTCCGTGATGCCGTGCATCTGACGGTCCGGGCGATCGAGATGCATCGACCGGGGTTGTCCGGGGCAGATCCGTTGGTGGCCCGCTGTGCGGGAGCGCTCGCCCGGGCGGCGGCGCAGTCCACTGCGGTGCGGTTGCGGCTGGATGGGCTGACGTTGACCCCGTCCGGGGTGATGACCTGCGCATACCCGGTCGATTCGGCCGCTGACGACTTCGCGGACCGGTTGGGCGTGGAGCTCGGTGCGGACGGCTGGTTTGAGACGTCGTACCGGCGTGATATCTGGTACGCCACACTATTGCATTTCGCGGCTGAGGTGCCGGACCCGGCGGGCCTCGCCGCGTGGGTGAGGCGGCGGCGTTCGCTGGACCTCGGGGCGGTCGAGTTGGACGGGGCGGAGTTGGTGGCGTTCCGGTTCGACGGCCGGCAGCCGGTTCGGTCGGCGTTGGCGCAGGCGCCGTTCGGTGGCGTCGCGGTGCCGGTGACGGTGACCAGCGGGCATGGTCGGCAGGTCGGCGCGTCTAGCGCCGGCTGGGGATGAGACCAGCAGTTCCGGCCCCACCCCCACCCGGTTCGGCTACGGGCGGCTGCCAAGTCCGTGGACGGTCCATCCGGCGGCGGCCCAGTGGGCACCGTCGATGACGCCTCGGGCGTCGAGGATCGCCGGGGTGGCGACGGCGGCGGTGAGCGCCTCGGGGTCGATCGCGGCGAACTCCGGCCAGCCGGTCGCGACGATGATGAGGTGCGCTCGGTTGGCGGCGGCGACCGCTGACGAGGCGTAGGCCAGGTGCGGTGCGGCCCGGTGCGCCTCGGTGAGTGCCTGCGGATCATAGACGGTGACCTGCGCTCCGGCGCGGTGGAGCTGTTCGGCGACGTCGAGGGCCGGGGAGTCGCGTACGTCGTCGATCCCCGCTTTGAACGCCGCGCCCCACACAGCGATGGCCCGTCCGGTCAGCGTTCCCCCGACCGCTTCGCGGGCCAGTTCGACGGCGCGGTGGCGCATGTGCTGGTTGATGGCGTCGACCGCGCGGAAGAGGGTCGCGGCCGGGGTGATGCCGCCGGTGTCGGCCTGGCGGGTGAAGGCGTGCAGATCCTTGGGCAGGCAGCCGCCGCCGAACCCCAGTCCGGGGGCGAGGTAGTGCGGGCCGATGCGGACGTCGTGGCCGATCGCGGCGGCGAGGTCGGTGACGTTGGCGCCGGCGGTGGTGCACATCTCGGCGACGGCGTTGACGAAGGAGATGCGGGTGGCGAGGTAGGCGTTGGCGGTGGCCTTGACCATCTCGGCAGTGACCCGGTCGGTGACCACGAGGGGGCAGCCGTGGCTGCGCACGATCGGCGCATACACCTCGCGCAGCAGCCGCTCCGCGTCGCCCGTGGTGGTGCCGATGACAATCCGGTCCGGGGTGAGGGTGTCGGCGACAGCGGTCCCTTCCCGGAGGAACTCCGGGTTCCACGCCACATCGACGCCGTCACCGGCGGGGGCGATGGCGCGGGCAAGGCGTTCCAGGCTTTCGGCGGTCCCGGGCGTGACGGTCGACTTGCCGACGATCAGGCACGGCTGCTCCAGATAGGGCGCGAGCTGGTTGACCGCGCTGTGGAGCTGGTCGAGGTCGTAGGCGCCGTCCGAGCCGGAGGGCGTGCCCACGGCCAGGAAGTGGACCTGGCCGTGGGCGGCGGCGTGCTTGAAGTCGGTGGTGAACCGCAGCCGGCCGGTCTTCAGGTTGCGGGCGAGCAGTTCGTCGAGTTCTGGTTCGTGGAACCAGCTCCTGCCGTCGTTGAGGGTGTCGACCTTGGCCGGGTCGATGTCCACGCCGATGACGTCGTGGCCGATCTCGGCCATGCCGGCCGCGTGGGTAGCGCCCAGGTGCCCGGCGCCGATAACAGTGATACGCAACGGAAGTCCTCGCTGTCGTGTGCTGAATTCAGACCTGGTTCGTGGTGCGTTGTGGGGTTACCTGGTGGACCTCCGGAGCGTCGGCGATGGGTCGTGCGGGTGGTCAGAGGGGGTAGACGGTCCAGCCCGCGCCGGTCCAGCGGGTCCAGCTCAGACCGCCTCGCGCGTCGATGAGCACCGGCTGCGGCGCGGGCCGCAGGTCCGACGGGTCGATCTCGGCGAACTGCGGCCAACCGGTGAGGTGCAACAGCACCCTGGCCTGCTCCACTGCGGTCACCGGGTCGGTGGCGTAGTTCAGGTGGGGGCACTCCGCGCGGGCCAGGTCCATGGCCTGCGGGTCGTAGACGGTCACCGTGGCGCCGGCCTGGTGCAGGCGTTTGGCGACGTCCAAGGCCGGGGAGTCACGCACGTCGTCGATGCCAGGTTTGAACGCCGCGCCCCACACCGTGACCGGCTGACCGGCAGCGGCGCCACCGAGCGCGTTCAGGGTTGCGGTCAAAGCGCGCTGACGGCGCTGCTGGTTGATCTCGTCGACTGCGGTGAGGAGCCGGAAGGAGTCGCCGACGCCGAGGGACTGGGCCATGGCGACGAAGCCGCGCAGGTCCTTGCTCAGGCACGAGCCGCCGAAGCCGAGCCCGGGGGTGAGGTAGTCGGCGCCGATGCGCGGGTCGTACCCGACCGCGGCGGCGAGGTCGGCGATGTTGGCGCCGGCCGCGCCGCAGAACGCGGCGAGGGCGTTGACGTAGGAGATCCGGGTGGCCAGGAACCCGTTCGCGGCCAGCTTGCACAGCTCTGCGGTCGGCCAGTCGGTGACCACGAGCGGCACCCCGGCCGCCACGCACGGCGCCCACAACGCACGCAGCGTCGCCTCGGCCGTCCCGCCGGGCTGAACACCCAGCACGATCCGGGTCGGGCGGCGCACATCGGCGATTGAGCAGCCTTCCCGCATGAAGTCAGGTGACGCGGCGACCTCGATCGTGACCCCCGGTCCGGCGATCTCGGCCATGCGGGCGGCGACGCGGGCGCTGGTGCCCGCGGGCACCGACGACTTGACCACGACGAGACTGTCACGGTGCAGATGCCGGGCGAGGGACTCGGCGGCGGCGAACAGGATGCTCAGGTCGTGGTGGTCGCTGTCGGCCGCCTGCGGGGTGGGCACGGCCAGGAAATGCACGTCGGCGTGCTCGGCGGCGCGGGCGTAGGAGTCGGTGAACGTCAACCGGCCGGAGTCCGCCCCGCCCGTGATCGCCTCGGCCAGACCCGGCTCCGCGAACGGCGCTTTCCCGGCCCGTAGGGCCGCCATCGTGTCCGGGTCCGTGTCCAGACCCAGGACGTGATGGCCGAGGCCGGCCATACCAGCCGCGTACGGGGCGCCGAGCCGGCCGCACCCGATGATGCTGATCTTCACGTGTCCTCCCCACGTCGAGCGATGATCAGAGCTGGTTGCACGGTGGCGACGAAGACGCCGGACGGCTCGACCGCGCACAACGCGCCGGACAGGTCCCGGTCGAAGTCGTCGAAGCGCTCGCCGAACAGCGGCGGCGAGGAGTACGCCTGCGTGTACTGGTTGCCCAGCACCTGCGCCAGGTCCAGCCGCAACGGCTGATCGGTGCGCATGACAGTGAGCTGGTTGAACGGCGAGGCCCGCAGGATGGTTTCGTGGTCGCCGCCCTGCGGCGGGTCGTACATCGCCTCCGGCCCGGCATGGCGGGCCGCGCCCAGGTGGCGGCGCAGCACCTGATCGGCCACGGTGTACCACCACGGCTTGGCCGTGCCGGGCGCGAACGACATCACCAGCGCGACGAACCCGCCGGGCACGACGAGCCGATCCAGGCCGGCCAGCACCCGCGCCCGGTCGAACCAGTGGAACGCGTCACCGATCGTCACCCCCGCCACCGGCCCGACGCCGGTCAGGTCGTGCGCATCGCTGACCTGCCACCGGAATTTGCCCCGGGTCATCCGGCGGGCGGCAGCCTTGCGGGCGGCGTCGATCATCCGCGGGTTGACATCGACCGCGATCACGTCACGACCCCGGTCAGCCAGCGGCAGTGCGATGCTGCCCGGCCCGCAGCCCAGATCCAGCACCGTCCCCGCTGGACGCTGCCCGGCGATCAGGTCCAAGAACACGTCCGGGTGGGCGGCGCGGAACCGCAGATACTGCGCCTCGGTACCGGCGAACAAGGCCGCCGGATTGGCGTACGACATCAGCACCTCCAAGCCACGACGGGCGACTGGTCACGACACAGCCGCGAGCACCGGCTCACCACGAGAAGCCGCCCTCCGCCGTGAGCGGCGTCGTGTCTCGGTCGACCAGGAACTCCGGGCGGCTGGGCGACGGCGGCGCGTTGCCGACCGCGTTGTAGGTGATCAGCAGCATGGCGCGCCGGTCCGCGGACTCGTTGTTCGACGAGGCGTGCACGATGCTCGAGTGGAACGCGAAACACGTCCCGCGCCCGCCGACCGCGACATAGCGGCCCAGATCCTCAGCGAGCGCCGCCACCCGATCCTCAGCGACCGTGTACTCCAGGTCCGCTGACACGTGCCGCCGCCAGTCGCGCCCGCCCGGCGACCGTGGCGCGGTGTCGACGTCGAGCAGCCCCAGCCGGTGACTGCCCGGGATCACCGTAAGCGGGCCGTTGCCGGTGTGGACGTCGTCGAGGAACACCGCGATGTTGACCGCGTTCGGCGTCGGCATGCCGTCCTCGCGCAGCCAGAACGCGAAGTCCTGATGCCACGGCCACGCCCGACCCTCGAACGGCTGCTTCAAGTTCACCTTGAACTGGTACACGTACACCGGCCCACCGACGAGGGTCTCGGCCAGCGCCACGAACGGCGGCAGCCGCGTCAACGCCGCGCATGCCGCGTCGAACCGGTGACAGCCGTGCAACGCCCGCACCACCCGGCTGCCGTCTTCGAACACCACCTCCGGCCGATCCTGCCCGCTGATGTGCGCCACGCTGGCGCAAAGCCGATCCACGACAGCTCCCGGCAACGGCTGCGGCAGCGCATACCAGCCCGCCCGCGCGTACACGGCCCGAGCAGCCAGAAGATCACCGAACCCGTCTGGTCCCACCATGTCCTCCCGTCACGTCGCTTTCACTCGTGCGATGACACGCTGAATGAGCGCAACCGCCCGCCTCTCCACGTCTATGACCCGCATCCTTGGCTGCCGGCGTGGTGTCTGCCCACTCCACAGCGGTGCGCCGACACCACACCGTTCACCGCTGCCGCATCGGCGGCAGCGCCGCCGGGGGCAGTCGGATCACCCGGAAACGGAACCCGTTCCTCAAGGAGAACGGCGGCGTCGCCGTCGGCCCGACGTACACGACGTCACCAGCCCGCGCCGTCGACTGCACCCGACGCTCGGCCACCGCCTCAGCCCGCACGGCGCAGACCCGCTGCGCCGACCCGCCGAGCGCCAACCACTCCGGCCGCGTCGCACCCGGCCGGCGCCGAGGAAACCGCAGCGACGAACGGAACAACCGCGCCGCCCGCTCACGCGCGTCACACGGCCCCGACACCCCGCACGCCAGACAGACGCCGTCAACGCTTGACGTCACGTGACGGTCCAGCTCCGCCTGTGCGAGCGCGATCGAATCAACGCCCCGATAGGTGCTCATGGCTCCCTCTCGATCTCCAGGCGGCTGGGCGCACCACCCCGTAGCACCGCCCGGCCCGCAAGGCGATGCGCCAAGCCTGATCACCCGCCCGCCACGGCCCTTGCGTCACGAAGCGGCGGGGGACTCAGTGATTGACTCGGTCTCGGCGCCGCCTGTTCGACGACAGACGGTGGGTACCGGCCACTCGCTTTCGGTGCATATTGGAGTCTGGCGATCGGGTCGCTGTCACAAGAAGCGCGCGGCTGGGCCGACTATCGGCCGTTGCGCTGCCATAAGGCGGACATCGTCGGGCCATATCAATGCCTGAGTGGTTGAGGGCTGGCTACCCGCAATGAGGGGGCATACCGTCATTCCTAGATCCGTCCGGGAGGGGTCGGCGATGCCCGATGTGAGGCTCACACTGCTTGCTGCGTTGATCGAACGAGACGAGTGCACCCACGCGGAGATCGTCGGAAGGTTCGAACGTTGCGCGCGAGACAATGGCGAGGATGCGACGCTCAGCGTGCGGACCTTGCGGCGATGGGTCGCCGGGGACGTTCGAACAGCACCGCGTCCCTCACAGCGTCGCGTTGCGCGGCTGTTGTGGGGGCTACTCCATGTCCGAGCTCTTGGCGCCAGCCTCGGACGCGATCATCGGCACCAGCCTGGTTAGCGAGCTGGTCACACGAAACAGCCTGACACTCGACAGCCCTCCGACTCCTGCCGAGCCGCTGACGGATTCATCTGACGACTCATTGACGAGCATGCTAGAAAGGCAGGTTGCGATGGCTACTCGGCGCGCGGCCCGATTCGCCACGTTCGCCGAGATCGACAACGTCGGTCCCGAGGCAATCGCCCAGATCCAAGACGACGTTGTTCATCTCGCCAACGCCTACATACGTGAACCGCTCACCGCGATCATGGCGGACCTGATCGAGGAACAGGACACGGTGTTCCGGCTTCTGGAGGGCAAGCAGAAGCCCGCACTCAGCCGCGATCTTTACCTGCTCGCCGGAGTTATCTCCGGCCTCACGTCAAAGGCCAGCCAAGACCTCGGTCGTTTCCACGACGCCATGACACACGCGCGCACGTTGTACGTCTGCGCCGACAACGCCGAGCACCAGGGCCTGCGGGCGTGGGCGCGCGGACTCCAGAGTCTCATTGCGTACTGGGCCGGCCGGCCGCAGGAAGCCGCTCGATACGCGCGCAGCGGCAGCGAGTATGCCGCCGACCTCACCGGTTCGGTCGCTGCATGGCTGCCAGCTCTCGAAGCGCGGGCATGGGCGCAGATGGGCATGGTGGAGGAGGCGAACGCGGCGCTCGGCCATGCTTTCGACCGGCGGGAAGGGCACCGGCCGGATGAGCTCGACGCGATCGGGGGCCTGTTCGCCTTCTCGCCCGCCAAGCAGCGGTACTACGCGGCCGGTACGTTCGTCTGCCTTGATGACGAGCAGGAACGCGCACAGGCCGAGGCGCTGTCCGCGCTCGACCTGTTCGAGCACGGTCGGCCGGAGGATCGTTCATTCAGTGACGAGGCGGGCGCCCGCGCGGAGCTTGCGCTGGCCCGCGTCCACTCCTCGCATATTGATGGCGCTCGGGAGGCGCTGGCGCCCGTGCTGGCGCTGGAGCCGGATCGGCGGATCGGCGGATCGGCGGCATCATCACCAGTGCGGGCCGCGTCCACCATGCGCTGCGGAGCAGGCGCTACATCAGCTCTCCGGTAGCTCGGGACCTGCGGGAAGAGATCGAGTCCTTCTGCCGGGTGCCGGCCGCCGCTCTCCCCGCGTAGGCAGCCACGGAGCCATCGGGATACGGTCAGGCGGTGTTTCCCATCGAGATCGCCGGGCCACGTATCGCTCTGCGCGAGTTCCGGATAGATGATCTTGATGCCTCGATGGCTGTTGTGGGCGACGCCGCCGTGACGCAAACCCTGAGCTTCGACGTGCGGACCCGCGACGATCAGGCAGAGCGGCTGAGTCTGGACATCGCTCGCGCTCAGAGCGAGCCTCGGCCCGACTACTATCTAGCCGTCGCCAACAGCAATGACACGCTGATCGGGTTCGTGCGGATCGGACTCGGCCGGGATCGCAGCGGAGAGCTCGGATACGCGCTCCGCCGTGAAGACTGGGGCAAGGGTTACGCGGCCGAAGCGACCGCACTCATGATCGCGTTCGGGTTCGATGCGCTACGCCTGCACCGCATTCAGGCCGCGTGCGGTCCGGACAGCCGAGCTTCGCAACGGCTCCTCGCCCGCCTCGGATTCACTCCCGAAGGACGACTCAGGGACCACGTGTTCACCAACGGCGCTTGGCGGGATTCGCTGCTCTACTCGTTGTTGGAGCACGAGTGGCGCGAGGCCCGGCACGACGGCTCGTAGCGATCATCGTGAGTGGCGGGGCGGGCAACCGGGCCTCGGTTGCCCGCCGTACCAGCTCATGCTGCCGTCACAGCGTCGCCGTCCTCCGACGCTGTTGACTCGGCGGTCAGCACCTTCGACAGCGCCGAGACCTGACGTCGATCGAGGTCAGCAAGGGCGGGCTCGACGGCCGGCTCATCGTCGAGGTCCACGACCCCGGCCGGTCGACCGCCACCGGTGACCCGTGCGACCTGGCCGACCGCTTCTGGTCCGAGCCGGCGGCGTGCACGGTCATCGAGACCGGCGGCCGGCGCGTGGCCTACGCGACCGGCCGCGGCGACCCGCACGACAACCGCATCGACAACTGGGCGACCTACGGCTACCCGGACGGCACCGTCGTGCACGTGGCCCAGTCGAAGTTCTCGGGCTTCGGCCCGCACCAGAACGACAACGTCCTGAGCCCGCTGCCGTTCAACGACACCGAGCTCGCGGCCGTCGCCCTCGACCCGGCCTTCCACATCCGGCCCTGACCGGCCGCCGACCGGCTAGTGGACCTTGGCCCGGCCGCGCCGTCTCGGGCGGGCGGCCGGGCGGGCGCCGGCGGACTGGCGGCTGGTCAGGTGCTTGGCTTCCTCGAGCTGGTCGACCAGGCGGGGGCGGTGGCCGGTGTCGTCGCCGTAGCCGTAGTCGTACTGGTAGGTGTAGGCGTCGCCGCCGCGGGTGGGGACCATGTTCAGGCCGCAGCCGATGACCGTGGCGTCCACCGCCGCGAGGAGGTCCAGGGCCTTGCCGACCTGGGCCCGGGTGGTGTGGCCGTAGCGGACGATCAGCAGGGAGCCGTCGGCGTGGGAGGCGGCCACGGCGCCGTCGGTGACCGGGAGCAGGGCCGGTGAGTCCAGGATGATCAGGTCGTATCGGGACCTGAGCTCTTCGAGGAGGTCCTGCATCTTCGGAGAGGCCAGCAGTTCGCTCGGGTTGGGCGGGATCGAGCCGCTCGGCAGCACCCACAGGTCGTCGCGGCCCAGCGGCTGCAGGACGTCGTCCAGGCCGACCTGGCCGATGAGGACGTTCGTGAGGCCGACGGAGCCCTCGACGCCCAGGTAGTCGGCGACCTTCGGCCGGCGCAGGTCGGCCTCGACGAGCAGGATCTTCGCGCCGTCCTGGGCGGCCATGGTCGTCGCGAGGTTGGCGGCGAAGGTCGACTTGCCCTCGCTGGGTACCGCACTGACGACCGCGAGCACCTTGAGCGGCCGGCCGACGTCGACGAACTTCAGGTTGGTCCGCAGCTGGCGGAACGCCTCGGCGCGCGGGGAGAAGCCGGCGTCGCCGACGGCCAGTGGTGAGTCCTTGGCGGTGGCGTCGAAGGCGACGGTCACGAGGTCCGGGGCGCCGCTGAGGTCGCGCAGCGCCTCGGTGGAGCGGATCGTCGTGTCGAGGGTTTCGCGGAGGATGGCCAGGCCGATGCCGAGCAGCAGGCCGAGGGCGACCGCGATGCCCATGTTCCGGACCGGGCGGGGCGCGACCGGGGTGGCTTCGAGCCGGGGTCCGCCGACGACCTCGACCTTGACCGGCGCGGCGGTCGCGTCGGGCGGGGTTTCGAGCTGGCCGACGAGCCGGGTGAACTGGCGGCCGAGCGACTGGGCGATGCGCAGCGACTCGTCCTTGTTCGTATCGGTGACGGTGACGCGCAGCAGTACCGTATCCGGCACCACCACCGCGTCCACTTTGGACACCAGGGTGACCGGGCTCGTCTTGAGCCGCAGGTCGTCGACGACGGCCTGGCCCAGGCGTTCACTGGTGAGCAGGTCGGCGTAGGACTTGACGCGCTGCTGGGAGTACAGGCCGCCCTGGTAGGCGTCGCCGGCGTTGCCCTGGTTCGACGTGGTCACGAAGAACGTGAGCGTGGACGCGTACCGCGGCGTCGTGTTGAACGTGACCAGCACGCCGAGCACCACGGCGACGCCGAACGTGATGACGACGAAGGGCCAGCGCTTACGGAGTACCCGGAGGTAGTCGTGCAGGTTCACGGCGAGAGCGTATCGCCGGGTTCATCAAGTAAATGCGGATTTGTACGAATTGCCAGGACTCGCGGCCGTACGATGCGCTTCGTGCCCGGCCGAACCCGCACCGCCCACCGCCGGCCCAGCCGTCTGCGGCGGCGGCTGATTCCCGCGCTCGTCCTCGTGCTCGTCCCGCTGAGCGCGCTGAGCTGGCTCGGCCTGCGCGTGTCCACCGTGCACGACGAGCTCGTCGCCGCGGCCGCCCTCGCCCGGCAACTGCCCGAGGAGCTGCGGCACGGGGACCTCGCCGCGGCCCGCCGCACCGCCGAGGCGCTGCGCCGCCGCACCCACGCCGCCGCCGACGGTGTGCGCGACCCGGCCTGGCGCGCGGCCGCCCTCACCAGCCGGAGCCTGGCGGCCGTGCGTGAAACCGCGCTCGGTCTGGAAACCCTCGCGCGGGATGCGGTACCCCCACTGCTCGAAACCCTCGCCGCCGGTCTCGATCCCGGCGCCCTCGCCGCGGCCGCACCGAAGCTGACGGCCGGGGACCGCGCCGTGCGCGGCGTCGTCGACCGCCTCGCCCGGATCCCCGCCGACGGCCTCGCCCCGCAGGTCGCCCGGCCCCTCGACGACCTCAAGGTCAAGCTGCGCACGATCGCCGCGGCCACCCGGGCCGCCGCCGTGCTCCCCGGCCTGCTCGGCGCCGACCGGCCCCGCACCTACCTCGTGCTCTTCCAGAACCTGGCCGAGATGCGCGCCACCGGCGGGATGCCCGGCGCCTACGCGGTCCTCGGCGCCGACCGCGGCCGGATCAGCCTCCTGGGCCAGGGCACGGCCACCGGCGGGCTCGGCGCCTTCGACGCGCCCGTGCTCCCCGTCGAGGACGGCATCCGGCAACTGTACGGCGACGACACGGCCATGCATTCCGCGAACATCAACCTGGCGCCCGACTTTCCCGGCGCGGCCGCGGTGGTGCGGGAGATGTACCGGCGGCGCACCGGCACCACTGTGGACGGCGTCCTCGCCACCGACCCGGTCGCCCTGGCCTACCTGCTCGCCGCGACCGGTCCGGTGCCCGTGGCCGGCGGCGAGACGCTCACCGCCGACAACGCGGTCCGGCTGCTGCTGTCCGATGTGTACGCTCGGCTGCCGCACCAGGAGCAGCAGGACGCGTACTTCGCCGGGGCCGCCCGCGCGGTGTTCGAGGCGGTCCTCGCGCACCCCGCGCCACCGAGGGCGCTGCTGGGGGCACTGGCGCAGGCGGTACACGAGCGAAGAATTCTGGCGTGGAGCGCCGATCCGGCCGAGCAGACCCGCATCGCCGGCACGCCGCTGGAGGGCGCGCTGCCCGCCGACGACCCCGGCGCCCCGACCGCCGGCGTGTTCCTCGACGAGGGCGGCGCGTCGAAGCTCGGCTACTACCTCACCCCGTCCGCCGGAGTCGTCCAAGAGCAATGCGACAAAGGATTCCGGGGGTACTCCGTGCAGCTCGCCCTGACCTCGGTCGCACCCGGGTCGGGGCTGCCCAGCGGCGTGCTCAGCTGGCCGACGGTGGTGCCGGACCCGTACACGTTGCGCACCCTCGTCTCCGTCGCCGCCCCCACCGGCTGGACCGTCGGCGGGGCCACGGTGGACGGTGCGAAGGTGTCCATCGTGGACGGCACCGTCCGCGGCCGCATGGTCGCTCTGTTCACCGCCGACGTCCCGCCCGGCGCCACGCGGACCGTCACCGTCCGCATCGTCCCGCCACGCCCCGACGCCCCGGCTCCGGAGCTGGTCACGACCCCGCTGGCCAGGCCGTGGACGATAAACCCGGTTTCGCCGGGAAAGTGCGCGCCACCACGATAGTGTGAACACACAATCACTCTGCGTGAGGCCGGGAGGCTGGCGTGAAGAAGGCGTTGACGTGCGTGGCGGCGGGCGTGCTGGGCACCCTGACCGCGCTCGCCCCGGCGGTGGCGGCCCAGGCGGAGTACCCCCCGACGACGAACGACGTGGTCGTGGACACCGGCACCGTCGAGCCCGGCGGCGCCGTCACGATGTCCGGCCGCGCCGACCCGTTCTCCACCGTCACGGTCACGGTCAGCTACGGCGGCGGCGCGTCGTCGTCCAGCCGCTCCCGGGGCTTCGCCGCCCACGCCGCCGCGTCACACACCTACACGACGACCGCCGACGGCTCCGGCAACTGGGCGATCAACATCCCCCTGACCCAGGCCGGCACCGCGGTCCTGACGGCGACGGGCACGTTCGGCACGATCAGCCGCACCGTCAGCGTCGCCACCACGTCGAACACCAGCAACAACAGCAACCTGGCGGTCACCGGCATCGCCGACGGCAACCTCCCGCTGATGGCCCTGACCGGCTCCGGCGCCGTGATGCTCGGCGGCATCCTGGTCTTCGGCGCCACCCGCTGGCGCCGCCGCACCCGCGACGCCAACTCCTGACCTTTCCGCCTCACGGCCGCCACCTCCTCCCGAGGCGGCGGCCGTTCGGTGTTCCGCGCTACAGCGTCCAGTACCCGGCGTCACCTTCGGCGAGAATCGACTTCAGCGCGACCTTCCCACCGGTCTGCGCGTCCTTGGCGATGTCGAACCAGACCGTGCCGCTCGTCTTCTGCCCGGACGCGAGCTCGTTCGCCGAGAGGTCCTTCCCGTCCAGCGCGAGCGTCGAGTCGAACGCCGTGCCGTCCTTCGCCACCACCACCGTCGCCCGCCGCACCGTTGGTCCCCGCTGCTGGAACTACGGCGAGGTTGTTGAGCAGCGCGAGCGTGAAGGGATGGCCGTCGTCCAGCGGTGAGGCGGCGAGCGACTCCCCGGTCAGGCGGCGAGCCTGGTCGGCCGTAGCCGGCGCAGCGCGTCGAACACCAGCGCCATGATCCCCATGCCTTCGGCGGCCGCGACGCCGAGGTGCGGCGCGAGGGACGGCAGCGACTCGCGAACCAGGCAACCCGGGGTTGCGCGGCGGCATGTTCCGCAACCGCGGGTGCGCGTCCGGTTCGTCCGGAAGCTGAGCGGTCCGCGGGTGACTTTGCGTGACTCGGCGGTGTCTGGAGGGCGTTGTCGATCTCGGTGGCGAGGGTGTTGCCGGGTCGGCGGATCAACGCGAAGCGGCTCGCGTGGGTCTGGCACGGGAGGCGGGGAGGCGGGGAGGCTCAGCTCGACGGTCGGCTCGAACGGGGACGCGAGACGGTTCGAGTCAGGCGGGACGGTAGTCGAGCAGGACGAGGCGGCCGTCGAGGACGGTGGAGGCGGCCAGGGTGTAGCCGAGGCGGGGCAGCTCGATGTGTTCCCGGCCGTCGTCGCCCATCGTGACCGGGAAGACGAGCAGCCGCAGCCGGTCGACCAGGCCGGCGCGCAGGAGGCCGGCCACGAGGCGCAGACTGCCGATCGTGCGGATGTCGGCCGGCGAGTCGCGCTTGAACGCGTCCACCGCGGCCGCGAGGTCGCCGCGGAGGAGGTGGGCACCGGCGGTCGTCGTGAGGGTGTTGGAGTAGACGGCGTCGGGCATGTCCGGGAACATTTCGTAGGTTTTCCGGCCCACCAGCATGCGGTACCCCCGCGAGGTCTGCTCCTGAATCCACGCCTGCAGGTCCGGCCCGTCGAGCCCGAAGAACGGCTCGGTGCGCTCGCCGCGGGCATAGCCGTCGGCGCTGATGAACAGGTCCGCGATGAGGTCAGCCATGCACCGCAGCGTAGCGGGCGGGGCGGTCGACGAAAGCGCGGTGCCACAGTTCCAGCTGCATGAGGGCCCAGATGCGGGGGCCCTCGTCCCGGCCGGCGGCGTGGCGGTCGAGGAGGGCGCGGACGGCGGCCGGGTCGAACAGGGCGCGGTCCCGGGCGGTGGTGTCGGTGAGCAGGTCACGGGCCAGGTCGTGCAGCGGGCCGCGCAGCCACGCGGCGACGGGGATGCTGAAGCCCTTCTTCGGGCGGGTGAGGATCGAGGCCGGGAGCCAGTCGGCGACGGCGCGGCGCAGGAGGATCTTCGTGCCCCGCGCCGACACCTTCAGGCGCTGGGGGAGGGCGGCGGCGAACGCCATCAGGTGCTGGTCCAGCAGCGGGGAGCGGGCCTCGAGGGAGTGCGCCATCGTGGTCACGTCGACCTTCGCGAGGAGGTCGCCGGGCAGGTACGTGTAGAGGTCGACGTCCATGGCCCGGCCCGCGCCCGTCGCCGGTGATCGGCTCCACTCGGCCCGGACCAGGGCCTGGCTGTCCACTTCGGACAGGTGCGCGCGCAGGTCCGGGTGGTACAACCGCCGCGTCTCGAACGGGGTGAAGATCGACATGACGGTGGTGTAGCGGTCGGCCGGGCCCAGGCCCAGGGGGCGCACGGCGCGGCCGAAGCGATGGTGCGCGCCGGTGAGCCGGTCGCCGAGCCGGTCGAACGCGGCCGGGAAGCCCAGCGGCGGGACGTGGCGCAGGGCGTGCATGAGGGTGTAGCGCGAGTAGCCGCCGAACACCTCGTCGCCCCCGTCGCCGTTGAGGACCACGGTCACCTCCCCGGCCGCGAGCGCGGCCACGTGGAAGCTCGGCACGGCCGAGGAGTCGGCGAACGGCTCGTCGAAGTGCCAGGCGATCCTGGTCAGCAGCTCGGCCGTGGGAGCCTCGACGACGAGCTCGTGGTGCTCGGTGCCGTAGCGGTCCGCGACCATCCGCGCGTACGGCCGCTCGTCGAAGGCGGTGTCGGCGAAGCCGACCGAGAACGTGCGCACCGGGGCCGGGCTCAGCCGGGCCATCGCCGCGACGACCGCCGACGAGTCGACGCCGCCGGACAGGAACGCGCCGACCGGGCGTTCGCCGACCAGCCGGACCTGTACGGCGTCCAGCAGCAGCTCGCGCAGGCGTGCCGCCGGCTCCTCGGGCACCGGCCGCGGGGTGCTGTCCAGCCGCCAGTACCGTCCGACGTGGATTGTGCCGTCCTGCCACGTGAGCCGGTGGCCGGGCGGGAGCTTGCACACACCGTCGAAGCTCGACATCGGCGCCGGCACGTACCCGAACGTCAGGTAGTGGTGCAGCGCCACCGGATCGAGGCGCCGGGCCAGGGCCGGGTCCTCCAGCAGCGCCTTGGCCTCGGAGGCGAACGCCAGCCCGGCCCCGTCCGGCCGCCAGTACAGCGGCTTCTTGCCGACCCGGTCGCGGGCCAGCAGCAGCCGGCCCCGGCGGGCGTCCCACAGCGCGAACGCGAACATGCCGCGCAGCCGGTGCACGAGTTCGTCGCCGTGCTCCTCGTAGAGGTGGACCAGGCACTCGGCGTCGCCGCCGGAGGTGAGGCGGTGCCCGCGGGCCAGCAGGCCGGCCCGCAGCTCGCGGTAGTTGTACAGCTCGCCGTTGCAGACGGCGACGACGGTGCCGTCCTCGTTGCGGACCGGCTGCCGGCCGCCGGCGACGTCGATGATCGCCAGGCGGCGCATACCCAGCGCGGCCCGGTCGTCGGTGTAGAGGCCGCGGGCGTCGGGGCCGCGGTGGGCCAGGGCGTCGCACATGCGCTCGGCGAGGGCCCGGTCCGGCGGCCCGGCGCCGGGGGCGCTCACGAGACCCGTGATGCCGCACATACCGGGACCCGGAGCAGGGCCGCGACGGCGGCGGCGGTCGCGCACAGCCACACCACCAGGCCGGCCGTCGCGGTGACGGTGCCCGCGCCGACCAGGACGGCCAGGGTCGCGGCCGCGCCCGCGGCGGCGGCGAGGACCCCGACGACCTGGCCGGTGGACAGGCCGAGGGTCCGCAGGCGGTGCGCGGTGTGATCGCTGCCGCCGAGGTACCACTTCCGCCCGGCCCGGCGCCGGGACAGCACGACGAGCACCGTGTCGAGCACGGGCACGAAGCCGGTCAGGAGCATGGCCGCGGGCGGGGCGGCGAGCACGGCGCCGGCCGCCAGGACGAAGCCGAGGAACAGCGCGCCGGCGTCGCCCATGAAGATCCGCGCCGGCGGGCGGTTGTGCCACAGGAACCCGGCGCAGGCACCGGCCAGGCAGAGCAGGGGTACTGCGAGCACCCCGGCGCCGAGCACCGCCGCGGTCGTCCCGACCACGGAGGCCGCCGCGCCGTCCATGTTGTCGAGCAGGTTCACGGCGTTGGTGAGCAGCACGATCCAGGCGACAGTCACGGCCGCGTCGACCCACCAGACGCCGGTGAGCGCCAGCCGCACCCCGGCGAACACGACCAGCAGCGCGGCCCCCGTCTCGACGAGCAGCCGCGGGACCGGCCCGAGCGGCTCGACGTCGTCGGCCAGCCCGATCGCGGCCACGACCAGCGCGGCGACGGCGACGACCACGAGCTTCGGCGGCAGCCCGAAGAGCACGCCGACGACCGCGGCCGGGGCCAGGGTGCCGGCGACCAGCGCGAGCCCGCCGAGGTAGGGGATCGGCTCCCGGTGCTGCTTGTAGCCGCCGGGCCGGTCGGTGACCCCGAGCCGCAGCGCCAGCCGCCGGCAGCCCTCGGTCGCGCTGAGCGACAGCAGGACCGCGATCAGCACGGTGGCCAGGACGACCGCAGGGCTCACGACGACGCCTCCGCCGGCTCCGGCGCCGCCGTGTCAGCTCGGCGCTGATGGTGAGCGGCCTCGTCGCCGCGCTCCGAACCGCTCACGACAGGACCAGCTGCGCGGCCGCGTCCCGCTCGTGGCGGGCCTCGGCGACCATCTCGCCGAGCACGTCGAGCAGGCCGTAGCGCGGCGTCCAGCCGGTCAGCGCGCGCAGCCGGCCGGTGTCCGGGACGCGGCGGTGCATGTCCTCGAAGCCGGAGCCGTAGGCGCGGTCGTAGGGGATGAGCTCGATCCGCGACGCGCTGGCGGCCTGCTCGATGACGAGCTCGGCCAGGCGCAGGATCGACGTCTCCTCGGCCGAGCCGACGTTGAACGTCCCGCCGACCGCCTCCGGGTGGGCCAGCAGCGCCAGCATCGCCCGGACGGCGTCGGAGACGTGGGCGAAGCAGCGGGTCTGCCGGCCGCTGCCGAAGACCGTGAGCGGCTCCCCGGCGACGGCCTGGCGGACCAGGCGCGGGATCACCATGCCGTAGGACGGGCTCTGCCGCGGCCCGACGGTGTTGAACAGCCGCACGACGATCGTCGGCAGGCCGCGTTCGTTGTGGTAGGCGTTGGCGAGGATCTCCTCGACCGCCTTGGCGGTGCTGTAGGACCAGCGGGTCACGGCCGGGCTGCCCAGGACCCGGTCGGCGTGCTCGTCGAGGGGGCCGCTGGAGTTCTTGCCGTAGATCTCCGAGGTGCTGGCGACCATGACGGTGCGCCGGTAGCGGTAGGCGGCCGCGATCACGATCTCGGAGCCGCGGATGTTCGTGGTGAGCGACTTGAGCGGCTGCTCGACGATGAGCTTGACGCCGACGGCCGCGGCCAGGTGCACGATCACGTCCGCCTGGTGCACGAGCTCGTCGACGACGACCTCGTCGAGGACGGAGCCCTGCACGAACCGGAACTGCGGGTGGCTGCTGGCGGCGTCGAGGTTGGCCAGGCGGCCGGTGGAGAGGTTGTCGAGCACGATGACCCGGTCCCCGCGGGCGAGCAGGGCGTCGGCCAGGTGCGAGCCGATGAACCCGGCCCCGCCGGTGATGAGGTAGGTCTGGGCACGGCTCGACATGGGTCGCCCTCCGAGAGGTGAGAAACGCTCCCCTCGGTTCTACTGGATAAACCCGTTTGAAAAGGACAATTCAGGTAAGTGCCGCCAGGAACTCTCGCGCCCACCGGTCGACGCCGTGGCCGTGGACCTGCTCGCGCATCCGGCGCATGCGGGTCGCGAGCTCCTCCGGCGCGGCCGCGATCGCCGCGGTGATCCCGCGCTTGACGTCGTCGACGTCGTAGGGGTTGACCAGGAACGCGTCGCCCAGCTCGGAGGCGGCCCCGGTGAACTCCGAGAGCACCAGCGCGCCGCCTTCGTCGCGGCGGGCGGCCACGTACTCCTTGGCGACCAGGTTCATCCCGTCGCGCAGCGGGGTGACGAGCATGATGTCGGCCGCCAGGTACAGCGCGACCAGCTCGGCCCGGGTCCGCGACTGGAACAGGTAGTGCAGCGGCACCCGGCCGACGTCGCCGAACTCGCCGTTGATCCGGCCCACCTCGCGCTCGACCCGCTCCCGCAGCTGCTGGTACTGCGCCACATGCATCCGGCTCGGCGTGGCCACCTGTACCAACACCGCTTCGTCGTTGGAGATCGTCCCGTCGGCCAGGAGCTCGCCGTAGGCCTCGATGCGCTGGTCGATGCCCTTGGTGTAATCGAGCCGGTCGACGCCGAGCAGCAGCAGCCGGCGGTCGCCGCCGAGGTCCTTGCGCAGGCGTTCGGCCTCCTGCTGGACCTCCGGGTCGGCGGCCAGCGCGTCGATCTCGCCGACGTCGATCGAGATCGGGAACGCCCGGGCCGTGACCGTGCGCCCCTCGTACTCGACCCGGTCGCCCTCGGGGCGCAGGCCGAGCAGCTGCGCGGTCAGGCGCAGGAAGTTCTGCGCGGCCAGGGGCTGCTGAAACCCGACCAGGTCGGCGCCGAGCAGCCCGCGCACGAACTCGGTCCGCCGCGGCAGCTGCATGAACAGCTCCACCGGCGGGAACGGGATGTGCAGGAAGAACCCGATCCGCAGGTCCGGGCGGGCGGCCCGCAGCAGGCCCGGCACGAGCAGCAGCTGGTAGTCGTGGACCCACACGGTGGCGCCCTCGGCGGCGACGGCCGCGGCGGCCTCGGCGAAGCGCCGGTTGACGGCCTCGTACGCGACCCGCCACTCCCGGTGGTGCACGGGCGTCTCGACGGCGTCGTGGAAGAGCGGCCAGATCGTCGAGTTGGACTGGCCCTCGTAGTAGCGGTCCACGTCCTCGGCGCTGAGCTTCACCGGATGGATGTGCACACCGTCGTGGTCGAAGGGCTCAGCGACCTCATCGGGGGTACCGCCCCAGCCCACCCAGGCCCCGCCGGCGCTGCGGGCCACCGGTTCCAGCGCGCTCACGAGCCCGCCCGGGCTCGCGTCCACGGGCAGGCGGTTGGCGACGACCACGAAGGATTTCACGGCTTAAGCTGTACCGTTTTTTCGTTGTTCGAAACGCGGAAAGGCCCCCGGGGTCACCCGGGGGCCCTTCCTCAAACCCTTACAGAGCGGGGTAGGCGTTCTGCATGAGCTGCTGGAACTGCGCCGAGAACCACGCACCGGAGACCGGGGCGTTCGGCAGGGCACCGCTCAGGCTGTTGCCGTTGCGGCCGTTGCCCGTGTAGGTCGGGTCGCACATGCGGTCGAAGCCCTTGCCACCGGGGTTGTTCGGGCCGGTCGGGACCAGCGAGCTGGAGCCGTCCGACTCGCCCGGGGGCTTGACCCACACGTACGCGTCGATACCGGAGGCCGGCGTGGCCCGCGGGCGCTCACCGAGGCCGGCGCCGCTCTGGTTGCACCAGTTACCGGCGTGGATGCGCCGGTCGATGCGGGAGGCGTCGACGTAGGTGTTGATGTCCGTCGACGTGCTCGCCGCGGTCGGCCGGGCCGAGCCGCCCCAGCCGTTGCGGCTGGTGTCGATGAGCATGCCGATGTTGGAGTTGAAGCCCTGCGAGACCAGCTGGGTGCGGAAGGCCTGCGCGAAGGTCAGCTCGTCGGTGTAGAAGTTCCAGTCCACCCACTTCGACTGCCGGATGTTCTGGCCGCCGACCGTGGTCGTGGGCTGGACCCACGGCTCGGACAGGGCGGAGTAGTTGGCGGTGTTGGTGATGAAGCCGTCAACCGTGTTGACGCCACCGGTGGCGGCCTTCGCGGTGCTCGCGAAGAGGGCGGCCGAGGGGTTGAAGTTGCTGTCCCAGCCGATCCAGCCGTGGTGCGCGGCGTCGATGTAGTTGTAGGTGTTGGTGCCGACCGCGTGCAGCTTGCCCAGGGCGTAGGAGATACCCGTGACGTAGTTGCCGTTGGCCTTCATCGTCGCGCAGGCGGCGGTGGCGCCGGCCTGGCCGTCCGCGTTCGTCACGAGGTTCGGCAGGGAGTCGATCTCGATGATGTTGACGATGCGGATGCTCGAGTACTTCGAGTTCGCCTCGATCGCGGCGATCTGGTCGATGTACTCGGTCTTGTAGCGGTCGATCTCTGTCGGGCCGAGCTCACCGTTGGAGGCCAGCGCCGCGCAGTCCCGGCCGGGCAGGTCGTAGATCACGAACTGCGCCAGCGTCGCGCCCTGAGCCAGGGCGTTGTCGAGGTGCTTGGCGAGGCTGGTGGTGTAGCCCGAGCCGGACGGGGCGGTGATGGCGGCGATCGAGTCGAGCCAGACACCGGTCGGCTGGTTGGCGATCCGGCTGCCGCCGGACTCCGCGCTGGCCTTGGAGGACCAGTCCGGGTTCACGTAGACCTTGGCGCCCACGTAGGGGTTGTCGACGTGGGTGCCGCCGTTGCCGCCGCCGGTGGTGACGGAGACCGCCACCGCGGAGGTGGTCGCGGTGTTGCCGTTGGCCGCGGTGGCCTTGGCGGTCACCGAGTAGTTGCCGGCCGCGACGCTGGCCCAGCTGTACGTGTACGGCGAGCTGGTGTCGGTGCCGAGCAGGGTCGAGCCGTTGTAGAAGTCGACCTTGCTGATGGTGCTGCCGGAGACGCTGGCGGTGGCGGCCAGGCCGATCGTGGCCGGCGCGGTGAACGTCGAGCCGTTGGTCGGGCTGGTCAGCGCCACGACCGGGGTGCCGTTGCCCGGGTTCGACGGCGAGGTCCCCGGCGAGGGGGAGTTCGACGTCGGCGGGGTGGTGGTGCCGCCCGTGCAGGCGGTGCCGTTGAGCGTGAAGTTGGTGCCCGCCGGGTTGCTGCCGCTCCACGCGCCGGTGAAGCCGAACGACGCCACGCCGTTGCTGGCGAGGTTGCCGTTGTAGCTCAGGTTCGTGGCGTTGACGTGCACGCCGGACTGGGTCTTGTTCGCGTTCCAGATCTGGGTGATCGTCTGCGAGCTGTTGCCGAAGTCCCAGCCGACGTTCCAGCTGGTGGTCGCGTCACCGAGGTTGGTGACGTCGACCTGGGCCTGGAACCCGCCCGGCCATGAGCTCACGATCGTGTACTTGGCCGAACACCCGGCCGCCGCGGACGCCGCATTGGCGACCACGACAGCACCGGCGGTCGCCGCGAGCGCGGCCGCCGATATGAGGGCAATCTTGCGCCTCATCGACTCTCCTTACATTGACGGGCTCGGAATCGAGGTGCAGTTACCGTCCGTACCGCCCCTGCACCCCGTCAAGGTGATCGTCGGCCGCGAGGCCTTTTACCTCGTAAGTGGCGTGTTACAGGCCTGAAACTTACGGTGATAAGTGCGCCGGGGATGCGGCGAAGCGGGGCCGGGACGCCCCGTGCACCCGAGCGTCCCACGAACCGTTCGGCCCCAAAATGTCGATCACGGCCGATGTCCGCGGCTACGCCTCCGGGCTTTCGAAACGCTTCGCGAGTCTGTGAAAGTTACACACCGTGGTTTTTCGCGGCGCTGGTCCCGACATATTGACCGGCGTCGTGATGAGGCGAAGACTGACAACGTTGACGCCCCAATCCGCAGCATGTCGAACCGGCTGCGTGCGGACGTCTTTGACAACGTTGTCAAAATTTTCCCGACCGCCACCGGGAGGACTGGATGAGACGCCTCATGACCTGCGCCGCGGCTGTGCTGCTCGCCGTGGCTATCCTGGCCGCCCTGCCGCCGGCCCCGGCCGCCGCGGGCACCGCCGCCGACTATCCCGAGTACCCCTATCCGGCGACCGCCTACGACGAGCCCTACCGCGGCCAGTTCCACTTCAGCCCCCAGTCGGGCTGGATGAACGACCCGAACGGCATGGTCTACTACCGCGGCACCTACCACCTGTTCTTCCAGCACAACCCGCACGGCCTGGCCTGGGACACCATGCACTGGGGCCACGCCACGAGCACCGACCTGGTCCACTGGACCCAGCGCCCGATCGCCCTCGAGCCCGGCGTCCACCCGGGCGACCTGTGGTCCGGCAACGCCGTCGTCGACACCGCGAACGTCACCGGCCTCAAGACCGGCGGCGACGACCCGATCGTGATGTTCTCGGGCACGAACGGCGTCACCGTGCACTACAGCACCGACGGCGCGCGCACGTTCCAGACGTTCGACCGCGGCCGCAAGGTCGCCGTCCCCAGCGGCACCAGCCGCGACCCGCACGTGTTCTGGCACGCGGCCTCGAACCGCTGGGTGATGGTGGTCTGGAACGACGGCGGCGGCAACGGCGCGTCGTTCTACACGTCGACGAACCTGCTCGACTGGACGTATCGCAGCCGCTTCGCCGCCGACTGGTTCTTCGAGTGCCCGGACATGTTCGCGCTGAACGTCGACGGCTCCGGCGTCCAGAAATGGGTGCTCACCGACGCTTCCGGGGAGTACACCATCGGCAGCTTCGACGGGACGACGTTCCGCTCCGACTGGGCGTCGCCGCAGCGGATGGACCTCGGCGCCAACGACGCCGGCGGCACGTTCTACGCCGGCCAGACGTTCACCGGGGTCCCGGACGGGCGGCGCATCCAGATGAGCTGGCAGCCGGGCAACCACGGCAGCACGTGGACCGGCGACCAGACGTTCCCGGCCGAGCTGGCTTTGCACACCTTTCCGGAGGGGGTACGGCTCACACGCACGCCGGTTCGCGAGCTCTCCTCGCTCAGGTCCGGCGGCGTGACGTACACCAATCGCGCAGTGGCTTCGAACAATCCGCTCAATGTGACGTCGGCGGACACCTATGAGGTGAGCGCGGAGTTCGACGTCGCGGGCGCCTCGGCGAACACGTTCGGCCTGAAACTGCACACCCGTGCGGACGGAACGTTCGATCGTGCGGTCTCGTACGACCGCGCGGCCGGCACGCTGTACGGCCGGCCGCTGAGCGCCGTGAACGGACGCGTGAAGATGCGCGTGCTTGTCGACCGCGGCCAGCTCGAGGTGTTCGGCAACGACGGCCGGTTGTCCGTGAGCGACAACGTCAACTTCAACTCCGCCGCGACCAGCCAGGGCCTGCAGGTGTACGCCACGAACGGATCCGTCACCCTGGTGTCGCTGCAGTTCTACCGCCTGAACAAGGCCTGGGGCACCGGCGAGTCCACGTTGGACAGCAACCTGGCCGGCCCGTGGACCGCGAACGGCGGCACGTGGACGGACGTGGCCGGCGGCAAGCTGGGCACGGCCACCGGCGACGCGTTCTACCTGAGCGGATCGACGTTCGCCGACGGCACCTACGAAGGTGACGTGAAGGTGCTCAGCGGTACCGCCGCCGCCTTGACGTTCCGGGAGGGCTACGCGGCGAACATCGACACCACCGGCGTCGTGAAGCTGTGGCGCCCCGGCCGGGAGATCGCCACGTATCCCACGCCGATCGCGACCGGCCGCTTCTACCACCTGAAGGTCGTCGCCACGGGCCCGCGGATCCAGGTGTACCTCGACCACGGCGCCACCCCGGTCATCGACGCCACCGACACCACCTACACGTCGGGCCGGCTGGGTCTGAACGTGTTCCACGGCACCGGCGTCGTGGCCAACCCGACGGTCGGCGGCACCGGCTTCCGCACCAACCTGACCGGTCCCTGGCACCCGACCGCCGGCAGCTGGACGGTCCCGGGCACCGGCCTGCGTGCGAGCGCCCCGGGCGACGCGTTCTACCTGAGCAATCACACGTTCACGAACGGCACCTACGAGGGCGACGTGAAGGTCGTCAACGGCGTCGCCGCCGCCCTGACCTTCCGCTCCACTGTGGACGGGACTCAGCACTACACGGCCAATGTGGACACCAGCGGTCTCGTGAAACTCTGGCGCCCGGGCCGCGACATCGCCACGTTCGCGACGCCCATTCTGGAAGGCCGCACCTACCACCTGAAGGTCGTCGCGCAGGGCTCGGCCTTCACCGTCTACCTCAACGGCACCCGCGTCATCGACGCCACCGACACCACGTACAGCAGCGGCTACCTGGGGGTGAACGCGTTCGCCGGCACCGCCACGTTCCAGAACATCACCGTGACCGGGTAACGATCTTCACGATGGCCATCACGAGATCGAGGATCTGGTCGGGGTCCGGGTCGCCGGCGATCTGACCGGCGTCCTGGGCCGCGCCGGCCCCGGAGGCGGGCGTGGCGGCGAGCCTAGGTGGAACGGGGTGGAACGCCGACCCGGGAGTGGTGCACCGGCCCCACCCCCACCCCGTCGCCTGAGGAGCCGCAACCGCATGGTGTTCCCCGACCCCAATCTCGGGCTGGCCGTCCTGAACAAGCTGATCGACGCCGGCCTCGTGCCCGCGCCCGCGCCGGAGGAGTACGACGACGACTTCGGGTATTTCGAGGTCGACACCGAGGTCCGCGACCGGCTGCTCGCGCACCTCGCCGAGCACCGCGCGGCCGTCGCCGAGCTCACCGAGCTGAGCTGGGACGGCGGCGACGACCTGCAGTTCGAGTGCTGGCCGGGCTGGGACGGCGAGGACGACGCGTTCACGGTGACCTCGCTGGCCGGCATCGAGCAGTGCCGCGGCCTGCGCCGGCTGCGCCACTCGAACCTCATCGTGCCGGACGACCTGACCCCGCTGGCCGGGCTGGCCCGGCTGGAGGACATCGAGCTCGAGTTCGTCGCCACCCGCGACTGGAGCCCGCTGCTGCGCATCCCGTCGCTGCGCCGCGTGATCGGCCCGGTCGACGCGGGCACGGCCGAGGCGCTGCGGGCGCGCGGGGTGTTCGTGCGCTCCGGGCACAGCCCGCTGCCGCTGGAGATCCGGTGCCCGCTGCCCGGACTCACCGGGATCGTGCGCGAGGTGCTGGAGCTGCCGCCGGAGGAGTACGAGGCCTGGGTGCGCGAGCACGGCCGCGGCGAGCTGCCCACCGAGCTGGCGGCGCTGCGGCGGGCGGTCGTGGCCCGGGCCGCGCTCGATGCCGGCTTCGCCGAGGCCCTGCTGGTCCTCGCCCCGCGCCTGGGCCCCGGGGCGTCCCTGCCCGCCGCCCGGCATACCGCCGCGCTGCTGCGCGGCCCCGCCCGCGCGGAGGCGCTGGAGCTGGTGGCCGGGCTGACCTCCGACGACCGGGAGCATTTCGAGGCGCTGAGCGAGGCGGTGGCGATCCGGCACGAGCACGCCGGGGTGACCACCGAGACCCTCGACCTCAACGCCCGGCTGATCGCGGCGGCGTGGGGCCCCGCCCGGGAGGCGGCGCTGCGCCGGCGGGTCGCCATGCTGCGCCCCGCGCCGCACCGGGGCCTGCTGATCGAGGCCTTGAACGTCCTGGTTGAGCTGGTCCAGGACACCGGGAGCCGCCAGGCCGGCGTGGGCCTCGACGACTGGCGCGAGCTGGTGGCCGTCCTGCGCGATGACGACCCGCCGGCTTCGGCCGAGGCGCCGGCCTGGCCCGCCGCCCGCCCGGTGCCGCTCGCATACGCCCTGGCCGCGCCCGACGACCCGCAGGTCTCGCCCGACGCCCCCGCCCCATCCGGCGGGAGGCCGGCGGACGATCTGTACACCGGCCCGGCGGCTCTGGCCCGGGCCCTGGCCGGGTACGGCGGCCGGCTGGTGGAGGCCGAGCGGACCGACGAGGCGGTACCGGTGCTGCGCGAGGCGGCCGACCGCCTGCCGGACGGCGCGCAGGAGCGGGCCGGGGTGCTGCGCCACCTGCTCGGCGCCCTGCGCGGGCTCGGCCGCGAGGACGAGGCCGTGACCGTGGCCCGGCAGCGGGTGGAGGCCACGCCGCCAGGCGCCGAGGTGTACCCGATGCGGAGCGCCCGGACCGACCTCCGCGATGTGCTGACCGAGGCCGGCCGCCCGGCCGAGGCCCTCGCCGCGGCCGAGGACCTGGTCGCCGCCGAGCGCGCGTGGCTGGCCGCCGGCCCGGGCTCCGCGGGGTCGCTCGCGCACGCCCTGTTCCACGTCTCCGACCTGTACGACCGGCTCGACCGGCCGGAAGCGGGCGCCGCCGCCTCGGCCGAGGCCGCCGAGCTGTTCCGCGCCGGGACCGGCAACGCCCGCGTCCTGGCCGCGACCCTGAACAATTACGCCAACCGGCTCAGCCGCCTGCGCCGGCCCGCGGAGGCCCGGGCCGCGGCGCAGGAGGCGGTGGAGCAGTTCCGCCGGCTGGGCCGCTCGGCCGAGCACGACCGTCTCCTCGCCACGGGGCTGGGTACCCTCGCCGGCGCCCTGGGCCGCCTGGACCGCCACGACGAGGCGGTCGCGGTGTTCACGGAGGCCGTGGCCGTCGCCCGCCGCGCCGCCGCCGACGAGCCCGAGGCCACCGCCGACCGCCTGGCCAGGGCGCTGCACGGCCTCGCCTTCCACCTGAGCGACGCCGGCCGCCACGCCGAGGCCGTCGAGGCCGGGACGGAGGCGCTCGCCATCCACCGGGGCCGGGCGGCGGCGGGCCCGTTCACCGGTCTCGCCCTGACGCTCGGCACGCTCGCCTGTGCCCTGTCGGAGCTCGGCCGCCACGACGACGCCCGGGACGCCGCGGCCGAGGGGGTGGACATCCTGCGCCTCCTGCCGGGCGAGGACGGCCTGCGGGCCGACGCCCTGACCGACTACGCCGTGATCCTGTCCCGCCGCGGCGACACCACCGAGGCCGTCGCGGCCGCGGGGGAGGCGGTGCGACTGGTCCGCCCGGTGGCCGCGCGCCTTCCGCTGCAGTACGAGGCGGAGCTGGCCCGATCGCTGACCGTCCTGGCCGAGGCCGGCCCGCCCGGCCCGGACTCCACCGCCGCCGCGGACGAGGCCGCGGCCATCCGCAAGCGTCTCGCCACCGGGGACCATTGAGGGGCGTCGGCCGACGCGCGTTCAGAGCCGGTCGAGGTGGCGGCGCAGCGTGGCGCCGATCCCCTCGACGCGGGCCATCGCGGCGGCCGGGGTCGCGCCGTGCAGTTCGACCTCGGTCGCGTAGATGACGCCGCCGGCGGAGACGATGTGGTCGGGAGCCCAGACGATCCCGCGGGCGGCCAGCAGGGCGGCGGTCTCGGGCCGGTCGAGCTGGTTGTTGGCCGGCCCCGCGACCGCCCGGCAGCGCAGCCGCTCCACGGTGGCCGGGGTGAGGACGCCGCCGAGCGCGGCCGGCACGAGGACGTCGACGTCGGCGGCCAGGATCTCGTCGGGGGCGACCCAGGTCGCGGCCGGGAGCAGGGAGCGCTTGGACTCGTCGACGTCGCTCACCACCACGCGGTGGCCGGCCCGCAGGAGGCGCCCGGCCACGTCGGCGCCGACGTGGCCGAGGCCCATCACCGCGAAGCTCGTGCCGCCGAGGACGTCGAGGGCGGCCATGACGCCGGCCGCGGTGGCGGGGGAGGAGTCGCCGGACGCGGACGGGCGGCAGAAGACGTGCCTGGTGCGGGTGGCGATCTGCTCCATGTCGGCCGGGCCGGTGCCGACGTCGGGGCCGGTCGCGTACCGGCCGCCGAGCTCTTCGATGAGGTCGCCGACGTCGTGCAGGGCGGCGACGCTCGGCGTGCCGACGACGACGGTCTTGCCGCCGCCGTGGTCCAGGCCCGCGTCGGCGCACTTGGCGGTCATCGCGGCGGACAGGCGCAGGGCGTCCTCGAGGCCGTCGCGCCAGTCCGGGTACGGCTTGATCCGGCACCCGCCCAACGCCGGCCCGCGGGCCGTGGAGTGCACGGCGATGATGATGGTGAGGCCGCTGCGGGGGCCGCGGCGGATGACGATGCGTTCGTGCTCCATGGGGCGACGGTAGGACAGGCGACCGCTCGTTCCCGTCGCCGCCGAACATTGTTCGGCAAGCGGCCTAGGATTCCGGCCGTGGACGAACTTGATGCGGCGATCGTCGCCGAGCTGCAGCGCGACGCCCGGCAGACGAACCGGGACCTGGCCGCGGCGGTCGGGATCGCGCCGTCGACGTGCCTGGAGCGGGTGCGGGGCCTGCGGGAGCGGGGGGTGATCACCGGCTTCCACGCCGAGGTCAGCCTCCCGGCCCTCAACCGCCACGTGCAGGCGCTGCTGCACGTCCAGATCCGGCCGCTGAGCCGGCCCGTGATCGACGCGTTCAAGGCGCACCTCGGCACGCTGCCGGAGGTGCTGTCGTTCTTCGTGCTGGCCGGCGGCGACGACTTCCTGGTGCACGTGGCCGTCCCCGGCGTCGAGGCCCTGCACGCCTTCCTGATGGACAAGTTCAGCCAGCGCAAGGAGATCGTCGGCTTCCGCAGCTCGATCATCTACCAGCACGCCCGGGCCAACGTCATCGAACCGCTGGACTTGTGACCTAGCTTCCTAGGCGGCTTTACGGCGTGTTATTTGCCTCAAGGCAACCCCGGCCGCGCCGAACAGCCCGGTGAACTGCAACGTTGCGGCACCTGAGGAGCAACCGTGCCTGAGCCGACTCCCGGCCTCGTCCCGGACAAGCCGACGCCCGGCCTGCCCGAGGCCTCGCTGGCGCTGCTGCTGCAGGAGCGCCTGGTCATCGTCCTCAACGCGAAGAACGGCTCGGTCATCTCGGTCAACGACCGGGTCCTGGAGACGACCGACGCGCCGATCGAGGAGATCGTCGGCAAGCGCCTCGAGGACCTGTGGAAGCTGCAGTCGCAGACCGTCGACCAGCTCCTCGACGCGGCGCGCGCGCACAAGTTCGTCGAGCAGGTCAACTCGATCGTCGACAGCGGCGGGCGGCAGCGGTGGCTGCGGTTCAACTGCGGGCCGGTCGGCGGGGCCGGGCGGGAGACCGAAGCGATCCTGATCACCGCCTACGACATCACCAACGACCGGCGCCTCGTGGCGGAGCTGCGCGGGAAGTACGCGGCGGTGGACCGGGCGCAGGCGGTGATCGAGTTCGACCTCACCGGGGAGGTCCTGACCGCGAACGAGAACTTCCTGGAGCTGACCGGATACTCGCTCAGCGACGTCGTCGGCCAGCACCACCGGATGTTCGTGGAGGAGGCCACCGCCAACAGCAACGAGTACGCCGAGATGTGGGCGAAGCTGGCCCGCGGCGAGGTGGAGAGCGGGGAGTACAAGCGGGTCGGGCGGGGCGGGCGCGAGGTGTGGCTGCGCGCGACCTACAACCCGATCTTCGATCTGGAGGGCCGGCCGTACAAGGTCGTCAAGTATGCGCTGGACGTGACCGAGTCGAAGCTGGCGAACGCGGAGTTCGTGGGGAAGGTCGCGGCCGTCGACCGGTCCCAGGCGGTGATCGAGTTCGACCTGGACGGCACGATCAGGGCGGTCAACCGCAACTTCTGCAACGTGACCGGGTATGAGCCGGACGAGCTGATCGGGCACCCGCACAAGATGCTGGTGAGCGAGGACGAGGGGCGTTCGAACGCCTACCGGGGGTTCTGGCAGCGGCTCGGCAAGGGGCAGTTCGAGTCGGGGGAGTACAAGCGGTTCGGCAAGAACGGCCGGGAGGTGTGGCTGCAGGCCAGCTACAACCCGATCTTCGACCTGGACGGCCGGCCGTACAAGGTGGTGAAGTACGCGACCGACATCACCGACACGAAGAACAAGAACGCGGAGTTCGAGGGGAAGGTCGCGGCGATGGACCGCGCCCAGGCGGTGGTCGAGTTCGACCTGGACGGGATGATCCTGTCGGCGAACCGCAACTTCCTGGAGACGATGAACTACGGCAGCATCGACGAGCTCAAGGGCAAGCACCACCGGGTGTTCGTGGACCCGGCCACGGCGTCGTCGGAGGACTACCGGCAGTTCTGGGCCCGGCTGGCCCGCGGCGAGTTCGAGTCGGGGGAGTACAAGCGGTTCGCCAAGGGCGGCCGGGAGGTGTGGCTGCAGGCGACGTACAACCCGATCTTCGACCTGGAGGGCCGGCCCTACAAGGTGGTGAAGTTCGCGACCGAGGTCACCGACGACAAGCAGCGCAACGCCGAGTTCGAGGGGAAGGTCGCGGCAATCTCGCGGGCCCAGGCGGTGATCGAGTTCGACACGAACGGCACCATCCTGGACGCGAACCGCAACTTCCTGGATCTGCTCGGCTACGGCCTGGACGAGATCCGGGGGCGCCACCACAAGCTGTTCGTGGACCCGGCGGACGCGGCGTCGGATCAGTACCAGGACTTCTGGGAGCGGTTGAAGCGGGGCGAGTTCGACTCGGGGGAGTACAAGCGGGTCGGCAAGGACGGCCGGGAGGTGTGGATCCAGGCGACGTACAACCCGATCCTGGATCTGGACGGGCGGCCGTACAAGATCGTGAAGTTCGCGTCGGACGTGACGCAGGCGAAGCTGCGCACGGCGGAGTTCGAGGGCAAGGTCGCGGCGATCAACCGGGCCCAGGCGGTGATCGAGTTCGATCTGGACGGCAATGTGCTGACCGCGAACGACAACTTCCTGCGCACGATGGGCTACTCGATGCGGGAGATCCTGGCCCAGCACCACAGCATGTTCTGCACGCAGGATTATGTGACGTCGCAGGAGTACCGGGACTTCTGGCTGCGGCTGGGCCGTGGTGAGATCCTCAGCGGCCGGTTCCACCGGATCGGCAAGTACGGGCGGGACGTGTACCTGCAGGCGACGTACAACCCGATCTTCGACCTCAAGGGCGACCCGGTGAAGGTCATCAAGTTCGCGACGGACGTGACCCAGCAGATGGAGCTGGAGCAGCGGCTCAGTGTGAAGACGCGGGACATGAGCAAGGCCATCGACGAGCTGTCGACGTCGATCGCGACGATCGTCGGCAACGCCGGGCAGGCCAGTGAGCTGGCCGGGGAGACGCAGACGAACGCGCAGCGGGGGTTCGAGGAGCTGCGCAAGTCGATCGAGGCGATCGATCTGATGGAGCGTTCGTCGGATCAGATCGCTGGGATCGTGCAGGTGATCGGGGAGATCGCGTCGCAGACGAACCTGCTGGCGTTCAACGCGTCGATCGAGGCGGCCCGGGCCGGTGAGCACGGGGTCGGGTTCTCGGTGGTGGCGGGGGAGGTGCGCAAGCTGGCGGAGCGTTCGTCGGACTCGGCGCGGGAGATCAGCCGGCTGATCCAGGAGTCGGCGACCCGGATCAACCAGGGTTCGCAGGTGGCGCAGCGGGCGCAGGACGCGTTCGAGGAGATTCTGCGCAGTGTCGGCAAGACGGCCGAGTCGATCCATCACATCGTGACGCAGACGCAGATGCAGCAGGACGCCTCGCGGACGGTGAACTCGCTGATCGGTGACCTGGTGGGGGCGGCGCCGGCGGCTGAGGTCGGTTTGGATTCATGAGCGGCATCCTGTACGGGGTGTTCACGGTGGCGGAGGTGCATGTCGCGCTGCCGCTGTCGGAGCTGCGTGAGGTCATCCCGTGCCCGGAGTCGTTCAACCCGCTGATGGCCTCGGCACCGGGGCTCGTCGGTGCGGTGATGCTGCGCCATCAGGTGATCCCGGTGCTGGACCTGCGGCGGATGGTCGGGGTCGACTCGCCGGCCGAGCCGCGGATCGTGGTCGTGGCGTCCTACGAGGGTTCGGTGTTCGGGCTGCTGGCGTGCGGGGTCCGCGGGGTGGTGCACGTCGAGGAGCACGAGCGGCTGGGGATGTCGGTGAACGTCGAGCTGCCGCAGGTGTTCGCGAGCACGTTCGAGCGGGCCGACGACGGTGCGGTCGTGTGTGTGCTGGACTGCGCGGCGATCACCCGGCTGCCGGGGATGGTCCTGGCGACGGACACCGGCGGGCCGAGTGGTGCCATGGCGCAAGCCCAGGAGCAAGGGCGTTCCGGGGGTACTGCCACCGCCCGCATGATGATGCTGCTGCGGGCCGGCGAGATCGGCCTGTGCATCGACGTCTCGCACATTCACTCGGTCGTGCCGGAGCTGGTGCTGAAGTCCTCGCCGATCGACGGCGGGATCGTCAACGGGGTCATCGAGCTCGGCGAGCAGTACGTGCCGACCGTCGACGCCCTCGCGGTCCTGGGACTGGGTGTCCTGGCCCCGATCGACGTGAAGCGGGGCGTGGCCCTGGCCTACGAGCGGGGGCTGCTGACGTTCGCGGTGACGGAGGTCGTGTCGATCGTGTCGGTGCCGGACGGTGACGTGCTGGCGGTGCCGGGGTTCGGGCTGCCGTCGTCGGATTTCGCGGTCGGTATCCTGCCCGGTCAGGACGGCGGCTCCTACCTGGTGATCGACGGCACGCGGCTGCGGGCGGACGGGGAGCTCGGTACCCTCGCCGCGCTCGGCACTCCCGTGTCGGGGCGGGCCGCGGCGCCGAAGCGGGAGTCGCGGGCCGATGCGCCGCCGCCGGGGGACGGGCGGGTCATCGAGTACACGGTCCGCAAGTACCTGACGTATCTGGCCGGTCCGGAGGTGGCGACGCCGCTGACGCAGATCGGGGAGATCGTGGCGTATCCGGGTGACGTGATCCCGTTCGTCGGCGGCGGCCCGCTGCGCGGGGTCTTCACCCACCACCGCACGTCGGTGCCGCTGGTCGAGCTGCCGGGCCTGCTCGGTGAGGCGGCGGAGATCGACCCGGCCGCGGCGCGGGTCCTGCTCGTCGACGGTGTCGGGTTCATCGTGCCGGCGCTGCGGGCGATCGAGGAGTCGACGTGGGAGGAGCGGGTCGCCGGCGGTACCCCCGCACCGCAGTCGTTGTCCGGTAGTCCCTTGGTGAAGATCGGCTCGAGGATGCTGGCCCGCCTGGACCTGGCGGAGTTCGCCCGCACTATGGTTGGCGACCGTGGAACTGATCAGGGTGGAGCTTGACGGTCGCCGGCCGACGCTCGACGAGTTGTATCAGCCGCTGCTGTCCAACTACGGCCACTTCACCGCCATGCAGGTCCGCGCCGGCCGGGTCCGCGGCCTGGACCTGCACCTGACCCGCCTGCTGGGGCAGACCCGCGAACTGTTCGCCGCCGATCTGGACACCGTGCAGGTCCGGGCGTGGCTGCGCCAGGCGCTGCGCGACGTCCCGGACGCGTCGGTCCGCGTGAATGTCTACGCGGGTCCGAAGGTCATGATCGTCGTGCGCCCCCCGTCGTCGCCCCCGCCGTCCCCGCTGCGGCTGCGTTCGGTCCCGTACGAGCGCCCCGCGGCCCACCTGAAACACGTGGGCGGCTTCGGCCAGGTCTACTACGGCCACCAGGCGGAGGCCGAGGGCTACGACGACGCGTTGCTGACCGACCGCACGGGCGCGGTGTGCGAGTCGGCGATCGCGAACGTTGCCTTCTCCGACGGCACCACCGTCACCTGGCCGACCGCCCCTCACCTGCCGGGCATCGAGATGCAGCTTCTCGAGCCCCGCCTGCCGTCCCGCCGCGCCCGGGTCGCCCTGGACGAGCTGAAGACCTACCGCTCGGCCTTCACCTGCAACTCCATCGGCGTGACCGCGGTCGCCCGGATCGACGACGTCGACTTCACCGTCGATGGGGCCCTGATGGCCCAGGTCGCCGACGCCTTCGCCGCCGTCCCCTGGGACCTAATCTAGTTTGCGCAGGTGGGTGCGGCGGCCGTCGTGGTCGAAGATGCCGAGGATCTCGGCCGGGCCGCCCTGGGCGCCGAACGCGTGCGGGACCATCGTGTCGAACTCGGCCGCCTCGCCGGTCTCGACGAGGATGAGGCGTTCGTTGAGGCGGAGCGCGATCGTGCCGGTCAGGACCGTGAACCATTCGAAGCCGGGGTGGGCCTTGAGCTGGTCCGGGCCGGGGAGCGGGCGTTCGATCCGCATCTTCGCGACGGTGGTGCCGCCCGGTCCGGCCTCGTGCCGCAGCGTCCATGTCGTCATCCCGCGGTCGGGGTCGTGGCGGGGGCGGATGACGACGTCGGCGTCGCCGGACTCGACGAGTGCGTCCAGGGACGTGCCGAGGGCGCGGGCGATGGCGGTGAGCTGGTCGAGGCTGATCCGCCGGTGGCCGGTCTCGATCCGGCTGAGGGTCGACGGGCTCAGGTAGCAGGCGGCCGCGAGGTCGTCGAGGGACATGCCGAGGGCGCTGCGCAGGCCCCGGATGCGGCTGCGGACGAGCGCGTCGAGGTCACCGTCCCGGTCTTGCTTCATACGCAAGATGCTATGCGATTGCGGCAAGGCGTGGCTACAGTCGCCGTATGACGCACGGTCACCACCACGGCCAGCACGGCCACGGACACCAGCACGGGCACGGCCATCAGCACGGGCACGAGCACAACGAGGGCCTGGCCGAACTCCTGGAGCTCGACGCCGAGGTGCTGCACGACTACCACGCCGGCATCGTCGCGTGGGTCCGCGGCCAAGGCCCCGCCGCCCGCATCGCCGACCTGGGCGCGGGCACCGGCGCCGGCACCCTCGAGCTGCTGGCCCAGTTCGACGGCGCCACCGTCACCGCCGTCGACAGCGACGACGCGATGCTGCACCGGCTGACGGCCAACGCCGCCGCCCGCGGCTTCGCCGGCCGGGTCCGCACGCTGCGGGCTGACCTCGACACCGGCTGGCCGGCCGACCTGACCGGCCTGGAGCTGATCTGGGCCGCGAACTCCATGCACCACATGGCCGACCCGCCCCGGGTCCTGCGCGACATCCGGGCCGCCCTGGCCCCGGGCGGCCGCCTGGCGATGTCGGAGCTCGACTCGTTCCCCCGGTTCCTGCCGCCCGGCGACGGCCTGGAGGAGCGCACCCACCGCGCCATGTCCCGCCGCCGCGAGCAGGACATGCCGCACATGGGCGCCGACTGGGACGTCCTGCTGGCCGAGGCCGGCCTGAAGATCCGGGCCGAACGCCGCTTCGAGGTGACCCTGACCCCGCCGTTCCCGCCGGCCGCGCTGCGCTACGCCCAGTCCTCGCTGCGCCGCACCCGCGACGCCCTGGCCGACGACCTCGACCCGGCCGACGTCGAGGCCCTGACCGCCCTGGTCGCCGACGACGGCCCCGAGTCGCTGCACCACCGCGGCGACCTCACCGTCCGCGCCGCCCGCACGGTCTGGCTGGCCGAGCCGGCCTAGGTCCCGGCCCGGCGCGGCCACCGGTCGAAGCCGTCCAGCAGCGCGGCGAGGACCTGCTCGAACTGTTCCTGCGGGCGGTGTCCGCCGGTGATCGCCCGGGCCAGGTTCGGGTAGTCGCCGAGCAGCACGGCCGCGTCGGCCGCGGCGGGCACCGGGCCGCCCGCCGGGTCGCCGGTCTCGGCCAGGACGTGCCCGATCGTGAACGACCGCAGCGCGTTGACCATGACCAGCAGGTCCCGGTCGGCGAACCCGGACCGGCCGAGCGCGCCGAGGGCCCGGTCGGCGACGCCGAGGACGGCCGGGCTGTAGGCGGGCCGGGTCGCGACCAGCGGCACGACGTGCGGGTGCCGCCGCAGCACGTCGTACAGGCCGCGGGCGAACGCGGCCAGGATGTTGCGCCACCCGCCGTCCGGCCCGTCGATGTCGACGTCGAGCTCCGCGTAGGCGGCCTCGATGACGCCGTCGAACAGGGCGCCCTTGTTCGGCAGGTGGTGGTAGAAGGCCATCGGGTTGACGCCGAGCTCGGCGCCGAGCTTGCGCATCGACAGCCCGGCGGGCCCGTCGCGGTCCAGGATCGCCAGCGCGGCCCGCACGATGTACTCGCGGGTGAGCGCCGGGCGGACCGGCCGGCCGGTGGCGTCGGTGGCCAGGGGGCGCTTCGCGGCGGGCGGCATGCCGTCGACCCTAACCGGCGAGGATCGCGCGCAGTGCGGCCGTCCACGGCCCGGCCCGGTCGAAGTAGGAGGTGTGGTGGCCGGGCATCGTCACCGCCTCGGTGCCGAGCCGTTCGGCCAGGACCAGTGCGGGTCGCCCGTAGTAGCGCCCGGCGGCCCGGGTGATGGCGCCGACGGCGAAGACGACCGGCACGCCGGCGAGGGCGGCGAGGTCCGGCTCGTAGTGCACGAACGGCCGCATCTCCGTGCGGACGAAGAACGGCTGGTTCGCACCGACCCGATCGCCGAACCCGGCCGGGTGCGCGGCGTAGGCGGATACCGGGATGCCGGTCGTCAGCGCGAACACGAACATCCCGGCCGCCGCGCCGCCGACGCGGGTGATCGGGCCGGTGATGGCGTCGAACACGCCGAGCCAGCGGTCCCGGTCCGGCAGGACGGTGAGAACCGGCGGCTCGTGCGCGACAACGGCGTCGACGGCGGCCGGGAAGGCCCGGGCCACCTCCAGGGCGATCGTCGCCCCGCCACTGTTGCCGAACACGAGCGCCGAGGAGTGCCCGGCCGCGCCGAGCACGGCGACGGCGTCCGCGGCCTGCTGCGTCACGTCGAACCGGCCCGCGTTGCGCCCGGTGCTGCGCGAGTTGCCGCGCCGGTCATAGGTGATGACCTCGAACTCGTCCGCGAGCAGCGCCGCCGGGTAGGTGTAGAACCCGGCGTCGCCGCCCCCGCCGGCGATCATGAGCAGCGGCGTCCCGCTCCCGCGCACCTCGTAGTAGAGCTCGTCCCCGTCGGCGCTGGCCCGCCCGGTGCGCACCGGCACCCGCTCCGCGAGGGCGGCCACCCGGGCCAGCTCCTGCGCCGGGGACCGCCGCGGATTGCCGCCGAACATGCCACCAACGCCCCGCACGACAGCCCCGGCCACCGCCCAACTCGTCATACGCCGTATAGTAGCTATACGACGTATAAACGCGCTAGCCGCCCCAGTGGTTCTCGTGGCGGACCTGGTCGAGGGGTGCGCGGCGGCGCCAGCCGTGCCGCTCCAGGTCGGGCACGTCGGCGAGGCGGCTGACCGGGCCGAGGCAGAGCCACGCCACGGGCCGGATCGCGGCCGGGATGCCGAGCAGGTCGCGGAGGAACTCCTCGCGGTAGAAGGACACCCAGCCGACCCCGAGCCCTTCCGCGGTCGCCGCCAGCCAGAGGTTCTGGATGGCCAGGCACACCGAGTACAGCCCGGCGTCGGCGATCGCGTGCCGCCCGAGGACCGCCGGCCCGCCCCGCGCGGCGTCGTAGGTGACGACCACCGACAGCGTCGACTCGAGCACCCCGTCGATCTTGATCCGGGCGAACCGCGCGGCCGCGTCGCCGTCGAGGGTCGCCGCGAACACGTCCCGCTCATGGGTCACGTGCTCGTGGAACGCCGCCCGCAGCTCCCGGTCGCGGACGACGACGAAGTCCCACGGCTGGGTCAGGCCGACGCTCGGCGCGGCGTGCGCGGCGGCCAGCACCCGATCCAGGGTGGCGGCGGGCACCAGGGCGCCGGTGAACTCGCCGCGCACGTCCCGGCGGCGGTTGATGATGTCATACAGGTCATGCGTCATGGGCAGGCTCCCGCTGCGCTCCGGCCCCGGGGCGGTCCCGGGGCACTCAAGCGCGAGGCCGGTCTTCGGACTCCCGGATCAGCACCAGACCACCCGCCTTCCCGGCCCCCTGCGGAGGGCCAGTGGCTACGCGAACGCGTGTGGGTGGCGGCTCCCCGGTCACCGCGGCGGGCCCGTCCCGGATTCGCACCGGGTTCCCAGATTCTCCCCGCCGTCGCCGGCCGGGCACCTCGCATCAGTACATGCCGGTCGGGACTCTACCCGCGGCCCGCCTCCGGGTCGGCGGCCAGGGCGGCCACGCACGGCCGGAGCAGCTCGACGATCCTCGCCGGGTCGGCGGTGGCGAGCTCGTCGGAGCGGATCAGATGGCGGGAGGCGGTGATGCCGAGCATGATCGCGCTGATGATGGCGGCCCGCAGGCCGGCGTCGTCGGCGGGGATGGCCTGGGTGATCTGGCTCTGGTATCGGGCCGCGCCGCCGCGGACGGCTTCGGCCGCCTCCGGGTTGGTCAGGACCGAGCGGAGGATCGCGAGGGAGGCGGCCGGTTCGTCGGTCAGGCGGCCGGCCAGCGCGGCGAGGATCTGCTCGGAGGCCGGGCCGGGCGACTCGGCGAGGTCGGGGACGGGGGCGGTGTCGATGACCCGCCGGAACAGTTCCTGTTTGGAGCCGAAGTAGTAGGTGACCAGACCCGCGTCGACGCCCGCGGCGGCGGCCACGGCCCGGATGGTCGCCCGGTCGTATCCGTCGGCGAGAAAGATGCCGGCGGCGGCGGTGAGGATCCGCGCCTCGGTGTTCCGGCGCTGCTCGGCCCGAGGTGTGGTCATTGCCGGACTCTACCGGTGTTGCCACGCGGGCGGTCCCGCCCTACAGTCGTTTCATTGGACGCATGTCCAATGAAACGGGGAGGCCGCATGTTGACCGATGTCCTGGCCCGGCGCCGCGAGCTGATCCTCGGCGGAAACGCCGACGGGTTCGCCGACCTGTTCGCGGCCGACGCGGTGATCGAGATGCCGTTCGGCGGGCCGCCCGGCGCCCCCACGCGGCTGGCGGGCCGCGAGGCGATCCGCGCCTACTCGCGGCAGGTCATGGCCGCACCGCTGCGGCTGGAGGAGTACGAGGTCACGACACTGCACCGGGCGGCGGACCCGGAGGTGGTGATCGTCGAGATGCGCACGTCGGGGGTCGTGACCACGACCAACCGGCCGTTCACCGCGATCGCCGTGCAGATCCTGCGCATCCGTGACGGGCGCATCGTGCACGTCCGCGACTTCCCCGATCCCCGCGGCCTGCAGGGCGCCCTCGGCGATTAGGGTGCGGGGGTGCGTCGCGTGGCTCTGCTCCTGCTCAAGGTGCCGGCGGTGGTGCTCGTCCTGCTGCCGCCGCTTGCCCTCACGCACCTGTACGGGGCGCTCACCTTTCCGGCGCTCGTCGCGCTCGTCGCCGGGAGCCGGGGGCTGGCGCAGGTCAGCCGCCGGTTGCAGGGGATCGAGCCGCCATATCCGGTGCGGCCGCAACTGCGGAAGGCCGAGCTCGGATGGTACTTCACCGGCTACGACTACCACCGTCAGCGCCCGATCGCGGTGCTGTCGCTGTGGTTCAACTGGATCGGGCGGGACCCGGCGACCTGGCGGGACCTGGCCTGGCTGGTCACCGACCCGCTGGTCGGGACCGTGCTGCTGCTGACCGCGCCGCTGCCGCGCCACGCGCGGTGGACGAAGGTCCTGCTCGGCCCCAACCGGCTGAGCGTTCGGGTCCGGGAGCTCGCCGACAGCCGCGCCGAGGCCCTCGACGCGCAGGCGGCCGAGCTGGAGCGGATCGAACGCGACCTGCACGACGGGGCGCAGGCGCGGCTCGTCGCGATCGGGCTCACGCTCAGCATGGCGCAGCGGGCGCTGCGGGAGCGGCCCGACGACGCCGACGCGCTGCTGAGCGAGGCCCGGGCGACCGCGTCCGACGCGGTGCGGCAGCTGCGGGACCTCGTCCACGGGATCCGGCCGCCGGTGCTGACCGAGCGGGGGCTCGTCGACGCGCTGCGGCTGCTGGCCATCGAGCATCCGCTGGCCGTCGACGTGGTGGCCGACGTGCCGGGGCGTCTGCCGCCGCCGCTGGAGTCGGCGCTGTACTTCGCGGCCTCGGAGCTGCTGACGAATGTGGCCAAGCACGCTCAGGGCAGTACCGCGGCGATCGAAGTTGTCCACAATGGACAGCAACTCACCCTGACCGTCACCGACAACGGGGTCGGCGGGGCGGACGCCGGGAGCGGGTCGGGGCTGGCCGGTGTGCGCAAGCGCCTGCGGGCGTTCGACGGTACGCTCACCGTCGGCTCCCCGCCCGGCGGGCCGACCGTCGTCACGCTGGAGGTGCCGTGCGCGTCGTCCTCGCCGAAGACCTCTACCTCCTGAGGACCGGCATCGAGCGGATGCTGCAGAGCTACGGGTTCGAGGTCGTCGCCGCCGTCGACAACGGGCCCGACCTGCTCGACGCGCTCCTCACGCACCGGCCCGACGTCGCCGTCGTCGATGTGCGGCTGCCCCCGACCAACACCGACGAGGGGCTGCGGGCGGCCCTGCAGGCCCGCGAACAGGTACCGAATCTGCCCGTGCTGATCCTGTCGCAGTACGTGCAGCAGCTCTACGCCCGGGAACTGCTCGCCGGCGGCGGCGGGGTCGGCTACCTGCTCAAGGACCGGGTCTCCGACACCGACGAGTTCGTCGACGCCCTTCGTCGAGTTGCCGGCGGGGGTACTGCCATCGACCCCGACGTCATCGCCCGGCTCCTGGCGCCGGGGCGGGCACCGTCCGGGCTGACCGGGCGGGAGCTGGACGTCCTCGCGCTGATGGCGCAGGGGCTGTCCAACGCCGTCATCGGCAAGCGGCTCTTCCTGAGCGAGGGGTCGGTGAGCAAGTACACGACCCAGATCTTCACCAAACTCGGCCTGGACCAGTCACCGGACACCCACCGCCGGGTCCTGGCCGTGCTCGCCTACCTCGAGAACCAGGCCGGCTGAGCGGCGGTCGGCCTGCCGGGCGAGCAGGTCGGCGACACCGTCGGCGCTCATCGGCTCGGCCAGGTGGTAGCCCTGGCCGAGGGTGTAGCCGAGGTCGCGCAGGACCGCGGCCTGCTCGGCGCTCTCCACCCCTTCGGCGACGGTGTCCAGGCCCAGGGCGTGTGCGAGCTGGATGACGGCCCGGGCCACGGCCTGGCGGGCGTCGGCCGCGGCGGGCCGGCCGTCGTCGATCTCGATGCCGTCGACGAAGGACTTGTCGAGCTTCACGATCGCGGCCGGGAACGCGCGCAGCAGGCTCAGCGACGACTCGCCGGTGCCGAAGTCGTCCAGGGCCAGGCGGATGCCCATCCGGTTGAGCTCGTGCAGGGTCCGGGACACCTGCTGGCCGCGCAGGACCGCGGACTCGGTGACCTCCAGGACGAGCCGCTCGCAGGGCAGGCCGCTGTCGGCGAGGGCGGCGGCGACGTCGGCGACGAAGTCCGGGTCGTGCAGCTGCCGGGCCGACACGTTCGGGCCGACCTCCAGCAGGGCGTCGGGGCCGAACTCGGCGAGCCAGCGGGCCGCCTGCCGGCACGTCTCGCGCAGCACCGCGCGGCCCAGCGGCACGATCAGGCCGGTGCGTTCGGCGGCCGGGATGAACTCGGCCGGGCCGACGACCCCGCGGACCGGGTGGTGCCAGCGGACCAGGGCCTCGACGCCGACGACCCGGCGGTCGGCGAGGCGCATGATCGGCTGGTAGACGACCCGGAACTCGTCGTGGTCCAGGGCCCGGCGCAGCTCCCCGCCGATCTGCATGTGGGCCAGGACCGGCTCGCCCAGGCCGTCGACGTAGCGCACGAAGCGGGCCTTGCCGCGCTGCTTCGCCGCGTACATGGCGACGTCGGCGTCGCGCAGGACCGTGTCGACGGTCGCGCCCGGCCCGGCCGCGGCGATGCCGATGCTGGCCTGCACCAGCAGCCGGTGCTCGCTGATCGGGCCGTCGAGGACGGCGAGGAGCCGCGCGGCCAGGGCCTCCGGGTCCTCGTGGGCGCCGGTGAGCAGGACCGCGAACTCGTCGCCGCCGACCCGCACCGGCAGGCCGTGCGGCCCGCACTCGGCCCGCAGCAGCCGGGCGACGGAGACCAGCAGCCGGTCGCCGACACCGTGGCCGAGCAGGTCGTTGACGGTCTTGAAGTCGTCGAGGTCGACCAGCAGGACCGTCGCCCGGCCGGTCGTGGCCAGGGCGTGGCTGAGCCGGTCGCGGAACCGGGCCCGGTTGGCCAGGCCGGTGAGGCCGTCGTGGCTGACCTCGTGCTGCAGCCGCTCCTCCTGCACCCGGGAGTTGCACAGCAGCCGCTGGTTCTCCCGCGAGGCGAAGTACTGCCGCAGCGTCACCAGGCCCGTGACCAGCACCGCGGCGACGAGGACGATCCGGTTGGGCCAGGACAGCGGCGCGCCGAGGGCCAGGGCCACGAGGGGCACGTCGGCCGCGGCCACGGCGAGGTACGGCAGCAGCCCACCGCCGCGGACCGGCTCCCGGCCCCGGCTGTCCGCCCTCCACTGCGCGGCCGCGGCGCACGCGCCGAGCATCGGGCACAGCGGCATGATGAACGCCTGGGCCGGGATGGCGCCGCGGGTGCCGAAGTGCACGGCGACGACGGCGGTGAGCCCGGCCGTGACGCCGCCGCTGGCCGCGAGGAAGCGCAGGGCGGCCCGGTCGACGGGCCCGCCGGCGATGTAGGAGATCTTCGTCGCGGCCCCGACGGCGACGATGAACGCCAGCCCGACCAGGACCATCGCCTGCGGGCTCCACGGGTCGCGGGCCCAGAGCATCGGGGCCAGGCCGGCGAACCACAGCACGGCGGCGCAGCCGAAGAACCCGATGGCCCGGTCCAGCAGTATCCGCCAGCGTTCGGTGCCGCCGGCCGTCACGACCGGGACCGCGCCGACGGCCCAGATGGCGACCAGGAACCCGGCGGCGACGCAGGCCGCGGCGGGCAGCGGCATGCTGCGGGTGGACGCCGTCGCGAGGTGCGTGAGCTGGTCGAGCGCGAACCAGGCGTAGCCGAACGTCATGGCGGAGCCGGAGACGAGGATCGCCCGCCAGAACCGGCGGGCGATCGGGTCGGCGATGCCGGACCGGGCCAGGTGCAGTAACGCGGCCACGGCGAACCCACCGGTGACCGGCACGAAGACGTAGGCGATCGCGTCCGGCCCGGCGCCGACGGTCGCGTAGGCGATGTACCAGAGCAGGCCCAGCGCGACCACACCCGCCGTGGCAAGCACGTATCGGCGGGCATGCGTCACGCGTGGACAATATCGTGTCTGATCTGTACCGGATCTCACCCGAACGTTCGAGCTTGGACGTACCGAAATGTTTTCGGTGATCGGCTTAAAGACCGGATGATTCACGCACGACGAGGCGGCCCGATTGGCGGACCACCCCGGAGTGCTGCTCGCCGTCGAGGACGGCGAAGAGGTGCTGCACCGCCTTCGCCCCCAGCTGCTCCAGGTTGAGGTCCACTGTGGTCAGCGGCGGGCGGCACTCGGTGGCGAAGACCTCCCAGTTGTCGTAGCCGACCAGGGCCACGTCACCGGGGACGGATCGGCCCAGCTCACGCAGGGCCTCGGCGGCGCCGGAGGCGATCTGGTCGCTGCCGCAGAAGATCGCGTCGACGTCCGGGTGGGCGGCCAGGAGCCGGGCGGTGGCGTGCCGGCCCCAGCGCTGCGACCACTGCCCGAACAACGGCTCGCCGACCGGTGCCAGCCCGGCCGCGCCGAGGACCTCGGTGAACGCGGCCGCGCGGTCACGGGCGGCCCGGTAGCCGGGGTCGCCGGTGATGTGCGCGATCCGCTTGCGGCCCAGCGACACGAGGTGCTCGGCGGCGAGCCGGGCCCCGCCGGCGTCGTCGGCGATGACGGAGATGTCGGCCGGGTCGTCGGACTCGCAGTAGGCGTAGACGACCGGGACCGGGATGTCCTTGGTCAGCGACGGGCGCAGGTCGTTGGCGTCGCCGAGGATGATGAACCCGTCGACCTGCCGGGCCAGCAGGGTGCGGATGTAGTGGCGGCGGCGGATGGCGTCGCCGCGGGCGTCGCACAGCAGCACGCTCATCTGCTCGTTGCCCAGGGCGTTCTCGGCGCCGAGGAGCACCGGGATGGCGAAGCGGGCCGCCGACAGCTCGTCGGTGAGCAGGCCGATCGTGCGGGTGTTGCCCGAGATCAGGCCGCGGGCCAGCACATTGGGATGGAACGACAGCTCCTCGGCGGCCTGCTGGACCCGCCGGCGGGTCGCCGGGGCCACCTCGCCGCGCGAGTTCAGTGCCTTCGATGCCGTCGCGATCGACACCCCGGCCCGTTTGGCGACGTCGGTCAGGGTGACCTGTGCGCGCTTTCTGCCCACGTAACGGTCCTCTCGAAAACTTTTCGAGCAGCATAGCCACCGAAGTCAGCTCGTCACAACTGTCACACCGACTGCATGAGCGGAAATAGACCGTTGACACGGCCGAAGGCTGCTGCCACCATTCCCGAAAAGGTTTTCGAAGTTCGGCCAGATGTGAAAGGTGGTGGCCGTGACGGCCCTTCCGGGACCGGTCGCGCCCGCGCGCGGGGCGCTGCGGCCCGCCGGACTGCACCAGGTGCGGTTCACCGGCGGATACTGGGGACAGCGCCAAGCGGTCAACGGCACCGCAACGATCGAGCACTGCAAGTTCTGGCTGGACCGGCTCGGCTGGACGGGTAACTTTCGCGATCCGGACGCCTCGCTGCGCCGCCGCGGCCGCGAGTTCTCCGACTCCGAGGTCTACAAGCTGGCCGAGGCCGCGAGCTGGGAGACCGGCCGGCCGGGCGGCACCGACCACACCGCGCTGCTCGAGGAGCTCTGCGCGCTGATCGCCGGGGCCCAGGCCGAGGACGGCTACCTGCACACCGCCTACGGGCGGCCGGGGCAGCCGGAGCGCTACAGCGACCTGAACTTCGGCCACGACCTCTACTGCGCCGGGCACTTCCTGCAGGCCGCCGTGGCCGCGCACCGCACCGGCGCCGCCCCCGGGCTGCTGCCGATCGCCTGCCGGGTCGCCGACCACGTGTGCGCGCGGTTCGCCGAGGAGGGCTTCGACGGGCACCCCGAGATCGAGCCGGCCCTGGTGGAGCTCTACCGGATCACCGGCGAGCGGCGCTACCTCGACATGGCGGCCACGTTCGTCGAGCGGCGCGGGCACCGCAGCCTCCCCGAGCACGAGTTCGGGTGGAAGTACTTCCAGGACGACACCCCGGTGCGCGCGGCCGAGGCGTTCGGCGGGCACGCCGTGCGGGCCCTCTACCTGGCCGCCGGCGCCGTCGACGTGGCCGTCGAGACCGGCGACCACGAGCTGCTCACCGCGGTCGCGCGGCAGTTCGACCGGACCCTGGCCCGGCGCACCTACATCACCGGCGGCATGGGCTCGCGCCACCTCGACGAGGCCTTCGGCGACGACTTCGCGCTGCCGCCGGACCGGGCCTACTCCGAGACCTGCGCCGGCGTCGCCACGATCATGCTCGCCCACCGGCTGCTGCTGGCGACCGGGGAGAGCCGCTACGGCGACATCGTCGACCGGGTCCTGCACAACGTCATCGCGGCCGCGGTCGCCGACGACGGCCGCGCCTTCTTCTACGCCCACACCCTGCACCAGCGCACCCGCTCCGAGCCGCCGTCGGCCGAGCACGAGCAGCTGCGCTTCGGCGGCGGGCAGCGGGCCCCCTGGTTCGAGGTGTCCTGCTGCCTGACCAACGTCGCGCGGCTCACCGCCTCCCTCGGCACCTACTTCGTCACCGCGACCGAGTTTGGGACCGATGCAGGAGTGCAGATCCACCAGTACACGCCGATGACGATCGAGGCCGCCGGGCTGCGCCTCGAGGTCGACACGGCGTATCCGGAGGACGGTGCCGTCACCGTCACCGTCATCGAGGCCCCCGCGCGGGAGCGCGAGATCAGCCTGCGCATCCCCGGCTGGGCCGGCGGCGGACAGCACGTCGAGCGGCGCGTCTTCGCCGCCGGCGAGCAGCTGCGCCTCGACCTGCCGGTGCGGCCCCGCTGGACGTTCCCCGACCCGCGCGTCGACGCCGTGCGCGGATGTGCCGCCGTCGAGGTCGGCCCGGTCGTCATGTGCGCCGAGTCGATCGATCAGGAAGACGGCGTCAACCTCGATGAGCTGCAGGTCGACACCGCGGTCGCCCCCGAGTCCGGCGCGGTGAAGGGACGCGCCATCCGGCCGGTCGAGACCGCCTGGCCGTACCGCGACCGCACCACGACGACCGAGCGCCCCGAGCCGATCGTCGTGCCGCTCGTGCCGTACCACCGCTGGGCCCGTCGTGGCCCGTCCACGATGCGTGTCTGGCTGCCCACCACACCGTCCTAACCGACCGCGAGGAGGTGACGCGATGCCACACCCCCGCTGGAAATCCAGGCTGGCACTCGCGCTCACGACCGTCCTGACCGCCTCGACCGCTGCCGTCGTCACGTCCGCCACGCCGGCGGCAGCGGCCCAGACCATCGGCTACCCGACGTTCAGCAACACCTCGGCCATCCCGGCCGCCCCGGTCGGCTACACGACCGGCAACATGATGCAGACGATCTACAACGCGGAGAGCGGCGGCACCGACTTCTGGGTCGACCGCATGCTCGGCCGCAGCGGCGGCGGCGACCCGGCCGACGCCGACGGCGCCATCCTCATGACCCGGGGCCGGGCCCTGTTCATGAAGACGTACAACCCCGGTGTCATGGGCTTCGCCGGCCAGGTCGCCTACTGGGAGAGCATCAGCAACGCCAACGCCTACTCGATCACGGCCAGCCCGGGCACGTTCACGGAGCAGACGGGGCAGCGCTTCCAGGCGCCGAGCTACTCCCGCAACGTGTTCAGCAGCGGCTCGGTCGCCATCACCCAGCAGAAGTTCATCACCAACAACAACGTCGCGGTGACCAACCTGTCGATCAAGAACAACGGCAGCGCGTCGACCACGATCTCGCTGCGGGCCGTCTCGCCCTACGCGACCAGCGGCAGCGGCAACGAGCTGACCGGGTCGACGAGCACGAAGAACAACCTGACGACGCTCACGACGAAGCTCTCCGGTGACGGCTTCGCCGTCTCCTCCGGCGGGCTCAACCGGTCGATCACCGTCGCGGCCGGCGCCACCGCCACGGCGAAGGTCGTCATGGGCTTCATCGCCGCCGAGATCCCGGAGTCCGCGACCGAGTACTCCACCTACGCCGGCTACGACAACGCCACCGCGTTCGCCACCCACGTGCGCACCTACAACAAGTGGTGGGCGGACAACATCCCGTTCTTCGACTCGCCCGAGCCGGCGCTGACGAAGAACTACTTCTACCGCTGGTGGCTCATGCGGTTCAACAACCTCGACGCGAACATCCCGGGGCAGACGTATCAGTTCCCGACGTCCGTCGAGGGCGCGCTCGGCTACAACAACGCCATCGCGCTGACCCAGCCCATGCACATCGACGACCTGAAGTACCTGCGGACGCCGCTGTACGCCTACGGCGACTGGCTGTCGGTCGGGCAGGTGTCGAAGAACGGCCGGTTCGTCGACAACCCCGGCGACCCGGAGAACTGGTCGAACAGCTACACCCAGTACATCGCCGAGGCGGCCTGGCGCAGCTACCAGATCCACGGCGGCCAGCCGGCGATCGCGCAGAACCTGGCCAAGTACGCCGAGGGCGACGTCAAGGGCCAGCTGGCGACGTACGACACGAACAACAACAAGCTCATCGAGTACGACTGGGGCGCGCTGACCGGCAACGACGCCGACGCGGTGTCGTTCCACTGGCGGGCCGGCAACATGGACCGCGGCGAGTCCGCCTACCAGTACTCCGGGGCGCGGGCCGCGGCCCAGGCCTACGCGGCCGTCGGCAACACCGCCAAGGCGGCCGAGATGAACACCCTGGCCGACCAGATCCAGGCCGCGATCGTCAACGTGCTGTGGAACCCCAGCCACAACCTGTTCGAGAACCGGATGGCCTCCGACGGGGCGTTCAACCCCTGGAAAGAGATCAACATCTACTACCCGTTCGCGGTGGGTGCCATCCCCAACACGACACAGTACAAAGCGGCCCTGCGGCTCTTCGACGATCCCGCGCAGTACCCCATCTTCCCGTTCTACACCGCCAACCAGGCGGACAAGGCGGCGTCGGGCACCGGCAGCAACAACTTCTCCACCATCAACTCCACCGTGCAGTTCCGGCTGCTCAGCTCCGCGCTGCGCAACTACCCGACGACCTACCTGAACAACGACTGGTACAAGAAGCTGCTGTACTGGAACGCCTGGGCGCAGTACGTCGGGGGCAACACCAACTACCCCGACGCCAACGAGTTCTGGGCCAACTGGAACGGCTCGTCCATCACCTACCGCTCGTGGATCCACCACAACATCCTCGGCAGCAGCAACTGGACGCTCATCGAGGACGTCGCCGGGCTGCGGCCGCGCAACGACGCGAAGGTGGAGCTCAACCCGATCAACATCGGGTGGGACCACTTCACCGTCAACAACCTGCGCTACCGCAACGCCGACCTGAGCATCGTGTGGGACGACCCGGCCGACGGCGTGACCCGCTACCCGGGCGTGCCGCAGGGCTACAGCATCTTCATCAACGGCACCCGGGTGGCCACGGTCAACTCGCTCGTGCCGTTCACCTGGGACCCGGCCACCGGCACCGTCACCACCACCGGGACCGTCGGCTACAGCCAGGCGTACACCGGCCTGCAGGCCCCGACCCAGGTCGTGCAGACCGACGCCCGCGTCGTCGACGCGATGGCCAAGGCCGGCATCGACAACGCCACCACCCCGCCGACCAACCTCGTCACCGGCTCGACCGTCTCGGCCTCCTACACCGGGTCGGGCACGTCCACCGGCGGCGCGACCGACGGGTACCCGACCAACGAGCCCTACTGGGGCGCCGGCGGCTCGCCGAACGCCCAGGACTGGTACGAGGTCAACTTCGGCACCGCCCGCACCGTCAACGAGGTCCGGCTGTACTTCAAGGACAGCCGCCCGGCCTCGGCGACATACCGGCCGCCGTCGTCGTACGACATCCAGTACTACAACGGCAGCGCCTGGGTCAGCGTGGCCGGCCAGGCCAAGAACCCGAGCACCCCGAAGGGCAACTACAACGTCGTCACCTTCCCCGCGGTCAGCGCGCAGCGGGTCCGGGTGCTGGCGACCAACGCCTCCGGGGCCAAGACCGGACTCACCGAGATCAAGATGTACAACCGGGGCGGCACCCAGCCGCCGGTGTCGACCAACCTGGCGCTGTCGGCGTCGCCGGTCTGCTCGTACACCTCGTCGTGGGAGAGCTGCGCGGCGATCAACAACGGTGACGAGCCGACCAGCTCCAACAGCGGCGCCACGAACGACGGCTCGCGCTGGGGCACCTGGCCCAACAGCGGCACCCAGACGGCCGAGCTGCAATGGTCGACGGCCCAGTCGCTGACCAAGGCGCAGGTGTACTTCTTCGACGACGAGGGCGGCATCGACATGCCCTCGGCGTGGAAGTTGCAGTACTGGAACGGCTCCGCGTACGTGGATGTCGCCGGGGCCAGCGGCTACACCCTCACGAAGAACGCCTACAACACGGTCACCTTCACCGGGGTCTCCACCACCCGGCTGCGGGTGTCGCTGACGGCGACGGGCACCGCCTCCGTGGGGCTGCTCGAGGTCAAGGCGTTCGCCTAACCATGCACACCGTGCGGAGACCTCCGGCGATGCGGGACGTCGCCCACCTCGCCGGGGTCTCCCACCAGACCGTGTCGCGGGTGGTCAACGACCACCCCAACGTCCGGTCGGAGACCCGGGCCCGGGTCCTGGCCGCGATGCGGGCGCTGGACTACCAGCCCAACGTCGCGGCCCGGACCCTGGCCACCAACCGGTCCCAGACGCTGGGGCTGGTCACGTTCGACACGACCCTCTTCGGGCCGTCCTTCATGGTCCACGCCATCGAACGGGCGGCCCGGGAGGCCGGCTACTTCGTCAGCATCGCCAGCGCCCGGGAGCCCGACGTGCCACAGGTCCGCGAAGCGATCCGGCGCCTGCGCGAGCAGGCGGTGGAGGGCATCGTGACGCTCGCGCCCGTCGCGGCGGCCTGGACGGCACTGCGCCAGGAGCCCCTGGACGTGCCGATCGTCGGCCTCGGCATCTCGTCGGGGGAGGCCGAAGGGGTGCCGATGGTGGCCATCGACAACGCCGCCGGGGCGGCGATGGCCACCCGGCACCTGCTCGAACTCGGCCACGCCACCGTCCACCACGTCGCCGGCCCGGCCAACTGGCCGGAGGCCCGCGAGCGGCAGGCCGGCTGGCGCGCCGCCCTGGAGGAGGCGGCCCGGCCGGCCCCGCCCCCCCTCGCGGGGGACTGGAGTGCCGCCGCCGGCTACGACGCCGGTCTGGCCCTCGCCGACCGGCCGGAGGTGACCGCCGTGTTCTGCGCCAACGACCAGATGGCGATCGGCGTCCTGCGGGCGCTGCACGAGGCCGGCCGCCGCGTGCCCCGCGACGTCAGCGTCGTCGGCTTCGACGACGTGCCCGAGGCGCCGTACCTGCTCCCGCCGCTGACCACCGTGCGGCAGGACTTCGCCGAGCTCGGCCGGCACAGCCTGGCCCTGCTCGTCGCCCAAATCTCGACAGGCTCACGGCGGGGCGAGCAGTTCCGCTCCGCGCCGAGCCTGATCGTGCGCAGTTCTACCGCCACACCCCTTGCAAATTGAGAGCGCTCACAAAACGATGAACGATCTAGGGAAGGAACGATCGTGAAACGCTGGATGGGCAGCATCGTCGCTGCGACGTTAGTGTTCGGCGCCGCCGCGTGCGGAGACGACAAGGGCGGGACCAACGCCGACACCCCGGCCAACGCGGACAGCGGGGCCCAGCTCACGCTGTGGACCCGGGCCGCCACCGAGTCGCAGTCGAAGGCCTACGCGGCCGCCTACAACGCCACCCACAAGAACCAGGTGCAGGTCACGGCGTACCCGAACGAGGAGTACCCGGCCAAGCTGGCCTCCGCCGCCGGCGCCAAGGCCCTGCCCGACCTGTTCGCCTCGGACGTCGTGTTCGCACCCCAGTACGCGTCGCAGGGCCTGTGGCTGGACATCACCGACAAGTTCAACGCGCTGCCGTTCAAGGACAAGGTCGCCCCGGCGCACGTGCGCAACGGCACCTGGAAGAACAAGGTCTACGCGGTGCCGCACACCATCGACATGTCGGTGATGCTGTACAACAAGGACCTGTTCACGAAGGCCGGCCTCGACCCGGAGAAGCCGCCGACGACCCTGCAGGAGTTCGCCGACGACGCCCGTGCCGTCGACAAGCTCGGCGGGGACATCAACGGCACCTACTTCGGCGGCAACTGCGGCGGCTGCAACGTGTTCACCATGTGGCCGTCGGTGTGGGCCGCGGGCGGTGACGTCATGAGCGAGGACGGCACCACCAGCCAGATCAACGGCAAGGAGATGACCGACGTCTTCGCGCTGTACCGCAAGCTCTACGACGAGGGCGTGGCCGCCCCCGCGTCCAAGGACGAGGCCGGCCCGACCTGGCTCGGCGCGCTGCAGAGCGGCAAGATCGGTATCGCTCCCGGCCCGGCCGCGTGGCTCGGCCTGATCGAGGAGAAGGCCACCTTCAAGCTCGGCGTCGCCCCGATCAGCGGGCTCACCGGCGGCGAGTCGACGTTCGTCGGCGGTGACGCCATCGGCGTGGGCGCAACCACCAAGAACGCGGCCGCGGCCTGGGACTTCCTGTCCTGGACCCTCGGCGACGAGGCCCAGGTCGAGGTCATCGCCAAGGGCAAGGGCGTGCCGGTGCGCACCGACCTCGCCTCGAACAAGTACTCGCAGGCGGACCCCCGGGTCGTGAAGATCAACAACCTGATGGGCAAGGGCAAGACCCCCTACGCCAAGAACTTCAACGCCACCTACAACGACCCGCAGAGCCCCTGGGTGACCGCGTTCCGCGGCGCGCTCTACGGCGACGCGAAGAAGTCCCTCGACGACGGCGCCACCGCGCTGACGGCCTCGCTGAAGAAATAAGAGAGACGATGACCTTGCTCGTCGACGAGCGGCCGGCGGTCACCCCGCCGGCCGCCCGGCCCCGCCGCCGGCGCGCCCGGCAATGGGTCGGCGCCCTGTACGCCGTGCCCACCGCCTTCATGGTCGGCATGTTCTTCCTGGTGCCCCTCGGCCTGGTCGCGTACATGTCGCTGCACCACTGGCCGCTGCTCGGCGCACCCGAGATCAACGCGCCGGAGAACTACGCCGGCATGGCCGACGACGAGCTGCTGTTCACCGCGGCCTGGTTCACGCTCAAGTACACCGTCGTGGTCACGGTGCTGCTCTTCGCGCTGTCCTTCGGGCTGGCGCTGCTGGTGCAGCACCCCGGCCGCGGCATCGGCTTCCTGCGCACCGCGTTCTTCATCCCGGCCGCGGTCGGCTTCGCCAGCGCCTCGCTGCTGTTCCTGGGCCTGCTCAGCGACGAGATCGGGCCCGTCAACGACATCCTGCGCTGGACCGGCCTGGTCGACGGCTACGTGTCGTTCACCAGCGGCAGCTCCACCAGCGCGCTCAGCTCCGCGGTGGGGCTTGTGCTGTGGCGCTTCGCCGGCTTCAACATGCTGATCCTGCTGACCGGCCTGCAGTCCATCCCGGTCGAGGTCTACGAGGCGGCGAAGCTCGACGGGGCCAACCGTTGGCAGACCTTCCGGCGCATCACGGTACCGCTGATGCGTCCGACCCTCGCGCTCGTCCTCACGCTCATGGTGACCGGGTCCCTGCTCGCGTTCGACCAGTTCTGGATCCTCACCCGCGGCGGGCCCGACAACTCCACCACCTCGCTCGTGATGGTCATCTACCGCAAGGCGTTCATCGAGCTCGACCTGGGCTCGGCCGCCGCCATCTCGGTCGTGCTGCTCGTCGTGCTGATCGTGTTCAACGTGGTGCAGCTCGGCATGCTGCGCAGAAAGGACAGCTGACATGCGACGGCTCACCGGTGCCGCCCTGGCCATCCTGTTCCTGTTCCCGCTGCTGTGGAGCGCGTTCGCGTCGGTCCGCACGAAGTCGGGCTTCGGCCTGGAGAACTACGCGCGGCTGTTCACCTCCGACAACGGCATCCGCGTCGAGCACGTCGTCAACAGCGTCACGCTCAGCCTGCTCACCGTCGCCGGCACGCTGCTGATCAGCGGCCTCGGCGGCTATGCGTTCGGCCGGTTCGACTTCCCCGGCAAGAACGCCCTGTTCCTGCTCACTCTCGCGATCCTGATGGTGCCCTACGCGACCATCCTCATCGCGCTGTACGTGATGCTCGGCTGGATCGGGCTGCAGGACTCCATCATCGGGCTCAGCCTCGTGCTCATCATGTTCCAGCTGCCGTTCTCGGTGTTCATGATGCGCAACTCCTTCGAGGCCGTGCCCAAGGAGCTGGAGGAGGCCGCGCTGCTCGACGGCTGCGGCAGCTTCCGCGCCCTGATCCGGATCATGCTCCCGGCGGTGAAACCCGGGCTCATCACCGTCGGGCTGTTCGCGTTCCTCACCTCGTGGAGCGAGTTCTTCGCCCCGCTGATCCTGCTCAACTCGACCGACAAGTTCACCATGATGCTCGCTGTGGTGAACATGCGCACCGCCTCGTTCGGAGCCATCGACTACGCCGCGTTGGAGGCCGGCGTGACGTTCATGGCGGTGCCCTGTCTGGTGCTGTTCCTCATCCTGCAGCGCAGCTATGTCCGTGGCTTTATGTCGGGGGCGCTGCGCGGCTGACCCCCTGTATGGAGGAGCCATGCCCACCCGCCGCACTGTAGTTATGGTTTCGGCCGGAGCGGCCGCCACCGCTCTGATCAAGCCCGGAATCTCTGCGGCCGCCACCACCGCCCGGCCGGACACCGGAGTCTCGGCCTACCCCTTCCCGTTGGGTTCTGTCCAGCTGCTGACCAGCCCGTTCACCGCCAACACGGGCCGGACCCAGTCCTACCTGCTGTACCTCGACAACGACCGGATGCTGCACACGTTCCGGCTCAACGTCGGGCTGTCCTCGTCCGCCACCGCCTGCGGCGGCTGGGAGTCGCCGACCACGGAGCTGCGCGGGCACTCGACCGGGCACCTGCTCAGCGCCCTGGCCCAGGCCTACGTCAGCTCGGGCAACACCGCGTTCAAGACCAAGGGCGACGCGCTCGTCACGGTGCTCGCCCAGTGCCAGGGCCGGGCCGCCACCGCCGGGTACAACACCGGGTATCTGTCGGCGTTCCCGGAGAGCTTCATCGACCGGGTCGAGGCGCGGCAGTCGGTGTGGGCGCCCTACTACACCCTGCACAAGATCATGGCCGGGCTGCTGGACATGCACCTGCTGGCGGGGAACGCCCAGGCTCTGACCGTACTCACCGGGATGGCGTCCTGGGTCAAGTTCCGCAACGACCGGCTGTCGCAGACTGCTCGGCAGAACATGCTCGACACCGAGTTCGGCGGCATGAACGAGGTGCTGACCAACCTCTACCAGGTCACCGGCGACGCCAACCACCTGGCCGCGGCCCAGCAGTTCGACCACGCCGAGATCTTCGACCCCCTGGCGAGCAACACCGACGCGCTGAACAACTACCACGCCAACACCCAGATCCCGAAGATCATCGGTGCGATCCGCGAGTATCACGCCACCGGCACCACCCGCTACCGCGACATCGCCGTGAACTTCTGGGACATCGTCACGAAGCACCACACGTACGCGATCGGCGGCAACTCCAACGGCGAGTACTTCAAGGCCCCCGACCGCATCGCCAGCGAGCTGTCCGACTCCACTGCCGAGTGCTGCAACGTCTACAACATGCTGAAGCTGACCCGGCAGCTGTTCTTCACCAACCCGGCCCGCGCCGACTACATGGACTACTACGAGAAGGCGCTGTACAACCAGACCCTGGCCTCGCAGGACCCGAACTCGTCGCACGGCTTCCAGTGCTACTACGTCCCGCTGCGGGCCGGCGGGATCAAGACGTACAGCAACGACTACAACAGCTTCGTCTGCTGCCACGGCACCGGGATGGAGAGCAACACCAAGTACGGCGACTCCATCTACTTCCACGACGGCGGCAGCACGCTCTACGTCAACCTGTACATCCCGTCGGTGCTCACCTGGTCGGCCCGCGGCGTCACGATCCGCCAGGACACCACGTTCCCGGACGCCGGCTCCACCAAGCTCACCGTCACCGGCTCGGGGACGTTCACGGTCAAGGTCCGGATCCCGTCCTGGGCGACCGGAGCCGGGCTGGCCGTGAACGGGGCGGCGCAGGCGGCGCCGCAGCCCGGGACCTATGCCACGATCAACCGCACCTGGGCCTCCGGCGACACCGTGACCGTCACCCTGCCGATGGGCCTGACCCGCGAGTCCGCCAACGACAACAGCACCGTGCAGGCGGTGAAGGTCGGCCCGATCGTGCTCGGCGGGCTCTTCGGCACCAGCAACCTGTCGGCGCTGCCCGTCCTCGACCCGTCGACGCTCACGGCGACGAGCACGCCGCTGCAGTACACCGCGAACGGCGTCACGTTGCAGCCGTTCTACAAAGTGCATGGTCAGCGGTACTCGGTCTACTGGTCCGTCACCGGCGGGCAGACGCTGCCGGCGTTCGTCGCGCACTACCCGTTCGACAACAGCGCGACCGACGCCACCGGCAACGGCAAGGCGGCGACGCTGTCCAACACGACCTACGTGACGGGCCGGACCGGCTCGGCCGTGAACCTCAACGGCACCAACGGCTACGTGTCGCTGCCGGCCGGGATTCTCAACGGGGCCACGGCGTTCTCGATCGCGCTGTGGGTCCGCATCGACACCCTGACCAGCTGGAGCCGGGTCTTCGACTTCGGCACCGGCACCGGCGTGAACATGTTCCTGACCCCGCGCTCGTCGACGGGCACGGCCAGGTTCGCGATCACCACCGGCGGGTCCGGCGGCGAGCAGCGGATCGAGGCCCCGGCGGCGCTGCCGGTGGGCGCCTGGACCCACGTGGCCGTGACCCGCAACAGCAACGTGGGCATCCTGTACGTCAACGGGGCCGAGGTGGCCCGCAACTCGTCCATGACGTTGAGCCCGTCGTCACTGGGCAACACCACGCAGAACTGGCTGGGCCGCTCCCAGTACGCCGACCCGTACCTGGCCGGCGCGCTCGACAGCGTCCGGCTGTACAGCCGCGCGCTGTCGGCGTCGGAGGTTTCGGCCTTCTACTCGGCCGGGAACTAGGAGATGTGGGCCCCCGCTCTGCCGGGCGGGGGCCCATCGCTCGTTCAGTGGGCCACGTCGACGGCGACGCGGTCCGGCGCGTGCAGGACCAGGACCCGGAATCCGGCGCCGCAGTGGCTGACGCCGAGGCCGAAGCTGGCGTGGCCCTCGAAGTAGCCGCCGGACTTGATCTGGCGCAGGGTGGGCAGGTTGGGGTTGTACACGGTGCCGAGGTTGATCGCCGGAACGCCGGCGTCGGTGAACACGATGAGCAGGGTGGCCGCACCGGCGACCGGGATCGTCTGGCCCTGGCCCTGGCCGACCAGCGGGGCATACTCGACCCGCCAGCCCGGAGTACCACCGGAGAAGTCGAACACGGCCCGGTCATAGGCGTCGTGCCGCCCGGTGCGGATGCCGGTCAGGACCGGCTGGAAGCCGCCGGTCGCCGGTCCGGAGATCAGGGTGGTGCCGGTGGGGGCGGGCAGGTCGGCGGCCTGCGCGGTCGCCGGCAAGCCCAGCAGTACCGCGGCACACGCCACCGCGGCGAGCAGTAATCGGCGCATGATCTGCGCTCCTTTCGGTTCGAGGTGCACAGATGACGGTGGATCAAAATTGGAGGTTTACGTCGGCTGCCCGACAGTTGTCTCATACATAGATGCGCAACGTTGCGATATTGGCCGTTCTACTCGGCCTGCTGATCTACCCCGCTACTGCGAGCGCGCACGCCGCCCCGCCCGCGTGCACCTTGCCCACCCCGAGCACCACCCAGCCGGGATACACCGTCGCCGACCCGAACTGTGACGTCGACGGGACGCCGTTCGTGCCCGTCGCCGGCTCGGCGGTGTACACCGGAATCCTCAACGGCGCCGCCTATCGCCTGGAGAAACCGTCCGGCTGGAACGGTGAGCTGGTCGTCTTCGCCCACGGCTACCGCGGGGACGGCAAGGTCGTCTTCGTGAGCAACCCGTCGCTGCGGGCCCACTACCTGGCCCGCGGGTTCGCGTGGGCCGCGTCCAGCTACCAGACCAACGGCTACGACGTCGGGCAGGGCGTCCGCGACTCCTACGCCCTCATCGACCTGTTCAAGACCCGCACCGGACACCGGGCCAGGGACGTGTACATGGCCGGGGAGTCGATGGGCGGGCACATCACGGCGGTCGCGATCGAGCACTATCCGCGGGCGTTCGTCGGCGCGATGCCGGTCTGCGGTGTGCTCGGCGACGCGGAGCTGTTCGACTACTTCCTCGACGCCAACCTGACCGCGGCCGCGCTGACCGGCGTGAAGGTGCCGTTCCCGGCCGATCCGGCGGCGTATGAGGCTCTGGTCCGCCAGGAGCTGCCGAAGCTCGACGGGCGCTGGGCCGACGTGGTCGAGCAGCGCAGCGGCGGCACCCGGCCCGGCTTCGACCAGGCGTTCGCGTTCTGGAGCGCGCTGCCGTCGATCCCGCCGCTGACCACGGTGCCGTTCCTGTTCGGCCTGTATCCGGGCCTGACCGGCGGCACCGAGAACATCGCCGACGGCAACGTCACCTCGAACCGGTTCACCATCTACCAGGAGGACGCCTCGCCCTGGCTCACCCGCGACGAGCTGCGGCTCAACCGGGACGTGCTGCGCGTCGACCGCACGGCCCGGCCGAGCCGCGACCTGACCGGCATTCCCAAGGTCGAGGGCCGACCGCCGGTGCCGACCCTGTCCATGCACACGATCGGCGATCTGTTCGTGCCGATCTCGATGGAGCAGGTGTATGCCCAGCGGGCCCGGGCCAACGGCGTGTCGCAGCGGTTCGTGTCACGAGCGGTGCGGGCGCTCGGGCACTGCGAGTTCACACAGCCGGAGCTGCAGCGCGGCTTCGACGATCTGGTGACGTGGGTCCGCGGCGGGCACCGCCCGGGCGGCGACGCGATCCTCGATCCGCGCGTGGTCGCCGATCCGCGGTTCGGCTGCCGCTACACGGTTTCGGACCGGCCGAACTTCGGGGCGGCGTGTTAGCGATTGCGTCCGGCGGTCCTGCGTCACACCCGGCGCAGGACCGCGACCACCTTCCCGAGAATGGTGGCGTCGTCGCCGGGGATGACGTCGTAGGCCGGGTTGCGCGGGACGAGCTCCACGTGGCCGTCGCGGCTGCGGTAGGCCTTCACCGTCGCCTCGCCCTCCAGCATCGCCGCGACGATGTCACCGTTCTCGGCCACCGCCTGCTGGCGCACCACGACGATGTCGCCGTCGCAGATCGCGGCCTCGATCATCGAGTCGCCCTTGACGTTGAGGGCGAAGAGGGTGCCGTGCCCGACCAGGGTGGTCGGCAGGGTGAGCTCGTCGTCGGGCACCTGCTGCTCGGCCAGGATCGGCCCACCGGCGGCGATCGTGCCGACCAGCGGCACCGCGACGCCGGGGTCGGTGCCGTGCGCCGGACTGTCGTAGGGGGAGCGGATGTCGACCGCCCGCGGCCCGTGCGCGTCGCGGCGGATCAGCCCGGCCTTCTCCATCTTCTTGAGATGGTGGGCGACCGAGGACGGCGAGCCGAGGCCGATCGCCGCGCCGATCTCCCGCACGGTCGGCGGATATCCGCGCCGCTCGATCGACTCGCGGATGACCGTCAAGATGCTCTGCTGCCGCGGGCTCGTCATGTCAGCACAATACCGTACGTGTTCGATCAGATGTACGAATCGTGACAACTTTTGATCCATCCGAGGGATACCGGCCGCGATGTTCGGCCCAATACATCGACGTCGGCGAGGCTTATGCTGACCGCCATGCTCGACCGCCCCCCGGTCTCCACCGTCTCGCTGGTCTCCTTACTCGAGGCGGGTGACGACGACGGCCTCGCCGCCGAGCTGGTCGACCTCGCCACCCGCAACCGGCTGCCCGGCGCCGTCCGCGACGAGCTGCAGGCCCTGCCGGACGCCCGCCGCTCCGCCCTGGCCCTGCGCGTGATCGAGCGCGCCGCCGCCACCACCCCGCCGGTCCCGGTCGAGCGGATGCTCATGCGAATCCTCGACGGCCTGGCCCCGGACGCCCTGTCCTGGCGCGCCGCCCGCCACCTCATCGGCGCGGTCTCCACCTGGGTCGGCTCCCGGCCCGGAGCCCTGGCCGTGCTGGCCGCCGTCGCCGAGCGGGAGACCGGCGAATGCCCACCGGCGCTGCTCGCGGTCATGCGGCGCACCGCCCACGAGGGTGACAAGCACTGGCCGGCCTGGTATCGCGCGCCCATGCAGCCCTGGCTCGACGACACCCACGGCCGGCTGAACGTCGGCGAGCCCTGGGCCGAGGCCGCCAACACCGAGACACCGACCGTGGAGCTGCTCACCCACGCCCTGGCCGCGGGCGGCGCGAAGCCGGCCGCCCGCTGGTCCCAGCGCGCCAAGACGCTGATGGCGGAGCTGGGCGCCGACGACACCCGGGCACTGATCCGCCGCTGGTTCGGCCTCGTCCCGAGCCCCCGCACGATCATGCTCCAGACCGAGGATCGTTGGGACCCGAACGAGGTCCCGGACGCCTACAACGCACGAGCATTACGCGGCCTGTTGTACATCCTGGCCGTGACTCCATCGCAGGACGACGACGTCCCGGCCGTCGGCCGCCTGGCCCAGCACGCCGCCGAGAAGGTCCCCGGCCACGGCCCGCGCAGCCAGATGATCGCCCACGCGAGCGTCTACGCCCTCGAGCGCTTCAGCACCGTCGCCTCCCTGCGCGAACTGGCCCGCCTGCGCTCCCTCGGCCAGCCCCCGGGCATCGCGGCCGCGTTGACCGCCGCCATCGGCCGCCGCGCCGTCGCCCTGAGCGTCGACCCGGCCCGCCTGTAGCCGTCCGAGCCGGGCCGGGAATGCGCGGCGCGGCCCGCGTGTCATATCGGACATGAGTTCGCGGATCGTCACCTGTGTGCAGTGCGGCCAGCGCAACCGTGTGCCGGCGACCGCCTCCGGCAAGCCGGTCTGCGGCAGGTGCAAAGCGGCGGTGCCGTGGATCGTCGACGCCGACGACCAGACCTTCGAGGCCGTGGCCGAGCGCTCGTCGACGCCGGTCCTGGTCGACCTGTGGGCGGCGTGGTGCGGACCGTGCCGGATGGTCGGCCCGGCCCTGGAGCAGGTCGCCGGCGAGCTGGCCGGCACCGTCAAGCTCGTGAAGGTCGACATCGACCAGGCCCCGCGCGTCCAGGTCCGCTTCGACGTGAAGGCCGTGCCGACCCTGATGATCGTCCGCGACGGGCGCGTGGTCGCCCGCCAGACCGGCGCCGCCTCACCCGCCGCGCTGCGCAGCTGGGTCGAGCGCACCCTGCAGGAGACCAAGACCGGTTGATCGGCCGCGAGCACCCACCGCGCTGCGCGGCTGGGTCGGGCCCACCTCCAGGAGACCAGGACCGCTTGATCGGCCGCGCTCAGCGGTTGGTGGAGCGGGCGGCGACGTCGGCCATGGTGGCGCGGTAGGCGGCCGGTGCGAGCTCGCCGCGCAGCAGCTGGTCGATCGCCGCGGACTCGGCGGCGGCCAGGCCGTCGCGGTCGGCGGGCTCCGGCAGCGGGCCGAGGCGGGCCGCGAGCCAGAGGGCGGCCCGGGGCTCGTAGGCGCCGCGGCGGCGGCCGCGCCGGATCCGCTGGGCGTGTGCGGCGATCAACGCGGCGTAGACCAGCGCGATCAGCAGGGCCACGAGCAACGGTGCGGGCACGACCCAGTCTCGCACGCGTAGCCTGACGGTCGTGTCCGATACCCGGGTGTACCGCGCCCAGCCCGCCGACCTGGCCGCGATCCTGCCCCTCGTGGAGGAGTTCTGCGCCGCCGACGGGCATCCGTACGACGCGGTCCGGGTGACCCGCGCGCTCACCCCGCTGCTGGCCGGCGACGAGCACGGCCAGGTCTGGCTGGTCGCACCCGCCGCCGCCGGGACCGGGGCCGCCGGGTACGCGGTCGTGACGTGGGGGTGGAGCCTCGAGTCGGGCGGCCGGGAGGCGCTGCTCGACGAGATCTACGTGCGCGAGCGCGGGGCCGGGACCGGGGCGGCGCTGCTGCGGCGGGTCCTCGCGGCCGCGGCCGGTGCGGGTGCGGCGGTCATGTTCCTGGAGACCGAGGCGCGCAACGAGCGGGTCCGGGGGTTTTACGCGCGGCACGGGTTCGCCGCCGACGACTCCGTGTGGATGAGCCGGGCGCTGGGCGCGGCTGTGCACTGACCGGCGGGTAACCGTACAGTGTCACGTGCGGGAGCGCCGCGGCCCGGCACCGGCCGTGCGCTCCCGCCCGCTCAGCCCAGTTGTGCGCTCAGGCGCTCCAGGATCTCCGCCAGCACCGCGGGGCTGGTCGCGAAGTTCAGGCGGACGAAGGTGTCGGTGCTGATGGCAGTACCAATGGAGAATTCGGCGCCGTCACTCAACCGGACGCGCGCGGTGCGCTCCAGCCACCGCGCCGGCTCCGGGTGCTCCACGCCGCCGAGCCAGGCCAGGTAGGTCGCCTCGGGCTCGCGGTAGCGCAGCGGAAGCCCGGCCGCCCACGCGCTCACCGCGGCCCGGTTGGCCGTGAGCGTGTCCATCAACCGGTCCAGCCAGGCGCGGCTGTCCCGCCATGCGGCGACGGTGGCGAGGTGACCGAGCGTGCTCGGGGTGCCGAAGATGTCCGGCGGCATCGCGTCGAGCCGCGCGCGCAGGGCGGCCGGGCCGACGTGCGCGACCGCGCAGCGCAGGCCGGCCAGGTTGAATGCCTTGGTGGCGGAGGTGGTGGTGACGGTACGGCGGGCGGCCCGTTCGGAGAGTGACGCGAACGGGATGTGCCGGTGCGGCGCGTACACCAGGTCGGCGTGGATCTCGTCGGCCAGCACCGGCAGGTCGTGCCGCTCGGCCAGCTCCAGCAGCGCCTCCAGCTCGGCCCGCCGCAACACGCGGCCGGACGGGTTCTGCGGGTTGACGAGCACCATGAGCCGCACGCCGGCCATGGCCTCCGCGCGATCCGCGGCGGGGTCCGCGCCGGGCGTGGGCAGCGGCACGATCCGGCGGCCGCTGCGGGTGATCGCGGCCAGGAACGGGGGATAGGCCGGCACGTGGATCGCGACGCCGTCGCCAGGGCTGGTGGTCTGCTCGATCATCACCTGGAGGATCTGCAGGACGTCGGTGAAGACGCGGGTGTGCCCGCCGCTCGGTGTCCATCCGTGCCGGTCGGCCATCCAGGCCTCGAACGCGGCCGGCACCGGGTTGCCGCCCGGCCAGTGCGGATAGCCGAAGTCCTCGCGCTCCACGGCGTCGAGCAGCGCGTGCCGGATCGCGGGGCTCACGCCGAGGTCCATGTCCGCGACCCAGGCCCCGATGGTGTCCGGCGCGACCGCGCCCCACTTGACGCCGGTACCGCGCCGGAGCCGGTCCGGGTCCACGGTGGACTGCGGCCGCAGCAGGTCCCGCAGGATCTCCATCTGCCCGTGGTGCTGCGCCAGTTCTTCGTAGACGTGCAGCAGTGCCGCCCCCTGCGTCGCGATGCCGCCCGGCCCGAGAAAGCGCGGGTCGGCGGTGCCCCGTAGCGGCGCCTTGCAGTCCGCCGCCCGCACGTCCGCCGCCAGCTGCTCCCGGGCCGCGGCGACCCGCTCCAGCAGCGGCCCGACCGGCCCCGAGCTGGTGAACTCGGCGTCCCGGTCGCGCTCGACGGCCCGCCCGGCGACGAGCGCCCCGGCCCAGTACGAGACCACGCCCAGGCAGTGCGTCAGCAGCGCGTACGGCGAGCTGGCGCCCTGCACCGGCGGCCGCGTATTGGCCAGCTCGTCCCCGAGCCCGTCCACGATCCCGGCCATCCCGGACAGCGCCCGCCCGGTCGCGTCCAGGTACTCCTCAGCGGTGATCACTCCGGCCTCCTCGGCTCGCGTCACCGGCTTGACCGGTGACGGGGGTGAGCTTGCGCCGGGCTGGCGTCACCTGTCAAGCTGGTGACGTGACGTTCGTGTTCGTGAGCGGCGACCTGGCGCTCGACTTCGCCGCGACCCTGAAGTGGCGCCGCGGCCCGGACCCGGAGGAGCTGCTGGCCACCGGCGCGGACGCCGCCCGCTGGGCAGTCAAGGCCGGCGTGCTGTCCCGCCCGCCGCGGGTGGGCGAGGAGGAGCTCCGGGCCCTGCTGACCCTGCGCGAGTCCGTCTACAGCGCCCTGCACCCGGCCGCGGCCGCGCCCCGCCCGGCCGACATCCGCGTCCTCAACCGGGCCGCCGCCCACCCCGCCCCGCGCCCCTCGCTGACCGCCCTGGGCGTCCGCCGCAGCGGCGACGCGGCCGCACTCGGCGCCGCGGTGGCGGTGGCCGCGATCGCCCTGCTGGAGAGCCGCCCGCCGATCCGCGAGTGCGCGGGTGAGGCCTGCACCCGCCTGTTCGTCGACCGCTCCCGCGCCGGCAACCGCACCTGGTGCGGCATGGAGGAGTGCGGCAACCGCGTCAAGGCCGCCTCCTACCGCGCCCGCCGCGCCCAGGAGTAACCCACCCCCGGACCGCGCCCCTTGCGCGGCCACCGGTCCGGTCCGCATGGGCTCCGCCGGGTGATCCTGTTCGGGGCCGAACGGTTGGGCTGGTCGGCGGGGAAGGTCGGCCTTGCGGGCCATGCACACCGGTTACGGACAGTGCTATCCATGCCTGATGTTGCCCGGTGGCATGATGCCCGTCACCCAGCTCGTCACGATGCTGCGCAGCTCACCGCCGAAGTCCGCGGCCGGCCTGCTCATGGCCATGCCCGCCGAACGGCTCCCGATCGTCGCCGCCGCCATGCGCCCGGCCGACCTCGTCCGGATCGTGCCGGCACTCAAACCCGAGGCTCGCCGCGGGCTGCTGCAGGCGCTCGAACCGGCCCACCTCTGTGCGGTCTTCTCGGGGGTACCGCCGCGTGAGGCCGCCGGTCTCGTTCCCATGCTGCCGACGGAGCGGCTCGCGCCCGTAGTGGCCGGCCTCTCCGACGGCGCCCTCGCCGAGCTGCTCGGCGGCCTCGCCCCGGACCAGCGTCAGCGGGTCGAGTCGGTCGCCGATCCGCGGCGCGAACGCAAGGTGCTCGGCCTGCGCTACGGCGACGCGGTCTCGCAGGCGCTGGTGCGCGGCAACGTGCACGTGGCCGTCTACGGCGACACGGTCCTGGTGACGAAGGGCCGCTGGCGGATCGCCGTCGCCGCGCGGCACGGCGACGACGGGCGGGTCGCCGTGCGCGACGCCGAGGACACCGCCTACAAGGTGCGGGCCGACGGTGCCCTCGCCGTCACGGACGTCGCGGCGGCGGCCGACGTGTTGCAGTACACCCGCGAAACCCGGGAGGCCGGACGACCACTGGAAACCGTTGTGTGGGTGGACGACCGGCACGACGGGCACCTCATGCGGGCGCTGGTCAGCCTGTTGCAGTGACCGGCCTCGCAGCCGGGGAGGGCCGCGGTGCAGCGTTTTGCCGCGGCCGGGGCTGCGGGACGGGCCTCGCAGCCGGGGAGGGCCGCGGTGTAGCGTTTCACCGTGGCCGAGGCTCGAGGCCGGGCTGCGGGACGGGCCTAGCAGCCGGGAAGGACCGCGGTACAGCGTTTCACCGCGGTCGGGGCGAGGCTCGAGGCCAGGCCGGCCGAGTCGGTGCCGATGCTGGTGTCGTTGAGCCAGATGACGTAGTCGCCGCGGCGCACGGCCACGATGTCGGCGGTCACCGAGATGCCGATGTCGGTGCTGCCGGTCATGCGCAGGCCCACGGACTCGTCGCCGAGGCCGGCCGGCACGTTCGTCGCGGCGAGCGTGAACTTCACGGCGATGCCGGCCAGCTGCTGCTCGAAGCTCTTGCAGTCGGTCGTGGTGCTGCGCAACGCTTTGAGCGCGCCGGTGGCCTGGCCGGCCGGGAGGCGCACGACGGCGTCGGTGAGGTACGGGCCCATCGCGCCCCGGGCGAAGGTGACCGCCGCCGACACCGACTGGTCGGTGGTCATCGGTTCGAGCGCCGGGCACCCCGGGAAGCTGCCGCCGCCGATGCTCACCTTGCCGTTGTGGCTGGTCGCGACTGCGACGGGGGTGAAGCCCCCGCCGGGGATGTCGCCGTCGGTGAGCAGACCGGCCCGCAGGTCTTCGCCGGCGGGGCCGGCGCTCGGGGCGACCATCACCGGAGCGGCCGACTCGGCGGCGGCGGCCAGGCGGGCCATCCCCGTGAGCCGGACCGTGGTCTCGGCGTTGGCGTGGGCGGAGCAGCCGGTGAGGGCCAGCGTGCCGAGGAGCAGCAGCGCCGCCCCGTTCGTGCGAGTCATCGCTCGTCTCCCTCGAGTAGACGTCCCGCTCGACGCTACGGAACCGACAAAGCTAATGTGTCCGAAATTTCGGATTTGTGCACCGATTGAGCGAATACATTCGCGATAGGCTGCGCGAATGAGCGTGGGGTCTTTCATCGATGCGGTGCAGGAACAGGTCGACGCGCTGCACAGCCTGGTGTTCCTGAAAAACGGCGAGGTCGTCGCCGAGGCCGCCTGGCACCCCTACGGGCTGGACCAGCCGCACCGGCTGTTTTCGCTCAGCAAGAGCTTCACGAGCACCGCGGTCGGGTTCGCGATCGCCGAAGGGCTGCTCGACCTGGACGACCCGGTGGCCAAGCACTGCGACGGCCGCGGCGACCCGCGCCTGCTCATCCGGCACCTGCTGACGATGACGACCGGCCACGTCGAGGACCCGACCAACCTCGCCACGGCGAAGACCGACTGGCTCGACGCGTTCCTGGCGATCCCGATCGAGCGGGAGCCGGGCACGCACTTCCTGTACAACACCGGCGCCACCTACGCCGCCGGCGCGATCGTGCAGCGGCTCACCGGACAGCGGCTCGTGGACTACCTGCGCCCACGCCTGTTCGACCCGCTCGGCTTCGGACCCGTCGTCTGGGAGCAGTGCCCCCTGGGCCGGGACGTCGCCGGCTGGGGCATGTCCGCGACCGTGCGCGAAATCGCCAGATTCGGCCAGGTGTACCTGCACGACCCCGACGGCATCCTCCCGCCCGGCTGGGCCGCGGAGGCCACCCGCAAGCAGGTCGACAACCACAACGACGACCGGCCCGAGGTCATCGACTGGCAGCAGGGCTACGGCTTCCAGTTCTGGCGCTGCCGCAACGGCGCCTACCGCGGCGACGGGGCGTTCGGGCAGTTCTGCGTCGTGCTGCCCGAGCAGCGGGCGGTCCTGGCCATGACCGCCGGCACCAACGACATGCAGACCGTGCTCAACCTGGTGTGGGAGCACATCCTCGACGACCTCGAGCCCGCGCCCGCGCCGGAGCTCGCACTGCGGACCGTCCCCGGTGGACCGTCCACCGTGGAGGGACGCTTCGAGGTGGCGGCGCCGCGCCGGCTCAACCCCCACGACTGGCGGCCCAGCCACGAGCAGGTCCCGACGATCCGCGCGGTCACGTTCAGCCCGGGCCGCATCGTCATCGAGGACGCCACCGGCACCCACGAGCACCCATACTCCCACGACACCTGGGTCCGCAACGGCCTCACCGCCGCCACCGCCGCCTGGACGGGCAACGACTTCACCCTGAAGGTGGCCTATGTGGACGGACCGTTCATCCGCACGTACCGCGGCCACCTCGACGGCGACGAGCTCACCCTCAACCCGAGCGACAACGTCTCCTTCGGCCCGACCGTCTATCCACCGGTGACCGCCACCCGCGTGACCGATTGACGATCGTCGGCCGCGGCTTGGATGCTGGTGCTTCGACCGTCACGCGAGGATGGATGATGCCGTCACCTGAGCGCAGGCCGCTGATCGCCGTCGTCGGAAGTCTCGACCCCGCCAAGACGTATGCACCGCCGTTGCGCGGGGAGCTGGCCGCGGCCGCGGCCGCCTGCCAGGAACTCGGCGGTGCGCTGCTGCGTGACGGATGCGACCTCCTGGTCTTCTCCAGCAAGCCCGGCTACGCGGAGCGGTTGTTCGTCACCGGCTACGTCGGTGCGGCCGGTGCGGGCGCACCGGGCCGGATCGTCGCCCGGCCCGCTCGCGACCAGGACTTCACCGTCGACCTGCCGGCCGGGTCGTCGGTGGTCGTGGAGGTGGCGCGGGACACCAGCGCCGAGTGGGAGGTCGCGTTCTATCGTTCGCTGCTGGCCGCGGACGCGGTGGTGCTGGTCGGCGGCGCGCGCTCCACCCGGGTCGCCGGCATCGTCGCCATCGCCCAGGATGTGCCGGTGTTGCCGGTGGCGGCGTTCGGGGGCGGAGCGGGGCAGGTGTGGGTGAACCTCGACCGGGACCGCAACGGCATCACCGACGACGACGTCGCACTGCTCGGAGCGCCGTGGGACGAGCATTCCGCCATCCGGCTGGTCGCCTGCCTGCGCAGGGCGATCGAGCACGCGCGGCAGCAGCGGGATCGCCGCGAGCGGGCCGCCCGCGGGCTGGCCGCAATGGCCGGGTTCGGGCGGGCCGTCGCGGCTGCGGCACTGGTGGCGGCGTTCACGACGGTGGCTTTGGCCGGTCCGGCCGGGCCCGCCGGGCGGCTGGACATCGCTCTGCTGCTCGCCGGGCCGATGCTGGCCGCGGTTGCCGGTGCGGTCATCCGTGACTCGTTCGGCACCGACCAGCGGTGGACCCGCTCGGCCCTGCGTGGCCTGGGCGCGGCGGCGGTGTCGGTGCCGCTTTACATCGCCTCGCAGCTGCTGGCGGTGCCTGGGCTGCTTGACGATCTGGACGTGCGCCGGTTGCTGTTCTTCCTGGTCCCGCTCGGGTTCGCGGCGGGCTTCACGTTCGACCTGGTCTTCGACCGCATCCGCACGACGCCCGATCTCGTGCCCGGCCTGGCGAAGAGCCCGGCGGGCCCGGCGACGCCCGACCGGCCGGAGCCGTGACATCTGCGAGTGACGGAAGGGTGACCGCGGATTGGGTGTTCACCCGGCAATACCGTCCAAAATGGTCGCTTCTGAGGGGATGGCGTTCCCTCGCGACGGTCCACAGTTTAAGCTGAATTGCCGAATCCGCTCGCGGGGACACATCGAGCGCCTTCATTTCTGCTGAAGAAAATGAGGGTGGCAGTCGGGAAGTAGCACCACGGAAGGCGGCTCGAGTGTCCATGGACGGTGGCCCTGCGCCCGCGTTCGCGGAGCGCCACGACGGAGCGCGGGTCGCCTATGAGGTGACAGGTCACCCCGACGGCTACCCGGTCTTCCTCATGCATGGCACCCCTGGCTGTCGCATCGGGCCGAAGCCCCGCGGCATTTCGCTCTACCGCCGCGGCATCAAGCTCATCAGCTACGACCGCCCCGGTTACGGCTGGTCGGATCGCTGGAAGGGCCGCGGGGTGGCCGACGCCGCGCAGGACGTCGCCGCCGTCGCCGAGCGCCTCCACATCGACGAGTTCGCGATCATCGGCCGCTCCGGTGGCGGGCCGCACGCCCTGGCCTGCGCTGCCCTGATGCCCGATCGGGTGCGGCGAGTCGCCGTCCTGGTCAGCTTCGCGCCGGCCGACGATCCGCAGCTGGACTGGTACGAGGGCATGAACGACGACAACCGGCGAGGCTTCGGCCGGGAGGCTCCGGACAGCGCGGCCGTCGAGGCGGAGATCCGCGAACGGGCCCGGCAGACCATCGCCGATCCGCACTACCTCATCAACCACCTCCGGCGGCAGATGCCGCCGCGCGACCGGCAGACGATCAACCAGGTGGGGCTCCGCCTGAAGATCGTGGAGTCGCACCGCGAGGCCCTGCGCAACGGCTCCGACGGTTGGGTCGACGACGCTCTTGCCTTGCGCACCCCGTGGAACTTCGAGCCGGCCAAGATTGATACGGCGCGGACCGATGTGCTCATCTGGCACGGGGCCAACGACACCTTCACCCCGGTGAGCCACGCCCACCTGCTGGCCGGCCAGATCCGCGGCGCGCGCATCCACGTGTCCGCGGACGCGGCGCATTTCGACGCGATCGAGGCGCTTCCGGCCGTGCTGCCCTGGCTGGCCGGCGGCCCGCTCGCCGCCGACTCCACGCTGCTCACCACGCGCCGCTGAGCGGCACCGGCCCGGCGGCGACCGCCGATCGCCGCCGGAGCCCCGGTCAGTAGGGGTGCGGGTCGAGGATCCGGCGGATGTAGCGGCCGTCCTTCAACGCTGTCACGCTCGGGTGGTGCTGCCCGACTCGGCTGCCGAGCTGATCGATCAGCCGGGCCCGTTCGGCCCCGATCGTCCCACCGCCCGGTGACTCCTTCGCCAGAGCCAGATTGCCCCGGCTGCGCAGCGTGTCGGGGTGCGACTCGCCGAGGGTGTCCGCGAGGCGGCGTACAACCTCTTCCAGGACCTCCCGCGCTCCCGGCCGGCCGAGCTGGATGCCGAAAACCGCCAGGTTGTTCGACGCCGCGATCGTCAGCGGGTGCTCGGCGCCCAGCACTTCCTCGAGCCGCGCGGCCGACTGCGCCGAAAGCTTGTCGGCCGCCTCGCGCAGCTCGTCGGCGGCGGCGACGTTCCCGTCCCGGCGCAGCGCCACGGCGTTGTCCCACATGGCGACCGCCTGGTCGGCCCGGACCACCGGCACATAGGGGTGGTTCTCGTGGAACGAGGCGAGGAAGATGGCCTCGACAGCCAGCTCCTCGGCGAGTGCCTCGGCGGGAAGGCCGCGCATCTGCAGCGTCACCGCCCGCGCGAGCCGGATGAGGCCCGTGTCCGGGTGCTCGGCACCGAATCGGTCCTTCACACCGGCCACAGCCTCATCCAGAAGATCGGCCGCCTCGCCGATCTCGCCGGCCCCGCGCAGCGACGCCGCCAGGTTGGCCTGGGCCAGCAGTGCCTCACGCGAGTCGTTGCCGAACAGGAAGAAGTAGCCGGCGACGACCGCGCGCAGCCGAGTCACGGATTCGCCGTATTCACCCAGCTCCCGCAGGTCGCGGGCCAGGTTGTTGGAGGAGCGCAGGGTGCGGGCGTGGTCCGGGCCGGACACCGCCAGCCAGCTCGCATGGGTCGCCTCGTCCACAGCGAGCGCCCGGCGCGAGTCACCAGTGAGCCGGTACGAGGTGCCGAGGTTGTTGGCCATGCCGAGCGACATCCGGTCGTCGGCGCCGACCTCCCGGACCGAGATCTCATAGGTGATCTGGTCGCGGGCGAGCGCCTCCTGGTATCGGCCGACCGCGCGCAGGTCGCCGCCGAGTGCACCGGCGGTGAGCCGGGTGTGCGGGTGGCCGGCCCCGATCAGGGCCTCCTGCTGGGCCAGGGTCTCCTCGGTCAGCTGCAGCGAGTCGTCGAAGCGGCCCAGGCTGCGCAGCAGGTTGGAGCGGTGGTACCGCAGGTGCAGGAGCTGCAGTAGCAGCTGGCGGTGACGCGGGTCGTCCTCGGCCAGGGCGAGCAGCTGCGCCGACCAGGTCTCGTCAGCCGCCAGCGCGAGGTCCAGGCCCTGCTGGAATCCGCCGAGCAGGTAGATGTAGCGAATTCGGTCGACGACGAGCTGCCGGACGTCGCTGTCCTCGGACTCGAAGGCGGCCGACTGGTCGACGTGGGGCCACAGCACCTGCAGCCGGTGCAGCAGGTCCTCGACGTCGCCCGGCGGCCGCGAGGCCACGAGCAGCTCGTGGGCCTCGGCGCGGACGCCGCGCTCCAGCTCGGGGGTCATCCGGGCGCGCAGCGCGACCTGGACGAGGGTGTGCACCTGCACCAGGTTGGCCTGCTGGTCGAACTTGATCAGGGCGAGCCGGTTGAGTCGCTGCACCAGGCTGATCGCGATGTTGCGCTCGCTGACCAGGTCGGCCAGCTGCGCGGCGAGCTTCGGGTCGTGCCGGGCGATGATCCGGGCGACAGGGGCGCCGTACAGCAGGTCCAGCGAGATGTCCGGCGCGAGCACCGAGGCGACCTGGAGCAGCCGGAACGCGCCCGGGGACTCCTCCCTCAGGCGCTCCAGGGACACGCTGTAGACGTCGTCGCCGGCGCCGACGGCGTTGGTGAGCTCGGCGAGGTATTCGGCCGGGGGTGCGGTACTGTCGGCGATCCACGCACCGGCGAGCGCCACGTGGATCGGCATGTTCTGCACGGCCCGCGCCACTTGCTCGGCATCGGCCGGCGCGATGCGGGCCAGGCCGACGCGGCTGACGAGGTGGTCGACGCTCTCCGCCAAGTCGAAGCGCTCGACCGGTACAAGCGAGGCGACGTCGCCGAAGTCGCCGCCCCGGATCGTGGTGATGAGCACCTGCCCGTCGCCGCGCGGCAGGTAGCCCCGGATGTGCTGGTATTGCTCGACACTGTCGAACACCAGCAGCCAGCGCAGCGGCCGCTCGTCGACTCGGGCGAGGCGCTGCAGTACCGACCTGACCCGGTCCGGGATGTTGGGCTGGGCCGGCAGGCCGAGCACCTCGCCAAGACCGCTGAACCGGACGTCGACGAACTGCGGCGGGTGCGCGCTCACCCACCACACGACGTCGTAGGCGCCGCGGAAGCGGTGCACGTACTCGACAGCCACCTGGGTCTTCCCGATGCCGCTCGGGCCGTGCAGGGCGACCGGAACGCCGCGTGCCGCTGCCGCCTTCAGCTCGTCGCGCAGTCGGCGTAGCAGCGGCGCCCGGCCGGTGAAGCGCGGGTTGCGGTTGGGGGCGTTGAACGCCTGCGGTGCCTCCGACGGGAGGCGGGCCAGGCGCCCGGCGGCCGCGGCGTCGCCCTGGAGGCCGAAGAGGCTCAGCACCCGGCGCGCGGCATCCTCGGCCGACAGCCCGTGCACCGAGGTCCAGTTCTCCGGGGCCACGTTGGGCAGCCGGCGGGAGTCCAGGTAGACCACCATGACCGCCGGGCCGTCTTCGACGGCCGGCGGCTCGGAGGTCTGCGACACCAGCAGCACCTGCCGCTCCGCGGTGCTGGTGCCGCCCTCGTCGGCCGGGTCGACGACGGGAATGCCGGCCGAGCCGAGCACCGCCTGCACCCACTCGGCCCACGCCTGATCCTCGGCCGCGTAACGGATGACCGTCTCCCGCTCGGCGGTCGCCGCCTTGCGGTCGAACCGCGCCAGCGTGCGGCGGCGCAGCGTGTCGGGCATCGGTGGCAGCGACGTCACCCGGCCACCGGTGATGTACGAGGTCAGAGTCTCGTAGGCGGACAGCAGCGTATAGGTGGCGCCCTGCTCCTCGCCGAAGGTCGCGAGCGTCTCCTCGAAGGCGAAGAATTTCCGGTACGGCACCTCGACGGTCAGCCAGTAGGTGCGCCGCTCGGCCTCGGTCATGCCCGCAGGCAGCCCCGGGAACGTGCGGCGGGCCAGCGCCCGGCCCGCGTCTGCCTTCTCCATCTCGCCGTCGTCTACCCGCATCGGCACCGGCAGTACCCGGCGGGTGCGGCGGGTGGCCTGATCGGGCTGTTCCGGCTGCTCATAGTCCGCGACTCGCCGGGCGATCGTCGCGGCACCCTCGATGCCCTGGTCGCTGAGGGTGAAGCAGTCGACGAGCACATCCGGCAGATGCAGCGTGCAGATATCGGCGACATCGCTCAGCCCGGTGCGGCTGTCGATGAGCACGTAGTCGTAGTTGGCCTTCATGTCCTCGCGCAGCGCGTCGAGGAACTGCCCGCCGCCGACGGCGAAGAACTGGTCCCACGGCAGCGCGGCGACCGTCGTCGCATAGTCGAGGTTGTGCCGGCCGGCGAGCATGAGGTCGATTGACCCTTCCGCGGGGAACGAGCTCCACTGCAGCGAGAACGCGTAGAGCCCGACCTGTGCGTACTCGCGGTACCAGTCGTCCGGGCGCGCCTCGTGGCCCTGGTCGAGCCGGGTCGCCTCGTCGAGCGCGGCCCAGGCGTATTCACCGATGAGGTCGGCCGCTCCGCCTGTCGTGCGGACCATGTTCTCGTCGAGGAACGGCCGGAAGAAGCGTGGCAGGCCGGGCGCCTCCAGGTCCCAGTCGGCGACCAGAACCTTGTAGCCGTTGGCAGCGAGAATCCAGGCGACATTGGCCAGCGCCATTGTCCGGCCGGTGCCACCCTTGTATGAGTAGAACGTGATGACTTGACCGTCGCGCTTCGTCATCCTGCCTCTTCCGTTTCGGGCCGTACCACGCTCGGGGGCGGCTCGGTGGCGACACCGGGCCGCAGACTCATCCGCTGGCCGGGCTGCGGCCGGTTCCGGACGACGTGCTGGGAATACAGGTTGCGGGCCCGCAGGACCGCCTTCGGCACCTCGCGCCCGAGTTGCCCGACACTGGCCACGAGCGTCGGCCCGCGCCCGCGCAACTGCTGGGCGACGGCGCCGTCGGGGGCCCGGCCGCCATCGCCCGGCACCACGATCGGCACGGCGTAGGCCGGCAGCTCGGCGAAGGCGTCTCGTGCGGCCGCGGCGTCTGCCGTGCCGTCGACGAGCACGACCAGCGGTCCGGGCAGGTCCGTGCCGATCGTGCCGGGCGCCACCACGCGGGTGGGCATGCCCAGCCGCTCCGCGGTCTCGGCGACGTAGTCGGCGAGGGGGAGCGCGTAGCCGAGGCCGGAGTACGGATGCCAGTCCGTCGGGGCCGGTGCCAGCACCGACACCGTGAGCCGGAAGCCGCTGCGGCGCTGCGGCACCGACGGCGGCGCGGTCGGCTCCGCGGACGCCTCCGGTGACAGCCTGCGGGCCGCCGGGGCCGTCACGATCCGGGTGGCGAGGGTCTGCACGATGCCGCCGTACTGGGCCTGGTATGCGGTCAGTCGGCACATCATCTGCAGCCCGAACTCGCGGTAGACGGCGGCCTCGGCGCCTTCCGGTGGCGGCTCGGCGGCCACGGCGATCGCGGCGCTGGTCTCCGGGCGCCGCTCCCACGGCGGTAGCGGCGTCCACAGGACCGGCACGATGTGTTGCGCGGCGGCGGCCGCGTCCAGCCCGGCCCGCTGGAGCCGCTGCTCGAACGAGGTCCGCTCGTTCAGTGCCCAGGAGCTGTTGAAGTATCGCGGGGAGTAGAGCGGGACCAGGACCTGCGCGGTGCCGAGCGCCGCGGCCGTGGCCTGCCGCACGCCGGTGCCGGCCGGGAGGAGACCGTCGAAGAACCCCGCGCCCAGCGCCGGGTCGCGGTCCGGGTGGCGGCGCACCGCCTCGGCCAGGTCGTCGAAGAATCGGCGGATCCAGAACTCCGGGTCCGGCGCCGACTCCTCGTCGAACAGCGGTGAGCTGCGGGCATAGCTGAGGTAGAAATACAGATCGCTGCTGACCGGCGCTCCCATCACACCTCCCCGAAATCGGTGCGGAGGTCGCTGACGGCGAACGTCTGCGGCTCCACCCAGCGCTCGTTGTAGGCGTCGACGATGGACCGGGCCAGCAGCCAGATCACGGCCTCGAGGCTGCCGCTGGTCGAGTTGTCGAGCCAGTACAGCCCGTGGATGCCCTCGGTGAGATACAGCTGCTCGGCGGGGCCGGAGCGTGGACCCGGGGTGAACCGCTGCACCGAGCGCAGCGCCTTCGGCAGCCGGGACCCGCCGCGTAGCGCATAAGGGTTCCACAGCACCTGCAGCACCGAGGTGCGCCGGTCCGCCCCGGGGATCCCCGGGTTGGGCACCGGCCGGCGGCGGGTGAAGGCGTCGAACTCGCGGGCGCACCAGTCGCTGGTGAGGTAGCCGGGTGTGAGCAGCACGACGAGGACCTGGCAGTGGCCGATGGCGAAGCCGAGTTCGTCGCTCCATCGCTCGCCGCCGCCGAGCCCGCGGTCGATGAAGCCGGCTGGCCGGTCCTCCAACGCCATCGACTCGTTGACCAGGCCCGACAGTCGCATGAAGAAGTCATAGACCGGCTTGTCGAGGTCGTTCTGGGCGCCGTGCAGGGGCTGCGCCCGGGAGTAGCTGAGGAAGAAGACGGGCTCACCGGGGACCGGCTCCGGCCGCCACGGCCGCCGGCCCGGAGCAGCATCGGGCTGCTCCACCGCCGAACTGTCATGCGTCACTGGCCGCTCCACGTCGACAAGGGCGTGCTGCAAGGACCACCGTAGTCGTGGGCGGTGGCCGGAACGTATCACGACACCGGCCACTGTCCGTGGTTCGTCCGTCCGAGGGCACGATCGACGAACGGTCACCGGTTACCATCCGTCGAGCGACGCGCGGAGCCGCCGGGTGAAGCGGGCTCCGTCCGCGGTCAGCCCAGGCCCGTCGAGCAGGAGGTCCAGCACCCCGGCCGCGTTGGCCTGGTACTGCCGGGCCTGGTGCGCCGCGCCGGGCTCGGCGCGGCGCCGCCGCAGATCGCCGACGGCCGCGAACGCGTAGGCGCCCTGCAGCGCGGCCTCGACCGGACGGGGATCCCGCAGCCAGGGCACGGGCACCAGACGCCGGTCATCCCGGTCGATCAGCGAGCAGATGTCGAGCGCGATGTACAGCTTGAGGTGCTGCACCTCGTGCACGAGCAGCTCGGCCAGCGTGGCCGGGTCGTCGGCCGGGCTGAGGGCGACGGCACCGAACGCGCGGCGAGCGGCGGCGCTGCGCAGGCCGGCGCCCGGCTCAGCGGGCAGCGGCACGACGGCCCGCAGTGTGCCCCGGATGCCGGGCAGGTATTCGGGGGCCTCGTCTTGCAGCCAGCGCAGCGCGCCGTCAAGACGCGCGACCCACTGCTCGGCCTGGTCGTCGTCGAGCGGCGGCGCCGGGGCGTTGACGCCGCCGAAGCAGTCGCGGTGCGGGTCGCCGTCCTCGAGCAGGAGGTCGAGCCCACCGGCCGCGACGCGGCGCGAGGCCCGCCAGGCCGGGTCGCCCGGCGGCCGGCCGAGTCGACCATCCACAATGGACACGGGGAGTCGGTCGGTGCCGTCCGCGGCCGCGAACGCGCCGAGGCCGGGCAGGTGGGCGCGGCCGTCGTGCACCGGGACGACGAGGTCGGCGGTGACTCCGGCCCGCACCGCGGCGGCCGCGGCGATCCCGGCCAGCTGGCCGAGGCCCGCGCCGCGTATCGGGGCCGGCCTCGGCTCGTCGGGCAGGCTCGCCATCCACTCCCGCAGGAACGGGTGGTCCAGCACGGTCCGCACCGCAGTCCGGTGGTCCAGGTCCAGCCGAAGCAGCAGGTCCCAGGCCGGGCCCGCCACCGGGTGGGCCGCCGCATGGGGGGCGAGCAGCGTCAGGCGGGCCCGCACGATGGACAGATTGGCGCCCGCCAGCCGCGCGGCCGTCGCGGCGGTGCCGTAGCCGGTGGCCAAGTCGTCGAGCACGGTCGCGGGCAGGCCGGGCGGGCGCGGTCGCAGGTCTGTGACAAGTGCTTTGAGGTCGGCGCAGTACACGGACGGGTTGTCGAAGCCGCTGCCGGCCCGGTAGCGGTGCGCGAAGTGTCCGCCGCCGCACGCCTGCACCACCTCGCAGGCCTGGCACGTGGCGCTGAGGCCGGCGACACCAGCTTGGCGGAGCGCGATCATCGGGTGCGCGGCGACGTCGTCCACGGTGTTGGTGACGATGTCGAGGCCGGTCTGAGGGGCCCCGTCGTAGGCGGACTTCAGCGCGTCGACCTGCTCGTAGCTGCCGTCGGCCTCGATCACCACCAGCGCGGCGGGGGAGAGGCCGAGTGCTTCCGTGTCGCTCGCCCCGCCGGCGGTCGTGGCCTGCGCTGCGTCCAGCAGCCGGACGCGGACCGGGCTGCCCGTCCGCAGCCGGTGGCGGTGCACCGCGAGGAGCCAGTCGGCGTAGGGTGCCGGCACCCCGGCGGGTCGCTGCGGCGGGCGGTCCCAGTTGGCGTGGGGCAGCAGGAAGTCGATGCGGGGCGGCCGCTCCCGGGCGAGGGCGTCGAAGACGGCGACGGGGTCGTTGGCCAGGTCGACGGTGCACAGCAGCCCGGTGTAGATCTCCTTGAACTCGGGCCGGCGCAGCAGCGTGAGGGCGTCGCGGACGGCGGCGTGGCTGCTGCGTCCGTTGGCGTAGAGCCGGTACCGGTCGTTGGCGGCGGCGTCGCCGTCGAGCGAGACGCTGAGGCGGACGCGGTGGGCCGCGAAGAGCTTGCACAGCTCCTCGTCCAGCAGCACACCGTTCGACTGGAGGCTGAGCTCGGCCCGGCCGCCGAGTGCCGACCGCAGCGCCTGGATGATCGCCTCCAGCCGCTTCTGGCCAGCCAACAGCGGCTCGCCGCCGTGCAAGATCACTCGGACCTGCGCCAGGCCGTGCGCGTCGGCGTGCTCGGCGATGCGAGCCGCTGCCAACTTGACGGTGTCCTCGGCGATGAAGAGCGGCCGCCGCATCCAACTGTGGTCCGGTGACTCGTAGACGTAACAGTATTTGCAGGCCAGGTCGCAGCGACTGGCGACCTTCAGCACGAATTGACTGATGGCGCCGTCGCCCTTGGGCGGCGGCACGGCGGCGGCCGGTGCTACAGCGATGCGCCGAAGGCCGCGACGGGCAGCGGCGCCTCGTCGTCGGGCCGGCGATCGTTGCAACGGAGCAGGTTTTCCGCGAGTTCGGCCGGGATGTCGCCGAGCGGCTGGTCGAACGGGTCCAGCGCCTGCGCCTGACCCTGTTCATGGACGGTGCTTTGCACAAATCCCCCAAGAACTCATGAGTGGCCAGACGGTGACCCCCCTCGATTAGCATAAGAGATACGTGCCGTGATGTCACCGGTACCGAAAGTGGAAAGCCTGGCTGTGGTCGCTGCTAGGCGCGGCTGTAGCGGTGTTTGACCCCGGCCGGGAACCAGTCGGGGTCGGCGGGCTCGCGTAGTTCGACGATCGGTGTCTGGTACCGCTCCGGCACGTAGTTCGCGAACTCGCTGTTCAGCCGCAGCAGCGCGGCCCGGATCGCGGCCGCGAGCGCCGCGGTGTCGGGGGCGGGCCGGTCCGGGGCGCGCTCCACGACGACGGCGAAGCGGCGCTCCTCGTCGGCCTCGGTGCGCACCTGCATGACGAACTTGCCGGTGATGTCGTCGGCGATGTCCGGATGTTCGAGGGCGACAGAGACGTTCTCCGGGAAGATGTTCGCGCCGAAGTACGACACCGTGAACAGTGAACGCCCGAACACGAACACGAACGGACGCTTGTCGCCGTCTCGGGGCGTGGGATCGAACCCGTTCGCGCGGCAGAACGCGACGACATCGGCGTGGGTGAGCAGGCCGCCCTCGTCGGCGATGTGGTAGCGGATCAGGGGCACGCCGCCGTCGCCGGTGAACAGCAGTGTTCCTTCGTGCGTTTCGAAGAAGCGGGTCATCGGGTCGTACTGCACGAGCGTGGGCATTCGCGCATCGCCGAACAGCTCCCGGGCCAGCTCGGGCCGCCCGGCGACAAATCGGCGCACGCGCACGCTCATCGGTGTCTCGTTGCCGAGCACGCCCGCGTCCGCCGTCCCGTACAGCGAGACCGAGGCCCGGTCCACATCGGACACACCGGTCCGCCGCCCCATCAGGTCCCGCCACGCCTCGCTGAACACCTCACCGGCCAGCAGCAGCCGCACCCCGAGCGAAGGCCAGTCGACCCCGCGGCGCACCCCCTCGTCGACGGCGTTCTTCACGAACGGCGGGTATCCGGCCAGCACGGTCCGCTCGTACCGCGGCCCCAGCTCACCGACCACCCGCAGGATCTCGTCGACGCTGTTGCCGGGCGTGGCGACCGTGACCGGATAGCCCTTGGCGGCCAGGTGCCGGCACGCGTCCGCGGTGTACATGCCGCCGACCCAGCTGCCGAGTGCGAAACACACAACAACGAGCGTCGGGTGTACCGCCTGCGAGCCCGGCTCCGCACACATGTGCACGAGCGCATCCTCGAACCGCCGCGCGACCGCGAGCTCGTCGACGACCGACCGCGGCCAGATCGTCGGCTGTCCCGAGGACCCGGACGAGACGGCCACGGTGTCGTTCCCGTCGAGCCGCCCGCCCCGGCACCGCTGCGGCAGTGGAAACTTCCGCAGGTACGACTCCTTCGTGACCAGCGGCAACTGCGCGAACTGCGCGGTCGTGCGCACGCCGGCCGGGTCGACACCGTGCTCGGCCAGGAACGCCCGATACGCGGGCACGGTGGCCGCGACCTCGTGGAACAGCTCGAGGGCCCGGGCCGCCGGATCCCCGGGCAGCGGTCCGGCCGGAGCCGTGTAGAACTCGGCCAGCCGCTCCAACGTGCGCGCCGCGCGCTCATGCATGTTCGGACGCTACCGTGTCGCCGGTAAGATCTGGCAACTGCTGCGCGGGTTCTGGTAGCGGCTCCACCGGCGGCGTCGGCCTCAAAACGGACCGTGATCTGCGGGAACTGACGTGCGGGCCGCGCGCGGATGCATGTTCGGACGCTTCCGTGTCGCCGGTAAGATCTGGCAACTATGGCGCGCATTCTGGTAACCGGCTCCACCGACGGCATCGGCCTCAAAACGGCTCGTGATCTGCAAGAGCTCGGGCATGACGTGGTGTTTCACGCGCGCAGCCAGGAGCGCGCGAATGCGCTCGAGGGTTCGCCGGAGGGGCTCGCGGGCAAGCCCGAAGTGCTCGTCGCGGACTTCGGCGACCTGGAGCAGACCCGGGCGATGGGGCGCTCGGCGGGCGCGTTCGACGTGGTCATCCACAACGCCGGGATCGGCGGGCAGCCCGAGCGGGTCGAGACCGGCGACGGGATCGAGCGCACGTTTCAGGTCAATGTGCTCGCGCCGTACATCTTGACCGCGCTCATGCCGCGGCCGCAGCGCCTGATCTATCTGACGTCGGGGCTCGAATCCGTCGGGGTGGCGAATCTCGGCGATTTGCAGTACCAGAGCAGGCTTTGGCACGGAATGCAGGCTTATAGCGACAGCAAGTTGCACGATGTGGCGCTCGCTTTCGCCGTGGCCCGGCTCTGGCCCGAGGTGCTGAGCAACGCCGTCGACCCGGGCTGGATCCGCACGAAGCTCGGCGGACCGAACGCGACCGACGACCTCCCGGAGGGGGCGGAGACGCAGGTCTGGCTGGCCACGGGGGACGGCGACGCGCTCGTGACCGGGAAGTACTTCAAGCGGCGCCAGGAGCTGCCGGCCAACCCCGCCGCGAGCGATGTGCAGTTTCAGGACGGACTGTTGCAGGCATGCGCACAGCTGACGGGTGTTTCGCTGTGAAGTACGCAATCGGGCTGCCGACGGTTGGCCCTTTCGGCAATGTTCGTGCACTGCTGGAGCTCGCCGTCGCCGCCGAGGAGCACGGCTGGGACGGCGTGCACCTGTGGGACCACCTGCTGTACCACGACGAGGACTGGCCCGTCGCCAGCCCGACCGTCGCCGCCGCCGCGATCGCCGCGGCCACCACCCGCCTGCGGATCATCCTCACCGTCGCCGTGCCGCGCCGCCAGGTGCAGGACGTCGCGCAGGACACCGCCGGCATCGACGCGCTCTCCGGGCGCCGCCTGACGCTGGTGGCGACGCTCGGCTCGATCGACCGCGAATACAGCGACTTCGGCCTCGACCCGGACCTGCGCGTCCGCGGCCGGGCCATGGACGAGCGCCTCGACCGCCTGCAGGAGCTGTGGCGGGAGTGGTCCGCGCCGCCGATCCCGATCTGGTGCGCCGCGAAATGGCCGCGCACGGTCGGCCTGCGCCGCGCCGCGAGGTTCGACGGTGCCATGCCGATCTTCGAGGATCAGCGCGTCGCACCGGTACCAGTGGAAGCGTTTTCCGGCGCCGCTTCGTTCGTGCCGGGCAAGGATGTCGCCCTCGAGGGCTTCACCGACGGCCCGGCCGACGCGCCCCGCTTGACGCCGTACGCCGACGCCGGCGCGACCTGGTGGATCGAGGCCCTGGGCTATTGGCGCGGCGACCTGGATGCGGCCAGGACCCGGGTCGCCGCCGGCCCGCCGCGAGCCTGAACCACGGCGAGTATCCGAAAGGCGACATTCGGTATTCGTGCCGGGTGTGTGTCCGTCCTCCCGCAGCACTCGACAAGAGGGGGAGGGTATGCACCCGACAATCACCGCGGTCCAGCCGGCGGTGCCGCCGTCGCGAGCGGCTGAGCTGACGTCACCCGAGCACATCACGGCCTGCCTGGCCCAGCTGCAGGCCGGCGTCGAGGCCGACCTCGAGGCGGCCTTCGACGACCTGTTCCGGAAGCGCCCCGCCGGGCTCACCGACGCGGCCCTCGGTGCGGCCCGCAAGCAGTGGCTGGACGCCGCCTTCGCGGTGCCGCAGTTCGCCGCCGTGGCCGCTGAGCACCCGCGCGTCTGCGCGGATCTGCTCATCGCGTGCATCGATCTGACGCAGGACGCACAAACGAGCACGGTGCCGGTCGCCGGTGATTGGCCGGCCGCGCCGCTCGCCGCGCTCGGCAACCAGCCCGGCGTCGCGGCGTTGGTGCTGGCCCGGCGCTGGAGGAGGCCCGATCGGCTCGGCGCCCGAGTGCTGGCATGGCTGCTCGACAGCCTGAGCTCGCCGGCCGGCCTGCCTATGCTCAACGATCCCGGCAACGGGCTCGCGGCCATAGCGTGCAACATGCTGTGGGTCGGTGTCGCCGACGCCGCGCCGCTGTGCGCACTCATCAAGGCCGGCGCCGACACCGGCCTCGCCAAGGAGATCGGGCTGGAGGCCGACCTGAACCAGCCGCGCGAAGGGGTCTACAGCGGGTTCGTCCAGCCGCTCGAGCACGTGCTCGCGAAGTACGTCGGCCCGGTCGGCGACCCGTCACTGCACCAGACCCTGACCGTCACCGAGCAGGGCCGGTTGCAAAAGGCGGCGGTGGTACTGCAAGCGCTGGCCACGCGCGGCAACACGTCGATCCTGACCAGCTACGCCGAGGTCCGCAAGTCCGAACTGGTGGTCGGGTTCGCCGACCGGCCGGGGTCGATCTGGGGCTTCGAGCACCTCCGGTTGCCCTACGTCCAGGCCGCCCACGCGACCCCCGGCGGCAAGCGGCCGATCCGGATGCTCGAGCTGTGGAACGCCGTCTATCAGGCGCTGGGCGCGGCCGCGTTCACACAGCTGCTGGCCGACCCGCAGACGAAGATCAAGCAGATCGTCGACCAGGCGATCGCCGAGACGCAGGAGGCGATCGACCGGAACTCGCCCTGGATCGCGGGGTACGGCAGTGCCGAGTTCCTCCAGGAGTTCAGGGTCCAGTGCACGGCGTACCTGCAGCACCTGGCGACCACCGACCCCACCGCGAAGTTCCTGACCGCGGAGGCGCGCGGCCACACGTGGGGCAAGTACACGGGGGCGTTCGCGTGCAAGGCCGGTCTGTGGTGGGCCGAGCGCGAGGGCCAGACCGTCTACTACTGCCTGGACGGGATCAAGCGCGACGACGTGATCAATTACAAGCGGTTCAAGACGAAGGCCATCAACACGTACCTGCGGACCGGCGGGCGCCCCTACAACGAGGCCATCACCCTCGCCGAGGTCCGCGAGATCCTCGGCCGGTGGAGCACGCTGGGCCGCATCGTCGTCTTCGTCCGCAAGGGCCAGATCCTCAAGGGCGACGCCCTCAACGAGGTGCTGGGCTGGATTCCGCTCATGCTCAAGGCCGACGCGCAGGTGGAGACCCGCCTGGCGCCGCCGAAGGCCACCTTCGCGGTCCAGGCCCGGCGCCTGGGCGACGACCTGCTCAACACCCGCAGTGACACCGAGATCATGCAGATCGTGGCCCGTGCGGAGCTGGTCGTCATGGCCGCCGGCGCGCAGGCCGAGCTGCTGTCCGGGTGCCTGTACGACCAGGGCAGCAACATCCTGTTCAAGGCCGGCATCATCCCGTGGGGCCTGCGCAGCGACTACAGCGGGCTGCTCGCGACGCGCGATGCCAAGGAGCGGCTCGCCAAGGCCGCCCGGATCGAGCAGCGCTACGGCGACGGCCGGGTGCCCGCGTACCTCTGGAACGCCATCCTCGCGGCCGTCCAGCGCTTCGCCAAACTTCAGTAGCGGTCGTTGCCTCAGTAGCAGTTGTTACTGAACCGGACGTAGTTGGAGGTGCGCGCGCTCGGCGACGTCACCGTGAACCAGAAGTCCGTCGTGGCGGGCTTGGCGCCGATGCCGACGCTGAGCCCGAGGCTGGTCGAGTAGCCGCCGTTTTGAGCGGTCCCGGTGTACGCGCTTCCGTTGAACCCGTCCGTGGAGTGCATCTCGAACCGGACCGCCGCTGTCGGTGTGCTCGTCGTGATGGTGACGTACACGGTGACGGGCGTCGACGAGGGTCCGCAGTAGCCGTTGAAGCTGGTCGAGCTCAACGACAGCGACGCACCGGTCGCGGCGGCTGCGGCCGGTGCGGGCGGCGGTGGCTTCGGCGCGGCCGCGGTCGTCGCCGCCGGTTTGGGAGCGGGCCCGGCCGTCGTCCTGGCCACCTCGGGCTCGGCGGCCGGGTCGGCGGCCGCGGTGGTTCGGGCGGGCCCGCTCCCAAACCGGCGGCGGCGGCCGGGGTGGCACTGCTCGGCACCGGTGGCTCGCTCGTCGCGGCGGCGCTGGCCGGCGCCGCGACGGCCGGCATGACGGGCTCCTGGGCGACCTTCGGCGGCTCGGCACCGGGGCGGGCCAGGATGCCGACAACGACGAGCAGGCTGAGCACGCCCGATCCTGCCAGGACGGCGGGCTTGCGCAGCCACGGCGACCGGCTTTCGAGCGACCGGCTTTCAGGCGCGCTGTCCTGGTGTGCGCTGTTCGAAGGTGCGCTGTCCGAGAGTGCGCTATTCGAAGGTGCGCTGTTCTGGGGTGCGCTGTTCGAAGGTGCGCTGTTCTGGGGTGCGCTGTTCGGAGGTGCGCTGTTCTGGTGTGCGCTGTTCAAGGGTGCGCTGTTCTGGGATGCGCTGCTTTGCGGTGGCGCGACCGCTGAGCCGGCGTCGAGGCCACCCTCGAGGCCACCGTCGAGGCCACCGTCGGGACCTGGGTCCAGGTCGGCGTCGGTGAGGGTGTCGTTCGGCGGCTGGTCGGGTTTCAGGTCGTGGTGCGCCGTCGGCCCGTTGTCGGGTGCCTGGTCGGGCGTGAGCTCGTGGGCCGTGGCGGCGTTGTCCGAGGACTGGTCCGGCGGCTGCTCGGGTGTGCGTTCGTGCACCGGGGCCTGCAGGTTGCCACCCTGCGCGTTTTGTCCGTGCGCGTTTTGTGCGTGCGCATTTCGTCCATGCGCGTTTTGTGCGTGCGCGTTTTGTGCGTGCGCGTTTTGTGCGTGCGCGTTCTGTGCGTGCGCGTTCTGTGCGTGCGCGTTCTGTCCATGCATGAGCACGCGGCCGGGTGTGAACAGTTCGGCCAGTGTCTTGGGAGTGGTTTGCACGTCGGTGCTCGCGGCGAGCAGGGACGCTCTGGCCGCCGGCCCGCGCAGACGATGCGCGGGATCCTTACTTAGGAGGCCGTCGATGACCGCGGTGAGCGGCCCGGCGCGCTCCGGCCGCGGATGCTCCTCGGTGGCCGCGGCGAACAGCCCGGCGAGGGCGTCCTCGGCGATGGCGAACGGGTTGCGGCCCTCGACGGCGAAGTACAGGGTCGCGCCGAGCGAGAAGTAGTCCGCCTCCGGCCCGGCCTTCCCGGTCCGCAGCCGCTCCGGCGCGATGTACCCGGGCGATCCCAGCAGAATCCCGGTCCGCGTCAACGTCCCGGTCCCGAACGCCGCCGCGATCGAAAAATCCGCGAGCAGAACCGTGCCATCAGTTTGCACGAGCACGTTCGACGGTTTCACATCCCGGTGCACGATTCCCGCCGCGTGCGCCGCCTCGAGCGCGTCGGCGAGGGCGAGCCCGACCCGGGCCGCCGCGGCCGGTGCGAGCGGCCCGTCGGCCCGCACCACCTGGTCGAGCGACCGGCCCTCGACGAGCCGCATCACGATCCACGGCCGCCCGTCGTGGACGACCACGTCGTGCACGGCCACGATGTGCGGGTGATCGAGCCTGGCCGCACTGCGCGCCTCGCGCATGGCCCGGTCGGTGAGCTCGGCCCGCTCCTCATCGGACACCGAAGCCGGGAACCGCACCTCTTTCACCGCCACCGCCCGTTCGAGCGTGAGATCGACGGCCCGCCAGACGGTACCCATCCCACCGGCCCCGATCGGCTCCTCGAGCCGATACCGCCCAACCAGCGTGCCGCTCAACCCACTGCTCCCACCCGAACCGGCTCCGGTGTACGCCAACAGTCCACCACGCAGCGTGAGCGGAACCGCCCGGCGAAACGGCCGGTTCCGCCCGCCTGAACGACGTCCCCCGTCCGGTGCGGCGGCCGCCACCGCTGACCGTCCGGGTCGCCGCTTCACTCTCCGTCGATCGTCCGGGCCGCGAGGGGGTCGCAGCCGACGGCCTGGCCGCTCGGCGGCATGACCGGGCCGAGGTCGTGCGGCTCGACGATGTAGGTGATCCCGTCGTGCGCGGTGCGAGGTCCGGCGGTCAGCAGTGCGCTGGGATGGGGTCGCAGCCGACGGCCTGGCCGGGAACGTACACATCCAGCCGTGCACGGTCCCACACTGCGCGCCGCACGGTTGTGAGCGGAGCGGGTAACGGGCGGTAACAAACGGGCGATGTGGCGGCAACACCGGGTCGCGAGCATGGGGGCAGTACCGCCGACGAAGGGACCTCCGCCGTGCGCAGCACTCCGCGCTTCCTGCAAGGTGTCTACAGCTTCGAGGGCAAGGGGCTCGACGCGCCGGCGCTGCTCGACGCGGCGCTCAGCTACGTGGTGCCGGACGGGGTGACGGCGCAGACGGTGTACCTGCGGGCCGGCAACGCCGCACCGGAACTGGTGTATCTGGTGCTCGTGCGGGACGGGCAGCCGATGCGGTACTTCCCGATCGGGGCCAAGAGCAGCACGCACGTCGCGTTGCGGGTCGTCGAGGACCTCGATCCCGGAACCGAGATCGCGCTGCACGCGGCGGCGCCCGCCGGGGTCGGCGCGACGGTCGTGGTCGACCTGGGGCTGGTGGAAGTCGCATGACGAAGCAGCGGCTCGTGGTCATCGGCAACGGTATGGCGGGGGCGCGGACCGTCGAGGAGATCCTGCGGCGCGGCGGGGGTGAGCGATTCGACATCACGATGTTCGGTGCGGAACCGTACGGCAACTACAACCGCATCCTGCTGTCCAATGTGCTCAGCGGCGCCGACGACGAAGCCGGGATCTTCCTCAACGATCTGCAGTGGTACCGCGACCACGACATCGAGCTCAAAGCGGGCGCGCGGGTCACGCGGATCGACCGGTTCGGCAAGGTCGTGTACGCGGAGGACGGAACCGAGCGCCGGTACGACAAGCTGATCGTCGCCACCGGCAGCCAGGCGCACGTGCCCGACATCCCCGGCATCCGGCACCCGAACCGGGGGTACCACCAGGGCGTCTTCACCTTCCGCACGCTCGACGACACCCGGGCGATGATCCGCTACGCGCGCGAACACCAGCGCGCGGTCGTCATCGGCGGCGGCCTGCTCGGCCTCGAAGCCGCGCGCGGGTTGCAGGCGCACCTGCCGCACGTGACGCTCGTGCACTCCGGTTCGCACCTGATGCACGCACAGTTGGACGCGCAGGGCGGTGCGATTCTGCAGCGCAGTATCGAAGCGCTCGGGATTCACACCATCACCGGGGCCCGGACCACCGAGATCCTCGGGCGGACGGCCGTCACGGGGGTGCGGCTGCGCGACGGGCGGGACCTGCCGTGCGACGTGGTCGTCGTGGCCGCCGGGATCCGGCCCGACGCCGAGCTGGCCGCGGCCAGCGGGCTCATCGTGGAGCGCGGGATCGTCGTCGACGACCGGATGCGGGCCCTCGACGAGCCCGACATCTACGCCGTCGGCGAGTGTGTGCAGCACCGCGGGGAGACGTATGGGCTGGTCGCGCCGCTGTGGGAGCAGGCCCGCGTGCTCGCCGACCAGATCACCGGGGCCGACCCGGGCGCCGAGTACCACGGGACCAGGACCGCGACCAAGCTCAAGGTGGCCGGCGTCGACGTGGCGTCGATGGGGCTGCGCGAGGGGGAGCGGGACGACGACGAGACAGTCGTGTTCGCCGAGCCGCGCCGCGGGGTCTACAAGAGCGTCGTCATCCGCGACGGGCGGCTCGTCGGCGCGACCCTCGTCGGTGACGTGCGCCGGGTGGCGTTCCTGACCCAGGCGTACCACGAGGGGCGGCCGCTGCCGCCGGAGCGCGCCGAGCTGCTGTTCGACCTGGGCGCGCCGGACGATGCGCAGGCGATCGCCGAGCTCGCCGACGACGCGCAAGTGTGCAACTGCAACGGGGTGACAAAACGACAACTGGTCGATGCGCGGGCGCGCACCGTGCACGCGGCGATGGAGACGACCCGGGCCGGTAAGGGGTGCGGGTCGTGCAAATCGCTCATCGCGCAGATCGTCGAGTGGGCCGCGGGTGGCGCGGTGTCCGAGGACCCGGCGGCTTCGTGGTACGTGCCCGGAGTACCCATGGACAAGGCGTCCTTGATGGTGGCGATCCGGGAACAGGGTCTGCGGTCGGTGTCGGCGGTGTTCGCGGCGCTCGCACCGGACGGGGCCGAGGACGCGCGTAGCAAGATGGGGCTGGCGTCGCTGCTGCGCATGATGTGGGGCGCGGAGTACATCGATGAGCGGGATGCGCGTTTCATCAACGACCGCGTGCACGCGAACATCCAGCGCGACGGCACGTTCTCCGTGGTGCCGCAGATGAAGGGCGGCGTCACGACCCCGGCGCAGCTGCGGCGGATCGCCGAGGTCGCCGAGAAGTACGAGGTGCCGATGGTGAAACTCACCGGCGGGCAGCGCATCGATCTGCTCGGGGTGCGCAAGGAGGACCTTCCGGCGATGTGGGAGGACCTCGAGATGCCGTCGGGGTGGGCGTACGGGAAGAGTTTCCGCACCGTGAAGACCTGTGTCGGGGCCGAGTTCTGCCGCTTCGGGCTCGGCGACTCCACGGCGCTCGGGATCGCGATCGAGGAGCGGTACCAGGGCATCGAAGGCCCCGGGAAGTTGAAGCTCGCCGTCACCGGCTGCCCCCGCAACTGCGCCGAGGCCTACGTGAAGGACCTCGGCGTGGTGGCCATCGAGGGTGGTCGCTGGGAGATCTATGTCGGCGGGGCGGCCGGTGCGCATGTGCGCAAGGGCGACCTGCTCACCACCGTGTCCACCGGGGACGAAGTGCTCACCCTGACCGGACGGTTCATCCAGTACTACCGGGAGAGCGCGAACTGGCTGGAGCGAACATATTCGTGGGTGCCGCGGCTCGGTATCGAACACATTCGTGCAGTAGTGGTCGACGATGCGATGGGCTGGGCCGCGCGGCTGGACGAGGCGATCGCGGCTTCCGTCGCCGCGTACCGCGATCCGTGGCTCGAACGTCGCGAGAGCGCCACCCCGGGCCAGTTCCGCCGCGCGCTGCCGCTCGTGGTGGTGAACCGGTGATCCGGCTGGCCGACATTCCGGTGGGGGAGGGCCGTGCCTACGACGTCGACGGCGAACTCGTGGCCGTTTTTCATCTTCGCGACGGTACCGTCAAAGCCGTCTCTGGAATTTGCCCTCATGCCGGCGGACCGTTGGCCGACGGGTTGACCGACCTGCGACAGGTAGTCTGCCCGCTGCACCAGCACGCGTTCGACCTGAGCACGGGCTGCTCGACGACGGGCCAGCCGGACCTGACGGTGTACCCCTCCACAGTGGACGAGGAGGGGCACGTCGTCGTCAGCTCCCGGACGTCACGATCAGTGTGACGATGAGCAGGAACAATGCGAGCGGGATGCACAGACCGATGATCGCCATCGGCCGAGACAGCAGCGGCTTGCCCGGGTCCATCGGTTGCTTGCTCGCGCCGTAGGGTGACGGCTGCGGTGCGGGCAGGTTCGCCACTTTGTCGCGCTTGACGACGTTGATGAGCACGGTGATCGGCGTGATGATGAAGGACGCGTAGCCCCACCAACCTTGCACGAGTGTGCGCGCGGTCATTGAGCGAAACGTCGACAGGCCGCAGTCGCGACAGAACGGTCCGTCGAGCGACAGGAACCGCATGAGCAGGATCATGCCCTGATGCCCGCGGAACTTGACGTTGGCCGCGGGCACGCTGCCGCAGAACCGGCACTGCACGGGCGGCGCGCCTTGGGGCTGTTGTGCCTGGTACGGCTGCGGTTGGTAGGGCTGCTGCGCCTGGTACGCGGGCTGCGTCTGGTACCCCTGCTGCGCTCCGTACGGCGGTTGCGCTTGGTACTGGGGTTGCGGCTGTGTTTGTTGTGGCTGCTGTGCCTGGTACGGCTGCGCTGGGTATGACTGTTGTGCCTGGTACGGCGGTTGCGCGGGGTACTGCGGCTGGGTCATCTGACACCTCTTGGACTCCGGGGACGGGCCATGGTACTGCCGATCGGCCCGCTCGCGTTGCCCCGTTTTCGGTCACTTGATGAAGGTCAGCATCGCGTCGAGGACCTCCGCCGGATACTGCACGTGCGGGTAGTGCCCGGCGCCGGCGATCATCTCCAGCCGCCCGAGCCCGGCCGGCAGTGCGGCGACGATGGCCTCGCCCTCGGCCTGCGGTGACACCCAGTCCGGGTCGAGCGAGCCCTCGATGATCAGGACCGGGCAGCGGACGTTGCCCAGCTGCGCGGCGGCGTCCTTGGGCGCGGACCGGCCCATCTTCTGCATGGCCCGCATGCGCCCCGGCTCGCGCATCATGGCGTCGATCCCGCTGATGCTGGCGTGCCAATCCGCGGGCTTGCGGCCAGGGTAGGCGATGTCGAGGTACTGCTTCCACAGCCGGACGCTGCCGAACAGTCCGGATCCGAGCAGTCGGAACGCCCCCTTGCGGTACCTGGCGACGCGGAAGTCACCAAGTTTGATCGCCTGTGCACGAGTGAACGGCGCCAGCTCGACAATCGCGCTGAACAGCTGCGGCGCTGTGGCGGCGGCGATCGTGGCCGCCCCGCCGGCGATGGAGTGCCCGACCAGTACCGCCGGACCACCGAGGTGCTCGACCAGGGCGATGAGGTCGCCGGCGATGTCGGTCCGCGAGTAGGAGGCCCACCCGACGCTGGACTCACCGCATCCGCGCAGGTCAACCGCGGCCACCCGGTATCCGGCCGCGACCAGTTCGGGCGTGATGAACCGGTACGCCTCCCGGCTGTTGCCCATCCCGGGAGCGAGCACGATGAGCGGCCCGTCCCCGCTGACCTCGTAGGCGAGGGTCCCACCGTCGACGTTCAGGAACTCGGTCATGTCAACCTCCGTATTGGCTAATTGCGTTAGCTTTAAGCTAATGGCATTAGCCAGCACGTGTCAACCCGGCAGTGGGCCTAGCCACACCGCGACCGTGGCCGTAGCCGGATACCGCCAAGTCCTGCCTGCTCATAGCGTTCTGGGCATGGAAAACAACGAGCAGATGCGCATCGACCGGCAGTTCGGCACCGTGGTCCGCGAGGGCGCCTGGCTGGTCCCGCCCCGCGTGGAGGTCCGCCTGGCCGCCGCCAATGCGCGCCTGGACTTCACGGCGGCCGTCCCCACCTCCACCACCGTGGACCTGGACGTGGATCTCGGTCTGGGCAGCGAGCTGACTTTGGTGGTACCGCCCGGAGTCAAGGTCATCGCCGACGACCTGGACGCCCGCCAGGGCGACTACGAGGTCCGGACGATGCCCGACCCGAACGCCGATGTGCATCTCACGGTGCGTGTTTCCGGCCGCCTGCACGCCGGCGGCGACCTGATCGTCCGAGCCCCGTAGCGCAACCTGGACCAGTGGCTCCGCCCTAGCCGCGCCACCTGAACCCGGCTCAACCTCGCGTTGTGCTCAGCTCGATGACGCGGTCCGGTGCATTCAGGTCGGGGTCGGGGGCCGGTCTGGGGCGGAGCCGGAAAAGGCTTGCGAGCAGGGCGCCGGCCGCGGCGGCTACGAATATGTGCAGGGTTTCGGCGTCCTGGTCATGGAACGGCACTGGCATCGGTACCACTACTGTGCGGGTCGGGGTGCTCGAGCCCTCCGGCTGGGGCGGTGACGCCGCGGCTGGGGTGGCTCCGATGAAGGCGACAGCGGCAGCCGCGGCCGCCGCCACTGCGGCGGTGGTCGTGGCGGCCAGGCGGGCCGTGCGGTGGGCGGCTCGGCAGGCCGTGGGGCGGGCGGCTTGGCGGGCTGCGTGGCGGGCGGCCAGGGGGGCCGTGCTGCGGGCGGCTTGGCTGAGGGAGGTCGGCATACCGTTCAGGGTCGCGGTCTCGGGCGGGTGGGGGCATCGGGAACGACTTCCCCAGTTTCTGGCCCGGCACCCCCGGGTTGCCGCGGGCGCCGCCGATATTGCAAGTCGATCCCAGGTTGGCATTAAAGATCTTTCGGTTTTTGGGTGATGGTCATAGTCGTAGGCCGGTGTGGTCGAGGAAGTTGAAACAGAGTCGGTAGCTGCTGCCGATGCGGTGC
>NZ_JBITDU010000017.1:0-150496 GCF_044454505.1 Dactylosporangium sp. NPDC051541
ACTTCGCCGTTCGAAGGATCTAGCGGTGGCCGTTCCCATTCCCCACATCACGCCCAAAGTGGGCGAGTCGTACACCACCTCAGTGGACGTGGCCGTGCCCTGCTCCGCGGTGGGTCCGCGCTGTGCGTGCGCTGCTCGGCGGCCGAGAGTCTTCGATCCTGAGCACGCTCCGCGAAAGCTGCGGGCTGTTGCCGCGCCCTGTGCCTGCCCTCGCCCCTGCTCAGTCCGCCCCCATTCCGCGTGGCCGGCGTGCTGCTTCGGGCTCGTCCTGCTTGGCGTTCGTCGTCGCCGTGCTCTGCGCTCCGGCCGGCATGCGCTTGATCAGCGACTTCGCCCGGCTCGTGTCGCTGGGTGGCGCCCACGGCGGGCTCATCTTCGTGCTCGCCCATTGGTTCCCGCGGACGGCGAGCGGGCTCGTCCGGCTCGGGGACGCGCTCGACGTGCTGCTGGCTTCGAAGCAGCTTCCCGGCCGGGACCGGATCAGCTGGCCGGCCTCTCACCAGTGATCCAGGCCGGAGCGAGAGCCTGACCGAGCCGGAGCGACAGCCTGACAGGGGTCGGAGCGAGAGTCTGACTAAGGCCGAGCGTGATCGTGGCCCAAAACCAAGACGTGCCCGAACGGGTGTCTGGAGTTCCCACGGCGGGGCGAGGGGGGCACACTCGACCGCGGGCAACCTGGGTGTGCGTCTTCTGGGCTAGATGTTGCGCATTGGGGGCACTGCGCCCGCGGAGGAAGCGAGCTGGCGGAGGAGAGCGGCCGGGTAGGAGGTCGTCGTGACACCGCACGTGCCGGTTGAGTGGACGAGGGTCGAGACGGCCGACTTCGATGCCGCGCACGAGTTTCTCCGGCGGAGGTACGCCGAGCACAGTCTGCGCGGTCGCCGGCCGACGGAGTCCTTCCTGTTCCGGTCGAGGCTGGCCACCGCCGGTGAGCTGGCGGTCGATGTCGTCACGCACCGGGCCGGCCTCAAGGTCAGCTCCGATCCGTTCGACTCGGTCGTGATGCTGGTGATCCTGGAGGGGCACTACGGGGTGCGGGCCGGGGGCGAGGAGTTGGCGTTCAGCCCGGGCGACGTGCTGATGTTTCCGATCGGCGTGCCGTTCGACGTGTCGTGGGATCACGTCGTGCTGCAGATGACGCGGCTGCCGCTCGCCGCCGTGCAGCAGGCCGGGGCCCGCGACGGGGTCGAGGCCGCCGATTTCCGGTTCGACGCGCTGCGGCCCGTGTCGGCCGAGAAGCAGCGGCTGTGGTCGGCCACCGCCTCCTACGTGTCGCGGATGTTCGCCGGGCCCGAACCGGGGGTGAACCATCCGCTCCTGCACGCCGCGGTGCTCGAGACCGCGGCCGCGGCGGCCCTGACCGTGTTTCCCAACACGACGATGACTGTCGCCTACACGCCCGGGCCGGGGCGGGTGCCGCCGGCGGTGGTGCGGCGGGCGAAGGCGTTCGTCGACGCGCACGCCGACGAGCCGATCACGTCCGGGGACATCGCGGCCGCGGCCGGTGTCACCGTGCGGGGGCTGCAGGCGGCGTTCGTCCGGCACTGGGACACGACCCCCTCCGGCTACCTGCGCCGGGTACGCCTGGAACGCGCCCACCGCGACCTCCAGCTCGGCGACCCGGCCCGCGGGGACACCGTCGCCGGGATCGCCCGGCGGTGGGGGTTCGGCAAGCCGGGACGGTTCGCCGTCGAGTACCACAAGGTCTACGGCCGCCCACCCAGCCACACATTGAGGATTTGACAACGTGAGCCAAGTCTTCGAGGCAACGACCATCGAGCGCGCGGAGCAGGTTCTCCGCGACAACTACGGCGGCAGCATCCGGCTCGACGGCGGTGGGTCTCCGGCGCGGCTACGGCTGGAGGCGGCTCAGGTCACCCCGGCGGTGCGGCTCGACCAGATCAGCATCGGCTTCGGCTTCGGGCTGCGCACCGGCCCGCTCGGGGTCCTGGTCATCTGCCACATCCACGCCGGGCAGGTCGGCTACCGGGCCCCGGCCGGCGAGCGGATCTACGGCGCCGGTGACGTCTTCATTCCCGTCGAGCCCGACCAGCCGTATGCGGCCCGGTGCCGGGACACCGACTTCTGCACCGCCGTCCTCGACCCGGACCTGCCCGGTCAGCTCGCCGGCCCGGCGCCGGGCCGCAAGGAGCAGCCGGTGCGGTTCCGCAGCCACGAACCGCTGTCCCGCGAGGCCGCGCAGAACTGGGACGACACCTACACCTACGTCCGCGACGCCCTGGCCGGTCTCCGGGGCGCCGACTACCCGCTGATCACCGGGTCCGCGGCCCGGCTGCTGGTCGCGGCCGCCCTGACCGCCTTCCCCAACGACGCCGTGCACGAGCCGACGATCGAGGATCGCCGCGACGCGCACCCGGCCACTCTGCGCCGGGCCGTCGCCTACATCGACGACAACGCCCACCGCGACATCACGGTCGCCGACATCGCCGCCGCCGCGTACGTCACGATCCGCACCATCCAGCACGCCTTCCGCCGGCACCTGGGTACCACACCCACCGCTCACCTGCGCCGGGTCCGCCTCGAGCACGCCCACCGCGACCTCCGCGCAGCGGTACCGGCCACCGGCACCAGCATCAGCGCAAGCACGATCACGGTCGCCGGCATCGCCCGCCACTGGGGCTTCGCCGACCAGACCCGCTTCACCGCCGCCTACCGCGCGGCCTTCGGTCAGCCTCCGCACCTGGGGATGTGAAGCGGTCGCCAAGTAAGGACGTAGGGCCAGTGGCTACAGTCGGCGGGTGGCGACCTCTCTGCTGATCACGAACGACTTCCCGCCGCGGCCGGGCGGGATCCAGCAGTTCGTGCACAATCTGGCGATCCGCCAGCAGGACGTCGTCGTGTACTCGTCCACGTTCGAAGGCGCCGCGAAGTTCGACGCCGAGCAGCCGTTCGAGGTCGTGCGCGAGGGCACCGGCATGCTGCTACCGACGCTGCAGGTGGCCCGCCGGGCGGCCGAGATCGCGCGGGCGCGGGGCTCTGACCGGGTCTGGTTCGGGGCGGCGGCACCGCTGGGGCTGCTCGCGGACGGGCTGCGGCGGCGGGCCGGGATCGAGCGCGCGGTGGCGATCACGCACGGGCACGAGGCCGGCTGGGCGGCGCTGCCGGGGGCGCGGACGCTGCTGCGCCGGATCGCGCGCGGGACGGACGTCGTCACATACCTGGGGGAGTACTTCCGGGTCCGGCTCGCCCGCGCCATCGGTGAGCTGACCCGGCTCGAGCCGCTGGCGCCCGGGGTCGACGTCGAGGTCTACTCACCGAACGTCTCAGGGGCACAGATCCGGCAGCGGTACCGCCTGGAAGCCCGCCCGGTCATCGTCTGCGTGTCGAGACTCGTCCCCCGCAAGGGGCAGGATGTGCTGATCCGAGCGCTGCCGGCCATCCGGCGGGCGGTGCCGGACGCGGCGCTGCTGGTGGTCAGCGGCGGACCGTACCGGCCGACCCTGGAGCGCCTGGCCCGCGAGCACGGGGTGCGGGACCACGTCGTCTTCACCGGCCCGGTTGACTGGTCCGAGCTGCCGGAGCACTACGCGGCCGGCGACGTGTTCGCGATGCCGTGCCGGACCCGCCGCCGCGGCCTCGACGTGGAGGGTCTGGGCATCGTCTACCTGGAAGCTTCCGCCACCGGCCTACCGGTCCTGGCCGGCGACTCCGGCGGCGCCCCGAACGCGGTCCGCGAGGGCGAGACGGGATTCGTGGTCCCGGGCCGTGACGTGAATGCCGTCGCCGACCGTCTCATAACCCTGCTCCAGGACCGTGACTTGGCCGCTCGAATGGGCGCCGCCGGCCGGGCCTGGGTCGAATCCGAGTGGCGCTGGGAGCATCAGGCGGCCCGCCTCCACGCCCTGCTCGAGAAGAACGAACCGATCGGCGGGCGGCAATAGCGAAGAACGGTCGAGCCATTCCGGGAATGGCGCGGCCGGCTGCCCGGGGGTAAAGGGGAGCCGGCCGTCCGCGCGATTCGGGGGTAAAGCGAAAACCTCAGAAGCCGAACCTCAGAAGCTGGGGGCGTCGGGGGCTTCGAGCAGGCCGAGGCGGAGCGCGGTCATGAGGGCCTGCGCGCGGTTGGCGGCGCCGAGCTTCTCGTAGAGCTTGGAGATGTGCGTCTTCGCGGTGGACTCGGAGACGAACAGCTGCTTCGCGATGCCGGCCACGCTCATGCCGTCGGCGAGCAGCCGCAGGACCTGGCCTTCGCGCGGGGACAGCTGCGGCCCGCTCGGGGCCAGCCGGCGCTTCATGGCCTCGGCCAGGTCGGCCGCGGTGAACGCGCTGGGGGCGGAGGCGGCGTGCCGGGCTGCGGCCACGACCTCGTCGGCCGGGGCCGTCTTCGGCACGAACGCCGAGGCACCGGCCTCGAGCGCGCCGAAGAGCTGGTCGTCGCCCGCATACATGGTCAGCACGACGATGCCCATGCTGTTGCTGGTCTTGCGCAGGGCGCGGGTGGCCTCCAGGCCGCTGCCGTCGGGCAGGCGGAGGTCCATGATCACGACGTCGGGCTGCAGCGCGCCGGCCTGGCGGATCGCCTCGGCGGCCGTCGCCGCCTCGCCCACCACCTCGAACTGGCGGTCACGCTCGAATGCGTGGCGCAGCCCGCGGCGAATCAGATCGTGGTCGTCGACGAGGAGCACTTTGGTGCGCGTCGTCGGGTTCGCGGTAGTAGACATTCCCGGTGCTCTCTCCCTCTGGGTGCTTCACGCTACCGCGCACGCGGTGCGGTTCCGAGCACAACCGCCACTGTGGTCCCATTCGGCACGCGTGGCGTGATCTCCAACCGGCCCCGGATACGTTCCGCCCTCTCGGCCATGATCGCAAGACCATAGTGACCGTCCGGCGGTTTCTCACCGATGCCGCTGCCATCGTCGGATATTTCTACCTGTGCGAACGGTGGATCGACCGCGCACGTTACCCAAAGATTCTCCGCGCCGGCGTGTTTCCGCGCGTTGGTGATGGCTTCCTGGGCAATGCGCAGCAGTTCTGCCTCGACGGCGGCGGGCAGGCGGGCGGTGGTCTCGTCGAGCGAGAGGTGCACCCGCAGGCCGGCCGACGCGCCGACGGTCCGTGCGTAGTCGGAGATGGCCGCGGTGAGCCCGCCGTAGCGGTCGACCTCACTGCGCAGCTCGAACAGCGACAGCCGCAGCTCCGTGATCACCCGCGTGACCTCGGCCCGCAGCACCCGCAGCTCCTCCTCGGCGGCTTCGGCGTTGGGCAGCGCGGCGACCGCGTTGTCGATGCCGTAGCCGACCATGACCAGCTCCTGCGCGACCCCGTCGTGGATCTCGCGGGCCAGCCGCTGCCGCTCCTCGGTCGTGGCCAGCGAGCGGACCTCGTCGAAGAGCAGGGCCGCCTCCAGCCGCAGCGCGGCCGCGCCGGTCACCGACTGGACCCGGGTGACCAGGGCCGGTGGGAACGCGCCGGGGGTGTCGCTCTCCAGCACGATCAGCCCGACCGTGCGCACCCCGGCGATGAGCGGGACCGCCATCGACGAGATGCTCTGCCCGCGGGCCACCGACCGGGCCTGCGAGCGGCCGGAGACGACCGGCTGCTGGGTGGCCCAGGCGTCGGCGACGGCGCTCTCGGTGTCCAGCGCGGTCTCCCAGTCCAGCCGCTCGACGCCGGCCTGGGCCAGCACGACCAGCCGCCCGCCGCCGCTGCCGGACAGCACGGCCCCGCGCACCGACGGAACCATCGCCCGGACCTCGTCGAGCAGGTGCTCGGCCAGGCCGCCGGGGTCGAGCGTGGCCCCGGGCAGCTGCCGGGCGACGCTGCGCAGCTGGGTCAGCAGGCGGGTCGCCTCGGCGTAGGGCTGCGGGGTCTCCTCGCCCGGGCGCCGGGCCAGCAGCACCCGCTGCAGGATCGTGACCAGATAGGCCGAGACCCCGGAGATGAGCAGCCCCTGCCCGGCCGCGGCCAGGTAGGCCCGCTCGTCGAGGCGCCCCTCGACGGCCCCGCCGACGACCAGCAGCGTGGCCGCGGCGACCAGGTAGGCTCCGGCCATCCGCCGGCCCTCGGACAGCGCGGCCGCGACGATCGGCACCGGCAGGTAGACCAGCAGCGCGGCCGCGTCCACGTTGAGCGTCGACGCGGCGAACGCGGTGATGAGGACCTCGGCGGTGCGCCCGAGCCGGGCCACCTCGTGCGACTCCGGGGCCACGGTGGCGATGACGGCCGCGGCCAGCAGCAGCGTGAGCCACAGCAGCTCCGCCGGGCGGACACCGTCGGAGAGCACCAGGACGGCGACGAGAGCCAGCAGGAGCGCCCGCACGATCACGATCGCCCGCTGGGCCTGGCTCGCGGAAGCGGAGCGCTCGGCGGGGGCGGTGCCGGCCCGGTCGGTGCCGGCCCGGCTGGCGGCAGCGGTGCGGGTGGCGGGCAGATCCGTCAACGGCTATCCCTTCAGCGGCTTCATACGGCTCTGACGGACCAACGCGGGTCAGCGCTCGTAGATGGCGGCGATGTCGCCGGCGTACTCCTTCATGACGACGTTCCGCTTCACCTTCAACGACGGAGTGAGCTCTCCGGTCGCCTCGGTGAAGTCGCGGGGCAGAATCCGGAACACCTTGATCGCCTCGGCCTTCGACACGGCCTGGTTGGCCTCGTCGATCGCCTTCTGGACCTCGGCCCGCAGCTGCTCGTCGCCGGCCAGGCTCTCCATCGAGGCGTCCGCGGGCTTGCCGTTGGCGCTCTTCCAGGCCGGCAGGGCGTCCGGGTCGATGGTGATCAGCGCGGCGATGAACGGCTGCCGGTCGCCGATGACCATGCACTGGCTGATCAGGGCGTGGGCCCGCACCCGGTCCTCGAGCACGGCCGGGGCGACGTTCTTGCCGCCGGCGGTGACGATGATCTCCTTCTTGCGGCCGGTGATGCGCAGGAAGCCGTCGTCGTCGAGCTCGCCGAGGTCACCGGTGTGGAACCAGCCGTCCTCGTCGATCGCCTCGGCGGTGGCGTCGGGGTTGTTCCAGTAGCCCTTGAAGACGATGTCACCCTGCACGAGGATCTCGCCGTCGTCGTCGATCCGGATCGTGACGCCCGGCAGCGGCCGCCCGACGGTGCCGATCCGCACGCCGTTGTCCCGGTTGGCGTTGGTCGCCGGCGACGTCTCGGTCAGCCCGTATCCCTCGTAGATCGTCACGCCGATCCCGCGGTAGAAGTGGGCCAGGCGCTCGCCGAGCGGGGCCCCGCCGGAGATGGCCCGCGTGCACTGCCCGCCCAGCGCGGCCCGGAGCTTGCCGTAGACCAGCCGGTCGAACAGCGCATGCTTGGCCTTGAGCAGCAGCCCCGGCGACGGCGACGAGCTGTAGTCGATCGCGGTCTTCTCGGCCCGGGCGAAGATCGCACCCTTGCCGTCGGCCTGCGCACGCTGCTTGGCGGTGTTGTAGACCTTCTCGAACACGCGCGGGACAGACAGTACAAACGTAGGCTTGAAGCTCTTGAGCATTTCGGCCAGGTTCTTCGTGTCCGCCGTGTGCCCCATCGTGGCCCGGGCCTGGACTACGCCGATCTGGATGAGCCGCGCGAACGAGTGCGCGAGCGGCAGGAACAGCAGGGTCCGCGCGCCCTCGTTGAACAGCGAGCGCAGCTCCGGGATGGCGTTGACGATGTCGGCGAGCATGTTGCGGTGCGTGATGATGCAGCCCTTGGGGCGGCCCGTCGTGCCGCTGGTGTAGATGATCGTCGCCAGGTCGTCGGCCTTGCTCGCGGTGCGCCGCCGGTCGACGTCCTCGGGCGGCACCGCCGCGCCGTCACCGACGAGCTGCTCGACCGCGCCCGGGGTGCCCTCGATCTGCCAGACGTGGGCCAGGCCCGGGATGCGGTCGCGCACCTGGGCCACGGCGTCGCGGTGGGCGTCGGTCTCCACGAAGCAGGCGACCGCGCCGGAGTCCTCGAGAATCCAGGCCACCTGCTCGGGGCTGGAGGAGTCGTAGATCGGGACGGTGACCGCGCCGCACGTCCAGATGGCGTAGTCGATGAGCGTCCACTCGTAGCGGGTCCGGCTCATCAGCGCCACGCGCTCGCCCGGCTCGATGCCGGCCGCCAGCAGGCCGCGGGCCAGGGCCACGACCTCGTCGCGGAACTGCGCGCAGGTGACGTCCTGCCACGCACCCGCGACCAGGCGCTGGAACTGCACCGTGGTCGGTGCAACGGCCGCGTTGTCCCAGACCGGGTCGGTGAGCGTCGCCGTGTCGGCGACGGCTACCGCGGCGGGGACCGAGAACTCGCGCACGTCCGGCTCCATTTCGACTCTGTAGCTGTATCGGGAACCTACCTGTCCGCGTAACACCCCGCACAGGGTGCCTGCACCTTGATCCAGCCGGGGTGCCTGCACTGCTCGGTCGGGCGGCAGAGGTAGCCTGCCACGCATGGCCGACACTTCGACTCAGTCGATCGTCATTGACGCGTCCCCCGAGCGGGTCGCCGCGGTCATCGCCGACTTCGCGCGCTATCCGGAGTGGGTCGCCGCGGTGAAGTCGGCCGAAGTGGTCGAGGAATACGAGGACGGGTATGCCAGCCAGGTCCACTTCGTGCTCGACTCGGGCCCGGTGACCGATGAGTACACGCTGCAATACGCGTATGCCGAGGATCTGAGCCGCATCGAGTGGAGCCTGACCGCGCCGTCGAAGATGCAGAAGCAGCAGGACGGCTCCTACGACATTAGCGCCAATCCGGACGGCACCTCCACGGTGACCTATTCGCTGGCGGTGGAGCTGGCGATCGGGATGCTGGGCATGTTCAAGCGCAAGGCCGAGAAAATGATCATGGATAGCGCCCTGAAGGAGCTCAAGCGCCGGGTCGAAGGGGCATGAGAGACCCCCGCGAAGAGGCCGAACGCCTGGTGGCCACCGTGCTGGCGACGGTCTCGGCGGCCGCGAACAGCGCGACCGGCTACGCCACCCACTCGGCCGAGTGCTGCGCCTGCCCGGTGTGCAAGACCATCGCCGCCGCCCGCGAGCCGGACCCCGAGTTCGCCGAGCGGCTGGCCACCAAGGCCGGGGACATCGCCACCGGTGCGGCTAACCTCTTGCGAAACTTCAACCACCGACAGTGACAATCAGGCGACACAGGCCTCGTCGGCGACACCGTAGTCGGCCCGCTGCGGCTTCGACAAAGATGAACCACGGAGAGCTCGGAGAGAGGAGCCACCCGCTGTGGGGCTGACCATCGGCGTCGACATCGGCGGAACCAAGGTGCTCGGCGGCGTCGTCGACACCGCCGGCGACGTACTCGTCCAGACGCGGCGCGACACGCCCGCCCAGGACCCCGGCGAGACCGCGGACCGGATCATCGAGGTGATCAAGGAGCTCGCGGCCGCCCACGAGGTCGAGGCGGTCGGCATCGGCGCGGCCGGGTGGGTCGACGCGAGCCGCTCGGTCGTGCAGTTCGCCCCCAATCTGGCCTGGCGCGACGAGCCCCTGCGCGACAAGATCCAGCAGGCGGCCGGCCTGCCCACCGTGGTGGAGAACGACGGCAACGCGGCGGCCTGGGCCGAGTTCCGCTTCGGGGCCGCCCATGACGCCGACGAGTCGATGGTGCTCTACACCGTCGGCACCGGCATCGGCAGCGGGATCATCATCGGCGGCCGGCTCATCCGCGGCGCCAACGGTGTCGCGGGCGAGGTCGGGCACACGATGATGGTGCCCGATGGCCACCCGTGCGGCTGCGGGCGGAAAGGGTGCCTGGAGCAGTACACCAGCGGCAATGCTCTTGTGCGGTTCGCCCGTGCGGACGCGAAGGCCCGCCCGGCGGCGGCGGCCCGGCTGCTGGAGCTGGCCGGGGGCGACCCCGACGCGATCAAGGGGCCGGCCGTCACGGAGGCGGCCCGGCTCGGCGACGAGGTCGCGGTGGCGGCGTTCGCCCAGGTCGGGCACTGGCTCGGGGTCGGGTTCGCGGACATGGTGCAGACCCTCGACCCGCAGGTGATCGTCGTCGGCGGCGGCGTGATCGACGCCGGTGACCTGCTGCTCAAGCCCGCCCGGGCCAGCTACGAGGAGCAGCTCGCCCAGCGCGGCCAGCTGCCCGTGGCCGAAATCCGGGCGGCACTGATGGGAAACCTGGCCGGGGTCGTCGGCGCGGCGGACCTGGCCCGTATGTGAGGCGCGAATGACGAAGATCAGGGTGCTGTCGTACAACCTGCACGGGCTCAAGGACGACCGGCGCGCGCTCGCGTCGGCCGTCCGCGCGGCCGCGCCGGACATCGCGATCCTGCAGGAGGCGCCGCGGCGCTTCCGGTGGCGGCAGAAAACCGCCGACCTCGCCCGTGACCTGGACCTGGTCGTCGGCGGGGGCGGCCTGCCGGCCCTGGGCAACCTGATCCTCACCAACCTGCGGGTGCGGGTGGTGACGGCGTGGAACATCCGATACCCCCTGACGCCCGGCCGCCACCTGCGCGGCGCCGCGTTCGTGCGGTGCCGCGTCGGGCGGTCCACGTTCGTCGCCGCCGGCTGCCACCTGTCCACCGACCCGACCGAGCGCCCGAGCCAGGCCGAGCTGCTCAAACAGGCGATGAACGAGGTCACCGAGCCGCTGGTGCTCGGCGGCGACTTCAACGAGAACTCGGGCGGCGCGGCCTGGCGGATGCTCGCCGACGGGCTTACCGACGCCGCCGGGGGCGACGAGCGCCTGACCTTCTCGGTCGCCAACCTCCGCCACCGGCTCGACGCCATCTTCGCCGACCCCCGGATGACGGTGCTGCAGTACGACGTGATCGACACGCCCGAGACGAGGGCGGCCAGCGACCACTTCCCAGTGCTCGCCGACCTGGAAATCGAAGAATAAATCCGGCATGATGCCGCGGTGAGCGCTGACGGTCGGTTCGATGATCTCACCGGGAACGCGACTTACTGGCGCGACGGCGAGCCGGTCTACGACCGCGGCGACACCGTGTGCGTCATCGGCGCCGGCGGCACCGGCCTCACCACGATCAAGAACCTGCGCGAGGCCGGCTTCGGGGTCGACTGCTACGAGCGCGAGACCGGCGTCGGCGGCGGCTGGAACTGGCGGCACGACCGCAGCCCGGTCTACGCCAGCACGCACCTGATCTCGTCCAAGCCGTTCACGCAGTTCCCGGACTTCCCGATGCCGGACGACTGGCCCGACTACCCGCACCACTCGCAGGTGCTGCAGTATTTCGAGCGCTACGCCGACCACTTCGGCCTCCGCGAACACATCTGGTTCGGCACCGAGGTGGCCCGGGTCGAGCCGGCTGAGGACGCCGGGGGCGGCCCGCCGCGCTGGGACGTCACCGTGAAGGGCTCGCGGGGCGGTGCGCCGCGCACGATGCGCTACGCGGCCGTCGTCGCCGCCAACGGGCACAACTGGGCGCCGAAGATGCCCGAATACGAGGGGCTGGCCGACTACCGGGGCAAGGTCATCCACGCCGGGCAGTACAAGGACGCCGCCCAGCTGCGCGGCCGCAAGGTCCTCGTCATCGGGGCCGGCAACTCCGGCTGCGACATCGCCGTCGAGGCGGCCCAGCAGGCGGCGAAGTGCTGGCACTCGACCCGGCGCGGCTACTGGTACGCCCCCAAGTTCGCCCTGGGCCGCCCGGCCGACCAGGTCAACGACCAGATCCTGGCCATGCGGCTGCCGGCGAAGGTCCGCCAGTGGCTGCTGCACCGCACGATCAACATGACCGTCGGCGACCTGACCCGCTTCGGCCTGCCCAAGCCCGAGCACGGCATCCTCGAGATGCACCCGCTGGTCAACAGCCAGCTCCCGTACTACCTGGGGCACGGCGACGTCGTGGCAGTACCGGACATCAAGCATTTCGAGTCTCACGACGTGGTGCTGGCCGACGGGCGGACAATCGACCCCGACCTGGTCGTGATGGCCACCGGCTACCTGCCGAAGTTCGAGTTCCTGGAGCCGGAACTGCTCTCGACCGACGCCGCCGGCCGGCCGCGCCTGGCCCTGCAGATGCTCTCCCGGACGCATCCCACGCTCGCCGTGGCCGGGCTGCTGCAGCCGGACTCGGCGCTCTTCACGCTGTCGCACTGGCAGGCCGTCTTCATCGCGCAGTGGCTGCGGGTCCTCGACGCCGCACCCGACCGCGCCCAGGCGATCTACGGACGGCTGCGCACCGAGGGCGATCGACGGTACACCCAAAGTAAGGTCACCGACTCGACCCGGCACTGGTTCGAGGTCAGCCACTTCGTATACCTGCGTGAGCTCGAGAAGACGCTGCACGAGCTGGAGGCCGTCAGTTGAGCCAGTCGGCTTTCCGTTCCGGCGCCGCCCGGACCAGGGTGATGCGCAGCGACGAGTGGTCCAAGCCACCCAAGCCCGTGCACCGCGAGGTCATCGAGGCCGAGCCGCCCGCCGCGGGCCCGACCGACAAGCCACCGGTCCTCTTCGTCCCGGGTTTCGGGCACGGAGCCTGGGCGTTCGCCGAACACTGGCTCGAGCACATTTCGCAAAGGGGCTTCCGGGGGTACTCCATGAGCCTGCGCGGCCACGGCCGTTCAGGATCGGCACCCGACGCCCGCCTGCGCGACTATGTGCACGACGTGACCCAGGTCGCGGCCGGACTGCCGCGGCAGGCGGTCCTGGTCGGGCACGGCGCCGGGGCGCTGGTCGTGGCGATGGCGATGGCCCGCTACCCGGTCCGCGCGGGCGTCCTCGTGGCCCCGGTCTTCGGCGGCCTCGGCACCGCGTTCGGCCTGCTGACCGGCAACCCGGCCGGCACGCTGCCCGGCATCTTCGGCGGCCGGATCACGCTCAGCCGCGACCAGCTGTTCAGCAAGGCCCTGCCGGCCAACGCGGGCCAGGCCTACGCCCAGCGCCTCCAGCGCGTCCCGGGTGCCGCCCAGCGCCAGCTGATCACCCGCCACGAGCCCGAGGCCCCGGTCGGCCACCCGCCCGTCCTGGTCGTCGGCAGCCCCGACGACCGGATCGTCCCGGCCGACACCCTGACCTGGGTGGCCCGCCGCTACAACGGCTCGCCCCTGCTCTTCCCCGGCATGGGCCACGACCTGATGCTCGACGCGCGCTGGCAGGAGCCCATCGACGCGATCGCAGACTGGCTTGACCAGCTCAAGTAAGTCACGCACCCGCCTCGCGGCGAACCACAGCCCGCCGCCGCCCTCTTCGCCATCGCCGGTGTCGTCGTCAGCGCTCGTCACGGCGCCGTTCTCGTCGCCGCCGCTGGTTTCGCCCGGAGGCGGTCAGGCCGGTTCCCGCTCGCCACGGCCGCTGCGCTTCGCGTCTGCGGCGGGCTCAACGCACGCTCCGGCGGCAACCGGCAAGCGACCCTCCGCTCGAACGTCCCCGCGTCGGCACTGGACGGAGCGATCAAGCTTTGCGGGGGCTCGTCCGTGAAAGTGTCAGACGCGGGCCCCGTTGTCCGGGTCGTCGTCCTCCTCGTCGCCCGGCCGGAGCCGCAGCACCAGCGTGACGAACCCGGTCAGCACGCCCGCGAAGCCCAGGAACAGCGTTGTCTGCGCCCCCAGCGGCAGCAGGTCGGGCCAGAACAGCAGGACCAGCCCGGCGCCCAGCGCGAGCACGGCCAGGATCGTGACCGGCGCGACCCGGGGGAGCGGCGGCGGAGGCGGCGGGGTGTAGCCCTCGTCCTCCTCGGGCTCGTCCGGCAGGTCGGTGCCGAAGGTATCGAGGCTGTCCAGCAGCGACCGGTCCACGGCGTCCGACGGTCGGCGCAGCGACGTGCGCGGGGCCGGCTCGGTGTCCATGTCCGGTGCGGCCGTGCTGGAGGACTCCAGGTCCTCGGCGGCCGGCCAGGGCACGGCCCGGGTCGGGTCGACCGTGGTGTGGAACCCGGCGACGATCGCGGCGAACGCGTCCTCGTCGGAGACTGGAGCAGTGCTCTCGGCCGGTGTCGGCTGCTCCGGCACGGCGGCCGTCAGGCGGGCCAGGTAGTCCTGGGCGGTGGCGAGATGGTCCCGGTCGACGTAGAGCCGGTCCGTCGGCCGCGCCGGCAGCGTCGTCGTGCGGGTCAGCGGATGCAGGTCCGAGGCCGGCTGCAGGTAGGCGGCGATCCCGCCCTCCGCGAGCATGTCCAGCAGGTGCTCGCCGACCCGCGGGTCGACGTCGCCCACCACCGTGTACTCCTGCGCCACCAGGCCGTTGTCCCGCCGACCGCGCCGCGCCCCACCCCCTGGCACAGCTCGCCCCTCCCCGCGGTGGCCATCGCGGCGACCGGGTGCGCCGCGAAAAAACCGCTGACCGAAATCCTGACATGCCCGGCCGTCGTTCCGGGAGTGCGTTGTGGTGTGCCGTACTGGTTCGTAGGCTTCTAAGGACCTGTTTCGCAACTGCGGAGGGGCTGCGGCGGGCCCAGATTCCCGCTGCGCACACAGCGCGGTAGCCCGGTTACAACACCGGTAGCCTGGCTGCCACGCTGTGCACGCAGCGAAAATCTGGACTCCGCCGCGCTCCCACCGCAGTTGCGAAACAGGCCCTACGACGGTCATGTCCGATTGTCGCGCGCTCCTGAAAGGTCGGCCGTGCTCTACTGGCTCCTCAAGTACATCGTCCTCGGACCTTGGCTGAAGCTGGTCTTCCGGCCCAAGGTGGAGGGGCTCGAGCACGTCCCCGACGAGGGACCCGTGATCATCGCCAGCAACCATCTCTCCTTCGCGGACTCGATCTTCATGCCGCTGAGCGTCCGCCGCCGCGTGACGTTCCCGGCGAAAGCCGAGTATTTCACCGGAAAAGGGATCAAGGGCTGGCTGACGAAGCTCTTCATGTCGGGCACCGGTCAGATCCCCATCGACCGTTCGGGCGGCAAGGCGGCCCGGGCCGCCCTGGAGACCGGCCTGAGCATCCTGCGCGAGGGCGGGGTCTTCGGCATCTACCCGGAGGGCACCCGGTCGCCCGACGGCCGCCTGTACCGCGGGAAGACCGGCGTGGCCCGCCTGGCCCTGGAGTCCGGCGCCCGGGTGGTGCCCGTCGCCATGATGAACATGGACAAAGTCCAGCCCATCGGGCAAAAGCTGCCAAACCTGCGGCGCGTGCACATCAAGTTCGGCCCCGCGCTCGACTTCTCCCGATATGCCGGAATGGCCGGCGACCGCTTCATCGAGCGCGCCGTGACCGACGAGATCATGTACGAGCTCATGACCCTCTCCGGCCGCGAATACATCGACATGTACGCCCAAAAGGTGAAAAATTCCCCGAAGCCGCAGGCGTCGGAGCCGGTCGCACCAATGGCGGCTTAGAAGAAGCGACAAAGTACCAAAAAGCGACAAACGTAAATGCAGGGGATTCCGAGGCCGCTTCGCTCCCGCCCCGGGCAAGGGGCTCCCGCCCCCTGCACCCCTTGCCAAGCGCTCCTGTCGCGATGAGCACCCTGGCATCCTTTTGCCAGGCGCTCGGTGCTCAATCCAGCGCGGGCGGCGGAGGCGTGACCCCGGCCAGCTCGAGCAGCCGGGGAGTGCCCGCCTGCTCGGCGAACGCGACCAGCTCGGAGCGCCACGGCTCGATCCGCTCGTCGCCGGCCTGCGCGAGGGCCCGCACCGCCCAGGCGATCGACAGGCTGCGGGCGGAGTGGTTGGGGATCTCGCCGTAGAGCTCGGCCGAGGCCAGGTGCATGTCCGCGGCCCGGGCGTGGTCGCCGTCGACGGACGCGATCGCCCCGGTGATCGTGCGCAGCGCCGCCTCGACCCACGGGGTGCGGTGCGGCACGTCGGCCAGCATGTCGCGGACCGCCATCATCGCCACCCGGCCGGACAGGACCGCGGCGTGGGCGGTGGCGTCGATCCACTCGCCGCTGGCGATGGCCCGGACCTCCCGCCAGGTCTTCGCGAGCTCCACGATCAGGGCTTCGGCGTCGCGGTCGCGGCCCTGCAGCGCCCGGCACAGCGCGCCGTGCCCGAGGGCGACCCATTGGAGGCGGTAGAAGCCGGAGCGCCGCCCGGCCGCGACCACGTCCTCGACGTCGTCGGCCGAGACGAGCTGATCGTCGCCGCGCAGGGTCCGGATCCAGGCCCGCACCCCGCGCACCTGCAGGTCCCACTCGGCGCCGGGCTCGGCCATCGCCGCCTCGGCCGCGGCCACGTAGGCGGGCCAGTCGCCGTTGAAGTAGGCGGACTGTGCGACGTCGGAGTAGCCGGTGGCCAGGGTGCGGCTGCCCGGCACGGCGTGGCGGCTGTCGTCGAGCAGGGCCGCGGCCGCGGTCCAGTCGCCGTCCTCGAGCAGCGCCCAGGAGACGTTGCGCAGCGCGCGGTGCTCGGCGAGCAGGCGTTTCTCCCGGCTGACCTCCAGGGCCGACTGCAGCTCGACCAGGCCGGAGCGGTCGCCGGCCTGGAACAGCGCGGTGCCGATCGTGATCCGGGCGCCGGTGGCCACCTCGACCAGGCCCAGCCGGTCGGCGATCTCCGCGGCCGCGCTGGCCGCCGCGACCGCCGGGTCGACCTCGAAGTTGAGCATGTGCAGGCGGCCGAGCTCGGCGTAGGCGTCGGCCTTCTGGGGCCCGTCGGGCAGCTCGTCGAAGAGTTCGACGGCCCGGTCCAGGCAGGACAGGGCGTCGAGGCGGTCGGCCCGCAGCCACGCGGCCTGGCCCCGCACGGTCCAGGCCCGCGCCGCGCCGGCCTGGTCACCGGCCGCGTAGAGCCGCTCGGCCAGGCCGACGAGCCGGTCGGCGCCGCCGCCGCCGAGGAACGCCTCCGGGTTGGCGTAGAACGCGATCTCGGTGCTGAGCTGCTCGATCGCCAGCCGTTCGAGGGCCTCGGTGCCGGGGTCGCACAGTGCCAGGGCCTTGCTCGCGTGCGCGGCCGCGGCCTCCAGGGCGTGCAGGGCGTAGGCGCGGCGGGCGGCGCGGTGCATCGCGTCGCGGGCGGGCCGGCCGTAGCGCCCGGCGTCCAGGCCGAGGGACTGTGCGATCTCGTAGGCGATGAACCGGTGGTTGGCGACGACCTCGGCCAGGTCGGTGTCGCGGTCGGCGGCCAGGCCGTCGAGCCACTCGGCGGTCAGCTCGTGCCGGGCGACCCGCTCGGTGCGGGGGAGCCGCTGGTAGCAGACGTCGCGGACCAGGACATGGCCGAAGCGGTACTCCGTCTGCCCCTCCATGGTCGAGGCGGCCTGCTCGTGGATGAGGTCCCGCTGCTCCAGCCGGCGCAGTGAGCGCTCGATGCCGTCGGCGGGCCGGCTCATCGCGGCACCGACCGCGCCGGGCCAGAAGTTCATGCCGACGACCGCGGCCGCCTGCAGCACCGCGCGGTCGGCGGCGTCGAGGAGGTCGACGCGGTTGGCGATGACCGCGTGGACGCTGTCGGGCATGGGCAGTTTGCGGCCGAGCGCGTCGGTCGCGCGGAGGTTGCCCTGCTCGGCGAGCATCCGGGTGTACTCCAACGCGTACAGCGGATTCCCGTCGGCCAGCTCGACCAGGGAGCTCAGCGACTGCGACGGGAACGTGGCCGCGCCCAGCAGGTGCGCGTACATCGTCGCGATCTCGGCGTCGCGCAGCGGCGGCAGCGTGATCGACACCGCGCCGGCGACCGCACCGGCCCAGCTCGGGTTGCGCTCCAGCAGCTCCGGGCGGGCCGTGCACAGCAGGAGCAGCGGCACGTCGCGCACCGACGCTCCCAGCCGCTCCACGAACCGGACCATCGACTCGTCGGCCCAGTGCAGATCCTCGAAGACCAGGACGGTCGGCCGGTGCGCGGCGAGTGCGACGACGAACCGGCGCCAGGCCGACTCGGTCTCGTCCGGGGCCAGCTTCGGCCCGGGCAGCCCGACCAGTGGGCTGAGCGCGTCGGCCAGCCGCTCGGCCTCGGACGGCTCGACGATCGCGCCCAGGGCCGTGTCCAGCCGCTCCCGGGTCGTCTCGGCCGAGTCGGTGTCGAGGATGCCGGCCTGCGCCTTGACGATGTCGGCGAGCGCGGCGTAGGTCACGTTCTCCCCGAACGGCGGGCAGCGCCCGGTCCGCCAGGCGACCGGCGCGTCGAAGAGGCGCTCGGCGTGCAGGAACAGCTCGTGCACGAGCCGGCTCTTGCCGATCCCGGCGTGGCCGAGCACGGTGACCAGCTGCGGCGTGCGCTCGCGCAGCCCCCGGTGCAGGGCGTTGACCAGCAGGCTGAGCTCGTGGGTGCGGTTGACCAGCGGCGTGGAGCCGGCCTCGCGGTCGGGGTGGTTGCGCCGCAGCGGGGCCAGGGCCAGCCATACCTCGGTCGGCGTGGAGCGGCCGCGCAGCGTGGCCGGCGGCTGCTGCTCGAACCGGATCGAGGCCTTGGTCAGCGCGTAGGTGGTGCCGCAGACCAGGACACCGCCGGGCGGGGCGAGGGACTGCAGCCGGGAGGCGGTGTTGACCACGTCGCCGGCCACGATCGCCTGGCCGCCGTCGCGGGCCGCGGCCACGTCCACGAGGGCCTCGCCGGTCGCGACGCCGACCCGGAAGCGCAGCTCGCGCTCGCCCTCGCCGGTGCTGGCGTAGCGGGCCAGGACCCGCTGCAGCTCCAGCCCGGCGCGGACGCAGCGCACGGCGTCGGTCTCGGTCGCCACCGGCGCGCCGAACAGCGCCATGACGGCGTCGCCGATGTACTTCTCGACGACCCCGCCGTATTGCCCGATGACCTCCCGGGCGGTGGAGAAGAAGCTCTTCTGCAGCTCGCGGACCAGCTCCGGGTCGGCCCGCTCGACGTAGGGCGTGAAGTCGATCAGGTCGACGAACAGCACGCTGATCCGGCGCCGGTCCTCGCTGCGGGCGGCCGGGATCGCGGGCACCGGGGCCCGGCCGGTCACCCGTTCGGAGCGCAGGATCAGGCCGCGGGCGGCGGTCGTGTCGGCCCGCGGGGTGCCGCAGCCGGTGCAGAACACGGCGTCGGGGGCGAGCGTGCGCCCGCACGTCGGGCAGGGTGGGCTCAGCTCGGCGCCGCATCCACCGCAGAACCGGTCGCCCTCGCCCGCCTGGCGGCCGCAGCGTGCGCACTGACTGGAAATCGCCGACACTCCCTTGCCCTGTGAGAACCCATCCTCACATGGCGGCGGCCGGGGCGGCCAGGTGTCCGAAATGGCACCCGCGACCCCGGCCGTCCGGCCCTACGTACGTACCCGAACCGGCAGTTACCGGTCGGTCATCCCGGCTGATCGGCCCACGGAGTCGGGCCGGTTCACATCGCGCTGCCGTCAGCGGTCGGTCATCCCGGCCCGCCGGCGAAGCGCTGTCAGGTCGGTGACCACGATGCGGCGGCCCTCGGTGCGCAGCCAGCCGCGGCTGGCGAACGACCCGATCGCCTGGTTGACGCTCTGCCGCGAGCCGCCGGCCATCTCGGCGAGCTGGCTCTGGTTGAGCTCGATCGTGACCATCGGGGCCGTGGTCTCGCCGGCCAGCCGCACCAGGGTCTTGGCCACCCGGCCCGGCAGGTCGAGGAAGACGTGGTCGGCGTTCTGCTCGGTGAGCCGCCGGATGAGCAGGCCGAGCGAGCGCATGACGGCGTCGAGGATGCGGGGGTTGGCGTGGACCAGCTCGATGAAGGCGTGCCGGGACAGGGCCAGGGCCTGGCAGTCCTCGATCGCCTCGGCCGAGGCCGAGCGGGCCGCGCCGTCGAGCAGGGACACCTCGCCGAGCGTGTCGGGGGGCCGGACGACGGAGAGGACCGCGCGTTCGCCGGTCGGCGCGGTCCGGAAGACCATCACCGCACCGCGCTTGAGCACGATGAGTGACTCACCCGGATCGTTTTCGACGAACAGCAGCTGGCCTTTGCGGTATGTCCGTGGCACCGCCGCCTGGATGACCCGTTGACGAACGTCGGGCTCCAGACCACTGAACATTTCCACACCGGTCAGTGCGTCGCCGGGATCTGGCAGCCGACCCTCCACGGTCAAACCCCTCCCGGTTCGGCGTTGATCGGACTCGGTACTCCGAGATCACGTTAGGTGATCACGAAGACAGTACGGAACTTCTACCAGATCATGACGTGCCTGTCGGAGTCTGTACATCCCCCGCATCGCTTCACCGACAGCGCCGCGCATGCGTCCGCAGGCAGGCTAGTGCCACCGCGCAAACCGCCGGGGAGCGGGGGGCACGGCGGGGGCCGCGACCGGGTCCGGGGTGGTGCGAGCACTCCGGGCCCGAGTGCTCTTTCCGGCCGGGTATTTCCGTTTTCCGGCACGGCGGAGCGTGACGGACGATAATGCCTCCGTGGCCGCCCCCGCCGCCGAACTGATGCGCACCGCCCTGCGCCGCAGCTGGCAGTGCAATCCCGGGCCGTGCATACCCCTGGGCCGCGATGCGTGGCGGGTCGAGATCGGCGGCGACCAATTCATCGGCAAATGGGTACCGCTGCGCCGAAGGTCCGGTCTGGAGGCCGGGCTGGCCGCGGCCGAGCACGTGGACGCGTTCGGCGTCGGGGCCGGGGCACCGGTGCGGGCGGCCGACGGCGCACTGACGGTGGCCGAGGGGGACGGTGTGGTGGCCCTCCTGCACCTGGTGCCCGGGCGCCCCCTGCACGGAGGCGACCCGCTGGACCGGCAGTGGTGGGGCGACACGCTCGGCGCCGCCCACCGGACCCTGCGCCGGTTCACGCATCCGCACCTGACGAAGTTCGACCCCACGGCCGCCGTCCCGCACGGCCCGCACATCGCGATCGAGCCCTGGCTCGGGCCGGCCCTGCGGGAGACGGCGGCCGCGGTCCGCCGGATCATGGTCACCGACCAGCTCACCTACGGCGTCCTGCACAACGACCCGCAGGCCGCCCACTTCCGCCTCGACCCCGCCACGGGCGCGGTCGGCCTGGTCGGCTGGTCCTCCGCCGGGACCGGCCCGCTGCTGGCCGACCTGGCCGCCGCGGTGCTCTCGGCCGGCGGCCCGGACGCCGCCGACGGGCTGGTCGACGCCTACCTGCGGGCCTCCCGCGTCCCCCGCGACGAGTGCGAGGCCGCCCTGCCCGCGCTGCTCTGCCTGCGCACGGCCGTGGCCGCGGCGGAGGCCGCCGGGTGCATCCACGCTGACGGCGGACGGCTCGACGATCACGCGGAGCTGACCCGGCTCGCCGTGCTGTACACCGAACTCGCCGACGCGCTGTGATCAGCTCCGGCCGGATGGTGTTGGATGGGCCCGGTGGCATACCGGTACTTCTACGACTGTGAGTTCATCGAGGACGGCCGCCTGATCGACCTCGTCTCGATCGGCGTGGTCGACGAGCACGGCCGGGAGTACTACGCGATCTCCACCGAGTTCGACGACTCGCGGGCCGTGTCCTGGGTGCGGCGCAACGTGCTGGACAAGCTGCCCTCGCCCGGCGACAAGGCCTGGCGTTCCCGCGAGCGCATCCGGGAGGAGCTGCTCGAGTTCCTGCTGGAGCCGCTGAAGAGCGGCGAGGCCACCGAGATCGAGCTCTGGGCCTGGTACGCCGCCTACGACCACGTCGCCCTGGCCCAGCTCTGGGGTGCGATGCCGGCCCTGCCCCGGGAGATCCCCCGGTTCACGAAGGACCTGCGGCAGCTGTGGGACGACGCCGGGCGGCCTCCGCTGCCGGTCGCGGAGGGCCGCCACGACGCCCTAGTGGACGCCCGCCACAACCTCGCCCGCTGGCACGTCATGCGCGGCTGACTTCCGCTTGGTCAGGCGCACCAGGAAGTACAAGGGAAGACCGATCGGTGACAGCAGGATGGTCAGGATCAGCAACGGGGCCATCAGCAGCGGGTGCAGGCGGCGGGCCCGGCTGTCGAGGTAGATCCAGCGCCCGACGAACAGGTCCCAGGCCAGCACCTGGGCCCACACCGCGGCCACCACGTCGTCGCGGGCCAGCAGTGCCTTCACACCGGCCAGGTCCGGGTTGAGCATCTCCCGGGCGAAGTCCGTGAAACTCGGCGCGATCGCGAACGCCCACACCACCAGGGTCGGCAGCACGATCAGCGGTGACGAGATGATCCGCTGGGTCCAGGTCCAGGTGGGCGCCAGAATCAGCAGGGCCCAGAACGGTACCGCCGCCAAAAATGCCAGTGAAAACAGCGTCTCGTTCATGCCATGACCTTCTCAGGGGTCGATGCGGCCGGGACCGCGGCCCACACCGCGCCGACGGCCGTCAGGACCAGTAGCACGGCCAGGGCCGAGAGGGTCAGCCCGTCCGGGTGGATCAGCGGCTGCCCGCGCAGCGCCTGCCAGGTGATCAGCACCGTCAGGCCCGCGTAGAGAAAGCCGAACATCCCGATCAGCCGGGTCCGGACCCGGGCGTCGCGCAGCCGCTCGATCCGCCGCCCGGCCAGCAGCAGCGCGAACGCGAACAGCGGCAGGGCCTGCAGCGCGTGCATGCCGATGAAGTGCCCGGCCCGCAGGTCGCCGCCGGTCGTGCTCCAGTTGACCAGGGGCAGGCCCGGGCCGCCGTCGGTGACGCCGACCGAGTGCGCGCCGATGATCGTCGGGTTGTCCATCTTGAGCTGGGCCGCGGTCGGCAGGGTCATGAGGAACCCGACGAACATGCCGCCCAGTGCGACGATGATCCCGAGCCGGACCGCGAGGGCGTTGGCCCGGTCCGGCAGGCGCTGCATGAGCAGCAGGATCGCGATGATGAGGGTGCACACCCAGGCGATCGCGATCGTCGCGCCCATGATGCTGAACAGGGTCGCGTCGAGCGGCGTCTGGTTGTTGAAGTGGCTCTGGTGCCCGCGGGCGGCCTGCCCGACGATGATCACCATCTCGATGAGCATCGTGGCGGCGATGATCGTGCCGAGCCACCAGCCGGCCCGGCGGCGCTTCTCCAGCAGCGGCAGCAGCCAGGCGATCGTGGTGGCGTAGATCGCGATCGACACCGCGAACTTGAGCGGCTTGAGCCAGATCGGCACGCCGACCAGCGTGCGGTCGTCGGCGAAGATGCCGATCAGGGCGGCCAGGGCGATCATGACCATGAGTCCGGCCACGGCGATCAGGGGGCGGTGAAGTTTCAGGACTTGCATCGTGCGCCTCCCGCGAGAATGGATAGCGGTGCTGTCCGCTATTGGGAAGGTACACTATCCATGTTGAAGATCGGAAGGTGGTTCGACGCCCATGCGCATCGCTGAACTGAGCCGGCAGACCGGTGTCCCCGTGCCGACGATCAAGTACTACCTGCGGGAAGGGCTGCTGCCGGCCGGCGAGCTGACGAGCCCCAACCAGGCCCGCTACGACGAGGGCCACGTGCGGCGGCTCCGCCTCGTTCGGGTGCTTCTGGACATCGGCCGCCTGCCGATCGCCACAATCCGTCAACTCCTCGAGGCGCTCGACGACGCCGACCCGGACGTGCACACCGTCCTCGGCCACGCCCTGCCGGCCTCGGTCGGCGGCAAGGACTCCGTCGATCCCGAGTCCGTCGCCGCGGCCCGTAAGCGCATCGACCAGCTCGCCCTCGACCGCGGCTGGCTGGTCGGCCCGCAGGCCGGTGCGCGGCAGGCGGCAGCGGAGGTGCTCGCCGCGTTTGAGCAGGTCGGAGCCGATGTCGGACTGCTGCTGGAGCAGTACGCGGACGTCGCCGAGACCATCGCCAAGCACGATCTGGACTTCGTCGGGCGGGCCGAGGGGCCGGAGGGGATGCTGTATGCGGCGGTCGTCGGCTCGATCCTCGGCGACTCCCTGCTGGCCGCGCTGCGGCGGATGACCCAGGAGCACGAGTCGGCCCTGAAGTTCGGAATCCGCGGGGACGACTGCTGAGGGTTCAGCCGGAGCGACTACAGTGCGCTGTGAATCGGCAGCGTCGCCATGAGCGGGTACCTCCGGCTCGACCGCGCCTGTTTCGCAGGTCGGGCACGCAACCAGGAAGGCAAGATCAAGCATGCGTATCGGCGTACTGACCGGGGGCGGCGACTGCCCCGGCCTCAACGCGGTCATCCGTGCCGTGGTCCGCAAGGGGATCTCCACCTACGGCCACGAGTTCGTGGGCTTCCGTGACGGTTGGCGTGGTCCCCTCGAGGGCATCACCCGTGAGCTCGGCATCGCCCAGGTCCGCGGCATCCTGCCGCGCGGCGGCACCATCCTCGGCTCGTCCCGCACCAACCCGTTCAAGATCGACGGCGGGGTGGAGAAGATCAAGTCGAACCTGGCCGAGCTGGGTGTCGACGCGCTCGTCGCGATCGGCGGCGAGGACACGCTCGGTGTCGCCAGCAAGCTCACCGACCTCGGCGTCAACGTCGTCGGCGTGCCGAAGACGATCGACAACGACCTCGGCGCCACCGACTACACCTTCGGCTTCGACACCGCCGTCAACATCGCCATGGAGGCGATCGACCGGCTCCACACGACCGCCGAGTCCCACCACCGCACCCTCGTGGTCGAGGTCATGGGCCGCCACGCGGGCTGGATCGCCCTGCACGCCGGCCTCGCCGGTGGCGCCAACGTGATCCTGCTGCCGGAGCGCAACTTCGACGTCGACCAGGTCGCCGGCTACGTCGAGAAGCGCTTCCAGACGCAATACAGCCCGATCGTCGTCGTCGCCGAGGGCGCCCAGCCGCTCGACGGCCAGATGACGGTGCTCAACCAGGAGCTCGACTCCTTCGGCCACGTCCGCCTCGGCGGCATCGGCCAGTGGCTGGCCGAGCAGCTGGAGGCCAAGACCGGCAAGGAGGCCCGCACGGTCGTCCTGGGCCACATCCAGCGCGGCGGCACCCCGACCGCGTTCGACCGGGTCCTGGCCACCCGCTTCGGCCTGCACGCGATCGACGCCGTGCACGAGGGCGACTTCGGCAAGATGGTGGCGCTGCAGAGCACCGACATCGTCCGGGTCCCGCTGCAGGACGCGACCCGCGAGCTGAAGACCGTCCCGGTCGAGCGTTACACCGAGGCTGAGGTCTTCTTCGGTTCCTGATGTCTGCACCTGGGGCCACCTCGGTGGCCCCAGGTTTTTTTATGGGCTCTTCTTTGGTGGGGGTTGGTCTGCATGCGCATCGTTGCCGTGTTCGGCGCTGGAAAACTGGGCGAGGTCCTGCTCTCGGGCCTGCTGCGGGCCGGCTGGTCCCCGGACCGCCTCATCGCCACCGCCCGCCGCCCCGACCGCGCCCGCGAACTGACCGAGCGCTACGGCATCCGCGTCGTCACCAACGAAACCGCCCTGCGCGAGGCCGACGTCATCACGATCGCCGTGAAGCCCCAGGACGCCGGCGTGCTGCTCGAGGACCTGGGCCCGAAGATGCCCGCCAACAAGCTGGTCGTCTCGCTGTGCGCGGGCCTGCCCACGTCCTTCTTCGCCAAGTACCTCCCCGAAGGCACCCCGGTCGTCCGGGTCATGACCAACACGCCGGCCCTGGTCGACGAGGCCATGACCGCCATCTCGGCCGGCAACTTCGCCACCGCCGAACACCTCCAGGTCGCCGAGGAGATGTTCCGCCCCCTGGGCCGCACGATCCGCCTCCCGGAAACCCAGCAGGACGCGGTCACGGCCCTCTCGGGCTCCGGCCCCGCATACTTCTACTTCCTGGTCGAGGCCATGACCGACGCCGGCATCCTGCTGGGCCTGCCCCGCCAGGTCGCCCATGACCTGATCGTCCAGACCGCGATCGGCTCCGCGGTGATGCTCCGCGAATCCGGCGAACACCCGGTCAAACTCCGCGAGGCCGTGACCTCTCCGGCCGGGACCACCATCAACGCCATCCGCGAACTCGAAAACCACGGCGTCCGCGCGGCTCTGCTGTCCGCCTTGGAAGCCGCCCGCGACCGAGCCCGCGAAATCGCCGCCCAAAGCTGAAACTGTTCTGCCGAATTCCGTCGTTGAGACGCTGCCCCCGCGATAAGTCGGGCGCTTCGCCCCGCGATAAGTCGGGCGCTTCGCCCCGCGATAAGTCGGGCGCTTCGCTCCGCGACTTATCGGATTTATACCCCGACAGCGGATATGTCGCATATGCGGGATTCTGCGACCCGAGTCGGCTGGGGACTACCATGCCGCGGTGACTGTTGTCTGCGAGTGTTGCGGCACGGATCTTGGCGATGCGCCGGCTGTGTGGGCGTTCTCCGCGCCGGACTACTGGGGTGCGCCCGAGGCGGGCGGGGAGTCGTTCCTCGAGGAGGAGCTCTGCTGCATCGACGCGCCCGACCTCGACGAGCTGCACTTCTTCATTCGCGGGCTGATCGAGGTGCCGGTGCGGGGACTCGACGAGCCGCTCACCTACAGCGTCTGGGTCAGCTTGAGCGCGGCCAACTTCCAGCGGGCGGTCGAGCGCTGGGACGATCCCGCGCGGGCCGATGAGCCGCCGTATTTCGGCTGGCTGTCGAACAACATCCCCGGGTACCTCGAAACTATGCAACTCAAGACCCGTGTGCATACTCGGGAGCCGGGCCGGCGGCCGCTCGTGGAGCTGGAGCCGACCGACCATCCGCTCGCCGTCGAGCAGCGCGACGGCATCGACGCCCACCGGCTCGGCGAGGTCGCGAAGGTCTGCGGCGGCTGAGATCTCGTTCATTCAGGCATTCACCGCTGTTGACGTCTCACCACGGTGATCTACCTTTTGTATACCAACAGTCACACAGTGCCTACCCGCGATGTGAGGGGCATACCCCCCGATGCCCCCGTCGCGGTACCGCGCCCGGCGGCTTCCCCAGCCTCCCCCCGAGGCTCGCCGAGTGCGCGGCGTAAGGCCCGCCGTCGACCGCAGAGGTGGTCGGCGGCGGCTTTGCGGCCCTTCGCCCGGTTGCGGAAGCCGCCGCCGTGGTCATCGCCGGAGCGATGCCGAGCGCCGCCGACGACGAGGCCGAGCGAGGCGCTGCCCGTGGCCTCGGTGGACCTCGGGTAAGAAGACGGAATGGGTCGTGCCGAGTTTTCGGTGTGGGGCCGCGGCTGAGGCAGAATGTTCCGGTGCGATTCGAAACGAGCCGAGCCCTTGACGCGATCGAGCGGCGACTGACGGTCGACCCCCTGGCCGTCGGCGGTGTCATCGACCTGGTGGAAGCCGCGCGCAGCATGGACCTCGACGGCGGGCGCCCGGCCGCGCTGCTGCGGCTCGGGTTGTTCGTCGACGCACTGAGTCGCCGGCTCGGTGACGGCAACACCGGGCTCTACGCGATCGCCGAACGCGGCGCCATGTCCGACACCGACTTCACGTCCAACGAACGCATGGTCCTGCGCCGCTGGTCCGACGACGGGCTCATCGAAATGCTGCCACCGGGTGCGCGGGTCAACGCGCGCGTGCGGGAAGTGGCGCACCTGACCGGGGTGCCGGTGATCACCCGCAACCCGCTGCCCGGCCATCCGGGCCCGGTCTACCTGACGACGAGCGCGCCCGGCGGGATGGACCTGACCCTGGCCCCGGCGACCGGCTCGACCCCGCGGCCGCACCCGGTCCTGCAGCGCTACTGGCGCTGCCCGGCCTCCGACTGCCCGGTCTTCGGCCGCCAGCCGGCTCCCGGCGCCGGCCAGGCCCCGCCGGCCCTGCCCAGCGGCGCGCCGCTCTGCCCCCGGCACGGCGAGCGCCTCATCGACTCCGGCCCCCGCCCGCCGGCGACCTCCCTCGCCGTGCGCATCAACGGCACCGTGCGCACCCGCTTCCCGGTCACCGCGGCCCGCCCGGTCGTGGTCGGCCGCGCCCCCGAAGACCCGGGCGGCATCACCATCGGCAACTGGCTGGACGACGAGTCGAGCCGCCGGGTGAGCCGCAACCACCTCCGCTTCGAGTTGCGCGACGGCATGCTCCTGGTCACCGACGTGAGCACCAACGGCGCCGCCGTCCTGGCCCGCACCGGCCCGACCGCCGCACCCCGCGAGGTCGAGCTGAGCCGGGGCGAGCCCAAGGCGATGGGGGAGTGGGACGAGGTCGAGATCTACCCGGAGATCACCCTCGGCCGCGCCGACCGCCCCCCGGCCGACGCCCCGACGGGCAGCGCCCCAAACTCCGTCATGGCCGACGCCCCGACGATGGCCCTGCGCCTGCCCCCTCCTCCGCGCTGACGATCCTGGGACTCTGACCGGCACTCATCGGCAGCGTTCTGGCCCGGCCGTCCGCCGGGGTATAAATCCGACATGTCGGGCTCAAGATACCCCCAGGGGGTATGTAAGCAACGCCACTCGTAAATGCGTTGCCGGTCCAGAGCATGCGAGCTACCTTTCCAACCGTGATCACGACGACCGCCCTTCTGGAGCACGGCCTGCTGGCCGGCTCGGCGGTCGCCTGGGCGACGGCGGCAGCGCTGGACGCGGCGCTAGAGGCCGGCCTGCGACGCTGACCCTCCTCCCGCAGCCTCATTGCGGAACCGACGGAGGAGGGTGAGCCGGCCGAGCCGGACCACCCAGAACAGTCCGGCCACAAAGGCCCAATGGTTCTGCGCATCCGAAGACCACAAATCCACTGTGGAGAGTCAGATGGCCAAGCAGGCATTCGCCAGGAACAAGCCGCATCTCAACATCGGCACGATGGGGCACGTCGACCACGGGAAGACGACCCTGACCGCCGCCATCACGAAGGTGCTCGCCGAGCGGTTCCCGGGTGTCAACCAGTACACCAGTTTCGAGGGGATCGACCGGGCGCCGGAGGAGATCACCCGCGGCATCACCATCAACATTTCGCACGTCGAGTACGAGACCGGGAACCGGCATTACGCGCACGTCGACATGCCGGGGCACGCGGACTACGTGAAGAACATGATCACGGGGGCGGCGCAGGTGGACGGGGCCATCCTCGTCGTCAGCGCCGTCGACGGGGTCATGCCGCAGACCCGCGAGCACGTGCTGCTGGCGCGGCGGATCGGGGTGCCGTACCTCGTCGTGGCCATGAACAAGGCCGACGCGGTCGACGACCCGGAGCTGCTGGACCTGGTCGAGCTTGAAATAAAAGACCTGCTCAGCGAGTACGGGTTCCCGGGGGACGAGATCCCGGTCGTCCGCACGAGCGCGCTCAAGGCCCTGGCCGGCGAGCCCGAGTGGGTGCAGTCGGTCGCGGACCTGCTCGACGCCGTCGACGAGTATGTGCCGCTGCCCGAGCGGGTGACCGGCGAGCCGTTCCTGATGCCCATCGAGAACGTGCTCACCATCACCGGCCGCGGCACCGTCGTCACCGGGTCGGTCGAGCGGGGCACGCTGGTGCTGAACACGCCCGTCGAGGTGATCGGGCTGGGTGACACCCAGTCCAGCGTGGTCACCGGGATGGAGATGTTCGGCAAGCAGCTCGACTCGGCTCAGGCCGGCGACAACGCGGCGCTGCTCCTGCGGGGCGTGCGCCGGGGTGACGTGCAGCGCGGGCAGGTTGTCGCGCTGCCGGGCTCGGTCGCGCCGCACCGGCGGTTCAAGGCCCACGTCTACGCGCTGACGACCAAGGAGGGCGGCCGGCACACGCCGTTCTTCGCCAACTACCGCCCCCAGTTCTACTTCCGCACCACGGACGTGATGGGCTCGGTGGACCTCGGCGACGTGACGATGGTGATGCCGGGTGACACGGTCGACCTGACCGTCGAGCTCGGCAAGCCGGTCGCGATGCACGAAGGCCTCGGCTTCGCCATCCGCGAGGGTGGCCGCACGGTCGGCGCCGGCACCGTGACCGAACTGCTGGACTAGCACGAAACGCGTTGCCCCTCAGGGGAAACCCTGAGGGGCAACACTGCGAAAATTGGGCAGACGATCGCCATGCACATCCAAGGAAGAACCGGCGCGCCGCTCACCCTGGTGGAGTACGGCGACTACGCGGACACCGGCACCGGCAACGCGTTCGGTGTCGTGGAGCGGCTGCAGATGCGCTTCGGCGACCGCCTGCGCTTCGAGTTCCGGCACTTCCCGCTCGTCGACGCCCACCCGCGGGCGATGCCGGCGGCGCTGCTGGCCGAGGCCGCCGCCGACCAGGACGCGTTCTGGGGCATGCACGCGCTGCTGCTCAGCCACCAGGACCGGCTCGAGGACACGGACCTGGCCCGCTACGCCGAACGGTTCGGACTCCCCGACACGGGCGGCACGCGGGCCCACCACGAACGGGTGGAGCGGGACATGGACAGCGGACACGAACGTGGCGTGTACGGCAGTCCCGTGTTCTTCGTCGGCGATCGGGTACATACGGGACCGAACGACTTCGCCGCGCTCAGTGACGCCCTGGACGCGTGGGGAAGGTGAGCAAGGGGTGAACCATCTCGATTGCCCGGCTGGTTACGGGGTACACGCACCTAGGATCTTTGAGAAGAAACACAGCCAATTTTGAGCTGAGAAGCGGTTGCCCCTAAGGGTCGCAGGGCAACCTGTAGGGGATGCGGAACCGGTACGTAGACCTCCTGCGAGCCGTCGCGATCATCCGCGTGGTCACTTACCACACGCTCGGATTCGCGTGGCTGACCGTCGCCTTTCCGGCTATGGGACTGATGTTCGCGCTTGGTGGCTCGCTCATGGCCGCCTCGCTCGACCGGTCCGGCGTGAAGGCGATCGGTCGTCGTATCCGTCGCATCGTCATCCCGTTCTGGGTCCTCGGTGTGTTCGCCGTCGCACTCATGTCGCTGTGGGGCGGCATGGAGCACACGTGGCGGACGCTGCTGTGGTTCATACCCCTCGACGACCCGCCCACGACCGAGAAGGGCGGCCTCTGGTTCAGCCAGATCTGGTACGTCCGCTCGTATCTGTGGTTCATCATCGCCTCACCGGTACTGCTCTGGCTGTTCCGCAAGTGGCCGATCCCGAGCGTGCTCGTGCCGTTCACGGTGCTGGTCATCCTGTGGGAGACCGGCTACGGCACCGGCGGCATGATCCGCGACTTCTTCATGTACGCGCCGGCCTGGATGCTCGGCTTCGCGCACCACGACGGCACGCTGCAGCGGATCTCCAAGAAGATCCTGTGGCCGGTGTGCCTGGTGATGGGCGGCCTCGGTCTCGCGATCCTCTACCACACGCCGGGCCCGCGCGGGTACGACATGAACGACGCCCCGATCGCGGACACCCTGTATTCGACGGCGTTCCTGCTGATCATGCTCAACGCCGCGCCGGCCGCGATGTCGCTCGGGATCGCCGAGCCGCTGGTCGAGGCGGTCAACCGGCGGGCGCTGACGATCTACCTGTGGCACGAGGCCGCGATCACGTTCGTCCGCCTGGTCGGCGTGTGGTGCGGCGTCAACCTGGTCGGCGGCTGGCACAGCACCTTGCAGTTCACGATGGTGGTGGCGCTCACGGCGGCGATGGTGCTCGCGTTCGGCTGGGTCGAGGATCTGGCCGCGAAGCGCAGGCCGCAGCTCGTGCCGACGCCCAAGCGGGTCATGATACCGAGGGTGATCGAGGAACCACAGCCAGTACCGGCATAGCAGTGTTGTAAAAAAGCAAGCGCGACACGCCGGGATTGGTTCCAGCAATCTCCAGCATGTGCCAGTTATCGTCCGTTTGTGTCCGAACCGATCACGGCTCCCAGCGAGCAGATCGAGCTGCTCGAGCGCCGGATCGACCGGCTGCGCGGCGAGCTTCGCCGCGCGGCCACCACGGGGGACAAGAACCAGGCCCGGGCGTTGCGGGCCGAGCTGCGCCGGGTCGAGCAGCAGTGGGACGCCGCGCTCGCTCATCTGGAAGAACAAAACGCTCCGGTGGTACCGCGCCCGCCCGCGGCCCCGCCGATCCTGTCCATCCGCGAGCAGGTGCATCACGCGTTGACGCTGCTCGCCGTGCCCGCCGCCCCGAAGCTGATCATCGCCGTCCACGACGCCTTCTTCCCCGGCGAGCTCGTGGCCGCCCGCCTGACCAGCCTTCGCCGCGACGAGGAGCGCTCGTTCAAGGTCGCGCCCTACAACCGGCCGTACTACCTCTGCCCGGCCCTCACCGCCGACCTCCTTTCCCCGGCGCGGGGCCTGCTGGCCATCTCCACCTGGCCGCTCGCCAGCCGGGTGGTCGGCCCGCTCAGCGCCCGCGTCGACTTCCTCATCGGCGCCATCAAGGTGGCCGAGCGGGTCGCCCAGCTGCCCGCCGACGCCCACGACGCGCGCCGGCTGCTGTGGCGCTTCGCCGCCGGCATCCCCGGCGCCGCGACCATCGGAGGCAGCGCCGACCCCGAGATGGTCGCCAAGCAAGCCCAGGCCGAGCTCGACGTGCACCTCGAGTCCGACACCGCGGACCGCGCCGCGGCAGCTTCCCGCGCGCAGGAACGGCTGGACGGGTCCGAGGCGCTCTTCGGTGCCCGGCTGCAACGCCTGCGCAAAACCGCGAACTGAGATGAGATCCCCATGGACGCACTGGTAGACCGGCTGGACCGCATCCGCGGCACCGTGGCGCCGCGCAACCACAACGCCCGCACCATCGCCGCGCTCACCAACAACCCCGGCTGCGGCCGGCGGGGGCTGATGGACGCGGCCGGGGTCAACAAGGGCGCCGTCGCCGGGCAGCTCGGCTTCCCGGCCGCCTTCGGCCAGTCGCGGTTCGCCATCGCCCGCGGCAACGCGTTCGAGGCCCAGGTCAAGGCCGACGGCGCGGCCGAGCTGCTGCAGCTGCTGCGGGAGCGGCTCGGGCTGGCGATCCCCGAGGTGGCCTACGACGACCTGTCCAACGTCGGCGGCAACGCCAGCCGCGAGGTCCGCTACGCCCGCACCCGCAGCCTCCTGGCCCGGGCGGCGGCCGAGCGCGACGACGCCGGCACCCTGTTCGACCACCCGATGCTGCGCCTGGACATCGCGGGCTACTTCGCCTATCTGGAGCCGGACCTCATCGCGTTCCGGGTCGGCGGCCGCTTCCACGTGGTCGAGATCAAGTCGTTCGCGGTCATCGACGGGCAGGCCGACCCCGGCAAGGCGGCCGCGGCGGCCAAGCAGTCCGCGGTCTACGTGCTGGCGATGCGCGAGCTGCTCGGCGAGCTCGGCTACCCGCCGGAGACCGTGTCGCACGACGTGGTGCTCGTCTGCCCCGAGAACTTCGCCAACCGCCCCACGGCCACCCTCGTCGACGTGCGCAAACAGCTCACGGTGCTGCAGCGCCAACTGTCCCGGATCACCCGCCTGGACAAGATCCTCGACGCGCTGCCGGCCGGGCTGTCGTTCGACCTGGCCTACGACTCGGACAACAACGCCACCCGGCCGCCGGACGAGCTGAACAAGGCGGTCAGCGCGATCGACGCCCGGTTCAGCCCGGACTGCCTCGGCTCCTGCGAGATGGCGTTCTTCTGCCGGTCCGAGGCGGCCGGCTCGACGTCCGCGCTGGGCCGGTCGATCCGCGACGACCTCGGCGGTGTGGAGAGCGTTTCGACGGTACTCGGACTGGCCCGCGGCACCCTGACGCCCGGCGCGGGCCAGGAGGAGATTGCCGGCCTGCTGCGGATGGCCCACCGCCTGCGGACCGAATGCCTTAACACGTGAGCGTGCTCACGGCGCTGGCGCGGGCCGAGGCGGTGGAGTCGGGCCGGGCGCAGTTGCTGACCACGGTGCGGCACACGCACATCGCGGCGCGCCCCATGGTGCTCGTCCCGCTGGCCCTGGCCGGCGAGGCGGGCGCGCCGCTGGCCGCGATGGTCGGCACCGAGCCGGACTCGCCGGCGCTGCTGGTCGTCGCGAACCCCCGCGACCGCACGCAGCGGTTCCAGTTCGTCGCGCGGCTGGCGAAGGAGCTGTTGCAGTACACCGAAAGCTGCTCCAAAACGGTGGACCCGACCGGCACCACGCGATTGCGCTATGCCGAGGCGCCCCAGGTGCTCGTGCCGAACCGGGGCGGTGTCGAGTTCATCCGGCTGCTCGGGCGTTCCACGCGCTTCCGGCGCACGTTCGGCCCGCATCCGGTACACCGGACCGTGCCTTTGCTCGGGCAGTGGCTCACGTTCCTGCGCGAGCGGGCCGACCACCCCGGCTCGGCGATGCTGCTGGCGGTGACCGAGGTCCTCGGCGAGCACTGGGCGACCGGCCAGAGTGGCCTCGAGGACGCCAACCTGGCCGCGCTCATGGGCTGGATCGACCCGCCGGCCGGCCTCGACGGCGCCGCCGCCGCGGAGCTGGCCGAGGACCCGCTGCGCTGGCCGCCGGCCGGGCCGAGCACCGACCCGACGTTCGACAACGAGATCCTGGCCCCGGCCCTGTCCGCCTACGCCCGCGCCGCCGACCCGCAGGCCCAGAGCCGGGCCGAGGCCGCGCTCGCGAACGCCCTGCAGGAGCAGCTCGAGCCGACCTGGCACCTGGTCTGGCGGGCGGTGGAGCTGCTGCGGGCCCGGCCCGCGGGCGCCTCCGTCGAGGCCCGCTGGGCGATCGACCGCGACGCGTTCACGGCCTACCACATGTCCCTCGCCGAGGGCACCGCCCTGCCGCAGCCCCGTCGGGACAGTGCCGTCGCCGCGGCCGGCCGGCTCGACCGCCTGGAGCGCGAGCAGGCCCGCTACGAGGCCCAGCGGGCCCTCGACGACCCGCTCATCATGGCCGAGTTCCGCCTCGCCGGTGAGGCGTTCACCGGCGTCGTCGTGTCCGCCTCGCCCAACCGCGTCGACACGTCCGGCAAGAAGGCGGCCCTGCGCCCGCACATCACCGTGCAGACCGACGACCCGGTGCGGGTCGATCCCGGTACCCTGCTCGTCTCCCCGGCCCGCCTGGCCCAGCAGGCCATGGTCGTGTCGGTGTCCTCGGTGGACGTCGTGCTGGAGCTGTCGAAGGGCATGGGCCGCTCGACCAAGCAGCCGGCCCCCGGCTCGGTCCCGGAGGTGGGGGAGACGGTGACGTACGGCCCGGTCAGCGACGCCTACCAGCCGCCCGGCCGGTTTCCGTCCCGGGAGGAGACCCCCTGGACCCACGGCGGCCCGCCGCCGGACTACCAGCCCAACGACATCGACGCCCAGGAGGACTGGTCGTGACCGTGATCGACGACATTCTGACCGACTTCGGGTCCGCCGTCGGCCGCGGCGTGGTCGTCGACTCCCCGCCCGGCGCTGGGAAGTCCACGCTGGTCGTCCGGGCCGCCCGGACCATGGCCGAGGCGGGCGAGCGGCTGATGGTCGTGGCCCAGACCAACGAGCAGGTCGACGACCTCATCGACCGCCTCGCGAGCCAGGCCCCCCAGGTCGAGATCGGCCGGCTGTCGGCGTCGACGTACAACCCGGCCCAGCGCGTCATCAAGCACGGCTCGGTCACCATCAGCGGCGCGGTCTCCGACGTCCAGACGTGCGCCGTCGTCATCGGCACCGCCGCGAAATGGGCCACGGTCACCGAGGGCATCTGGGAGCGGGCCATCGTCGACGAGGCGTACCAGATGCGCTCCGACATGCTCTTGCGCGTGGCCGGCCGCTTCGACCGCGGGCTGTTCGTCGGCGACCCCGGCCAGCTCGACCCGTTCTCCGTCGTCGCCGTTGAGCGCTGGGCGGGCCTGTCCTGGGACCCGATGCAGAGCGCGGTCGCCGTCCTCCTGCGGCACAACCCGGACCTGCCGCTGCACCGCCTCCCGGTCTCGTGGCGGCTGCCCCCGTCGGCGGCCGACGTGGTCTCGGCCGCGTTCTACCCGTTCACCCCGTTCCAGGCCGGGACCAAGCCGGCCGACCGCAGCCTGGAGTTCTCGGTCCGGGCCATCGGCGGCGACCACCACGTCGAGCAGACCCTCGAGACGGCCCGGCGCACCGGCTGGGCCTTGCACGAACTGCCGGCCAGACACACGGTCCGCACCGACCGCGAGGCCGTCGCCGCGATCGCCGACATCGTGGTCAGCCTGCTGCGGAGGGGCCCCATCGCGTACTCGGAGCACGCCCCCGAAGGCCGCCCGGTGACGGCCGAGCGGGTGGCCGTCGGCGCCGCCCACCGCGACCAGGTGGCCGCGATCCGCCAGGCCCTGGCCGACACCGTCGCCGCCGACGTGACGGTGGACACGGCCAACCGCCTGCAGGGCCGCGAGTATGACGTGACGGTCATCCTGCACCCGCTCTCCGGCCGCCGCGACGCGAGCGCCTTCCACCTGGAGGCGGGCCGGCTGTGCGTCCTGGCCTCCCGCCACCGCCACGCGTGCGTGGTCGTGGCCCGGGCCGGCATCGCCGAGCTCCTGGACACCCACCCGTCGGCGGAGCCGGTCCACCTGAACGTCCCGGTCCGCTTCCCCGACGGCTGGGAGGCCAACCAGGCCATGCTCGCCCACTTGTCCACAGTGGATGCTTGAGCTCGGGCGCCGGCTTCCTCGCGCGGACAAGCCGCGGCCCCGCACCGGTCGGATCGGTACGGGGCCGCGGCCATTGCGGGAGAGGAGGTTACCGCTTGACTCGTTGCTTCACGCTCTTGCTGGTGCGTCGCAGGGCACGCATCGCCCGCTGCCGAGGCGTCTGACTCGCCTTCCGGCGGCGCACGACCGCCACCACCGCCACGACGACGGTGGCGACTCCGGCCGCGGCGGCGGTCACCAGTGGAACGGGTCGACGCCGAGCCACGTCCTTGGTCTGCTCGGCCAGTTCGGCCGCGCTGTCCTTGGCCTTGGTGGACAGGTCACCAACCGTGCTTCCGAAGTCCTTGCGGGTCTCGGTCACACTTCCGTTCGCATGTGTCACGCTCATCGCTGCCCCTTTCTCTCTTGTTCCAGGGTTGCCCACTGGGGCGAAAGATCAATCACGATCTGGTGAAGCGTCGCTCGGGATGCTGAAATTTCCCGACATGTCGGGCACTACGTGCCGCAACATGTTCGGACATGTCGCCCAGCCCCGGTTTCAAGGGATCGTTGCAACACCTGACCTGATCAGGGGTTGCTGTGTTCAAGATCCGGGAGAATCGTCGTCCGCAGGGGTGTTGGCCGTTGCTGGTGGAGCGTGCTGCGTATTTGGAGCTCGTTGGGCGGGGTGTGCGGACGGGTGTGGCGTGTGAGTTGGTCGGGATTGCTCCTTGGACGGGGTGGCGGTGGCGTAAGGAAGCCGCCGCGGCGGCGGCTGCTGTGGCGGCGCGGCCGCCGGTGGTGGTCTCGGCCCGGTACCTGTCGCTGGACGAGCGGATCGTGATCGCCGGCCGGCTGCGGGCTGGTGTCTCGCAGGCGGCGATCGCGGCTGAGTTGGGCCGGCCGCGGTGCACGATCAGCCGCGAGGTTCGCCGCAGCCAGGACCCCGATGATGGGTATCAGCCGTTCGCGGCGCAGCAGCGGGCCGAGCGGCGCCGCCCCGGCCGACAGCGCGGAAGCTGGCCGGGAACCCGGTCCTGCGGGAGCTGTGTCAGGACCTCCTCGCGGCCTGGTGCAGCCCGGCGCAGGTCAGCGCCCGGCTCCGCCGCGACTACCCCGACCGGAACGAGCTGCGCGTGTCCCACGAGACGATCTACCAGGCGTTGTATGTCCAGGGCCGGGGCGCACTGCGCCGGGAACTGGCCACCGCGCTGCGGACCGGCCGGGCCGTGCGCCGGCCCTGCACCACCACCGGGCGGCCATCGCGGTTCGTCGCGCCGATGTTGATGATCAGTGACCGGCCCGCCGAAGCCGACGACCGCGCCGTGCCCGGGCATTGGGAAGGCGACCTGCTCATCGGCAAAGACGGCCAGTCCGCGATCGGCACCCTCGTGGAACGGGCCACCCGCTACGTCCTGCTCGTGCACCTCGGCGATCGCGGCCGCTCCGCCGAGGTCGTTCGCGACGCCTTGCTGGACACCGTCGCCACCTTGCCGCAGCACTTGAAACGGTCCCTGACCTGGGACCAGGGCGCCGAAATGGCGTTACACCACGAGTGCAGCCTGGCCGCGGACATGCCCGTCTACTTCTGTGACCCGCACAGCCCCTGGCAGTGCGGGTCGAACGAGAACACCAACGGCCTGCTCCGGCAGTACTTCCCCAAAGGCACCGACCTCGCCGGGCACAGCCCGGAACACCTCACCGCCGTCGCCGACCAGCTCAACGGCCGGCTCCGGCAGACCCTCGGCTGCGACACCCCAGCCGAACGCCTCCACCAAGTCCTCACCGCTACCACGTGACCACGCTGTGTTGCAACGACCGCTGGAAACCGCCAGCGCTACTTATATCCGATAAGTCGTGGCGCGCAGCGCCCGACTTATCGGCCACCAGGGCTACGAGATCGCGAGCGTGGCCGCGACGAGGGCGTGGTCGGAGGTGACGGCACTGCCGACGTGCACGTCGGTGCAGGTCAGGCCGCGGACCAGGACGTGGTCGATCTCCTCCACCGGATGGTCGGCCGGGAACGTGGGGACGGGGCGGAAGGGAGCGAACCCGTCGGTGTAGCCGGCGGCCGCGAACCCCTGCAGCGACGCGCTCCCGGGTGTCACGTTGAGGTCGCCCGCGATGAGCGTGGGCCGGGTGCCGGCGAACCTGGTGGCGAAGGCCGCGATCTCGCTCGCCTGCACCAGCGGCTCGGAGTTCGGGGGCGGCTGGATGTGGGTGGAGACGACGGCGAGTTCGCGGCCGTCGACGGTGATGATCGCGCCGAGGGCCTGCGCGCCGGTGGGGGCGCCGGCGGCGGTCAGCGGCTGGGACTCGACGGCGCTGACCGGCAGGTTGGTCAGGATGGCGTCGCCCCAGACGGCGTCGGCGGCGGGGCCGAAGTAGTAGCGCATGTGCAGGAGCCGGGCCAGCACCGCCAGGCCGTCGTGGCCGCCGTTGAGCAGCCAGGCCCGGTCGACCTCGGAGAGCACGACGATGTCGGGTCGCGTGGCCGAGATCGCGGCGGCCACATCTGCCGGTCGATAGGTCCCGTCAAGCCCGAAACCCATGCGGATGTTGTACTCCACGAGCCTGATCGCCCCCGCGCGTCCCCCGGTGGCGGGCGACGGCGGCACCCGGACGGACGCCAGCGGCACCAGACAGGCGGCGACGGCGAGCACCCACCCGATGCGCGGCATGCGGACGGTCACGGCTCCCCGCGACCGCAGCAGCGCTCCGGCGGGGACGAGGGCGACCGCGACCGGCACCCACTGGTTCGGGAACCCGATGTCGTAGGCCGCGTAGTAGGCGATCGCCGCCACCGCGAACACCAGCATCCCGAGCGCGGCCCCGAACCGGCCGCCCGTGCCGGTTGAGCCGAGCCGCAGGGCCAGGGCCAGGGACGGCGCCCCGAGCAGCAGCGCGAGCCACAGCGGCGCGGGCGCGGCGAAGTCGTAGGAGAAGCAGCCCGCGGACCCGACGAGCAGGACGGTGGCGACGACGCGGGCCACCGGACCGGACGGCACCCGGCGCGCGTACGTCACGGCCAGGAACGCGAACGCGGCGATCCCGAGCGCGAGTGGCGGGACGAGGAACGGCGGGGTGGAGGCGTAGCCGGCCGAGCCGTAGGAGGCGGCGACGGTCGCGACGGCGGGGGAGAGGGCGTACATGCCGGTCAGGAGCAGCGCCGGGCCGACGAGGAGCCATCCACCCCCGACGGTCGCCGCCGGGTCCGGGCGGGTCAGGAGCAGCGGCACCGCCAGTACCGATATCAGGGGTAAAGCCAGCCACCAGGGCCGCCAGCTCAGGTCGACGGTCCCGAGGGCGGCGTGCTCGAGGGCGGACGCGGCGAGCCCGAGCGGCACGCCCGGCACCACCGGCCCGCGGACGGAGGAGAGCCAGACCAGCCCGGCCAGCAGGGTGATCGAGGCGGTGTAGAGCTGGGCCGGCCCGCCGTGGACGAACACGAGCGCGAGGCGGCCGAGCACCAGGATCAGGACGGGAACGATCGGCTTGATGAACCGGATCGCGGGGACGGCCGCGACGCCGGCGACGAACCACGCGAGCGCGAACGCCCCCATGAGCTCGGCCGGGGTCGAGGCCGCCTGCCCGAAGATCGTGATGATCGACGGGAGCCACACCCGCAGGACATCGAGCAGCAGCAGGATGCCTGCGGCAATACCGAGGTCAGTCCTCCCGGACCACGACCTGGACGGCGGCGTCATCGTCGAGACGATAGCCGACGCCGCGGACGGTGGCGATGATGCGAGCGGCGTCACCGAGCTTCACGCGGAGCCGGCGGACGTGGACGTCGACGGTGCGCTCGGTGCCGACCATGTCGTAGCCCCACACCTGGCGGAGCAGCTGGGCGCGGCTGAAGACGCGGCGGGGGTGCTCGCACAGGAAGAGGAAGAGGTCGTATTCGCGGCGGGTCAGCGCGACCGGGGCGCCGTCCTGCAGCACGAGCCGGGAGCCGGTGCACAGATAGAGCGACGGGGCGTCGGGCGTGGACCGGCCGATGCGCTTGACCTTCGGGTCGGCCGGATTGAGCGCGTCCGCCGCGGTCTCCTCGGCCGGCTGCTCCACGAGGCGGAGATTGCGGGCCGGGGCGGAGGACGGCGTGCGCGGCAGCGGGGCCGTGCGCTGGATCTGGGGCCCGGCCTGGCTGGCGGCGAGCGCTTCGAGGTCGCTCAGCAGGCGGGAGGCCTCCGGTGGGAGCTCGTCGCCGTTGAGGGTGATGTGGACGGTGATGGTGACCACGGAAGGCGCGACGTCAGGCGCGCCCACGACCGAAACGGCCATTTTTAATCCTCTCGAAAACCTTCTGAATGAACGCCGATATCAACCGGGGGTCACTCGACAAAGGCCGTCGAAATGGTGCTCGCGGCGGGATATCCACATCGGATCAAGCTGCACCTCAGGGCACATGGCACCGACCTTACCAGGTACGTCACATGAAGCGACAGCCGTGTTACGTGCCGCACAGAATAGATCGTCACTAATTCGTCAGACGTTTTGGCGCGGTATTCACCGGCAATTCACGATACCGGTACGCAGATAACTTTGCGTGAGCCGCCCGTCGCGGTCAACCGCTTCTCATATAGTGGAAGATCGCGGGTGTGGATACGAAAAAGCGTGGCGGAGCCACCTCTAAATCCTACCGGCTAGGTAGAGTCGTGACGTCCGCCATATGAGATCGTGGCCCGCAGCTGGCCCGGGCTCACAATACTCGCACCCAGCTCCGTCACCCTCTGCCGCAGCCCGCGGTCAGATGTCACGACGATGACGGGCCGATGACGCACATTGTCGCGAACGATCGCCACAATGTGATCGTCGCCCGAATGTGGGGCCGCCTCCACGGGTACGCCCGCGATCGACGGCACACCCCGCGCCGCCCCCTCCACGACGAGGGTGATGTCGCCGGGCAGTGCGGCCGCATCCCGCGCGGCGAGGGCGTCGCGCAGCCGGGTCGCGGCCCCGGCCCGGTCCCGCCACCAGCCGTCCGGCACCGATCCGACCACATTGGCCCCGTCGACGACGATGAGCGGCTCCATGTGTCGAGTGTTACCCACCGGGTGCCGCAATCCCCTCAGCCGGTACCCGCCGGGGCCGATGTCGGCGTCGGAGGGCGCTATGGAAACGATGCGGGAGACGGCGGGTGTCACCCTGCGCGCGATCCTGCGGTACGTGCGCGCCCGGGGCGGCGACGGCGCGGTGCGGCTGATGCTGGGCCTGGCGGGGGAGACGGAGCCGCCCGAGGCCTACGACGACGCGCGCCGCTGGTGGTCCTACGCCACGAAGGTCAACGTCCTCGAAGCCGCGGCCAAGGTGCTGGGCGACCCGGCCGTCGGCCTGCACGTCGGGCAGTCGGCCCTGTCGTACAACCGCAACCACCCCCTGCGCCTCGGCCTGCTGCTGCTCGGCGGCCCGGCCCAGCTGCTCAAGGTGATCGCGACCACGAGCGCCCGCTTCAACACCACCGCCGACCTGGCCATCGTGTCCTCCGGGCGCGGCACCGCGACCGTGCGGTTCCAGCTGCGCGCCGGCTACCGCCCGTCGCGCTTCGACTGCGACTACACCCGCGGGCTGCTCACCCAGCTGCCGGTCCTCTACGGCCGCGCGGCCGCCACCGTGGCCCACGACGAGTGCCAGGTCGACGGGGCCGAGGCCTGCATCTACACGGTGCGCTGGCGGTCGCGGCGGTGGCTGCGCCGGCGCACCGAGGAGCCGGTCGAGGACGCCGCGGGCGACGTGCTGGCCGGGCGGATCGAGCTGCTGCAGCGCACCGTCGCCGAGCTGGTCGCGGCCGAGCGGCCCGAGCGCGCCCTGGCCGTGGTCGCCGAGCGGGCCCGGCACGCGGTCGACGCGGAGGCGTTCCTGCTCGTGGCCAGCCCCGCGCCGGGCGCGCCCCGGCAGGTGCACGGCTACGGGCTCAGCGACTCCGAGATCGAGGTGCTCGCCGCGTCCCCGCCGACCAGCTTCGCCGGCACGCTCGTGGTCGACATCGCGGCGCCGGAGCGCTATTACGGGTACCTCGTCGCCTTCTGCCGCGACTTCTTCGACGCCGAGCGGCGGATGCTCGACGCCTACGCCAACCTGGCCGCCGTCGCCCTCGACGCGCTCTCGGCCCGGGCCGCCGCCGCCGACCGGCAGCGCTTCGCCGACAGCCTGCTCGACCTGGCCCGCCGCCTGACGGCGGCCCGCACCGCGACCGAGGTCGCCGAGGTCACCGCCGAGACCGTGCGGGCCGTGATGGCGGCCGACTCGGCCAGCGTGCTGCTGCTCAGCGGCGACCGGCTGCGCCTGGCGGCCAACGCCGGCGGCGGCGAGGCGCGCGAGCGGCAGGCCCGCCGGCTCGCCGTGGCCCGCGAGGACACGGCGCTGTTCGAGCGCTTCCAGGCCGGCAGCGGCCGGGCCCGCGTCTACGACCGAAGCTCCACCGACCTGTACATCCTGGGCCTGCTCGACACCTTCGGCCACGACACGATGCTCATCGTGGACATCGCGCTGCCCGGCCACCCCTTCGGCATCCTGGTCGCGGCCTATGACACGCCGCAGCACACGGCGAAGGCCCGCGAGACGACGGCCCGGATGCAGGGCATCGCCGACCAGGCCGCGACCGTCCTGCGCACCTGCGAGCTGTTGGAGGCCAACTGGCGCCTGGCCCACGTGGACGCCCTGACCGGCCTGGCCAACCGGCGCGCCTTCCTGGCCGCGCTGGACCTGGCCCTCGAGGCCGGCGACGGTGCGGTCCTCCTCGTCGACCTGGACGGCTTCAAGGCGGTCAACGACGCCCTGGGCCCGGCCGCCGGCGACGAGGTGCTGGTCGCGGTGGCGGCCCGGCTGAGCGGCTGCGTCCGCCCCGGCGACCTGGTGGGCCGCCTGGGCGGCGACGAGTTCGCGGTGCTCACCCACGGCGCGGGCGGCGCGGCCGGGGTCCCCGAGCTGGCCGCGCGGGTCGAGTCGGCGTTCGCGGACCCGATCACGGTACTGCCCGGCCCGCCGATCGAGGCCCGGGCGAGCGTGGGCGGCACCCGCTTCACCGCGGCGGAGGAGAGCCGGGTCGTGCTGCACCGGGCCGATATCGCCATGTGCGCCGCGAAAGGCCGGACGGCTCCGGTCCTGGGTTAGCTCTTGCGGTGGATGGCCAGCTGCGTGGCCTGGGCGACCACGCGGCCGGTGGAGTCCCAGACCTCGCACACCTGGTCGAGCTGACTGTCGGTGACCATCCGGGCGTGCTGGCGCACCCGCAGCGGGCCCGGCGCCGGCAGCCCGCGCACGTAGGCGGTCAGCTCCAGCGTCGGCGTCCACCCGCTGCTGCCCAGCGTGAACGTCGCCGGCGGGAAGGCGTCGACCGCATACAGCAGGGAGAACGCGTCGAACGGCGTGCCGTCGGCGAAGCTCAGCCAGCCCCGCAGGTCGCCGGGGCCGGCGGTGAGGTCGATCCGCTGGTCCACCATTTCCAGCATCGTGATCCGGACCCCGGCGCCGGGTGGCTCGACCGGCGTGCGGGGCAGCGTGTCCCGGTCGGCGACGGCCGGTGGTGCGGCCGCGACGAAGTGGGGGTCGCCGGCCGCGGCCAGGTCGCCCAGGGTGAACAGGGCCTCGACGCAGGTGCGGCCCTGCTGCGTGAGGCGGGCCCGGGCCTGGCTGAACGAGCGGCCGTCGCGCAGCGCCTCGACCTCGACCGCGGCCGGCCCCGGCGCGGGCGGCGAAAGGTACACGGCACTGGCGCTGAGCGGGTGCGGGTGGGCCGTCGTGACCGCGGCCCGGGCCAGCAGGGCCAGCAGGTAGCCGCCGTTGGGGCGGCCGCCGACGGTCCACTGTGGATCGAGCTCGGCCGCACCGGCCGAGACCGCCGTCGCCTCCGTGAAACCGGCCACCGGGCCCTCCTTCTGCTTTGATGAATCCATGGCGCGCACGCGGCTCTACCGGGACGGGCGGCTGGAGGCCGAGGACTTCCCGCTCGACGATATCTCCGAGCATCTCAAGGACTCCGCCGCGGTGGTGTGGCTCGACCTCACCGACCCGGAGCAAACCGACTACGACCGGGTCCAGGAGGAGTTCGGGCTGCACCGGCTGGCCATCGAGGACGCCTCCTCACCCCACGAACGGCCCAAGCTCCTGCACTATCCGAAGCACATGTTCTTCAACGCCTATGCCGTGCGGTTCAACGGCGACGGCGACGGCGCGGTTCAGGTCGAGGAGGTGTCGGCTTTCCTCACCGACCAGGCGCTGATCACCGTGCACGGCGCCGGGTTCGACATGGACGACGTGGTCGAGCGCTGGGACGCCACCGCCGAGGACCTCGCGAAGCAGGGGGTGCCCTGGCTCGCCCACGGCCTGCTCGACGTGATCGTCGACGGGCAGTTCGACGCCGTGCAGGCGCTCGACGAGGAGCTCGAGAGTCTGGAGGATCGGCTGTTCGAGGAGAGCGCGGCGGCGATCCGCGAGGTGCAGCAGCGCAGCTTCCGGCTCCGCCGGAGCCTCAACCGGATGCGCAAGGTCATCATGCCGATGCGCGAGGTGGTCGGTGGCCTCATGCACTCCCGCGAGCACCTGGTCGACGAGGAGATGGTGCCGTACTTCCAGGATCTCTACGACCACGTGATGCGCGTGACGGAGTTCACGGAGAGCCTTCGCGACTTCACCGCGACGATCCTCGAGTCCAACCTGGCGGTGCAGGGCAACCGGCAGAACAGCATCATGAAGAAGGTCACCAGCTGGGCCGCCATCATCGCGGTGCCGACGGCGGTTACTGGTTACTACGGGCAGAATGTGCCGTACCCGGGTTCTGACAAGGTCTCGGGGTTCATCACCTCGGCGATCCTCATCGTGGTTCTGTCTGTGGTGCTGTACGTCACCTTCAAACGCAAGGACTGGCTATGACTGAGCACTTCGACGTCGTCGTCCTGGGGGCCGGCCCGGGCGGATACACCGCCGCCGTCCGGTCCGCGCAGCTCGGCCTGCGCACCGCCATCGTCGAGGACAAGTACTGGGGCGGCGTCTGCCTCAACGTCGGCTGCATCCCCTCCAAGGCGCTGCTGCGCAACGCCGAGCTCGCCCACATCTTCAACCACGAGGCGAAGACGTTCGGCATCTCCGGTGAGGTCACGTTCGACTACGGCGCGGCCTTCCAGCGCAGCCGCAAGGTGGCCGACGGCCGGGTCAAGGGCGTGCACTACCTGATGAAGAAGAACGAAATCCGGCAATACTCGACGAAGGGGTACTTCCTCGACGACCACACGCTCCAGGTCGGCGACGAGAGCATCACCTTCGCCAACTGCGTCATCGCCACCGGCGCGACCACCCGGCTGCTGCCCGGCACGTCGATCTCCGAGCGCGTGGTGACCTACGAGGAGCAGATCCTCACCGAGGACCTGCCGGAGTCGATCATCATCGCGGGGGCGGGCGCCATCGGCGTCGAGTTCGCCTACGTGCTGCACAACTACGGCGTCAACGTCACGATCGTCGAGTTCCTGGACCGGATGGTGCCCCTCGAGGACGCCGAGGTGTCGGCCGAACTGCTCAAGCGGTACAAGCGGCTCGGCATCTCGGTCCTGACCTCGACCCGGGTCGACACCGTCGAGGAGACCTCCTCCGGCGTCAAGGTCACGGTTTCTTCCAACGGCAAGAGTCAGACGCTGGAAGCCGACAAACTGCTCCAAGCCATTGGTTTTGTACCGCGAGTCGAGGGCTATGGCCTGGAGAAGACCGGCGTCCAGCTGACCGAGCGGGGCGCGATCGCCGTCGACGGGCGCCTGCGCACCAACGTCCCGCACATCTTCGCGATCGGCGACGTGACCGCCAAGCTCATGCTGGCCCACGCGGCCGAGTCGATGGGCATCGTGGCCGCCGAGACGATCGCCGGGGCCGAGACCATGGAGCTCGACTACGTCATGATCCCGCGGGCGACCTACTGCCAGCCCCAGGTCGCCAGCTTCGGCTGGACCGAGGCCCAGGCCCGCGAGCAGGGCTTCGACGTGAAAGTCTCGAAGTTCCCGTTCACCGCCAACGGCAAGGCCCACGGCCTCGGCGACCCGACCGGCTTCGTGAAGATCATCAGCGACGGCAAGTACGGCGAGCTCCTCGGCGCCCACCTCATCGGCCCCGAGGTGACCGAGCTGCTGCCCGAGCTCACCCTGGCCCAGCAGTGGGACCTGACCGTCCACGAGGTCGCCCGCAACGTCCACGCCCACCCCACCCTGGGCGAAGCGGTCAAAGAGGCCATCCACGGCCTCGCCGGCCACATGATCAACATGTAGGAGCCTTCCAGCTCGCGGGACTGGCGGGTGGTGGCACTCGCCCGCCGGTCCGGCTCGGTAGGCTTTGCCCATGCGCCAGGAGTGGCATCACTTCACGTACCCCGGTCCGGAGATCTCCCGCGTCGCCGTGCCGGGCAACTCCGAAGACGACGTGTTCGGCCTCGACCGGTGGCGGAGCCTGCCCCGGGCGCAGACGCCGCCGTGGCCGGACCAGGCCGCGGTCGACGAGGTCGGGCAGCTGCTGACGTCGGTCCCGCCCATCGTCGCCCCCTACGAGGTCGACCAGCTGCGCGAGCGCCTCGCCCTCGTCGCCGACGGCAAGGCGTTCATGCTGCAGGGCGGTGACTGCGCCGAGACCTTCGCCGACAACACCGAGGCCCACGTGCTGGGCAACGCCCGCACGCTGCTGCAGATGGCGATCGTGCTCACCTACGGCGCGTCGCTGCCGGTCATCAAGATCGGGCGGGTGGCCGGGCAGTTCACGAAGCCGCGCTCGTCCGCGCTCGACTCGCTGGGCCTCGAGGCCTACCGGGGCGACATGATCAACTCGCTGGATCAGGACCCGGCGGCGCGGGTGGCCGACCCGCAGCGGATGGTCCGGGCCTACGCCAACTCGTCGAGCGCCATGAACATGCTCCGGGCCTACCTCGGCGGCGGCATGGCCGACCTGCACGCGGTCCACGACTGGAACAAGGGCTTCGTGGTCACCTCGCCGGCCGGCCAGCGCTACGAGGCCATCGCCCGCGAGATCGACCGGGCGATGCGGTTCATGCAGGCCTGCGGCGTCAACGACGACGAGGCATTGCGGACCGTCACGTTGTACTGCTCCCACGAGGCCCTGGCCCTGGAGTACGAGCGGCCCCTGGTCCGCATCGCCGGCGGCAAGCCCTATGGCCTCTCCGGGCACTTCCTGTGGATCGGGGAGCGGACCCGGCAGATCGACGGCGCCCACGTCGACTTCATGGCCCGGCTGGCCAACCCGATCGGCGTCAAGCTCGGCCCGACCACCGCGCCGGAGCAGGCGATCGAGCTGTTCGAGAAGCTCAACCCGGACAACATCCCGGGCCGCCTGACGTTCGTGGCCCGCATGGGCAGCACCAAGGTCCGCGACGCCCTCCCGCCGATCGTGGAGAAGGTCACCGCGGCCGGCTGCCGGGTCGTCTGGCAGTGCGACCCGATGCACGGCAACACGCACGAGTCGTCCAACGGATACAAGACCCGGCACTTCGACCGGATCGTCGACGAGGTCCTCGGCTACTTCGAGGTCCACCGCGAGCTGGGCACCCACCCCGGCGGCCTGCACGTCGAGCTGACCGGCGAGGACGTCACCGAGTGCCTCGGCGGCGCGCAGGCCATCGTCGACGAGGACCTGCCGGACCGTTACGAGACCGCCTGCGACCCGCGGCTCAACACCCAGCAGTCCCTGGAGCTGGCCTTCCTGGTGGCGGAGATGCTGCGTGGCTGAGGTGCTCGTCGACTTCCGCTCGGACACCCTGACCCGGCCGTCGCCCGCCATGCGTGAGGCGATGGCGACGGCCGAGGTCGGCGACGACGTGTTCGACGAGGACCCGACCCTGCACGAGCTCCAGGCCGAGGTGGCGGCCCGCTTCGGGCACGAGGCGGCGCTGTTCGCCCCGAGCGGCACGATGGCCAACCAGATCGCGCTGCAGCTGGCCGTGCCGCGCGGTGAGGAGCTGCTCTGCGACGCCGCGGCCCACGTGGTCACCGACGAGATCGGTGCGGCCGCGGCCCTCGGCGGCGTGTCGACCCGCACGTGGCCGTCGGCCGCCGCGGACCTCGACCCGGCGACCGTTGCCGACATGATCCGCCCGGACGGCTTTGTGGCAGTACCGACGCGGGCAGTGGCGGTTGAACAGACCCACAACCGCCTCGGCGGTGCCGTCATCCCGCTGCCGACCCTGCAGGCCCTCCGGGCCGTCACCACCGACGCCGGGGTCCACCTGCACTGCGACGGCGCCCGCATCTGGCACGCCCACGTCGCCGACGGGGTGCCGCTGGACGTCTACGGCCGGCTCTTCGACTCGCTGTCGGTGTGCCTGTCCAAGGGCCTCGGCGCCCCGGTCGGCTCGTTGATCGTCGGCTCGGCCGAGCGCATCGCGGCCGCCCGCAAGCTGCGCAAGCGGCTCGGTGGCGGTATGCGTCAGGCCGGCATCCTCGCGGCGGCCGGCCTGTATGCGCTGCGCAACAACATCCCGCGGCTGGCCGAGGACCACGACCGGGCCCGCCGCCTGGCCGAGGCCATGGCTCCGGCGGGCGTGGTGGACCCGGCCCGCATCCGCACCAACATCGTCCCGCTGGATCTGAGCGGCACCTCGATCGACGGGCCGGCGTTCGCCGCCGCCGCCCGCGAGCAGGGCATCCTGGTCTCGGTCCTGGGCCGCCGCCTCGTCCGCCTGGTCACCCACATGGACCAGACGGACGAGGGCATCGACCACGCGGTGAAGGTCCTCCCGGCGGTCCTGGGCTAGGTGACTGGTGTTAAACGATGGTCTGGCCCTCCGGGCCGGACCATCGTTTGTTGTTGTGGGGGGTGTGGGGTTGGTGACGGTTGTGCTGGGCGCGAGGGTTGAGGTTGTTGCAGGAGCTGGTTTGTAGGGGTGTGTGGGCCGCGTTTCGGGGGGTGCTGTTGTGACTGTCTTGGGTGTTCAGGCGGGGTGGAGGGTCCAGCCTCGGTTGTGGGTGTGGGTGAGGCCGAGGGTGGCCAGTCTGGCGAGGTTGATGGCGGCGGCGAGGAGGTTGAAGTCGGCGGCGACGCGGGTTGTGCCTCGCATGCGGGCTCGGCGGCCGCCGTGGCGGCGGCGCATGAGGTGCGCGAGTTTGCGTTCGACTTTGGGTCTGGTGGCGCGGTAGTCGGCTTGCCAGGCGGGGTCTTGCTGGCGGGTGCGGGCGGTGGTGAGGCGGGCTTCGTGGTGGCCGATGGTGATGCTGCGGCCGGTTTTGGCGTCGGTGCACTGCCCGCGTAGCGGGCAGGTGGTGCAGGCTGCGCCGAAGTCGGCCCGGCCGGCGTGGCGGGGGTGGTCCTTGGCCCGGCGGATCGGTGTGGTGATGCCGTTCGGGCAGGTGACCTCCTGCCGGTCAAGATTGACGATGAAGCGGTCCTTGGTGAACTTCCCGGCTGGTGCGACGGGTGGCTGGACCTTGGTCCTGGCCTCGATCCCGGCGGTGTCGAGGCGGTGCAGGATCTCCCCGGCGCCGTAGGCGGCGTCGCCGTAGACCACGGCCGGGTCCCCGCCGGCATGCCCGGTGGGATCGGTGCTGGTGAGGTCGGTGATGAGCCCGGCGGCGGGTTCGACGTCGCCGGTGTTCCCGGCGGTGACCGCGGTCGCGGTGACGATCTCACTGTCGGGGTCGACGGCGATGTGGCCTTTGTAGCCGTCGACCCCGCGGTGGTTCGTCTTGTGCCCGTGCCGGGCCTGCGGGTCGACGGTGGAGATGACCCGGTCCGCGGCGACCCGCCGCGCGATCCGCAGCACGCCGTCCGCGCCGGTCTCCAAATCCTGGCCCAGGACCGTCGCGAGGAGCCGCACCGCCTGCCCGACCGGCTCGGGGAGATCCTCCCGGCCGTCAAGAGCGGCCAGGAGCGCGTGACCGTCCCGGGCGCGGGAATCGACCAGGGCCTCACGGGCGGGTTTGTCGTCCCAGTCAATCACCGGCTTGCCGGTGATCGCGTAGTCATCGCCGCTGCCCAGCCCGTCCAGCACCGCCCGCAACGCTGCACCCAGCTGCGGACCGGCGGCGCCCAGCAGGCCGCGGATGGCGGAGCGGATCAGCGTGATCGTGTCCATCGTGGCGACCGCGTCATACAACGGTGTCGAGTCCAGCACCCGTTTCCGGCCGACCAGCCCGGCGTTGCCGGCCGCGGCGAGGGCCACCTCGAAAATCCGGTCCGGACGCTGCGAGCGGCGCAGCCGTTCCCGCATGTCGACCAGCACCGTGTGCACGAACCCGGCCCGGGCGGCGCCGTCCCACCCACCGACCCCGGCGGCATACCGCCAGCGGGCGTCATAGGTGAACCGGTCGGTCGCCTCCCGATCCGACAACCCCTCCAGACGCTGCAGGACCATCACCACCGCAACGACCGACGGCGGCACCGACCGGCGACCCACCGACGCGAACAGATCAGCGAACATCCCATCCGGGAACAACACATCACGATGCTCGTGCAGGAACGCGAAGATCGAATTCGCCGGCAACGTCGCACCGCAGAACGCCGACACCGGATCGAGGAGGTCCAACTGCTGCGAAGCCTTCCCCAACGTCACCCCGACACACTACCCGAAATAGACACAAAACGATGGTCCAGCCCTCCGGGCCGGACCATCGTTTAACACCAGTCACCTAGGCGTTTTCCTTCTGGACCAGGGCCGGGGCCTGCTCCAGGACCGAGGCCGGGATCTGCGGGCCGGCCGGGATGGCGAGCGGCTCCTTCGCCCTGGTCACCAGCTCGACCACGGTTCGGCTGAGGCGCTGCGACGTCTGCGACATTGACTCGTTGGCCGTGACGATCGCGGTGACCACCTCGGCCCGCTTCTGCTGGCCGTACTTCACCGCCTCCTCGATGCCGCGGGCCTGCGCGTCGATCGAGTCGGCGACCTCCAGGATGGTCTCCGGGCGGATCGTCGGCGTCTGGATGACCCGGGCGATCTGCGGCACCGCCGTCTTCGACGCCTGGGCGTAGGCGGACAGCACGTCGTTGGCGCCGTCGGCCACCGCCTGCTGCATGTCGGCGGCCTGGTTGGCCTGCATCATCAGCGCCCACTGGGCGATGGTGAGCTTCATCGTCGGGATCGTCAGGTTCATCAGCAGCGCGAGCCGCTGGCCGAGGCCGTAGTTGAGGGTGCGGATGTTGCGCACCTGCGGCGACGTGGACCAGGCCACGAAGAGCCGCTGCTGGAACTCGTTGATCCGGACCTCGAGAGCCTGGATGAACTCGGTGATCAGGGAGAGCTTCTCCTGCAGGTCGCGCTCGTCCGGCGCGCCCGGCGTGATCTTGATCGAGTTGGCGTCGTCCAGGGCGACGTCGCGGACCAGCTCCATGACCGCGATCGCGCCGACCAGCTGGCCGATCGCCGCCTCGTTGGCCTTGTAGAGCTCGTCGCACAGCACGACGTTGCGCTTGAGCTGCAGCTGCTTGTCGCTGAGCTGGCCGGCGACCTTGTCGAGCTGCTGCTCGACGGTCTTGGCCTCCTCGAACAGCATCTCCAGCAGGTCACGGCCCTTGCGGAACAGCCCCTTGATCGAGTCCGAGAACTTGTTGAAGGTCTCGCGGACCTTGGGGTCGCTCGGGTCGTACTTGCGGCGGAAGTTGCGCATCCGGTCGTTGAGCTCGTGCATGATGCCGGTGAGCTCGGGGATGTTGACCCGGCCGACCTCGCGGAAGATCCGGGTCACCTGGGCGTTGACGCCGTCGATGGCGCTGGTGCCGAAGTTGGCCAGCTGGTCGGTGTTGCTGAGCATCACCGGGTAGAGCTGCTTGGCCGCGGCCTCCGCCTGCGCGAGCTGCGTCGGGCTCAGCAGATCCTTGCACACCAGGGCGCGCGGCTCGGCGCTCAGCACCAGCGCGTTGGCGATGGCGCTGTCGGCCGAGCCGGCCGCCGGTTCGGCCGGCCCACCGACGATGGTGCCGAAGTCGATCTGCAGTCCGTCGCTCATCTGGTCCCCCTCATTGGCACTTCTTGGCATCCTTCATGCAGTCGAGCAGCGCCAGCGTCACGTCGGCGGCCGGTGGGGCCGTGGTGCGGATCTGGTCGGCCAGTTTGATGTCCTTGAACACGGCGATGTCGTTGAGGCCGACCTGGGTGGCCGAGCGGAAGCCGTACTTCTTCCACGCGAGGGTCTGGATCTCGCTGTCCTTCATCGCGTCGATGAACCGGCTCGCGTTGGCGTTCAGCGCGAGGATCGGGTGGTCGCTGTAGATGGTCGGCTCGGGGTACAGGACACGGACGTTGTTCAAGATCTGGGCGCTGTTGGCCCCGGCCGCGACGACCTGCTGGATCAGCTGGTTCTCGTAGCCGGCGTAGAGCGGGGCCTTGAGCTCGGCACCCTGGGTCAGCCACTGCTGAAACCCGGAGTCGGAGCTGCGGGCCTGCAGGCCCTGGGCGTCGTACAGCTCCCGCATCTTCGGCAGCGCCTTCTTCGCCTGGTCGAGGTTCGGCGCGGAGAAGACGTCGTCGGTGGCGAGGATGTTGAGCTCCAGCTGGGCCAGCGTGAAGCCGCTGTTGGAGCGGGCCGGGTCGGTGCTGGACACCGTGATCGGCCCGTTCAGCCCGACCGCGCCGATGCTCTCCCACGTCTTCTTCCCGGCGATGTACTCCAGCAGCAGCTTCTTCATGTCGACGATGTAGTACTGCTCCCCGCGCTTCTGCACCAGCTGCTTGGCCATGAGCGCGTCGGTGCCCTTCGGCCCGGCGTAGATCACCTCGGGCGACTGCAGCACGTTCTCCGCGCGGACAGCCCCACCTTTGTGCTGCGCCTCGAACACGGCCTGGGCGCTCGCCGAAGACGGCCACAGGCAGTCGACCTTGCGCGAGTTCAGCTCGTCCGTCGACAGCTGCACCTGGTCGTAGGAGCCCAGGGACTGGAAGTTGATCGTCAGGTGGTACTTGTCCTTCAGGAGCTTCTTGACGTCCGCGTCGCCCATCAGCTCCGACTTCTCGGAGCCGCCCAGGCAGGTCAGGGTCGTGTCCGGCGTGGCGGCCGGCGTGTTGTCGTCCTGCTGCTTGCCGAGCGTCGTGTAGAGCACGACGCCGACGACCAGGACGACGATCACCGTTCCCAGCCCGATCAGGAACCGGATGCTCGGCAATCTCAACGTGACTCCTTATCCCAGCTCGGGAAGCTTCGGTGGTGCGACGGTGTCGAGGTTGGCCTTGTACTGCGCCAGATCGCCCTGGTTGACCAGCCGGACGCTCTCCAGGGCGAAGTCCGCGAAGCGCTCGAAGGCGTGCTCACCGCTGAGGCGCAGGGACTCGGGGTCGCGGTACAGCATCGGCTTGCTCTGGATGTCGAGGTACTGGTGGACCGCGCCGTCGAGGCTGCGCAGGTGCCCGCCGATCTGGCTGGCCGTCGAGAACAGGCTGTTGGGCGACTTGGCCTGCACCCGCTGGAACAGCTCGGGCACGATCTCGCAGGCCGTCACCAGCGCCTTGCGGGCGACCGGTGAGCGCACGTCCTTGGTCAGGCGCGCAATGCCCTTGATGAGCTTCAGCGCCTCCTCCACCTTCTCCTGCGCCTCGTCGGCGTAGTCGTCGCTGCTGACCTGGGCCGAGGTGCGGTCGTCGAGCATCAGGTAGACGCCGATGGCGGCGACGACCGCGAGGATCGGGGCCCACAGCAGGCTGTCGATGACCAGGTAGATGACGACGAACACGACCACGGCCGCGAGGAGCGCGACCGGGGCGGCGAGCCTGCGCCTCACTTGTACCCCGCCGCCTGGCGCAGCGCGGCCACGAGATCGTTCTGCTGGACGTAGGTGCCGCCCGTTGCTGCCGCGAGCTCCTTGAGCTGGCTGGCGTCGGGCTCGCTGCCGAACGCGATCGCCACCACCGGTACCCCCGCCGCCTTCAAAGCGGACAGCGCCTCACTGCGGCGGCCGGTCTCCGACTTGCCGTCGGTCATCAGCACGACGAGCCCCTTGCGGTCGTCGGTCTGCGGCTTGCTCAGCAGGTCGCCGGCCTGTTTGAGGCAGGTGTACATGTTGGTGCCGCCGCCGGGGCTGTACCCGTTGATGTTGTTCGTGATCCCGTGCAGCGTGGTCGCGTCGTTGCCGTTGACCGTCCACGGGCCGGCGGTGACGTCGCTGTTGAAGATGGTGACCGTGGTGATGTCCTTCGGGTGGCTCTGCAGGAAGTTCACCGCCGCCTGGTCCTGGTCGAAGACCTGGTGCGCGGCCGCCTTCACGCCGTCCCAGCCGCCGTTGCCGTTCATCGAGCCGCTGCCGTCGAGGCAGTAGTAGGTGTTGACCGGGCGCCGGTAGCGGGTCTGGTAGCGGTCCAGCGCGGCCTGGATGACGGGCGCGGACGGATACTGGATGCCCTGCTCGTTGATCGTGGCCTGGATGCCCCAGGCGGGGTTGAAGACCGCGGTGTCCGGGTTGTCGAGGGTCAGCCCGACGCTGGTCGCCGGCCGCCGGCCCAGCTTCAGCAGCTCGGTCTGCGCGGTCTTGTCCTTGAGCAGGTAGTCCTGCAGCTCGTTGAGGATCTGCTTCTTGGCCGTGTCGCTGCCGTTGTTGTGCGGGTAGAAGCCCAGCGGCGCGTCACTGATCGCCAGCGACCCGCGCGGGTAGGCCACGACCAGCGGCTCCTTGCCGGCCTTCACGAGCTCCTGGTTCTTCTCGATGACCAGGTCCTCGTAGGTGAACATGGTCCGGCACGCACTGGCCTGGTCCACGCACTGGCTCATGAGCGTGCCGGTCGACGGCGGCGTCTGGTCCATCGCCTTGATGAACCGCGTGATCCCGTCCTCGACCGGGGCCGAGTCCAGCTGCTCCTGCGTGAGCGCCTTGCCGGGCCCGTTGCCGGCGAAGTAGTTCATGAACCCGAACAGCACGGTGGCGCCGGAGTTGGACTGGGTCGGGTTGGTCACCCAGACCTTGGTCTTCCCGGACTCGACGGCGGTCAGGATGTCACCGATGGAGACGTCGCTGCGCCCGGCGAACCCGAGCTTCTGCATCTCGCTCTGCCACCCGGCGAAGACGACCGGGGTCAGGAACATCGTCTTGGTGTCCTGCAGCTTGCCGCCGGTGTCGCCGATCTGGGCGAAGACGCTGGAGGCGAACCAGTAGGCGTCATAGTCGCCATTGCCGGCGGCGAGCAGGCGCGCCTGGTCGACCGAGCCCTTCAGCGTGATGTTGCACTGATATCCCTTGCTCTGGCACCAGGGCTTGACGATCGTGTTCGTGACCGTCTCCTGCTCGGTGCCCGCGATGATGTTGAGTGCCTTAGGGCTCGCGTCGTAGCCGCCGGTCTTCTCCGCCGACGGCTTGCCGCCGCCGGTGCACCCCGACATCAGTACGACCGCCACGAGGGCGACTGCCGTGAACTCCTTAACCCGCACGACCCGTTGGTAGCAGCGTTCGGCTAACGCCACTGCCAACGGAAGGTGAACGACAGGCGTCAGGAAGTCGACCGGCTCAAGATCAGAGTGACAAGCGCGGTGATACCGGTCAGCACGCCCGCGACGATCATGGCGCCGTCGGCGTGCAGGAGCGTGACCAGGGGCGATGCGGCGGCCGTGCCGACGCCGATCGCGGTCTGGATCAGGGCGCCGGAGGCGGCGAACGCGCGGCCGTGCTGCGCCGGGGGCGTGCGGGTGCTGATCAGCGCGTTCTGGGCGACGTTGACCACGCCGTTGCCGAAGCCGCCGATGAGGGACGCCCCGAAGGCCAGGACCAGGGTCGGCGCCAGGCCGATGCCCGCGATGCCGGCCCCGATCAGCAGGTTGCCCAGGGCGATGAGGACCGCGTCGGAGAGCCGGACGCGGGCCACGACCTGGGCCGCCAGCAGCGCGCCGACGCCCCACAGGGTCAGGTAGAGGCCGTATCCGGAGTCGCCGGCCCCCAGCTGGCCGACGAAGCGGAACGGGGCGGCCACGTTGTCGACCACGCCGCTGGCGACCGCGATCGCGCTGCCGAGCAGTGCGGTGCGCATGATCCGGTCGCCGAGGATCAGGCGCAGGCCGCCGCGGGCGGTGGGGCCGTCGGGGTCGGGCGGGGCGGGGTGGCGGCGGGCCCGGATCGCCGCGCAGGCCACCGTCAACAGGGCGAAGGTGGCCGCGTCGGCCAGGATCGCGGCGGTCGCGCCGAACGCCCCGGTGAGCAGGCCACCCGCGGCCGGCCCGGCGATCCAGCCGAGACTGGTGCCGGTGGCGAGGCGGGCGTACCCCCGCTGCGCCTGCTCCTCTCCAGTGATCGCCGGAACCAGGGCCGAGGTCGCCGGGCGCACGAATGCCGACAGCGCGGTGATCCCGGCGAAGAGCAGGACCGTCGCCCACAGCGCGGAGACGAGCGCGAGCGGCACACAGAGCACCGCCTGCCCGGCCAGCGCGACGAGCAGCACCGAGCGCGTCTCGAAGCGGTCCACCACCCGCCCGGTGAGCGGCGCGAGCACCACGTAGGGAATCAGCTCGGCCGCCAGCAGCGCGGCCACCCAGCCGCTCCCGTGCGGCTGGAGGCGCAGCAGCAGCGCCACGAGCGCGGCCGCGTCCCCGGCCGTCGAGATCGCCAGCCCGGCGGCGATCAGGTTCAAGTCCCGCTTCACGCGGACATTGAACCGCGCAGGAGGTCGATGTCGGCAGCGTGGTCGGCGTTGTCGTCGCCGCCCGGCGTCTCCACGATCAGGGGGACCCCCTGGGCCGCCGGGTGTCTGACCAGCTCGGCGAAGGCGGCCGGGCCGATCGTGCCCTTGCCGAGGGACTCGTGGCGGTCCCGCAGCGACCCGCAGGCGTCCTTGGAGTCGTTGGCGTGGATGAGCTTGAGCCGGTCGGCGCCGGCCGCGGCCACCAGCGCGTCCAGCGTCTGCGTCATCCCGCCCGGCGCGGCCAGGTCGTGCCCGGCGGCCCAGGCGTGGCAGGTGTCGAAGCACACGCCGAGGTGCGGGTGGCGGTCGACCGCGTCGAGGTACTCCGCCAGGTGCTCGACCCGCGAGGCGAGGGAGCGGCCACCGCCGGCGCTCGGCTCCACGAGCAGCGGCGGCCAGCCCTGGCGCTCGGCTTCCTCGAGGAGGGGTAGGAGCACTTGCCGTACCGTCGCGAAGGCCTTCTCGGCATGTTCGGCGTCGACCGCCGAGCCCGCGTGGAAGACGACGCCCCGGGCCCCGATCGCGTGCGCGCGGCGCAGCGCGTGCTCCAGGGTGGCCACCGAACGCTCCACGGTGGCCTCGGTCGGCGAGCCCAGGTTGACCAGCAGGGCCGCGTGGACGTAGGCGGTGACCCCGTGCTCGGCGCAGCCCTGGCCGAACGCGTCGTCCTGCTTCGGGTCGCCGGCCGCGAGGGCCCAGCCGCGCGGATTGGAGACGTACACCTGCACGGCCGTCGCCGCCGTCTGCCCGACGTAGCGGAGCAGCCCTTTGCCGAGCCCCCCGCCGACCAGCGCGTGGCCGCCGACGGGGGTGACGAATTTTGTCATGCCTGGAAGATGCCGCTTCCGGTTAGAAGAAGGCGAACAGCGAGACGTGCTGCCCGGGGACGACCGGCGTGCCGGGCGCCGGGTTCTGCTGGCGGACCGTGCCGAAGCCCTGCGCGTCGACGACCAGCCCGAGCCCCTCGAGCGTGGCCTTGGCCTGGTCGAGCGGCATGTTGCGGACCTCGGGCATCGGGATCTGGGCCGGGCCCTTGGAGATCTGCAGGTCGATGGACATGCCGTCGGCCACGCTGTTGCCGTCGCCGATGCTCTGCGAGACGACCTGCCCCTTGGGCTTGTCGCTCTCGACCTCCTCGACCTTGCCGATCTTGATGCCGACCTTGTCCAGGGCCTGCTTGGCCTGGTCCTGGGTCTTGCCGACGACCAGCGGCACCTTGACCGGGTTGGGGCCCTTGCTGACGAAGACGGTGATCGCCTGGCCGGGCTTGACCTGCGTGCCGATCTTCGGGTCGGTGTCGATGACGTAGTTGACCGGGACGGCGTCGTCGAACTTCTCGGCCCGGTTGCCGGTCAGCTTCATCGCCTGCAGGTCGACCTGCGCGAGGTCCCACTCCTTGCCGGCGATGTCCGGGACCTGGTAGATCTCCGGCCCGAGCGACAGGACCAGCGTGATGGTGCCGCCGCTGAGGATGCGTCCACCGGCGGGTGGGTCCTGCGACAGGACTTCATCTTTCGGTACCGTCGCATCGAATTTCGGCGTTCCGAACTTGACCTTGAACCCGCCGGTGGCCGCCTCGCTCGCCGCCTGCTGACCGGTCTTGGTCCGCAGGTCCGGGGCGTCGGTGTAGCGGCCGACGCCGAACCAGTAGCCGCCGACGGCGACCAGCAGGCCGAACGTCAGCATCGCGGCGATCACGGCCAGCCGGGTGCGCGGGTTGGCGTTGATCTGCGCCAGCAGGGCCGGCAGCCCGCCCTCGCGGCCGCGGTGCTCGACGTCGCCGCGGTGCCGGCGGGCCACGCCCTGTGTCGGCGTCGGCGCGGGGGCCGGCAGCCGGGCCCACGACGGGCGGCGGCTGGCCTGGTAGGTCTGGGTCTGTCCCTGGTTGTGGGCGTGGTGCTGGGGCACCGACTCGACCCGCGGCACCATCACCGTCGGCGGCGCCACCTGGCGGCCGCGGCTGCCGGTCACGGCGCCGATGTCCTCGCGGACGGCCTGCACCTCGGCCAGCATCGCGCCGGCGTCGGTCGGCCGCGCGCCGGGGTCGCGGCGGGTCGCCCGGACCACCAGGTCGTCGACGGCGGCCGGGAGGCCGGGGACATACTTCGACGGGAACGGTACGTCGCGGTCGACGTGCTGCCAGGCCACCTCGACGGGGCGGTCGGCCTCATACGGCACCCGCCCGGTCAGCATCTCGAAGAGCACGATCCCGGCCGAGTAGACGTCGGTGCGCGGGTCCGCGTGCCCATCGGTGACCAGCTCGGGCGCCACGTAGGCGACGGTGGCCATGAGGTGCGAGCCGGTCTCGTCGGCGCTCGCCTCGACAGCGCGGGCCAGGCCGAAGTCGGCCACCTTCACCACGCCGTCGATGATGTTGTGGGTGTCCCCGGGCGACTCCGCGACCAGCACGTTCTCCGGCTTGACGTCGCGGTGCACGAGGCCGGCCCGGTGCGCGGCGGCGATCGCGGCGAGCATCTGCTCCATGATCGCGAGGGCCTCCTGCGGCTGCAGGCGGCGGCGCTCGGCCAGCAGCTCGCGCAGGGTCTGGCCGCGGACGTACTCCATGACCAGGTAGGGCAGTCCGTGATGGGTGCCCTGGTCGTAGACGGCCACCACGTTGGGGTGGGTCAGCCGCGCGATCGTCTTGGCCTCGTCGGTGAACCGGTCCACGAACAGCGGGTCACGCGACTGCGCCGGGTGGATGATCTTCAGCGCGACGATGCGCTCGAGACGCTCGTCGAGCGCCGTGTAGACCGTGGCCATGCCGCCTTTGGCGACACGCGAGCGAACGCGGTAGCGCCCGTCTACGAGCGCACCGAGCAAGGGGTCGGCGACCGTGGTATCCATTGGCTGCGAGTGTACGGCTGAGGTGGGCTAAACCTCAGCGTCCGTTGCGATCGTCGGCAGATCGTCCCCATTTGGAGCGCTTTGTGGGTGACGGCGACGGCGACGAAGACGTCACGGAAGGTGACGGGCTGGCCGTTTCGCTGGGTGTCGCGCTCGGCGTCGGCGTCGCCGTCGGGGTGCTCTCCGGCTCAGTGGTCGCCTGCGTCGGCACCTCGATCGGGGCCGGCACCGGCGGCATCGCCAGCACCGGCGCCGGCTCGGTCGTGCGGCGCACCTGCGGGCGCACCTGCGTCGGCTGCGGCGCGGGCGGCCGGATCAGGCTCGGGGCCAGGTTCGGGTGGGCCGCGGGCGCGGCCGGCGCGGCCATCGGGGCCTCGTAGGGCTCGGGCTGCAGCGCGGCCAGGCTCCCCGCGACCGCGAGGTAGGTGCCCGCCGCCCCGCCCGCGACGAGCAGGGCGACACCGGTCGTGGCCGCGGCCTTGCCGCGCCCGGAAGCCCGCATGACGTGCTGGCCCCGGTGGTTGCGCGGCCCGTACTCGGCCGTCTCCGCCATCCGCAGCCGCACATCCCGCCGGCGGCCCGCGTGCCGGACCATGTCGTAGCACGCGGAGCGCCAGGCACCGGCGACCTCTCGGTGAACCTTGAGCCAGAGCCCCACTGCCCGTTCCTTCCTCAACGCGTTGCGCGGTTTAACCTGCTTGTGTGAGCGAAGAATCTGCCGCCCCGTCCGAGTGGCTGACCATGCCCGACGTCGCGGAGCGCCTCGGCATCCCGGTGAACCGGGTGCACCAGCTGGTCCGTGACCAGTCCCTGATCGCCGTCCGGGAAAACGGGGTGCTGCGCGTCCCCGCGGACTTCATCACGGACGAGGGCGTGGTCAAGCACCTCCCCGGCGTGCTGCGGTTGTTGTACGACGCCCGGTACAACGAGGCTGAAGCCCTCCGGTGGCTGTACACGCCGGACGAGTCCCTGCCGGGCACCCCCGCCGAGGCGCTGCGCGGCAACCGGGCCACCGAGGTCAAGCGGCGCGCGCAGGCCCTGGGCTTCTGACGGTGCACTGGACCTACCTGCTGGTGCTGGCCGGCTGCCTGTTCGGCGCCCTGTGGCTGGAGCCGCTGCTCAAGGTCGGCGTGTTACGGCAGGTGCGGCGGCTGGTGCTGACCATCGCACCGGTCGCCGCCGTGTTCGTGGTCTGGGACCTGCTGGCGATCCGCGCCGGACACTGGACCTTCGACCCGCGGCAGATCCTCGGGGTCATCCTCCCGGGTGGCCTGCCGCTGGAGGAGCTGCTGTTCTTCCTGGTCGTGCCGGTCTGCGCGATCCTGGGCTTCGAGGCGACCCGGCTGACGTTGCTGCGGTGGTCGCGGCGGTGACCTATACAGCGGCGGCTGTTCTCGGCGTTGTTTCGGCGGTGGTACTGGACGTGGCCGTGCTGCGCACACGAGTGCTCCTGGGCCGGGTGTTCTGGTGCTCGTACCCGATCGTGCTGGCGTTCCAGCTGCTGTCCAACGGCATCCTCACGGGCCGCGGCGTCGTGCGCTACAACCCGGACGCGATCCTCGGCATCCGGCTCGTCTACGCGCCGGTCGAGGACCTCGCGTTCGGCTTCGCGCTGATCGTGGCCACCCTGGCCCTCTGGGTGCGGCTCAGGCCGCCCCCAGGATCGCCGCCCGAGCCCGATTCACGCTGATCGCGGCCCTTGGCGTTTTTGGGTGCTGGGCTTGGGTGCTGGGCTTTGGGCGCTGGGCTTTTTCGGTGCGGCTCAGACCGCGCGTTGGGTCGCCGCCTGCGCCAGGCCGGTGAGCACCTCGCGGGCCTCGTCGGTGATCTCGGCCTGGGCGAGGGCCTCGAGGGCGGACTCGGTCAGCCGGGCGATTCGCTCCTCGGTGCGGCGCAGGGCCCCGCTGTCCACGATCGCCGCGCGGAGCCGGGCCACGCCCTGCTCGGAGAGCAGCGGGTCGCCGAGGTGCTCGTCGAACACGGCCGGGCCGGCCTGCTCGATCGCGGCCGCGACGAGGTAGGTCCGCTTGCCCTCGCGCAGGTCGTCGCCGGCCGGCTTGCCGGTGACGGCCGGGTCCCCGAACACGCCGAGGATGTCATCGCGCAGCTGGAAGGCCTCGCCGAGGGGCAGACCGAACGCGGAGTAGGCCTTGGCCAGCCGCCCGCCGTCGGCCAGCGCCGCCCCGAACACCAGCGGCTGCTCGATCGTGTACTTCGCCGACTTGAACCGGGCCACCAGGCTCGCCCGCGCGGTGGAGGTGTCGCCGGTGGCCTGGGTCTGCACGTCGAGGTATTGCCCGATGGTGACCTCGGTCCGCATCTCGTCGAAGACGGGCCGGGCCCGGGCCAGCGTCACCGGGTCGACGCCGCTGGTGTGCAGCAGCTCGTCCGACCAGACCAGGCACAGGTCGCCGAGCAGGATCGCGGCCGCGGTGCCGAAGTCGTCGCGGTCGCCGCGCCAGCGCTCGGCCGCGTGCAGTGAGGCGAACCGCCGGTGCACGGCCGGCTCACCCCGGCGCGTCTCCGACTGGTCCATCACGTCGTCGTGGATCAGCGCGCTGGCCTGGACGAGCTCCAGCGCGGCGACGGCCGCGACGATCTCGTCCCGGTCCGCGCCGCCCGCACCCCGGTAGCCCCAGTAGGCGAACGCCGGCCGCAGCCGCTTCCCGCCGCCGAGCACCAGCGCGTCGATCGCGTCCGCGACGGGCGCCAGCGCCTCCGCCTCGATCTCGGTCAGCCGGTCCCGCCGCCGCTGCAGAAACTGGCCGAGGGCGGCGTGGACCCGCTCGCGAAGGCCGGCCCGGTCGAGGAAGGGGTGCGTCACGGCAGAGACGCTAGTCCGAAACGAGCCGCCCCGCCGAACCGGTGTCGCCCGCATCTCCAGCCGCCCAGCGCACCGACGCGTACATTTCGGCGAATTGGCGGTAGTTTCGCCCGCTTCGCAACGCCGGCCGGACCCGCTCCAGCTCCCGCGCCACCCGCACGGATCCGCAGCTCACCCCCGCGACCACGGCTTCACCGGCGGCAACACAGGCCGCATCGACCGCACCGGCCGTGGCCAGCGCCCGGGCCCGGGCGACGTGCACGAGCGCGAGCCCGCGCAGCCGGATCCCCGGCCGGCCCGCCGCGCGGTCCCGGGCCGCCGACCGCAGCGCGGCGTCGAGCAGCGGCAGCGCCTGCCGCGGCCGCCCGAGCGCGGCCTGGCACCGCCCGGCCATGGCCGCGACGTGGGCGTCGTCGAGCCAGTAGAGCCCCGGCGGCTCGGCACCGCTCCGCCGCCGCCGGTGCGCGCGCACGGCCGCGGCGATGGCTCCATCGCACCGCCCACGATCTCCGGCGGCCGCCGCGGCCGCGGCCTCGCGCAGCCACAGCAGGGTGAGCGTGCCGGCGTCGGCCGGGACCGCCAGCCGCCGGGCGGCCCGGGTGAGCCTGAGCGCCGTGGCGCCGTCGCCACGCTCCGCGTGCAGCTGGGCCAGGCACCCGAGCAGCCCACCGGCCGCCGCCCGGTGCCCGCCGCGCAGCGCCGCCCGCAGTCCGGCCCGCACCAGCGCCGCCGCGGACCGCCCACCGGCCGCCGCACCGGCGTCGGCCCCGGCCCAGAGCGCCAGCTGGGCCAGCTCGGCCACCAGCCCGAGCGCGGCCGGCCCCCGACCGGGCGCCTGACGCACCGCCGCCGCGAAGGCGTCCCGCACCACCCGGACCACCTCCGGCCCGGACACGAGATCGTCGAGCCGCCGCAGCTCCAGCACCCGCCGCGGGTCCAGCCGGCCGTCGTCGGACGGCCCCGCGGCCCGATCCGCCCGGTCACGCGGCGCGCCCGCCGGGAGCGTGGCCGCCCGGTCACGCGACGGGACCGCCGCGGGCCCGGCCGCCCGGTCGTGCGGCGCGACCATCGGGCGTGTGGCCGCCCGGCCGTGTGGCGCGCCCGCCGTGGGCCCGGCCGCCCGGTCGTGCGGCGCGACCATCGGGCGTGCGGCCGCCCGGTCGCGCGGCGCGCCCGCCGTGGGTGTGGCCGCCCGGTCGTGCGGCGGGACCGCCGTGGGCCCGGCCGCCCGGTCGTGCGGCGCGACCATCGGGCGTGCGGCCGCTCGGTCGCGCGGCGCGCCCGCCGTGGGTGTGGCCGCCCGGTCGTGCGGCGCGCCCGCCGAGGGCCCGGCCACCCGCGGGCCCGGTAGCCGGTCGTGGCGGGTCCGGCCGGCCGCACGCTCCAGGTCGTCGAGGGGCACTTGCAGGACAAACGCGATCCACGCCCGCCACGGTGGGCCCGGCACCCGCTCGCCGCGCTCCCACCGGGACACCTCGTGACGGGTGATCGTCGCCTGGCCCGCGGCCGCGCACAGCATCTCGGCCAGCCGGAGCTGGGAGCGCCCGCGAGCCAGGCGCAGCCGGGTCAGCAGCGCCCCGAACGTCTCGTCGTCGTCTCGGCTGAAGGACATGCAGCCACCTCCCGGAACCAGGCCGCGGCACCGGGACACCACCCACCGGCGGCATCCACCGCCTCTTATACCCCCCAGGTACGACAATTCCGGCCCGCAAACCCGGAAGTGCCCTGCGGCCGCTTCGGGCATTACAGTCAGAACGTGGCTCTCGGACTTCCCTCTGTCATGGGCGGCGGACCTGCCGCGATCGGTGACCTGATCGCGCAGCACGCGCCCACGTTCTCCTTCGAGTTCTCCCCGCCCAAGAACCCCGAGGCGGAGAAGCAGCTGTGGCAGGCGATCAGGGAGCTGGAGTCGCTGCAGCCGTCGTTCGTCTCGATCACCTACGGGGCCGGCGGCACCACCCGCGACACCACGGTCGCGGTCACCGAGCGGGTGGCGACGGAGACGACGCTGCTGCCGATGGCCCACCTGACGGCCGTCAACCACTCGATCGCCGAGCTGCGCAACGTCATCGGGCAGCTGGCCGGGGCCGGGATCCGCAATTTCCTGCTGGTGCGCGGCGACCCGCCGGGCGACCCGATGGGGGAGTGGGTCCAGCACCCCGAGGGCGTCCTCTACGCCGAGGAGCTGGTCCAGCTCGTCCACGACGCCGGCGACTTCAGCATCGGCGTGGCCGCGTTCCCCTACAAGCACCCGCGCTCGGCCGACATCGAGGCCGACACCGCCAACTTCGTGCGCAAGTGCCGGGCCGGCGCCGACTTCGCGATCACCCAGATGTTCTTCGACGTCGACGACTATCTGCGGCTGCGCGACCGGGTCAGCGCGACCGGCTGCACCACACCGATCGTGGCCGGCCTCATGCCCGTCACCAACGTCGGCACGATCGCCCGCTCCGAGCAGCTGTCCGGGGCCCCGTTCCCACCGGCCCTCGCCGCCCGCTTCGAGAAGGTGGCCGACGACCCGCAGGCCGTGCGCCGCCTCGGCATCGACCACGCCACCGCGATGAGCCAGCGCCTCCTCGACGAGGGCGTGCCCGGCATCCACTACATCACCTTCAACCGCTCCACCGCGACCCGCGAGGTCTGGCAGCAGCTCGGCGTCGGTGCGCGGACCTGACGCTCTCGACTGGGACGGGTACTGCGCGCGCTGGTCGGCCGCACACGGCGGTTACGACCCGCGCACGGCGCCGTCCCTGGTCCGGGGCTGGCTGCGGCTGGGCCACACGCTCGGGGCGGCCCTGCTCCGGGCGGGTGTCGGCAGCCCCAACACCGTCACGTCCTTCGGTCTGCTGTTTTCGCTGGGGGTACCCCCAGTGGCCGCACTGGCCCCGTTGGGCGCGCTGTGGGCCGCGATCCTGATCCTGCTGGCCGCGTTCGCCGACACGATCGACGGCGTGCTGGCCGTCATCGCCGACCGTGCCACCAGGCTGGGCCAGGTCTACGACTCCGCCGCCGACCGCCTGTCCGAGGCCGCCTGGCTCGTCGCATTCGCCCTGCTCGGCGCGCCCGTCTGGCTGACCGTGGCGGCCGGCGGCACGATGTGGCTGCACGAGTACGTCCGCGCCCGCGCGACGGTCGCCGGCCTCCCCGACATCGGCACCGTGACCATCGCCGAACGCCCGACCCGCATCCTGATCGCCATCTTCGGCCTCCTGGCCACCCTGCTGGACACCCGCGCGGCCGCCGTGACGATGGTGATGGCGCTGCTCGTCGCCCTGATCGGCCTCGGCCAACTGCTCCGCGCCGTCGTCAAAGCCCTCCGCTGACGCCGGCTTCGTCAACACGCCCCGAGCACGGCGCGCGGTTGCGGGCGCTTGGCCGCCGGGCGGCGCCGCGGCTGGGCTCGCCGTGCGGTGTCGGCGGCCGCGACCGCGCCGGGGAGCGCGGCACGCGGGTTCCGGGCGCTCGGCCGCGGCGGCACCTGGGCGCCCGGGGAGCTGGGCGCGCGGTTGCGGGCGCTTGGCCGCCGGGCGGCGCCGCGGCTGGGCTCGCCGTGCGGTGTCGGCGGCCGCGACCGCTCCCGGGAGCTGGGCGCCGCACGGAGTTCCGGGTGCTGTTGCGGAGCGTTCAGCCGAGGGCCTTCTCGAACGTCAGCAGGGTCGAGACCAGCAGTTCGCGCTGGTCGGCGGTGAGTGGTTCGAGGGCCACGCGCCAGGCGGCGGCGCTGCGGCCGAGCCAGCCGTCGATGGCCGCGTGGTGCTCCGGGGCGATGCTCACGATGGTTCGGCGGCGGTCCGTGTCGTCCTCGCGGCGCAGCAGGACGCCCTTACGGCTCAGGTCGCCCACCATCAGGCTCACCGTCGTCGGCGCCACCTCCAGCCGGGCCGCGAGTTCGTTGACCCCCAGGGCGCCGTCCAGCAGCAGGTATGACAGCAGCGACAGGTGGCGCGGGGCCAGGTTGAGCGGCGCCAGCTCCGGCGGGGGCGGTGTGCGCTTCGCCCGCCCGACCAGGCGGGGCATCAGCAGCAGCAAGGTGCGGATCGCGGCGTCGGCCGACGTTGACACTGTCTTGCTCCTCAAAGTATCTTTGCTTGCAAAGCTAGTTGCCGATCAAAGGTGTCCCCATCATGGCCGACGCGCCGCCCACCCTGGCCCAGATCCACGCCGCGCTCCGGGACCACCTCACGGCCGCGCGCCGTGACCCGGCCGCGCACTGTCTCACGTTCTGCGGCGCGCTCACCGCCCACCACTGCAACGAGGACGGCGCCTTTCCCCGCCTCGAGCGCGAGCTCCCGGAGTCCGCCCCGCTCCTGCGGCAGCTGCGCGAGGAGCACGAGGCGATCGCCCGCCAGGTCGACCGGCTGCGCGACGACCCCGACCCGGCTGTGGCCCTGGAGCGGCTGGCCGGCGAGCTCGAGGAGCACTTCGCGACCGAGGAACGCGACCTGGTGCCGCTGCTCAGCCGGCTCCGATGAGGTCGGCCACGATCTTCGCGGACAGCATCACTAGCGGCAGCCCGCCGCCCGGGTGACCAGTGGGAGCCCGCAGTCTGGTGACCAGTGGGAGCCCGCCGCCGGGTAACCGATGGCAGTCGGCCGTCCGGATGCACCGAGCCGGCGGCGAGGAATGGGCCCGGCACGTGAGGCGTGGCGCGCTGCTCAGCCGGCTCCGATGAGGTCGGCCACGATCTTCGCGGACAGCATCACCAGCGGCAGCCCGCCGCCCGGGTGTACGGAGCCGCCGACCAGGAACAGGCCCGGCAGCGGCGCGCGGTTCGGCGGGCGGAGCAGGCCGCCCAGGCCGTGGCTGGCGGTGCCGTAGATGGCCCCGCCCGGCGAGCGCGTCGCCGCCTCCAGGTCGGCCGGGGTGAGGACCTCGCGGAAGAGTAGCCGGTCGCGGACGTCGAAGCCGCGGGCGGCCAGGACCGCGAGCACCCGGTCGGCGTAGGCGTCCTTGACCGCGGGCCAGTCGACCGGGCCCTGCGGCGCGGCGTTGACCAGCACGAACCAGCCCTCGTGGCCGTCCGGCCGGACGAGCGGGTCGTCGGCCGCGGTGACGAAGACCGTGGGGTCGGCGACGGGCGCGGGTGGGGTACCGAAGATGGCGTCGAACTCGGCGTCGTAGTCGCGCGGGAAGAAGACCGTGTGGTGGGCGAGGCCCGGCGTGCGCCCGCGCACCCCCAGGAGCAGCACGAACCCGCCGAGGCTGCGCGCCGCCAGCTTCCGGGCCAGGCGGGGGCGGGGCAGCAGCTCGCGGTACACCTGCAGCGCATCGGCATTGGCGACGACCACGTCGGCCCGGACCTCGGTCCCGGCCCGGTCGGCGAGGACCACGCCGGCCGCGCGCGAACCCTCGACCAGGACGGAGCGGATCGCGGTGCCGGTGACCACCCGCACGCCGAGCGCCTCGCAGCGGGCGAGGAGGGCGTCGGCCAGGGTGCCGAGGCCGCCGCGGAGGTACCAGCCGCCGAACTCCAGCTCCGCGTATGGGATCGCCAGCAGTGCGGCCGGGGCCCGGCGCGGGTCGGCGCCGGTGTAGGTCGCGTACCGCTCCAGCAGCATCCGCAGCCGCGGGTCGCGCAGGTGCGAGCGGCCCAGCCCGCGCAGCGTCCGCCCGGGTGCGATCGCCGCGAGGTCGCCCAGCCGCCAGGCCAGCCCGGCCAGCTGCCGCGGACTGTCCACAGGGGACGTCAGCACGTGCCGCCACGACGTCGCCCAGACCCGCCCGGCCCGCTTCCACAGCCCCCGCCAGTCCGCGGCCGCCTCGGCACCGAACGCCTTCTCGATCCGCGCGGCGAAGCCATCGCCGGTCGCCGAGTCCAATGTGGACCCATCCGGGAAGTGATGACGGACAATGGGATCCAGTGGTACCAGCTCAAGCCCGTCAGCACCGATAGCGCTGAACAGCTCGGCGGCGACCTGGGGCAGGGTGAACAGGCTCGGCCCGGTGTCGAACTTGAACGTCCCCGCGTCCGTCGCCACGGTTCGCCGGCCGAGCTTCCCGCCGACCGTCTCCGCCTGCTCGAACACGGTCACTTTGTGCCCCGCGGCGGCCAGCCGGGCAGCGACGGAGAGCCCGCCGACGCCGGCGCCGATCACGATTACGGCTGCCATGTCGGGCGTCCCTTCCAGGTGGTCCGGCCCCGGCGCGCGAACGAGCGCACCACCAGCCACGCGAACAGCAGTACCGACACCGGCTGGGCGAGTGCGTCGGGCAGCGCGCGGCCGCCCGTGGCGCGGGCGCTCACGATGCGGCCGGCCACGCCGAGCGCGTAGGCGGCCAGCCCCCACCACTGTCCGACGAGGACGGTCAGCGGTGCCGCGACGTAGAGGGCGAGCAGGAGCGTGACGATGGCCGCGGCCCCGGCGGGTGAGCCGAACGAGGCCCACAGGGACTTGCTGTAGCCGTCCGAAAGTTCGTGCCAGGAGGTGTACATCCGGCAGCTGGCCAGGTCCGAGCCGTCCGCGAGCGCGATGCGGCCGCCGGACCGTTTGACCGCGCGGGCGAGCTCGATGTCCTCCAGGACCTTGTCCCGGACCGCGGCGTGGCCGCCGGACCGCTCGTAGGCGGCGCGGCGCACGACCAGGAACTGCCCACCGGCCGCGGCGAGGCTCGGGCGGGGCGAGCGCTCCATGGCCCGCAGCGGCAGGAACGTGAGCCACGACCACTGCAGCAGCGGCTGGACCAGGCGCTCGCCGAGGCTCCTGGTTTCGATGTGCGGGTATGGGCTGAGCAGGTCGATGTCATCCGCCTGCATTACCGCAATCGCGCGGTCGACGGCGTCCGGGGCGAGGACCACGTCGGCGTCGATGAAGACCAGGAACGTTTCGGTACCGGCATCCGCCAGCTGCTGGCAGGCGTGGGGCTTGCCCAGCCAGCCTGGGGGGAGGTCTTTGCCGGTCAGGAGTTCCGCGCGGCTGCCGGCTATGCGTTTGACCAGGTCGGCGGTGCCGTCGGTGGAGCCGTCGTCGAGGATCGTCAGCTTGATGTCGGGTGGGAGGCGCAGCAGCGACTGGAGGCACGGTTCCACTCGCTGTGCCTCGTCGCGCAGCGGTAGGAGTACCACCGCCGAAGCTTCTTGGGTTTTTGGGGTTTTTGGGGGTTTTCTCAGCAGCCTCGCGTTGACCAGGGTGTGTGCCAGCAGGGCCAGGAGCACGGCGCAGGCGATCAGGGGCGCCACAGTCGCACCGCCAGCGGGATCGCGACCAGGCCCATGCCCGCGGCTCCCCAGGCCGCCGAAGCGGGCAGGCCGAGGAAGACCGCGTGGGCCAGGATGCTCGAGGCGTAGGTCCAGAGGTACATGGCGTGCATTGGCGCGTCGGACGGTTCGGATTTTTCGCGTCTTCCGTAACTTTCGCCTTTGTCGTATTTTTCGGTTATGTGGAGGAGGGCCATCAGGGCGGTGGCGACTATGAGCCAGCCGAGATAGTTCGTGAGGGGGATGCCTGGCACGCCGGGGAGGGCGGGGGTGGTTGTGTGCCACTGCCAGTACCCCTGGGAAACCATCTGTGGGTCCAGGAACAGGTCCCAGGCTGCCAGTCCGACGCCGGCGACGGCGATTTTCGCTATGCGATTCGTGGTAATTCTTCCGGCGGCGGTCCAGGCCGGCCAGGCCATCCACGTCCAGGCCAGGGGGATGGCGAGCGGGACGCCCAGGAGCCTGGGGCCGAGCGCGGCGGTGTAGTCGTAGTCGCCGAACGGGTAGCCGGTCGCCCGTCCGACCGCCTCGACCAGGAAGCCGCCGCCGGTAGTGATCAGGATGAGCGCGACGGCCGTGCGTCGGCCGCGGGTGAGCCAGGCGTGCGCGACCGAGATGACGTAGCCGAGGACGACGGTCGCGACCACGAGCGCGGTCCGGGCCCGGCCTTCGGTCAGCGGGTAGCCGATCTCGGCCAGGACCAGGGCGCCGAACAATATCCAGAGCTTGTTCACAAGGGAAGCTGGCGTCCCAGTACGGCGAAGGGTCGATCGTCGCCCGGGAAGTTGAAGTGGCGCAGGACGTCGACGAAGCCGAACCTTCTGTAGAGCCGCCACGCCCGCGAGGTCGCCTCGGGCGCCTCCGGAGTGGACAGCAGGACGGTCTGGTGGCCGGCCTGGGTGAGCAGCTCGTGCAGCTGGCGGGCGCCGATGCCGTGCCCCTGCGCGTGCGGGCGGACGTGCAGCTCGACCAGCTCGAAGCAGTCGGCCAGCCAATACTTGCGGGCGTCGCGGCGCAGGGCGTTGCGGACCTGGTCGTGCCACCACTGCCCGGCGGTGCCGCGGTAGCCGTAGCCGAACCCGAGCAGGTTGTTGTCGTCGTCGAGCGTCGCCACCGCCTGGAACGACTCCCGGCGGGTGTGCCCGGCGACGTAGCCGCGGCGGGTCTGCAGCAGCTGCACGGAGTAGCCCATGGCCTCGCCGTAAACCGCGATGACGTCGTCGAGGCGCTCGAGGAGGTCCTCCCCGCGCCACCGCACGAGCCTCACTGGCCGTCCCTCCACCCGATCACCTCTCGGTCGCCGTCGATGCCGAGCACGCGGAACCGGGCGAACAGCTCCTCCGCATACCATCCCACCTCGGCCGTGCGCGCCACGACCGCGGCGTGTTCGGGCCGACGGTACGCGAATCGCACGACGTCCGCCGCGGAGCGCCAGACGCTCATCGTGCCCTGGAATCCTACGGGGGCCTCGCCGAGCCCGAAGGCGCAGTGCAGCCCCTCCGCTTCGCCGGCGATCGCGCCGACCGGGCCGATGGCCCGCCAGAACGCCAGGGCCTTGCCGGTCTTGAGCCGAGCCCTGGTGAGCACCGCGACGGGCCCGTCGCCGCGAGCGGTCCGGACCGGCTGGAAGGGCTCCTGGCCGCTCCAGGTGCCGCGGCTGGCGATCGGCTCCAGGGTCAGGGTGCAGCTGGCTACGGCGCCGCGCATGGGCGGTCTGCGCTCGGGCGCTTCGTCGGCGGTCGTGATGAGCGCGGCCCATCGTGTGAGGTCGGCCGACCCCACGCCGAAGTCGCGCCCGTTGCCGGTTCCGAGCAGTTTCGCAAAATCGGCGTTTTTCCGGATTTTTCGTTTATCTACGGCCATGGACCAGAATGCGGCGGGGATCTTGCTGCGCGGCACCCGCCACACGTAGAGCCGGACCGTCATGCCACCGCGGCCGCGGTACCGCCGGTCACCCGCACCAACTCGGCGAAGGTGATCGGAAACACGGCCTGCGGAATCCCACCGGCCGCCCAGACCTCGTCATATTGCCCCAGCTCCACATCCACCAGCGTCCGCAGCGGCGCCGGATGCCCGAGCGGCGAAACACCCCCGATGACCTGCCCGGTGTTGAGCCGCACGAACTCCGCCTCGGCCCGCTTGAGCTTGGCCACCCCGAGCAGGCCCGCCACCTTCCCGGTATCGACCCGATGCGCCCCGGACGTGAGCACCAGCAGCGCCTCGCCGTCAGCGTTGAAAATGAGCGAGTTGGCGATCTGGCCGACCTCGACCCCGAGCGCGGCCGCCGCGGCGGCGGCGGTGTGCACCGGGTCGGTGAGAACCTTGACCTGGCACGGGTGGCCGGCTGACGCTTTGGCGCCGGCGGCGTCCAGCGCGTCCTGGACGGCCTGGACGTTGAGGTGAGGCTGCATGGTCTCTATCTTGCCTCGCTGGCTGGTTGACTGGTTTTCCACGAGGGGGCGGGCGCTTGGCGCCGCTTCCCACGACGCGCGGGGCCCGCTTGTGGGCCGCTTCTCATGACGTGCCGGGCGCTTGCGGGCCGATATGTCGGGCGCTTCAGGGCGTTCGGCGCTTCGGGCGCTTCGCGCCGCTTTTCCTGACGTGATGGTGCACTGGGTCGATCGTCGGCGATGTGTCCGGCGCGATATGTCGGGCGCTTCGCGCCTCGACATATCGGATTTATACCCCGACGGGGGATTCGCCGGAATGCAAAAGTGTCGTACCCCGTCGCTATGGTGCGGCTATGACGGTGAGGGAGCGGCGGTTGCACTCGCAGCTGCTGGCCGGGGCGCCTGCGACCGACGTGCTGAGCGTCGTGGAGCGGGTGGTGGGCGTGCAGGCTCAGTCCTGGCCGGCGGCGCGGCTGGCCGTGCGGGCCCGGTCGTCAGCACTGACCGCCGCCGACGTCGACGCCGCGCTCACCTCGGGCCGGCTCGCCCGGACCTGGCTGATGCGGGGAACATTGCACCTGGTGGCGGCGGCCGATCTCGGGTGGCTGACATCGTTGTTCGGGCCGATCAACCGGGCCGCGGGGGAGCGGCGGCGGTTTGAGCTCGGCGTGTCCGACGATGTGGCCGCTCGTGCCCTGGCCGAGCTGCCCGGGATCCTGGCCGGGGCCGGGCCGATGGAGCGGGGCCGGCTGGTGGCCCAGCTGGCTCGGCGGGGTGTGCGGGTCGACCCGTCCGGGCAGGCGCCGGCTCACCTGGTGGCTTACGCGGCCGCGGCCGGCGTTGTGTGCCGTGGGCCGGAGGTGGGCGGGAAGCCCACGGTGATACTGGCTTCAGAGCTCGAGGTCTCGTCACCGCGGGCGTTCACGGGGGATGCGGCGCTGGCCGAGCTGGCGCGGCGATACCTGGTCGGTCACGGGCCGGCGTCCGCGGATGATCTGGCGGCCTGGTCCGGGCTGCCGGTGACCTTGGCTCGGCGGGCTCTGTCGCTCGGGGCTCCCGCTGCTGTGCCTGTCTCCTCGGGTGCGGCGTCTCCGCTCTCCTCGGGGGCGGCGTCTGCGCGGTTGCTGGGGGCGTTCGACACGTTGCTGCTCGGGTATCGGGACCGGTCCTTTGTTCTGGACGCCGAGCGGGCGGGGCTGGTCAATCGGGGTGGCGGCATGATCGCGGCGACGATGCTGGTTGACGGGCGGGTGGCCGGGGTGTGGCAGCGGTCGGGGCGGAAGGTTGTGCTCCAGCCGTTCCCTGGTCTTGACCGGGATCCTGCTCGTGGTGCTGCCCCCGGCCCTGGTGCTGCTCGAAGTCCTGATCGTGGTCCGACTCTTGGTCCTGATCGTGGTCCGGCTCTTGGTCCTGATCGTGGTCCTAATCGTGGTCCGGCTCTTGGTCCTGCTCGTGGTCCGGCTCTTGGTTCGGCTCCTGGCCCTGCTCTTGGTCCGGCTCGTCGTCCGGCTCGTCGTCCGGCTCGTGGTGCTGCTCGTGGTCCGGCTCGTCGTCTTGGCCTTGGTTCGGCCGGGCTGGTCAGCGGGGCTCGGGAGGCCCTGGAAGCCGAGGTCACGGACTTGTCTCGGTTTCTTGGTGAGCGGCTGGTTCCGGTGTGGGAGGGGGTGTGATGGTGATCGTCCGAACGGGTGTACGAAAAACCTCGCGCAACCATTCCGTGGGCGGGTGTCGGGGGTGTACTGTTGAGCCATCGAACGAGTGTTCGAACTGCTTCGGGAAAGCGATTCGCGGCGCTGATCCCGAGCGCGGTCCGCGACACCGCGGAGGCCGGATTTTCGCGGGTCTGGCCTCAGGCGGGGCCGCCGTTCGCCGCCCACGACCCCCGGGCGGCGGACGGCGACCCAGCCGGTCGGGTGTGGTGTGGGGAAGCTCCACGCCCGACCGGCACGCCGTCGCAGTCGCGGACCGGCACCCGTTCGACCCGTTGATCGCACCTAGCTCCACCCCATAACTCCAGCTCCTCGCTCCTGACAACCGCAGTTCCCGATCCCGGCCCTTTTTGTTCCAGTCACTTCCAGCTTTTGGCTTTCTTCGCAGTTCTGATCGACTCCGGCGGTTGCGACTCCCCCCGCAGCGGCCGGCCGGCGCACACCGCGCACCGACAGGCGCAGGCCCAACCTGCCGACGCACCACCGAGGGAGAGCACCGATGCCGACGAACCGTTCGACCAGCTCGTCCAACATCAGTCGTTTCCCGGCCCCACCGTCGGCCACCGGGCCGAGCGGCGGTGCGTCCCGCCAGCAGCTCCCGATCCCCGCGCACGCGCTTCCCCACCGCACCCCGCGCGAACTGCTCACCATGGCCCGCCACGGCCTGGAAGAAGCCGCCGAGATCCGCGCCGACGGCATGCGCTACGCGACCGCCCACCTGGCCGCCCTGCGCGCCGCCGCGGCCGTCTTGGCCGCCCGCGCCGTCCCCGCCGCCCCCGGCCGCCGCAGCCGTGTGACCAGCGTCTGGTCCCTGCTGGTCCTGGTCGCCCCGGAGCTGAGCGAGTGGTCCTCCTTCTTCGCCGCCACCGCCAGCAAGCGCTCCGCCGCCGAAGCCGGCATCCCCCGCGTGGTCACCGCCCGCGAGGCCGACGACCTGATGCGCTCCGCGGAGCAGTTCATCGCGGTGGTCGAGGTCGCGCTCGGCTACTCATACCAGCCAAGGCTCGAAGGCCTGGCCAGCTGACCGCCCGCCGCCACCCGCCATCAGCGCCAAGCCCGTGCCTCCAACGCCCGCGCCCGCTACCGCCCCTGCGCCAGGTCCTGCTTCCGACCTTGGTGCCGCTGCCGGTTCCGCTTCCGCGCCCAGCCCAGGTCTCGCGTCCGGGTTGGGTCCTACGCCCGGTTCCGCTTCCGCGCCCAGCCCAGGTCTCGCGTCCGGATTAGGTCCTACGCCCGGTTCCGGCTTCGGTTCCGCGTCCAGTCCAGGTTCCGCGTTCGGTTCCCGTCGTACGCCCGCTTATGGTTCCGGTTCCAGTCCTGGCTCTGGTTCCGGGCACGGTCCAGGTCCTGGCTTCGGGCGCGGTCCAGGTCCCGCTTGTGGTGCTGACTCTGGTTCCGGGCACGGTTTGGATTCTGCGCCCGGTTCCGGTTCTGCGGCCGCTTACGGTTCTGGTCCGGGCTCCGATTTCGGTTCTGCGGCCGCTTACGTTTTCGCTGCTGTTCTCGAGCCCGGCGCCGAGGTGCTGACCCCCCGCAGCGAGCCTCGCCTGGGTGTACGTGCCGTGCGTCCTCGAACGCGCCCAATCCCAACCTCCGAAACCCTGACGGATCCCGTGGTCCAGGCCAGCCCTGGTTCCTCGGGCCGCTCCGCACTTCCAGATTCCACGAGGCCTGAGCTCGCATCCGCCCGCGAGTTCGGTGTTGATGGTGGTGGGCGTCCGGTCGTGTCGTCCGTCCGCGGCCGGCGTTTGGCTGCCTCGCCTTCGGGTGCTGCTGGATCTGCTTTCGCATCCGCTGGCGAGTTCGGTGTTGATGGTGGTGGGCGTCCGGGTGCGTCTTCCGGCCGTGGTCGGGGTTTGCTTGGTCCGGCTTTGGGTGCTGCTGCTGGGTCTGTGGGCTCATCCGTTGTGCGGGGCGTTGACGGGGCCGGTGGGGTTGACTACGACGGGCCGGGCTGGTCCTCTCGTGGGCTTGGCTCGGTTGTTGCTCGGTTTGCGGCGGCTGAGGTTGGTGCTGTGCTCGAGGACTCCTCCGCCTTGCCCCTTGCGGCCGCTGGAAGTGTGCCCGGGGTTGCGTTCACCTCGTTGAGTGTTGTCTTGGCCTCTGGTCGGTCCCTTCCGGCTGCTGCGGTTGCTGTGTTCAGCGAGCCGGCGGGGTTCGGTGGTGTTGAGCTGGTTGAGGGTTCTGGACCCCGTTCGGTGCTGGCGGCCCCCACCGTCGTGTTCGCGTCGGGACTGGAATTGGCTGGGAGTCATGCCGGCGGTGATCCGGGGGTCTGAAAAGGCCCCCAACGGCTGGCGTACATGAATGGTCATTCTTTGGGCGATTTGCCCAGATTCGTGCAGGTTTCTACTACAGGTGGGGGAGCAAGGAGCCGTGGCTGGCACATCGGCTTCGGTGGCGGCCGAGTTTGATGACGTGGCGTACGACGACGTGCGGCCCGAGGATGACGACTGGTCCACGATCAGCGTTGTCGGCGGGCGGGCGTCTCGGCGGCTCGATCGGTCCGGCTCGGCCAAAAATGCTTGCCCTGCGGGTGGGGACGACACGCCGGCCCCGGTTACCGCGATCGAATCGGCTCGGGCGTTCGTCAGAGGGCTGCCCGGCAGAAAAGGCGACGAAAACAGAAAAGGCGACGACAGCAAGAGGGCCGACGACAGCAAGAGAGCTGGCGAGAGCAAGAGAGCCGGCGAGAGCAAGAGAGGCGACGGGGGCGGGAGGGCCGACGAGAGCCGGCAAGTGGTTCGGGCGGCTGGGCTTGACGGGGTGGTGCGGACCGCCTCGGAGCGGGATGTCGAAGTTGTTGCCGGCACGCGTACGTTGCCGGTGCTGCAGAAGCTGAAGGAGCTGCTGCCGGGCGGTGGGCTGCGGCGGGGGGCGACCGTGGCCGTGCACACCTCGTCGGTGTTGCTGGCGTTGCTCGCGGCGGCCTCCCGTGGGGGGTCCTGGTGTGCGGTGGTCGGGCTGCCCGCGTTGAGCCCCATCGCGGCCGCCGAGATGGGGATCGCGCTGGACCGGCTCGCGTTGGTGCCGCATCCCGGTACCGAGTGGACCACCATCGTGGCCGCGCTGCTGGACGGGTTCGACATCGTGGTCGCGGCGCCGCCGGGGCCCATCGCGCCCGTTGTGGCCGGGCGGCTGGCGGCGCGGGCGCGGCAGCGGGGGAGTGTGCTCATGCCGGCCGGGGCCTGGGCCGGAGCGGATCTGACCGTGGCGCCGGTTCGGGGGGCCTGGGGTGGGCTTGGTACCGGGCGGGGGCGGCTGCGGTACCGCGAGATCACCATCCAGGCTCGAGGGCGGGGCGCCGCCTCCGCGACCCGCGAAGTGACCCTGGCCCTGCCCGCGGCCACCGGTGTCCTGCCGCCCATAAGAGAGCTGACCGCAAAAGACCCAGCGGCAAAAGACGCAGCGGCAAAGGACACCGCGACAAGAGGCGCAGCGGCAAGAGGCGTGGCGGCAAGAGGCATCGCGGCAAAAAACACGGCGGCAAAAGGGCCGGCGGCAGAAGAGACGGCCCGAGAGCAAGCAGTCGAGCCCCTGCGCCGGGTGGGGTGACGGGGCATGCGAACGATGGTGGTTTGGTGCCCGGACTGGCCGATCGTGGCGGCCGAGATCGTGGACGGGTATCCGGCGCGGGAGCCGGTCGCGGTGCTGCACGCCAATCGGGTGCTGGTCGCGTCCCCGGCCGCCCGCGAGGAAGGGGTCCGAAGAGGGCTGCGCAAGCGCGAAGCGCAAGGGCGCTGCCCCCACCTCATCGTGCTCGAGCACGATCCCGGCCGTGACCTGCTGGCATTCGAGCCGGTCCTGGCCGCGGTCGAAGCTATCGCGGCGGGTGTGGAGACGCTGCGGCCGGGGGCGTGTGCGCTGGCGGCGCGCGGGCCGGCGCGGTACTACGGGGGTGAGGCGGCGGCCGCGGAGCGGATCGTCGAGCAGATCGCCCAGCAGTGCGCGGTCGAGGCGCAGATCGGGGTGGCGGAGGGGACGTTCGCGGCGGGGCTGGCGGCGCGGGCGGGTGTCATCGTGCCGGACGGGGAGACCGGCGAATTTTTGCGCGACCTGAGCATCGGGGCGATCGGGCGGCCCAACCTCGTGGATCTGCTGCGGCGGCTGGGGATTCACACGCTCGGGGAGTTCGCGGCGCTGCCGGCGGCGGACGTGCTGGACCGGTTCGGGTTCGATGCCGCGCTCGCGCACCGGCTGGCCGGTGGGCGGGACGAGCGGCCCCTCGCGCCCCGGCAGACGCCGCTGGAGCTGGCCGTGGAGGAGACGTTCGACGAGCCCGTCGAGCGGGTCGACGCGGCCGCGTTCGCGGCCCGGGCGCTGGCCGAGCGGCTGCACGACCGGCTCGGGCGGCACGGGCTGGCCTGCACGCGGCTGGCAATCGAGGCGGTCACCGACCGCGGCGAGGAGCTGGTGCGGACCTGGCGCCACGACGGCCTGCTGAGCGTGAACGCCGTCGCCGACCGGCTCCGCTGGCAGCTCGAGGGCTGGGTTCGCAGCGAAAGCAACAAGAACATCGCCAAGCTGAGGCTCATCCCGGAGGGCGTGGTCGAGCATCTGGGGCTGCAGCCGGGTCTGTGGGGTGAGGCCGGCGAGGAGCGCGACCGGGCGCACCGGGCGATGTCCCGGGTCCAGGGCCTGCTCGGCCCGGATGCGGTGCTGACCGCGGTCCTCGACGGCGGCCGGGCCGACCAGAGCCGGATCCGGCTGGTGGCCTGGGGTGATGAGCGGACGGCGCAGGGCACCGAGGCGCCGTGGCCGGGCGGGATCCCCGGACCGAGCCCGGCGACGGTGTACCCGGAGCCGATCCCGGCCGAGGTGGTCGATGAAGCCGGCAACAAAGTCCAGGTCAGTGGCCGACTGGAGCTCTCAAATCCCCCGAAATACCTAAAAATCCGAAACGACGGCGAGCTCATCGAGATCACCGCCTGGGCCGGCCCCTGGCCGATCGACGAGCGCTGGTGGGACGAGGAGCACCAGACCAGAGCGGCCCGGTTCCAGTTGCTGCTCGCGGACGAACGGGCCTTTTTAGCGGTACTGCGGAATGGATCTTGGCACATGGAAGCGCTGTACGACTGATGGGCTTCACGAACCCCGACATTCCCTGGTCGAAGCTGCACGACCAGATGAGCTGGGCGCCACCGGGGCCCGACTTCCGCCCGGACGCGCTCGCCGCCGACGGTGGAGACGGCCCGGCCTGGTCCCGCAAACGCCCGGAGTACACCGCGCCCGACATCACCAAGAACACCGGAACAACCCCATACGCGGAGCTGCACTGCCACAGCAACTTCAGCTTCCTCGACGGGGCCAGCCACCCGGAGGAGCTGGCCGAGACCGCCGCCCGTCTGGGCCTCGAGGCGATCGCGATCACCGACCACGACGGCTTCTACGGTGTGGTCCGCTTCGCCGAGGCGGCCCGCGCGCTGGACCTGAAGACGGTGTTCGGGGCGGAGCTCTCCCTCGGCCTGCCGGGGCCGCAGAACGGCGAGCCGGACCCGCTCGGCCGGCACCTGCTGCTGCTGGCCCGCGGCCCCGAGGGGTACGCCCGGCTCTCCCGCGTCATCAGCGAGGCCCACCTGCGCGGCGGCGAGAAGGGCCGCCCGGTGTATGACCTGGAGGAGACGGCCGCGGCCCTGCGCGACCACGTCGTCCTGCTCACCGGCTGCCGCAAGGGCCATGTCCCCGCAGCCTTGGCGCAAAATGGCATGGAAGCCGCAAAAGCCGAGCTGGACAAACTGAGCACCCTCTTCGGCGAGGAGTCGGTGGTGGTCGAACTGACCTCGCACGGCGATCCGCTGGACGACGAGCGCAACGACGCTCTCGCCACAATCGGACAAAAGCTACAAATCGTAGCTACCAACAACGTCCACTACGCCCAGCCAAAAGACAGAAAGCTGGCCACCGCCCTCGCCGCGGTCAGAGCCCGCCGTAGCCTCGACGAGATCGACGGCTGGCTCCCGGCCGCCGGCTCGGCCTACTTGCGCTCCGGTGCGGAGATGGCCACCAGGTTCCAGGCGTTCCCCGATGCCGTGCCGAACGCCGCGAGACTGGGCCGCGAGCTGGCGTTCGATCTGCAGCTCGTCGCCCCGAACCTGCCCGACTACCCGGTGCCGGTCCAGGGCCTCACCGAGATGCAGTGGCTGCGGCACCTCACCGCGGAGGGCGCGAAGGAGCGGTACCCCGGCAATCAAAAGGCGCACGAGCAGCTGGAGCACGAGCTGGCCATGATCGAAGAGCTCGATTTTCCGGGGTACTTCCTGGTCGTGCACGACATCGTGACGTTCTGCCAGCGCAACGGCATCTACTGCCAGGGTCGCGGCTCCGCGGCGAACTCGGCCGTCTGCTACGCCCTGAAGATCACGAACGTGGACGCGGTGCGGTGGGGGCTGCTGTTCGAGCGGTTCCTGTCCCCGGAGCGCGACGGGCCGCCGGACATCGACATCGACATCGAGTCCGACCGCCGCGAGGAGGTCATCCAGCACGTCTACAAGAAGTACGGCCGCGAGTTCACCGCCCAGGTCGCCAACGTCATCTCGTATCGCCCCAAGTCCGCCGTCCGCGACATGGCCAAGGCGTTCGGGCACTCACCAGGGCAGCAGGACGCGTGGAGCAAACAGATCGACCGCTGGGGCGCCGTAACAGTCAGCGAGACCGAGGACATCCCGAAGCCGGTGGTGGACTTCGCCAACGAGCTGCTCACGTTCCCGCGGCACCTCGGCATCCACTCCGGCGGCATGGTCATCTGCGACCGGCCCGTGATCGAGGTGTGCCCGGTCGAGCACGCCCGCATGCTCAACCGCACCGTCCTGCAGTGGGACAAGGACGACTGCGCGGCCGTCGGGCTGGTCAAGTTCGACCTGCTGGGCCTGGGCATGCTCTCGGCGCTGCGATACGCGTTCGAGATGATCGACTCCGAGCTGGACATCGCGCACATGCCGCTGGACGACCCCGAGGTCTACGCGATGCTCTGCCGCGCCGACTCCGTCGGGGTGTTCCAGGTGGAGAGCCGGGCCCAGATGGCGACGCTGCCCCGGCTCAAGCCCGAGACGTTCTACGACCTGGTCGTCGAGGTCGCCCTGATCCGCCCGGGCCCGATCCAGGGCGGCTCGGTCCATCCGTTCATCCGCCGCAAGAACGGCAAGGAGCCGGTCACCTACCCACATCCGCTGCTCGAACCCTCGCTGGAGAAGACCCTCGGCGTGCCGCTGTTCCAGGAGCAGCTCATGCAGATGGCCATCGACGTCGCCGGGTTCACCCCGGCCGAGTCCGACGAGCTGCGCCGGGCCATGGGCTCGAAGCGCTCGATGGAGCGGATGGGCGCGATCCGCGACCGGCTCTTCGCCGGCATGGCCAAGAACGGCATCACCGGCCGGCTCGCGGAGGATCTGTTCGACAAGCTGGCCGCGTTCGCCAACTACGGCTTCCCGGAGAGCCACGCGATGAGCTTCGCCTACCTGGTCTACGCCAGCGCCTGGCTCAAGCGCTACCACCCGGCCGCGTTCTGCGCCGCGCTGCTCAACGCCCAGCCGATGGGCTTCTACTCGCCGCAGAGCCTGGTCGACGACGCCCGCCGGCACGGCGTGGAGGTGCGCCGGCCCGACATCAACGCCAGCGCCGCGGCGGCCGTCCTGGAGGGTGCGCCGCTGGACGAGCCGCCGGACGATCCCCGGGACTGGGGGCGCGGCGGGCCCGCGGTCCGGCTCGGCTTCAAGTCCGTGCGCACGCTCGGCGAGGACGTGGCCGAGCGGCTCGCCGCGGTCCGGGCGGAGGGCGGCGCCTACACGTCACTCACGGACGTCGCGCGGCGGGCCGGGCTCAGTGCGGTACACCTGGAGGCTCTGGCAACGGCGGGGGCGTTCAACTCCTTGGGACTCACCCGGCGCGCGGCACTGTGGGCGGCGGGCGCGGCCGCGCGCGAGACGGCCAACCGGCTCCCGGGCACCGTCGGCGGCCAGAACGCCCCGATGCTGCCCGGCATGGACGCCGTCGAGCGGATGGTCGCCGACGTCTGGGCCACCGGCCTGGCCCCGGACGCGCACCCGGCGCAGTTCGCCCGGCCATACCTCGACACGATCGGCGCGGTGTCGGTCGAGGGCCTGCAGGCGGTGAGCGCCGGCCGCCGGGTCTCCGTCGGCGGCATCGTTACCCACCGCCAGCGCCCGGCCACCGCCGGCGGCGTCACGTTCATCAACCTGGAGGACGAGACCGGCATGCTCAACGTCACCTGCACGCCGGGACTGTGGCAGCGGTACCGCCGCATCGCCCGCACCGCCAACGCCATGGTCATCCGCGGCATCCTCGAAAAGTCCGAGGGCGTGCTCAACCTGCGCGCCGACCACCTGGCCGCACTGAGCCTGCCGATCCGCTCCGCCAGCCGGGACTTCCGCTGACGTCCGCCGGCCTCACCCGGTGGTCAGGCGGTCCCAGTCGGCGGCGAACTTCTTCGGGTCGAACGGGTCGGCCTTGATGGGGATGACACCGCCGGGTTGCATAACCGAAACCCGCTCCAGTGGTACTGCGAAGACGGCGGGACCGGCAACCGGAGCGCGGCCGTCGACGGCGATGTGCAACTGCGCCGAGTACAGGGGACGGCCCTGCTCATCCAGGCTGCCCGCGAACTCCGCGGCGAGGATCCGGATCGTTCCCGGTACCCCCGTCGCCAGAATCTGCTCTTTCACGAACGCGCTCTCGGCGGCCGGTGGCGGTGTCGGGGCCGCGACCGGGCCGGCGAAGGACCACTCCACGATGACCTTGGCCGGGTCGAGCGGGTCGACGAGGACCGTCAGCGGGCGGCCGCTGCCGAGCATGCCCATGGCGATGAACGGCACGTACTCCTTGATCGTCGTGTCGTAGGTGCCGTGCCCCGGCGCCGTGATGCGCAGCTGCAGGGCCATCTGCGGCTGCTCGTTCAGGTACACCCCGGTCTGGTTCGCGCCGAGCACCTGCGCGGTGCCGCGCACGCCGTGCTCGCGCAGCGCCTGGGCCTCCCGGAACCGCCGGTGGAACCGCATCCCGAACAGGAACAGGATCACCGCCGTCGCCGCGAGCACACCGCCGACGAGCGTGAACGTCGTGGTGATCTCGGGCACGAAGTTGCCGATGACGATGAAGGTGACGCCGAGCAGAAACTCGAAGACGGCCACCATGTACATCACGATGGCCGGCCCGCGGGATGTGGTCATGCCGCGATGGTGGGGCAGTCAGCCCTTCGCCGCTGTCGTCTCCTTGACCGGCTCCTGTCGGGAGGTGCGCCACAGCCAGAACAGGCCGACGAACGGGAGCACGAGGGGGACGTACCCGTACCCCTGCCCGTAGTCCGACCAGACCGTCGCCTCCGGGAACGCCTTGCCGTCGACGAGGCTCGCGGTGCCCACGGCGAGCACGCCGAGCAGCTCGAACCCGACCGCGAACCAGGCCACCCGGCGTGAGGTCGCGCTGGAGCGGGCCAGGGCGACGGTGGCGACGATGTACACGAGCGCGGCCAGGGCGGACAGGCCGAACGCGAGCGGCGCCTCATCGAACTTCGTCGCGATCTGCACGCCGGCCCGGGCGCTCGCGGAGAGCGCGAAGACGCCGTAGACGAAGACGAGGACCCGGCCGAAGCCGCGGTTGAGCGGGGTTTTCTCAGGCATTCCAGATCTGTCCCAGTCGCAGGATGAGCACCGGCACGAGCACGGCGGCCGCGGCGATGAGGAAGGAGCCCCAGCGGGTCGGCTCCATGCGGGCCAGCACGACCCCGGCCGGCGGGAGGAGGACCGCGGTCAGCAGGTATCCGATCAGCGTGACCATGTCCCCGCCCGGCCGCTGACCGTCGATCAGCAGCACCACCAGGCCCACGACCTGGGCCACGACCAGCGCCTCGACCACCCACAGCCCGGTGAACAGCGGCTTTCCGGGCTCACGCCGCCGGAAGAACTCGACGAACGCCCACACGGCGAGCGCGAGCGACAGCACATGCGTGGCGACAGCCAGCGGCCCGATCACGGCCGTCAGCGTATCGGGCCTGGCCGCCGCCCCGACCGGAGGTACGACACGGGCCCTCAGGTGAGCGTGGTTCACTTCTGTCGGCTACCTGCCACTGGCACGTTTCCGGGATTTTTCCGAGCGACCGTGGCTCTAACGTTCAAGCAACGCACACGACACCAAGGGGACAGCGATGAGCGACTACGACCTGGGCGACACGGGCCACGACGCGGGCCACGAGGTGGACTACGGTCAGTACTCGGCCGGTCAGGAGCACGACGCCCTGAACCAGCTCCACCACGCCAGTGGCGCGGAGGCCGACTACAACAACCAGTTCAACGTGTACGAGAACGACCACCACGCGCAGGAGTCCACGGACTTCGCGCAGGGCAACCACGTTGAGGTCGACCAGCCGTACGGCGCCCACTACGAGCAGGACAACTTCACCAACTTCAGCCACGACGCGTCCGAGGACGACCACGTCTTCGCCGCCGAGGGCAGCGAGTCCTCGCACCAGGCGAACTTCAACGAGCTCGACGCCCTGCAGCAGCGCTTCGACGGCGCCTTCGCCCAGGGCACCGAGTTTCACGCGGAGGGCGGCGAGGGCCAGCTCGGCGTCGCGTCGAACTGAATTCCTGACCCGTAGGGGAGGCCCTGCCTCCACCCACACCCCCTCACGATCCCCGCCACCCGGCTCCCGGCCGCGCGTGGCCGGCCTGACGATCGTCGACGGGACCTGGGAGCTTCAGTTCCACCCGCACGCACCTGAGAGCGTCCGACCGGTTCCTACTGGTCGGACGCTTTCGGGTTGGCAGAAGCCGCGTCGAACTGCTCCGGGCCGTTACCGGATCACCGCCGGTCGGCAACGCTGAGCGGACGCATCCCCAATCGTCGTATCCACCGCCGCCGCTCGGTCGGCAGTCTGCGGCGAAATGAGCACCGCAGATATGACTTTGCGCGATAAATGGCGGATATTCTGCACGCCAGGAGCCGAACCGGGACGGCTCGAGGCGCGCATGAGCGGCTCCGTCGGCCAGGGGACTGGACGATGGCGGTGCGGCACCGGACCTGTCAAGGCCAGTCGAGGTCTAGGTCACCACCAAGCAAGGCCAGCGCTTCTTGAAGTGTCGCCGATCTGGTTGAACAGGGCCTGTGTCGTGGATCGTGGCCGTCGCGCCCGCAGTGCGAGGCCTGGATTTCGCGGTTTCCCGCACCACCAGGCCTCGCTGCCGGCGTCGTCGGCCGTAGGGGGTCAGTGGCCGGCGATGCGGTGCGGGGCGTACGGGGCCTCGAGGCGCTCGATCTCCTTCTCGTCCAGGGTGAGCTCGGTGGCGGCGATGGCGTCGTCGAGGTGGGTGAGCTTGGTGGCGCCGATGATGGGGGCGGTCACCACCGGGTTGGCCAGGAGCCAGGCCAGGGCGGTCTGGGCGGGGGAGACGCCGCGGTCGGCGGCGACGGCGGTGTTGGCGTCCACGACGTTGAAGTCGTCGTCGCTGTAGAGGGAGTCGCCGAACGGGTCGTTGTTGGCCCGGGTCGTCCGGCGCTCGCCGTCGCGGCTGCGGTTGCCGGCCAGGACACCGCGGGCCAGGGGGCTCCAGGGGATGACGCCCACACCCTGGTCCTCGCACAGCGGCAGCATTTCGCGCTCTTCCTCGCGGTACACCAAATTGTAGTGGTTCTGCATCGAGACGAACGGGGTCCAGCCGTTGGCCTTCGCCAGGTACTGGGCCTTGGAGAACTGCCACGCGTACATGCTCGACGCGCCCAGGTAGCGGGCCTTGCCGGCGCGGACGACGTCGTGGAGGGCCTCGAGGGTCTCCTCGATCGGGGTGTTCGGGTCCCAGCGGTGGATCTGGTACAGGTCGACGTGGTCGGTGCCGAGCCGGCGCAGGGACTCGTCGATGCCGGCCAGGATGTGCTTGCGGGACAGGCCGCCGTGGTTCGGGGCGTCGCTCATCCGGCCGTGGACCTTGGTGGCCAGGACGTAGTCGTCGCGGCGGGTGAAGTACTTGCTCAGGAGCCGGCCGGTGACGGTCTCGCTGGCGCCGAGCGTGTAGACGTCGGCGGTATCGAAGAACGTGATCCCGGCCTCGGCCGCGCGGCGCACGAACGGGTCGGCGTCCTCCTTGCCGAGGACCCACGGGCGCTGCGTAGGGTCGCCGTAGCTCATCATGCCGAGGCAGATCTCCGAGACCTGCAGGCCGGTCCGGCCGAGTCGCACCTGTTTCATATCTGAAAAGCTATCGCGGTGCGCACCCTCGGACGACTGCATCTCATCACCGACACCCGGCCCGGCCGCGACACCCTGGCGGTGGTCGCCGCCGCGCTGCGGGCCGGCTTCGACGTGGTGCAGGTGCGCCCCGAGGACCACGTTACCGACCGCGAGGCCTACGACCTGACCGTGCGCATCCTCGCGATGTGCCGCGAGCTGGACCGGATCTGCCTGGTCAACGACCGGCTGCACGTCGCGCTCGCGGCCGGGGCCGACGGTGGCCACGTCGGCGCCGACGACCTGCCGGTGGCCGCGGCCCGGCGGATCCTCGGCCCGGGCGCGATCCTCGGCGCGACCGCGCGCGATCCGGAGACGGCGCGGCGGGCGGTGGCCGACGGCGCCTCGTACCTGGGGGTCGGGCCCGCGTTCACGACGACCACGAAGTCGGGGCTGCCGGACGCGATCGGGGCCGCGGGCGTGCGCGCGGTCGCGGAGGCGGTGGCGGTGCCGGTCGTCGCGATCGGCGGGGTCACAGCAACAAGAGCGCGGGAGTTGTACTCCGCTGGAGCCCACGCGGTAGCGGTCGTGGGTGCGGTCAGCGGGGCGGCCGATCCATATACGGCGGCGAAGGAGTTCCTCCAGTGAGCATCGGCATCGTCGGCGGCGGGATCATCGGCCTGAGCATCGCGTTCGAGCTGGTCGAGCGGGGTGTCGAGGCGATCACCGTCTACGACCGCGACCCGTCGCAGGGCGCCGGCCTGGTCGCGGCCGGGATGCTCGCGCCGACGGCCGAGGCCAACTTCGGCGAGGATGCGCTGCAGGAGCTGATGTCGGAGTCGATGCGCCGCTGGCCGTCGTTCGCCGAGCGGGTCGAGGCCCGGACCGGGGTATCGATCGCGTATCGCACCGAGGGCACCCTCCTCGTCGCCCTCACCGCCGACGACCAGGCCGAGGTCGACCGCCTGATCGGCTTCTACCGCCGCGCCGGCAGCCCGATCGAGCCGCTCTCCGGCCGTGACCTGCGCGAGCGCGAGCCACTGCTGGCACCCCGGGTCCGCGGCGGCGCCTTCGCCCCCGGTGACCACCAGGTCGACCCGCGCCGCCTGCTGCGGGCCCTGCGCACGCTCCCGGTGCGATTCGAGGCCCGGGATGTGAACACCCTGTCCACCTTGCGGGACGATGTGATCATCGTCGCCACCGGGGCCGCCGCGGCCGCGCTGACCGGGCTGCCGGTGCGCCCGGTGAAGGGGCAGCTGCTGCGGCTGCGCGGGCCCGAGCCGCTGCTCCGGCACGTGGTGCGAGGCATCGCCGGCGGCCGGGACGTGTACCTCGTGCCGCGGGCCGACGGCGAGCTGGTCGTCGGGGCCACGGAGGAGGAGCGCGGGGCCGACACCACGGTCACCGCGGGTGGGGTGCTGGACCTGCTCCGGCCGGCCGCCGACCTGCTACCCGGCGTGGCCGAACTGGTGCTCGCCGAGGCTCTCGCCGGGCTTCGTCCCGGTACCCCCGACAACGCTCCTATCATCGACCGGCTCGGCAACTCCGAGGTCATCGTCGCCGCCGGCCACCATCGCAACGGTGTCCTGCTGGCCCCGGCCACGGCGGCGGCGGTGGCCGAGACGGTTGTCGATAAAGCGACATCAATCGATATCAGCGCGTTCGGGGCGGGCCGCTTTACCTGACCGGGCCGCCGGGGCTATGGTCGAGACGTTCCCACGGGAGTCCGGTGTGACCGGGCTGAGAGGGAGGCTGTGAGCCTCCGACCGTCGAACCTGATCCGGGTCATGCCGGCGCAGGGAGGCAGGAGTGAGCCCATGCAGCTCGTGGTCAACGCCGTCGCGTCGACCGTCGCCGACGACACGACCGTCGCCGACGTCGTGCGCACGCTCGCCGGAGCGGATCCGCGCGGCATCGCCGTGGCATTGAACGGTGACGTGGTACCCCGCTCCCGCTGGGCCGAGACCCGCCCCGCCGACGGCGACCACGTCGAGGTGCTGACGGCGGTGCAGGGTGGCTGACCCCTTCCTGGTCAACGGCGTCGACCTCCCGTCCCGGCTGATCCTGGGCACGGGCGGCGCGACCAGCCACGCCGCGCTCGAGGCGGCGATCCGGGCCAGCGAGACCGCGCTCGTCACCGTCGCGCTGCGGCGGCTCGACCCGGCCGCGCCCTCGCTGCTCGCGGTCATCGAGCGGTGCGGGGTCCGCGTCCTGCCCAACACCGCCGGCTGCTACACCGCGACCGAGGCCGTGAAGCTCGCCCACCTGGCCCGCGAGGCCTTCGGCACCGACTGGGTGAAGCTCGAGGTCATCGGCGACGAGGACACCCTGCTGCCGGACGGCGTGGAGCTGGTCGCCGCGGCCGCCCGGCTCGTCGAGGACGGCTTCACCGTGCTGCCGTACACCAGCGACGATCCGATCCTGGCCCGGCGCCTGGCCGACGCCGGCTGCGCGGCCGTCATGCCGCTCGGCGCGCCCATCGGGTCCGGGCTGGGGATTCGCAACCCGCACAACATCGCGCTCATCCGGCAGCTGGTCAGCGTCCCGGTCATCCTCGACGCCGGGATCGGCACCGCCTCCGACGCCGCCCTCGCCATGGAGCTGGGCTGCGACGGCGTGCTGCTGGCGTCCGCGGTCACCCGGGCCGAGCACCCGGCGCGCATGGCCGAGGCGATGCGCCTCGCGGTGCGGGCCGGCCGCCTCGCCCACCTCGCCGGGCGCATACCCCGCCGCCGGCACGCGACCGCATCCAGCCCGACCGGAGGTATGCCGTGGTAGAGCCGGCGGAGGCCCGTCTCATCGTCTTCACCGACCGCCGGCAGGCCGAGCGCCCGCTGGACGAGGTGATCGCGGGTGCGATCGACGGTGGGGTTCGAGTGGTGGTACTGCGTGAGCACGACCTGCCACCGCGCCGCCGACTGCGCCTCGCCGCGGCCCTGCGCACCCGCCTCGACCAGGTCGGCGGCCGCCTGCTCCTGGAGGAGGACGCGACCGTGGCCAAGTGCCACTCGCTGGAGGAGCTGGTCGCGGCCTCGACCGCGGCTTCGACCTCGACCTCGACCTCGACCTCGACCTCGACCTCGACCTCGGTCGAGTACGCCACGCTGTCGCCGATCTTCGCCACCCGCAGCAAGCCCGGCTACGGCCCGCCGCTCGGTCTGGCCGCGCTCGGCCGGATGGCGATGGCCGCGCCGCTGCCGGTCTACGCGCTCGGCGGCGTCGACACCCCGGCCCGCGTCCGCCTCTGCCTCGACGAGGGCGCCGCCGGTGCGGCCGTGATGGGGGCCGTCATGCGCGCCGAGGACCCGGCCCGCCTGGTCAAGGAGATGTTGACGGCGTGAACCCTCCGGTCGCCCTCACGATCGCGGGCTCGGACTCCGGCGGTGGCGCCGGGGTCCAGGCCGACCTCAAGACCTTCGCCGCCCACCGCGTCTTCGGCACCAGCGTGATCACCGCGCTGACCGCCCAGAACACCGTCGGCGTGCGGGCCATCTCGGCCGTTGACCCGCAGTTCGTCGCCGCCCAGCTCGAGGCCGTCCTCGACGACCTGCCCGTGGCCGCCGTGAAGACCGGGATGCTGGCCACGCCGGAGACGGTGGCGCTGGTGGCCCGGTTCGCGCCCCGCCTGCCCGGCCTGGTGGTCGACCCGGTGCTGGTCGCCTCGTCCGGGGACCGGCTGTTCACGGTCGACGCCGAGCGGGCCTACCTGGAGCTGCTCTTCCCGCACGCCGCCGTCGTCACGCCCAACCTGCGCGAGGCCTCGGTGCTGCTCGGCCGCGACGTCCTCGACGCCGACGACGCCGTCAAGGCCGCGGCCGACCTGGCCGCCTTCGGCCCCCGCTGTGTCGTCGTGAAGGGCGGCCACCTGTGGGGGAGCGCCAAGGCCGTGGACGCGGTCTGGTTCGAAGGTCAGACCTCGCTCATGACCGCCCCGTGGATCTCAACCCCAAACAACCACGGCACCGGTTGTACTTTCGCGGCGGCGACGACCGCATTGCTGGCTTCCGGTGCGGAGCTCCCCGCGGCGCTGGACGGAGCCAAGACGTACGTCCATGCGGCTTTGCGTCGCTCGACCTCCTGGTCGCTGGGGGCTGGTCACGGCCCTCTCGGCTGGGGTCCTTTTTAGGTAATTCACGCCCCTTTCCCGGGGTGGAGTCTGCCGACTTTCGGGAGGTTTGTGGTGAAACGCAAGGTTTACGAAGGCGAGCTGCGGGTGCCGTTCGCCGAGATCGAGCTCAGCGGCGACAATCCGCCGGTCCGCCTGTACGACACGTCCGGGCCGATCACCGACCGCCGCCCGTGGATCGCCGCCCGCGGCCCGGTCGAGCGCACCCAGCTGTACTACGCGCGCCAGGGCATCACGACGCCGGAGATGCGGTTCGTGGCCATCCGCGAGGGCGTCGAGCCGGAGCTGGTCCGCGCCGAGATCGCGGCCGGGCGCGCCATCCTGCCGAACAACGTCAACCACCCCGAGAGCGAACCGATGATCATCGGCTCGCGGTTTCTGGTGAAGGTCAACGCCAACATCGGCACCAGCGCCGTCTCCTCCGGGATCGAGGAGGAGGTGGCCAAGCTGCACTGGGCCACCCGCTGGGGCGCGGACACGGTGATGGACCTGTCCACCGGCAAGCACATTCACCGGACGCGCGAGGCGATCCTCCGCGACTCGCCGGTGCCCATCGGTACCGTCCCGCTCTACCAGGCCCTCGAGAAGGTCGGCGGCGACCCGGTGAAGCTCACGTGGGAGGCGTACCGGGACACGATCATCGAACAGGCCGAGCAGGGCGTCGACTACATGACCGTGCACGCCGGGGTGCTGCTGCGCTACGTGCCGCTCACGGTCCGCCGGGTCACCGGCATCGTCTCCCGCGGCGGCTCGATCATGGCCGCCTGGTGCCTGGCGCACCACGAGGAGAACTTCCTGTACACCCACTTCGCCGAGCTGTGCGAGATCTTCGCCCGCTACGACGTCGCCTTCTCACTGGGCGACGGCCTGCGCCCCGGCTCGATCGCCGACGCCAACGACGAGGCCCAGCTGGCCGAGCTGCGAACCCTGGGCGAGCTGACGTCGATCGCCTGGGAGCACGACGTCCAGGTCATGATCGAGGGTCCCGGCCACGTCCCGATGCACAAGATCAAGGAGAACGTGGACCTGCAGCGGGAGTGGTGCCACGAGGCCCCCTTCTACACCCTGGGCCCGCTCACGACGGACATCGCGCCCGCGTACGACCACATCACCTCCGCCATCGGCGCCGCCATGATCGCCATGTACGGCACCGCCATGCTCTGCTACGTCACCCCCAAAGAACACCTCGGCCTGCCCAACCGCGACGACGTCAAAGCCGGCGTCATCGCCTACAAGATCGCCGCCCACGCCGCCGACCTGGCCAAAGGCCACCCCGGCGCCCAGGCCTGGGACGACGCCCTGTCCAAGGCCCGCTTCGAGTTCCGCTGGGAAGACCAGTTCAACCTGGCCCTGGACCCGGACACGGCCCGCGCCTACCACGACGAGACCCTCCCCGCCGAACCCGCGAAGACCGCCCACTTCTGCTCGATGTGCGGCCCGAAGTTCTGCTCGATGCGCATCAGCCAGGACCTGCGCGAGTACGCCGAACTGGGCATGCGCCAGAAGTCCGAAGAATTCGCCCAGTCCGGCAGCAACGTCTACCTGCCGCTGCTTCCCCAATAGACCGGGAAGGCTTCGCCTCCACCCGCACCCCCGCACGATCCGCGCCCACCCGCCGGGCCGTGCGGGGCTGGGGCCACTGCACACCAGCGACTCCATGCTCAAGGGCGGCCTGTTTCGCCGCGTGGAGCACCGATGTCGTTGCGGAGCCTGTGGTGGGGCTGTGAGCGGCGGCGGCGGGAGTGAGCAGCGGGTGGGCGGTCCGGGCGGGGGCGGGTTGCTCGTTGCTCTAAGGTTTTCTGGGTGGAGTCTTCTGCGCCCCGCACCGCCGTCGTCTGGCGGGTGCTGCGCCAAGAGCTGGACCGGGCCGGCCGCCCGCTCAACGCCCTCGACGTCGGCGGCGGCACCGGCGGCTTCGCCGTACCCCTGGCCCTGGCCGGCCACACGGTCACCGTCGTCGACGCCAGCCCCGACGCCCTGGCCGCCCTGACCCGCCGGGCCGCCGAGGCCGGTGTGGGGGAGCGGGTCCGCGCGGTGCAGGGCGACGGCGACGGGCTCGCCGATCTCGTCCCGCCGGAGAGCGTCGACTTGGTCCTCTGCCACAGCCTGCTCGAAGTCGTCGACGACCCGCACAAGGTCGTGGCCGCCCTCGCCGGCACCATGCGGCCGGGCGGCGCGGCCAGCGTCGTGGTCGCCAACCGGGTGGCCGCGGTCCTCGGCCGGGCGATCCAGGGGCACCTGGCCGCCTCCGCCCTGCTGGTCGCCAGCCCCGACGGGCGCGGCGACGCCCGTGACCGCCTCCGCCGCCGCTACACGGCCGAGACCGCGACCGCGCTGCTGGACGAGGGCGGGCTGACCGTCGAGCAGGTCCACGGCGTCCGCGTGGTCGCCGACCTCGTGCCCGGCACCGTCGCGGAGAGCGAGGCCGAGGCCCTGGCCGCGTTCGAGCTGGCCGTGGCCGGCACCCCGCCATACCGGGACATCGCCACCCAGCTGCACCTCCTCGCCCGCCGCGCATGACCGGCCCGGAGCTCCCGGCCGCGGCGCTGGAGCCGATCGAGCCCCGATACGGCCGCGACAGCCTGGCCGACATCATGCCGACGGCCCTGCACGCGCTCGGTGTCGCCGGGGAGCCGGACACCCTCGGGCTGGCCGCGGAGCTCGCCGGGGTCCGCCGGATCGCCGTGGTCCTGCTCGACGGCATGGGCTGGCACCAGCTGCCCCTCGCGGCCGGTTCGGCGCCGACGCTGACCGACCTGGCCACCGGCCGCCTCGGCCACGCCCGGCCGATCACGTCCGGGTTCCCGTCCACGACCCCGGTCAGCCTGGTCACCCTCGGCACCGGCACCGCACCCGGCCGGCACGGCATCGTCGGCTTCAACCTGCACCGGCCCGGCACCGACCAGGTCCTCAACCACCTCCGCTGGCTCGACGAACCCGACCCGGCTGACTGGCAGCCGGTGCCGACCGCGTTCACCCGCGCCGACGCGGCCGGTCTGGCCCCGACGGTCGTCACCAACCCCCTGTTCACCGGCACCGGCCTCACGGAGTCCGCCTACCGCGGCGCCCGGTTCGGCCCCGGGGTGGAGGCCGACGCGGTGGCCGCGGAGATGCTGTCCGCGCTGTCCGAGTCCCGCCTGGTGTACGGGTACCTCCCGGACGTCGACCGGGCCGGCCACGACTTCGGCGTCGCCACCGAGCAGTGGCACCGGGCCGTCACCGACGCCGACCGCCTGGTCGGTCGCCTGGTGGACGGTCTGCCCCCGGACTCGGCCCTGATCGTGACGGCCGACCACGGCCAGCTGAACATCCCGCCGGACCGCCGCATCGACCTGGACCGGGACCCGCGCCTGACCGCGGGCGTCGCGTACGTGGCCGGCGAGGCCCGGGTCCGCTACCTGCACACCCGCCCGGGTGCCCAGGCCGACGTCCTCACCGCCTGGCGCGCCGTCCTGGGCGACCGGGCCTGGGTCGCGACGCGGGAGGAGGCGGTGGCATCCGGCTGGTTCGGCCCGGTCCCCGAGTCCCACCTCCAGCGGATCGGCGACGTGGTGGCCGTGTGCCGCGACCGCTGGGTCCTGATGGCCAGCGCCCACGAACCGCCGCGGCTGGGCAACATGATCGCCTTTCACGGCTCCAACACGACCGCCGAGATGGAGATCCCGCTCCTGATCGCGCGCCGCTGACGCCTCAGACGGTCAAGGCCGGGCGGGTGGACAGCAGGGCGGTCAGGTGGCGCACGTGGCGGGCCAGCTCCGGGGCGTCCGGGCCGGCCTGTGCGGCCACCAGCCGCAGGAGCTCCTGCCGGTTGGCGGCGACCACCACGCCCGGGACGTCGGCCGCCGGGTCGTCGGGGAGCACGGCCACGCTCGCGCGGCGGATGCCCAGCTGGCCCGCTCGGTTGAGGAAAGTCTCGCCCGGGATCAGCAACGGGACTCGTCGGGCTCTGGTCCAGGCGACGACAAGGAGTACCGCCGCGGCATGGGGGTTTATGGCTCTTTCCCACTCCGGCGTCGCAGTCATCAGCAAGCCCGGGAAGATGCCGCAGGTCAGGGCCGGATGGCGGCGACGGAGGCCCTCCACGGCGGCGACGACCGGCGCCAAGGGCGAGGTCAGCGCAGCTTGCGTCATGCCTGAAAGGTAAGGCAAGCCTAAGTTTTCGTCAATTTTGTCATAGGGTGCCGCTAGGGTTCGCTGTTGTGGGGCGAAGTCAGGTTGTACCGCGCGGAGGCTCCGGCGAGTTCGGGCCGCACGCTGATGACACGGGCTGCACCGTGCTGCACGTCGACATGGACGCGTTCTACGCGTCGGTGGAGATCCGGCGCCGACCGGAGCTGCGGGGCAAGGCCGTCATCGTGGGCGGGGCGGGGCCGCGCGGGGTGGTGTCGGCGGCCAGCTACGAGGCCCGGAAGTTCGGGGTGCACAGCGCGATGCCGGGTGCCCGGGCGAAGCGGCTGTGCCCGCACGCGGTGTTCCTGCCGCCCGACTTCACCGCCTACACGGAGGCGTCCCGGGCCGTGATGGCGATCTTCCGCGACGTCACGCCGCTGGTGGAGCCGCTGTCGCTCGATGAGGCGTTCCTCGACGTCGCGGGGGCGCTCAAGCTGCTCGGGCGGCCGGTCGAGATCGCGGCGCTGATCCGGCGGCGGGTGGCCGGCGAGCAGCGGCTGACCTGCTCCGTCGGCGTAGCGGGGACGAAGTTCCTGGCCAAGCTCGGCTCGACGCGGGCCAAGCCGGACGGGATGGTCGTGGTGCCGCGGGCCCGGGAGCTGGAATACCTGCACCCGCTGCCGGTCGAGGCGCTCTGGGGCGTCGGCGAGCGGACCGCCGAGACCCTGGCCCGGCTCGGGCTCAAGACCATCGGCGACCTGTCATCGGCTCCGCTGGGGCTGCTGCGGTCGGCCGTCGGCGACGCCGCGGCGCACCACCTGCACGAGTTGTCCTGGGCCCGGGACCCCCGACGGGTGATTCCCGAGCAGATCGAGAAGTCGATCGGGGCCGAGACGACCTTCGACGTCGACGTGAGCGACCTGTCGATCATCCGACGCACGATGCTGGCGCTGTCCGGCAAGGTCGCCGAGCGGCTCCGGCACGCCGGGCAGGCCGGGCGGACGGTCTCGGTCAAGATCCGGCTGGCCGACTTCCAGACCCTGTCGCGATCACGCACCGTAGATGTCCCCACCGACGTGGCCCGTGAGATCTTCCAGCTCGGCTGGGCTTTGTTCCAGGCCGCACGCCCGGGCGAGCGGATTCGCCTGATCGGGGTGCGGGTCGAGGGGCTCCTCCACGCCGACGGGACGCCCCGGCAGATGACGCTCGGTGAGCGCGACCACGGCTGGCGCGACGCCGAGCGGGCGGCCGACGCGGTGGCCGCGCGGTTCGGGCGGGGGCTCGTCAAACCGGCCAGCCTGCTCCGGGGTGACGGATTACGCACCGACGCAAACGGGTCCGCACCGCGCGGGGAGGGGACGATCGAACCCCCGGCAAGACACAATGGAGGGGCGTAAGGGCTACTTCGAGAGGAACTCCGTCGGAAAATCGGCACGGCTGGACCATCGTCCCGCTTTCCGACGCGTTGACCCGCTCGTAAACTTGCCAGTACGCAGCCGTCCGGCTGTGCCGGACTGCCGGTCCTTTTTCGAGGCCGGCCTTCGCGACCGGGGAGGAGTGCCGTGCCGCTCTCGGAGCACGAGCAGCGGCTGTTCGATCAAATCGAGCGGTCGCTAGCCGAGGATCCCAAGTTCGCTTCGGCGGTGCGCGCCACCGACCCGCGGTTCCATGCCAAGCGCCGGATGATCGTCGCAGGAATCCTGGTGCTGGCGGGCATGGCGCTGCTTGTCTACGGCGTCGTTATTTCCATCCCCCTCCTGGGCGTGGGTGGTTTCCTGGTCATGCTGTGCGCTTTGGCGTTCGGCGTCCAGGCATACCGCCGCGGCCAATCCACCGACCTGCACGCGGTCGGCGGAACGGCCACGCGCCGCACCCGCCAGCGCCGTGGTGGCCTGGTGGACCGACTGGAGGAACGCTGGCGGCGCCGGCCAGAGGGCGACCTCTGACGGCCGCTTGACCGGGCCCGGGCCGCTCGTCGCGTAACTTTCGCCGGACGGCCCAATCGCGGCTTCACGCTGCCCGCTTGCCGCAGCCCTCTCCCGTCGGGCACCGCTTCCGGCCGCCCACGCCTCGCTCACCCGCCGCCGGTTGCTCGTGGCTGGCCCAGAATCGCCCTGCGCCCCGCGCCGCTCGGCCGTGCTGCTTGCGTTGCGCTGCTCGTCCGGTGCTCCTCGCTCCCCGGCCGTGCTGCTTGCGCTGCTCGCCCCGCGGCCCTACTGCATGCGTTGCGCTGCTTGTCCGGCGCTCCTCGCTCCCCGGCCGTGCTGCTTGCGCTGCTCGCCCCGCGGCCCTACTACTTGCGTTGCGCTGCTCGTCCGTGCTGCTTGCATTGTGCTGCTCGTCCGGTGCTCCTCGTCCGTGTGAACGGCGAAGTCATTTCACACGCCGCCGACAGTCCGCCGCTCCTCGATCGTGCTGCGTGCTGCGTGCTGCTTGCTGCTTGCGCTAGTGCTTCCTCTGCATCCTTCGGGCGTGACTCGGCCTGTGCAGTGGTCCCTCCGCCGGAATCGCCTCCAGGTTGACGTCCACAGAAGCCACGGGTCCGAAATAGGCGACCTTTCCGGAAAAAGCGAACTCGTTCGTCGAAGCGGACATTTACGGAGCGGCTTCCACGCGCCCGTGTTGTCGCCGGCCGCGCTCCGCGAATCCGGGTGTCCAGAAAAGTCCGACATTTCCGGTTGCGTCGTGCTCGGCTCGCGGTGCGTCTTGCCTAGCACGCCGGTGCGTCGCGAGCATGCGGCGCGGAGTGCGGAAGTGCGAAGAGGCCGCCCCCGCGGACGGGGACGGCCTCAGAGAAGTGAGTGCCTCAGCGGGCCGCTCGGCGCGTGACCATGCGGCGGACGCTCAAGGTTCGCATCACGGCCTCCCAGCCGCGGCCCGTCGCGAGGGCGGCGCTGCTGGAGCCGGTCGAGATCGAGGTTCGCCAGCGGCGCAGTACCGATGGTGGGAGGAACCGGGCGATGAGCCGGACCTTCCGCGTCGCGTTGGTGGCGAACGCCGACTCCACCGCCGTGATCGCCGTGCGCAGCTCGCGGCCCGTGAGGGGGCGGCGGGCGTAGCGGGCGTGCTCCTCGGCGGTCGAGATCAGGCGGGCGCCGGACTCGGCCTGGTCGCGCAGGCGCTCCTTCTTGACCAGGCGTTCCACCGTGGCTCGGGGGGTTTCGGCCTCGTCGACCGGGACGCGGTAGTCGACCATCGTGTCGACGAGTTCGTCCCAGGCTCGGTGGGCGTCCTGCTTCGCCGCGAGCAGGGTGCCCTCGTCCGCGACGACCGTCATGGTCGGGCCGTCGCCGGTCGGGACGGGTGTGCCGACGGGGACGGTGGGGGTGGCGAAGGTGAGGCGCCGGCGGCGGGTGCGGTTGCGGGCCACCGCCGGTGCGGCCAGGAGCAGCGCCAGGACGATCAGCGAGATCAGCGTGATGCCGATCGCGCCGGTGACGAAGGCGGCCACCTTCTCCCAGAGCGTGCTGTCCCCGCCGGCCGTGGACGAGTCCGTGGAGCCCGGGTTGTCGTGGGTGTCGGCCTGCGCGGCCGGGGCCGAGGAGTCGGTCGTCGGGTTGCCGTTGTTGCCCGGGCGGTTGAGCTGGTCGTCGTCGTTGGCGGCGGCGCCCGCGGCCGGGAGGTAGGACGTGGCCACCGAGCCGCCGATGGCGGTCGACGGGGTCGCGTCGAAGGGGAGCCAGCCGTAGCCGGGGAAGTAGACCTCGGTCCAGGCGTGCAGGTTGAAGTTGGTCAGCGTCATCGTGTTGCCGCTGCGGTTGCCGCCGCGGGCGAAGCCGAAGGCCACGCGGGCCGGGATCTTCGCCTCGCGCAGCATCCAGCCGAAGGCGGCGGCGTACTGCGCGCAGTAGCCCCGCTTGTTCTGCAGGAAGTCCGCGATCTTGGTGCCGCTGGTCTCGGGGCCGGTCTGGGTGTCGTAGACGAAGCCGTTGTCCGGGGAGAAGAAGTCGTAGAGCTTCTTGACCTTGTCGTACTCGGTCGTCAGGCCCTTGGTCAGCTCGTCGACCTTGCTCTTCACGGTCGGGTTGCCGGGCGCCGTGGCCAGGTCCTTCAGCGCCGGGTCACCCGCGTTGAGGGGCGCGGCCGCGCGGAGCTGGTCGGGGGTGATGTCGGCCCGCTGGTACGTGACGTTGAAGGTCTTCTTGGCGGTCGTGTCCTTGTTGGAGTACACGACGGCGGTCTTCGGGTCGAACGACCACTGGTTGCTCAGCTTGTCGATCTTCGTCGGCCACGTGTAGATCGGCATGAAACTGATCGCGAGCTCGTTGGTGACCTCGATCTTGGCCTGGTGGGTCGTCGCCTTCACCGACGGGCCCCACTCGGGCTTGCCGAAGCCGTTGCTGACCGGGCCGCCGCCGGTGATCGGGCGGGCCGCGAAGCCGCGCGAGTTGAGGTCCTCGAGCACGTTGAAGCGCAGGTAGAACGGGTGCTCGTCGTCGACGTTGGTCACCTTGACCATGTCGACCGCCTTGTCCCGGGTCAGCTGGCCGGAGAGCAGCGCGAACATGCTCACCGACTTGCCGTTCTTGCCGTTGCCGATCCCGGCGCCACCGCCGCCGCCCCCGGCGCCGAGGGTGTCGAGGATGCCGCCCGGCATCGCGAAGGGGATGAGCGGGATGAGCACGGCGGCGATGACGCTGATCGCGCCGAGCCGCTGGCCGGCCGCGGCGAGCGGGGAGGGCTCCCACAGGTCGACGTCGCGGCCGTCGCCGGTGAACCGGCGGCCGAAGCGGCGGACCCGGTCGACGTTGTCGGTGACCAGCAGCCACAGGAAGCCGATGGCGCCGAGCGCGAACGGGATCGGGTTGGTCGTGTCGGTGTCGACGGTGACCGGCACCGAGTAGATCGCGAGCATCGGCAGGCCGGCCAGCGCGGGCCGGCGCAGGACCACCGCGAAGAAGTCGACGAGCAGCGCGATCACGGCGACGCCGAGCGTGGCGAGGAACAGGAAGCCGTCGCGGTCGCCGACCGGCGTGGCGTATTCGCTCATCTCCTCGGACGCCGTGCGCATCAGCTGCCCGAAGTGCTCGATCGTGCCCGGTGAGGGCAGGATGCCGAGGTACTCCTCGTGGCTGCGGTAGAGCCAGGTCAGCGACAGCAGCGCGGCCAGGGCCATCGCCCCGGTCGGCGCCCAGGCCGGTGCGCGCATGCTGCGGACCAGCAGCCCCACCCCGCACATGACGGCGACGACGAGGAACGCCCGGATGGCCCACGTGTAGTGTTCGAACACGTTGATCAGCGGCAGCGACGCGAGGAACGCCGAGCCCGCCGCGATCAGCGTCAGGTGCTTGCGTTGGTTCACCGGAAACCCCCAGAAGTCACCGGACGGCCCCGGCGACGCTTTCAGCTGACGCGGCCCGCCAGGCGAAGCCCTGCGAACCCCGTCCGGTCTGCGGCCACAGCCCGGACAGCTTGGCCCCGTGCGGCACCTCCACGACCCGCCAGCCGCTGCGTAGCAGCGCGAGCGACGCCACGCCGTGGGCCTTGTCGGCCTCCTCGCGGGCCGCGGTCGGCAGGTTGAGCCAGGTCGAGGAGTCGATGAAGAACGCGACGCAGGTCGCGTTGTTGGAGCGGAACGAGGCCAGCAACTCCGCCTCGGCCGAGGACAGCAGGCCGAAGATGCCGATGATCAGGCCGCCGTCGCTGCGCCGGCGGACCCGCTCGATCAGGGCGGCGATGTCGCCCCGCTGGGCCAGGCGCACGTCGGCGAGCTGGTCGAGCAGCGGGCCGTCGCCGTCGATCTCGGTGGCGTCGACGTCGACACCGGCGTCGGTGACGAGTCGCATCTTGTACCCCGCGTGGCGCAGGTGCACCGCGATGCTCGCGGCCGCCGACACGGCCCACTCGAAGCTGGCCGTGGGCCCCTCGCCGCGGTGGGCGGTGGAGCGGGTGTCGAGCACGACTGTCGCCCGGCTCTCCCAGGGCTGCTCCTCGCGGCGCACCATGAGCTCGCCCGTGCGGGCGGTGGAGCGCCAGTGGACGCGGCGCAGGTCGTCGCCGTGGCGATACTCCCGTGTGGCCGCGTCGTCCTCGCCGTGCACGGCGACCGAGCGGGCGCGGCTCTCGCCGGAGCCGGCGAACTCGCCGGCCAGGCGCACCGACGGCAGCGGCACGACCTGCGGGATGACGGTCAGCCGGTCCACGGACGGGAAGGCCCGGGTCAGCTCGCACAGCCCGAACGGGTCGGTCAGCCGCACGACCAGCGGGCCGACCTCGTAGCGGCCGCGGACGTCGGCCCGGACCGTGTAGGCGACGGAGCTGGCCTGGTGCGCGCCGAGCTTCTCCAGCACCAGCCGCGGCCGGCTGCCGAGCGCGTATGGCAGCCGGTCCTCCAGCAGCATCGTGCCGGTGGGCAGCCGGGACAGGTTCTGCAGGCGCAGGATGACCCGCGCGCTCGCGCCCACCTGGACGCGGTGCGGGTCGAGGGTGCGGCTGCAGGACAGCCGGTATCGGGTCCGCCCGACATACGCCGCCGACAGCAGCGGCAGCGCGGCCAGCAGCAGCGCCACCCGCAGGAGATCGCGTTCGCCGAGGATCAGGGCGGCGATGAGGGCCGCTGCGGCGGCGGCCAGGAAACTACGACCCCGGGTGGTGAGCCCCCGCAGCGCCTCTCGCATGGTCAGCGGCCTCCGTACTGCTGGGGCCGTTGTTGCTGCTGCTGCCGCGTGTCGTAGGGCGAGCGCGGCGGCGGCCGGTCACTGGGCAGCGGCAGGCGGTGCACGAGCTCGGCGACGATCGCGTCGGTGGTGCGCCGGGACAGCTGCGCCTCGGCGGTCGGGATGACGCGGTGGGCCAGCACCGGCACGGCCAGGGCCTGCAGGTCGTCGGGGAGCACGAACTCGCGGCCCTCGATGGCGGCGACGGCCCGGGCGGTGCGCAGCAGCTGCAGCGTGGCGCGCGGCGAGGCGCCGAGGCGCAGCTCACCGGACTCGCGGGTGGCGGTGACGATGTTGACCGCATACTGCTTGACCGCGTCGGCGACGTGCACGTCGCGGACGGTGGCGATCATCCGGCGCATCAGGCTGCCGTCGGAGACGGGGTTGAGGTCGTCCAGGGCGTCGTGGCGGCCGTGGACGTCGAGCATGGCGAGCTCGGCCCCCATGTCCGGGTAGCCCATGGCGATCCGGGCGGTGAACCGGTCGCGCTGGGCCTCGGGCAGCGGGTAGGTGCCCTCCATCTCGATCGGGTTCTGCGTGGCGATGACCATGAAGGGCACCTGCAGCGGGTAGGTCGCGCCGTCGACGGTGACCTGCCGCTCCTCCATGCTCTCCAGCAGCGCCGACTGCGTCTTCGGCGAGGCCCGGTTGATCTCGTCGCCGACGACGATGTTGGCGAACACCGCGCCCGGCTTGAACTCGAAGTCCCGGGTCTCCTGGTTGTAGACGCTCACGCCGGTGACGTCGCTGGGCAGCAGGTCGGGCGTGAACTGGATGCGTCGGACCGAGCAGTCGATCGAGCGGGCCAGGGCCTTGGCGAGTTTGGTCTTGCCGACGCCGGGGACGTCTTCGATGAGGAGGTGACCCTCAGCGAGCATCACAGCGAGCGCCAGCCGCACCGTGGCGGTCTTGCCCTCGATGACCTGTTCGATGTTCGCGACGATCGCTTCGGTCGCAGCGCGGAACTCCGGCACTGGTAGCGGGGCGCCGAGTTCCTCGAACGTGCGGTGCCTGGTCAACTGGCCTCCTCATGGTCGTGCCGTGGCCACCGTTAGGTGTAAGACCCGTAGGTGAACCGCTCGGTTGCACCAAAACGTTGTCATCAGATTGCAACCAAGCCGTCGTTATCCCCTCAGGCTAGCCGGGGAATTGACAAGCCGCCGGACGCGAATCCGGCGATACCGGACATCCCGCCCGGCCGGTCGGCGGTACTTTTTTGAACGTGCGGACGTACCCCTGTCAAATGGCCGTAAACAGCCCGCCGAGATGTCGCGCCGCGTCGATTGCGGCAGACTGGGGCAGATGCGGGCCGGACAGCTGCTGAACGGGCGATACCTCCTCGCCGAACGACTGGGCGAGGGCGGCATGTCCGTGGTCTGGCGCGCCCGCGACGAGGTGCTCGACCGCGATGTCGCGGTCAAGGTCCTCAACTCGCGGCTGGCCGCGGACACCGACTGGCGCCGGCGCATCCGGCTGGAGGCACAGGCGGCCGCGCGGCTCTCGCATCCCAACATCACCAACGTGTACGACTACGGCGAGACTTCGGATCACACGCCGTTCGTCGTGATGGAGCTGCTGCGCGGCCCGACGCTGAGCGCCCGCCTCCAGGCCGGCCCGCTGCCCGTACCCGCCGCCCTGCGGATCTGCGCCGAGGTGGCCGCCGGTCTGGCCGCCGCGCACGCCCGGGACCTGGTGCACCGCGACGTCAAGCCGGCCAACGTCATCCTCACGCCCGACGCCGCCAAAGTCCTCGATTTCGGCATTGTCGGATTCATCGGTACCCCGGACGTCGACGACGGCTCCGAACTCGTCCTCGGCACCCCGGCCTACCTGGCCCCCGAGCGCCTGACCGGCAACGAGATCACGACGGCCAGCGACGTCTACGCGTTCGGGCTGCTGCTCTACCGCTGCCTGACGGGGCGGCTCCCGTGGGACAGCGAGACGACGACACAGATGGTCGCCGCGCACGTCCTGGTCGCCCCGGCCCCGCTGCCCGACCTGCCGGACCTGCCGGACGACGTGCGCGCGCTCTGCATGGAGTGCCTCGCCAAGGACCCGAACGACCGTCCGGACGCCGCCGCGGTCGCCACCCGGCTGGCCGAGGCCGCCGGCATCGTTCCCCGCCACTCGATGGTGCCGGCGGAACCGATCGGTTTCGCACTGCTCGCCGACGAGACCACGCTGGTCCGCCGGCCCAACGAGGGCCGGCGAGTGCTGCTCGGCCTGGCCGCCCTGGTCGCGATCGCCGCCCTGGTCGCCGGGGTGATCCTGCGCGACTCCGGCACCGAGCCGTCGAGCGCGGCCGACCCGATCCGCCCCGCACCGTCCGTTCCTCTTACTACGGCGCCCCCGACCGAAGCGCCCCCGACCGAAGCGCCCCCGACCGATCCGCCGGCGCCGAGCGAATCACCCACGGCACAACCAAATGTGACGAGCGAACCGCCGGCCGCCGCCGACGAACAGCCCGTCAACCAGCCGCGCATCGACGTCAAGACGGAAGGTGGCACGGTGGTCGCGCTCTGCATCGGCAAGAAGGTCAGCCTGATCAGTGTCCTGCCGCAGCCCGGTGTGGTGGTCACCCGGGCCGACCTCGGCGTGCACACCAAGGCCCAGGTCGAGTTCCGCAAGGCGGGGGAGCGGCTGCGCTACGACGTCCAGTGCAGCGGTGATCGGCCGGTGGCGAGCGCGCACTAGGCAAATCGATTCGCGGGCTGCGATACACTGCGAACATGACCCGGGTATTCCGACTTCTTGACGAGCCGTGCTGACGCGAACACCCTTCGCGACCGCGCGGCGACCCCTCCTACGTGAGGGGTTTTTTCATGCCCGGAGATGCCCGGACAATGCCGAGTAATTCCCGAGACCCATAGGGGTGGATAGTCATGAGCGAGGCAGTGACCGACGGGGCGGTCGACATCTCGCCGTACCGCTACACCGCGGCGATGGCGGGGGACATCGAGGCGTGCTGGCAGGACTACTGGTCCGAGCAGGGCACGTTCCACGCGCCGAACCCGACCGGCCCGCTCAGCGACCCCGGCCACCCGCGCGCGGGGGCGCCGAAGGTGTACGTGCTGGACATGCTGCCCTACACGTCGGGCGCCGGCCTGCACGTCGGGCACCCGCTGGGGTACATCGGCACGGACTGCTACACGCGGTATCTGCGGATGGTCGGCTACAACGTGCTGCACCCGATGGGCTTCGACTCGTTCGGCCTGCCCGCCGAGCAGTACGCGGTCCAGACCGGCGCGCACCCGCGGACCACGACCGAGGCCAACATCGAGCGCTACCGCAGCCAGCTGCGCCGCCTGGGCCTGGCCTACGACGACCGGCGCACCGTCGCCACCACCGACACCGACTTCTACCGGTGGACCCAGTGGATCTTCCTGCAGGTCTTCAACTCGTGGTTCGACGCGGACCAGCGGAAGGCCCGCCCGATCGAAGAGCTCATAGAAGCCTTTTCCGGGGGTACTCGTCCGACGCCGGACGGCCGCGCGTGGGCTTCGCTGTCCGCCGTCGAGCGCCGCCAGGTCATCGACGACCACCGGCTGGCCTACATCGCCGAGGCGCCGGTCAACTGGTGCCCGGGCCTGGGCACGGTGCTGGCCAACGAGGAGGTCACCCCGGACGGGCGCAGCGAGCGGGGCAACTTCCCGGTCTTCAAGCGCGACCTGCGCCAGTGGATGATGCGTATCACCGCCTACGGCGACCGGCTGCTGGACGACCTGGAGCGGCTGGACTGGCCGGAGAAGGTCAAGACCATGCAGCGCAACTGGATCGGCCGCTCGCGCGGTGCCCACGTGGACTTCGCGACCGCCGGCGGGACCCCGATCCGGGTGTTCACCACGCGTCCGGACACCCTGTTCGGTGCCACCTACATGGTGCTGGCTCCCGAGCACGCCCTGGTCGACGCGCTGGTGCCGGCGGCCTGGCCGGACGGTACCAATGAACAATGGACCGGCGGCGCGAAGACCCCGGCCGCGGCTGTCGCCGCCTATCGCGCGTTCGCGGCCGGCAAGAGCGACGTCGAGCGCCAGGCCGACGCGAAGGAGAAGACCGGCGTCTTCACCGGTGCCTACGCGACCAACCCGGTCGACGGCCGCGACATCCCGGTGTTCATCGCCGACTACGTGCTGGCCGGCTACGGCACCGGTGCGATCATGGCGGTGCCCGGCCAGGACGAGCGCGACTGGGCGTTCGCCGAGCGCTTCGACCTGCCGATCATCCGCACGGTCCAGCCCAGCGCCGACTTCCCGGCCGACGGCCGGGCCTACACGGGTGACGGCCCGGCGATCAACTCGAGCGCATCCAACGGACTCGATCTGAACGGCCTGGGCGTCGCCGAGGCGAAGGCGTCGACCATCGAGTGGCTGGAGGAGCACGGCCACGGCGTCGGCGCGATCACCTACCGGCTGCGCGACTGGCTGTTCAGCCGCCAGCGCTACTGGGGCGAGCCGTTCCCGATCGTCTACGACGAGACCGGCCTGCCGATCGCCCTGCCCGAGTCGATGCTGCCCGTCGTGCTGCCCGAGGTGGAGGACTTCTCGCCGCGCACGTTCGCCGTCGACGACGCCGGCAGCACGCCGGTGACGCCGCTGTCGCGGGCCGGGGAGTGGGTCGAGGTCACGCTGGACCTGGGCGACGGACCCAAGACGTACACCCGGGAAACCAACGTCATGCCGCAGTGGGCCGGCTCCAGCTGGTACGAGCTGCGCTACCTGGACCCGGCCAACACCTCGCAGCTGGTCGACCCGGCCAACGAGCGATACTGGATGGGCCCGCAGCAGCCCGGTGACGTCGGCGGCGTCGACCTGTACGTGGGCGGCGTCGAGCACGCGGTGCTGCACCTGCTGTACGCCCGCTTCTGGCACAAGGTCCTGTTCGACCGCGGCTTCATCTCCTCCGAGGAGCCGTTCCGGAAGCTGTTCAACCAGGGCTACATCCAGGCCTACGCATACGTCGACGCCCGCGGCGTCTACGTCGAGGCGGACAAGGTCGAGGAGCGCCAGGGCAAGTTCTTCTTCGGCGGCGAGGAGGTCCGCCGGGAGTACGGCAAGATGGGCAAGTCCCTGAAGAACGTCGTCACCCCCGACGAGATGTGCGAGCGCTACGGCGCCGACACATTCCGCGTCTACGAGATGTCGATGGGCCCGCTGGACGCCTCCCGCCCGTGGGAGACCCGCGCCGTCGTCGGCGCCCAGCGGTTCCTGCAGCGGGTCTGGCGCCTGGTCGTCGACGAGCAGACCGACGGGCTGCGGGTCACCGACGACGCCCTGGACGAGGAGACCCGCCGCCTGCTGCACCGCGTCGTCGACGGCGTCCGGACCGACATCGAGGAGATGCGCTTCAACACGGCCATCGCCAAGATGATCGAGCTGACCAACCGGGTCACCCAGACCGCCGCCGCGGGCACCCCCCGCGAGGTGGCCGACCCGCTGATCCGCCTGATCGCCCCGTTCGCCCCGCACCTGGCCGAGGAGCTGTGGCAGCGCCTGGGCAACGAGACCTCGATCGCCTACGCCGACTTCCCGCAGGCCGACCCGGCCTATCTGGTCGCGGCCTCCGTGACCTACCCGGTCCAGGTCAACGGCAAGGTCCGCGGCACCGTCGAGGTCCCGGCCGACGCCGACGAGGACACCGTCCGCACCGCCGCCCTGACCGCCGTGGCCGAGCACCTGACCGGCCGGACCCCGAAGAAGGTCATCTTCGTCAAGGGCCGCATGGTCTCCGTCGTCGTCTGACCTGTATCGAGCAAGGGCCGGCTCCGCAGCGCCGAGCCGGCCCTTTTGCGCTGCTGGTCACGTACCATGTTCGGCATGAGCGCAGAGGCCATCGGCATGCATATGCCCCCCGTCGTGACGCTCGACGACCTAGCGGCTATGAATGCCACGGACTTGTATGGGCACCGGTACGAGACCAGCCCGGAGGGGGTCCTCTCGGTCATGCCGCCGGCTGACTCGGAGCACGCGAAGATTGCGACCCGCTTGACGCTGTGGCTCGCTGCCGCCGGCTGGACGGCCGAGCAAATCCTGCAGGTGGCCGGCATTCGCATTCCAGGAGCCAGTCGCGAGGGTGGTCGCATCCCCGATCTCAGCCTGTGGCGGGTCCCGCCGCCGACCGGCGTGTGGCTGACTGTCGCAGACCTCGTGCTCGTGGTTGAGATCGTGTCGCCGGGGTCCGAGGCGATGGATGTGATGACGAAGCGTTATGAGTACGCCACCGTAGGCATCGCTCACTACTGGGTGATCAATCGAGACGGTGCCCTGACGGCCCAGCTCAATCGTCTCGGCCCAAGCGGGGAATACGAGGAGTACGCCAAGATGCCGCTGGCCTGGCTGCTGCAGACCGCGCCGGCCGACCATCTCGGCTGACCTGCGAAACGACCGGGCGCTCGGGGCGCCCGGTCGCTCGAACTACTTCGCTACTGCGGCGAGGCGCTCGTTGCGCAGGGCGTTGGGCCAGCGGTCGTCGATGGGCTCCATGTTCTGGCCGGTGGCCCAGCGCAGGAGCAGGTCGGCGATCGCGGGGTTGCGGGCCAGGGCCGGGCCGTGGGAGTAGGTGCCCAGGATGCGGCCGTTCCAGGCGCCCTCGGACTGGCCGTCGTTGCCGATGCCGGTGGTGACCTTGGCCAGGGGCTTCACGCCCGGGCCGAGGCTGGTGCGGCCGCCGTGGTTCTCGAAGCCGGTCAGGGTCGGCAGGCCCAGGGCCGGGTGGGTCTCGCCGGCCAGCTCGCCGACCGCGCGGGTCTCGCCCCGGTTGGAGTCGATGTCGAGCAGGTCCAGGCCCGGGTACTTCGCACCCTTGGCGAAGAACGAGTGGCCCATGAGCTGGTAGCCGGCGCACACCGCGAAGACGGTCGCGCCCCGCTCCACGGCCCGGTGCAGGCCGCGGTCCTCGATGAGGCGCTGTGCGGCCAGGGCCTGGGGGCCGTCCTCGCCGCCGCCGATGAGGTAGATGTCGCCGTCGGCCGGGACCGGATGGTCGGCGCGGACCTCGGCGCACTCCACCGGCAGGCCTCGCAGGTCGGCCCGGCGGGCCAGGATCAGCAGGTTGCCCCGGTCGCCGTAGGTGGACAGCAGGTCCGGGTACAGCCAGATCAGGCGCAGGTGCGACTCAGTTGACACGGTCCAGCTCCGCTCGGATGTCCTGGAAGGCGGTGTAGTTGGCGATGACCTCCAGCCGGCCCGGCGGGACGAGCGAGAGCGCCTGGCCGAACGAGCGCACGTGCTCGAACGGGACCTCGTTGACCTCCAGCCGCACCGCGAGGTCCATGGCCCGGTCCCCGGTGATCAGGACCCGGCGGCCGCGCAGCGGGGAGAAGTCGACGTCGTAGAGCCACGACGTGTCGGCGCCGTCGGGGTCGCGGGCGTTGATGCCGAGCAGGGTCGGCACGTCCTCGGCCATGTCGAACGACTCCAGCCAGCCGGCCGGGTTCTTGGCCAGCAGCAGCCGGATGATCCGCCCGTCGCGCTGCACGGTGGCGTAGCGGCCGGCGACGGAGGCGACCTTGGCCAGCTCCGGCACCGCCTTCGCCGGCGGCACCCCGAAGTGTGCGGCGACGGCCAGGGCGGTCGCGGCGTTGGCCCGGTTGACCCGGCCCGGCAGCTGCAGGGTGATCTGGTGGTACAGCCCTGTGTTGTCGACCACCCCGTCACCGGACACCGTCCAGTGTGGGACCGGCCGGCTCAGGTTGCCGGCGACGCAGGCCCACTGCTCCCCGTTGCGCTCGATCGAGGCGCCGCACTCCGGGCACACCCAGGAGTCGTCGTGGAAGCGCTGACCGGCCGCGACCCACGTGACCGGGGTGCCCTGGGCGACGGCCTTGCCCGCGGCCCAGACGACCATCGGGTCGTCGGCGTTGGCCACGAGGTGCAGGTCCCGGCCCACCAGCGCGTCGCGCCACAGGGCCGCCATCATGGCGACCTCCTTGGCCCGGTCGAGCTGGTCGCGGCTCAGGTTGAGCAGGGCGACGACCCGCGGGTTGGTCTGGTCGAGCACCTGCCGGAGGTAGTGCTCGTCGACCTCCAGCACCGCGTAGTGCGTAGCCCCGGCCTTGGCCAGGGCCGAGGTGTGCCCGGCCGGCATGTTGGCGCCGAGGCTGTTGGTGGCGACCGGGCCGAGGACGCCCATCGCCGCCGCGGTCAGCCGGGTGGTGGTCGTCTTGCCGTTGGTCCCGGAGACGAGGGCGATCTGCCGGCCCGAGGCGAGCTCGGCGAGCAGATTGGGCTCGATCATGAGGCCGATGCGGCCGCCGATGACCGACCCGTCGCCCCGTCCGGTGGCGCGTGACAGCGCGGCGGCCCCGCGCGACAGTGAGGAGGCGAGCTTTGCCCGCATCGGGAGCTTGTTGTCCGTCATCTCTCGCTTCCACGGTCTTGATGGCGTGCCGCTGACCCTACCCGGAGCGGGTGAGACCCCCAATCCACCACTCGCCCCTGACGGGTTCCCCACTTTGCTCCACCGGCACGCCCCACTTTCCTCCACCGCTGCCCCCGGACGCGCCGGGTGCATGGAGATGTCGACCTTCCCGGGCGCTTTGTCCGGATTCTTGAGCAGGGGAAATGCCCTCCACCGATCGGGCACGAGCCACGTCCTCCACCCGGCGCTAACCCCGTTTGACGTGGGAATTCTTCACGGAGCCGGGCGCCGGATCAGGGTGTTTTCCGTTGACGGTGGAGGGAAGTGGAGTACAGTGGAGCGCGATGGCGGAGCCGGGGGGCTCGGCCGGCCCCGGGGGGACCGTTCGCGGTGGGAAGGGGTGGTTGTCCGTGTTTTTGGGCACCCACACACCCCGCCTGGACGAAAAGGGCCGGTTGATCCTGCCGGCCAAGTTTCGGGACGAACTGGCGGGAGGTGTCGTGATCACCAAGGGACAGGAGCGCTGCCTCTACGTGTTCCCCGGCGCCGAGTTCGCCCGGATCGCCGAGCAGCTTCGCGCCGCACCGATGACGAACAAGGCGGCCCGGGCCTACGGCCGGGTGTTCTTCGCCAGCGCTCACGACGAGGTTCCCGACCGCCAGGGCCGGGTCACCATCCCGCAGCATCTTCGCGAATATGCCGGGCTGGACCGTGACCTCGTGGTGATCGGGGCGAGCACTCGGGTGGAGATCTGGGATCGGCAGGCGTGGGACACATACCTCGCTGAAAGCGAAGAAGACTTCGCGGGCATCGAGGAGGGGGTGCTGCCGGGAGGGCTGTGAGGTCCAACTGCAGTAACCGACTTGAGCCGCCGTACCGGCAGCTCTCCAGCCGCTCGATTTTCTCGAAGTCCTGACACCACTTCCCCGGTGCCAGGGCGGAGAGGGCGGATGGGGAGCTGGCGGTACGGCGCTCGCGCACCTGAGGACGTTTTTTGCAACACACGGCGGGCCGCGAACCCGCCGCCGGCAGGGGGTCGACGATGGGGGAGCGGGACGTTCACGTGCCCGTGCTGCTCGAGCGCTGCCTCGAGCTGCTCGCCCCCGCGCTCACCCGGCCGGGTGCGCTGTATCTCGACGCCACCCTCGGTCTCGGCGGCCACGCCGAGGCGGTCCTCCTGGCTCATCCCCAGGCCCGGCTGCTGGGCCTGGACCGCGACCCGCAGGCGTTGCGCCGCGCGGGGGAGCGGCTGGCGCCGTTCGCCGACCGGATCCGCCTCGTGCACGCCGTCTACGACGAGCTGCCCGAGGTCCTCGACGGCGAGCGGATCGATGCCGGACTGTTCGACCTGGGCGTGTCGTCGATGCAGCTCGACGTCGCCGAGCGTGGGTTCGCCTACGCCCGGGACGCGCCCCTGGACATGCGCATGGACCAGACCACCGGCGTCACCGCGGCCGAGGTGCTCAACACCTACAGCCACGGCGAGCTGGCCCGGGTCCTGCGCGTCTACGGGGAGGAGAAGTTCGCCTCCCGCATCGCCGCGTTCATCGTCCGGGAACGGGAGAAGACGCCGCTGACCAGCTCGGCCCGCCTTGCCGAGCTCGTCGTCGACGCCATTCCCGCGCCCGCCCGGCGCACCGGCGGGCATCCGGCCAAACGCACCTTCCAGGCGCTGCGCATCGAGGTCAACCGCGAGCTCGCGGTCCTCGAGCGGGCGATACCCGCGGCGCTCGACGCGCTGCGGCCCGGTGGGCGGCTGGTCGTGCTGTCGTACCACTCACTCGAGGATCGCCTGGTCAAACAGGCGATCACGGAGCGGACCCGCTCGACCGTCCCGGTCGAGTTGCCGTTCGAGCCGCCCGGCAGTGAACCGGAGCTACGGGCGCTCAACCGGGGAGCCGAGCTTCCCAGCCCGGCCGAAACCGGGGCCAACCCGCGCGCGGCGTCAGTTCGACTCCGCGCGGTGGAACGCAAGGAACGCCCGAATCCGTCTGGGAAACGGGCAGACACACTGGGGGAGGTGTGAGTGAACGTGACGACACTGCCGAGCGATCGGCAACGCAGAGGTCAGCAGAGTGTGCCGCGGTCGGGGGGCCGGACCACGGGGCGCAACGCTGAGGAGTTCGAGCCGCGACAGAACCACCCGACGGACGGTGCGACGGCACTGCAGCCGGAGCACGAGACGGATCACGCGACCGTTCCGGTCAGGGCGGGTCAGCGGCACAGCAACGAGCCGGCGACCACCCCGGCGAGCACGGGCACGGGTTCGGATTCGGCGCGCGGCCGCCTCCGGGCGGCTCCGCCGGCGCCGGTCAGTGCGCCGCGGGCGCCGTTCGTGGCGCTGGTGCTGGTGCTGGTGCTCTCGGGCGTGGTCGGCATCCTGGTGCTCAACACCCGGATCGCCGAGAACGCCTTCAAGCTCGACGCGCTGAAGACGAAGCAGGCGGGCCTCGACCGCGACGAGGAGCGGCTGCGCAGCGACCTGGCCAACAAGGAGTCGCCGGTGACGCTCGCGTCGCGGGCGAAGTTCTACGGGCTCGTGCCCTCGCGGACGCCGGCGTTCCTGGTGCTGCCCGACGGCACCAAGCTGGAGATGCCGGGGCCCGCGAAGTAACACGAGACGGTTCATCCAAGTCCATAGTGGACGAACGAAGGAAGTCGGGACATGGCTGGCGACACTCCTGATCGACGGGGCGGCAGCGAGCGGCGCGGGGGCGCCGAGCGCGGCGCCGATGCTCGCGGGAGTGGCGCCGGCCGGCAGCGAACGGGCGGTCGCGCCGGCGCGGGGGGTGCCGGTGCCTCCGCCCGTTCCCGTTCCGGCGGTGGCGGCGTGCCGGAGGAGCCGCCGCTGCGCGGGACGATGTCCGAGGCGAAGCGGTACACCCCCCGCGGCCGGTCGGTCCGCGACGCCTCGGCCGAACCGCGGCGCGGTGACCCGTTCCGCCCGGCCCTGGAGGTCATCCAGGGCGGCCGCAGCGAGCAGCCGCCCCGCGCGGGCGGCCGCCGCCCGGCCCGGCCCGTGGTCGAGGCCGAGGACGAGCCGGTCATCGACCTCGACGAGCCGCCACCGCCGCCACGACAGCCGCGGGCGCCGCAGCGGCGCACGGTGGCGGCCAAGCGGACCCAGAACACCCAGAAGATCCAGAAGCCGCCGGTGCGCCGGGCGCCGCCGAAGAAGACGCCGGTCCGCAAGAAGCAGAGCCGGGTCGCGGTGCCGCGCCTGGGCCGGCGCACCCGGCTGCCCAAGCTCGCCGAGCCGCGCCGCCGCCTGCGCCTGGCCACCGTCCTCTGCCTGGCGATGTTCGCCGCGATCGGGGTGCGGCTGGTGCAGCTGCAGCTGACCGACGCGAGCGCCTACGCCGCCGAGGGCCTCAAGGCCCGCCTCGTGGACGCGGTGCTGCCGGCCGCCCGGGGCGCGATCCTGGACCGCAACGGCAAGATCCTGGTGCACTCGATCGAGACCCGCTACGTCGCCGTCGACCCGACGGTCGTCAAGGACCCCGAGGCCCTGGCCGACAAGCTCTTCGCGATCCTCGACAAGTACGGCGTGCTCCGCTCCGACCTGGTACGCAAGATGACCCCGCACAAGACCGCCGACGGCAAGCGGGACGTGCAGTTCGAATACCTCGTCCACCAGATCGACGTCGCCGACGGCGACCGCATCAAGGCGCTGCGGGTCGGCGCGCTCAAGGTCGACCGGGACGAACGCCGCGAGATCCCCGGCTACGACCTCGCCTCCAACGTCATCGGCTTCACGTCCAAGCCCGACCTGGTCGGGCAGATGGGCATCGAGAAGCAGTTCGACTCGGTGCTCAAGGGCGTCGACGGGCGGCACGTCTACGAGCACGGCCAGGGCGAGCTCGACGTGCCGCAGCCCTACGGCTACGAGGAGCTGACGCCGGCCCGGCCCGGCGGCTCGGTGGAGCTCACGATCGACCAGGACCTGCAGTACTCGGTGCAGCGGGCCCTGGCCGAGCGGATGGGGCCGCTCAACGCCGACTTCGCCTCCGCGATCGTGCTGGACGCGAAGACGATGGAGGTCATGGCGATGGCCAGCTATCCGTCGTTCGCCGCCACCAACCCCGCCGGCACCGACCAGGCCTTCGTCAAGGACCAGTGCACGGCGACGGTCTACGACCCCGGCTCGATCCACAAGGCCATCGTCATGGGGGCCGCACTGCAGGAGGGGATCATCACCCCGAGCTCGGTGGTCACGGTGAACTCGAAGGTGCGCAAGGGCGACACCACCTACACGGACCACCCGGCGCAGAAGGACGGGACGGCGATGACCATCCCGGGCATCCTGGCGCTGTCGTCCAACGTGGGCACCATCGCCGTCGCGGACCAGTTGGGCAAGGACAAGCTGTACGAGTACCAGCAGAAATTCGGTTTGGGTCAGCGCACCGGCGTCGGACTGCCCAACGAGTCGGCCGGGCAGATCCTGGCGCCGGACAAGTGGACCGGGTCCAGCCCGGGCTCGATCCCGATCGGGCGCGGCGTGGCGACCACGCCGATGCAGATGGCGGCGGTGTACGGCGCGATCGCCAACGACGGCCTCTACGTCCAGCCGACCGTGGTCAAGAAGATCATCAACCCGGACGGCACCGTGACCAAGCCCGCCGCCCAGCAGACCCGCCAGGTGCTCGACCCGAAGGTGGCGCAGGAGCTGCGGGTCATGCTGGAGGGTGTGACCACACTCGACGACGCCACCGGGCGGCAGGCGGCCATCCCCGGCTACCGGATCGCCGGCAAGACGGGCACGTCGCAGCTGCCGCAGAACGGCGGCTACGCGTCGGGCGAGGTCGTGTCGTTCATCGGCATGGCCCCGGCCGAGGCGCCGCGCTACGTGGTCGCGGTCAACGCGCACGTGCCCGGCGGCGGGGGCGGCTCGGTGGCTGCACCCGCGTTCAAGGAGATGATGGCGCTCACCCTGTCGACCTTCGGGGTCACCCCGACCGGCACCGAGCCGCCGAAGCTCACGATCTACCCGTGACACCGGCTCTGTGCGTCCGGCGCCGGGCGGGTAGGGTCTGACCCCGTGTCCGGCTATCCCCGTCCGCGGAAAGTCCGCCCAGTACAGGTCGATGAGCTCATCGGCTCGCTGGGCGGCGGCACCGGCGATGTTGCGGTCACGGGGGTGACGCACAGTAGCTCGACGGTTCAGCCGGGTGATCTCTATGCGGCGCTGCCCGGCGCGCGCGTGCACGGGGCCCAGTTCATCCCGGACGCGGTGCGGCGCGGCGCGGTCGCGGTGCTCACCGACCCCGCGGGTGTCCGCGCCGACGCCGGCGTGCCGTTCGTCGTGGTCGACCGGCCGCGCGACGTGCTCGGCGACGTCGCCTCGAAGGTCTACGGCGAACCGACCCGCCGCCTCACGACCATCGGCATCACCGGGACCGCCGGCAAGACCTCGACGACCTACCTCATCGAGGCCGGGCTGCGCGCGGCCGGCCAGGTCACCGGCCTCATCGGCACGGTCGAGACCCGGCTCGGCGACCTGACCGTCAAGAGCATCCGCACCACCCCCGAGGCGACCGACCTGCACGCCCTCTTCGCCGCGGCGCTCGAGCGCGGCGTGCAGTCGGTGGCCATGGAGGTCTCCAGCCACGCGCTGGAGGTCGGCCGGGTCGGCGGGGTCCGCTTCGCCGCCGCCGGCTACACCAACTTCGGCCTGGACCACCTGGACTTCCACCCGACCGTCGAGGCCTACTTCGCGGCCAAGGCGCGCCTCTTCGACGGCCGCGCCGCCGTTGAGATCCTCAACGCCGACGATGTGTCGGTAATGCGACTGCGCAAGCCGGCCTCGTGGACCTATTCCGTTGCTGGTGAAACCGCTGAATTCGGGGTCTCCGGCGTGACCGTCGACGGCTACGGGCAGGCGTTCGACGTGCACTGGCAGGGCCGCACCGCGCGGTCGGGAGTGCAGCTGCCGGGCCGGCACAACGTGGCCAATGCCCTGCTGGCCATTGCGTCGCTGGTGGCGGTCGGGGTCGACCTGGACATCGCCGCGCGGGCGGTGGCGCAGGCGCCGGGCTCACCGGGCCGGATGGAGCGCGTCGACGCCCCCGGTGATGTGGTCGGCGTCGTGGACTACGCGCACAAGCCCGACGCGATGGTCGAGGTGCTCAAGGCCCTGCGCACCCTCGCGACCGCGCGCGGCGGGCGGGTGCTCTGCCTGGTCGGGGCCGGCGGCGACCGGGACCGCGGCAAGCGCCCGCTGATGGGCCGGGCTGCCGCCGAGGGGGCCGACCTCGTGATCGTCACCGACGACAACCCGCGCACCGAGGACCCGGCCGCGATCCGGGCCGGGGTGCTCGCGGGGGCCGCCGGCGGGCCGGCCGACGTGGTCGAGATCGGCGGGCGCCGCGAGGCGATCGCATATGCGGTGGCCCACGCCAAGCCCGGCGACGTGATTGCGCTGCTGGGCAAGGGGCACGAGACGGGCCAAGAGGTGAACGGCGAAGTGCTGCCGTTCGACGACCGGGTGGAGCTGGCTGCGGCCCTGCGGGAGGCGAATTCATGATCGCGTTGACGCTCGGCGAGATCGCGGCGATCGTCGGTGGCGAGCTCGTCGGCGGGGCCGCGGACGCGGTCGTCGACGGGCCGGTCGAGTACGACAACCGCAAAATCGGGCCCGGCGGGCTCTTCGTGGCCTTCGCGGGTGCGAAGGTCGACGCGCACGACTTCGGGCCCAAGGCCGTCGCCGACGGCGCCACCGGGGTCCTCGGCAGCCGCGCCGTCGACGGCGTGCCGACCGTCGTGGTCGACGACCCGCGGCACGCGCTGGGGCTGCTGGCCCGGGCCGTCGTGGACCGGCTGCACGAGGCCGGCGGGCTCACGGTCGTCGCGCTGACCGGCTCGTCCGGCAAGACCAGCACCAAGGACCTCGTCGCCAAGCTGCTGGCCCGCAAGGCGCCGACCGTCGCCACCCCCGGGTCGGAGAACAACGAGCTGGGCACGCCCTACACGGTGCTCAAGGCCGACGCCGACACCCGCTACCTGGTGCTCGAGATGGGCGCGCGGGGGATCGGGCATTTGCGGTACCTCTGCGAAATCGCTCCTCCGGACATCTCCGTCGTCACCAACGTGGGCGTCGCGCACATGGGTGAGTTCGGCTCCGTCGAGGGCATCGCCCAGGCCAAGGGCGAGCTGGTCGAGGCGCTGGGGCCGAGCGGCCTCGCGGTGCTCAACGCCGACGACGAGCGGGTCCGGGCCATGGCCGCGCGCACGACCGCCCAGGTCCGGCTGGCCGGCGAGGCCGCCGACGCGGAGGTCCGAGCGACCGGCGTCGAGCCGCTGGAACGCGGCCGCTACGGCTTCACCCTCCACATCGCGGGCGCACCCGATCAGGCGGTCAGCCTCGCCATGGCGGGACGACACGCCGTCAGCAACGCGCTACTCGCCGCCGCCGTCGCGTCGTTCGCGGGCCTCGAGCCGACGGAGATCGCGGCCGGACTCGGCGATCTAGAGGGTTTGTCGGACCGAAGGATGGATGTCTTCGACCGTGCCGACGATGTCACGGTCATCGACGACTCGTACAACGCCAACCCGGCGTCCATGGCGGCGGCGCTGCACGCGCTCGTCGCGGTGGCCGGCGGACGGCGCAAGATCGCCGTACTCGGCTTCATGGCGGAGCTGGGCGCGTACGAGCGAGCCGGACACGAGGAAGTTGGTCGACTCGCCGCTGAACTCGGCATCGACCGTCTCGTGGCCGTCAGCGAGCAGGCCGCGCCGATCCTGGACGGGGCGGCCGCCGTGGCGAGTTGGGGAGGAGACTCGGTGCTCGTGACCGATCAGGAGGCCGCCGTGGCGCTGCTGCGCGCCGAGCTGCGGCCGCGCGACGTGGTCCTGTGCAAGGGGTCGCGCTACCGGACCTGGGCCGTCGTCGACGCCCTGCGCTCGGAAGATTTCCGCAAGTGAGGGCCGTGTTCGTCGCGGCCTTCGTCGCATTTCTCATCTCGCTGTTCGGCACGCCGATCGCGATCAAGTACTTCACCAAGCTCAAGGCCGACCAGCCCATCCGCTCCGAGGGACCGCAGACCCACCTCGGCAAGAAGGGCACGCCCACCATGGGCGGCGTGGTGTTCATCTTCGCCACCCTGGTCGCCTACACCGGCGGTCACATCGCCCTCACCACCCTGCCCCAGGCCCAGCTGCGCCCGGCCGGCCCCACCGCCACCGCCGTCGTGCTGCTCGGCCTGTTCGTCTTCACCGGCCTGCTCGGCTTCCTCGACGACTACCTCAAGGTCGCCAAGCGCAACAGCGACGGGCTCAACAAGCGCGGCAAGCTGATCGGCCAGGCGCTCATCGGTGCCATCTTCGGTGCCATCGCCCTCTACGTGCCGTCCGAGCGGATCGGCCGCCAGGTCATCACCACCGTGGCCAGCCCGAAGCTGTCCTGGGTGCACGACGTCGACTGGCTGAACATCACCAAGATCGGCGCGGTGATCTTCTTCGTGTTCGTGGTCATGTCGATGTCCAACGCGGTCAACCTGACCGACGGCCTCGACGGGCTCGCGACCGGCACCTCGATCCTCGTGCTCATCAGTTACATGGCGATCGCGTTCTGGCAGTACCGCCACTGGTGTGCCGACCCGTCCTACACCGCCGGCTACTGCTACGACGTGCGCGACCCGCTGGAGATGGCCCTGATCGCCGGGGCCGCCGTCGGCGCGCTGGTCGGCTTCCTGTGGTGGAACACGTCCCCGGCCCGCATCTTCATGGGCGACACCGGCTCGATGGCGCTCGGCTCCCTCATCGCGGGCCTGGCCGTTGCCACCAAGACCGTCCTGCTCCTGCCGCTGCTCAGCCTGCTCTTCGTGATCATCGTCGTCACCTGGATCATGCAGATCGGCTCCTACCGCACCACCGGCAAACGCATCTTCCGGATGGTCCCGCTCCAGCACCACTTCGAGCTGGCCGGATGGAGCGAGGTCAACATCGTCGTGCGGTTCTGGATCATCGCCGGCCTCGGCGTGGCCGCCTCGCTCGGCCTCTTCGCCGCCGACTTCCTGCGTGTGATGAGCGGCGCTTCATAAGCACTCCTCGCCCGGCGCGTCGCGGCCGCATGGTCGCGGCGCGCCCGGAATGATGGCGGCATGAGGAGCGACGGGGAGGAAGTTCCGACCGACAGCGGGTGGCTGGGCAACCTGGTCGGCTCCCTGCGGGGCCTGCTGGACCGCCCGCTCGCCTCCTACTATCTGCTGCTGTCCAGCGTCGGGCTGCTCGTGTTCATCGGCCTGGTCATGGTGTTCTCGGTGACCAGCGTCAACAACTTCGCGACCACCGGCAGCCCGTTCACGTCGATCGTCAAGCAGGTGCTGTTCGCGCTGATCGGCCTGGCCGCGTTCTGGGTCTGCCAGCGGCTGCCGGTGCGCACGTTCCGGGCCGTGGCCATCCCGATGCTGATCGCCACCGTCGTGCTGATGAGCTTCGTGGACCTGATGGGCTGGCTGTCGGCCCGCCGCGCCCCGGACCCGAACCACGTCGCGGCGATCCACCTCGGCCCGATCTGGGTCGAGGACCTGTGGCTGCACATCGGCCCCCTGCAGCTGCAGCCGGCCGAGCTGGCCAAGATCGCGCTGGTGGTCTGGGGCGCCGACCTGCTGGTCCGCAAGGGCCGCACGATCATGACCTGGCGCGAGCTGCTCATGCCGCTGTTCCCGGTCACCGTCACGCTGCTGATCCTGGTCGGGTACAACGACCTCGGCTCGATGATCTGCATGGTCGTGCTCTTCACCGGCCTGCTGTGGGCGGCCGGGGCGCGGCTGCCGGTGTTCGGCTGGCTCGGCGCGTTCTTCCTGGCCGGCGTGGGCGCGCTGATCCTGCTGCCGGCCAACAAGGACTATCGGCTGGACCGGCTCAAGGTGTTCTTCGACCCGAGTATCGACCCGGACGCCAAGGCCGGGCGGTACCAGTACCTGCGGGGCCTGTGGGCGGTCTCCGACGGTGGCTGGTTCGGTGTCGGCCTGGGCCAGGGCCAGCTCAAGTGGGGCCGGCTGCCCAACGCGCACAACGACTTCATCTTCGCCATCGTCGCCGAGGAGCTCGGCGTGGTCGGCTGCATGGTCGTGCTGCTGCTCTTCGGCATGCTGACCTACACCGGCCTGCGCATCGCCCGGCGCGTCGAGGACCCGTTCCGCCGGCTGGTCGCGGCCGCGATCACCATGTGGTTCGTCGGCCAGGCGATCATCAACATCGGCGGCGTCGTCGGCCTCCTGCCGATCACCGGTCTTCCCCTCCCGTTCATCTCCGACGGTGGCAGCGCGCTCGTCGTCGCGCTCGGTGCGGCCGGCATCCTCACCTCGGCGGCCCGGGCCGAGCCGGACTGCGCGCGAGCCATGCACGCGCGTCCGCCGCGGAAATGGGTGCGACTACTCTGGGCGCCGTTGCCGCCGCTTCCGCGCGCCCGCGAGGAGGACGACGGCACGGACCCCTCGACACGCACGACGGGCCGGCCCACCCTCACGGTGCCGCCCCGCGGAAGGAGCACCTGATGGCAGCGCTGCGCTCGGTGGTGCTGGCCGGCGGAGGCACGGGCGGGCACATCTACCCGCTGCTGGCCTTCGCCGACTGCTTGCGCAGGCACGACCCCGGCATCCGCATCACGTGCCTCGGCTCGCCGAAAGGGATGGAGAACGAGCTCATCCCGCGGGCCGGATACGACCTGCGGCACGTCCCGGCCTACCAACTGCCGCGCTCGGTGAACATGAACCTGGTGCGCACCCCGGACCGGATGTGGAAGGCGGCGAAGGCCACCCGCGCCATCCTCGACGAGGTCGACGCCGACGCCGTGGTCGGTTTCGGCGGTTACGTGTCCGTCCCGGCGTATCTGGCCGCCTGGCGGCGCAAGACGCCCAGCGTGATCCACGAGGTCAACGTCCCGATGGGCGTGGCCAACAAGATGGCCATGCGGTTCACCAAGAACATCGTGCTCGGCTTCCCCCACCAGGCCCGGCAGATGCCCGCCGTGGCGAACGCGCCGGTGGTCGGGGTACCGCTGCGGCAGAGCATCACCACCCTGGACCGGCACGCCCGCCGTCTCGAGGCCCGGCGGCATTTCGGCCTCGACCCCAATCTTCCGACACTGTTCGTCTTCGGTGCGTCTTCGGGCGCCCGCTCGATCAACCAGGCGGTCGCCGGGGCGGCCAAGGCGATCACCTCGGCCGGCGTGCAGGTGCTGCACATCGTCGGCGCCCGCAACGAGGACTTCGAGGTCCCGGCCGGGCTGGCCGCGCCCTACGTGCGGATCAAGTTCCTGTCCGAGATGGAGCTCGGCTACGCCGCCGGTGACCTGGCCATCTGCCGCGGCGGCGCGATCACCTGCGCCGAGACCGCCGCGATCGGCATGCCGGCGGTCTACGTGCCCCTGCCCTGGGGCAACGGCGAGCAGCGGCGCAACGCGCTGCCGGTGGTCGAGGCCGGCGGTGGGATCATCGTCGAGGACGGCGACCTGTCGCCCGAGCTGGTCGCCCAGCAGATCGTCCCCCTGGTGCGCGACGGTGCGCGCATGGCGGCGATGAGCCACGCCGCGGCCGGATACGGCCTGCGGGACGGCGACGAGCGGCTGCGTCAGTATCTGTTGGGAGTGGTTGGCGCATGAGTGACTTGACAGCCGAGGAGCTGGGCCGGGTCCATCTCGTCGGGGTCGGCGGGGTGGGCATGAGCGGGCTGGCCCGGCTGCTGCTCACCCGGGGCATCCCGACCTCGGGCAGCGAGCTCAAGGACTGGCCCCACCTGACCGCGCTCAAGGCCCTCGGCGGCACCATCTACCGCACCCACGAGGCGTCCAACCTCGACGGCGTGGACACGGTGGTCTACTCCACCGCCATCCCGCAGGACCACATCGAGCTCGTCACCGCCCGCGAGCGGGGCCTGCGCCTCATGCACCGCTCCGAGGCCCTGGCCGCGACGATGAACGGCCGCCGCTCCGTCGCCGTGGCCGGCACGCACGGCAAGACCACCACCACCTCGATGATCACCCTGATCCTGCAGCACGCCGGGCTCGACCCGTCGTTCGTGATCGGCGGGGAGATCTCCGAGATCGGCTCCAACGCCCACCACGGCAGCGGCGACATGTTCGTGGCCGAGGCCGACGAGAGCGACCGCTCGTTCCTGCTCTACTCCCCGCACGTCGCCGTCGTCACCAACATCGACGCCGATCACCTCAACACCTACGGCGACCTGCAGGGCCTCGAGGACGCGTTCGTCGAGTTCTGCGCCAAGGTGGAGCCGGGCGGGTTCGTGGTGACCTGCGCCGACGACCCCGGGGCGATGCGGATGGCGGTGCGGGCCCGGGCGGCCGGCGCCGACGTCGTCACCTACGGCACGGCCGCCGACGCCGACCTGCGCATCAGCGAGGTCCGGTCCTCGGCGCACGGGGTGCGGTACATGGCCCACCACGAGGGCGTGTCGCTGGGGGAGGTGTTCCTGCCGATCCCCGGCACCCACCTGGGCCTCAACTCGGCCGGCGCGATCCTGACCGCGCTGCGGCTGGGCGTGGCCGCGGAGACCGCGATCGAGACGCTGGCGACGTTCCCGGGGGTGCGCCGTCGGTTCGAGTTCAAGGGCACGGAGGCCGGGGTCCGCATCTACGACGAGTACGCCTACCACCCGGTGCCGATCGCCAAGGCCCTGCACACGCTGCGGGAGGTCGCCGGGGACGGCCGGCTCCTGGTGGTGTTCCAGCCTTACCGGGTGTACCGCACCCGCGACTTCCAGACCGAGATCGCCGAGGGCCTCGCGCTCGCCGACGAGGCCGTGGTCATGGAGGTCTTCGGCCCCGGCGAGGTGCGCGAGCCGGGGGAGGGCGGCGTGGCCCTGACCGCCGAGATCGACCTCCCGGCCGAGCACAAGGTGTTCGTGCCCTACTGGGAGGACGTCCCGGCGGAGGTGGTGGCCCGGGTCCGCGAGGGTGACGTCGTCGTCACCATGGGCGCGCCGCCGATCTCGCTGATGGGCGACGAGCTGCTGGCCGCGCTGAAGGGTGGCGACCAGGGCGACGGATACGTGGGCCGGCACTCCAAAGCCGACGACTGATGCAGACGCGGGGGTGGCGCCTGGTTCTGGCCCCGCGTGACGCGCCGCGCTCCGTGCGGCTCTTCGCGCAGGCCGCCCGGCGCCACCGCCTGCGCGTGCTCGTCCCCTGGCTGGTCGCGCTGGGGCTGGTCGTGATCCTGGGCGGGGCGGCGGCGGTCGTCTACCTCACCCCGGCCCTCGGCGTCGAGCGGATCGAGGTCTCCGGGATCTCCGTGCTCGACCCGGCGGCGGTGCGAGCGGCGGCCGGGGTGCGCGACGGCACCCCGCTGCCCCGGGTGGACATCGCGGCCGTCGAGCGCCGGGTGCGCGCGCAGCTCAAGCCGGTGAAGACGGTGCAGGCCCAGGCCGACTACCCGCACGCCCTGACCATCGCGGTCCAGGAGCGCACCGCGGTCGCGGTGGTGCCCAAGGTCGGCGGCTACACGCTGCTCGACGCCGACGGCGTGGCCTACCTCCCGGTCGACGTGGCGCCACCGGGCCTGCCGGCGGTCCGGATCGCCCAGCCGGAGCCGGGCGACGACACGACCCAGAGCGCTTTGACGGTACTGGCGACGCTCTCACCGCCCATCCGGACGCAGATGGTGGCCCTCGTGGCCGAGTCACCCACCCGGATCAAGCTGGAGCTGACCGAGAACCGGCTCGTCGTGTGGGGCGATGACACCCAGAACGCGGCCAAGGTACGCATCCTGGAACGCACCGCCATCGAGCCGGGCCGCACGCTCGACATCAGCGCCCCCGGTGCGGTGCTGGAGAAGTGATCGGCACCGAGCTCGAGCTGCTCACCGCCGCGCTCGAGGAAGCGCGGGAGACCGTGCACCGCAAGACCGCCGGCGTCTCCGACGCGCTGGGCCGGCTCGCGCCGCTGCCGTCCTCGCCGCTCACCACGCTGGAGGGGCTGGTACAGCACCTCATCGCGGTCGAGTCCTACTGGTTCGAGATCGTCGTCGCCGGGCGGGACGTGCCGAAGCACTGGACCGCCGACGACCCCGACCGGGAGTGGCGCCCGCGGCTCGGCCTCGCCGCGGCCCTCGCCGGATATCGGGCCCAGTGCGCGACCTCGCGCGGTATCGCGGCCGGGCTCGATCTCGACGCCGTGTGTGTCGGGAGCCGGCACGGGCAGCCGGTGTCGACCCGATGGGTATTCATACACATGATCGAGGAAACCGCCCGTCACAACGGACACCTCGACGCCGTTAGGGAATTCGTCGACGGTGTCGTGGGCGATTAGGCCCGACACGCCGGAGCCGGTCCTTGGATCACGACAGTCGGGCCCTTACCTTGCGATAAGGCATTAGTTGACATAACTATAAGCCTCTAGTAGAGGTTGAGGGTTTGCGGGCCTCAACCTCACGCGTTTCGCTTTGGCCGACGCTGTCGTCAACAACCAGACCGGCGCTGGTCAACCTCGGAAGGAAAGGTGGTCCGATGACTCATCCGCACAACTATCTCGCGGTCATCAAGGTCGTCGGCATCGGCGGCGGCGGGGTGAATGCCGTCAATCGCATGATCGAGGTTGGCCTCAAGGGCGTCGAGTTCATCGCGATCAACACCGACGCCCAGGCCCTGCTGATGAGCGACGCCGACGTCAAGCTCGACGTCGGCCGGGAGCTCACGCGCGGGCTCGGCGCGGGCGCCAACCCCGACGTGGGCAAGAATGCGGCCGAGGACCACCGCGACGAGATCGAAGAGGTGCTCAAGGGCGCCGACATGGTCTTCGTCACCTGCGGCGAGGGCGGCGGCACCGGCACCGGCGGCGCGCCCGTCGTGGCCAACATCGCGCGCAAACTCGGCGCGCTGACCATCGGCGTGGTCACCCGGCCGTTCTCGTTCGAGGGCAAGCGCCGGCAGGTCCAGGCCGAGGCCGGTATCGAGGAGCTGCGCAACCAGTGCGACACGCTCATCGTCATCCCGAACGACCGGCTCCTGGCCCTCGGCGATCGCGGCATCAGCATGATGGACGCGTTCCGCCAGGCCGACCAGGTGCTGCTCTCCGGTGTACAGGGCATCACCGACCTGATCACCACGCCCGGCCTGATCAACCTCGACTTCGCCGACGTCAAGAGCGTCATGAGCGGGGCCGGCAGCGCGCTCATGGGCATCGGCAGCGCCCGCGGTGACAACCGCGCGGTGGAGGCGGCCGAGTCGGCCATCTCCAGCCCGCTGCTCGAGCAGAGCATGGACGGTGCCCGCGGCGTGCTGCTCTCCATCGCCGGCGGCTCCGACCTCGGCCTGTTCGAGATCAACGACGCGGCCCAGCTGGTCACCGACGCCGCCCACCCGGACGCGAACATCATCTTCGGCGCGGTCATCGACGACGCGCTCGGCGACGAGGTGCGGGTCACGGTCATCGCGGCCGGTTTCGACGGCGGCGCCCCGGCGTATCGCCCGGTCGAGGCCCGGGCCCCGCGCTCGTCGCACGGCCCGCAGCACGGCCAGCCGAAGGAGCCGGCCCAGCAGGAGCGCCAGGCCCCGCCGCCGCCCCGCCGGGTCCTGTTCGACGACGTCGACGTGCCGGATTTCCTCAAAAACGGTGCGTGATGGCCCGCAGCCGGCATAGCGGGTTTGCCGGATGGATCACTGCTTAAGTGATGGTTGAATGGGGTAGGTCGCTGCTGCGGCTTACCCCATTGACCATTTTCAAGGAGTTTTCGTGGACGCGCGCACGTCGCAGATCGCGGCCAATCTCGCCTCCGTGCGAGAGCGGATCACCGCGGCCTGCCGCGCCGCCGGACGGGAACCGGAATCGGTCACCCTGGTGGCCGTCACGAAGACCTACCCGGCCCCGGACGTGGCCCGGCTGGCCGAGCTGGGCGTCACCGACGTCGGGGAGAATCGGGACCAGGAGGCGGCCGCCAAGGCCGCCGCCGTGCCCGGTATGCGGTGGCACTTCGTCGGCCAGCTGCAGCGCAACAAGGCGCGCTCGGTGGCCGGTTACGCCGACACCGTGCACTCCGTGGACAGCCTGCGCCTGGTGGACGCCCTGGCCGACGCCGTGGTGAAGGCCGGGCGGGCCGCGCCGCTGGGCGCGCTGGTGCAGGTCAGCCTGGACGACGACGAGCACCGCGGTGGCGCGCTCACCGGGCAGGTCGAGAAGGTGGCCGAGGCCATCGCGGCCAGCCCGGGGCTCGCGCTGCGCGGCGTCATGGCGGTGGCGCCGCTGGACTGGGAGGCGGACGAAGCCTTCGCCCGGCTGGCCGCGATCGCGTCCCGGATTCGGCAGCGCTTCAGCGGTCCGGACGGGGCCGCGGACTGGATTTCGGCGGGTATGAGCGACGATCTCGAATCCGCGATAAAGCACGGCTCGACACACGTCCGTGTCGGCAGCGCATTGCTCGGAAAACGCACTCTGCTGGGGTAGCCTGACCCGCGGGAACGGAAAACTACACGGGTGTGGTTCTGCGCCGGCGGGGGCGGTGTCGCACCTTGTGATCGGTGGCACGGACAACGGGGGGAAGTGCCGCATGGCGGTGGACGGAGGAGCGCGTATGGGTGCTCTGCGCAGGGCGGGCGTCTGGCTCGGTCTCGTCGAGGACGAGGACGACCGTGGCTACGACGACCGCTACCGGTACGGCGACGACCTGCTCGACGACGAGGAGGAGATCGACGAGGTGCCGGCGCCGCGTTCCCGCACGACGTCGGAGCGCCTGTCGGTGTCGGAGCGCCTCGCGGCCTCCGAGCGGATCTCCGCGTCCGACCGGTCCGACCGGTCCGACCGGTCCGAGCGCCTGTCGGCCGCCGACCGCCTGGAGGCGAGCACGGCCGGCCGGACCAGCACCGTGCGTTCGATCACGCGCCCGACGACGTCCGTCAGCTACCCGACGCGGGACAACCTCGCGCTGGCCCCGACCAGCTCGGTGCGGGAGCGCCCGCAGGTCGAGGAGGAGAGCGACGATCGCCGTTACGCGATCACGACGCTCCACCCGACGACGTATAACGAGGCCCGCACGATCGGGGAACACTTCCGTGACGGTTTCCCCGTGATCATGAACCTCACCGAGATGGATGAGTCGGACGCCAAACGTTTGGTCGACTTCGCGGCCGGACTCGTATTCGGCCTGCGTGGTAACTTCGAGCGGGTGACCAACCGCGTCTTCCTGCTCTCACCGGCAAATGTCCAGGTCACCGCCGAGGACAAAGCTAAGATCGCCGAGGGCGGGTTCTTCAACCAGAGCTGAAGCGAGGACTTCGACGGCCGTGGTGTCCATCACCTTGCAGATCGTGCATCTGCTGCTCTACCTCTTCCTGGTGGCGCTCCTCGGACGCTTTGTGATGGGCTACGTCATGCAGTTCGGACGTCGCTGGCAACCCGGCCGGGGGGCCGCGGCGGCGCTGGAAGTGGTGTGGAGCGTCACCGATCCGCCGCTCAAAGCGTTGAGGCGGGTGATTCGTCCGCTGCGTATTGGTACCGTGGCCGTGGACCTGTCTTCGCTTGTGCTGCTGGTTATCCTGTTCGTGCTGATGTACGTCGTGTTAGGGCGGCTGATCGCGGCGTTCTCGTGACACGCACCGCTCGGCGGCCACGCGGCCGCAACTGACCCGAGGAGTTTCGATGCCGCTGACCCCGGCCGACGTTCACAACGTCGCCTTCAAGAAGCCCCCCATCGGCAAACGGGGCTACGACGAGGAGGAGGTCGACGCCTTCCTCGACGAGGTCGAGCGTGAGCTCGCCCGGCTGATCGAGGAGAACAACGAGCTGCGCGCGCAGCTCGAGCGTGGCGGTGGCCCGGCCCGCGTGGCGCCCGGCGCCGGTGGCGACCCGCGCCTGGCCGCGGAGCTCGCCGACCTCAAGTCGCAGTTCGAGCGCGTCCAGCGGGAGAAGTCGTCCGCCGAGCAGGCGGCCCGCAGCATGCAGCAGGAGCTCGACCAGATCCGCACCACGGGCGGCGGCGCGGCCGGCGGTGGCGCCGGCGACGGCGAGCAGCAGGCCCTGCGCGTGCTCATGATGGCCCAGCGCACCGCCGACGACCACGTGTCCGACGCGCGCCGCGAGGCCGACAAGCTCCTCTCCGAGGCCCGCACCAAGGCCGAGGAGGTCACCCGCGACGCGCGGGCGAAGGCCGACGCGCTCGAGCGCGACGCCCGCCAGCGCCACCAGGAGGCCATGGGCGGCCTGGACGCGAAGCGCACCGCGCTGCAGAAGCACATCGAGGAGCTCAAGCAGTTCGAGCGCGAATACCGCACCCGCCTCAAGGCCTACCTGGAGAGCCAGCTGCGCGACCTCACCGGTCGCGAGCAGAGCCTCGAGGCCGAGATGGCGCAGCGCGGCGAGGGTGCGGCGCGCCCGGCGGTCGGCGGCGGGCTGGCCACGGCCGGTCTCGCGGGCGGCTACGAGGGCGCTGGTCGCTGACCGGCACCCCTCCCGGGTGACCCGCACGAGCGGGTGACACGACTGCACCAGCACAGAGCGACCGGCCGGCCAGCATGCGACATGCGGCCGGTCAACGCGACACGCGGAGCCCCAGCCGAAATTCGGCTGGGGCTCCGGTCATTCTGGGAGACTTCCGCCGGGTTCGTTCGTTGTACCCGGTGAGAGACACTCGCCCGGAGAAAGCTCCTTCCGGGAACACGCTGTGCGGAGGGACAGGGCCGTGATCGTCGGAAGCCTGCTGCTGATCGTGGTGGCCGTCGGCCTGCTTGTACTGGGCTTGCTCCAGGGGTCGGACGCCCTGCTCGTGGCGTCGATCGGGGCGAGCCTGCTGGCCGCCGTGGCGTTGATCGTGGGCGGTCGCCAGGCCGCGGCCGCGCGGACCGCCCGCAGCACCCGCACCGGGCGCCAGGTGCCGTCGGAGCGCTACGACCCGTTCGCCTCGCACCTGGGCGCGGACGAGCTCGGCGGCGCGGACCTGGAGGAGTCGGGGGAGTACCGCCGCGAGCGCCAGGCCGTCGGGGCCGGGGCGCGCACCGGCACCACCTACGGGACCTCCACCGGCGGGCGCTCGGCGCCGCCCGACGAGACCGCGATGATGGCGCCCGTCCGCGACGAGCCGGAGTCCGCGATCCCGCAGCAGGGCGACCGCTACGACGAGTACCCGGCCCACCACGAACAGGCGAACGCATATGAACAGGCGGGTGGGTACGCCGAGCACCCGTACGACCCGCAGCCGCCGGCCGGCTACCACGCCGAGGCGGACGACGACGATGACGATGACGACGAGTACGACGACGAGGACCCGGCCGACGAGCCCGGTGTCCAGCCGTCCTCGGCGGCCGACCTGGCCCGCGTGGCCGCGCTGCCCGACAACGTCCTGGTGATCGACGGCCGGCCGCGGTACCACGTGCCGACCTGCCCGCACCTGCTCGGCCGGGAGAGCGAGCCGCTGCCGGCGCACGAGGCGGTCGAGCTCGGCTTCACCCCCTGCGCCATCTGCGCCCCCAACGACGTCCTGCTGGCGAATCGCCGCTAGCCGGACCGGACACTTCGGTGACACCCGGCGGGATTTCCCGCCGGGCGGAGGATCGCCCTCGATCGGGTGAACCTTCACAATGAGGCATGCACACCATCGCGATCCGCGTCAGGCCCGGCGCCTCACGCACCGCGGTCGGTGGTAGCCACCCCGGGCCTTACGGTCCCGCCGTGGTCGTCGCGGTGGGAGCCCGGCCCGTCGACGGGCAGGCGACCGCGGCCGCGTTGAAGGCCCTCGCCGCCGCGATCGGCGTCCGCCCCTCGATGTTGCGACTCAAGGCCGGTGCGGCCAGCCGGGACAAGCTCGTGGAGCTCGCCGATCCGCCCGCCGGCACCGCGGAGCGCGTCGCCGAGCTGCTGGCGGGCCGCCGTTGAGCCACGAACTCAACGTCGCGCTGTTGCTGGGCGCGGCGGTCCTGCTGGTGTGCGTGGGTGCGGTCCGGCTGTCGGTCCGCCTGGGCCTGCCCAGCCTCCTGGTCTATCTGCTGCTCGGTCTCGGGATCGGCGAGGCCGGGCTCGGCATCCAGTTCACCGACGCCGAGCTGACCCGGACCCTTGGCATCTGCGCGCTGGTGGTCATCATCGCCGAGGGCGGCCTCACGGCGCGCTGGTCGACGCTGCGGCCCGTGCTCGGCCCGGCCGTCGTGCTCTCCACCGTCGGCGTGGGGATCAGCGTCGGCGTCGTCGGCGCGGTCGTCCACTATGCACTCGGCGCGGGCTGGCAGCAGGCGCTGCTGACCGGGGCCGTGCTCTCCTCGACCGACGCCGCCGCGGTCTTCTCGACCCTGCGCCGGGTCCCGGTCCGGCCCCGCCTGGCCGCGCTGCTGGAGGCCGAGTCGGGCATCAACGACGCCCCGGTCGTCATCCTCGTCGTGCTGCTCTCGGCCCCGCTCACCGGCCAGGGCCCGTGGTATCAGCAGCTGGGCCTGGTCGCCTACGAGCTCGTCGCCGGGGCCGCGATCGGGCTGGTGGCCGGGTTCGGCGGGGCCTGGGCCCTGCGCCGGGCCGCGCTGCCCTCGGCCGGCCTCTACCCGCTCGCCGCGATCGGCCTGACCGTCCTGGCCTACGCGGCGGGCTCGGTGGCCCACGCCTCGGGATTCCTCGCCGTGTATGTCACGGGCGTCGTGCTCGGCAACGCCCGCCTCCCGCACCGCCGGGCCATGCTCGGCTTCGCCGACGGCCTGGCCTGGCTCGCCCAGATCGGCCTGTTCGTCCTGCTGGGCCTGCTCGCCTCACCCAGCCAGCTGGGCGGGGCGGTGGTCACCGCGCTGGTCGTCGGCCTGGTTCTGGTGCTGCTGGCCCGCCCGCTGTCGGTACTGGTCAGCAGCGCCCCGTTCCTGCTCACCGAGAACGGCCCGGGCTGGCGCGACCAGGCGTTCCTGTCCTGGGCCGGGCTGCGCGGGGCGGTGCCGGTCGTGCTGGCCACGATCCCGCTCTCGGCCGGCCTGCCCGGCGCGCAGGAGCTGTTCAACGTCGTCTTCGTGCTGGTGGTCATCTACACGGCGGCGCAGGGCGTGACCCTGCCCCCGGTGGCGCGCCGGCTCGGGGTCACCGCACCCGCGGAGCCCACCGACCTGCAGGTCGAGGCGGCCCCGCTGGAGCGCATGCGCGCCGACTTGTTGCAGGTGGAGGTACCGGACGGCTCGAAGCTCAACGGTGTGCACGTGGACGAGTTACGATTGCCTCTCGGTGCGGTCGTGACGCTGGTGTTGCGCGATGGCGGTGCGTTCGTGCCGGCGCCGGAGACCCGCCTGAAGACCCGCGACAGCCTCCTGATCGTCACCACTGAGCAGGTGCGCGACGCCGCGGAGCAACGGCTGCGGGCCGTGAGCAGGCGCGGAAGACTGGCCCGCTGGTTTGCCGAACATGGCGATGATCGGCGCCAATAACTGATCAAATTGGCCGGAATACGTGTGGCGCGTTTGTCGGACGCGTGTACATTCCGTATTCTTGCCAGCCACTGGAGTGCGCGACCGCGCGTCGCGCGCCCATTTTGCATCTGGGGGAGCCATGGCCGAGCGGGCTGATGCCGTGCCGAGAGGCCGGGCAGCGAGCGGCGCCGGGCAGGGCATGTCCGCCGGTGTGACGGGAGGTACCACTGTGACAAGAGCACAGAAACCTACCTCTCGGCAAGCCGGGACATCGTCCCGGGCGACAAAGGCGGCAAATGCCGCGACCAGCACCACGAAAGCGCCGACGACGTCAACCGCCGCCCGTGCGGCCGAGGGAGCCACGATGGCCAAGACCGCAGAACCGAAGACCACCGCGGCCAAGACCGCTACGGCGAAGCCCGCCCGTGGCACGCGTACAGCAGCCGAGACCGAGAAGATCCGGGTGGCGCTGATCGAACGGCGCGACGAGCTCAAGACCGAGCACGACCAGACTCTGCTGGAGATCCACGAGCTGCAGCAGCACCGGCTCACCGACTCGGCCGGCGACGACCAGGCCGACACCGGCACCAAGACCGGTGAGCGGGAGCAGGAGATCACGATCGCCAACAACCTGGCCGACCGCATCGTGCAGGTCGAGCGGGCCCTGGAGCGGCTCGACGAGGGCGGCTACGGCTGGTGTGAGAAGTGCGGCAACCCCATCCCGGTCGAGCGCCTGGCCGCGTTCCCGTCCGCTACGCTCTGCGTCACCTGCAAGCAGTTGGAGGAGCGGCGCTGACCACTCAGGAGCCCACCCAGGACCGCACCGCGCCGGTGGACGACGCGACCGAGCCCCCGCCGCCGCCTTCCCCCGCCGCGCGGACGAGGGCGTGGTCTCTCTTCGGCCTCGTCGGCCTGGTGATCATCGCGATCGACGTGGCCGTCAAGCAGTGGACGACCTCGACGGTCGCCCACGAAGAGCCGGTGAAGCTGCTCGGCGGCCTCATCTACGTGATCTACACGCGCAACAGCGGGGCCGCCTTCAGCATGCTGGAGAACCAGACCTGGATCTTCCCGCTGATCGCGATCGGGGTGATCGGCTGGCTGTTCTGGATGATCAAGGGCACCTTCTCGGCCGCCTGGGCGGTCGCGCTGGGCCTGGTCCTGGGCGGGGCGGCCGGCAACCTCGCCGACCGGCTCTTCCGCGCACCGGGCCCGTTCCAGGGGCACGTGGTCGACATGTTCAGCTTCCTCGACGACCACGGCGGGCACTTCCCGGTCTTCAACATCGCCGACTCGGCCCTGACCGTCGGCGTGACCCTGGCGATCCTGCTGGAGTTCATGGGCCGCCGCCGCGACGGCACGAAGGCGCGGTCCGGTTCGGGTGGGTCCGAGGCGCAGCGCGATGCGTGAGGTTCGCTCGCTGCCCGTGCCCGACGGGCTGGACGGCACCCGCCTCGACCAGGCGCTGACCCGGCTCTTCGGGTTCAGCCGCACCGCCGCGGCCGACCTGGTCGAGGCCGGGGACGTCTCCGTCGACGGCGCCGTCCGCGTGAAGTCGGACAAGGTCAAGGCCGGGGCCTGGCTCGAGGTGACGCTGCCGGCCCAGCCGGTCGCGGTCACGATCGAGGCGGTCCCGGTCGACGGGCTGCGCATCGTCTACAGCGACGAGGACATCGTCGTCGTCGACAAACCCGTCGGCGTGGCCGCCCACCCGAGCCCCGGCTGGACCGGCACCACGGTCATCGGCGGCCTCGCGGCGATGGGCCAGACGGTCGCCACCAGCGGCGCGGCCGAGCGGCAGGGCGTCGTGCACCGCCTCGACGTCGGCACGACCGGGCTCATGGTCGTGGCGAAGAGCGAACTGGCGTATTCGGCCCTCAAGCGCGCCTTCAAGGAGCGCGAGGTCGCGAAGACCTACCACGCCGTCGTCCAGGGCCATCCGGACCCGCTGCGCGGCACCATCGACGCCCCGATCGACCGGCACCCCAGCAGCGACTGGAAGTTCGCGGTCGTCTCCGGCGGCCGGCCCAGCATCACGCACTACGACACGATCGAGGCGTTCCCGGCCGCGTCGCTGCTCGACGTGAAGCTCGAGACCGGCCGCACCCACCAGATCCGGGTCCACTTCTCGGCGCTGCGCCACCCGTGCGTCGGCGACCTGACCTACGGCGCCGACCCGACCCTCGCCGCTCGGCTGGGCCTGTCCCGGCAGTGGCTGCACGCGCGGGAGCTCGGCTTCATGCACCCGCGCACCGACCAGTACGTCTCGTTCGTGAGCGACTACCCGGCCGACCTGGCGGCGGCCCTCGACGTCCTGAGCGCCGCCGCGTGAGCCGAAGTGCGTGAGCCGAACTGCGTGAGCCGAACTGCGTGAGCCGATAAGTCGGGCACTTCGCGCCACGACTTATCGGACATATCACGATTTAGCGGGGCAGTGATGCTCGGGCGCCGCGAGAGGCGGCCGTGCGGTGGCCGGGCGGCGCGGCGATACGTCAGGTCAGGGTCACGTCGTCGGCGTAGATGGTGCCGGTGCCGTACCAGCCGTGGAGCCAGACCTTGATCGAGGTTGAGCTGCCGGTGTTCACGGTGACGGTCAGCTTGGTCCAGGTGGAGCCGCCGGCCGTCCACGTGCTGGTGTCGCCGGCGGCCGTGGTGGCGCCGAGGAAGGCGTAGCTGCCCTGCACCCAGGCAGTGAGCGTGTAGGTGCGGTTCGCCTGGACGGCCACGGTCTGGGCGCACTGGGCGTTGTCGGCGCTGGACGCGGCCGCCTTCAGGGCCTTGGTGCCGCCGTGCACGGGTGTGCTCACGACGCTGCACAGGCTGCCCGTCCATGGCGCCAGGGCACCGGATTCGAAGTTCCCGTTGGTGAGTCCGGCGCCGGTGCTCGGGCTCGGCGACGTGCTCTTCGTGGGGCTCGGCGAAGCCGAAGTGCTCCTGGTCGGCGTGGGCGAGGCGGGAGTACCCCCGCCGCTCGTGAATGGCGCGAAGATGTGCGAGAACTCCCAGGTGCCCTGCGCGATGCCGGAGCAGGAGTCGGAGCCGCCGGTGCCGGGGCAGCCGCCGTTGTCGCGCTGCAGGGCCCAGAACGACAGCTCGGCGATGCCCTGCTGGGTCGCCCAGGTGGCGACCGCGTTGGCGTCGGCCACCGTGAAGGTTTCGGCCGCGCCGAAGTCGTCGATGCCGATCATCTCGGTGACGCCGATCATGCTCCACAGCTGCTGGCCGGTCTTGGCCGGGTACAGCTGCTGCAGTTGTGCGTGCAGTCCGTTGGACGCGCTCTTCGTGTCGGCGGCCATCTGATGCGGCTGGTTGTCGTAGTAGTCGAACGTCATCTGGTTGACGATGTCGACCCGCGCGTTGTTGGCCACCGCGTTGCGCAGCACGGCGAGCCCGCTGTCGGCCAGGCCGGCCGTCGTGGTCGGCAGCGTGTAGACGAACTGGATGGTCCGCCCGTTGGCCGCGGCCCAGTCCTCGACGAGCTTGATCGCCTTGTTGCGGCGGTCGATGCCGGCCGTGTTGGTCAGCGAGTTGTCCTCGACGTCCAGGTCGATCCGGGTCACGTCGTAGGTGGTGATGACCTTCTCGAACTGGGCCGCGATCTGGTTGACGTCGGTGCAGCTGTCGGCGATCTCGGTGCCGCCGTTGTCGGCCGCGTAGCCGCCGAACGAGGGGATCACGTCGCCGCCGCGGGCCCGGATGGCGGCGATGTCGCTGCCGAACGTCGAGCCCGCGATCGGCATCCCGGTGTCGCCGTTCCAGTACACCGTGCACGAGCCGGCGCTCGCGGTCTGGATGAAGGCCATGGTCAGGTACTTGTCGCCGGACTGCTGGGAGAGCCCGTTGAGGCTGTCGCCGTTGTAGGCCTCGAAGTAGGGCGCGAAGACGTGGGCCGGGATGGCGGTCGCGGCCTGGGCCTGCGGTGTGCTGGCGAGGACGGCGCCGGTGGCGGCGAGCGCCAGCGCGGCGGCCCCGATGATCCGGATGCGCATAGACCCTCCTGCTTCTGTTAGTAAACTTGACTGATAGAAATCCTTCGCTGCCTGAATGTCAAGACCCGAGACGCCGCGTTGGTACCGCCTGTGCGACCCTCGTGGGGCGATGAAGCAGCTCCAGCAACTCGACCAGCGGATCCTGCCCCCGGTGGGCAACGTCCTCGCCCGGGTCTTCCGCGGTGCGCAGCGCCTCCGCGCCTTCACGGTCGTCGTCGGAGTGGTCGCGGTGACGGCGACGCTGCTGGCAGTACACCGGGATGATCGTCCGCGCAGTGACCCGTCCCTCGGGGACGTCCTGCGGGTCGGGGTGGCCGAGGGGGCGTCGATCCCGGCCTACCTGCAGGCCGGGAAGGACGAGCTGGCCGCGCTGCCCGGTGACGCCCCGGTCTACGCGCTGGTGTCGTTCACCGCCTACCTCGGGCCCGAGCGGCTCCCGCCGGTGCTCACGGACGTCGCGGTGTCCAGCGTGTTCGCGCGGGTGCCGCTGCCGCGGGAGCAGACCGAGCTGGTCCGGCTGGGGGCCTACAAGCTCCCCGACGACGTCGTCGTGGGCATGGACGAGACCGCGCGGCGCAAGACGGAGGAGGCCCAGCACTACCGCGACCTGCTGGCCCGGGCCGACAACCTCCCCGAGGAGAACCGGCAGCTGTACCTGGCCGGCGCGATCGTCGCCGACAAGGAGGCGACCGCCTACCGCGAGCACTGCTCCTGTGTCTACGCCGCGGTCGTCCACGCCTCCCCGGCCGCCCTGCGCGCGGTCGCGGCGCGGCCCGAGACCCGCGGCGTCGACCCGATCACCGAGATGCAACGCCTCGATCGCACAGTGTTCCTGCCACCGTTGCCGGAGCAGACTACGGTCGCGGAGCCGATCAGTGAGGGCGCCGGAACCGTCGTCGCGTCCCCCGAACCCTCCTGAGGCGATATCCGTACGGCCTGTCGTGCAGTTGATGCAGGGGATGGGCCCGCAGGTGTGGTCCGAATACCCTTCGGTCCGTAGCCTGGGGTACGGGTTGTCGGCTGGTGCGCACAGAGGGAGGACCGGGAGTGGCTGAAGCGGATGCCAGGTGGGAGGACAGGTCGGCGGACCCGGCTCCTCGCTGGCGCTCGCTGCTGGACCGGGCGCTGCTCGGCCGATCGAGCCCCGGTGATCTGGATTACGACGGCCGCTTCGCGGGGCGCCCCACGGCCCCACAGGCGCCCGGTCGGCCCTACGATGACGAACCAATGCCTCCCAGCAACGGCACCCGCCCGTATGACGACGCGCCGCCCCGCACGCCGAGGGCCCCGCGGCGGGCGCCCAGTGTCGAATACCAGCCCGCCCCGCCCGACCCGACCGAGCAGTTGGCGCAGGTGCTGCGCCAGGAGATCCCGACCCCGAAGGTGCTGGCGTTCGCCAACCCGAAGGGCGGCGTCCACAAGACGACCGCGACCGTGCTGACCGCGGCCACCATCGGCAGCGTCCGCGGCAAGGGCGTCATCGCCTGGGACGACAACGAGCTGCGCGGCACGCTCGGCCTGCGGGCCGGCAGCGCCCGGCACGCCCGCACGATCCGCCACCTGATCGCCGACCTGGTGCGGGTCGAGCACGCGACCGGCTACGACCTCTACGACATGCTCGACGACTACCTGCGCCACGCCTCCGACGGCTCCTACGACGTGCTCGCCGGTGAGGAGAACCCGCGCTTCGCCCAGCGTCTCGACCCGCACACGGTCCGTCGCGTGCTGGAGCTGCTGCGCCGCACCCACGACGTGATCTGCGTCGACACCGGCAACAACGTCGAGAGCCCCAACTGGCAGACGGTCCTGCAGACCGCCGACCAGCTCGTCGTCACCAGCGTGCCGCGCGAGGACGCCGCGTTCACCGCCGACTGGATGCTCGACCTGCTCGACGAGGCCGGGATGGAGGAGCTGGTCGCCAACGCGGTCACGCTGCTGTCCTGCCCGACGCCCAACCCGACCCCGCTCATCGACGACCTGGCCGGGCACTTCCGGACCCGGACCCGGGCCGTCGTCGTCGTGCCCTACGACCCGGCGCTGGAGAGCGGCTCCAACATCGAATACCCGATGCTGGCCGCCGCGACCAAGCGGGCCTGGCTGCAGGCGGCCGCGGTCATGATGGACCCGTTCGCCCGGTGAGCTCCTCGATCGCGTAGCGGAAGATCCTGGAGTGCTCGGCGACCTGCTCCTCGGTCGTGTCCGGGCACATCAAGGCCATGTTGTGAAACGGGGTGAGCAGAATGCCCCGGTTCGCCAGATAGACGTGCAGGAAATCCTCCAGGTCCGCGTCGGCGGCCTGCGCTGATTCGGTACCGCTCGTCGGTGCGGGGCGGGCGAACCGGTACTCGACCCGGGCTCCGAGCCTGGTCACCGTCCACGGCAGGTCGAACTCCTCGATGACCGCCTCGACGCCGACCTTGAACGTCTTCGCCAGATCCGACATATGCGTATAGGCCGCGGTGGTCAGGACGTGTTCGAGGGTGGCTCTGGTGGCGGCGATCGACAGTGCGTTGCCGGCGAGCGTTCCGCCGACGCCCCCCATATCGATTAAATCGAGATTATTCGTGTTTTGTACTTTTTGTGCGAGCTCTTCGGACAGGCCGTACGCGGCCGCCGGGATGCCGCCGCCGATCGCCTTGCCGATGGTCACCACGTCGGGGTCCAGGCCCCACAGGCCTGTCGCGCCGCCCGGCCCGGCCGAGAACGTGTGCGTCTCGTCGTTGACCAGATAGGTGCCGTACCGCCGGGTCAGCTCCCGCACCGCCTCCAGATAACCCGGCCGGGGCAGGACGATCCCGACGTTGGTCATCGCCGGCTCCATGACGACCGCGGCCACGTCACCGTTGGCGAGCTCCCGCTCCAGCCCGTACACGTCGTTGAACTCTGCGACCCGGCTCGTCGCGGTCACGTCGACCGGCGCGCCGACGTTCCCTTCGCGGCTGCGCGGCCCGTGCGGGCTGGTCACGATCAGCGACTCGTCGACCGAACCGTGGTAGCAGTACGCGTTGAACAGGATCTTCGGGCGCCCGGTGACGGCCCGCAGCAGCCGGATCGCCCACCGGTTGGCGTCGGTCGCGGTCAGCGCGAAACTCCACCGCGACACCCCGAAGCGCCGGGTCAGCTCCGCACCGACCCAGGCCGCGTCCGGCGTCGGCAGCATCGCCGAGGCGCCGCCGAGCTCGCCGAAGCGCTCCCGGACCGCCGCGACCACCGGATCGGGGGAATGCCCGGCCATCGCCGCGGTGTCACCGAGACAGAAATCGGTGTACTCGTACCCGTCCACGTCCGTCACCCGGGCGCCGCGGGCCTCGGCCAGGTACAGCGGGAACCCGGCGGCCGCCTTGTTCATCCACGTCATCGGCACCCGGCCGAACAGGTTCCCGGCCCGCGCGTACTCGGCCGCCGAGCGGGGGTGGCGTTCGGCGAAGAGGGCACGTTCGCGGTCCAGGAGCGAGGCCAGCCGGTGACGGTCGATCATGCCGTGCAGTGTCGCTGATAAACCTCTGCCGTGGTGCAGTCGGCTTCACGATAGGTGGCCACGCCGTCCGTTCGGGGGGGTCGTGGGGGGCGCAGCCCCCTGCCCGGGGCGGGAGCGAAGCGGCTCCGGAATCCACTCCTGCTTTTCGTTTTGGCTCTTCTTGGTTCTTCGGCTTTTCCTGCTTTCCTGCTCTTCCGGCTTCCGATATGTCGGGCGCTTCGCGCCGCGCTGCGCTCGACATATCGGATTTTTCGCCTGTCGGGGGATTTGGAGGGGTTTGGAAAAGTGTCGTACCCCGCGGGTAGCGTCGCAGCCGTGGGTTTCGTACATCTGCACGTACACACCGAGTATTCGATGCTCGACGGTGCCGCGCGCCTCGGACCGCTGTTCGCCGAGGCCGCGCGGCTCGGCCAGCCCGCACTGGCCATGACCGACCACGGCAACATGTTCGGCGCCCACGACTTCTACCACCAGGCCACCCGGGCCGGGATCAAGCCGATCATCGGCGTCGAGGCCTATCTGACCCCCGGCACCCACCGCGGCGACCGCACGCGCGTGCGCTGGGCCGACGGCGGCGAGAACGACGTCTCCGGTGGCGGCGCCTACACCCACCTCACACTGCTGGCCGCCGACGGCACCGGCCTGCGCAACCTGTTCCGCCTGTCGTCACGAGCGAGCACGGAGGGATACTTCTACAAGCCGCGCGCCGACCGCGAGCTGCTGGACGAATACTCCCAAGGGCTGATCGCCACCACCGGCTGCCCGTCCGGGGAGATCCAGACCTGGCTGCGCATCGGCGACTTCGAGCGGGCCTGCCAGGCGGCGGGTGAGCTGCTCGACATCTTCGGCCCCGGCAACCTCTATCTGGAGCTGATGGACCACGGCCTGCAGATCGAGACCCGGGTCCGGGCCGACCTGCTGCGCCTCGGCCGCCGGCTCGGGCTCGACCCGGTCGCCACCAACGACCTGCACTACACGTTCGCCGGGGACGCCGACGCGCACGAGGCGCTGCTGGCGGTGCAGTCCGCGACCACCCTGGCCGACCCGAAGCGGTTCAAGTTCGACGCCCGCGACTTCTACCTCAAGTCGTCGGAGGAGATGCGCCGGATCTGGGACCGCGAAGTCCCCGGCGCCTGCGACAACACCCTCGCCGTCGCCGAGCGGATCGGCGACTACGCCGACGTCTTCGCCCACCGCAGCCTGATGCCGGCCTTCCCGGTCCCGCCCGGCACGACCCAGGACGACGTCCTGCGGGCCGAGGTGGACCGCGGCCTGGCCCGGCGCTTCCCGGACGGCGTCTCGCCGGCGCACGTCAACCAGGCCGGCTACGAGCTGTCCGTGATCCTCGGGGCCGACCTGGCCGGCTACTTCCTGGTCGTCGCCGACCTCGTCGAGCACGCCCACGCCGAGGGCATCCGGGTCGGGCCGGGCCGCGGCTCGGCGGCCGGCTCCCTGGTCGCCTACGCGCTGGGCATCACCGAGCTCGACCCGCTCGCGCACGGGCTGCTCTTCGAGCGGTTCCTCAACCCGGAGCGGCCGAGCATGCCCGACATCGACATGGACTTCGACGAGCGCCGGCGCGGCGAGATGATCCGCTACGCCACGGAGCAATACGGCGAGGACCGCGTCTCGCAGATCATCACCTACGGCACGATCAAGGCCAAGGCGGCGATCAAAGACGCGGCGAGGGTACTGGGCTTCCCGTTCTCCCTCGGCGAGCGGATCAGCAAGGCGGTGCCGCCGCCGGTCCTCGGCCGGGACATGCCCCTGTCCGGCGTGTTCGACCCGGCCCACTCCCGGTTCAAGGAGGGCGGCGAGCTGCGCCGGCTCTACGAGACCGAGCCCGACGTGCGCACCGTCGTCGACACCGCCCGCGGCCTGGAGGGGCTCAAGCGGCAGTGGGGCGTGCACGCGGCCGGGGTGATCCTGTCCCGGGAGCCGCTGATCGACGTCCTGCCGATCCAGAAGCGCGAGCAGGACGGCGCGATCATCACCCAGTGGGACATGGGCGCCTGCGAGGACATGGGCCTGCTCAAGATGGACTTCCTCGGCCTGCGCAACCTCACGATCATCGACGACGCCCTCGACGCGATCCGCGACAACCGGGGCCGCACGATTTCGATCGAGGAGGCGCCGCTCGACGACGGCCCGACCTACGCGCTGCTGTCCCGGGGCGACACGCTCGGCGTCTTCCAGTTCGAGGCCACGCCGGTCCGTCACCTGCTGCGCTCGATGGCCCCCGACGGCTTCGCCGACGTCTCCGCCGTCGGTGCCCTCTACCGGCCCGGGCCCATCGCCGCCAACGCGCACAACGAATACGCCGACCGCAAGAACGGCCGCCGCCCGGTCACCCCGATCCATCCGGAGCTGGCCGTGCCCCTGGCCGACATCCTCGGCGACACCTACGGCCTGATCGTCTACCAGGAGCAGGTCATGGCCATCGCCCAGCGGGTCGCCGGCTACACCCTCGGCGCCGCCGACCGGCTCCGGCGGGCCATGGGCAAGAAGAAGAAGGAGATCCTCGACCAGGAGTTCACCGAGTTCGCCCCGGCCATGCGCGAGCGCGGCTATTCCGAGGGCGCGATCCGGACCCTCTGGGACATCCTGGTGCCGTTCTCCGACTACGCGTTCAACAAGGCCCACAGCGTCGCCTACGGCCTGGTCGCCTACTGGACGGCCTACCTCAAGGCCAACTACCCGGCCGAATACATGGCCGCCCTGCTCACCTCGATCAGCGGCGACAAGGACCGCTCCGCCGTCTACCTCGCCGAATGCCGGCACATGGGCATCCACGTCCTGCCGCCCGACGTCAACACTTCCCGGGGCCGCTTCGCCGCCGCCGGCACCGACATCCGCTTCGGCCTCGGCGCGGTCCGCAACGTCGGCGCCGCCGCCGTCGAGGCCATCCTGCGGGCCCGCCGCGAGAAGGGCCACTTCGACGACTTCTACGACTTCCTGTCCAAGGTCGACCAGGTCGTGTGCAACCGCAAGACCATCGAGTCCCTGATCAAGGCGGGCGCGTTCGACTCACTCGGCCACTCCCGCCGCGGCCTGCTCAGCGTCCACGCCGACGCCCTCGACGCCGTCTCCAGCGTCAAGCGCAACGAGGCCATGGGCCAGTTCGACCTGTTCGGCGCCCCGCTCATGACCGCCCCGCCGGTGCCGGCCATGGAGTGGGACAAGCCCGAGCGCCTCGCCTTCGAGCGCGAGATGCTCGGCCTCTACGTCTCCGACCATCCGCTGCGCGGCCTCGAGCACGTCCTGCGGGCCGCCGCCGACCGTCCCATCGCCGCCCTGGCCGAGGAGGGCACCGTCCCCGACGGCGCCGTCGTCCGCCTGGCCGGCATCCTGTCCGGCGTCCAGCGCAAGGTCACCCGCCAGGGCCGCCCGTGGGCCCAGGCGGTCCTCGAGGACCTGGACGGCAGCATCGAGGTCATGTTCTTCCCCGACACCTACGAGCAGGTCGACCAGTGGGTGGCCGAGGACGCGGTGGTGGCCCTGAAGGGCCGGGTGGACCGCCGCGAGGAGGCCCCGCGCGTCATGGTCATGGACCTCGCCCTGCCCGACCTGACCACGCCGCCCGCGGCTGCCTCGGAGACCGCCGCCGGCACTGCGGGCCCCGGGGCATCGCAGGTCACGACGGCCTCCGAGGGTGAGAACGACTCGCTTGCCGGATCGGGGCGCGCGCCTGGCAGGATGGGATCGTGAGCATCGCCCCGATTTCGCCAGTCGAGCCGCCCGAGGCAGCACGGCCGGCGCGCGTGCCGATCGTGCGGGAGGTGCTCTTCGCCCTCCTGGCCGCCGTCGTGATCGCGGGCCTGGGCGCACCGTTCGGCCTGCTGTGGTCGAAGCTGGCGCCGCACGTCGAGCTGGTCCAGACGCAATACGGGCCGTACCCGATCGACCCCGAGCCCGAGGGCTACTGGGCCGACGACGGCTGGTTCATCCTCATGTCGATCGGCATGGGCATCGTCGTCGCGGTGGCCGCCTGGTTCCTGCTCCGCCGCTACCGGGGCCCGATCCTGCTCGTCGCGCTGGTCCTGGGCTCGACGGGCGCCGCCGTCCTCGGCTCCTGGCTCGGCAACAAGCTCGGCTGGGACCACTACCTGGACCTGGCCGAGCACGCCCCCGAGGGCACCCACATCTTCCGCCCCGTCAAACTCCGCACCGGCGAGGCGAGCCTCTGGCTGGGCTTCATCCCCTGGGTCCGCGGCACGATGCTGGTCCAGGGCATCGCCGCCGCCGCCGTCTACACGGGCCTGGCCGGCTTCCACGTCTCCCCGACGCTCCGCTACGACAACATCCCCCCGGAGTACCTGAGCCCACCCCCACCGCCGCCGGGCGCGCCATACCCGCCGGCCGGCCAATACCCGTACCCGCCGCAGGAGGCCCAGCACCCAGCGGAGTACCCGCCACCGGGAGCGCCGTACGCCGCACCGGGAGGGCCGTACGCCGCACCGGGAGCGCCGTACCCGCCATCGCCGAACGGCCAGCACCCATCGGCGCCCGGAGCCCCATACGCACCCGCGGGCGACCACCCGGCGATGTACCCGCCTCCGCCCGGCGCACCAGCCCACCCCCAGCCCGCGGGCGACCTTCCCCCAGCACCGACGGCCACCGAACCACAGCCCCGAACCGCACCGCAGCCAACCCCACCTCCAGCGTCCGCACCAGCTCCAGCCGCCACGGATGCCCACCCAGCGCCGGCGACTGGCGACCCCACCGCGCCGCCTCCGCTGCCCCCGCTGCCGCAGTCGGACCCGCCGCGCTCCTGACGCCCGGACCCGCTGCCTCGCTGCCGGAGCCGAGCCGGACCCGTCCGCCGCACTGCGGGACTCACACCGGTGCGAGGGCTCGTGCTACGGGTTCCGTATCTGTGCTGCGGGCTCCGTGCTGTGGTGCGGGCTCCGTGCTGTGCCGCTGGGGTTAGTCCAGGTCCGCCTGCTGCGTCCCGCGCCTCGTGCTCCGTGCCGCGGGTTTGCTGCCGCGTCTGGGCGTGGTGCTTGTGCGGCCCTGCCGCGGGGTTCGCTGCCGTTCCGCGGGCGTCGCGCTCCTGCCGCGGGCGTCGTGTTCAGGTGGCGCGGCGGGCGTCGTGTTCGTGCCGGAGGGTTTGCTGCCGTGCTGTGTGGGGCGTTGTGCTCGTATCGCGCCGCGGGCGTCGTGCCTGCTGCGGGTTTCCGGCGGCGCCGTGGGCCTCGTGCTCGTGCCGCGCGCTCCGACCGTAATGCTGGGGTCGTCCACCGTTGGTCGCTCGGTGAGGAAACGGCAGCGGGCAGGACGCTGCTGTAACGCCGGCCCCGTACGGCCGGTCGCCGGCGGCGCCGCATGTGCGGGGGTGTGGGTGGAGGCGAAGCCTTCCCCTCGCGCTTTTCAGGAATTCAGTTAGGGCTGGAGGGGACGGCCAGGTCGCCCAAGGACACCGGGACGGCTCGCACCTGGGTCAGAAGAGCGGTTTCGCGGCGTAGGAGGGTGCGTTCGGTTTTGAGGCGGGTCTCGGTGTCCGGTTCGGCCAGGAGGGCCTGGCGGTCCTCCAAGGTCAAGGAGGCGGTCGCGGCTACCAGGTGGGAGAGGACCGTCGGGTCGTCCGGGAGCTGTTCGCCGTCCTCGTCGGCGCGGACCGCTCGCAGGTAGTCCTGGTAGGCGGCCAGGACGCCGGCGGCCAGCTCGCCCTCGCGGTCCGGGTCGCCCTTCGGCTCCGGGAGCCACTCGACCTCGCCGGTCAGGTAGGGGGCGTCGTTTCTGGCCAGGCCGAGCAGGCGGAAACGGCGGCGGCCCAACGTCATCAGGTCGAAGCGGCCGTCCGGGAGTTCGGTGATCTGGCGGATCTCGGCCGCGCAGCCGATCTCGTAGAGCGACAGCGCCTCGCCGGCGGTGATGGTGGCGTCGGTGGGCTCGGACTGGCGCCCCACCTCCCAGCCGCGGCGGATCGCGATGACGCCGAACTCGCGGGGCAGGCTGGCCGGAAGCTCGGTGAGATGCTGCACGAGCGTGCGGTAGCGGGGTTCGAACACGTGCAGCGGCAGGACCAGGCCCGGAAACAGCACGGTGCCCAGCGGAAAGAGCGGCAGCAGCTCCACGAGGCGAAGCGTAGCCGAGCGCCTGGTCCGGACCTATCACGACTCGACCAAACATCAGGTGGATCAGAACGTTCCGTTCCGCATATCTGCTACGCTCGGAGGCAGCAGGGTGAGAGCGGAGGCCGGCCATGGGACGGGAGCGGGAGGCCGAGCGCAACGACGGGATCATTCTCGCCGCGGCTCGGGACGTGTTCATCGCCGACCCCAAGGCGCCGATCGCCGCCGTGGCCGAGCGGGCCGGGGTCGGGATCAGTGCGCTGTACCGGCGGTATCAGAGCAAAGAAGGACTGCTCCGCAGACTCTGCCACGACGGTCTGCGCCGCTTCATCGCCGAGGCCGAAGCGGCCGGCGAGATCGGCGACGGGTGGGTCGCGCTGGAGACGTTCCTGCGAAACGTCGTCGACGCCGACGTGCACTCGCTCACGGTGCACCTCGCGGGGACGTTCACGTCGACGCCGGAGATGATCGCCGACGCCGTGAGGTCCGGCACACTCGTGGCCGGGCTGGTCGAGCGGGCGCGGGCCGGTGGGCAGCTGCGGGCGGACGCCGAAGCGTCGGACCTCGCGCTGGTGCTCGAGGGGTGCGCGGCGATCCGGCTGCCGGACCCTGAGCGCACACAGGAGCTGCGGCGGCGGTACCTCGCCCTCACCCTCGACGGCCTGCGGACCACGAACCGCGGGGAGCTGCCCGGGCCGGCCGCGAAACCCGGGGAGCTGAACTGGCGCTGGGCCGGATCCCGACAGCCCGCTGGGCGGGACGGGGACGCATAACCGCTGGCGGCGCCGAATAGACTCGCAAGGGTGTTGAATCGGATCGACCTGCGCGGCTCCGCCGAGGACCCGCGCCGTCTGCTGCCCCGCGCCGCCATTGACGTATCCGTCGCCACCGAGCAGGTGCGCCCGACCGTCGAAGCGGTCCGGGAGCATGGCGCGGCCGCGATCCGGGAGGCGGCGCAGCGCTTCGACGGCGTCGACGTGCAGCAACTGCGGGTGCCGCGGGAAGAGATCGAGCGGGCCGAGGCCGACCTCGAGCCGGCCGTGCGGGCCGCGCTGCTGGAGTCGATCGCCCGGGCCCGCAAGGTCCACGCCGACCAGCGCCGCACCGAGACGACCACGGTCCTGGCCGAGGGCGGGACGGTCACCCAGCGCTGGCTGCCGGTCGGTCGGGTCGGGCTCTACGTGCCCGGCGGCCTGGCGGTGTATCCGTCCAGCGTGGTCATGAACGTCGTGCCGGCCCAGGCCGCCGGGGTCCCGTCGATCGCCGTGACGAGCCCGCCGCAGAAGGGCACCGGCCTGCCCAACGCCAACATCCTGGCCGCGTGCGCGCTGCTCGGCGTCGACGAGGTCTACGCGGTCGGCGGCGCCCAGGCGATCGCCATGCTCGGCTACGGCTTCACCGACGAGGAGCCCGGCTGCGAGCCGGTCGACATGATCACCGGGCCCGGCAACATCTGGGTGACGGCGGCGAAGCGGATGCTGCGCGGCACCGTCGGCATCGACGCCGAGGCCGGCCCGACCGAGATCGCGATCCTGGCCGACGACAGCGCCGACCCCCGGCACGTCGCCGCCGACCTGATCAGCCAGGCCGAGCACGACCCGCTCGCCGCCAGCGTCCTGGTCACCACGTCGGCCGCGCTGGCCGACGCCGTCGACGCCGAGGTCGCCGCGCAGGTCGCCGCGACCAAGCACCTCGAGCGGGTGACCGAGGCGCTGTCCGGGCCGCAGTCCGCGACCGTCCTCGTCGACGACGTCGAGCAGGGGCTGCGGGTCGTGGACGCCTACGGCGCCGAGCACCTGGAGATCCAGACCCGCGACCCGCGGGCCGTGGCCGAGCGGGTCCGCAACGCCGGTGCGATCTTCGTGGGTGCGTGGTCGCCGGTGTCGCTCGGGGACTACTGCGCCGGCTCCAACCACGTCCTGCCGACCGGTGGCTGCGCCCGGCACCAGTCCGGCCTGTCGACCCAGACCTTCCTGCGGGGCGTGCAGCTGATCGAGTACTCGCAGGACGCGCTGCGGGAGGTGGCGGCCCATGTGGTGGCCCTCTCCGCGGCCGAGGACCTCCCGGCGCACGGTGCCGCGGTGACAGTGCGGTTCGACGCATGACCGCGCTGGAAGACCTGCCGCTGCGCGACGAACTGCGGGGGCTGACCCCTTACGGCGCCCCCCAGCTGGACGTGGCCGTCCGTCTCAATACCAACGAAAACTCTTATCCGGTACCGGATGAGGCTGTCGCGGAAATGGAGAAGGCCCTCGGCGCCGTGCTCAGGGACCTGAACCGTTACCCGGATCGGGACGCCATCGCGTTGCGCACGGATCTGGCGGCATACGTCGGGCATGGGCTCGCCGCGGCGAACGTCTGGGCCGCCAACGGCTCCAACGAGATCCAGCAGCAGCTGCTGCAGACGTTCGCCGGGCCGGGCCGCACCGCGCTCGGGTTCACGCCGTCCTACTCGATGCACCCGCTCCTGGCCGCCGGCACCGGCACGGCCTGGGTCGACGGGCGGCGCGCCGACGACTACACGCTCAGCGCCGAGCACGTGGTCGCCAAGATCCGCGAGCACGACCCCGACCTGGTGTTCCTCTGCTCGCCCAACAACCCGACCGGCACCGCGCTACCCCTCGACGTCGTCCGGGCCGCGGCCGAGACGGCCCGTGGCATGGTCATCGTGGACGAGGCATATGCGGAATTTGCCCGCGGGGGTACGGTCTTCGCGCCGACCCTCATCGAGCAGCACCCGCGGCTGGTCGTGACCCGCACGATGAGCAAGGCGTTCGCGCTGGCCGGGGGCCGGGTCGGCTACCTGGTCGCCGACGCCGCCGTGGTCGACGCGGTGCAGCTCGTGCGGCTGCCCTACCACCTGAGCTCCATGACCCAGGCCGTCGCCCGGGCCGCGCTCGCGCACACCGACGCCCTGCTCTCCACCGTCGACGCGGTCAAGGCGCAGCGCGACCGGATCGTCGACACGCTGCGCGGCTGGGGCCTCCCGGTCGCCGACAGCGACGCCAACTTCGTGCTGTTCGGCGCCCCGCGCGGCGACAGCAAGGGCGTCTGGCAGGCCCTGCTCGACCGGGGCGTGCTCATCCGCGACGTCGGCCTGCCCGGCTGGCTGCGCGTCACCGCCGGCACGCCGCAGGAGACCGGCGCCTTCCTGAACGCACTCGAGGAGTTGTTGTGAGCGGTTCGGAGCTTGCGACGAGGCCGCTCACCAGGAAGCACAGCCCGTGGCCACAGGGCCATCGCAATGAAGTGGAGATGGCACTGTGAGCCGTACCGCCCGGATTGAGCGGGTCACCAAGGAGACCAAGGTCCTCGTCGAGCTGGACCTGGACGGGACCGGCGTCGGGGAGATCGCGACCGGCGTGGGCTTCTACGACCACATGCTCAACCAGATCGCGAAGCACGGCGGGTTCGATCTGCGGGTCCAGACGGTCGGGGATCTGGAGATCGACGCCCACCACACCGTCGAGGACACCGCCCTCGCGCTCGGGGCCGCGTTCGCGGAGGCGCTCGGGGACAAGGCCGGGGTCACGCGATACGGGCACGCGCAGGTTCCGCTGGACGAGGTGCTCGCTTCCGCGGTCGTCGACCTGTCCGGCCGGCCGTACGTCGTGCACGACGAGCCGGCGAACATCGCCCCGCACATCGGCGGCAACTACCCGACCAGCCTGACCCGGCACATCTGGGAGTCGTTCGGGCACTCAGCCAAGGTGACGCTGCACGTGAGCATCCTGCGGGCCGGTCGGCACGGCGCCCAGCCCGACGCCCACCACATCGTCGAAGCACAGTTCAAGGCGGTCGCGCGGGCACTGCGCCAGGCGTGCGCGCTCGATCCTCGCAATGTCGGCGTCGTTCCCAGTACCAAAGGCGCGCTGTGAGTATTTTGCTCTTCGGCTTGGCCGGACTGCTGCTCGGCGGTGCGCTCACGCTGCGGCAGCAGAGCAAGTCGAAGGTGCCGGCGATCATCACGTTCGCGCTGGCCGCGCTGGCCGCGGTCGGGGGCGTGCTGTGGCTGCAGAACTGAGGGGCTGACGTGGCGAAGAAGGTCGTCATTCTCGATTACGGCTCCGGCAACCTGCGCTCGGCCGAGCGGGCCGTGGCCCGGGTTGGCGCCGACGTCGAGGTTACCGCTGACCTGGGCAAAGCCGCCCGGGCCGATGGGCTCGTGGTGCCCGGCGTGGGCGCGTTCGCGGCCTGCATGGCCGGCGTCGACGAGCTCGGCGCCGGTCCGGCGATCGCCGAGCGGGTCCGGGCCGGCGCGCCCGTGCTCGGCATCTGCGTCGGCATGCAGATCATGTTCGATCTCGGTGAGGAGCATGGCGTCGTCACCAAGGGCCTCGGTCTGGCGCCCGGCTCGGTGACCCGGCTGCACGCGCCGGTCGTGCCGCACATGGGCTGGAACACGGTGGCCTGGCCTTCCGGGTCGGTCCTCGGCGCGGGCCTGCCGGACGACACCCGCTTCTACTTCGTGCACTCCTACGCCGCGACCACCACCGCGGGCCAGGTCGCGACGACCGTGCACGGCGCACCGTTCGTGGCCGCGTTCGAGACCGACGTGCTGCGCGCGACCCAGTTCCACCCCGAGAAGTCCGGCGACGCGGGCGCCACGCTGCTGCGCAACTGGCTCGGGACGCTCTGAGGCTCCGGTGAGCTTCAAGTGAGCAAGGAGCGGGCCAAGCGGCGGGCCCTGCTGGAGGCGGAGCGGGCCGAACGCATGCGCCGGCATGAGCGCAAACGGGTCCGGCGCGCGGCGGTGCGGCGGCTGGTGCCCAAGGTTCGCATCGGGCGGACCGGTAAGATCTTCCCCCGGCGGACCGCAAAGCAGCGGGTCATCATCGCCATCCTCGTGCTGGCGGTGCTGACCCTCGTCTGGACGTCCATCGACTCCCTGCCGGCCCGGATCGGCATCAGCGTGCTCGTCATCATCGCCACACCGGCGCTCACCGTGCTTGTCATTGACCGGAGGACCTGAACCCATGGCTCTGCAGCTCCTGCCCGCCGTCGACGTCGCCGACGGCCAGGCCGTCCGTCTGGTGCAGGGCGCCGCCGGCAGTGAAACCGCCTACGGCGACCCGCTCGAGGCGGCCCTCGCCTGGCAGCGGCAGGGTGCCGAGTGGATCCACCTGGTCGACCTCGACGCCGCCTTCGGCCGCGGCTCCAACGCCGAACTGCTCGCCGACGTCGTACGCCGGCTCGACGTGCAGGTCGAGCTCTCCGGCGGCATCCGCGACGAGGCCTCGCTCAAGGCGGCCCTGTCCACCGGCGCGACCCGGGTCAACCTCGGCACCGCCGCCCTCGAAAACCCCGACTGGTGCGACCACGTGTGCGCCACCTACGGCGAGCAGGTCGCCGTCGGCCTCGACGTGCGCGGGCACCAGCTCGCGGCCCGGGGCTGGACCAAAGAGGGCGGTGACCTGTTCGAGGTCCTGGACCGGCTCGAACGGGCCGGCTGCGCGCGTTACGTGGTCACGGACGTCATGCGCGACGGTACCCTCACCGGCCCCAACCTGACCCTGCTGCTGGAAGTCACTGGCCGCACCAAGAAGCCCGTCATCGCCAGCGGCGGCGTCTCCAAGCTCGACGACCTCCAGCAGCTCGCCGCCCTCGCACCGGCCGGCGTGGAGGGCGTGATCGTGGGCAAGGCCCTCTACGCGGGCGCGTTCACCGTCGCCGAGGCCCTCGCCACCCTGCGGGAAGCCGCATGACGGTCGCCGTCCGGGTCATCCCCTGCCTGGACGTCGACGCCGGCCGGGTCGTCAAGGGCGTCAACTTCCTCAACCTGCGCGACGCCGGCGACCCCGTCGAGCGCGGCGCCGCCTACGACGCCGCGGGCGCCGACGAGCTCGTCTTCCTCGACGTGACCGCGTCGTCGGAAGGGCGGGCGACGATGTTGGACGTTGTTCGCCGTACCGCCGAAACGGTCTTCATTCCTTTGACCGTCGGCGGCGGCGTCCGCAGCGTCAGCGACGTCGACACGCTCCTGCGGGCCGGCGCGGACAAGGTCGGCGTCAACACGGCCGCGATCGCGCGCCCGGAGCTGATCGCCGAGATCGCGCAGCGCTTCGGCAACCAGGTGCTGACCCTGTCGCTGGACGTCCGCCGCGCTGCGGACCAGCCGAGCGGCTTCGAGGTCACCACCCACGGCGGCCGCCGCGGCGCCGGCTTGGACGCGGTAGCCTGGGCGGCCCGCGTGGCCGAGTTGGGCGCGGGCGAGATCCTGCTCAACTCCATGGACGCCGACGGGACCAAGGACGGCTTCGACCTCGCGCTGATCCAGGCCGTCCGGGCCGTCGTCGACATCCCGGTGATCGCCAGCGGCGGGGCCGGCAAGGTCGCGGACTTCGCGCCGGCGGTGGCTGCGGGCGCCGACGCGGTGCTGGCCGCGAGCGTGTTCCACTTCGGCGAGCTCAGCATCGGCGACGTGAAGGGCGCTCTCCACGAGGCCGGCCACCCGATCCGCTAGCCCGCTGGGCGCGCCAACAACGCTTATTGGCCAGCGCCTTCTTGCCGCGCTCGTAGGGGTGGCGCGAAAAGTCGGGCGCTGAAGCGCCACGCTGCGCTCGACTTTTCGGACATGTCGCCTGACGCCGGATGAATCCGATAAGTCGGGGTGCGAAGCGCCCGACTTATCGCCTTGTGCGGTGTTCGCCTTGTGCGGTGTTCGCCTTGTGCGGTGTTCGCCTTGTGCGGTGTTCGCCTTGTGCGGTGTTCGCCTTGTGCGGTGTTCGTCTTGTGCGGTGTTCGTCTTGTGCGGTGTTCGTCTTGTGCGGTGTTCGTCTTGTGCGGTGTTCGTCTTGTGCGGTGTTCGTGT
>NZ_JBITDU010000017.1:150589-186625 GCF_044454505.1 Dactylosporangium sp. NPDC051541
CGGTCTTGTGCGGTGTTCGTCTTGTGCGGTGTTCGTCTTGTGCGGTGTTCGTCTTGTGCGGTGTTCGTCTTGTGCGGTGTTCGTCTTGTGCGGTGTTCGTCTTGTGCGGTGTTCGTCTTGTGCGGTGTTCGTCTTGTGCGGTGTTCGTCTTGTGCGGTGTTCGGCAGGGGAGGTGCCGCAGCGTCGGGTGACGCTGCGGCGGGTGGAAGGTCAGTCTGCTTTTCGGCCGGCGGCTACGGCTATGCCGACGATCCAGCCGACGAACAGGCCGTAGCCGGACGCGCCGGCGGCGGCGTTGAGGGCGCCCAGCATCGTGGGGTCGGACACGATGAAGGCGGTGGTGAAGGCGGCCAGCGCGGCGCCGAAGATCAGCGCGGCCCAGCCGACCACGAAGGCGCCCCCGCCGCCGGCCACGGTGCGTGCCGCGACGGCCAGGACGAGGGCCACGAACAGGATGACGAGCAGGGCTCGGAGGTCGCTCGCGAGCAGGTCGCGGGCGGCGTCGCCGGAGCCGTCACGCGGGCTGATCCACCAGCGCGGCCAGGCCAGCATGCGCAGGAAGAAGCCCCATACGGTCGAACCGTCGCTGTGCCGGTCGACCCACTCTGTGAAGATCTGGTTGCCGAAGATGACAACCAGGAGCACCGTCGCCAAAATGCCGGCGCCGGTCGCGGTCCGGGATCGGAAGAGCGCCATGGGTTGAATGTAAGGGGCGCCGCCGAAACGTGCAGAAGTGAACACGATGAGTGAAAATTCGCCCGAGTTTGTGCGCGAAGGCGGCGCTGAGCTGGGCGGACGCTGGTCAGACGACGTGAATGACCTCGGGGGTCGGCGCCCATTCCGGCAGGTCGGCGGGGCGGTGCCGAATTCGCCACGCCTCCTGGAGCGCATTGATGGTCGCCCCGATCGCCGGTCTGGTCGCGGCGGCGGCCCGCCACGCCACGCTGACCCGCCGGGCCGCCTCCGGGGCGACCGGCCTGGCCACGACCCCGGCCGGCAGGGCGGTGCGGGCCAGCCGCGGGATGAACGCCACCCCGAGCCCCTCGGTCACGAACGTCAGCTGCGTCTCGAACTCGTTGACCAGGATCGCCGGCCGCAGCCCGGGCAGCATCCGCAGCAGCCACTCGTGGCAGACGGTCCCGGGCGTGGAGCCGATCCACCGTTCGTCGCGCACCTCGTCGAGGGTGACCGGGCCGGGCCCGTGGGCCAGCGGGTGGCCGACCGGCAGGATCAGGTCGCCGACGTCGAGGCCGAGCTCGACGCTGGCCACGCCGGGCGGGTAGGTCACCGGGATCTCCAGCCACTCGTCGATCAGCGCGACGTCGACGATCCCGCGCAGAATCCCGGCGAAGCTCGCCTCCCGGTCGGTCTCCAGCAGGGTCGGCTCCAGCGCCGGGTGGTCGGCCGCGAGCCGCCGCAGCGCGTGGGGGAGCAGCCCCCGGCACGCGGTCGGGAACGACGAGATGCCGATCCGCCCCGACACCGTCTCCTGGTGCGCGGCCAGGGCGGCCTCGGCCCCCTCGACTGCGGCGAGGACCAGCCCGGCGTGCTCGGCCAGGACCCGGCCGGCCTCGGTCAGCCGCAGCCGCCGCCCGTCCTTCTCGACCAGCGTCGCCCGGGTCTCCCGCTCCAGCTTGGCGATGTGCTGGGATACGGCGGACGGCGTGATGTGCAGCGCCCCGGCGGCGGCCGTCACGGTCCCGAACGTCTGGACGGCGCGCAGCGCCTGCAGGCGAGCCAAGTCAAGCATGAAGCAATACTAAAACAAGCGTGCAGTATTTTTCGATGGTGCTTCACGGTCAGCAGGCCAATCATCGGAGGCATGAAACCTCGCGACCTGGCCCTGGCGCTGCTCGTCACCGTCGTCTGGGGCGTCAACTTCGTGGTCATCCACGTGGGCCTGGACAGCATGTCGCCGCTGCTGTTCTGTGCGCTGCGGTTCGGGGTGGCCGCGCTGCCCGCGGTGTTCCTGGTCGGCCGGCCGCAGGCGCCGTGGCGCTGGATCATCGCGACCGGGGTGGCGCTCGGCGTGGTCAAGTTCTCGCTGCTCTTCGCCGGCATGGCGGCCGGGCTGCCGTCGGGGCTCTCCGCGCTGGTACTGCAGAGCCAGGTCGTATTCACCCTCGTGTTCGCCACCGTGCTGCTGCACGACCGCCCGGGCCGGCGCCGCACCGCGGGTGTGGTGCTCGCCGGCGCGGGCATCGTCCTCATCGCCACCCAGCTCGGCCTGGACCGGCCCCTCGGCGCGTTCCTGCTGGTCGTCGCGGCCGGCGCGGCCTGGGGCCTGGCCAACATCGCGATGCGCAAGGCGTCGGCCGAGAACATGCTCAACTTCATGGTCTGGGTGAGCGCCGTGGCCACCCCGCCGCTGATCCTGCTCACGCTGACGGTCGACGGTCCGGTCTACGTGTGGAACACCGTGAAAAACCTGGACCTGTCGGGAATCGGGGCCATCCTCTACATCGCCTACCTCAGCACCCTGCTGGGTTTCGGCATCTGGGGCCGTCTCATAAGCCGATACGGCGCCGGTACCGTCGCTCCGTTCGCCGCCCTCGCTCCCGTCTTCGCCATCCTGTCGGCCGCGGTCTTCCTGCACGAGAAGATCCACTGGTACGACCTGGTCGGCGGCGCGGCGATCCTCGCCGGTGTGCTGCTCCCCACCGTGAAATTGGACTTGCCCGGCACGAAAAGAGGTGCAAGTCTGAGGCCAATCAAGCCAAGCGTGAAAGCCAATTAGGGGAGTGGCCTTGTCTGCGATCGTCCGCGGCGCCCAACTGGCCCGCATGCTCAACGCCTGGCAGGTCGCCGTGGGCGTCCGCGGCCCGGCCGGCAAGCGCCCCGAGTACGTCGTCCTCGCCAACGCCGTCCGCGGCCTGCTCATCGACGGCCGCCTGGCCCTCGGCGTCCGGCTCCCGGCCGAGCGCGAGCTGGCCGCCGCCCTCGGCATCAGCCGCACCACCGTCACCGCCGCCTACCGGGAGCTGCGCGAGAGCGGTCACGTCTCGAGCCGCCGCGGCGCCGGCAGCTGGACCGAGCTGCCGGCCGGCCACCGGGTCGGCACGACGGGCCTGTGGACCCCGAGCGACGAGGCCGGCCTGATCGACCTCGGCTGCGCCGCGATGCCGGCCCCGCCGGAGCTGGCGGCCGCGGCCGCGGAGGCGGTCACCGACCTGGAGCACTACATGGCCGGCCCCGGCTATCAGCCCATGGGCCTGCTGGTGCTGCGCGAGGCCATCGCCGGCCGCTACACCGAGCGCGGCCTGCCCACCTCCCCCGAGCAGGTGATGATCACCGGTGGCGTCCAGCAGGCCCTGGACCTGCTGCTGCGCCTCCTTGTCGCGCCGGGCCAGCGGGCCCTGGTCGAGACACCCACGTACCCCAACGCCCTGTCCGCCTTTGTCGCCGGCCGGGCCCGGATCAGCTCCTACGCGATCGGCCCCGACGGCTGGGACCCCGACCTGCTGCTGTCCACGGTCCGCGCGGCGCAGGCCCGGGTCGCCTACCTGATCCCGGAGTTCCACAACCCGACCGGCCACCTGATGCCGGCCTCGCTGCGGGAGAAGCTCCCGCCCGCCGCCCACGCCGCCGGCACCGACCTGATCATCGACGAGTCGTTCGTGGACCTGGCCCTCGACCAGGAGCTGACCGCGGACGGCGCGCTGCCGCCAGCGGTGGCCGCGTTCGACCGCACCGCCCGGGTGCTCACCATCGGCGGCATGAGCAAGGCGTTCTGGGGCGGCCTGCGCATCGGCTGGGTCCGCGGCCCGGCCCCGCTGATCGCCCGCCTGGCCGCGGCCCGGGTCGGCGTAGACATGGCGTCGCCGGTCCTCGACCAGCTCGTCGCCACCCGCCTCCTGCAGCGCCGCGACACGATCGTGTCGGCCCGCCGCAAGCAGCTGCTGGTCCAGCGGGACACCCTGGCCGCGGCGCTGCGGGCGGAGCTGCCGGAGTGGCGGTTCGTCCTGCCCCGCGGCGGCATGGTCATCTGGGCCGAGCTCGACGCGCCCGTCTCCAGCGCCCTGGCCCGCTCGGCCGAGGAGCTCGGCGTGCGGGTCGCGCCCGGCCCCCGGTTCGGCGCCGACGGGACCATGGAACGGTTCATGCGCCTGCCGTTCACGCTCCCCGAGACCGACCTGATCGAGGCCGTCCGCCGCCTGGCCGAGGCCCGCACCGACCTGGACCGCCCCCGCCGCCACGCCTGGTCGGCCCAGACCGTCCTCGCCTGAACGCCAACAAAGCCCGTGAATACCCCGTCGGGCGAAAAATCCGACATGTCGAGCGCAGCGCGGCGCGCAGCGCCCGACATGTCGGCCTGAAGCGTGGACGGGTGTGTGTCGAGCGCGGCGTGGCCCGGAGCACTCGACATATCGGCCTCGACCGGTCGCGATCAGCGCCTTCAGGTCTCGGTGGTGGTCGCGCGCAGCACCCGGCATGTCGGCCTCACGCGGCGCGTCAGACGTATCGGCGTCAACCGAGGACTGATGCGTGCCGAGCGTGGCTCGGTGCGGAGTGCCCGACATGTCGGCCTCGACCGAGGGCCGAGGGCCGGCGCGTCCGGACCGGTCCTGGAGCAAGAGCATCCACGACCGGTCCTGGCCTGAACCGGACAAGCATCCAGACGCGTCGTGGCCCCCGGGGATGGCGGTTCCCGGGGGCCACGACACTGTGGGGTGTGAATAGAGGCTTTAGATCTCCGCGAGCGCTCCCGCGTACATCGAGTCGATGTCGGCCGAGAACGACTTCTCGACGGCCCGGCGCTTGACCTTCAGCGACGGCGTCAGTTCGCCGTCCTCGATCGAGAGGTCGCGGCTCAGGATCGTGAACTTCTTGATCTGCTCCCACCGGTTGAGCTTCGCGTTGAGCTCCTTGACGTAGCCGCCGACGAGCTCGGCGGCCTCCGGTGCGGCGGCGATCTCCGCGTAGGACTTGCCGGCCAGTGCGGTGCCGTCGGCCCAGCCCTTGATCGCGTCCGGGTCGAGCGTGACCAGCATCGTCACGTAGTTGCGGGCCTGACCGACGACGATGGCCTGGGACGTGTAGGGGCAGACGGACTTGAACAGGCCCTCGATGTGCGACGGGGCCACGTACTTGCCGCCCGACGTCTTGATCAGGTCCTTCTTGCGGTCGGTGATGCGCAGGTAGCCGTCGGCGTCGAGCTCCCCGATGTCGCCGGTGCGGAACCAGTGGTCGTCGGTGAAGGCGGCCGCGGTCTCGTCGGGCAGGTTGTGGTAGCCCCGCATGACCGGCGTCCCGCGCAGCAGCACCTCGCCGTCGGTGTCGAGCTTGACCTCGAGGTCGCCCAGGGCCTGCCCGACGGTGCCGATCTTCGCGTGGTGCTCCCGGTTGACGAAGGACCCCGCTGACGTCTCCGTGAGGCCGTACCCCTCCAGGATCGGCAGTCCGGCGGCGAAGAAGAACGTCGCGATCTCGGGCGCGAGCGGCGCCGACCCCGACACCATGGCCCGCATCCGGCCGCCGAGCCGGGCCCGCAGCTTGCTGAAGACGAGCTTGTCGGCGATCCCGTACTGCAGCTTCAGCACCCCGCCCGGCTCGCGTCCGGCCTGCCGCTCCGCGACGACCTTCCGGCCGACCCCGAGCGCCCAGCTGAAGATCTTCAGCTTGGCCCCGCCGTCGGCCTGGGCGCCGGTGACGACCCGGTTGTACACCTTCTCGAAGACCCGCGGCGCCGCGCACATCAGCGTCGGCTGGATCTTGCCGAGGTTGTCGATGAGCTTGTCGACGCGCCCGTCGACGTAGGTCGGGATCCCGCAGTAGATGACCCCGCACAGCAGCGTCTTGCCGAACGAGTGCGACAGCGGCAGCCACAGGTACTGCAGGTCGTCGGGGCTGAGCACGCCCGTGTCCTGCTGCGTCTTGCCCTGCCAGATCCAGCCGGCGTGCAGCAGCTCGACGCCCTTCGGCCGCCCGGTCGTCCCGGACGTGTAGATCAGGGTGGCCAGCCGGTCGCCCTCGATCCCGGCCACGATGTCGTCGATGAGCCCGGGGTTGGCGGCGATCGCCGCCTGTCCGGCCGACTCCAGGTCCGCGAGGGTCATTGCCGGTTTCGCTTCGGTACCGCTCGGAGCCCCGTCGATCAGCACGATGTGCGTGAGCTGGGGCAGGTCCGCGCCGTCGAGCTTCGCCGCCTGCTCGGGATTCTCGGCGAAGAGCACCTTCGAACCGGAGTCCGCGACGATGTACACGGCCTCTTCCGGCTCGGTCGTCGGGTAGACGGTGGTCGTGGCCGCGCCGGCGAGCATGACGCCGAGGTCGGCCAGGATCCAGTCGACGCGCGTGTTGGACAGCACCCCGACCCGGTCCTCGGGCCGCACGCCGAGCGTGGTCAGGCCGGCGGCGATGGCGCGGGCCCGGGCGTCGACCTCGCGCCAGGTCATCCAGATCGCCTCGCCGGCGTCGCCGGGGGCGGGGCGGCCGAGGGCACGCTGGTCGGGGCTGGTGGCGACCCGGTTGAGGAACATGTCCGGGATCGAGCGGTACGGCAGTTCGAGCCGCTGGGTCTGGGTCATGTCGGGCTGCCTCCGGGGCGTCCGGGAGAGTACGCCGCCGGTCCGTGACTGCCGTCACGTCCGTCGGTTACGTGACCGTAAACCGTCGATCCCGTTACCGGCTAGACCCGAAACCGAAACGTGAGAGAACTGTCGAATACGCCGTCTAGAACCAGAATCCAGACCCAGCGGGGGTACTTCAAATGCCCAGACGTGCGCCGCGGAGCCGGGCGACGAGATCGTCGTCGCCGGTGATCGATACGTCGGCGCTGGACTGGCGGCCGCTGAAGAACAGCACCAGCTCCCCGGGTGCGCCGGTCACGGTGACCGTGCGCTCCTGCTTCGGGTTGACGGTGAACGCCTCGACGTCGGGGCCGCCGACCTCGATGCGGGCCGGGAACCGGCGGGCCGACAACCGGGCCGTGCGCTGCGCGTTCTTGGCCAGGGACTGGGAGTACCCCCGCGAAATCGGTCTTTGTGACCACCCCGGCGTGGCCCGGCGGATGTCCTCGTGGTGGACGAAGAATTCGACCACGTTCATGGCCTCGTCGAACGGTCTCAGCAGGACCGGGCCTTTGCGGACGCGCTCGACCAGAGCGGGGTAGTCGCCGGCGGCGAGGCCGTCCTGGACCTTGCGCGTGTGGCCGGCGACGGGCTTGAGCATGATGCCGGCGGCCGCGTCGGGGCGGTGCTCGCGCAGGACGAGATGGGCGGCGAGATCACGCGTGGCCCAGCCGTCGCAGAGGGTCGGCGCGTCGGGTCCCGCGGCGAGGAGGGCGTCGGCGAGCGCGGCCCGCTCGGCCTGAGCGAACGCAGTCATGGGCATAACGCTAGTCCCAAAGTTGTCGTACCTGCTCGGTAAGGTAATCGTGCGCTTGGGAGACTTACCGGCGCAGACACAGGGGGCATGCGGTGACCAGTGGCAAAGTGCTCGCGAAGGGCTTCCGGGTCCTCGGGCACGCGGTCCGTGACGAGCCTCACATGTTCGCCTGGTCCGTCGTCGGCAGCGTGCTGTTCGCGCTCCTGACGATCGGCACCGCGTTCGTCTCCGGGCGGGTCGTCGGCGACATCGTGGTGCCCGCGTTCGACCGCGGCAGCGTGGCCACCGGCACCATCCTGCTCGGCGGGTGCGCGATCCTGGCGATCAGCCTCGGCAAGATCGTCGGCATCTTCGGCCGCCGCCTCGGCGCCGGCGCGATGCAGTTCAACCTCCAGGCGAAGTATCGCCGCGCCGTCACCCGCCGCTACCTGCGCCTCCCGCTCGCCTGGCACCAGCGCCACGCCACCGGGACGCTGCTGTCCAACGCCAACGCCGATGTGGAGTCGGCGTGGTATCCGATCGCGCCGTTCCCGTTCGCGGTGGGCACGGTCGTGATGCTGGTCGCCGCGGTCGTGTCCCTGTTCGTCACCGACTGGGCGATGGCGCTGGTCGGCGTGGCCGTGTTCCCGGCGCTGCTGCTGGTCAACGTCGCCTACTCCCGGCGGATGTCGCCGCGGGTGGCCCGGGCCCAGCAGCTGCGGGCCGAGGTCAGCGCGGTCGCGCACGAGAGCTTCGACGGGGCGCTGGTCGTCAAGACGATGGGCCGGGAGGCGTCGGAGACCGAGCGGTTCGCGGCCAAGGCCTTCGAGCTGCGCGACGCCACCATCCGCGTCGGGCGGGTGCGGGCCATGTTCGACCCGGTCCTCGACGCCCTGCCGAGCGTCGGCACCCTGGCCGTCCTGGTCGTGGGCGCCTACCGCTACCGCTCCGGCGCCGTCGGCGTCCAGGAGGTCGTCAGCGTCACGTTCCTGTTCACGGTGCTGGCGTTCCCGGTGCGCGCGATCGGCTGGGTCCTGGCCGAGCTGCCCCGCAGCGTCGTGGGCTGGGAGCGGATCCGCCGCGTCCTCGACGCCGAGGGCGACACCGTCTACGGCACCACCGAGCTGCCCGGGGCCGGGCCGGCGGCGCTGCGCTTCGACGGCGTCGGCTTCGCGTACGCCAACGAGGACGGCGACGGGCCCACCGTCCTCACCGACGTCACCTTCGACGTCCCCGCCGGCCGCACGGTCGCCCTGGTCGGGCCGACCGGCTCCGGCAAGTCGACGATCGCCGCCCTGGCCGCCCGCCTCGTCGACCCGGCAGCGGGCACGGTGACGCTCGACGGCGTCGACGTGCGCGAGCTGAGCCAGGACGCGCTGACCGGGAGTACCTCCCTGGTCGCGCAGATCCCGTTCGTCTTCGACGACACCATCCGCGGCAACATCACCCTCGACCGGGCCGGCGTCGACGACGAGGAGGCCTGGCGGGCGCTGCGCCTGGCCCAGGCCGACGGCTTCGTCGGCCACCTCGCCGACGGGCTCGACACGACGGTCGGGGAGCGCGGCACGTCGCTGTCCGGCGGCCAGCGCCAGCGCCTCACGATCGCCCGCGCCCTGGCCGGCTCGCCGCGGCTGCTGGTCCTCGACGACGCCACCAGCGCCGTCGACCCGCGGGTGGAGGCGGCGATCCTGGCCGCGCTGCGCCGCGGCGGCGGCCATACCGCGGCGTCGATCCTGGTCGTCGCCTACCGCCGGGCCACGATCGCCCTGGCCGACGAGGTGGTCTACCTGGAGCGGGGCCGGGTCGTGGCCCGCGGCACCCACAGCGAGCTGCTGGAGACCGCGCCCGGCTACGCCGACCTGGTCACCGCCTACGAGAAGGCGGAGGAGGAGCGGGAGCGCGAGCACGAGTTCGACGGCGACCGCCTGGACGACGGCCGCGAGGGCCACCGCGACGAGGAGGCCCTGAGCGCATGACGACAACGGTCGAGGGTGCTTCGCGCCCCTCCGTTCTCCGCCGTGGTCTGGCCCTGTCGCCGGACCTGTTCACCGGCCTCGCCGGCACCCTCGGCCTGGCCCTGGTCGCCACCGCCGGCCGGGTCGCCGTCCCGGTCGCCATCCAGCAGGGCATCGACCGCGGCATCCGCGCCTCCGGCGGGCCCGACCTCGGCGTCATCACCCGCATCGTCGCCGTCACGGCCGGCGTGCTGGTGGTGACGATGATCAGCGCCTACCTGATGAACGTCCGGCTCTTCACCGTCAGCGAGACGGCCCTGGCCGCCATCCGCGCCCGCACGTTCCGGCACATCCACGACCTGTCGATGCTGCACCAGCAGTCGGAGCGCCGCGGCGCCCTGGTCTCCCGGGTCACCGGCGACGTCGACCAGATCAGCCAGTTCCTGCAGTTCGGCGGCCTGCTCTTCGTCGTCAACCTGGGCCAGCTCACGGTCACGACGATCGTCATGCTGTTCTACTCGTGGCAGCTGACCCTCGTGGTGTTCGCCGCCTTCGCCCCGCTCGTCTTCGTCGTGCGCTTCTTCCAGCGCCGCCTCAGCGTCCTCTACATGGAGGTCCGCGAGAGCGTCGGCGCGATGCTCGGCGTCATCGCCGAGAGTGTCGTCGGCGCCCCGGTCGTGCGCGCCTACGGCATCCAGCGCCGCACCGGCGAACGCCTCGACGGCGCCATCGAACGGGCCCGCCGCAACCAGTTCCGGGCCCAGACCAACAACGTGATCAGCATGAGCTTCGGCGAGCTGGCCGCCGGTCTGGCCCTCGGCGGCGTCATCGTCGTCGGCACCCTCCTCGGCGTCGGCGGCGGCCTGACGGTCGGCCAGCTGACCGCGTTCCTGTTCCTGGCCACCCTGTTCGTCCAGCCGGTCCAGGTCGCCACCGAGGTCCTCAACGAGGCCCAGAACGCCATCGCCGGCTGGCGCCGCGTCCTGGACATCATCGAGACCGAGCCCGACGTCGCCGACCCCGGCACCGCGGGCCGCACCCTGCCCGACGGCCCCGTCGACGTGACCTTCGAGCACGTCCACTTCGCCTACCCCGACGGCCCCGAGGTCCTCACCGACGTCGACCTGACCGTGGCCGCCCGCACCCGCGTGGCCGTCGTCGGCGAGACCGGCAGCGGCAAGACCACGTTCGCGAAGCTCCTGACCCGACTGATGGACCCGACGAAGGGCCAGGTCCGCCTGTCCGGCATCCCCCTGGCCGAGCTCCGCTTCGCCTCCCTGCGCAGCCGCGTCGTCATGGTCCCGCAGGACGGCTTCCTGTTCGACGCCACCATCGCCGCCAACGTCCGCTTCGCCCGCCCCGCCCTCACCGACGCCGACCTGCAGCGGGCCTTCACCGAGCTCGGCCTGGCCGACTGGCTCGACTCCCTCCCCGACGGCCTGCACACCGAGGTCGGCGAACGCGGCGAGTCCCTCTCCGTCGGCGAACGCCAGCTGGTCGCCCTGGCCCGCGCCTACGTCGCCGACCCCGACCTCCTGGTCCTGGACGAAGCGACAAGCGCCGTGGACCCGGCAACAGAAGTCCGCCTGCAACGCACCCTGGACGCCGTGACCCGCGGCCGCACGACGATCGCGATCGCCCACCGCCTGTCCACCGCCCAGTCCGCCGACGAGGTCATCGTGGTCGACCAGGGCCGAGTCGTCCAGCGCGGCCCACACGCCAGCCTCCTGACCGACCCCACCTCCATCTACGCCCGCCTCTACGCCTCCTGGCTCGAACAAACCCGCTGACCCCCGTCCGTCCCCTCCTGAACCGCCCTCTGCCTTCCGCCCATCTGTCGTGCCCGAGCCGCTCGCTGCTTTTCGCCCGACGGCCGGTCGTTTGGTTGTGTCCGGGCCGCTCGCTGCTTTGCGCCCGGTGGCCGGTCGTTGGTTGTGTCCGGGCTGCTCGCTGCTTTCGGCCGACGGCTGGCCGCTGATCCAGGTGCCGCGGCTGCCGCCCTGCCGCGCCGCGTTCACGGTGCCGCAGTGCTCGCTGGGCGCCGGCTCGGGTTGAATGCTGCTTCGGCCCGTCGGCTGTCCGTATTCGTCGTGCCTTCGCGTGGCCGTGCCAGTTGACGATGTTCGCGGTTCCCACCGCGACGATGAGGGCCGGGCGCCGCTCCAGATGGCGCCGGCTCGGGTTGAATGCTGCTTCGGCCCGTCGGCTGTCCGCATTCGTCGTGCCTTCGCGTGGCCGTGCCGGTTGACGATGTTCGCGGTTCCGGCCGCGACGATGAGGGCCGGGCGCCGCTCCAGATGGCGCTGGCTCGGGTTGAACGCTGCTCCGGCCGCGACGATGAGGGCCGGGCGCTGGTCCAGGCGGGTCGCTCGGGGTGGCTCGGTCAACGGAGAGCGCGCTGCGCCGTGGCACGCTGGCGCTGAGGTGCTCGTGTCGTTCCGCGGTTTTGCTCCGCTCGGCGCCACCGCACTGCGCTGATCGCAGTGGCCACTCGGGCGTTGTGCCGTCGCGCCGAGCGCTCACGTCATCCCGTGCCCTTGCCCGCCCCGCTGCGCCCCTCGGCACTGCCTCGCGCTGATCGCACCGGCTGCTCGCGTGTTGCGTCCTGCCGTCAAGTACTCGCCTCGGGCGGTTCTTTCTGCGTGTTTGCACCACGGTGCCCGCTGCGCCGGGTGGTTGTAATGGCTGGGCGGGCAGTGGCTGGACTTGTGCTCGATAAGTCGGGCGCTTCGCGCCGCGACTTATCGGATTTTTCGCCTGACGGCTCCTATTTCCGATGCGCACGATTTGCGTAGGTCGGCGAATGCGAAGGGCGGGGGGCCGCGGCTGGTTGGCGTCGGTTGTCGGGTGGGGAGCGCTTGAGGGTTGAGGCAGTGGCGGAGGCATTCACGGGGGGCGCTATGTGTTGGGCGTTCTAGCTAGGCTTTGATGGCCTACATTGGCTGCATGGCAGCCGGGGGGCGCCGATTCGTGCCGGTGCCGGTGCGCATCGCGGTGACGGGGTTCAACGCGGTGGGCTTGGTCATGTTCACGCTGGCGTTGATGGCGCTCGGGGTGCTGCTGTCGGGGATGCGGGTTGATCCGGTGACGCAAGGGGGTACCGGATATCTCGACTTCATTTTGTTCTTCAACGCTGTGCTGTTTCTGTCGCCGCTCGCCGGGGTGTTGGTCTTCCTCGGCGTACGGGTCAAGCGGGGTGAGCACTGGGCCTGGCTTTCCAGCCTCGTGTTCTGGGCCTTCGTCGGGACGATGACGCCGCTGCTGGCCTGGGTGCTTGAGGCGCCGGTGTCGGTCCGGGTGGTGCCGGTGCTGTGCGCGGCGGCGATGTTCGGGCTGCTGATGACGCCGCAGGCCCGCACGCACTGCGCGGAGCCCGACGACGATTGAACGTGACCGCTGCGGCCGACCTGTCCAACGACGGACCTGCCCAGACGAGACCTGCCCAAAGAGCAGACCTGCCCAGACGAGATCCGACCGGACCAGACCAGACCTGCCCGGACCTGCCCAGACCTGACCTGCCCAGACCTGACCAGACCGACCTGGCCGGTCGCTGTTGGCTGGCGAGGACCGGCCCGGACGCTGTGAGCCGGCCGCGCGTATGACGCGGCTGGTGAGGAATCCGCGGCTGTCGTTGCCGGTCCTCGTCGTTGCTGCCACTTGCGGTCGCGGGGCTCGGTCGACATGACGACTGCGGTCGCCCTGTCGGCCGCGGCGGGTCAGGGGAGGGGGTCGGCAAGGTACCGCTGGACTGTCGGGGCGATGCTGCGCACCACCTCGTCGGTGGGCATGGAGGCCAGCGGTTCGAGCTTGAGGATGTACCGCAGGATGCCCAGGCCGATCATCTGCGAGGCGACCAGCGCCGCCCGTGTCGGGGCCTCGGCCGGGTCCAGGTCCAGGGCTTTGGTCGCGCGGCGCAGGATCTGGCTCACCAGGAACTCGCGGAGCATGCGGGCGGACCAGTCGTGCTGCATGGCGCTGCGGACCAGGGCGATGACGGGCGTGCCGGCCGGGGAGTCCCAGACGGACACGAACGTGCGGACCAGGCGTTCGCCGACGCCGTCGAGGCCAGGCTCGAAGACCTGGGGCAGGATCTCGCCCGGGTCGATGGGGGCGTTCATGGTGGCCAGAAACAGTTTGTCCTTCGCCCCGAAGTAGTGGTGGACCAGGGCCGGGTCGACGCCGGCGGCGGCCGCGATCTGCCGGATGGATGCCCCTTCGAAGCCGCGTTCGGCGAAGGCCTGGCGGGCGGCGGCCAGGATCGCCTCGCGGGTGTCCTGGTTGCCGGGGCGTCGTCCGGTGCGAGCCATGTGCCTCTTCCTGATTGTCGTACCGGCGCGGTGCCGTCCTCGTCCAGAGCCGAGTCGTCAGCCTATGCGGTCCGTCCGGCGTGCACTGGGGGTGTGGGGGGCGCGGAGCCCCCTGCCCGGGGCGGGAGCGAAGCGGCCTCGGAATCCCCTTCTTCGGCTTTTGCTTGTGCTTTCAGGCTTTCTTGCGCTGTTCAGGGAAGCGGCGTCCGGACGTCCCGAGCCCGGACTCGGTGGTCGAGCCCGGGCCGGGACCCGATCGAAGCGGTCAGGCGGTGCGGCGGCGGAGGGTGGCCGCGCCCAGGAGCAGGGCCACGATGACGCAGCCGACGACGATGGCCAGGTCGCGCCACATGGTGCCGGTCGGGTCGGTGTGGGCGCCGAGTTCGGTGAGGGCCTGCACCGCGTATGACATGGGCAGGACGTCGCTGATCGCCTCCATCCAGCCCGGCATCCGGTCGCGCGGCTGGAGCAGGCCGCACAGGAGGACCTGTGGGAGTACCACCGCGGGCATGAACTGCACGGCCTGGAACTCGCTGTCCGCGAACGCGCTGACGAGCAGGCCGAGGGCCATGCCGAGGACGGAATTGGCGACCGCGATCACGCCGACGAGCCACGGTGGTCCTAGGGTGTCCAGGCCTAGGAGCCAAAAAGCCAGAGCAGAGACGATTGCCGCTTGTACTGCTGCCGCGACCGCGAACGCCAGACCGTACCCGAGCAGGATGTCGACCTTGCCGATGGGGGTGGTGAGCAGGCGCTCGAGGGTGCCGCTGGTGCGTTCGCGGAGCATCGCCACGCTCGTCAGCAGAAACATGATCACGAGCGGGAAGACCCCGAGCATGATCAGGCCCACGCGGTCGAACAGCAGCGGGTTGTCGTCGTAGAGGTACCGCAGCAGGGTCAGCAGCACCGTCGGCACCACGAGGATCAGCGCGATGGTCCGGCGGTCGTGGCGCAGCTGGCGGAGGATCCGCCCGGCGGTGCCGAAGGTCAGGCGCAGGGACATGGTTCAGCCCACCTTCTCGGTGTTGTGCGTGGGCCCGGGCTTGTCGGTGTTGTGCGCCGGGTCGGGCTGTTCGGTGTCGTGGGCCTGCACGAGCCTGAGGAACGCCTCGTCGAGGTCGTCCGTGCCGGCTGATTGCCGTACCGCCGCCGGGGTCTGATCGGCTATCAGATTGCCTTCGCGGATCAGCAGGAGCCGGTCGCAGCGCCCGGCCTCGTCCATGACGTGACTGGACACGAGCAGCGTGGAGCCGGCTTTGGCGAGGGCGTGGAAGCGCTGCCACAGTTCGTTGCGCAGCACCGGGTCCTGGCCGACGGTCGGCTCGTCGAGGACCAGCAGCTGCGGCTTGCTCAGGATCGCGCAGGCCAGTGAGGCCCGGGCCCGCTGCCCGCCGGAGAGCCGCCCGACGAGCTGGTCCTTGGCCCGGCTCAGCCCGACGTCGGAGACGGCCTCGTCGGCCGCGGCGGCGCCGAGCCCGTACAGCGAGGCGAAGTAGCGCGCGTTCTCCTTGACGGTCAGGTCGGCGTACACGCTGGGGGCCTGCGTGAGGTAGCCGACCTTGTCGCGCAGCGGCCGCGACCCGGCCGGGTGGCCCAGGACGGTGACGGTGCCGCTGACGATCTTCTGCACGCCGACCACGGCGCGCATGAACGTGGTCTTGCCGCTGCCGCTGGGGCCCAGCAGCCCGGTGACGCTGCCCGCGGGGACGGTGCAGGTGAAGTCGTGCAGCACCCGCCGCTTGCCGCGCGCGATGACGAGGTGCTCGACCTCGATCGCGTTGCTCATCGTGGGTTCGCTCCTTCTGGCGGTCTGGATGTGGCCTTTTCGGAAACTCAACGCTTGATGAACTCAACGGTAGATGAATTCGTTGGGCCGGGCAAGGCCGTAAATACGACAGAGGGCGGACCGGTTGCCCGGCCCGCCCTCTGAGGTGGAGATCGTTACAGCGAGAGGACCCGCTCCAGGAAGTCCTTGTACTGCCGCAGCGCCACCCGCAGCGCCTCGGTGTCGGGCTTCTTCGAGTGCTTGCTCGGGTTGAGCGCGTGCTGCTGCTCCTGCAACTTCTCGGCGAGCGTCTCGATCACGTCACTGACCACGGCACTGGCCCGCGCGACCGCCTTGACCGGGTCGTCGACGAACTTCGACTCCGCCTTCACCAGCCGCGTCCGGAACTTGTCGGCCCGCTTCCGCTTCCACAGCACGATCCGCTCTTCGACGATGTCCCCGGGCGCCAGCTGCGCCGCCGCCGCCAGCTCATCCTCATCGTCGGCTTCTTCGTCGTCGTCCTCGTCCACTTCGTCGACGACCACGAGCACGACGTCTTCCTCGTCCTCGTCGGCCTCGGCCGCGAGCTCCTCGTCACCGCTGTCGTCCGCGTCCTCGTCAGCCTCGGCCGCCGGCTCGTCAACGTCGTCAGCTTCTGCGGCGGGCTCGTCGACGTCGTCAGCCTCGGCCGCCGGCTCGTCAACGTCGTCGGCTTCCGCGTCCCCGTCGACTACGAGCAGCACAACACTTTCAGCCTCGGCCGCGACCTCGTCCTCAGCGCCGCCCTCGTCAGCGAACCCATCGACGTCACCATCGACCACGACCAGCACGACGTCCTCGCCGGCCACGTCTTCCCCGGCCGCGTCCTCTGCGCCGTCCTCGTCCGCGGCAGCGTCCTCGACGACGAGCACGACGACGTCCTCGCCCGCGACTTCCTCTTCACCGGCGTCGTCGGCAGCCGCGTCCTCGACCACGAGCAGCACGACGTCCTCGGCACCCTCAGCGTCAGCGCCGACCTCAGCCTCCGCGACCTGCTCGTCCTCAGCGGCCTGCTCGTCGCCCGCGACCTGCGCGGCCTCATCGACCTGCGCGGCCTCTTCGGCCAGTTCGGCCTGCTCGGCCGCGAACTCCTCAGCGGCGTCCTCGGCCGCCTCGACCTCAGCGGCGGCCTCCTCGGCTACGGCCTCCGCCGCGACCGCCTCCTCAGCCGCCTCAACGGCCGCATCGAGGGCCAGCTCAGCGTTGGTCTGCGCCTCGGCAACGGCAACAGTGTCCGCCGGGTCGACTTCAGCGACCGCCGCGGCCAGCTCCTCAGCAACCGCCTCGGCGATAACCGCGTCAGCCGCCGCCTCAACCGCCTCCTCGTGCGCGATGGCCGCGTTGGTCTGCGCCTCAGCAACCGCCGCGACGAGCGCCTGCCCCTCAGCCTCCGCCGCGATATCTTCAGCACTGGCCGCAAGTACCGCGTCAACCACGTCGTCCTCGACCTCGACCGCGGCGGCGGGCTCCTCGGCCACGTCCTCGGCGGCGTCGGCCTCGTCGGCGGCCGCAACCTCGGCGGCGGGCTCCTCGGCTTCCTCGTCGGTGCTCTCGGCCTCGGCGGCGGGCTCGTCGGCCTCACCCTCCGCGTCGGCTTCCGCGGCCGGCTCGTCGGCGGGCTCGTCCTCGGTGCCGGCGTCAGCCTCGGCGGCGGGCTCGTCGGACGCGTCCTCGTCCGTGCTCTCGGCCTCGGCGGCGGGCTCGTCGGACGCTTCCTCGTCGCCGGTCTCGTCGGAGGTCTCGGCCTCGACGTCCTCGGCCACGTCGGCGGCCGGCTCGTCCGTGGTCTCCTCGGCGGCGGGCTCCTCGGCCGCTTCCTCCGACGCCTCGATGTCCTCGGCGGCTTCGGCGGCGGGCTCGTCGTCGGAGGCGGCGTCCTCGGAGTCGGTGTCGTCGGAGGCTTCGATGTCCTCGGCCACGTCGGCGGATGCGTCCTCGGCGGTGGCGTCTGCGGCGGTGGCGTCTTCGATGGCGGCCTCGTCGGAATCGGTGGAGGCTTCCTCTGCCGTCACCGCTTCCGGTTCGTCCGTAGCCGCGAGGTCCTCCGTTTCCGCAGCCGGTTCGTCGCTCTCCGCGGTTTCGCTCTCCGCGACCGGGTCGCCATCGTCGTCCGCCTCGCTCTCCGCGGCGGGCGTGTCGCTTTCCGCGACCGGCTCGTCGGCGTCCTCGGTCTCGGCGTCCGCGGCCGGGGCCTCATCCTCGACATCGGACACATCGGCAACAGCTGCTTCGGCGTCGACATCCTCGGCGTCGACATCCTCGGCGTCGGCGGCCTCGGCGGCATCGGCGGCGGCGTCGGTGTCTTCCACCTCGGCGTCGGCGTCGGTGGTGTCCGAGACGGCCACCGTGTCGGTCACCGCGGGCGTGTCGTCCTCGGCGGTCACCTCGTCCGATGAAGCGACCTCCGGCGCGGCCACCTCGGAAGCGTTCACCTCGTCCGAAGCGTCCGCGTCCGCAGCGTCCACCGCGTCCGCAGCAGCCGCCTCGTCCGCAGCGCCCACCTCGGCGGCGGTCTCGTCTGTGTCCGTCTCCGTGACGGCTTCGGCGTCCTCAACCCCAGAGTCCGCGGCGTCGGCCGGGCCGACCAAGGCGGAGATGTCGTCCGGCACCGTGACCGAGATCGACGGATCGTCGGCGAGGTGCTCCCCCTCCGAGAGCGCCTCGCCGGAGTCGGAACCGGAGCCGGTGCTGGAAGCCGCCTCGGTGGCCGAGTCGGCGGTGTCGGTGTCGGCGGTGTCCGCCGAGTCCGTGGCGTCAGTGGTGTCCGCGGCGGTCGGCTCGGCGGCGGTGGTGTCCGCGGTGGTGGACTCGGCCGTCGGGGCGTCGGTCGAGGCCAGGTCGGCGGGGGTGGCGTCCACGGGCTGGCGCGGCGACGGTACTACCGCCTCGGCGGCGCCGTCCGCGGGTGGCTGGTCGTTCGGCGGGGTGATGTTGGGGTGCATGAGGGGTTCTCCGTCCGCTCGGTCCGAACGGGGGCAGCCACCCGGTCGGACTGCTGGTTGGCTCAGCGCTGGGGTCGCGGACGCCGGGAGGCCGACACGGCGCCCGGGAACCGACGACCGCATGACCGACGGTGGGGTGCCCCCGGAAGACGGGTAGGGGGTGGCCGTCGGCGAGCGGGGAAGGGTGGGCGACCGCGCAGATCTTCCGTGCGGCGCACCTGCAAGGTACTCCCGAAACACCACCAGCCATAGACCCCAAACCGCCGAGTATCCACGGTGCGGGAGAATTCATCTCGTGCCGTCGAACCTGGATGCCGAAGTCGCGAACCGTCTCGTCCGCAACGACGCCGGACTGGTGCCGGTGATCGTCCAGGAGGTCGGCACCGGCGAGGTCCTCATGCTCGCCTGGATGGACGACGAAGCCCTCCACCGGACCCTCACGACCGGCCGGGCGACCTACTGGTCCCGCAGCCGCAACGAGTACTGGGTGAAGGGTGAGACCTCCGGTCACGTCCAGCACGTCAAGTCCGTCGCCATCGACTGCGACGGTGACACGCTGCTGCTCACCGTGGAGCAGACCGGTGCCGCCTGCCACACCGGCAACCACACCTGCTTCTACACGCCTTTGGAGGTCTCCGGATGACGACCGGTGCCGTCGCCCCCGACGAGACAACGTTCCGCGAGCTGGCCCGCACGCGCCGTGTCGTTCCGGTGACGCGCAGGCTCCTGGCCGATGGTGAGACGCCGGTCGGGGTGTACCGCAAACTCGCCGGCGGCCCCGGGACGTTCCTGCTCGAGTCGGCGGAGCAGGGGGCGGGCGCGGCCGGCGCGGTGTGGTCCCGATACAGCTTCATCGGCGTGCGCAGCATCGCCACCCTGATCGAACGGGACCAGCAGGCCTCGTGGCTGGGCACGCCACCGGCGAACGTCCCCGTCGACGGCGACCCGACGGCGGTGCTCAGCGCGACGATCGCGGCCCTCACCGCCGACGACGCCGACCTGCGCGACCTCAACCTGCCGCCGCTGTCCGGCGGGCTCGTCGGCTTCCTGTCCTACGACGCCGTACGCCGCTTCGAACGCCTCCCCGACATCGCCCTCGACGACCTCGGCCACCCCGAGCTCGGGATGATGCTCGCCACCGACCTCGTCGCCCTCGACCACTTCGAGGGCTCGGCGCTGCTCATCGCCAACGCCGTGCTGCCGGCCGCCGGGGCCGACGAGGCGGAGGTGGCGGCCGCGTACCACCAGGCGATCGGCCGGCTCGACGCCATGACCACGGCCCTGTCCCGGCCCACCCCGCCGCTGGTGTCCACAGTGGACCGGGTGGCGCTCGGCGAGGTCGTCAGCCGCACCCCGGCGGGGGAGTACCCGAAGGCGGTCGAGCAGGCCAAGGAGGCCATTCGGGCCGGGGAGTGCTTCCAGATCGTCGTCGCCCAGCGCTTCGAACGCGCGACCGAGGCCGACCCCCTCGACGTCTACCGGGTCCTGCGCACCACGAACCCCAGCCCGTACATGTACCTGCTGCGCTTCGAAGGCTTCGACGTCGTCGGGTCCTCACCCGAGGTCCACGTGAAGGTCGCCGGGCGCCGGGCCCTGCTCCACCCGATCGCCGGCACCCGCTGGCGCGGCGCCACCCCGGAGGAGGACGCCGCTCTCGCCGCCGACCTGCTCGCCGACCCCAAGGAGCGCTCCGAGCACGTCATGCTCGTCGACCTGGCCCGCAACGACCTCGGCCGGGTCTGCAAGCCCGGCACGGTCGAGGTCCCCGAGTTCATGACCGTCGAGCGGTACTCCCACGTCATGCACATCGTCTCCACCGTCGTCGGCGAACTCAACGACGACCGCACCGCCTTCGACACCCTCGCCGCCACATTCCCGGCCGGCACCCTGTCCGGCGCCCCGAAGGTCCGCGCGATGGAGATCATCGAGGAGCTCGAACCGACCCGCCGCGGCCTCTACGGCGGCGTCGTCGGCTACTTCGGCTTCGGCGGCGACATGGACACCGCCATCGCGATCCGCACCGCCCTGATCCGCGACCGCATGGCGTACGTGCAGGCCGGCGCCGGGATCGTCGCCGACTCCGACCCGGCCGCGGAGGAGACGGAGACCCGCAACAAGGCCGCCGCCGTCCTGGCCGCGATCGCGACGGCCGAGACGCTGCGGCCGGCCCGATGACGTTCCAGGGGCGAAGGGGCCTGACGACCGTCGCGGTCGCCTGCGCCGTGGCCGCCGCCGTGGTCCTGCTCGCCGCGACCCGCAGCTGGCAGGACCTCGTCACCGCCCAGCCGGCCCCGCTCCCACCGGTCACCGAGCACCGCACCGGCACCGACGTCGCCCCGTGGCTGCCGGCCCTCGGCGTTGTCGCCCTCGCCGGCGCCGGCGCCCTGTTCGCCACCCGGGCCGCGGCCCGCCTCGCCGTCGGGGTCCTGCTCGTCCTCGCCGGCCTCGGCACCGCCGTCGCGTCCCTCGTCACCCTCGACGACCACGTCAACGCCGGGTGGCCGCTGCTGTCCACCCTCGGCGGCCTGATCATCGTCGCCGCCGGTGCGGTCACGATCCGGACCGGGCGCTCCTGGCCCGGCATGAGCGCCCGCTACGAACGCCCCTCACAGGCAGTACCCCCGAAAGCAACTGCTTCTCAAACCGAACTGTGGGACGCCCTCGACCGGGGTGAAGACCCGACCGAAGGACATCGGCCCGAGTAGGGTCGGCGCCATGGCGAGCAGCGCTGAGGAAGTGATCGAAGTCGCCGGGCGTGCGGTGACGATCACCAACCCGGACAAGGTGTACTTCCCCAAGTCCGGCCGCACCAAGCTGGAAGTGGTCCGCTACTACCTGGCGGTGGCCGACGGCGCGCTACGAGGCGCCGGCGGGCGGCCCATGGCCCTCAAGCGCTACGTCAACGGCATCGAAGGCGAGGCGTTCTTCCAGAAACGGGCCCCCGCGAAACGCCCCGAGTGGATCGAGACCGCGGAGCTGCGCTACCCGTCCGGGCGCACCGCCGAGGAGATCGTCCTGCGCGACGCCGCCCAGCTCGCCTGGGTCGTCAACCTCGGCTGCCTCGAACTGCACACCCACTCCGTCCTCGCCGAGGACCTCGACCACCCCGACGAGCTGCGCATCGACCTCGACCCCGTCCCCGGCGTGCCGTGGGGGCAGGTCGTCGACGTGGCCCTGATCGCCCGGGAGGTCCTCGAGGAGTACGGCCTCGCCGGCTGGCCCAAGACGTCCGGCTCCCGCGGCTTCCACATCTACGCCCGCATCGAACCCCGCTGGACGTTCGCCGAGGCCCGCCGGGCCGCCGAAGGCTTCGCCCGGGAAGTCGCCCGGCGCGCACCGGACCTCGCCACCGGCGCCTGGTGGAAAGAGGAACGCCACGGCGTGTTCCTCGACTACAACCAGAACGCCAAAGACCACACCACGGCTTCCGGGTACTCCGTGCGCCCGTCCGAAGAGGCAAAAGTCTCGACCCCGCTCAGCTGGGACGAAGTCCCCGGCTGCGACCCGGCCGACTACACCATGGACACCGTCCCCGGCCGCACCGACCCGTGGACCGGCATCGAAACCGCCCGCGGCTCCCTCGAACAGCTCCTCGAACTCGCGTCGACGTTCAAGAAACGCGCCCCCGCGAAGAAAGGCACCGGCCGCCGCCAGCCGACGATGCCCCTCATCGAGATCACCCGCACCGCCACCCGCGAGGAGGCCCTGACCGACCTGGACCGCTGGAAGGAACGCCACCCGACGATCTGGCCGCTCCTGGAACCCGCCGACGTCCTCGTCGACTCGATGCGCGGCATCAACTCCGTCTGGTACCGCATCCGCATCAACCTCGTCCACGTCCCCGAACCCGACCGCCCGGCCCAGGAGCCGCTCGAGCACGAGTTCGACCCGTTCGCCAAGTGGAAAGAGATGCAGGCCCGCGGCGAGATCCCGGCCCGCTGGCGCCGCCCCGAGACTCCGGAGACCGTCGAGCAGCCGGAGTAGCCCTGGGGCCGAGAAGAGCACAAGCCCAGTCGGCGGGTGTACTGCCACAAACCCGAACGGCCGGTCAAAGCCGACACACACCAGCTCATGCCGCGGCGGCGACGGATCGTAGGCGCCCCCGGCGGCGACGGGGATCGCGGCCACCGCGGCCGCCTTGAACCCGGTCGCCGAGAACGCGGCGGTCGCACCTTGAACCGCGGCGGAGACGGCCAGGGGCTCCACGGCCGGGCGGGGCTGGGCCGGTCGGGGGTGCACGGCGACCGGCGGGTGTCATCGGGCCGGCTCCGGGTCGTCGATCCAGCCGGCCAGCAGGACCAGGCCGGTGGGGCGGTGCACGGCCAGGTAGCCGAAGGGCTCGTCGAACCGTACCGTCACCCGGAGCGCTCGGGCCGTCGCCGGGGCCGGGTCGAGCGTCATCGGGACGATCGGCGCGCGGGTGACCGGGGCGGCGCGGAAGCCGGGGCCGGTGAACGCGGCCGCGACGCTCACCGCGGCCGTCGCCACCCGCAGCGGCTCGTCGCTGATGCCGGGGAACAGGGCCGGCTCGGACGCCGCTCGCAGGCCGAACACCTCGGCGGTGCGCAGCAGGTCGTGTGCGGCCGCGGCGGCGAAGCGGGGGACCTTGACCACCAGCTCGGGTGCCGGGTCGGCCGCGTCGACGAGCGCCGAGCTGACCCCGGGGCCCTTCCGCGCGACCGTGGCGGTGCCGAAACTTTCCACGGCGGTGGCGAGGACGTCGGGCGGTGGTGCGGCGCCTCCGGCAGTACACAGGACAACATCAATGTCGCGAGTCCCGCGGACGGTCAGGAGGGTGACCACGGCGGACGCGGTTTTCGCGGCCCGCAGGGCCGTCAGGTCGGGATCGCGCCGGTGCAGGGACGCGAGCCGGCGGCCGGCCCAGGGACCGGCGGCGGGGCGCAGGACGCCGTCGGTGAACGGGACGGCCCAGTCGGCGGTGACGGCCAGGGCCGCGGCGAGCACGACACCGTCCGCCTGGACGTCCGCGAACGGTAACGGCGGCACCGGGGCGCCGGTCTGCGCGGCCGCCCACGCGTCCAGCAGTGGCCGGTCGATCAGCGGGTCACCGGTCAGGCGGGGGTCGGCCCGGGCCGCCCAGTCGAGGGCGAGCGGCAGCCCCTCCCGGGTCCACAGGCCGAGCGCGCTGCGGACCGGCAACGCCAGCGGCCCCGGCGCCACCGCGGCCAGCTCCCGCGCGACCCGCCCGGACGCCACCGACGCCAGCAGCGCCAGCAGGGGATAGATCGCGGCGGCGGAGAACACGGCCCCCGGCGACCGGCCCGCCCAGGTCGCCGTCAATGTGTTCGCCCTCGCCGCGCTCATGACGGTCACGATAGAACAGGGGTACGACAAAACCCGGCGGCGAGGCATTATGCCCTAGTCCATCAGGTGATGTCGGCCATACCCCCGCGACCGTCCCCGCACCGGGGGCGACCTAGCATCGGTCGCATGACCACCGGAGAGGGGAGCTCCTTGATCAACGCGGAAAGCGGCCGGGTGCTCGACGAGATCCTCGCCGGAGTGCGCGAGGACCTGGCGGCCCGCGAGGCCGAGGTGCCCCTGTCGGACATCAAACAGCGTGCCGCGGACGCTCCGCCGGCCCTGGACGCGTACGCCAAGCTGCGCGCACCCGGCGTCGGTGTGATCGCCGAGGTGAAACGCTCCTCGCCGTCCAAGGGCGCCCTCGCGGAGATCCCGGACCCGGCCGAGCTCGCGAAGGAGTACGCGGCCGGCGGGGCCCGCTGCGTCAGCGTGCTCACCGAGGGCCGGTGGTTCGGCGGCAGCCTCGACGACTTCGCCGCCGTCCGGGCCGCGATCGACATCCCGATGCTCCGCAAAGACTTCGTCGTGTCCTCCTACCAGGTGCACGAGGCCCGCGCCTACGGTGCCGACCTGGTGCTGCTGATCGTCGCCGCGCTCGACCAGAACACACTGTCGGGCCTGCTCGACCGGATCGAGAGCCTCGGCATGACCGCCCTCGTCGAGGTCCACGACGAGGAGGAGACCGACCGCGCCCTCGAAGCCGGCGCCCGGGTCATCGGCGTCAACGCCCGCAACCTGCGCACCCTCGAAGTCGACCGGACCGTGTTCGAGCGCATCGCCCCCGGCCTGCCCGCCGAGGTCGTCAAGATCGCCGAGTCGGGGGTCCGGGGCCCGCACGACCTGATCCGCTACGCCTCGGCCGGCGCCGACGCCGTCCTCGTCGGCGAGGGCCTGGTGACCCAGAAGAGCCCCCGGGACGCCGTCGCCGAGCTCGTCACCGCCGGCAGCCACCCGGCCACACCGCGGGCCGCCCGGTGAACGCGTTCCTCTCCGCCGCCGGCCTCCTGCCCGACCAGGCCGGACACTTCGGCACCTTCGGCGGCCGGTTCGTCCCCGAGGCGCTCATCGCCGCCCTCGACGAGCTCGACGCCGCCTACCGCCACGCACAGGCCGACGAGTCGTTCCAGGCCGAGTTCGGCGCACTGCTGCGCGACTACGCCAACACCCCCAGCCCGCTCTATCGGGCCGAGCGGCTCGCTCGCGGTACCGGAGCGACGATCTTCTTGAAACGGGAAGATCTCAACCACACCGGCGCCCACAAGATCCGCAACGTGCTCGGCCAGGCCCTCCTCACCAAGCGCATGGGCAAGACCCGCGTCATCGCCGAGACCGGCGCCGGCCAGCACGGCGTCGCCAGCGCCACCGCCTGCGCCCTGCTCGACCTCGAATGCATCGTCTACATGGGCGAGGAGGACACCCGCCGCCAGGCCCTCAACGTCGCCCGCATGCGCATGCTCGGCGCCACCGTCATCCCCGTCACGACCGGCTCCAAAACGCTCAAGGACGCGATCAACGAGGCCCTGCGCGACTGGGTGACCAACGTCGACAACACCCACTACCTGCTCGGCACCGCCGCCGGCCCGCACCCGTTCCCGGCCATGGTCCGGGACTTCGTCGGCGGCATCAGCGTCGAGGCCCGCCGCCAGGTCCTCGAGCGGACCGGCAAACTCCCCGACGCGGTCGCGGCCTGCGTCGGCGGCGGCTCCAACGCCATCGGCGCCTTCCACGCGTTCGTGCCCGACGAGACCGTCCGGCTCTACGGCTTCGAGGCCGGCGGCGACGGCGTGGACACCGGCCGTCATGCGGCGAGCATTACCGGAGGCGCTACGGGGGTACTGCACGGCGCCCGCACCTACCTCCTCCAGGACGACGACGGGCAGACCGTCGAATCGCACTCGATCTCCGCCGGTCTGGACTACCCCGCGGTCGGACCCGAGCACGCCTACCTCCACGACACGGGCCGCGCCATCTACGAGCCGGTCACCGACGCCGAGGCCATGGACGCGTTCAAACTCCTGTGCCGCACCGAGGGCATCATCCCGGCGATCGAGAGCGCACACGCCGTCGCCGGTGCTCTTCGCGTTCTCCCCGCTCTGGCTTCGGAATTGGGTCGCGAACCGACCATCGTCATCTGCCTCTCCGGCCGCGGCGACAAGGACATGGACACCGCCCGGGATTGGTTCTCCGTATGAGCGTTCGGGTCGCTTTCGAGAAGGCCCGGGCGGAGGGCCGCAGCGCCCTGATCGGGTACCTCCCGGCCGGTTTCCCGTCGGTCCAGGTCGGCATCGACGCCGTCAAAGCCATGATCGACAACGGGGTGGACATCGTCGAGGTCGGCCTGCCCTACTCCGACCCCGTCATGGACGGCCCCGTCATCCAGCGCGCCACCGAAGCCGCCCTCGCCGGCGGCTTCCGCGTCCGCGACGGCCTCGCCACCGTCGAAGCCGCGGCGTCGACCGGCGCGCCGATCCTCACCATGACCTACTGGAACCTCGTCGAACGCTACGGCGTCGACCGCTTCGCCGCCGACCTCGCCACCGCCGGCGGCGCCGGCCTCATCACCCCCGACCTCATCCCCGACGAGGCCGGCCCGTGGCTGACCGCCTCCGACCAGCACGACCTCGACCGCGTCTTCCTCGTCTCCCCGTCCTCCACCGACGCCCGCATCACCAGCACCGTCGCCGCGTGCCGCGGCTTCGTCTACGCGACGAGCGTCATGGGCGTCACCGGCGCTCGCACCGAAACCAGCCAGGCCGCCCCCGTGATCGTTTCCCGGGTCCGCTCCCTGGCCGGCTCGTCCACCGTGCCGGTCGCTGTCGGTCTCGGCGTGTCGAACGGGGCCCAGGCGGCTGAGGTGGGCGCGTTCGCCGACGGGGTCATCGTGGGCAGCGCGCTGGTTCGCTGCCTTCAGGAGGCCGACAGTCCTGCCGCGGGGGTGGCCGCGGTCGCGAAGCTCAGCGCCGAACTGGCCGAGGGCGTCCGCCGCCGGTAGCGCCACTGGGCGGTGCCTGGCGGCGCGGACCTGATTGGCCGGTCCGGGGGACAGTTTGCGTTGCCGGCGCTGGTGGTTGCCGGCGCTGGTGGTTGCCGACCGCCTGGCGGATGTCGACCGCCTGGCGGATGCCGACAGCCTGATGGATGCTGGCCGCCGGTGGGTCGTGAAGCTGAGTGCTGGCCGGCTGAGGGCATCCGCCGCCACTAATGGAGGGCGGGCTCGTTAGGCCCCCGTGCGGCATTATTCCCGTTTTGCACTCATCCTGACGCTCGCGCTGGTCAGTACGCCGATCGCGCCGATCACGCCGGCCGCCGCGTCCACGCCGGCCGCCGCGTTCACGCCGGCCCCAGGCGCGACCGCACCGGCGACGACGACCCGCCGCGGCCCGGCTGTCTCCGCAGCGAACGCCGTTTGGGCGACGAAGGCGGCTTCTGACGCAGACGCCATTTCTCGGCAAAACGGTTTTTTTGTGATAAAAGCCCTCTCGGGGGCAAATGCCGTTTCCGCAGCGAGGTCCGCCTACGGGACGATCGCCGACGCCGACTGGCGGCAGGACGGCGCCGATCCGGGCCGCTCCGGCCACCAGGAACTGACGGGCACCCTGACCCGGTCGACGGCGAACCGCCTGACCCAGACCTGGACCGCATCTCCGACCCGCCCGACTGAGCAGGTGGGCGGCGCCATCGCGATCGACGGCACCGTGTACCGCTCAACCGGCGGCACCGCCACCGACGCCGGCTCGATCCACCGCTACGACGCCGTCACCGGCCACGACCTGGGCTCGATCGTCACCGCTCCGGGCGAGGCCTTCGGCCAGCTGGCGGCGTCGGCGGACACGCTGCTCGTGGAGTCGATCGCCCGCCCCTCCCTGCGGCGGACCCTGTTCGCGTACACCCTCACCGGCACCCCGAAGTGGAAGATCCTCCTCGAAGACGCCGTGTCGGGCGGCTTCACCACGGCCGGCGACCTGGTCCTGCGCAGCGCCGGCACCACCCTGTCCGCGTACCGCACGTCCGACGGCACCGTCGCCTGGACCGCGCCGCTCGGTGGCGAGCCCGGCTTCCACCCGCCGGTCCGCCTCGGCGGCCTGGTCCTGCAGGCGACCGAGCCCGGCCGCATCCTGGCCTTCGCCGCGGCCACGGGCGCCCCGGCGTGGCAGCACGAGTCCAGCGGCGCCGAACTCGTGGCGGCCGGCGACACCGTGTACTCGGTCGGCGAGCGCGGCGTCTGCGCGTACGCCGCCGCCGACGGAACCCAGCGCTGGTGCGACGCCGAGACCCTCGAGTCGCCGGTCCACGCGAGCGTCGGCGACGGGGCGCTGTTCGTCGTCGACGGCCACGGCGGGCTCGCGGCGTTCGACGCGGTGAGCGGGGCGCAGCGGTGGCGCACCTCGTACGGGTTGAACGCCGAGGTCAATGCCTCCTACTGGGCGCCCGTCAACGGCGGCAGCGTGGTGTACGCGGTCGTGTACCACTTCGCGGTCCGCGGCGGGGTCAGCACGCACCGGGTCGAGCTGGTCGCGGCGGACGTCGTGTCGGGCAAGCTGCTGCGGCGGCTGGAGCTCGACGTCGACGCCATGCATGGGGGAGAGTCGCTGCTGCTGGCCGGTGATCACCTCTACTTCGCGGCGGTCGAACGCCTCTACGCGATCGCCCCCAAACCGTAAACCCCGCCGCATAAGCCCGGCGTAAGCAAACCAGCCCGGCGTAAGCAAACCAGCCAGGCGTCAGCGCACCAACGCACAAGCCGGCGTCAGCGAACCAACCAGGCGCCAGCAAACCAGCCCGGCGTAAGCAAACCAGCCCGGCGTCAGCGCACCAACGCACAAGCCAGCGCCAGCAAACCAACCAGGCGCCAGCAACCAACCAGGCGCCAGCAAACCAACGCAGGCGCCAGCAAACCAACGCAGGCGTCAGCAAACCAACGCAGGCGTCAGCAAACCAACGCAGGCGTCAGCAAACCAACGCAACGCACATGCCCGGCGTAGCGAACCCAGCCCGGCGTCAGGAACCGGACCGGCGTGGGCAAGCCAAGGAAATACGATTACGGCGCCCTGTGCCGTTCCGATGCCTAGACCTTAACCCCGCCCACCTAATCGATCTCTCATCGTGACTCCGCACCGTTACGCAGCCCGGACGCTGTGGTGTTTCAGCTGCGCAAGGCCGACCGCCACGTGTCGCGGATGGCTTGGGCGCCCCACGCGTTGGGTTCGATGTGGCCGCAGAGCCAGAGTTCGCGGTTGGCCGGGTGGGAGTCGGAGGTGGTGATGTCGCCGGCCTGGGCGCCGTGGCCCAGGAAGGCGCCGTGGAGGTCGGCTACGGCGGCTCCGTGGCGGGTGGCCGCGGTGCGGATGGCCGTGTTCATCGACTCCAGCAACGCCAGGCCCTCGTCGATGTCGGGGAGGCCGGCCCAGGAGAGGTCGCCGGTGCCGTCGGTCGGGTCGTACACGGTGCTGACGACGATCCGGGCGCCCGTGGCGGACAGCGAGGTCAGCAGGGTGTCGTAGTTGGCGGCGGTGGCCTCGACCGCGGCCGGGACCTTGTCCGGGGACTCGACGATGGCGGTGAGCAGGTCGTTGCCGCCCATGGTGACGGTGATCAGGGCGGGGCGGCCGGTGACCTGGCCGAGCTGGCGGCGCAGGACGTCTTCGCTCGTGGCGCCGTCGCGGGCGAGGAGCAGCAGGTCGATGCCGAGGTCGTCGGCGAGCAGGGAGGCGGCGCCCAGGCCGGGGCCGCCCGCGTAGTCGTCGATCGACATGGAGTCGCCGAGCGCGTAGTACCGCGGGGCCATGCAAAGATCATTGCGGATGTACCCCGGCGATTCCAAGCGGGTTGCACCAGGGGAAAAGAAACTTTCAGGCGTCGATGACCTCGGGCTCCGCGTCGCGCTGGACCTCGCGGATGACGCCGGTGCGGCCGGCGGCGGCGTCGGTGATCGCGGTGCGGGTGGTGGCGGTCAGCGGGGCCGGGAGGGCGTCGGGGTCGTGCCACGCGAGGCGGCTGATCCGGCCCGGTGCGTTGAGGGCGGGGCCGCCGTCGCCGTCGATGCGGCCCCGGAAGACGTGGACGAACAGGTCGGGGTTGGTCGTGCCGCAGCCGTCGCCGGTCAGCTGGTACAGCCCGATCAGTTCGACGATCTCGGTCTCCAGGCCGGTTTCCTCGCGGATGTCGCGGATGGCGGCGTGCACGGGGCTCTCCTCCGCGCGGGTCTTCCCGCCGGGCAGGCCCCACAGTTGGTGGCCGCCGGCCTGGCGGCACAAGAGCACGCGGCCGGCTGCGTCCTCGATGATCGCGGCGACCGCGGAGGTCACTTTGCTGCCGTTACTCAGCGTCGAGTAGCTCATGCTGACACCTCCGCAAGCTCCGGCGTCAGCCCGAGCTCCACCCTGCATTTATGGTTCACGGCCACTCCGCTTCGCTCCGTACCGCTCATGTTCCCGACTCTAGGCGCCGCTCCGTATCGTTGGCAGACCCTTACGAATGGTGATCTCCAAACATAAAACAGGGGTGCGGTAGCGTGTGCACCCGTGAATGGTGTCCTGTCTCCGCTGGCCGAGATCCCCAGCCCGACCCGTGGCGTCTGGGACCTCGGACCGATCCCGTTGCGCGCCTACGCGCTCTGCATCGTGCTGGGCATCGTGGCCGCCTGCTACATCGCCGACCGGCGCCTGCGGGCCCGGGGTGCCCCGCCGTGGGTGATCCTCGACGTGGCGATCTGGGCGGTCCCGTTCGGCATCGTCGGCGCCCGGCTGTATCACGTGATCACGTCGCCGGACGCGTACTTCGGGGAGAACGGCTCCCTCATCAAGGCGTTCAAGATCTGGGAGGGCGGCCTCGGCATCTGGGGCGGTGTCGCGGCCGGTGCGCTCGGCGCCTACATCGCCTGCCGGCGGATGAACCTGCCGTTCGCGATGGCCGCCGACACGCTCGCCGTGGCGCTGCCGGTCGCGCAGGCCATCGGGCGCTGGGGCAACTGGTTCAACAATGAGCTGTACGGCAAGGAGACGACCCTGCCGTGGGGCCTGAAGGTCTACAACTGGGACACGGCGAGCGGCCGGGCGCTGGAGGCGGGCGGCCAGCCGATCGTCCTGGGCACGTTCCATCCGACGTTCCTCTACGAGTCGCTGTGGTGCCTCGGCGTCGCGGTCGCCGTGTGGCTGCTCGACCGCAAGTACCGGTTCGGCCGGGGCCGGGCCTTCGCGGTCTACGTGATGCTCTACTGCGTCGGCCGGTTCTGGATCGAGGCGCTGCGCATCGACGACGCCCAGCACTTCCTGGGGATGCGGCTCAACAACTGGACGTCGGTCGTCGTCTTCGCGGGTGCGCTGATCTACTTCCTGTTCGTGCGCGGCCCGCAGGAGCGGGTGACGTACGACGAGGACGGCCACATCACCCTCGTCAACCCGGCCGCCGCCGACGACGACGAGGACGACGAGCTCAAGGCGCTCGAAGCCCCGGTGGCCGCCGCGGCCGAAGAGCCGAAACCGGCCGAGGTCAAGCCGGCCGAGGTCAAGCCGGCCGAGGCCGAGGAAACAGAGCCGGAACCGGCCGAGGCCGGGGAACAAGAAGAGGCCAAGGAAAAGCAGGCCTGATGCGGTCGGCGGTCGTGGTCGGCGCCGGCATCGGCGGGCTCGCCGCCGCCGGCGCGCTGGCCCGCTCGGGCTGGAAGGTCACCCTCCTCGAACGCGACGACCGGCTCCGGCCGGGCAAGGCGGCGCTGGTGCTGTGGCCCAACGGGGTCCGCGCGCTGCGGGCCCTGGGCCTGGCCGGCGGCCTCGACGGGATCTCCACGCCGGTGCCGCCGGCAGGGATCCGCCGCCCGGACGGCACGTGGCTGGTCCAGCCGGGCCCGCAGCCGGGCGGGGTCGGCGACCTGGAGACGCCGCCGGTGGTCGTGCACCGCGAGGACCTGCACGACGCGTTCATCGCCGGCCTCGGCGAGCAGGTCGACGTCCGCGGCGGCATCGCCGTGCAGAGCGCCCGGGTGCGCCGGGACCGGCCCGCGGTCGGCGACGGCCGGGTGACGTTCGAGGCCGACCTGATCGTCGCCGCAGACGGGCCCGACAGCGCGGTCCGCCGCCGGCTCGTCGCGGCGAGCACGTTCACCAGCGCCGGGTTCGCGGCGTGGCGGGCCGTCATCCCCTGGTACCGCGCCCCCGAGATCCCGGCCGGGACCGCCCCGCACGGCGAGCTGCTCGGCGGCGGGCAGCGGTTCGGCTACGCGTCGCTGGGGGAGCGCGGCTCGGCCGGCGGCTCCACCCGCGGCGGCATCTACTGGGTGGTGACGGTGCCCGGCGCGCTGCGCCCCGAGCCGCCCGCCGGCCAGCTGGCCCTGCTGCGCCGCTGGTTCGCCGGCTGGCCCGCGCCGGTGCCGCAGCTGCTGGCCGCGACCGAGGCCGAGGACCTGGTGCAGGAGCCGGTGGGGGAGGTCACGCCGCTGCCGGAGACGTTCGGGGTGGTGGCCGGCGCGGGCGGGTTCGCGCTCGTCGGTGACGCGGCCCACGCCATGCCGCACCACCTGGCCCAGGGCGCCTCGCTGGCACTGGAGGACGTGGCGACGCTGCAGACGGTCCTGGCCGGTCTGGCGGTGCCGGCCGCCCTCAGCGAGTACAACCGGCTCAGAAAGCCAAGGATTCAGCGGGTGCTGCAACAGACCCATAAAGCGGCGGGGGTACTGCAAGTGCGTGGACGAATCGCATCCTCCATCGCTCGCGTCAACCCGCGAACCCTCGAACGGGCGGCGGCCGCAGCAACGGAGTGGGGCGGACCTACCGGCTGAACCAAAGCCCGACCGGCTGAACCCAAAAGTCCTACCGGCTGAACCAGAGCCCTACCGGCTGAACCAGAGCCCTACCGGCTGAACCAGAGCCCTACCGGCTGAACCAGAGCCCTACCGGCTGAGCACGCCGTGCTCGACGCACTGTGCCGACCAGCCGCCCGGCAGCACCTGGACTTTCATCCTCCGCCGGCACTGGGCGCAGTATCGTGGCGGCTCGAGCTCCCGCGCCGCCGTGCACGCCGGGTGGGAGCCGCCGGTGCACGGCTCCCCGCAGCGGTCGCAGAACAGCGGGGCTGTCACAGCGTCGCCGACAGCGCCTTGACCGGCATCGACAGCTCGTCGAGCAGCGCCAGGTCCTGCGCCGGTGAGCGGCCCAGGGTCGTGAGGTAGTTGCCGACGATCACCGCGTTGACGCCGCCGAGGAGCCCGTCGCGGGTGCCGAGGTCGCCGAGGGTGATCTCCCGGCCGCCGGCGTAGCGCAGCAGGGTCCGGGGCAGCGCCAGCCGGAACGCGGCGACGGCCCGCAGCGCGTCCTTCGGGTCGAGGACCGGCTGCTCGGCCAGGGGTGTGCCCGGGCGCGGGTTGAGGAAGTTGAGCGGCACCTCGTGCGGGTCGAGCTCCTGCAGCTGGACCGCGAACTCGGCCCGCTGCTCCACGGTCTCCCCGAGGCCGAGGATGCCGCCGCAGCACACCTCCATGCCGGCGGCGCGGACCATGCGCAGGGTGTCCCAGCGCTCCTCCCACGTGTGGGTGCTGACGACCTGCGGGAAGTACGACCGCGCCGTCTCGAGGTTGTGGTTGTAGCGGTGGATGCCCAGCTCGGCGAGGCGGTCGACCTGTGCCTGGGACAGCATCCCGAGCGACGCGGCGATGTTGATGTCGACGGCGGCCCGGATCGCGGCGACCCCGTCGGCCAGCTGTGTCATGAGCCGCTCGTCGGGCCCGCGCACGGCGGCGACGATGCAGAACTCGGTCGCCCCGGTCGCCGCCGTCTGCCGGGCCGCCTCGACGAGCGAGGGGATGTCGAGCCAGACCGCCCGCACCGGCGAGGCGAACAGCCCCGACTGCGAGCAGAAGTGGCAGTCCTCGGGGCAGCCGCCGGTCTTGAGCGACACGATGCCCTCGACCTCGACCTCCGGGCCGCACCAGCGCATCCGCACGTCGTGCGCGATCGCGAGGTATTCGGGCAGCTCCTCATCGGCACATGTCAGCACCGCGAGGACGCCGTCGCGGTCGAGCCCTTCGCCGGTGTCCAGGACGGCCTTGGCAGCATCAAGCATGCTCGTACCTTACAAAGCGTTCGGGTCGCGTGTCCGCTCCCGGGACCGCTCGTCTAAGTTGTATATGTCGCACAATCAGCGTCGTAGATGTCCTACAAGGGGTTTCGACTTTGGAGTGGTTAGAGTCCCTCGACGCCGAGGCCGCCGCCCGCCGCACCGCCGGCCTCCGCCGGGACCTGCACCCCCGCGGCGCCGCCGAGTCGGACCCGGTGGTCGATCTGGCCGGCAACGACTACCTGGGCCTGTCCCGCCACCCCGACGTCCTGGCCGCCGCGGCGGCGTCCCTGCTCCGGTTCGGTCTCGGCGCGACCGGCTCCCGCCTGGTCCGCGGCTCGACGGAGGCTCACCATGCCCTCGAGGACGGCCTGGCCGGACTGCTCGGGTTTCCTTCGGCGCTGGTGTACTCCTCCGGCTACCTCGCCAACCTCGGCGCCGTCCGGGCCCTGGCCCGCCGCGACACCCTGATCGTCTCCGACGCGCACAACCACGCCTCGATCGTCGACGCCTGCCGCCTCGCCCGCGGCACGGGCCGCGACGGCGTCGAAACGGTCGTGGCCCCGCACGCCGACCCATCCGCGGTCGCCGCGATCCTCGCCGCCCACCCCGGCCGCCCCGCGCTGGTCGTCACCGAGAGCGTCTTCTCCGTAGACGGCGACCTGGCCCCGCTCCCGGACCTCTACGAGGTGGCCCGGTCCCACGGCGCCCTGATGCTCGTCGACGACGCCCACGCCCTGGGTGTCCTCGGCCCCCGCGGCGCCGGCGGCGTGGCGGCCGCCGGCCTGGCCGGCGCACCGGGCCTGGCCGTGACCGCGACCCTGTCGAAGTCCCTGGGCGCCGCCGGCGGGGTGATCGCCGGTCCGCGGCCGCTGCACCGCCAGCTCGTCGACACCGGCCGCACGTTCATCTTCGACACCGCCCTCCCACCGGCCGTGGCCGCGGGCGCCCGGGCGGCCCTGGAGCTGCTGTCCGCCGGCGACGACCTGCGGGCCACCCTCCACGACCGCGCGGGCCGGGCCGTCGACCGCCTCCGCGGCGAGGGCCTCGACGTCCCCACCCCCGCCGGTGGCGTCGTCTCCGTCGCCGCCCCCGGCCCCGACGAGGCCCTGGCGTGGGCGACGGCCTGCCGCGACCGGGGCGTGGCCGTAGGCTGCTTCCGCCCCCCGTCCACCCCCGACGGCCGCTCCCGGCTCCGCCTGACCGTCAACGCCGGCCTGCCCGAGGCCGCGTTCGACGAGGCCCTCGACGTGATCCTGAAGGAACGCCCGTGACGACGTTGTTCGGCCTGACCGAGGAGCTCCCGGGCCCGCTGGCCGGCCCCCTGATCATCACCGGCACCGACACCGGCGTGGGCAAGACGGTCACGACGGCCGCGATCGCCGCCGCGGCCACCGCCGCCGGGCAGAGCGTCGCGGTCGTGAAACCGGCCCAGACCGGCACCGCCGACGGCGACGAACCGGACGCGGTCACGGTCGCCCGCCTGGCCGAACCGGCCCTGACCCGCACACTGTCGGAGTTCCCGGACGCCCTCGGCCCGGTGGCGGCGGCCAGGGTCGCGGGGGAGGATTCGCTGACCGCGGTCATGGCCCAGCTGTCGATCCGCGCGATCGCCGAGGAGCACGACATCACCCTGATCGAGGGCGCCGGTGGCCTCCTGGTCCCGCTGGGCGAGGGCGGCTGGACGATCCTGGACCTGGCGGCCGCGCTGCACGCGACCGCGGTGGTCGTGGCCCGCCCCGGCCTGGGCACCCTCAACCACACGGCGCTGACGCTGCAGGCGCTGGAGCGGCGCCAGGTCCCGGCCCTGGTCGTCTTCGGCACCTGGCCCGCCGACCCGGAGCTGGTCCACCGCACCAACCTGCACGACCTCGACGCCGACCTGGCCGGCGCCATCCCCGACGGCGCCGGCGCGATGGAGCCGGACGTCTTCCGCCGCGAGTCCCTCCACTGGCTCGACCCCCGCCTGCACGGCCGCTTCGACCCGGTCGCCTTCCGCTCCCACAGCCGCTGACGGGCCGCCCGCGGTTCAGCGGGGGTGCCGGGCCGACCGTGATGCGGCGGGGGTGCCGGGCCGCCCGTGATGCGGCGGGGGTGCCGGGCCGCCCGTGATGCGGCGGGGGTGCCGGGCCGCCCGTGATGCGGCGGGGGTGCCGGGCCGACCGTGATGCGGCGGGGGTGCCGGGCCGCCCGTGATGCGGCGGGGGTGCCGGGCCGCCCGTGATGCGGCGGGGGTGCCGGGCCGACCGCGATGCGGCGGGGGTGCCGGGCCGACCGCGATGCGGCGGGGGTGCCGGGCCGCCCGCGATGCGGCGGGGGTGCCGGGCCGCCCGTGATGCGGCGGGGGTGCC
>NZ_JBITDU010000018.1:0-186549 GCF_044454505.1 Dactylosporangium sp. NPDC051541
TCCGTACCGCTCCGGCATATCCCGCCACGGCGCACCAGTTCGCTTCACCCAGCAGATCCCGTTGATCACCTGCCGGTGATCACGCCACCGGCCACCGCGTCTGCCCTGCTCAGGCAGCAACGGTTCCAGAATCGCCCACTCACGGTCCGTCAACTCAAAACGCGCCACACCAGAACAACGACCCAACACCAAGATCCGCTAGCCACGGCCTAGCCCTTTGCGGCGGCCCGCATGAGGCGGGCCGCCAGGTCCTTGTCGTGGACCTCGATCCGGGTCGTGCCAGTGAAGATCTCGAGCATTCCGGAGCCCACGTCCCGGACGCGGACCACGACCGGTCCCTGGACGGCATTGGCCTTGGGCTCCTTCGCCGACGCGATGTAGGTGACGCTCGAGAAGGCGACCGTCGCGCCGATTCCGGCGGCCGCGGTCAGTGCGGTGCGGCGTGACATCCGTCGTCTCGCTGGTGTGGGGAACGGGTCCACGAAACCACCCTTCGCTGGAGCGGGGCGTTGACGGCTACGGGATACCCGAGGACCGTCTCGGGCCGTTTCCGTGCCAGGTCGCTGTCAGCCGGGGGTACGGAAGGGTGGTGGCAAAAGGTTCACCGCTGTCCGAAGACGATGCTTTTCGCACGCCCGGGGCCCCGGATCAGCGGCACTTCCACACGGCCGGCACGGTGCCCACGGTTTGCGAGGCGTCACCGGTGATCAGGCGGCCGTCGTCGCTGATGGCCTTGGGCACGTCGACGGCCGCACCGGGCCCGGGCAGGCGCGGCAGCGGCACCGACTCCTGCCCGTTGAGCAGCAGCGTCCCGGCGCCGCGAGCGGTGGTCGCGGGCAGCCACCCGCCGGCGCTGAGCTGCAGGCCCGGGATTCGCGCGTCCGGGAACACCAGAACCTCGCCGGTGCGCAGGTTCCAGCGGACCGGCACGGAGCCCGTGGCCACCTCGGCCGCGCCGAGGACCCAGTCGCCGTTGATCGCCACCGCGGACCAGCCGACCGCCTCGGTGCCGCCGACGACCGGGCGCGGCAGCTCCCGCGGCGGGGCGTCGCCCACCCAGACGTAGGCGCGGTTGCCGGGCGTGCGCACCGTACCGACCACCGTGCGGCCGTCGGGGCTGATGTCGTCGGCCCGGCCCTCCTTGCCACCCGGGGGCGGCGGCAAAATCATCGGCGTTCGCGTGGTGTCGCGCCACAGCACCGGCCGCTCGTCGTCCGTGCCGGCCACCACGCCGTCGTCGCTGACCGCTCGGGCCTCGGTGAAGCGCGTGCCCGGCAGCTGGGTGACCCGGCCGTCCCGGAAGATCCAGGCCTGGGCGGTGCCGTCCGCGCCGGCGGTGTCGACGCCGGTGTCGCCGCCGCCGGTGAGATCGGTGCCGACCACGACGCCGGCCGCGTTGACGTCGGCCGGGACCGGGTGCCGGCCCGGCAGGTCCGCGATGCTCAGCGCGCCGTCGTGCCAGAGCAGCAGGTCGAACCGGGCCGGAGCGCCGTCGTGCTCGGACCGGCCGGCGATGAAGCGTCCCGCCGGGTCCATCGCCATCACCATGCTCTTGCCGCCGCCCACCGACAGTCGTTCGACCGCACAGCTCGCGGGCGGCCCGGCGACCGGCGCGGCCGGGGACGTCGCCGGCTGTTCGTACGGGGTCACCACCGGTGGCGCCCCCGGCCGCAGCACCGGGATGACCGCCACCAGGGCGGCCACGCCCGCGGCCGTCAGGCCCAGGCGGGCGGCGGCCCGGCGGCGCACGGCCCGGCGCCCCTGCCGCACGATGTCCTCGGCGGTGAACCCGGGCGCCTCTACCAGGGTCGCGGCCCGCTGCTCCAGCGTGTTGCCGATGCGCTCGTCCAGACGGTCCATCACAGCGTCACCCTCTCCGAAAGTCCGGGCTCGTCCTCGTGCAGCCGGCGGCGCAGCGCGTCCAGCGCCCGGGCGGCGTGGCTCTTGACCGTGCCGCGGGAGATCGCGAGCGTGTCGGCGATCTCCGCCTCGCTCATGCCCTCGTAGTAGCGCAGCACCACGACGGCGCGCTGCTTCACCGGCAGCGCCAGCAGGTGCTGCCACATCGCGACCTGCTCGACGTGCGCGCCGATGTCGTCGGCGGCGTCGCGCTCGGGCAGCGCGTCGACGGGGCGCTCGCGGTACGGCCGCCCGCGCCACCACGACGTGGCCGTGTTGACCATCGCCCGGCGCACGTACCCCTCGGCCGCGCCGGGGTCCTTGATCCGGGCCCACCGAAGGTAGGTCTTGAGCAGCGTGACCTGCAGCAGGTCCTCCGCCCGGCCCCGGTCCCCGACCAGCAGATAGGCACTGCGCAGCAGCGCCGGCGAGCGCGCCGTCACGAACGCCCGGAACGCGTCCTCGGCGGCCGGGTCCATTCCACGCATTGTCACGCAGGGAAGGACGCGACGTTTCCCGGTCCGGTTGTCACGAAGGTCCGTGCCGTTGCCGTGGACATCGTCGAGTCCGCCGGGCCCGGCCGCGTGGACCGTCAGGTGTGCTGGCCGACCTGGGCGCCGGCGCCGCACTCGCACGCGAAGCCGTACAGGTATTGGTCGAACCCGCCGAGCACGCTCTGCGCGGTCTGCCCGACGAACACCATCGGCCGGCCGCAGCAGCCCGGCCAGTGCGGATTCTGCTGGAAGACGGGCCGGCCGCCGACCCGGCCGAGCCGCTTGGAGCGCCGCCACACCCGATCGGGCTCGAACCGGTCGTCGTGGGCGAGCCCGACCCGGGCGGGGAGGGGCCAGTCCCCCAGGTCCGGCTCGTTGCCGGGGCAGTGGTCCTCGCGCTCCTCGTCGAAGACCAGCCTCCCGCCGGCGGCGGACCAGCCCCGCCAGTCGGCCATCTCCTCGTCGGCCTCGCAATCCTCACAGAGGCTGCCGAAGAACGGGTGCCGCCGCTCGCCGGGCGCGCCGAGGCCGACCAGGCTCAGGTCGACGTCGAGGACGACCGACAGCGGCCACGCGCAGCGCACACCGCGCGGGTCGTCGAGGTACTCCCCGATCGGCGGGTCGATCCGCAGCCCCGGCTCCGGATCGTCCTGGTCGGCCACGATCAGCCACGGCTGCGACACATACCGGCGCACGCCGGGCCCGTGCGGCGGCACCCAGACACCGTGCTCCTCGGCGATTCGCGCGACCGTCGGATCGGCCCGGGCCAGGTCGGCCAGCCGGGCCAGTGCGTGGTCGGTGTCCGCGCCGACCAGCAGCTGCATCCGGTGGACGCCGCTGAAGAAGCCGGCCTCCGCCCGCCCGGGCCGCGGCCCCGCCCCGATCCGGTCGGCGAGCGCGTCGACGGCCGTGTCCGAGGCACCCCGGGCCGCGAACCAGCAGTCGCGGCCTTCGACGCTCCACAGGTGCTCCAGGGCGGCGTCGTCGAAGGTGGTGACGGCGTCGTTCCACGGCACCAGCCACTGCGGCTTCCACTCGGCCAGATCGCGGACCGCCCAGGCTCGTTCACCGCGATGCCCGGCGAGGACGTACCGCAGGTAGGAGCGGTGCTGCCCCGGGGTGGCCGCGTACAGCTCGTCATACGTGAGGTCACCGCCGCTGCTGCCGATCCGGCGGTCGTACCACTCGGCGTCGGGGTGCGGCAGGAACCGGTCACCGGGCATGTTGTGGGCCACCGCGCCACTGTAGACGCGGCCGCCGCGCGGGAACTGTTCGCGCGTGCGGGGGCGTTCCGGCTTAGATACCAGCGGGCTCGGTCCTGACGTCGCACGGGCCCACATGCTGATCGAGGAGGGGACATGCACGTCCATCTGGTCACAGCGGAAGACCCGCTCACGCTCCAGGCCCGGGCCCGCGAGCTCATCCGCTTCCCGCAGCTGACCATGCCGTTGCTCGCCGCGCTCACGCCCGAGCCCTGGACGGTGACGCACACCGACGAAATCACCCATCCCGTCGACACCGGACAACGCTACGACCTGGTCGGTATCACCGCCGCCACGCCCGGGGCGCCGCACGCCTACGAACTGGCCGCCGCGTTCCGCGCGAACGGCGTCATGGTGGCGATGGGCGGCCCGCATGCCACGCTCATGCCTCTGGAGGTCGCGGAGTTCGCCGACATCGTCGTGGTCGGTGAGGCCGAGACGGTGTGGCCGCGTGTCCTGCAGGACATCGAGCAGGAGGCTCGATATACCGTCGGCCGGCACGTCATCGACGAGGGTACCGGCGCGAATGTCGAGGTTCGGCCGAACGGCGCCAGGATCTACCGGTGTCCGCAGCCGGCAAGCCTCGCCGGTCTGCCGTGGGCCCGGCGCGATCTGATCCGCCACGGCGGCTGGAATGGCCGGTGGGCGACCAGAGGGGCGATCATCGCTACGCGCGGCTGCCCGCACCAATGCGACTACTGCACCATTCCGGTGCTCTACCCCGAGGCCCGCCAGATGCGTTTCCGGCCGGTCGAGGAGGTGGCGGCGGAGGTCGCCGCCATCCCCGACAAGGGCATCGTGTTCTGGGACGACAACATCGGCGCCAATCCTCGGTACGCCAAAGCGCTCTTCCGGGCGCTGGCACCGCTCAACAAGTGGTGGACCAGCCAGACGACCATGGCCTCGGTCAGAGACGACGAGTTTCTGCGCCTCGCCGCCGAGAGCGGGTGCAAAGCGCTCTTCCTCGGCCTCGAGAGCGTGAGCCAGGAGAGCCTCGCCGGCGCGCGCAAGGCCCACAACCGGGTCGCCGAATACCAGCGGCTGCTGCAGCGCTTCCATGCGCACGGCATCGCCGTCCAGGCGGGCATCATGTTCGGGTTCGACAGTGACACCAAGGACATCTTCGCCCGAACCGTGGACGTGATGGGTGAGATCGGCCTGGACAACGCGACGATCAGCCTGATGGTGCCCTACCCCGGCACACCCGCGTACACCCGGCTACGGGCCGACGGCCGGATCGTCGACCACGACTGGCGGCACTACAACGGCAAGACCCACGTCGTGCACCGGCCGCTGCTCATGTCGCCCGACGAGCTGCTCGCCGGCTACGAGTGGGCGAAGACCCAGTTCTACCGACCTCAGCACATCATGAAGCGGCTGCTCAAGAGCCGGACGGGGCTGTGGTGGAACATCCCGCGAAACGTCGGCTACATGCGCGGCCTGACGGGCGAGGTCCGATCGCGCGCGGCGATGCATCACGCCCTTGACATCGACCGTCGTTAAACTGTAAGACTCATTAACAGATGCAACGGGAGGTGCCGTGCCGCTCAGATCCAAGATCCGCGTGCTCGTCGCGGCCGCTACGGCGCTCGTGCTGACCGGCGGCGCGGCACCCGCGATCGCCCGACCGGCGGCCGCCGCCGTTCAGATCTCCGCCACGCCGGGCGAGTCGACCGCGATCCCCGGCTTCGCCATCCAGTCCTCCGGCCGGACCAGCGACACCGGCGGCACCATCTCGCAGCCCGGCTACGCGGCCTCCGGCTGGTATCCGGTGTCGGCCCACTCGACCGTCCTGGCCGGCCTGCTGCAGAACAACGTGTACGCCGACCCCTTCTACTCGACCAACATGAAGTCGATCCCCACCGCCGATTTCACCGTCCCCTGGTGGTACCGGGCGGACTTCACGCTCGGCTCCGAAACCGGGCTGCACACCTTCGCGGACGTGACCGGCGTGCTGTCCAAGGCCGACGTCTGGATCAACGGGACGCAGGTCGCCACCAGCGCCACGATCGCCGGCGCCTACACCGACCACGAGCTGGACCTCACCGCGGTCGTCCACAGCGGCGTCAACAGCCTGGCCGTCAAGGTGTACCCCAACGATCCCAACCGGGACCTGACGATGGGGTGGATCGACTGGGTCCAGACGCCGCCGGACAAGAACATGGGCATCGTCCGCGACGTGAAGCTACGCCGCTCCGGCGCCGTGGCGGTGCGCAACGCCCACGTCGTCACCCGGCTCAGCACCCCGGCGCTGGACAGCGCGGTGCTGACCGCGAAGGCCGACGTGCGCAACGACTCCGCCGCCGCGGTCACCGCGACCGTCTCCGGCACCGTCGCCGGGACGGCGCTGTCGCAGTCGGTGAGCCTGGCCGCGCACGAGACGAAGACGGTCACCTTCGGTCCGGTGACGCTCACCGGCCCGCAGGTCTGGTGGCCGGCCGGGATGGGCGGGCAGCCGCTGTACGACCTGAGCCTCACCGCCTCCGTCGCCGGCGGCGCGAGCGACGCCGCCCACGAGCGGTTCGGCGTGCGTGACGTCAAGGCACCGCTGGACGCGAGCGGCCACCGCCGCTACACCATCAACGGCCGGCCCCTGCAGATCCGCGGCGGCGGCTGGTCACCGGACCTGTTCCTGCGCTGGAATCCCGGCTACGTCGAGGACAAGCTGCGCTACGTGCTCGACCTCGGGCTCAACACGGTCCGGCTGGAGGGGCACATCGAGGCGGACGAGTTCTTCGACCTCACCGACCGGCTCGGCATCCTCACGCTGCCCGGCTGGGAGTGCTGCGACAAGTGGGAGGGCCAGGTCAACGGCGACGAGACGGGCGAGCCCTGGACGGCGGCGGACTACCCGATCGCGAAGGCGTCGATGGCGGCCGAGGCGGCCCGGCTGCGCGACCACCCGAGCGTCATCTCGTTCCTCATCGGCAGCGACTTCGCCCCCGACGCGACAATCGAGCAGGGTTACCTCGACGCGCTCAACGCCGCCGACTGGTCGACGCCGGTCATCGCCGCAGCCTCGGACAACTCGTCGCCGCGCAGCGGGCCGTCGGGGATGAAGATGACCGGGCCGTACGACTGGATTCCGCCGAACTACTGGTACGACAAGGCGCACTCGGACAGCGGCGGCGCGTGGGGCTTCAACGGCGAGACCAGCGCCGGCCCGGACGTGCCGACGATGGACACGCTCAAGCGGATGATGTCGGCCAATGAGCTCAACACGCTGTGGCAGAGCCCGAACGCGGCCCAGTACCACCGCTCGCCCTCGAGCACGTTCAGCACGCTGAAGATTTTCGACAATGCCATAACCGGCCGATATGGTACTGCGACGAGCCTGGACGACTACGTGCGTAAGGCGCAGCTGGCGCAGTACGAGAACGTCCGCGCGCAGTTCGAGTCCTACCGGCGCAACTTCACCGACACCTCCAACCCGGCCGACGGCGTCATCTACTGGATGCTCAACAGCGGCTGGACCTCCCTGCACTGGCAACTGTTCGACTACTACCTGGACCAGAACGGCGCCTACTACGGTGCCAAGAAGGCCAACGAGCCGCTGCACGTGCAATGGTCCTACGACAACCGCTCCGTCGTCGTGGTCAACCAGCGCCACGCCGCGGCGAGCGGCCTGACCGCCAAGGTGAATCTGTACAACCCCGACGGCACCCAGGTCTTCGCCCAGACGGCGGCCGCGCTGACGGTGCCGGGCGACGGTGGCCGGGCGACCGCCCTCACGGTGCCGTCGTCGATCAGCGGCATCGCGACCACCTACCTCGCCAAGCTGGTGCTGCTCGACTCCTCGGGCGTTGAGGTCAGCCGCAACGTCTACTGGCTGTCGACCGCGCCGGACACGGTCGACTGGGCGAACAACGACTGGTACTACGCGCCCACGTCCAGCTACGCGAACCTCAAGGGCCTCGCGGGCATGGCATCGGCGCCGGTGTCGGTCTCGGCCTCGTCGAGCGCGGCGGGCGGTACCACCACAACGACCGTCACCCTGCGCAACACCTCGACCGGCAAGACCCCGGCGTTCTACGTCGACGCGCACGTGCTCGGCGCGGCCGGCCGCCCGGTGCTGCCGATCCAGTGGGACGACAACGAGATCAGCCTGTGGCCGGGCGAGTCGAAGACGCTGACCGCGAAGTACCGCACCGCCGACCTCGCCGGCGCGGCCCCCTCGGTGCGGGTCTCCGGCTGGAACGTGGCCACCCAGACGGTCCCGGCCGGCGGCCCCGACAACCAGCCGGTGCGGTACGAGGCGGAGAACGCCACGATCTCGCAGGGCTCGGCGACGAACAACCACAGCGGCTACTCCGGCACCGGCTTCGTCGACTACGCCAACGTGACCGGCGGCTACGTCCAATGGTCGGTGACCGCGGCCGCGGCCGGCACGGCGACGCTGACGTACCGCATCGCCAACGGCACGACCGTCAACCGGCCGATGAACATCGCCGTCAACGCCACGGTGGTGGCGCCCGGCGTCGCCTTCGACCCGACCGCCGACTGGGACACGTGGCGGGACGTGACCGTGACGGTACCGGTGACCGCCGGCACGAACACGATCCGCGCCACCGCCACGACGCCCAACGGCGGACCGAACGTCGACTACCTCGACGTCCGCTGACCTGCCGCACGGAAACCGCGGGTCGATGGCCGGGGCCCTCCCGCCCCGGCCCGCGGAGTCGGGTCAGCCCTGCCTCATCGGCAGGCAGGGTCGTCCACGCTCGCCCCGTTCGCCGGGCGCGCCGCTCCGGGTGGCAGCCTGGTCGAATCGTTCACCAGTGTGCAGCGCAGCGCGCGGCCGGCCACCTCGGCGTTGTGCTCGACCTGCCCGAAGATCGCAACGCTCACGTCCGTGTAGCGCAGGTCCGAGCCGCGCAGGTCCGCATCCGTCAGGTCGGCGTTGAACAGGTTCGCGCGGCTCAGGTTCGCGCCGCTGAGGTTCACCAGGCGCAGGAAGGCGCCGCTGAGGTTCGCCTCGCTGAGGTCGGCGCCGCCGAGGTCCGCGCCGCGCATTGCCGCGAAGGTCAGGTTCGCCTGTTGCAGGGTCGCCCGGCGCAGGCCGGCGAGGCTCAGGTCCGCCTCGACCAGGTTGGCGCTGCGCAGGTCGGCACCGCTGAGGTCCGCGCCGCTGAGGCGCGCACGGCGCAGGTTTGCGCCGCCCAGGCGCACGTCGCGCAGGTCGGCACCCGTCAGATCGACGTCGTGCAGATCGGCGCCGCTCAGGTCCGCCGCCCGCAGGTTGGCGCCGCTGAGGTCGGCGCCGCCGAGGTGCGCGCCGGCCAGCCCGGCCGCTGGCATCGAAATCCGGGCGCCGGCGAGGTCGAGGCGGACATTCCTGCGGTCACCGGGGTCCGGACGGCGGCCCAGGACGGTGACGGCGGCATGGATATCGGGCGGCGACGCCGGCAGCGCGGCCGCCGCCGGTTCCACACCCGCCGGTGGCGCCGCATGGGTGCGGATGAACGCGCACAGCACTTCGATGACGGTGGGTTCGTCGCGGGGTGAGTCGGCCATGAGCCGCTCAAGGGCGTAGATACCGCCGAGCCGGAGTCCGACGTTGCCGGGCCCCTCCTGCCCGAGCTGCTCGACGGCCTTGCTGAAGCGCTCGGTGAGTTGCCCGTCCTGGGCGATGCGGATCTGGTCCTGGGTGGCGCGCTGCTGCTTGCGATTGGCGTCGTTGGTGTAGATCAACCCGGCCGCGACGAGCAGGACCGACACGATCCCGGCGAAGGCGGTGACGGTCTGCGGCCAGTCCTGGCGAACGTGCAGCTGGACCGGTTCCGACGCGCCGCCGGACCGGTACCGTTGCTGCCGTGTCCGCACCACGAGCGCCGCGGCCCGGGCTGTGCTCGGCCGCCCGGCCCGCCGCAGCGCCCTCGGCCGTCTGGCCGGCATCGCCGCGGTCCCGGCGCCGAACCACGCGGCCCGGGCCGCGGCGAATCGAGCGCGGATCGTCACCATCCGTCTATTGCACCATCACGCCGGAGTGCCACGCCATCGGCCGAGCCGCGAGTGCCCACGACGAGCACGATGGTGCGGCGAGGCGCACGCCCGATGGTGAACGCACAACTGCATGGACCGGGCGCTAATCGCCCTCGATCCGGCCGCCGATGTCCTTGATGATCTTCCGGCAGGCTCTACAGACGTAGGAACTCCCACCCGGTTTGTGTTTGCCCACGACCGCCTTGCTCCATCGCACTCCACGGGCCTTGATGCCGGACAGGTAGGCGGCGATGTTCTCCTCGGCGTGGGGTGCGCCCTTCATCCCCTTGGCCGCTCGCGGTGCGATGTTCACGCCCCACTTCTTGAGTTGGGCGCGTTGGGCGGCGTTCAGTCCGCCTTTCGATCCGGAGTTGATCCCGGCCACCAGGATCTGTTGGCCGTCCTTCGTCTTGGCCAGCACGATCTCCACCGTGGCGCCCTTGCCTTGACCGAGTCCCTTGATCTCATTCGCGAGGTCGGTCAGTCCGCCCTCGCGCGCGATGTGGTCGGCGACGCTGGGGTCGGGAAGACGGGGTTTCGCCGGCGCCTCGGACGGTTTCGCGGTGCTGGGCTCTGAAGGCTCCGACGGTTTGTCGGCCGGCCCGGACTTCTGCTGCGGCTTCGAGGCGGGGTCCGGTGGCTCGTCGGGCGGCTTCGCCGGTGTGCCACCGCCTCCGCCGTTGTCCGTCGCGGCCGCCATGTGTGCGCGGACGGCCTGCACGCGGGGCAGGGCGGAGGCGAGTGACAGGACTCCGTGGCCGGCCAGTGCCACGCCGACGACGACCGATCCGGCCACGACGGGCACGCCGACCGGTGCGCCCAGGCCGCCGGTGCCGACGGTGAGTGCCGTTCCGCCGCCGCCACCGCCGATGAGCACGGTGCCACCGATGCCGATCTCGATCAGCGGCTGGGCGACCGAGACCATGGTGTACGCCTCCGCGGCGCCCGGGCGGCTGCCGATGCCGCGGGCCGTGGCGCCTTTCTCGCCCTGGATGGCGTCGTTGACCATGGTGCCCAACCCGAACGTCGTGTTGTCGATGAATGCCATTGCGCCCCCGACGGCGGCACCGACCGGGTCCTGGGCCATGCGGTCGACGGCACGGCGCAGGCCGGGCAGGATTTCGGGCCACTTTCCGGTCTTGTCGACCAGGGTGGAGGGGTTGTCGTCGACCGCCCGGAACAGGTTCGGTCCGACCGCCACGTCGAGCGGGTCGCAGGAACACCAACGTCCCAGCCACGCCGCGTAGTAGCGCGCCCCGAAGTAGTACAGCCCGCTCTCCCCGTCGTGTTCCTTCCCCGAGTACCGGTAACGTTTGGGTGCTTCGGTCCGGCCGGATACGGCCTGGTAACTGGTACTGCCGTAAGGTGCGTACTCCTCGTAGGAGACGATCTGCGCACGATCGTCCAGCTCGAGGCTGACCGAGCCGACGTGGTTGCCGAGTTGGTAGCGGACCTGTTGCCGTGGCGACGGGTCATCGGCCTCGGTGTCGAGCGTTCGCGTCTCCACCAGGGCGATGCGTCGCTCGTCGTCGGCCAGGTGCAGCGTCTCACGTTCGAATGTGGCCGTGTCCACACCGATGGCCCCGTGGTGCCTGCGGAAGATCTCGAAGCCGCCGAGGTAGATGCGCTCCTCGACCCGCCCCGGCGCCTTCTCCCAGACCTTGCGGACGCGTTCACCCGCGGCGTCGTAGGCGTAGTGGGCCGTACCGCCGCCGCCCTTGTCGATCTGGTGCAGGTGGTTCTTGTAGTCCCAGTGCATGTTCGGGGCGGTGCCACCGGCTCCGAGGTGAGGCATGCGCAGCATGTTGCCGTGCGTGTCGTGCAGGTAGCTTGCAGGTGCGGCGGAGTCGTCACCGCCCATCCGCGTGCCGCTGAGCCGGTTGCTCGCTTTGGCCGGTTCGATAAGGCTGGCTTCGGCGTATGTGTAGGTGCGTGTCCAGCCGGCCTGCGCCGGGTCGCCGCCGCGGTGCCGCATGTGCAGGATGTTGCCGGCGGCGTCGTAGACGTAGCGCTCGATATAGGTGGCCAAGGCGTTGCCGTCGCCGGGCTGTGGCAGCCCGGTCCGCCCGGCGTCGTGCGGCGTGTAGGCCGTCGGGGCGCCGCTCTGCCCCACATGTTCACGGCCGTCGGCCTGGATCAACCGGTAGAGCGCGTCGTAGACATAGTCGTTGCTCGGTTCGACGCGGCGGTTGCGGAAATAGACGCTCTGCTGCGCGGCGTCGCGCAGGTGCGTCACGTTGCCGGCGGGGTCGTAGGTGTAGTGCAGGTCCTGGAGACTGCCGGCCGGCGCCGGTGGCGCGGGCGATGCGGCGGGCGGCGTCGACGGTACGCCCCGGTGGGTGTACACGTCCGTCCGGCGGGAGGTGTCCCGGTCGTAGGCGTAGGTGGTGCGGATGGCGGTGGCGTCGCGTGTCCGGTAGTCGATGAGGGTGCGCTGGCCCTTGGCGTCGTAGTCGATGGCGGCCACGCCGACCGGCGACGGGGCGTCGGCGGAAGGGTCGAGCAGGCCGGTCGGCGCGGCGGCCCGCTCCAGCCAGACGTCGACCCGCTCCAGCAGGTTGGCCTCGTTGAATACGGGCTGGACGACGGTGACGGTGCCGGGCCTGTCGGGGCGGGTCAGGCTGCTGTGCGGCGCGATGGACTGGACGGCACGGTTGAGCGCGTCGTACCGGGTGCTGCTCTCGAAGGACTCCGCGTCGAGCCCGGGACTGTGCCGCCAGTCGGGGACGGCGGTGTAGTCGCTGGCCAGTCGCCGGGTGCTGTGCAGCAGGTTGCCCTTGAAGTCGTACGCCTCGGTCGGGTTGCCGGCGGTGTCGAGCCGGGCGTTGGTGACGATGCCCGCGCCGTCGCAGCGCCGCAGCACGCGGGTCCGCAGATTGAGGTACTGCGCCCGGGTTTCCTGTTCCGGGGTGACGTCGCGGGGCGGCTCGCCGTACTCGGTTCTGTCGACCAGGATGTCGCGGTTGAGGGTGCGCCGGTCGGAGTTCGATTTGAGCGGGTCGGTGTCGCTGAAGGTGCCGCGTACCGTCTGCCCCACGGCACGGCGCAGCCGGTCGTAGGTCGTGGTGACGTTGTGCCCGCGGCTGTCCCAGGCTCGGACGGGCTTGCCCGCCACGTCGTTGAGCGTCCAGCGGGCGCCGGCCTCCATGCTGTGCTGGTGGATGCCGTTGCCGAGCATGTCGTAGGCGTAGCGCATGACGACGCGGCCGAGCGGGTCGCCGGCCTGCGCGACGGCGTCGCGTACGGTGCGCTGGTTGCCTTCGACGTCCAGTTCGACGCGTGCGGCGACACTCTCCTCGGTGCCGTCCAGGTCGTGACCGGCGCAGACGACCCTGTTGCGGGCGACGGTCAGGAACGGGCGGCCGAGCGCGTCGAGATGGGCGGTGGTCGGAGTGTCGGCGTGGGCGGCGGCGCGTTGGGCGGCGTGGCGTTCGTCGGAACCGAGGGCGTTGCCGACGCGTTGGGCATACCACGTCTGCCACGTCGCCGGTTGACCGCTGAAGTAGGCCGCGACGTATCCGCCGATGTCGGGATCGGTACGGGGGTCGCCGGTCTGCGCGTTGCGCGGCGCGCACGTGTCATTGCTGTCGTACGTGGTCTGTTGCCAGGCGTCGAAGACGACCTTGTCGTAGGTGTGGTTGGGGTGCAGTGTGACGACGACCCGCTCCGCCGGGTCGTAGAACAGCACCGGGCTCACGCCGACGCGTACGGCGAACTCGAAGCGGTGGGTGTCGGTGAAGTACGGCTCGTACCGGCGGACCGGCCGGCCCTTGTTGTTGAAGACGGTCCAGCCGGTGCCGACCCAGCGTGGCCGGGCGGCGGCCGTCGTCATCACCGGCCGACCGTCGACGCCGACGATCACGGTGCCCGCCGGATCACGGCGGGGCACCGGTCCGGGCTCGGCCGGGACCTTCGTCTGAATCTCGCGGCCGAAGCCGTCGGTGTAGCTGAAGGCGAGCCGGATCCTCAGGCCGTGCGGCGGTGGCGGTGCATGGAGGTGCGTTTCGCGGACCAGTGTGGCGGCGCATGCGGGCTGCCACCGTCGCGGGGTGTCGGGATACGCCTGCCGGGTGCGCCGGAAGCGGTCGACGTCGTAGACGACCCGGGTCGTGGCCCCGGCCAGCAGTGCGGCCGATGTCGCGTTCGGGTCGGCGGCGTCGAGGAAGTCGGCGATCTGGGCCTGACTCAGGTCGGCGACGAAGCCGGCCAGCGAGTCGCCTTCCGGCGGCGCGGGCCGCGGCTTGCCCATCACGGCGGTGCCGGCCACCAGGCCGAGCGTGTCGAAAATAACCTCGGTCTGGTTGCGGTTGGGGTCGCTGAGCAGGCGCGGCTGCAGCACACGGTAGTCGGCAGCGTCGACGGTGACGCGGTTGCCGAGTGCGTCGCGGGTCTGGGCCATCAGCAGGTCGTGGGCGTCGAAATCGACGACGGTGTCGTGGCCGAAGGCGTCGCGGTAGCGGCGCGGCAGGTAGAAGTGCCGCCGGGCGCGCGCCGACTCGGTGGCCGCGTCGTGTGCGGGGTTCGGGCTGAAGTACGACTGCCCGGAGGGTATCCACCAATGGTCGTCGGCGTCTACGGTGGGAAACCGGCCGTCAGCCTTGAGAGCCTGGCTGGGCAGGTAGCCGCCCCGGTCGCCGCCGTCGCCGCCGAGCACGGCGGCCGGATCGGGCAGAAGTTGCTCGGCGGCGTGGCCCTCGCGTGGACGTCGGAAGACCTGGGCGAGCAGGCCGGGGGTGAAGGCGAGCTTGTAGGTCTCCCCTGGCAGGGCGAGTGGCTCCAGGTGCCCGAGCGGGAGAAGGCCGGTCAGGTCGTCGCGGCGGTAGAGCAGACGCAGTGCTTCGATCTGCCGCCGGCGCTGGTGGCCGGAGGCGGCGGCTTCGTAGGGGACGTCCGCGGCGGCGCACCGGTAGCGTAGCCGGCCCGGTGCGGCGGGGTCGGGCTCGACGAGGTCCGCGGCCCGGTAGCGGCCGGCTGGTGCGGTCGCCGGGTAGCCGGTCAGTTCGTAGGTGATCGCCTCCGCCGGCAGCGGGGTGCGGTGCGTGGCGGGAGTGTCGATCGCGTTGGTGACGCGGTTCTCCGTGTACGTCAGCAGCGGCGTGCTCTGCCGGTCGCGGTCCCACGGCTGCGGCAGCGGCGAGTTGCGCCGGCCGTAGCCGATTGAGGCCTCTTTGAGGACGTTGCCGTAGTCGTCGACGTCCAGGGTCAGGATGTGCTCGACGCGGGCATCGGCCGGGTCGCGTTCGTAGTGATAGGTGATCGCCTCGCACGGATGGGTGAGGAACACGGCGTGACGGTTGGGGCCTTGGCCCTGCAGCAGGCGAATGGTGAAGTTCTGTTCGGTGACGGTGTAGGGCGTGTGGGCGCGTTCGCGCTGCACGGGCGTGGCCCCTGGGTCGTCGGCGTCATCGGCGTACACCTCGTGACGCAGCATCGAGCCCTTCAGGGCACGGCAGGCTTCGCGAACCTCCTCCCCGATGAGACCGGCCGGTAGCGGGGTGTCGGCCAGCAGCAGGGCCCGGGCCTCGGCGTCGGTGCGGCCGGGCTCGCGATAGTACTCGCCGGGATCAGCGGCATTGAGCAGGCCGGCAAAGTAGTCGGAGACGTGCTCACGGCCCAGTTCGATACCGGTGTGGAACCAGGTTTTGGTGTGTACCGGCGCGATGTGGGAGGCCGCGTCGACGTTGTCGGCGGCGTCAGCGAGGGCTGCGAACTGCTCGGTGTCCCACTGCTCGACCATGCCGAAGCCCCGGAACTCGCGTTCGACCCCGTCGAAGTAGCCGTGGTGGTAGGCGTATCGGGTGACGAAGTGGTTGCGGCTGATGTGGTCGTAGGTCTCGACGCGTTCGACCACGTGCACCGGGAACGGCAGGCGGGTGATCCATGGTGTGCCCGCCTGTTTGTCCCGCAGGTAGAACGCGGTCGACGGGGTGTACTGGACGCGGGTTTCGGCACCGAGGTTGTTGACGGTCCGGATCAGCAGGTGCGGCTTCGCGCCGCCCATCAGGTTGACGTAGCGCATCGGGCGGCGCGCGTCCCCGAGCCGGGCCGAGGACCAGACCAGGCAGGCGGTGCCGTTGCCGAGCAGGTCGATGGGTACGACACTGGTCAGGTCGTCGACGGGAGGGAACACCGGGAGCACCTGTGGCCGGCTCCAGGCGTTGCCCGACTGGTTGAAGTACAGGCGCACGCCGTCGCGGTGCAGGTAGATGAGGTCGGTGGTGCCGCTACCGTCGATGTCGGCCAGGCGCAGGCGTTGATGTTCGAACTGGTCTGGATTGTCGAACCACGGCGCGTTGTCCATCGTCACCTTTGCGCCGAAGCGGCCGTAGCCCATGTTGGGCCAGTAGCAGACCTCGCCGGTGCGGATCCGCACGAGGTCGGTGAGGCCGTCGCCGGACAGGTCGGCCAGGTAGATGGATTGCGTGCCGTCGGCGAAGACGACCCGGGGCCCCTTCTCCTCGTCCAGTGCCCGCACGACGCGGGCCGGCGGGCCGAAGCCCTCGCCGCCCAGCGAGGGATACCAGACCAGGGCATCGTCCTCGGTGATGAGCACGTCGGTCCGACCGTCACCGTCGAGATCGACGAACCTGACGTTGGGGTCGCGCAGGTCGCGGCGCAGGCCGTGGACCAGGGGCCGGAAGGGTCGCCAGCCTTCGCCGTCATCGTGTTCGTAGAACCCTGCCGGCTGCTCGTGCAGCACGACGACGTCCGGATGGCCGTCGCCGGCGAGGTCCATGAAGTCCGCGCCGGCGGCCAGCGACACGTTCGGCCGCGCCCCGACCGTCTCCAACGGTCCGAAGTGGGCCTTGCCGGGCGGCAGCGGACTCCGGTTGCGGGTGTAGAACCAGGCGCCGGCCTGCTCGGTGAGGATTCCGGCGATGCCTTCGCCGTGCAGGTCCGTCCAGCGGTAGGTGCCGCCGTCCACGCCGGCGGGCAGATTCCGAAGGCTCGCCGGGTCGAGGTGTTCCACGTCGCTCTGCACGACGGGCTCGGTGTACCGGAATTCCACCGGTGGCAGGCTGCGACGGTGGATCGAGCCGCCGTCCTGCCGCCACCCGGTCTGCACCACCGTGGACAGGAAGCTGTAGACGGGCCGGGTGGCCAGGGCGGGGTCGGCCTCGTCGGCGTAGCCGAACGCCGTGTCGCGCACGACCCCGTCGTAGCCCGGCTGTGCCGCGTGCTGCGGTCCGGCCGGGCGGTCCGGGATGTGGTGCAGCATCAGCACCCGCTCGCATCGCCGGCAGGTGCGTACCTCGAAGCCGGAGCGGTAGCTGGAGAAGGCGTCCGGGCGGTAGCGCCACGGGGTCTCCGGCTGCCCGGTCGGGTCGTGGGCGTCGAGTTCTCCGTAGTCGAAGCGCACCTCGAACAGCCAGTCCGCACCGGTGTCAGACGGCGGGTCCGGGAGGTCGGCCAGAAACCGGGGGCGTCGGCCCTGGGCGTCCAGCAGCGGGGTGCGGTTGCCGTAGAGCACGCGCTGCGGGTAGCGCTGCGCGGTGCGCCGCGGGTCGTCGGCGGGACCTCGGTTGCGTTGGTGGGCCAGCTGGAACGGGTCGTCCTGGCCCGGCCCGTGCTGATGGCCGCCGTCCTCGCACTTGTACCGATAGCGGATGGCGTTGCCCTTGTCGTCGCGCGATTCACAGATCAGCCACGAGAAGATCCGGCTGGGGTCGAGCGGGTCGGCGATCCGCGAGCCGGCGTCCGCACCGTAGATGGTGAGCACGTTGTCCCGGGAGATCGACCGCCAGTGGACGTCACCCGGCGCACCGGCCCTGGTCCATCGCTCGATCCGGGCGAAGAGCCCCTCGATCCGGGGGCGGTAGCGGTGGATGATGAAACCCGGCGCGCTGGTGTCGTCCCGCGCGCGGGTGCCGTCGGGCTCGAGCAGCGGTACCAGGTCCTCCGCCCCGGACAGGATGAACACGTCGGACTCCACCGCGTCCAGATAGCGGGGCAGGCCCTTGTCGGTCTTCCGGGTGATCGACGCGAGCTCCAGCGTCCAGCCGAAACCGAATGGCCCGTTGCCGGCCCCGGAGTCGTACGTAAGGGACAGCAGCGGTTCGAAGCCGGAACGTCCCGGGCTCATGACGAGGGGTACCGACATCGCACCCGAGCCCGTGACCGGGTTCGCGGCGAACTTCTCGCCGATGCCGCGGATGGCGCCGCCGCCTCTGGGCAGCGTCAACACGGGCACCGTAGCGGCGCCGGCCGGTGGGGCTTGGGGGCCGGACCCGTCGTCGGAGGCGGTGACGGGGCCAGGGCCGCGGGCGGTCGCGTCGGCCACCGGTCAGCCCTCGTCGCGCCGGTACGCCGGGCTGGACGCGTCGTACTGGGCGACCAGGAACACGTCGCCGATCGGCCCGGTGTCCGGCGGGAACTCGACGACGCACACCTGCGGCCGGTCGTCGCTCAGCGGTCCGAGCGGCTCGTCGTGCAGGTCGATCGTGCCGCAGAAGTGGCCGGGCCAGGCGTCGCTGGCGACGCAGGTGGCCTCGACGTCGCAGTCCCGGTCGTCGTGATCGGCCCGCCAGAACCGGATCTGGTGGTGGCGTCCGGGCACGGCGTCGGGTGCGGCGAACATGAGCAGGAACCGGCCGATCCGCTCGGCGCGCCGGCCGGGAATGTACGGGAACATCGCCTGCGTGATGGCCAGCCGGACCCTGCGGTGGCGGCCCCGATCGGTACCCCCCAGGATCGCCCACGCTTCGGGGAAGTCCTGCCGCAGGTCGAACAGTCGCAGCCCGTCGCCGGGCAGCCGGCCCCGGCAGGCCCGCTCGGCGGCCGTGCGCAGCGGTGTGCCGCCGTCCCGGGCGGTGTAACTGAGCCGCATGATCACGTCGGTCAGGGAGCGGATGTCGAAGTAGTTGTGTTCCGGTGGTAGTTCGATGCGCCACCGGCTGACGGCTCCGCGGAACTCGAACGGGACGTACCGCTCGTCGTGGAAGGTGAGCTCGAACAGGCCGGAGTCGTTCTGGCCGGTGGATGTCGCGATCGACTCGTGCGCAGCGTAGTCACGTGTCAGGCGCGGGTCGGCGGCGCAGGTGGTGTAGTCGTCGCGGTCGAGTTCGTCCGGGCAGCAGTGCCCGGCCGGGGGCCGTACCTCCGGGCTGGACCGGAGGCTGCTGTGCAGCAGGGTCAGCCGGCAGTGCACGCCGGTGTGCGGGCCGACCACGCACGGCAGAGTCAGCGAGACGTTCTTGATCCGGCGCAGGTAGTGACCCGGATAGTCGACCAGGTCGAACAGCCACTCGGGCAGGGTGACCTCGCAACTGCCGGTGGTGCGCAGCCGCAGGTAGGCGGCGGGGAAGTCGAGCCGCAGCGAGAACTGCCGGGTGAGTTCAAGCTCGCGCCGATTGTTGTCCAGGTATGCCTTCTCCAGGTGATGCAGTGCGGTGTCCAGGCGTTCACCGGCGAGCAGACCGCTGTGCAGGCTGTCCCAGCCGATGTCGGCCAGGACCCTGGGGCTCGGACGGCCCAGCTCGTAGGCGAATGCGTGCTCGGCCTCCCGGGCCGCCCGCAGCGCCAGCTCGTACATCCGCCGGTGCATCGCGGCCGTTTCCCGCTGTAGGTACAGGTACAACTCGGCCGTGGTGAACTTATCGCGCAGGAAGTCGAGGGTCTCGGTGGAGTGCTCGATCTGTCGCTGCTGGTTGTTCAGCTCGGTCATGGCCTGGTCGCGGCGCCGGTGGGCGCCGAGGATCAGCATCTCCGTCTGTTCGATGTCGATCGGCAGGGTCTGCACCTCGTGCAGCCATTCGGCGGCGCGGCGCTGCCAGCCCGCCTGGGTGCCGTCGATGGAGGCGACCGTCGACTGAATGTCGGCGGCCGAGTGCATCACCTTGGCGATCGCCTGGAACAGCCCGGCCAGCTTGGTGCCGACCGGTATCTGGCTGAAGGTGGACACGGCGCCGACGAAGAAGTCCGGGATGATCGACATGACTTCGCCGAGGATCTCGGTCACGGTCGCGCCGGTGCGGGTCTGCAACGCCGACGTGGTCAGACCGATGTTCTGGATCTCGGTGTTGATCAGGCCGTTCTGCAGCAGGCCGGCGTAGTACAGCAGGTTGGCCTGGCTGCGGTCCTTCGTCTGTTGCAGCGCCTGGACCTGCCAGTCGGCATCGCGCCACTGGTCCTGGCGGGCGCGGATGCCCAGGGCCAGCATCTCCCGCTCCTGTTCGGCCCGCAGCGAGGCAAGGTACTCGGCGTCGCCCTTCTCGTAGGCGGCGAGCAGCGCGCCCCCGAGCTCACGGACCCGCCCGGCCAGCTCGGACGCTTTGGCGATCTGCACCGTGAACCGGTAGGGGCTCCGCCGGCCGCACCGGTCCGCCTCGTCCAGGCACCACTCGCCCGGGTCCGCGGGTAGGTCGTTGAAGTAGGGCAGCTCGGCGCGGATCCGGCCGGCGTCCAAGCCGCGGCGCACAAGGTCCTGCCGGTCCGCGATCAGGTCATACAGCTCCATCAGGCGCGGGTTGAGCGGGGGCGGAGCCGGCTCGAACGCGGCGACGGTCGCCACATTGGCCGGCTCGGGCAGGATGTGGGCCCGCGGACGCGGTCCCGTGATCCGCTCGGCGGTGTCGTAGAGCACGCGTGCCTGCTGATGTGCCTCGGGCGAGTTTCCGCGGCGCATCAGCGTGTCGCCCCATTCGATCAGGGTGGCGCAGTAGCGCAGCAGCACCGCTCGGTTGCGCGCGACCTCGTCGGTGGGCGCGGAGGCGTCACAGCAGGCGACGGATCCGGGTTGGTGCCCACCGTCGGTGGGCTCGAGGTCGTCGCCCGGGCAGCGGGCCCACGTGCAGTCGCGGCTCCACGGGTCGAATGCCCGTCGGTACCAGCGCAGCGCGAGGTCGTGGACGCAGCGGGTCCGCAACGCGTCGGCCACCGCCAGCGCGGGTGAGAACCACGAGGTGGGAAAGAGGCGGGCGCCGGGCGCGTGGTAGGCGAACAGCGGGTAGGACCCCAGGCCGCCGGGGTCGGTGCCCGGCGGTGGAGGCGGCTTGAGCACCTCCGGCACGGCGACCGCCTCGTCGGCGGCGAGGTCGTACCGGAAACCTGGTGGCGACGGATCGCTGTCCTCGCCGCTGCCGTATCCGGCCGGCGCCGGCGCGCTGTTGGTGATCTGGAAGTACAGCGAGTCCCAGGCCCGCCCGAGCAGGACCAGGTCCGGCTGCGCCGCGACCGTGACGTGGCCTGCGGACCGGCGGGGCTGGCCGAATTGACCGTTGTGCAGCCGGCACCAGGCCAGCCGGACCGCCGGGTCGGGCTGCCACTTCGCCTGGAGCCGCGCGGCCGGTCCCTCGTCGTTCCAGTCGGCCGACTGCTGCTGGGACCGGTCGTAGTAGGAGTCCTGGAAGCCGAACTGGTAGCTGCCGGTGAAACTGGCGTCGCCGTCCTCGGAGGCGTCCGTCTTGGCGGTATAGGCGTATACCTGGGTGCTGACCAGCCAGAAGTAGTACTCGTCGACGGTGGGCGGGTGGTCGTCGCCACAGTCCGGGCAGCAAGCCGGCCCGTCGCGGGACACGGCGAATCGGGCGGCGGCCGGCGGCGGTCCGGCGGCCGCGACCCGCAGGAAGCGGGTGCCGAGCCTGATCGCGGCGGCCATCCACAGCGGCAGCGACGACGGCTGCGCGTCGGCGGTCGCCACCGCCCGGGCCTGATCCGCGGCCGGTGCCTGGCCCGGATCCGGGGCACGCGCCGGCGCGGCCTCCAGAACCGGCGGATCGTCCCGGCCGCCGTGCTCGCCGTAGCCCTCGGGCGTACCGTTGCCGTCGCCGGGCGTGTCTGGTGCGGCCGGGGCCGCGGCCAGCCACGACGGCTGCCCGGCCCATTCCGGGGAGCCGAGGGTGGTAAACCCCTGCCGTGGTGGAGTGAGCGCACGGACCTGGGATGGCACGCGCCGCTGGAGCAGTTCGGGCGCGGCCCGCAGGTCCGTGTCGGTGTCCAGCCACCAGTCCAGGCCACCGGGCGCGGCCAGCGTCAGCGTCGACGTACGCAGCCGGTCCTCCAGGAAGCGGAACGCCTCGATGCGGCGGGCTCGGCGCAGTTCGTCGAATTCGATCCAGTTCTCCCGGTACAGCTCGCGGTAGCGGGCCTGCTCCCAGGTCCGGTACGTCTCGAACCGGCTGTCCCACAGCCGTGCGAACGCGTGCGTCACCGGCCAGTCCGGCTCCAGCCCGAGCCGGGCCCGGCGGATGAACGACTGCGTGGCGGTGATCGCCTCCTCGATCCGGCTGGCGGTGCGCCCGGGCATGACGTCGACGTCCAGCAGCAGCAAGTCGCTGAGGTCGCCCGGGGCGGCGGCGAACTGCCCGGGGCGCCACGGCAGGGGGACACGGTCCTCGGCGCACAGGTAGGCGAGCAACGCGCGACGGCCCCGGTCCCGCAGTTCGTCATTGATACGGCGCAGGTCCCGGTAGCGGCGTGGGGCGCCGGCCGGCAGGCAGCCGGCGGCGACGAAGAGCACCAGGTTGGCGTTGCCGGTGCCGGTCTCGCCGGGCAGGGTCGCGGCGGGTTCGGTGGCTGCCCACAGGTCCGGCCGTGCGACCCGGATATCGGCGACACTGCTGTGCCGCTGCATCGCCCGCAGCCAGTGCTCGGCGTGCCAGGCCCGCAACGTCCACCGGTCGTCGGCCAGGTCGTCGGCGGTCACCAGGTAGACGGGCGCGTTCTGGTCCTGGGCGTAGCGCAGGTCGAGCGCCCAGCGGCGGGAGTCCGCGCCGAGATGGCGCAACAGATAGCCGGGGTGGGCGGGCTGTCTGTCCTGCGCCTCGTCGAACAGGTGCCACAGCGCGCGCCCGTCGCGGCGCTGGACGTCGTCGCGGGCGGCGGCGTAGTCGAACAGCCGCTCCCACCAGTCGAACATCGCCTGGGTGCGCTGCGGTGACGGGTCCACCCGGGCGTCGTCCGACGGCGCGGGGGCGTGGAAGGTGTCCCGCACCGGTAACAGGTTCGGGTCGAAGAACGCCTGGTGCCGCGTGAAGACGCCGCCGAGGTGGTAGTAGCCGGTGCCGGCGAAGCGTTGCGGCTGGCTGAGCAGGTAGCCGAGTTCGGAGGTGCCGTGCGGCCGGCGCCGCGCCGAGAGCCGGAACCGGTGGTACAGCAGGACGGCTTTGACGGCTCGCTGGTAGGTGCGGCGGATGTCGCGCAGGGAGCGGACGTACAGGTCATCGAGGTACGCCGCCGCGGCCGGGCTCAGGCGCTTGATCCCGGCGCTGAGCGGGTGGTCCTTGGTCGCGGTGAATAGTGCGCGGAACGGGATCTCGGTGCGCCGGTCGCCGCTGTCCGGGCCGCGGTAGTCGATCTGGAGGCCGGTGTGTACCGGGCGCACGTCGTCCTCGTCGTCGAACTCGGGGCTGGGCTGTACCAGCTGGGCCCGCAGTTCGTAGGCGCCCCGTTTGAGCGGTACCTCGCCGGTCGGCTGATCCGCGCTGAGGAGCACCCAGGTGCGCTGGCCGCGGCGCAGCGTGACCTGCCATTGCCGGCCTCGGCCGCAGTCCGGGTCGCACGGCTCGGCGCCGTGCGCGGGCGGGCCGGCCCAGAATTCGTAGGTCCCCGGCTGCTCGATGAGCATCGTCCCGGTCCAGGTCGCGGTGAAGCCCTGTGCCCCACCCAGCCAGGCGCCGGTGCTGTCGGTGACCAGCATGCCGTTGTGGACGCTGGTGTGCCGCATCTGCTCAGTGGTCAACGCCGCGTCGAAGGCCGGGAGGACCGTCGGTACAGGGGCGTTGCGCCGGTCCGGTTCGGTCCCGAAGCCGCCCAGCGAGGCCGCCGCGTCGCGCCAGACGATCCAGCCGCCGTCCGGCCGGTACTCGACGTGCAGTCCGGTGCCGACCAGCCCGAGCAGCGCTGCGAGGGCGCCGCCGGCCGGTTGTGGCCAGGTCAGTGCCGGCGGGGCGCCGGTGTCGTCCTCCCAGCCGGACCGGGCCCGGTTCCCGTCGCCGACCAGCGTCCGCAGGACCAGCCCGGCGACCGCCTCGTCCGGAGGGTCGTCGTCGCCGCTGATCGTGGCGACATGGCGCGACAGGTGCCGGGCGATCAGGTGGCTGCGGTGGCGGCCGAGCAGAAACTGATCGCGGAGGTACGCGAACCGCCGGTTCTCGTCGTGTTCCTCGATCAGCGCCCGTCGGGCGGCCGCGACATCGCCCAGCAGCAGAGCGAAGCGGGCCAGCAGTGCCCGGGGCTGGAAGTACAGGTCCTGGACGGCTTGCCGTTCACGGTCGTTCAGCGCACGGACGTGGGTCAGCGTGGCCAGCAAGGCCCGATCGGTCACGGGAATGCGGGTGGCCAGCTGCTGTGTCGTCGTGTCGTAGTGCCACGGCCAGTCGCGGGGGCCGTTCCACATGGCCGGCGAAGTGTCGGCGGCGGGCAGGGCGCAGACGAACCGTCGCGCGAAGTGCCCGCCGCCGCGCGGGGTGGCCCGGCCGGGGAAGAAGTGCGCGCCGAGCGCGGTGACGTCGGCGGCCGCGAACCCGAACTCGGTCTGCAGCGCGGTCTCGACCCGGTGCCACGGCCACTGCTCGGCCTCGTCCGCGTCGACCTGCGCGTCGAGCAGGTCACGGCGCAGCCGCCACAGCCCGTGGTGCGGGTCGTCCTCGGGCACCTCGAGCGGTGTATCCCGGGCCTCGTTGATGTCCGGCAGCGCGAACGGGTCGTCGCCGTCGAGATGCGGCCCGGCGGTGAACAGGAAGAGCAGCTCGCCGACCGTGAACGCCGACGCGTAGATCTTCGCCAGTACCTCTGCGAAGCGCAGCGTGTGGGTTGGCCGCGCGTGCCACGAGAAGGTGGGCGAGGTCGGGTCGAAGCCGGCCAGCCGCGACAGCGGATCGAGGTTGTCCACCAGCAGCTTCACGGCCTCGGCGGGGCGGCGGCCGCAGCCGTGCCGGTGCTGGGCGTGCCGCTCGACCTGCCGGATGAGCTGGTCCAGTGCCCACGACCCGGGTCCGCCGGCCGGGTCCGACCACAGCGTGAGCAGCGGCGTGCGCTCGGCGCCGGACGCCTGCGGGTCGATCGGCGCGTGCGGGTCGTTCAGCGGCAGCCCGAAGTCGTCGCGCAGCATCTGCAGTGCCGCGAGCTGGCGGATGAAGTCCGGATTCGGGGCGCCGTCCAACCTCAACCTGAGCACGGCGCACACGTCGGCCAGCTGCGCGAACGAGTAGCCCTCACCGCAGCCGCGCAGCGTGCGCCACAGCCGGACGAACACGAGCAGCACGGACAGGCCCTGTTCCAGCTGCCCGTCGTCGAAGCCCACCGACAGGTCCTCCGGGCAGCACGGCGCGCACGACGGGAATGTGCCGCCGGTGGTGTTGTGGAAGGGCACATACCCACACGACCACAGGTCGTAGAACTCGGCATAGCTCAGACCGGTCAACTGGAGCAACGCCGGCAGCCCGATGCTGTCGGCCGGCGCGCCCTTGCGCCGGCGGGCGGCCGCTACCGCAGCGGCGGCGACGTCGGCGAGGGACGTGCCCGCCTCGGCCGGCTCCGCCGGGGGCTCGCCGTCGCCCACCGGCGCGTCGGTCCCGCCCGCGCAGGGTGGCACGGTGCAGCCGCCGAACAGCTGCGCATACTCCGGCGGCGACAGGTGTAGGTATTCGATCGCGAGGTCGGTGCGGACCGGATAGCGCCACAGCCAGGACCCGAATCCGTTGGGTTCGTGCTGCGGGTCGAGCACGAACTCAGTGATGCATCGGCGGAACGTCCGCATGGCCTCGAACCGGCTGCTGCCCATCGCCCGCAGGTAGGTCCGCGCGATGTCGGCGGACTGTGGGTACGGCAGCTGCCAGGTGGAGAAGTCATGGGCCAGCTTGTCGAACGCGGCCGGTTCGACGGCGGCGTTCGCCGCGTCCGGCGGGGCGGGGGTCGAGTGCGCGGGCAGCGCGGCCAGCAGCCGCGCGGCGGCGTCGTCGCCGTCGGGGTCCGGCGGGAACCACGGCGGCAGCGCCGGGTCGGTGTCGTAAACAGTGCCGCCGCTCGGTGCGCCCGCCGCGGCGAGGTGTTCGAGGCTTTCGTTGACGAGGTCGACCAGCGGCAGCGGCGTCGTCAGGTTCGCGGCGCTCGCGGCGTGCCGGCCAAGGGGGCCACGGCGCCCGCTGAGGACGTCGCCGAGGGCCGGCGCCGTGAACGTGACCGGGGTCCCGGCGGGCAGCCCGCCGGTGAGTCCGCTGCTCAGGGTCACCGACGTGTCGGCGACCGCGGTCACCGTGGTTCCCGCCGCGACCGGCGCGGCGTCGGCGCCCATCCCGACGCGGACGCCGTCGGTGGTGGTGAACGTGAGCGCGGTGGCGGCCTCGTCGGCACCGGCCGCGGTCGGCCGGGTCAGCTGGGTCCGTGCCGGGTCGGTGCCGTCGGCCAACCCGGTGACCGCCAACATCTGCTGGAGGTACGCGATCGGCCCGGTGGGTGACAGCGACGGCGGCGGGGCGCAACTGATCAGCGAACCGTCCGGGTTCACCGGTTGGAATCCGCTGTCGCCGGCGCCGGGGTCCGGGCTCTGCGCGGCCAGGGTCTGAGCCTTGGCGTACAAGGCCGCGGCGTGGTCATAGGCCACCGTGCCGGTCAGGGCCAGCTGGAAGTCTCCGGCCGTCAGGCCGGTGATCTCGGCGGCGGCGCGAAAGCCACGCGCGAACAGCGCCTCGGCCACCGAGAACGCGAGACTGACCGGTCCGGGCAGGGTGACCGGCGGGTTCGGCACCACCGAGCTGGTCCAGTACAGCTCGTTGACCGTCGTCAGCGCCTGGACCAGCCAGGCCTGGGCGTCGGCGTCATCCGAGACGACTGTCTGCGCCGCTGCCGCCGCGTCGTCGGTGGACAGCGCGCCCTTCCCGAAGGCGAAACTGGCCGGGAGCTGGGCGACGGCGGCGGTGACGAGGTCGTCGGCGGGCCGGTCGAAGACCGCCGGCGCGTCCGGTGCCGGCAGTTGGGCGCTGGTGGTGGCCGCCGCGACGGTGAAGAACTCCCGGACGGTCCGGACGAAGGCGCGGACCCGGCCGGCGATGTAGCCGGCCTTCTGGGCCGTCCCGCCGGTGCCGGCCCCCGGCGGTTCGGTGAACGGCGGTAGCCAGGCCGGGCTGCCGGCGACCGTGAAGAAAGCCGTCCACTGTGCGGCTGTGATCTGCTTGAGCAGGCCGACCGTGGGTCCGGGGGCCGGTGGTGTCACCGTCGAGGGCAGCCACGCGGCGATCTGCTCGGCGAGGGTGCTCGACCGGGCGGTGAAGGTCACCACCGACCCGGCCGGCAGGGCGGTGGTGACCGCCGTGCTGATCGTCACCGTGCCGCCGGCGAGCGCCTGCACCGTCGTACCGGCGGGGATCCCGGTGCCGAAGACGGTCATCCCGGCGTGGATCCCGTGGGTACCGGCGAGATCGCCGAGAGTCAACACGTCGGTGTTCACCGGACAGTCCGCGGTCGTCACCGCGGCGAGCGGGGCGACCGGGGGCGCGGCGAAGACGACCTCGGTGCCGGTCGGGACCGCGGCGGAGATCCGGGCGCTGAGCGTGACCGCTGTTCCGGCTACCGCCAGTACCGTCGTGCCGGCGGTGACACCGGGACAGAAGACGGCCGTGCCGGGGCCGACGCCGGCCGGGAGGCCGCCACCGAACGTGAGGGTGGCACCGGGCTGTGCGTCCGCCGTGGTGGTCGCGGCGATGGGTGGCAGCGGCGCGTTGAAGATCAGCAGGGTGGTCGTCGTGACGCTGCCGGCCAGCGGGGTGCTGAGGGAGACCGTGCGGCCGTTCGCCACGGCGGTCACGCCGGTCACCGTGGTGGACGCGGCGACACCGGGTCCGCTGACCGTCATGCCGGGTCCGATGCCGCTGGCGGTGCCGAACGTCAGGACGGTGGTGCCCGCGCCGGCATCGGTGTCGGGGCTGGCCGCGATCGGCGGCAGCACGTAGCCGCGAGTCAACGCGTCCAGGTCGAGCGCGGCGTATCCGGCGGGGTCGGCGCCGGCGAGGTGTCGGGTCCAGACCTGGAAGTCGTTCTCCGGGTACGTGACGGGCGGCGTTCCGGCACCGGAGGTGTCCGGGTCGGTGGCCGACAGCCAGCCGGTGGTGAGCGCGGCCAGCGGTGTCCCGGCGAAGACCGTGACGGAGCTACTGGTCGAGGCGGCCGACACCCGCAGCGCGGAAAGCCGGCGAGCGGCCTGGAAGGCGGTGACCGTGGGCAGTGCAGGCGCCGTGGCGAACAGTTCGCTCGCCGCGATGACGTTCATGTTCTGAGCCGTGGCGAACTGTTGCAACAGCCGTTCGATCGCGTCGCCGGTCGCCATCGAAAAACGCTGCGCGGCGGTGGTGGTCTTGTCGAGGTGGGCGCCCAGCGCGTAGAAGTAGGCCGCCGGCACGCCGAAACTGACGCCACCCGGGCCGCCCGCGCCGAGCCCAGCCAGCCGCATTTCGACGGCGACGGCGGCGGCGAACGGCGCGTCCGGGTCGACCGGGAAGTCGACGAGCGCGGTCGTCGCGTTGCGGCTGGCCTGCTCGCAGACGACGGCGGCGGACGCGGCCGCGATGAACTTCGCGAGCCGCTCGGCTGTGGCGTTGTGGGTCGAGTAGAAGCTGCTGAGCGCCCCCTCGAACTTCTGCCGGTCCTGCTCGAGGTTGTTGTCCTTGCTGCCGGAGGAGTTCCCACCGCCGCCGCCCGGGTTCGGCGGGTTGGTGTAAAGCGACTCGAGCGAGTCGGGCGGAGTCGGCAGCGTGTCGCCGTAGCTCCAGGCGATGTCGAAGGCGACCCGGCGGCAGAGCCGGGGCGAGGCGATGAGGGTGCTGATCGTCGCTGTCGTGATCGGGTCGCCGATCGCGGCGTGCTCCTTCTCGGCGGCCAGCGTGGCCTCGATGACGTCGCGGAGCTCGTCGAACGGCGGCGCGGCACCGTCGCCGGGAAGGGCCAGCGCGATCGGGTTGGCGCCGGGCGGCGGGGGCAGCGCGACATACAGGCTCGTACTGGTCGCCGCCAGGTTCTGGTACTGCAGAGGCTCGCTCGGCATGCTGTCCGTGCTCACCTTCACGTTGTAAAACGTGGTGGTGAGCGGAATGATCTCGGTGCCGCGGGTCGCCCTGACCTTGACATCGAGGTAATTCGGGATGTCCAGGTAGTCCGGCGGCGTGGCGTTCAACGGCACCACGGCGGTCGCGACCGCCGCGGGCACCAACGCAAAGTCCACACCGGTGAAGAAGTTGTACTTGAACTGCGGGCTGAGGTGCTGGGCGATCCGAGAGCTCAGCCGGAAGGCGAGCCGCACCGACCGGCCGGCCGGGAGGCTCGCCTGCATCGGCGTAGACAGCCGCACCGCGGTCGCGTCGACGGCGGTCACCGTCGTACCCGGCCCGATCAGCCCGATTACCGGCACCAGGGTCATGCCGACGGCGACGCCGTCGGTGTCGCCCGCCGCGAACTGCAGGGTGTCCGGGTTGGCGGTCGGTGTCGCGGACTGCGGGGTGATGGCAAATGTGACGAACGGCGGCCGCAGTGTGAAGGTGACCTGCTCGGGATGGCCCTGGCCGGTCAACTGCCGGGATACCAGCACGCAGTCGGGCTGTACGTCGGTGACGGTCGCACCGGCGGGCACGTTGGCGGCGGCCACGTCCATGCCGACGGTGACCCCGCTGGTGTCGGCGAAGTTCAACCGGATGAGCTCGCCGGCGACCGTCGAGGCAGGTCCGCTGGTATCCAGGGGGAACGTCAGCGGTGTCGCTGCGTTCGGGTCGTCGCTGCGCGGCGAGCCCAGGAAGGTCAACACCGTCGCGGTCGGGACGTAGGTGGTGAGCGTTCCGCTGAGCTTCACCGTGGTGGTGTCGACGGCGGTGACCCGTAGGCCCTGGTTCGCCGGGAGCGTCTGCTGGTCGGAGCTGAACACGTAGGCGCCGACGGAGATCCCGACAGTGGAGTGGAACGTGAGGGTCGAGCCGTAGTTGCTGTTCGCGCTGTTGTAGTGCGTCGGCTGGGCGGTGGCGACCGAGACCGTCGAGTAGTACCCGGGCGCCCCGGGCCACTGCGTGAAGATCAGCGGCGACGAATAGGCGTAGTCGCTCAGCGGTACCGGCGGCGAGCTGTTCGCGTCGAACAACTGCAGCGCCAGGTTCTCCAGGTAGGTGGCGAAGGCGGCGCCGTCGACGGGAGCCTGCGGCACCAGCCGGATGATGACGTACGGTGGACTTGCGCTCATCCCGCTCACGCCCCCCTTTGACGACGGGCGAGACCAGACAGGCGCTGCCCAAGGCCGTTCTCCCCGCGCCATTGTGTCGGGTCGGCGCCGGTGCGGGTATCACGGAAGCCGGTGAGATTTAGTGCTGACAGTGACAGGCGTCATGCTCCGGGCGGCCGGTCGGTGGATGCGCGGAGTGCCTCGACGGCGCCGATGAGATCCACCCAGCCGTGGAACGTCCGGCCGGTGGCGGTGCCGAGCACGCCGACGGTACCGGAGAAACGCTCGCCGGCGTCGAGCGTCAGCAGCAGGCGCAGCGCAGGTGCCGGACCGGTCTCGGTCCCGCTGTCGCCGTCGGCGGCCGGGTTCATACGTCACCTCCGGGTCCGGGCGGGCCCGACGTTTCCGGGCCGGCCTGTCGGGGACGATGTAGAGTCTGGCCGGTCCCGGCGGGCCTGGCATCCCGGATAGCGGTGACGGTTAAGGACGGCCCGGGCGCGGGTTGATCCGGGTGGCCAGCTCGAATCGCGAGCGGACGCCGAACTTGGCATAGATGTGCCGCAGGTGAGTCTCGACCGTGTTGACGGAGATCGACAACTGGCGGGCGATCTCGGCGTTCGATTTTCCGGTCGCCACCGATGCGGCGATCCGTTCCTCCTGCGGGGTCAGGTGTTCGGGTGACTGAACGCGCCGGCGGCGGCCCCCGGTGGCGGTCAGCTCGCGGGCGGCCAGGCCGGCCAGCCAGTGGGCGCCGGTGGACTCCGCGGTGCTCGCCGCTTCGGCGAGGAGGGCCCGGGCCTGGGTCAACTGCCCGCCCCGGCGCAGGAACGCGCCGTAGTCCAGCAGCGTTTCGACCCGTTCCAACGGTAGGTCCAGGCCTTTGTGCAGCTCGAGGGCGCAGCCGAAGTGAGTGTTCGCGTCCTCGCGGTGGCCGGCCTGTTCGGCGATCAGCGCGCGTCCGGTCAACGCGGCGATGCGAGGCCATCGGCAGGGCAACGACTCCGCCGATCGTTCGAGCCAGTCGACGACCCGCTGTGCCTCCTCCAGGCGGCCGGATCGGACATGGGCCGCGACGGCATGCCGGCCCCACGGCGCCGCGCACGGCTCGTTGAATCGGCCGCGGCGCGCCAGATCGGCCGTCTCCAGATAAACGTCGCTGGCGGACAGGTCGCCCTCACGGAGCCGGCGCTGACCTTCGACGTCGGTCAGGAACAGTAGCGCGTACAACTCGCCACGCGGGCGGGCCGTCCGCTCGCCGCGGCGGCACGCGTGTTCACACTCGTCCAACCGGCCACGGTGGAGCTGGACGAACGCCTCGCACACCGCGACGTACGGCTCGTTCATCGGCAGCACGTCGGTGAAGGTCCGCGCCTGCTCGATAGCGGCGAGGGCCTCGTCGAGCCGGCCGAGCCGGTACAGGACGTAGGTCTGGATCGTGGGGAGCGAGGCCAACGTCTGGGCGGCCCCCAGCCGCCGGGCGGCGGACAGGGCCAGCGAGGCGGCCCGTTCGGCTTCGTCGAGGCGCTCGGTGATCGCCGCGCACATCGCGTACGAGGCGATGGTCCCGGCCAGTCCGAGCGACAGATCGGCGGCGTGCGCTGCCGGATCGGCCAGCAGCGGCTCGGCGGCTTCGGCCAACGCGTCGAGTCCGGTTCGGTCGCCGGCCTGCAGCGCGGTGTTGCCCCAGGCCACGTTCACCCGGGTCCGCACCGTGGGGTCGGCGTCACGTGCAAGGTCGCGAGCTCGTGTGGCCAGCGGCAGGGCTCGCGCCGGTCCGGCGACCGTCCAGATGGTCAGCGCGTGGTCAACCAGCGCCATCGCGGCCAGCCCCGGATGGTCCGGCTCGGCCACCCGGGTCGCCTGCTCGTAGCAGTCGGAAGCCGCATCGTGCGCCGCGGTGGTGCTATGGGCGAGCCCCATCATTCGCAGCGCCTCGACCCGGTCCGGGACCGGTAGCCCGCCGCGCGCCAGCACCCGTCGGCACACCGCGACCGTCTCCGCCGACCGGCCGCGGCTGAGCAGCGCACGCGCCCACGCGAGCAGCAGCCCGGTTCCGGCGCGGTCACCGGCGAGATCGGCCGCCCCGCCGAGGTGGCTGGCCGCGACCTCCAGCGCCCCGGCGGCCAACGCGGCCCGCCCGCTGCCGGACAGCACCGCGACCGCCTCGGCGTCGCCCACCATCTCCCCGCGCAGCGCGTGTTCGGCCGCGTGGACGGACAGCCCCCGGGAACACAACAGGCCGAACGCCCGGGCGTGCATCCGGGTCCGCACCGGCGGGCTGGTGTCCTCGTACAGCGCCTGCCGCAGCAGCGGATGAACGAACTCCAGGCCGCCGTCGACCGCAGCCCGGACCAGGCCGCTGCGGGCCAGCGCGTCGAGCGCCGCGTCCCGCTCACCGCCCGACACACCCGCCAGCTCGGCGGCGATCTCAGCCCGGAAGCGCCCACCGAGCACGCCACCCGCGCGCGCGATCTGCAACCCGGTCGACGGCAATCCCGCGAACCGGGACAACAACAGTGCCTGCGCCAACTGCCGACCGCCGCGTTCGCTCAGGTCACCGGCCTCTCCCCGGACGAGCGCCGCGCCCACCTGCTCCAACAGGAACGGGTTCCCCGCGCACGCCACCCACGCCTCGGACACGACCCGATCCGGCAGCCGTCGCCCGGCCACCGCGCCGAGCAGGACTCCCGCGGCCGCCTCGCTCAGCGGCGTCAACCGTTCCAGCGCGGCCCAGCCGTCATGGGTCAACGCCGATGCCACGTCCTGTGCCTCGGACGGCCAGGGGCGCAACGCCGCCACCACCGCCACCGGCAGTTCGGAGATCCGCCGGACCAGAAACGACAACAGCGCCAGTGAGTCGGGATCAGCCCAGTGCAGATCATCGAACCCCAACAGCAGAGGACCCTCGACACGCGCCTCCAGCCAATCCAGGACCCCGAAGAACCTGCCCGCCCGCGCGTCGACCGCGCTCACCGGGTTCCCGGCCGCGGCCGGCACCGGCTCCCAGCCGAGAGCACGCACCGACTGGTACATCAGCCCGAACGGGAGCATCGACTCCATCGGATCCGCCGTCGCCAGTACCACCCGGAAACCGGCCTGCGCCGCGGCGGCGCAGGCCGCGTTCACCGACGCGGTCTTACCCAGACCGGCGTCCCCGAGAACGTAAAGAGCACGGCCGCGGCCGGCGCCGGCATCAGCCAGCAAACGGTCGGTCGCCGCGGCCACTGCCGACCGCTCCAGCATCTGCGGCACGCCAGACCCACCTCCGGGTCATCAAATCGCCGAGCGGGGCGGCTCACCGGCCACCGTAAGGTCCCAAGGGCGGAGCAGGCGGGCCGTCATCGCCATCGCACCGGGCACCAGGACAGCGCTCGCGGCAACGTCCACCGCGCGCGAAGTCCAGGACCCGACGCCGGCCATGCCGGCCCTGAGTTCGTCTCATCGGATTCTGCTCACCTGACGGCGCAAGCGCTGTCGTTGATCTTCCACTCGGCGGTGGGAGCGCGGGCCGGCGGCAAGCTCACGGTGCTCATCGCGCAGAGCCTTTCGCTGGAGGACGCCGCGAAAGCGCGGGAGCTGAGCGCGAGCGGTCACGCTGCCGGCAAGCTCATCCTGACCGGCTGGGACAAGCTGGTCTCACCGGCCACGTGTGCGTTGTCCAGCCTGAGGTCGATCATTCGCCAGCTCGTCCCGGATTCGCCGCCCGCTCACGGAACCGCACGAGCTCGCGGCGCAGCGCCACGCCGAGCCGGTCGGCCCGCACGTGCAGCTCGTCGCGCATCCGCAGCGGCAGGCCGGTCAGCGTCATCGCGCTCTGCAGCGCCAGATCCTCGGCCAGGACAGCTTCCTCGAACGCGCACTCGCGCGCCACGACGTCGGAGCCGGGCCGCTCGGCCCCGCCGATGCCCCACAGCAGCATCTTCGTGTAGATGCGGGTCCGGGCGAGCGACTCGGGCTGGGCGAAGAACAGGATCGTCTTCACCGCGCCCGCGTCGAGCTCCTCGAGGCGCAGCATCAGCTGGAACGGTGCGCGGTATACGTACGTGGCCCGGCGCCGCTGCCGCACCGGCCGCGTCCCGTCGAGCACGCCCGGGTCCTCCGGGTTGTCGAACCACTGCTCCTGCACGCTGCGGCACCCGTCCGGATCGCCGCGCACGGTGTACTCCGGCACGGCCCGCTCCTCCCCCGCGCCGAACGTCCCGGCGTGTACGAACGGGAAGTGGGCGACGTCGAGGAAGTTGTCCGCGACCACGGCCGCCGCGACGCTGGTCCGGGCCGGCGGCAGCCAGGCACCCACGAACTGCCGGTCCTCGCGGTCGGGATCGTCGAACAGCTCGGTCAGCGGCTCCTGCGGGGCCAGCCAGACGAGCCCCCAGCGCGTCGTCACCGCGTGCGGGACCGGCTCGACGTGCAGGTCCTCGTACACGCTCCAGGTCTCGCCGAGCAGCTCCGCGGTGAACGGCAGCTCGGCGACCAGTCCGACCGGATGCCACGCCCGCCGCAGGGCCGGGTCCTCGTTGGTGCACAGCACGGGCGGTTCGTCGGGCACCAACGTCGCGCGGTCGAGCCAGACGCGGCCGTCGTGCTCCCGCACCGCGGGCCCCGGCGGTAGGTCGGCGCGCGGCGGGACAGCCTGGCCGGGCCCCGACGGGATGGTCACGCAGCGCCCGTCCGGTCCGAACTCCCAGCCGTGGTAGGCGCAGCGTAGCGTCCCGCCGGTCGGAGTCGCCGCCGACAGCGGCACCAAGCGATGCGGGCATCGGTCGGCGAAGGCCCGAACCGGTCCGCCGTCGGCGAACCGGACCAGCACGAACGGCATTTCATCGAGGTCGACCGCGAGGGGTCTGGTTGTGACGTCGGCGCTACGCGCGACGGGCGTCCACTGGCTCACCCGACCATCTTGCGCCAAACGCCGCCGCCGGGCCTGCGCCCAGTACCCCCGATCAGTCCTCCTCGATGTGCCGGATCAGCGCCACCAGGGCGCGTAGCGCGGTCCGCGTCCGCCGCGTCCACGTCTCGTCACCCAGCAGGATCAGCGCCTCGCCGCCCAGGAACGACATGCCGACGAGGGCCGCGGCGTCCTCGGCCGTCAGCGGGCCGAGCCGCGCCTCGGTGCCGCGCGTCACCTCCTCCAACACCGTCTGCCAGCGCTGGATCAGCGAAAGTACCTGTTGGGAAACCCTGGTGTCCGACCAGCCGGCGGCGATCATCTCCTGCAGCACGCGGACGTAGCCGGAGGCGATGTCGTCGTCCAGGAAGTCGCACGCCTGCTCGTAGCGTTTCCACAGGGGCGCGTCGGTGGCGTACATCCGCTGCTGCCGCCCGATCAGGCGGGTGTTCTCGTGGTCGAGGAGGGCCAGCACCATCCCCTGCTTGCCGCCGAAGTGATAGTGGATCTGGCTCAGCGGCACACCTGCGGCGTCGGCGACCTTGCGGGTGGACAGCTTCGCGTAGCCCTCGGCGAGCAGGCAGCCGCGCGCCGCCTCCAGGATCTGGACCGAGGTGCCTGCGGTGCGTTCGGACAACGTGTCTGGTTCCCGTCTCGAGCGGACGCTTGTCGGTCGGTCGACCGACTGCTAACTTTACCGCAAGTCGGTCGATCGACCGAATTCCGGGTAAGGGAGCCGAGCGGCATGCGGGCACGTGAGCCGGACGACGAGGGCTTCGTCGAATGCGACGGACTGAAACTCCACTACGAGCGGCACGGCACAGGCGGGCCGACGATCCTGCTGATGCCGAGCTGGACCATCGTGCACGCACAGACCTGGAAGATGCAGGTCCCCTATCTGGCCCGCCACCACCGGGTCGTGCTCTACGACGGGCCGGGCAACGGCCGCTCCGACCGGCCCCTGCAGCCGGCCGCCTACCACCACACCAACCAGGTGGGGTACGCGCTGCGGGTACTCGACGCGCCCGGCACCGACCGGGCGTTGGTATGCGGCCTGTCGATGGCGGCGCGCTGGGTGCTGGAGCTGGCCGCCGACCATCCCGAGCGGGTGCTGGGCATCATGACGATCGCGGGCGCGATACCGCTGCGCGACGCCGGCCCGGACACCGACGCCGAGGACGCGTTCCTGGCCGCGCCGCCCGACCTGCCGCCCTCCCGCGTCCCCGAGCTCGGCCAGGACCCGCCGGCACACTGGGCCAAGTGGAACCGGCGGTACTGGCTGGAGCACTTCGACGACTTCGCCGCGTTCTTCTTCGGGCAGTGCTTCTCCGAGCCGCACTCGACCAAGGCGATCGAGGACGCCGTCGGCTGGGCCGGCGAGACGACGCCCGAAGTACTGCTGGCCGAGGCCGCCTGGCCGGCGCCCGGATACAACGACATCGCGCGCTGGAGCGCCCGGCTGCGCTGCCCGGCTCTGCACGTGCACGGCAGCGACGACCGCATCGTCCCGCTGCCGGTCGCCGAGGAGCTGGCCCGGCTGACCGGCGGGCGGCTGGTGGTGCTGGAGGGGGCCGGACACGTACCCGTCGCCGGTGATCCGGTGCGCAGCAACGTACTCATCCACGAGTTCGCCGAACGGCTGCGAGCGCCCCGGCCGCTGCGCGAAACCTGGACCCGGTGGACCGGCCGGCCGCGACGGGTGCTGTACCTCTCCTCACCGATCGGGCTCGGGCACGCCCGCCGCGACCTCGCGATCGCCCAGGAGCTGCGCCGGCAGGCGCCCGGCGTCGAGGTCGACTGGCTCGCCCAGCACCCGGTCAGCCGGGCGCTGGGACACGCCGGCGAGCGGGTGCATCCGGCGAGCCGGTGGCTGTCCAGCGAGTCGGCCCACATCGACAGCGAGGCGACCGAGCACGATCTGCACTGCTTCCAGGCGCTGCGGCGAATGGACGAGATCCTCGTCGCCAACTTCATGCTCTTCCAGGACGTCGTCCAGGAGCGCGCCTACGACCTGGTCATCGCCGACGAGGCGTGGGAGGTCGACCACTTCCTGTACGAGAACCCGGAGCTCAAGCGCTTCCAGTACGCCTGGATGACCGACTTCGTGGGCCACCTGCCGATGCCGGACGGCGGCCGCCGCGAGGAGCTGCTCGCGGCGGACTACAACGCCGAGATGCTGGAGCACGTGGCCCGTTACCCGCGGCTGCGCGACCGCGCCGTCTTCGTCGGCGACCCGCAGGACATCGTGCCCGACCGGTTCGGCACTCAGCTGCCACACATCCGCGACTGGGCGCAGGCGAACTACACCTTCGCCGGCTATGTCACCGGCTTCGACCCGGCGCCGTACTGCGACCGCGCGGCGCTGCGCGAGCGGCTCGGGTACCGCCCCGACGAGCAGGTGTGCGTGGTGACCGTCGGCGGCTCGGGCGTCGGCACCCACCTGCTGCGGAAGGTTCGCGACGCCTACCCCACGATCGCCCGGCGCGTACCCGGTCTGCGCATGGTGCTGGTCACCGGCCCGCGCATCGACCCGGCGTCCCTGCCCGCCGCGCCGGGCCTCGAGGTGCTCGGCTACGTGCCGGACCTGCAGCAGCACCTGGCGGCCAGCGATCTCGCGATCGTCCAGGCGGGCCTGACGACGTGCATGGAGCTCACCGCGTGCGGGCGCCCCTTCGTGTACATCCCGCTGCGCCACCACTACGAGCAGAACTTCCACGTACCGCACCGGCTGCGCCGCTACCGGGCCGGGCGCCGGCTCGACTACGACGACATCACGCCCGACCGCCTGGCCGCGGTGGTGGCCGCCGAGATCGGCACCGCCCCGCAGTACCGGCCGGTCGCCACCGACGGCGCCGCGCGCGCCGCCGCCCTGCTGGCCGAACTGCTGTGACGGCCACACCCATCCACGTTGCGAGGTTGTCCATGAATCCCGAACTGATCGAACAGCACGCCAACCGCCTGCTCGGCGCGATGACCGGCGCCGCTACGACCGCCATGGTCGCGGTCGGCGACCGGCTGGGGCTGTACCGGGCGCTGGCCGACGGCGGACCGGCCACACCGCCGGAGCTGGCCGCCCGCACCGGCGCCGCGGCGCGCTACCTGCAGGAGTGGCTGTCCCAGCAGGCCGCGGCCGGGTTCCTCGACTACACCGCCGGCGACGGGCGTTACACCCTGACCGCCGAGGCCGCCGCGGTGCTCGCCTTCGAGACCTCGCCGGCCTTCCTCGCCGGGGGTGCCACCATCACCCGCGGCTGGTTCGCCGGCATCGACCGGCTCGCCGAGGCCTTCCGCACCGGCGCCGGCATCCCCTGGCACGAGCAGGACCCGGCCGTCTTCCTGGGCACCGAGCGCTTCTTCCGCCCCGGCTACGCCGCCAACCTCACCACCGAGTGGCTGCCGGCCCTGCCCGGGGTCGCCGACCGGCTCGCCGCCGGAGGCCGGGTCGCCGACGTCGGCTGCGGCCACGGCGCGGCCGCCATCCTGCTGGCCCAGGCCTACCCCCTGGCCAGCGTCCACGGCTACGACTTCCACGAGCGCTCCGTCGAGATCGCCCGACAGCGGGCGACCCAGGCCGACCTCGACGGCCGCATCCACTTCGAGACCTTCGACGCCACCGGCTACCCGGCCGCTGGCTTCGACCTGATCTGTCTGCTCGACACCCTCCACGACCTCGGCGACCCGGCGGCCGCCCTGGCCCACGCCCGCAAGGCGCTCGCCGCCGACGGCACGGTCCTGGTAGTGGAGCCCAACGCGGCCGACGACCACGCCGCGAACCTGGCCAACCCGCTCGCCGCGCTCAGCTACGCCGCCTCCACGTTCCAGTGCACGCCGGCCGCCCTGGCCCAGGCGGGCGGGTTCGCCCTCGGCGCCCAGGCCGGCCCGGCCGTGGTTAGCCGGCTGGCGACCGACGCCGGCTTCAGCCACGTCCGGAAGGTGGCCGAGACTGCGGTCAACGTGGTCCTCGAACTGCGGCCCTGACGCGCACCATGCCCGTACAGGGCCGAGGGGAAGGGCGCGCGGGCCTGTTGCCACGACGAACTCGCGCGCCTTTGGCGGTGCGGACCTTGGCGAGTCGGGCCGTTTCGTCAGCTCTGGAGCGGTCAGGATGTGGCAGGAGCTGCGTCCTCTCCACCGCCGTCGGCAGGACGGTGCGGTGCGCCAGCGCCGACAACAGCGGGTCAGCGGTGCGCCGTGAAGCCGCCCGTGCCGGCGATGCCGGTGCCGCCCGGGCGGTAGCGGTCCGGCGTGCTGAACTCCTGCGGGTCTCAGGGCATCGGACGGCCTGCTTCGGCGGCCGCCTCGCACAGGTCGTCGCGCTTGAAGTCCGAGAACTGCAGGGTGTCGGCGTACGCGCGCAGGAGTGAGCCGTCAGGGTCGGCGGCGTCGTAGCGGGCCCACCAGATATCGGCCCGCCGCTCAGGCTGGTCGGTCCAGAGCCGTTCGAGTGTGGCCAGCGCCTGTTCGCGGGCCGCGCGGTTGCGGTCACGCACGATGACCTCGACCAGCCGGCGCGGATCAGAGCCGGCCGACCACCGGGACGCGCGCCGCAGCGAGCCAGTCGCCCATCCATCCATGATGCTCTCACGACGCCGGAAGGTCGCGTCGCGTCCAGGCCGGTCCAGATGGCGCTGATACGGGATGCCGTTGACGCATCCCGCGGCGTGCCCAACTCCGGTGAGCGCGCCGAGGCCGACGGCCGCGTTGCGCCGCAGCGCCACGGCGGCGGGCGCCCCGCCCGTGCGGCCGAGCAGCCCCTCGCCCCGGCGAGCAGCAGACGGAGCGCACGCCCGCCGGCTCGCCACGGCTCAGCTACGCAGTGCCCGGTCGGGCGGGGAGGTTGACGTTCGGCCGACTTTCTTGACGCGTTCTTAACGCCTGCCGATGCCCGCCCTGGGCTGCCGTATGGCTGAATGGGGAAGCGAGCTGTGACGACCTGAAAGGAAAGCGGTTGAGCGCCTCGACGACCGCCGCGCCGGAACGCCCGCGGAGCGGCCCGGTGCGCACCTGGCCGCGGAGCGGCCCGGTGCGCACCTGGCTGTTGTCCGGCCTGGCCGACCAGTCGCTGCAGCATGAGGGGCCGCACGCGAGGCCGGCCGAGCACCGGACGCACGCCTGGTGGAAGGTGATGTGCCTGACCGGCGTCGACTACTTCTCGACGCTGGGCTACCAGCCCGGCATCGCGGCGCTCGCCGCCGGGGTGCTCTCGCCGATCGCGACCGCGGTGCTGGTCGTCGTGACGCTGCTCGGCGCGCTGCCGGTCTACCGGCGGGTGGCCGGTGACAGCCCGCACGGCGAGGGGTCGATCGCGATGCTGGTGCGGCTGCTGTCGTACTGGCAGGGCAAGCTCTTCGTGCTGGTGCTGCTCGGGTTCGCGGCCACCGACTTCATCATCACCATGACGTTGTCCGCCGCTGACGCGACGGCGCACATCGACGAGAACCCGTTCTGGCCGGCGAGCTTCAAGGGCCACGAGGTCATCGTCACCCTTACGCTGCTCGGGCTGCTGAGTGCGGTGTTCCTCAAGGGATTCACCGAGGCGATCGGCATCGCCGTCGGCCTCGTCGGGGTCTATCTGGTGCTCAACGCGGTGGTCGTCGCGGATGGGCTGTGGCGGGTCGTCAGCCACCCGGCGGCGGTCGGCGACTGGACCACCGCACTGACGACGCAGCACGGCGACCCGTTCATGATGGTTGCGATCGCGCTGCTCGTCTTCCCGAAGCTGGCGCTGGGCCTGTCCGGCTTCGAGACCGGTGTCGCCGTCATGCCGCACATCAAGGGCGACCGCAGCGACACCGAGGACCGTCCCGCCGGGCGGATCCGCGGCGCCCGGCAGCTGCTGACCACCGCCGCCGTGATCATGAGCGTATTTCTGATCACCAGTAGCATCGTCACCACGGTGCTCATCCCGGCCCGGCAGTTCGAGCCGGGCGGCGCCGCCAACGGCCGGGCGCTGGCCTACCTGGCGCACCAGAACCTCGGCGGCGGCTTCGGCACCGTCTACGATATCGCCACAATCGCCATCCTGTGGTTCGCCGGCGCCTCGGCCATGGCCGGCCTGCTCAACCTGGTGCCGCGCTACCTGCCGCGCTACGGCATGGCGCCGACCTGGGCCCGGGCGGTGCGCCCGCTGGTGCTCGTGTTCACCGGGACCGCATTCCTCATCACCGTGCTGTTCGACGCCGACGTCAACGCGCAGGGCGGCGCGTACGCCACCGGCGTGCTCGTGCTCATCACCTCCGCCGCGGTCGCGGTGACGCTTTCGGCGCATCGGCGGCGCCAGCGAGGCCGGACCGTCGCGTTCGGAGTCATCACGGCGGTGTTCGTCTACACGACGATCGCCAACGTGGTGGAGCGGCCCGACGGTGTGAAGATCGCGGCCTGCTTCATCGGCGGGATCATCGCGGTGTCGTTGCTCTCGCGGCTGTACCGGGCCTTCGAACTCCGGGTGACCAACGTCGACACCGATCCGGCGGCCGCGCGTTTCGTCCAGGAGTGCGCCCGGCGCGGCATCCGGCTCATCGCCAACGAGCCCGACCGCCGCGACGCCCGCGAATACCGCGCCAAGCTCGCGCAGATCACGGAGGACAACGACATCCCCGAGGGCCACGACGTCATCTTCGTCGAGGTCGAGGTCACCGACCCGTCGGAGTTCGAGGAGGCGCTGCGGGTGCGCGGCGAGGTCCGCCACGATCGATACCGGGTCCTGGTGATGGAGAGCTCGTCGGTGCCCAACGCTCTCGCCGCGCTGCTGCTGCACATCCGCGACCGCACCGGCCGGCGCCCGCACATCTACTTCGAGTGGACCGAGGGCAACCCGGCACTGAACTTCCTACGCTACCTCGCATTCGGGCAGGGCGAGGTGGCGCCGGTCACCCGGGAGATCCTCCGCCAGCACGAGCCCGACCGCGGCCGGCGGCCGCATGTGCACGCGGGCTGACTGACCGGCCGGGCGACGCGGTGGAAGGGTGCGCGTCGGCCGGGAGCGCTGCGTCCGGGACCACGACGTCGTCAGTGTCGTTGTGCCGTCCAACGACGACAGTGACGCCGGCCCGGGCGACCGGGTCCTCCCAGGTGGGGTCGTCAGGGCGGTGCGCCGACGGTGAGGCTCTTGCCGAGATCGCGATGTGCTGCCATTGCCGAATAGGGCGATCGCCGGATGCGCGACGGTCGTCTTATCCCTACCGTCGGCGGTGTGAAAACGTTGACTGACGCATGGGGACAGGTCGGCGCTGCGCTGCTGCTCACGGTCGGTGCGGTGGCGGCCGGCGCCGGTCCGGCCGCGGCCGCCACCGGCGCGGGCGAGGTATACGTCGGCGCGCGCGGTACGGACGGCAACCCATGCTCGGCGGCCGCACCCTGTGCCTCACTGACGCGCGCTCTCGGCGCGGTGGCCTCTGGTGGCACGGTGCACCTCGACGCCGGTGTCTTCACCGGAATCACCCGGGTGCCCGCCGGGTTGACCGTCACGATCGCCGGTGCCGGCTCGGCGTCCACCACGCTGTTCGGAGGCCTCGCCGGCACGGTGCTCACCGTGCCGGATGACACGAAGGTCAAGCTCGTCGATCTCGCCGTGGCCGGCGGCCTCAGCCCGGGTTATGGCGGCGGCATCCTGACCGACGGCGACCTGACCATCCTGCGCACCCACGTCAGCTACAACCAGGCGGTGCGGGGTGGAGGCATCGCCAGCGACAATTCGACAACGCTCACCATCATCGACAGCGTGATCGACGTGAACACGGCCGCCAGCAATTACCACGATGCCGCCGGGGCCGGGATCTACCTGCTCTCGGGCAGCCTGTCGATCAGCGGGTCCACCCTGTCCGCCAACCGGTTGGTCGGCCGCGGCTGGGGCACCGCCCTGCTCACGTTCTGGCGAAGCTCGGTAGCCATCACGAACTCGACCATCGCCGGCAACTACGGCGCCGAAGACACCAACGGCATGGCCCTCTCCGACATCACGCAGACGACGTTACGACACGTCACCGTCACGGCGAATCCGTCCGCGATTCGCGGAAATCCCGAGAACACGCTGAGCGGCACCGTGGACGTGGCCGCCTCGGTGATCACCGGCGCCTGCCGGTTCATGGATTTTGACGACCAACAGTTCTCGGACACCGTCGTCGACGACCGGTCGTGCGCGCTGTCGGGCCGGACGTCGACGAGCCTGCCGGGCGTGTCCGTCGAGCCCGGCCTCACCACCGCCGAACTTCAGGACAACGGCGGGCCGACCCGGACGCGGCTGCTGCCGCACGACAGCCCGGCCCGTGCCGCCGTGCCGTTCGAAAGTGGCCTGTGCACCGGTGCCGATCAGCGCGGACTCCCGTGGCGCAATGCGGGCACGATCAGCTGTGACGCCGGCGCCGTGCAGACGCCGCCCGACCTGCAACCGTCGGCGGCCGCGCTCGACTTCGGCCTCCACGGCCCCGGCGATCTCGCCACCGCGACGTTGACCCTCACCAACGTCGGCCCGGAACCACTCGACCTGGGCGACCCGACCGTCACCGGCGACTATCGGATAACCGAGGGATGCCGCCACTCCGTGCTGGCCCCGGGACAGGGCTGCACGGTGCTGCTCAAGTTGCGCGTCGCGCTCGGCGGGAATCCAGGCACCCTGCGTCTGGACTACACCGGCGCGCACACCCGCTCCGCGCTGGTGATCCCGTTGAGCGGAACCGGCACCGACGTCCCCGTCAACCTGACGGACCCCGGCCCGGGCGATGTCCCGCATGCCGGTGTCACCGCGACGGCCGACCCGGGCCAGTGGGCCGGCCTCCAGCCGATCGAGTACGAGTACGAGTGGTGGCTCTGCGACGGCGACGCCGACAACTGCCCCACCCTCGTCGGCACCGGAACGACATACACGCCGAGCGCGGACCAGATCGGCTGGGCGCTGCGGGTGCGGGTCACCGCCACCAATCCGGCTGGCCGCCGGGAGGCCGCCGGCAGTATGTGGCTCGTGCGCCCCTGAGCCGACCGCAGCCCGGTCATGCGGTTCGACGAGCTCGCGCCGAACGCGCCGGTTAGCGAGCCGCCGGATCGCGGCCGGGAACAGCAGCGACTCGCCGGCGGCCACGACCCGTACCGCCGGCAGCACCTCGGCCGGGCCGATGCGAACCGCCCCGGCCGAACGTCGCATACCGGTCAGCCGCGGCCGGGTTCTTCGTGGTTCCCGCCGGTTATCGTGTTGACCATGGCGGCGGAGTTCGCGATCGGCGACGACATCCTCGTCCTCAACGGCCGGATCCTGGAGATCTTCACTCGGCTCAGCGAGGACAGCAAGCGGTACCACGTAGAGTTCCTGAGAGTCAACGGGGAGCCACACTTCGACGGGTTCAAGGTTCGCCTCGGCGCCGCGTACGGTGAGAACGACATCACCGGCGGGCGCCGGTGGAAGATGACCGCCGAGCAGTTCGCGGAGTTCCGCGCGTTCATCGCCCTCGCCATCGCGGCCCGCGACAACGGCCCGGCCGCGTAACGGGCGGATACCCTGCTCGGCTGAGCGGCCCGGCGAGCGCGGCCGGCGTGCCATCGCCTCGCCGCCGCCCCTGGTAGGACATCTCGTCGACACATCGAGCGGCATTACCTAGTCAATCGGTAGGTGTTGTGGGTATAGTCCCGCACAACCTATCGATGGAGCCGAACAATGCGTCGACTTTTGGTGGCCACGGCCGTGGTGCTGGCCCTGCTCGGCACCGGCCTGGCCGGCTGTGCGAAGCAGGACGAGGGGACCGCCGCGCCCGCCGCCGGGGCCGCCGAGGAGCCGCTCAAGGTCGGTTACCAGCGCTTCGGCGGGCTGAGCCTGCTCAAGGCCCGCAAGACCGAGGCGGCCGGGACAAGCTGGTCGCTGTTCGAGAGCGGGCCGGCCCTCACCGAGGGGCTCAAAGCCGGCGCCATCGACATCGGCCAGGTCGGCGAGGCACCGCCGATCTTCGCGGCCGCGGGCAAGGTCGACTTCAAGATCATCGGGACCTCGCAGCCGGTGCCGAAGGGCGAGGCGGTGCTGGTCAAGGCCGCCTCCGGGTACAGCACCTTCAAGGATCTCAAGGGCAAGAAGGTCGCCCTCAACAAGGGTTCCAACGTCAACTGGCTGCTGGTCAAGCTCCTGGCCGCGAACGGGATGACGATCAAGGACATCGACGTCCAGTACCTCAAGCCGGCCGACGCGCGCCCCGCCTTCGACGCCGGCCAGGTCGACGCCTGGATCATCTGGGACCCCTACTTCGCCCTCGCCGAGGTCCCCGGCGTGAAGGTCCTCGTCGACGGCACCGGCCTGGTCAACAACCGGGAGTACATCCTCGTCTCCCCGCAGGCCCTCAAGAGCAAGCCGGGCAAGATCCGCGAGTTCCTCAAGACCTACCGCGAGACGACCGACTGGGGCATCGCCCACCCCGAGGAGCGGGTCAAGCTGATCGCGCCCGAGCTCAACATCCCCGAGGACGCCGCCAAGCGCGCCCTCGACCGCAGTGCGCAGCCGCTCGCCGCGGTCACCCCCGCGATCGGCGACGAACTCCAGCAGATCTCCGACGGCTTCACCGAGCTCCAGCTCATCCCCGGCAAGGTGGACATCAAGGCCCGCGTCGACGAGCAGTTCGCGGACCTGCTGCGATGACACTGCTCGAGGCCGTCCGCGCCGTGGCGAAAGCACCGGCCGCCGCCCGCCGGCCCCGGGCCCGCCGGTGGCGGCGCGCGGTCAGCCCGCTCGTCCTGCTCGCCGCCTGGGAGGGCGGCGTGCGGGGCGGCCTGCTCGACCCGGACAAGCTGCCGGCCCCGAGCAGCGTGCTCGGCACCGGCTGGCGCCTCGCCGCCGACGGCACGCTCGGGGGCTACCTCCTCGACTCGCTCCAGCGGGCGGTCCTCGGCCTGCTCATCGGCGGCCTGCTCGGCCTCGCCCTCGGCGCCGCCGCCGGGCTCGTCCGCCTCGGCGACGACGCGATCGACCCGCCCGTGCAGATGGCCCGGATGCTGCCGCACCTCGGGCTCGTGCCGCTGCTCATCATCTGGGTCGGCATCGGCGAGTCGCTGAAGGTGACCCTCGTCGCGCTCGGCGCGTTCTTTCCGATCTACCTCAACACGTACGCCGGCATCCGCAATATCGACGAGCGGCTCGTCGAGGCGGCGCGCACGTGCGGGCTCACCGCGGCCGGGCGCGTCTGGCACGTCGTCGTGCCGGGCGCGCTGCCCTCGCTGTTCCTGGGACTGCGGCTGGCGTTCGCGGCCGGCTGGCTGAGCCTCGTCGTCGGCGAGCAGGTCAACGGCCAGGGCGGCCTCGGCTTCATGATGATGGAGGCCCGCGAGTTCAGCCAGACCGATGTCGTGGTGCTCGGCCTGCTCGCGTACGCGGTGCTCGGGCTGCTCTCCGACCTCGCCCTACGCGCCGCGGAGCGTCGGCTGCTCGCGTGGCGGCGCGGGCTGGTGGCCTCATGAGCGTCGCGGTGGCCACCGGGGTGCGGCGGGCGTTCGGCGCGACAGTCGTCCTCGACGGCGTCGACCTGACCGTCGAGCGCGGCGAGGTGGTCGCGCTGCTCGGCGTCAGCGGCTCCGGCAAGAGCACGCTCCTGCGCATTCTCGCGGGCCTCGACGCGGCGGCCACCGGCCATTACACCACCGAAGGCTCGACCGCGGTGGTGTTCCAGGAGCACCGGCTGCTGCCGTGGAAGCGCGTCGCGCAGAACGTCGCGCTCGGCGTGCGCGGCCCCGACCTGCGCGCCCGCGTCGACGAGGCGCTCGAGGAGGTCGGCCTGGCCGACCGCGGCCGCGCGTGGCCGGCCGAGCTGTCCGGCGGGCAGTCGCAGCGGGTCGCGTTCGCCCGCGCCCTCGTCCGCCGGCCCGACCTGCTGCTGCTCGACGAGCCGTTCGGGGCCCTCGATGCGCTGACCCGGCTGCGCATGCAGGCGCTCTTCGGCACGCTGCGGGCCCGCCACCACTTCGCGGCGCTGCTCGTCACCCACGACGTCGATGAGGCCCTCCTGCTCGCCGACCGGATCGTCGTGCTCGACGGCGGCCGCATCGCCGAGGACCGCCCGGTGCCCCTGCCGCACCCCCGCGCCACCGACGCGCCCGGCTTCGGGGCCGAGCGGCGCTCGCTGCTGGCCCTGCTCAACGCGCCCGCGACCCCGGAGTAGCTCGCGAGCCACCCCGGGACCGCCACCACCTCGACCCGCCGGCATCGGCGTCACTGGGCGGCCCAGCGGCGCCTGGTCACCCAGGCCAGGCTCACCACGGTCACGACGAGGAGGGGGCAGGCCGCCCAGCTCAGCGCCGGCCCCCAGTCCTCGGCCGGGTTGCGGCCGAACTCCGGCCGCCCCACCGGCCGCACCCGGTCCACGAGCTCGGTGGCGACGCCGAGGTCATGGGTGCCCTCGGGGCCGGCGAGCACCACCTCCGGCGCGGCCGCGCCCGGGGCCAGCCGCACGAGGGCGGCGCCGCCGATGTCGGTCCGGTCGTCGGTGCGGCCGTTGGTGTACGTGACGACGGCGTACGCCACGTCGCCGCGCCAGGTCACGACGTTGACGAACATCGCGTCGCGGATCTCCGGGTAGGCGGGCGTCGTCACGGCATCGCCGGTGGCGCCGTCGAGCGCCCGCAGCCGCCAGACGCCCGGTGCCCAGCCGCAGCCCGAGCAGCCCGTCACCTCCCGGTCGAAGACGAACAGCCGCCCGTCGGCCCGCCAGGCCGCCCGGCCGCCGATCCGCAGCAGGTCGTTGCTCACCGTCCGCGACCAGCGCAGGGCGCCGTCGGTGTCGTACACCCGGAACAGGCCGTTGCTCTGCACCGCCAGGGACCGGCCATCCGGGGACAGCGCCAGGTCCTGGTCGACCGGCCGCTGCCCGGGGTGGCGCACGAGCTGCTCGACCTGGCCGGACGGCCACGAGACGATCATCGTGCGGTCGTCCTGGGCGGCGATGAGCCGCGTGCCGTCCTCGGTCCACCGGCCATAGAGCGTGGTGCTGTCGTACGGCGGCGTCTGCCCGTCGGGCGACCAGTGCGCGTCGAGCGGCGCCGCGGCCAGCCGCAGCCGCTCGCGCCCGGTGGTCAGGTCCAGGACGCGGCCCTCGGCCACGAGGTAGCGGCCGTCCGGGGAGAGTTCGGCACCGGTGGTGTAGCCGCTGCGCACGATCCGGTAGGCGTCCCGGTCGCGGGCCACGATGGTGCTGCTGGCGACCGTGTGCCCGCCGCGCCACCACGCGAGGTCGAAGTCCTCCGGGTCCGACTGCGGGTTGTCCTCGCCGAACGAGTAGACGGCCGCGGCCGGCCCGACCGGGCTGCGCTCGACCGTGTCGGTGTCCCGCGGCACGGTGACGAGGCGCGCCGGGAGGCCGTCGCCGGGGTCCCGGGCGGCCGGCGGCTGCGGGCGCGCGATCGGGACGGCGAGGGTGATCGCCGCCAGCGCGACCACCGCCGCGAGCGCGGCCAGACGGCGCCACTTCCGTCTCCGCCGTGCGGTCACAAGCAGATTTGGGGGTACCGTCACCGCTGGGGCTTCTGCAGCCAGTTCCCGGAACGCGTCGCCAAGTGTCGTCACCGCAGCACCTCCTGGTGCTCGTCGGCCAGCTCCGGTGCGATCGCGCGCAGGCGGCGCAGCGCGTCGCGGGTCTGGCTCTTGACGGTGCCGGTCCGCACGCCGAGCAGGTCCGCCGTCTCGGCTTCCGTGCGGTCCTCGTAGAAGCGCAGCACCAGGACCGCCCGCTGCTTCGGCGTGAGCCGGTCGAGGGCCTGAGCCAGCACGATGCGCAGCTCCGGGTCATCGACGGAGGCGGCCGGAGGGTCGGGCGGCGCGGCGGTCAGCACCTCCCGGCGCCGTCGGCGCAGGACCCGCCACCAGGAGACGGCCCGCGTGTACAGGACCCGCCGCACGTATCGCTCGGGGTCGTCGAGGCGTCCCCACCGCTCGGCGACCGCGAGCAGGGCGGTCTGGACGAGCTCCTCGGCGTGCTGCCGGTCGCCGGTCAGCAGGTACGCCGTCCGGGCGAACGCCGCGGTCCGGGCCCGCACGAACTCCTCGAAGTCCTCCACATCAAACACAGACGCATCGACCCGCCCCTCAGGAGGGGGCCGCACCGGACCGCCCCTATGTAGAATAAGCCACCGGACCTATGTAGGATAAGCCGCCATGGCCCCGCCGATACGGATCACGACCACGCTCGTGCAGGTCCTCGAGGTGTTCCTCGAGGACCCCGCGGCCGAGCGCTACGGTCTCGACGTCATGCGCGTCACCGGCCTGCCGAGCGGGACGATGTATCCCATCCTCATCCGCCTGCAAGGCCTGGGCTGGCTGGAGGCGCGCTGGGAGGACATCGACCCGGCGCGGGCGGGCCGGCCCGCCCGCCGCTGGTATCGGCTCACGCCGGACGGCGTGCGGGGCGCCCGCGCGGAGCTCGCCGCGTATCGGCAGCGGCACGCTCGGCGGCCGGGTGCGGTGAAGCCGGAGCTGACATGGGACTCCTGACCCTCGTCATCGACCGCTGCCTGCGGGCGGGCGGCCGTCGCTGGCCGGCTGGGATGCGCGACGAGCTGGCCCAGGAGTGGCTCGCCGAGCTCGCGACCCTCGAAGGGGAGCCGCACGGCGCCTGGCGGCGGCTGCGGTTCGCGGTGAGCCTGGCCGCCAGCCCGGTGACGTACGACGAGCAGGGCCTGCCGAGCAGCCCGTGGGAACGCTTGCGGGCCCCCGGCCGGGTGCTGTACACCGCCGTCGGACTGCTGTTCGCGGGCGGGCTCGGCACCGGGCTCTGGGCCACGCTGAACATGCTGCTGGGCTATGTACTGTTGGAGTCCGGCGCGGACCATGACGATTCGTGGTTCATGCGGCGCGGTTTCGTCGTCGCGGCCCTGTCCGCCGCGCTCACCTCGGCCTACGCCGCGGCGGCCGGCTGGTGGCTGGGCGGCGGTGTCGCCGGCGGCCGGGGCGCGGGCAACTGGGGACGGGCCGGCCTCGCCGCCGTCGCGCTCGGCGCCGCCTTTGTCGTGTGGACGCCCGGCCTGCACACCCGGTTCTCCGCGGACGGCTCGGAGCATCTCTCGACCATGATCCTGGCCTGGGTGCTTGTCACCTTCGTTGTGGCCGTCGTCGTGACCGGCCGGGTCGCGGCCGGGCAGCTCGGCCTCGGCTGGGGCGCCGGTCTGGCCGGGGTGCTGCTCGCGGCCGTCCTACCCGTCGTGGCGGCGATGCCGCGCACGACACTCGGCGGCTCCGCCCCGGCCCGATGGCAGCTCGCGATGTTCGCCTGCCAATTGCTGCCGCCGGCCGTGTGCGCGGTGGCATTCGGATGGGCCGCGGCACGGCCGCGACCGGCCGGGCTCGTTCCGGGTGACGCCATGACGGCCACCACCGCGGGGCGGCCGGTGCCGGCCGGGGAGGTCCGGGACCGGCGGTTCACCGCAGTGCCGACGGTGCCGGCGGTGCTGGCGGCGGCGGCCGCGGGGGTCGCGGGGCTCTGGGCGATCAACCTGTGGACCGATGGCAGCGATGCCAACTGGGCGCGGGACCTGCGCTGGGACGCGATCGTCGCGGTGGTCCTCGCGGTGATCGCCTGCGCCCGTGGGCGGCGGCGGGTGACCGTGGAAGCGCTCGTCGGCGGGCTGGTCTGGCTGGCCGCCGACATCGCCCTCGACCGGGCCGACCTGTCCCACGCCAACGCCCCGCTGGCGGTCGCCGCGGCCTGCGTGGCCGTGCTCGGCTCCTACCGCGGCATCGCCGGCCGGGGCACCCCGCACCGGGCCACGCTCGTCGTCGTGGCCGGTGTCGCCGCCGTGCTGGCCGGTCTGAACCTGCTGGCCGAACCGTCGTCCCCGGACGAGCCGACCTTTCATGTGGGCAGCGCCGTGGTCAGCGGCGCGCTCGGGCTCATCGCGGTCGGGGCCGCGTTCAGCGTCGCGTCCCGCGCCTCCCGGCTCCGGTTCACGCTCTACTGCCTGAGCAGCGCGGTCGCCGTCGCGACACCCTGGCTGCTGCGCGAGCGGCACATCCTGCCGACGAACTCGGACCGCCTGCTGCACGTGCTGGGCCTCACCGTGCTGCTGACGGTGTGCGCCGTGGCCCTGGCCGGGCCGCGCCCGCAGCGGCCATGGCAATGGCTGCGGTATCCGGCCGCGGCGGCCACCGCACTCCTGATCGTGCCGCTGGTCGGGCTGCTCACCATCATCGCCGTCCGGTTCCTCGGCATCGGCCCCGTCATCACCGCCCTGGCCGGCCGGCCGACGAGACCCGAAGCGTTCGACGATTACATCCTCACGATGCCGGCCGTGGTCTGCGGACTGGTCCTGGGCCGGCTGCTGCTCCTCACCGTTCGTGGAACGGCCGGCCGGTGACGAGGCGGATGGCGGCCGCGGCCACCGACTGCTGCAGCCGCTCCGGCGGCGGCCGCGCCGGAAGGTCGCGGCGCATGCCGATGACGCTCTCCACCAGCCCGAAGACCAGGTCGCCGGTCACGTCGGCGGCCGCCTCGGCGGGGGTGGCGACGGCGGCGACCAGGCGGCGGTAGGCGGACCTGAGCTGCTCGCGTTCGGCGCGGAAGCGGGCGAACGGTTCGGTGGCGATCTCCGGTAGGCCGTAGAGGATGCCGACGTTCCATCGGGCGCCGAGCAGGACCCCCACGTCGTAGCGGACGAGCGCGTGCAGTGCTTCGGCGGGGTCCAGGCCGGGCTGGGCCGCGAGTTGCCCGGCGTAGGTGAGCGACGGCCGGACGGTGGACTCCAGCAGCTCGGCGAGAATCTGGTCCTTGGTGCTGAAGTGGTAGTACAGCGAGGCCTGCCGTACGCCGACCATCTCGGCGATCAAGCGGGTCGACGTGGCCGCGTAGCCGCGCTCGGAGAAGAGCTCGGCCGCGGCGTCGAGGATCTCCTCGCGGGCAGTGCCGGCGGGCAGCCGCCGGGCTCCGGAGCGGGGACGGCCGACGGACGGTGCGGAGCTCACTCCCGCATCGTCCCACGCGGCCGATCTCACGGTCGACGTCCGGCCGATGCGGGGCCGACGTAATCAGTCCGACACGAGTGGCAATGCAACATTTACGGCCGGGAAACGCCGGTCGATGCCTCCTCCACAAATCTGTCACGCGACAGGTATTCAGGCGGCGGGGCAGCCAGCACCCGCCGCCGCCTGCATCGAGGAGGCGGTCGTGTCCACTACCCCCACCCTGACGACACCGCCGGTGAGCGACCGGGCCGACGCCGCGGACCTGCGCGGCTTCGGCTACCGACCCGAGCTGCGCCGCAGTATCGGCAGCTACGCGTCGTTCGCCGCCGGGTTCTCGTTCGTCTCGATTCTCACGACGGTGTTCCAGCTCTTCGCGTTCGGGTTCTCCTTCGGCGGACCGGCCTTCTTCTGGACCTGGCCGCTGGTCTTCGCCGGCCAGTTCATGGTGGCGCTCAACTTCGCCGAGCTCGCCGCCCGCTACCCGCTGTCGGGCTGCATCTACCAGTGGTCGCGGCGGCTGTCGAACGCCACGGTCGGCTGGTTCGCGGGCTGGGTCATGATCGTGGCGCAGATCGTCACCGTCTCCGCCGCCGCGATCGCGCTGCAGGTCGTGCTGCCGCAGATCTGGTCCGGCTTCCAGCTCGTCGGCGGCGATCCCGCGCTGACCTCCACGAGCGGTGCCACCAACGCCGTCGTCCTCGGCTCGATCCTCATCGCGCTCACCACGCTGGTGAACATCATCGGCGTGCGGTTCATGGCGATCATCAACAGCACCGGTGTGACGCTGGAGATCATCGGTGTCGCGGCCGTGGTGGTGCTGCTGCTGTTCAACGTCGAGCGGGGGCCGGGCGTCGTCTTCGACACCGGCGGGATGGGCAGCGGCCTGTCCTACGTCGGCCCGTTCCTGGTCTCGGCGCTGATGGCGGCCTACGTGGTGGTCGGGTTCGACAGCGCCGGCGAGCTCAGCGAGGAGACCCGCGACCCGCGACACATCGCGCCGCGCACGATCCTGCGGGCGCTGGCCGCGGCCGGCATCGGCGGTGGGCTGATGCTCCTGGTCGCGCTCATGGCGGCGCCGAGCCTGACCGACGGCCGGCTGGCCACCGAGGGCCTGCCCTACGTGCTGACGAGCCGCCTCGGCGAGACCGGCGGGCGGGTCCTGCTCATCGACGTGGCGATCGCCATCGCGGTGTGCACCCTGGCCATCCAGACCGCGGGCAGCCGGATGATCTTCTCGATGGCGCGCGACGGAGTGCTGCCGTTCTCCGGCGCGCTCAGCAAGGTCAATCCGCGCACCGGCACCCCGGCGTGGCCGGCGATCGTCGTGGGCGTCGGCGCGGCCGCCGTCCTGCTCGTCAACATCGGCCAGCCCGCACTGTTCACGGCCCTGACCAGCGTCTGCATCGTCATGCTGTACATCGCCTACGCCCTGGTGACGATCCCGTTGCTGGTCCGGCGCAGCAAGGGCTGGTCCAGCCGGGCGGACGCCGCCGTCACCGAGCGCGGCGGGAAGTTGTTCTCCCTCGGCCGGTTCGGCATCGTCGTCAACGCCCTGGCGGTCGTCTACGGCATCGGCATGATCCTCAACCTCGGCTGGCCCCGGCCGGAGGTGTACGACCCGGCCGGTTCGCATTGGTACCTGCACTACTTCCCGCTGCTGTTCGTCGGCGCCGCCCTGTTGGCCGGGGCCGCAGCCTATCTTCGCTACCGCGCGCGGGTCGCCGCGCTGCACACGGGGCTGACCCTCACGGCGCCCATCGCGCCCGTCGCGGCCGCCGAGACCGCATGAGCACCGCGACCACCGCCGGTGCGCGTCAGCACGCCCGCGCCCAGGGCGGCACCGTCGTGGAGTGCATGCCCACCGTCCCCGCCCCCGACGGCCTCAGCTGGGCCGAGACCGTCCCGGGCGGCGGCTACACGAGCAAGCGCCTGGCCCGTGGCACCACGCTGCGACTGACCGATCCGCACGGCGACGCCTGCGTCTCGGTGCTGCTGTTCAACGCCGACGAGCCGTGGGAGCGCCTCAACGTCGCCGACACCGTGAAGGTGCTGTGGCAGGCGTACGTCGGCGCGGGGCACCTGCTGCTGTCCGACCAGGGCCGGGTCCTGGCCTCGGTGCCGGTCGGCGACCCGGGCCGGTCGGACACCTTCTGCGGTACCTCGACCCTCGCCGGCAACACCGCCCGATACGGTGGTGGCGCGCCGCACAGCGCCACTCCGGCCGGGCGCGAGCTGTTCGTTCTGGCCGCCGCCAAGCACGGGCTGACGCGCCGGGACCTGCCGCCGAGCGTCTCGTTCTTCCAGGGCGTCCGCGTAGGTGACGACGGCCGGTTCACCTGGCTCGGGTCGGCCGGGCCGGGTGCGACGGTGGAGCTGCGGGCGGAGATGCCGCTGATCGTGCTGCTGGTCAACGTGCCGCACCCGCTCAGCCCCCACGAGGCCTACACCTGCACCCCGGTCCGCGTGGAAGCCCGGCCCGGTGCGCCCACCGGACCCACCGACGCACTGTGGTCGCGCTCGCCGGAGGGCGAGCGCGCGCTGCTCAACACCGCCGACTATCTCACGGCGCGGGGGATCGTATGACCACCATCGCCCCATCGACCGCCGGCCGCGTCCTGCTCGACGAGACCGTCGCGGCCCGTGCGCCCTGGTCCGCCGTGGTGCGCCGCGGCCAGGTCCTGACCATTGTGGACCTGCACGGCAACCAGGCCGTCGACTGCCTGCTCTACAACGCCGACGACACCAGCGAGCGCTACTCGGCGCCGGACACCATCGCCGCGCAGGGCGGCATCTTCCTGACCACCGGCAGCGTGCTGCGCTCCAGTGAAGGCCGGGCGCTGATGACGGTCGTCAGCGACGAGGTGGGCCGGCACGACACCGTCGGCGGGGCCTGCAGCCGCGAGTCGAACACCCTGCGCTACGGACACCACACCAAGCACCAGCCCGCCTGCGTGGAGAACTTCCTGATCGAAGGCGCCCGCTGGGGGCTCGGCAAACGGGACCTGGTCAGCAACATCAACTGGTACATGAACGTGCCGGTCGACCCGGACGGCAGCCTCGGCATCGTCGACGGCATCTCGGCCCCGGGCCTGCGGGTCGCGGTCCGGGCCGAGATGGACGTGCTGGTGCTCGTGTCGAACTGCCCGCAGATCAACAACCCGTGCAACGGCTTCGACCCCACTCCCGTCCGCATGATCGTCACCGGGGAGTAGCGCGTGTTCGACACCCTGCTGGTCGCCAACCGCGGCGAGATCGCCGGCCGCGTCATCCGCACCGCCGCTCGGCTCGGCCTCAAGACGGTCGCGGTCTTCTCCGACCCGGACCGCAGCGCCCCGCACGTGCGCCTGGCCGACCAGGCGGTCCGGATCGGCCCGGCCCCCGCCCGGCAGAGCTACCTGGTGATCGACCGGATCCTGGACGCGGCTCTGTCCAGCGGGGCCGGAGCGGTGCATCCCGGATACGGCTTCCTGTCCGAGGACGCCGCCTTCGCCGCCGCCGTCGAGGCGGCCGGGCTGGTCTTCGTCGGGCCGACACCCGCGCAGCTCACCGCGTTCGGAGCCAAGCACACGGCGCGGGAGCTGGCCCACACGGCCGGCGTACCGATGCTCGAGGGCACCGGGCTGCTCTCCGGGCTCGACGAGGCCCTCGTCGAAGCCGAGCGGATCGGCTACCCGGTGATGGCCAAGGCGACCGGCGGCGGTGGCGGCATCGGCCTGCAGGCCTGCCACACACCGGCCGAGCTCACCGCCGCCTACGGGCGGGTGGGGCGCCTCGCCGAGGCCAGCTTCGGCACCGGCGGCGTCTTCCTCGAGCGCTTCGTCCAGCGGGCCCGCCACGTCGAGGTGCAGGTCTTCGGCGACGGTCGCGGCCGCGTCGTCGCCCTCGGCGACCGCGACTGCAGCCTGCAGCGGCGCAACCAGAAAGTCATCGAGGAGGCGCCCGCGCCGGGACTGCCCGCCGCGGTCCGCGAGCGGCTGCACAGCGCGGCGGCGGCGCTGTGCGCGTCGGTGGACTACCGCTCGGCCGGTACCGTCGAGTTCGTCTACGACGCCGAGCGCGAACAGGCATCGTTCCTCGAGGTCAACGCGCGCCTGCAGGTCGAGCACCCGGTCACCGAGGAGGTCCTCGGGGTGGACCTGGTGGAGTGGATGCTGCGCCTGGCCCAGGGCGACGACACCGTGCTGGACACCCCTCGCCGGGGCGGTGCCGCCGCGGCCGTCGAAGCCCGCGTCTACGCCGAGGACCCCACCCAGGATCACCGGCCCAGCGCCGGGCTCATCACCAACGTCGCGTTCCCGGCCGACGTGCGCGTCGACGGCTGGGTCGCGGCCGGCACCGAGGTGAGCACCGCCTACGACCCGATGCTGGCCAAGGTCATCGTCACCGGCGAGAGCCGCGCCGAGGCCTTCGCCAACCTGCGCCGCGCCCTGGCCGCCACCCGCGTCGACGGCATCGAGACCAACCTCGGCCTGCTGCGGGCCGCGGCCGGCGACGCCGACGTGCTCGCCGCCCGGCACTGCACCGCGACCCTCGCCGGCGTGCCCGACACGGAGCCGCGCATCGTCGTGGAACGCGCCGGCACGCTGACCGCGGTGCAGGACTGGCCGGGCCGCACTGGGCTGTGGGAGGTCGGCGTGCCGCCGTCCGGGCCCATGGACGACCTGTCGTTCCGCCTCGGCAACACCGCGCTCGGCAACCCCGCGGGCGCGGCCGGCCTGGAGTGCACCGTCGACGGGCCGGCGCTGCGGTTCACCGCCGACACCACCGTCTGCGTGACCGGCGCCGCGATGCCGGTCACCGTCGACGGCGGGCCGGCACCCCAATGGGAGCCGATCCGGGTGCCCGCCGGCTCCGTCCTCGACATCGGCCGGGCGAGCGACGGCGGGCTGCGCACCTACGTGCTCTTCGCCGGCGGCCTCGACGTGCCCGAGTACCTCGGCAGCGCGGCGACGTTCACCCTCGGGCAGTTCGGCGGGCACGGCGGCCGGACCCTGCGCCTCGGCGACGTCCTGCGCACCGCACCGCCGAGCGGAGCCACCCCCGCGCCCGTGCCGGCGGCGCAGCGACCGGTGATCGGCCGTGACTGGCTGATCAAGGTCACCGAAGGGCCGCACGCCGCCCCCGAGTTCTTCACGCGGGAGGACATCGACGCGTTCTACGCTGCGCGGTGGCAGGTGCATTTCAACTCCGCGCGCACCGGCGTCCGGCTGATCGGCCCGAAGCCGCAGTGGGCCCGCACCGACGGCGGCGAGGCCGGGCTGCACCCGTCGAACATCCACGACACCCCGTACTCCGTCGGCGCCGTCGACTTCACCGGGGACGTACCGATCCTGCTCGGGCCGGACGGGCCCAGCCTCGGCGGGTTCGTCTGCCCGGCCACCGTCGTCACCGCCGAGCGGTGGAAGCTCGGTCAGCTTGCCCCGGGCGACACGGTCCGGTTCGTGCCCGTCTCCGATCTCGACTTCACGCCCCTGATCCGGCCCGCCGACGACGGCGTCCTGGCCCGCGACGCGGACGTCACCTACCGGCGCGGCGGCGACGACAACCTGCTCGTCGAGTTCGGCCCGATGACCCTCGACCTCGGCCTGCGGCTGCGGGCCCACGCGCTGATGGACCGGCTGCGCGCCGAGCGCCTCGACGGCGTCATCGACATCACCCCCGGCATCCGCTCGCTGCAGGTCCACGCCGACCCGGCCCGCCTGCCGGTGCGCACCCTGCTGGGCCTGCTCCGCGCGCTGCACGCCGACCTGCCCGCCACCCGGGACCTGGCGGTACCCAGCCGGACCGTGCACCTGCCGCTGTCCTGGGACGACCCGGCCACCCGGGAGGCCATCGCCCGCTACATGAACGGTGTCCGCGACGACGCGCCGTGGTGCCCGTGGAACATCGAGTTCATCCGCCGGGTCAACGGCCTCGCCTCCGTCGACGACGTCCACCGCACCGTCTACGACGCCAGCTACCTCGTCCTCGGGCTCGGCGACGTATACCTCGGCGCACCGGTCGCGACCCCGCTCGACCCGCGGCACCGGCTCGTCACCACCAAGTACAACCCGGCCCGGACCTGGACCCCGGAGAACGCCGTCGGCATCGGCGGCGCCTACCTGTGCATCTACGGCATGGAAGGCCCCGGCGGCTATCAGTTCGTCGGCCGCACAGTACAGGTCTGGTCCCGCTGGCGGCGCGAGCCCGGTGACCCGTGGCTGCTGCGGCACTTCGACCGCATCCAGTGGTACCCGGTCGGCGCCGGGGAACTGCTCGACCTGCGTGCTGATGTCGCCGCCGGCCGGCACCGGCTGCGCATCGACGACGGCACCTTCCGCCTCGCCGACCACGAGGCTTTCCTGGCCGCCAACGCCGCCTCCATCGCCGCGTTCCGGGCCACGCAGGCCGCCGCCTTCAGCGCCGAACGCGACGCCTGGGCCGCGGCGGGCGAGTTCGACCCCCGTCCCGAGCCGGCCGAGCCGCCCGCCGCCGCCCCGGTGGCCGTCCCGCCCGGCGGCGCGCTGGTACGGGCACCGTTCGTCGCCGGCGTGTGGCGGGTCGACGTCCGCCCCGGTGACCGCGTGACCACCGGGCAGCCGCTGCTCGCCCTGGAGGCGATGAAACTGGAGAGCGTCGTCACCGCACCCCGCGACGGCACAATCACCGACATTCTCGTCGCCCCGGGAGCGCAGGTCGCACCCGGCAGCCCGCTGGTGGTCCTCGCATGAACCCGACCGATCGCGTCCGCGCCGCCTACACTCGCCTCGCCCGCGGCGAACGCCCCGAGGCGTGGATCACGCTACGCCCCGAACATGACGTGCTCGCCGACGCCGCCCGGGTGGAAGCCCGCCTCGCGGCCGGTGAGCACCTGCCGCTGGCCGGCCGCCTCGTCGGGGTCAAGGACAACATCGACGTCGCGAGCCTGCCCACCACGGCCGGCTGCCGGGCCTACGCCTACCGGCCGACCCGCACCGCACCGGCCGTGCAGCGCCTCGTCGACGCCGGCGCGCTGATCCTCGGCAAGACGAACCTCGACCAGTTCGCCACCGGCCTGGTCGGCACCCGCAGCCCGTACGGCGCCGTGCGCGATGTCCGCGACCCCGCCCGCGTCGCCGGCGGCTCCAGCTCCGGCTCCGCCGTGGCCGTCGCCCTGGGCATCGCCGACCTGGCCGTCGGCACCGACACGGCCGGCTCCGGCCGGGTGCCCGCCGCGTTCCAGGGCATCGTCGGCGTGAAACCGACACCCGGCCTCGTCCCCACCGACGGGGTCGTCCCCGCCTGCCGCAGCTTCGACTGCGTGACCGTCTTCGCTCGCACCATCACCGAGGCCGCCCAGGCCGTCGCCCTGATGAGCGATGCGGCGTTCCCCGCCGACGCACCGCTCGCCGCGCCCCCGCACCCGATCGTCGCCGTGCCCGACCGGGCCGATCTGGGCGCCCTGTCACCACAGTGGCTCGACGCGTTCGAGCAGGCCGCCAAGTCACTCGAAGCCAACGGCGCCCGGCTGCGCCCGATCCGGCTCGCGCCGTTCCTCGCCGCGGCGAAACTGCTCTATGACGGCGGGTTCCTCGCCGAACGGTACGCCGCCGTCGGCGCCTTCATCGACAGCCACCCCGACGAGATCGACCCGACCGTGCGGGCCGTCATCGGCGCCGCCCGCGACATTCCCGCCCACGCGCTGGTCGCCGACACCGAACGGCTGGCGCGGCTGCGCCACGAGGCCATGACCGCATGGGGCGACGCGGACGCGCTGCTGCTGCCGACCGCGCCGAGCCACCCGACGATCGCCGAGGTCGCCGCGGACCCGATCGGCGTCAACGCGACCCTCGGCACGTACACCAACTTCTGCAACCTGTTCGGCCTCAGCGCCGTCGCCGTGCCGGCCGGCGAGGCCGCCGGCACGAACTTCGGCGTCCAGGTCGTCGCGCGCGGCTTCGCCGACGCCGTCGCCACCGACATCGCCGCCCTGCTCGCCGGCGAAGCGCCGATCGCCGTGCGCGACCGGGGCCTGCCGCTGCTGGTCGTCGGCGCGCACCTGGCCGGGCAGCCGCTCAACCACCAGCTCACCCGGGTGGGTGGCCGCCTGCTCCGCCCGGCCCGCACCGCTGCGCACTACCGGCTGCACTGCCTCGCCACCGACCCGCCGAAGCCCGGGCTGATCCGCGTCGCCACCGACGGCGCCGCCATCGAGGGCGAGCTGTGGCAGCTGCCACCCGCCGCGCTCGGCCCGTTCCTGGCCGCCCTGCCCGCCCCGATGGTACTGGGACAGGTTCACCTCGACGACCGCTCGACCGTCACCGGCTTCCTGTGCGAGGCCATCGCCGTCCGCGACGCTCCCGACATCACGGCCTACGGCGGCTGGCGCGCCTATCTGGCCTCGCTCCCCCAGCCGCCGCGCCAAGGCGGTTGACGGCCTCGCTGACCGAGATCGACGGGGTCCGCGCGGTGAGGCGCCCGACCGCCGGCTCCTCATGACGATGACGGTCCGCCACGTGCGCAGAGCCGGGATCGGCCGGCTGGACGCCACTCACCTGACGTGTGCGCCCGCTCGTCGACCATGAGTACGGACTCAGCGAGCGCTCTGTGTGCCGACAACGATCTTCTTTTCGTTGCCTGGGTCGTTCGGGTCGTACCAGAGGGGAATTCTGTCGCCGACGCCTGGGCGATCGAAGCGGCTGACGGAGAGGTGGCGGCGCACGTAGCGGTTCGTACCGGTGGCATCGGTGAAGCGGACCGTGAGTCGCACCCGGGGGGCGTTGTTGGTGGTGAAGCCCGTGTCGTGTACCTCGGTCACCTCAGCCGAGACTCGTCTGCCGGTCTTGCGAAGCTGCGCGGTGTGCTGTCGGCGGCGGCTGCGCAGGATGGCCCAGCCGAAGAGGGCGACCGCGACGATCACGAGGAAGGCGCAGGTAACGCGGACGTTGGTGCGCGCATCCGACAGGTCGGTGTCGGCGAATTCGCGAAATGAAGACGGCAGGAACGTGCCGATGAGCAGGCCGGCGGTCACGGCCAGCAGCGCCGAACCCAGGATGAAGGTCGGTTCGCCACGTGGGCCGGGCTGCTCGGGCAGGCGGACGATCACGCCGATGAGCAGCATGGTCGCGGTGAGCCCGGCGAGGAGCAGGAGGCTCTTCAGCACGGCCCATGGCTCCCCGGCGCCGAAGCTGATGCTGCTGCCGGGGAAGTCGGCGTCGACGGACATGCCGTACCCGGCGATCAGCGCGCAGGCCAGCATGAGTGCGGTCCGCACGGTTCGGCGGCGGGCGGCGCCGGCCGGGTCGCGCTCGCGCTGCACTGGATCGATCGTGCTCACGCCTGCATTGAATCGTCCGGCGGCAACAGCGTCCAGACTGCGGCCGCTGTGCCGCTCGTGGCGGTGGTTCGGCGCCACCGAACAGGGTAAGCCCACCTGGTGACATCCGACGTTATCGACCGGTTCGTGCGGGTCCGGGGCGCCGCCAAGCGCAACCTTCGCAACGTCGACGTCGACATTCCCCGCGATGCCATGGTCGCCTTCACCGGCGTTTCCGGCTCGGGCAAGTCCTCGCTGGCCTTCGGCACGCTGTACGCCGAGGCGCAGCGTCGTTATTTCGAGTCCGTCGCGCCGTACGCCCGCCGGCTGTTGCAGCAGGTCGGTGCGCCGCACGTGCAGGAGATCACCGGACTGCCACCGGCCGTGGCCCTGCCGCAGCGGCGGGGAGCACCCGGTTCGCGGTCGACGGTCGGGACCATCACCACGCTGTCCGACCTGCTGCGGATGCTCTACTCGCGCGCCGGGACCTACCCGCCGCACGCGCCTCGGTTGGAGGCCGAGGCGTTCTCCCCCAACACCGCGGCCGGCGCCTGCCCGCGGTGTCACGGACTGGGCATCGTGCACGACGTCGCCGAGGATCTGCTCGTCCCGGACCCGTCGCTGAGCATCCGCGACGGCGCCATAGCGGCCTGGCCGGGCGCCTGGCAGGGCGCCAACCTCCGCAGCGTCGTGAGCGGCCTGGGGATCGACATCGACAAACCGTGGCGCAAGCTCAGGAAGAAGGACCGCAATTGGCTGCTGTACACCGACGAACAGCCGTCCGTCCTGGTCGCGCCCGAGCCCGACCGCATCGACAGCGGCTACTACGGGAAGTTCTGGAGCGCCCGTCGGCACGTCATGCACGTGCTCGCCGACTCCAAGAGCGACCGGATGCGCGAGCGGGCGATGCGGTTCGTCCGGAGCGTGCCCTGCCCGGTGTGCCACGGCGGCGGCCTGCGCGCGGAGGCGCTCGCGGTGACCTTCGCCGGACGCACCATCGCCGAGGTCAACGCGATGCCCCTCGCCGCCGTCGTGGCACTCCTGCGGCCCGTCGCGGGGTTGCCGGAGGCCGCGGCAGCCACGCCGACCGCCCGGTCCGGGGAGGCGACCGAGGTCGCGGTCCGGCTCTGCGCGGACCTGGTCGCGCGCGTCGAGGTGCTGCTCGACCTCGGCCTGGGGTACCTCAGCCTCGGCCGCCGATCGACGACGCTGTCGGCCGGCGAGGCGCAGCGCCTGCGCATCGCCACCCAGTTGCGTTCGGGGCTGTTCGGGGTCGTCTACGTGCTCGACGAGCCCTCCGCGGGCCTGCACCCGGCCGACGCGGAGCCGCTGCTGGACGTGCTGGACCGGCTGAAGGCCGCGGGCAACTCGCTGTTCGTCGTGGAGCACGACATGGACGTGGTCCGACGGGCGGACTGGGTGGTCGACATCGGCCCCGGTGCGGGCGAGAGCGGCGGACGCGTGCTGTACAGCGGTCCGGTCCCCGGCCTCGAACAGGTCGAGGTGTCAGCCACCAGCCGGCACCTGTTCGGCCGCGCCGAGCCGCTCGACCATCGCCCGCGTACGCCCCACGGCTGGCTGCACCTGCGCGGCGTGTCCCGCCACAACCTGCACGGCGTGTCCGTCGACGTACCGCTACAGGTGTTGACCGCGGTGACCGGAGTGTCCGGTTCCGGGAAGACGACGCTGGTCACGCAGGTGCTCGCCAAGGTCGTGCGCGGCCACCTCGGGCTGGCCGGCGACGAGCCCGACGAAGCGGAACTCGACGTCGACGTGTGGGACGCGGCGGGACTCGACTCGTTCGACCGGCTGGTCCTGGTCGACCAGCGGCCCATCGGCCGCACGCCCCGGTCCAATCTGGCCACCTACACCGGGATGTTCGACGCGGTGCGCCAACTGTACGCGGCGACGGACGAGGCGCGGGCCCGTGGGTACACGGCCGGCCGGTTCTCCTTCAATGTCGCGGAGGGGCGGTGCGAGACCTGCCAGGGCGAGGGGTTCGTCGCGGTCGAACTGCTGTTCCTGCCGGGTACCTACGCGCCGTGCCCGACCTGCCATGGTGCGCGGTACCGCGCGGAGACGCTGGAGGTGACGTACCGCGGCAAGAACATCGCGGACGTGCTGGCGATGTCCGTCGACGACGCCGCCAAGTTCCTGGCCGACGTCCCGGCCATCTCCCGCAGCCTCGAGACGCTCCGGGAGGTGGGGCTGGGCTACCTGCGGCTAGGCCAGCCGGCGACCGAGCTCAGCGGCGGCGAGGCCCAGCGCATCAAACTCGCCTCCGAGTTGCAGCGGGCCCGCCGCGGCCACGCCCTCTACCTGCTCGATGAGCCGACTGCGGGGCTGCACCCCGCGGACATCGCGCTGCTGCTGCGGCAACTGCACCGGCTGGTCGACGCCGGCAACACCGTCGTCCTGGTCGAGCACGACCTGGACACGATCGCCGGCGCCGACTGGGTCATCGACCTCGGCCCGGGCGGCGGGGACGCGGGCGGCCGGGTCGTCGCGACCGGCCCTCCCGCCACGATCGCCAAGGCCGGGGGCAGCGCGACCGGACGCTATCTGGCGCGGCGCCTCGAACGCTCCTGAGCGCCGGCGCGCCGGATGCTGCACACCGGGTCAGACTCGGCGCCACCCGGCCATGCCCGCCGCGCTCACCTAATCTCGATCCCCGTGAGTCACCACCTTCGGATCCAAGAACGGATCGGCCGCGAGCCGAGCGTTGACGGCCGGTGCGCGAGCAAGGGCTCGGGCCGCGGCGCCGGTACTGTGTCGGCATGGGCGGCGATGACACGGTGTCCGGCGACGATCCGCTGGTTGACGGCATGGCGCTGTCCTTACGACTGCGGCGGGACTTCTCGGTCACCGACGCCGGCCGGCTCCTGTCCGCGGCCCGCCGCATCTACCAGGACCTGAACCCGGGTGCGGGCGCCGCCGATGCCTCCGCCATGGTGTCGTGCGCCGCGGATGCGCTGTTCGTGATCCTCGAACACGCCGGCTTGCTAGGCGAGGAGACCGACAGCCGGCTCGAAGGGTACGCTCGTGACGGCTTGGAGGTCGGTGGGTGGCGGGCTCAGGTCGTGCCGAACGAACCCTGGCCACTGTCACCCCCGCCCCGGTCGGACTGTCTCCGTGGAGACGTCTTCGCACTGCCGCCCGAGCAGGACGAACCCGGGCCGTGATCAGGCGCACTCCCGCCGGGAGGCCCTGCATATGGGCCGGGTTGCTCAAGCGGAGGGGGCAAAGGCGCTCTGTTCGGTATCAGACCAATCGTCGATGCCGATCAGGTCCGGGTGCACCATGTGAGTGCGCGGTGCTGGGCATCACCGGGTCGGCCGGGTGTGATCGGTGAGCGTCGGGGGGTGCCCATGGAGGCCGCACCGAGCAGGACGGCGATGCTCGCGGCGCTGGCCCGGGGATGGCTTCGCATGGAGGTGGAGCGGCCCTGGGTGTTGGATGACGCGTTCGCCCTGGTGCTGCTCGGCCCGTTGTGGCGGGAGTTGCACGACCGGGTGTACCTGCGGTTTCCCGAACCGCTCCGCCGCGAGATCATCGCGGCGATCTGCACGCGCAGCCGATATTGCGAGGAGCGGCTGGCGGCCGGCGCCTTCACGCAGTACGTCATCCTGGGCGCGGGTCTCGACTCGTTCGCGTGGCGGCGCCCGGACCTGCTCCGCTCGCTCACGGTGTTCGAGGTCGACCACCCCGCGTCCCAGGCGTGGAAGCGGCAACGGATAACGGATCTTTCGCTGCCGCCCAATGACGCCCACGTCTTCGTTCCGGTTGACTTCGAGGCCGAGGACCTTCGAGCGGCGTTGCCCGCGGCCGGGTTCGACTGGAGCCGGCGGACGCTGTTCTCGTGGACCGGCGTCGCGCCCTACCTCACGCCGCAGGCGATCGTGTCGACGTTGCGCACGATCTCGGGGGCGGCCGCCGGCTCGGAGGTGGCGTTCTCCTACCTGGCCGAGGAATCCGTGCTCGATGACGCCGGGAGAGCGTTCATGGAGATCTACGCCCCGCTGGCGGCCGCACTGGGCGAGCCGCTGCAGCCGGGCTGGCCGGCCGTGGAGATCGAACGTCTGATCGGCCGGTGCGGCCTGAAGGTCGTCGACCACCCGACCCGCGCGGACCTCCAGGCGCGATACTTCGCCGGGCGCTCCGACGCCCTGCGCCCCTACAACGTGGAAACCCTGGTCACCGCCCGCACTGATCCCGGCCTGTTCGCCTTTGCATGATTGTGAACGAACACGTTCGAATCATGGCCCGGCTGTACACCTACCGCTTATCAAAGGTGTTGCTGGAGGTTACGGGCCCGGGTGCGTGGCGGAAGAGGGAGCCTGCATGAGGATTCGCACGAAGATCAGGGCCGCCGGACTGGCCGCGGTGACAATAGTGGCCGCGGCCGGCATGTCGGTCGCGTTGAGCGGCGGCCCGGCCCACGCGGCCACGGCCCAGTTCCGGGGCATGAACTGGGCCGTGCTCGGCGACAATTTCAACAAGAACCCGCTCGTCCTGCAGGGTCTGAGCCAGTCCGACAGCAACGCGACGGTGCGGGCCAAGGCCAACGCCCTGTACGACGACATGGCCTCGACCATGGGGGTCAACACCGTCCGGCTGCCCGTCAACACCTACACGGTGTCCAATACGACGTGGTGGAGCGCCTACCGGGGCGCCATCGACGCCGCCACCGAGCGCGGGTTCAAGGTCATCCTCGCCTACTGGGAGGACGCCGCGTCGGCCGCGGGCGGCCGGATCACGAACCTCGGCGCCTGGAACGCGATGTGGTCCAGCGTCACGAGCGCCTACGGCTCGAACCCCAACGTGTACTTCGAGCCGATGAACGAGCCTCACGGGTACAGCTCGGCGGAGTGGCGCGACGTCGCCGCGAACTGGCTCGGCTCCCATCCCTCGGCCGTGCCGGGCCGGGTGCTCGTCGGCGGCACCGGCTTCAGCCAGGACCTGCGCGACATCTGCAACGACAGCCGCTTCAACGCGACGTTGCTGTCGTTCCACTACTACGCGTTCTTCTACAGTGCCATGACCTACGACGCGTTCCGCAGCCACATCCAGACGCGACTGGGCAACTGCGCCGCCCGCGCGGTCGCGACCGAGTTCGGCGCGCCCATGGACAACGGGCTCGACTACGCCGACGCGAACAGCACCGACAACTTCGTGCGCTACATCCGGGCCATGGCCCAGGTCATGCGGGACAACCAGATGGGCGGCACCTACTGGCCCGCGCTCGGCGGCAAGACCAGCAGCCCCGACCACGACTGGTACTCGATGTTCGCCCTGAGCGGCAGCGGCACCAGCCTCGACCTGACCGTCCGCAACAGCTCGGGCGCCGACCGGGTCCGGTATGCCTGGGGCGACACGGTGGGCGGCGGCTCCACGACACCGCCGCCGTCGGGCTCCTACTATCGGATCACCAACCGGCACAGCGACAAGGTCATGGACGTCTCCGGGCAGTCCACCGCCAACAGCGCCGAGGTCAAGCAGTGGACCTGGTGGGGCGGCGCGAACCAGAAGTGGCGCTTCGACGACGCGGGCGGCGGCTATTTCCGCATCGTCAACCAGAACAGCGGCAAGTGCCTCGACGTCGCGTCCGCCGCCACCGGCGATGGCGCGAACATCGTGCAGTACACCTGCGGCACCGGCACGAATCAGCAGTGGCAGTGGCAGGCCCAGGGCAGCTCGTTCCGCCTGGTCGCCCGGCACAGCGGCAAGTGCCTCGACGTCTACCAGTCCGGCACGGCCGACGGCGCCGACATCCAGCAGTGGACCTGCGGCACCGGCGACAACCAGCAGTGGACCCGCACCGCGTCCTGATCCTCGGCGGCCGGCCGTGACCCCGCGTCACGGTCGGCCGCCGGTTCATCGCGGGAGCGCCGTAACGTGACAGCAATGGATTCGACGGTACCGATACTGCTGCTCGACCTCGATGGTGTCCTCAACCCGTTCGACGCGCCCACCTGCCCCGACGGCTATCAGGAGAAGGTCTTCTTCGAGGGTGAAGGCCCGGAGCGGTACTGTGTCGCGCACGCCGATTGGATCCGGGAGCTCGCCGCGGCCGGGGAGTTGTGGTGGGCGACCGGCTGGGGCCGGCACGCCAACGAGCGGTACCTGCCGATGCTCGGGCTCGATCCGCTCCCGGTGGTCGAGTTTCCGCCGGTGCCGTTCGAGCCGGAGCTGAAGGTGCCGGCCGTCGCCGCGCTCGTCGGGGATCGGCCGGCGGCGTGGATCGACGACAACCACACGCCCCGGGGCCGGGCGTGGGCGGCGGGCCGGGCCGCGCCGACGCTGCTGGTCGACACCGACCCGGCGATCGGCTGGACGCGGGCCGACGTGGACCGCGTCCTCGAGTGGGTCACCGACCTACGCGACGTCGAACGTGGTCGTCAGTGACGCGTCCGAGCTGCCGCCGACCCAGACGTCGAACGTGGTGGCGTCCAGTACCCAGTCGCGGACGGCGGCGTGCCAGTAGCGCCGCTCCTGCGGCCCGACCGTGAACGTGACCCGCTCGGACGCGCCCGGGGCCAGGACGAGCCGCTGGAAGCCCTTCAGCTCCCGCACCGGCCGCGACGCCGACCCGTGCCGCTGGTGCAGGTACAGCTGGACGACCTCGGGAGCCTCCCGGGAACCGCCATTGGTGACCGTGACGGCGATGCGGACGCTGTCGCCGGCCGGCGAGACCGTCAGGTCGCTGTACTCGAACCGCCCGTAGCTCAGCCCGTGCCCGAAGGGGAACAGGGGCGTGCTCGCCTCGTCCCAGTATCGCCGGTCCTGGTTCTCCGGCTGGTGCGACGTGGTGTGCGAGTAGTGGATCGGGATCTGCCCGACCGTGCGGGGCCAGCTGAACGGCAGCTTCCCGCCCGGCGACGCCGCCCCGAACAGCAGGTCGGCGACCGCGTTGCCGCCCTGGGTCCCCGGATACCAGATCTCGAGGATCGCCGGCACGTGCTCGGCGGGCCAGCGCAGGTCGAGCGGGCGGCCGTTCATGACCAGCAGCACGGTCGGCGTGCCGGTCGCGACGACGGCCTGCAGCAGCTCCAGCTGGCGGCCCGGCAGGTCGAGGGATGACCGTGACGCGGCCTCGCCGATCATGTTCTGCCACTCGCCGAGCACGACGACGGCCACGTCGGCGGCGGCCGCGACGGACACGGCCCGGTCGAACTCGGCCGCCGGGTCGAAGCCCTCCGGGTCCTCCGGGGCGTTGCGGCCGAACATGTCGAAGATCGACGGGAACGCCCGCCGCCCGACGCCGATGCCCCGCGCGTAATCGACCCGCACCCCGTCGCCGACGGCGTTGCGAATCCCGTCGAGGACGGTGACCGTCTCGTCGAGGTCGAAGTCGAACACCCACGGCCCGAGCGTGTCGCGCTGCGAATCGGCGAGGGGCCCGAGCACGGCGATCGAGCCGAGCGCGGCGGCGTCGAGGGGCAGCCGGTCGCCCTCGTTGCGCAGCAGGACCGCACTGCCCCGGGCGGCCGCCCGCGCGGCCTCGCGGTGCTGCGGGTCGGCGAGGATCTCCCGGGCCCGGTCCTCGTCCACGTAGGGGTCCTCGAGCAGCCCCAGCCGCTCCTTCGCCGCGAGGAGCCGCCGGACGCTCGCGTCGACGGCGGCCGCGGCCTCGGGCGCGTCGGGCAGGTGCGCGTAGGCCGGCTCGGCCACCGCCATCTCCAGGTCCACACCGGCGAGCACGGCCCGGGCGGCCGCGTCGGCCGGTGCGGCCGCGAACCCGTGGATCTCCAGGCTCTTGACGGCGTTGGCGTCGCTGACCACGAACCCGTCGAAGCCCCAGGTCTCCCGCAGCACCTTCGTCAGCAGCCAGTGGCTCCCGGACGCGGGGATGCCGTTGAGGTCCATGTAGGCGGTCATGATGTTGCCGGCACCGGCCTCCACCGCGGCCCGGAACGGCGGGAAGTAAGTGTTCCACAGCTCGTATTCGGCGATGTTGGCCTCGTCGTAGTCGCGCCCGCCGAGCGCCGCGCCGTAGCCCGCGAAGTGCTTCGGCCCGGCGATGACCCCGCCGCTCTGAAACCCGCGGACCTGCGCGGCGGCGACGGCGGCGCCCAGGTAGGGGTCCTCGCCGGCGCCCTCGACGATCCGGCCCCAGCGCGGGTCGCGGGCGATGTCGACCATCGGCGCGAACGTCCAGTGGATGCCGACGGCCCGCGCCTCCCGCCCGGCGACGGCCTGGCCGCGTTCGATGGCGTCGAGGTCCCAGGACGCCGCCATCGCGATCGGCACCGGGAAGATGGTGCGCAGGCCGTGGATGACGTCGTAGCCGAACAGCGCCGGCAACCCGTGCGGGTTGCCCTCGACCGTGAGCCGCTGCAGCCGGTTGATCTCGGCCGGGTCGGTGACGAACAGCAACGACCCGACGGCGCCCCGGGCCAGGGCCGCCTCCACCGCGTGCGGCTGCGAGTCGTCGATGCCCGAGGCGGGGTCGGCCAGCTCGACGGCGGGCAGCTTGAAGTAGAAGTATTGGATCAGCTGCCCGGCCTTGTCCGCCGCCGACATTGCGCCGAGGAGTTCCTCGACCCGCTCGCTCGTCATGCCGCCATTCTTCCCATTCCGGGTCCGCAAACACCAGGCATCCGTCATATCCGCCCGTGGTCAGCGCACCCCGGCGACGGCCGCGTCCGGCCCGCCGCGCCACAGCACGCCGGCCTCGGTGTAGCCCGCGGCGGGCAGCGCCTCGAGGTGCCAGGAGACCGGCGGCGGCCCGCCGGACAGGTGCGCGGTCAGGCCGGGGTCTGGTTGCGGGCGGTGCCGTCGGTGGCGTAGCCGGCCGCGGCGACGGCACCGCGGACCGCTTCGGGGCCGAGCGGGGCGGCCGACGTGACGGACGCGCTCGCCGTGGGCAGGTCGACGCTGACCGCGGTGACACCGGGCAGGCCGCGCAGCGCGCGGCCGACCTTCTGGGTGCAGGCGGCGCAGGTCATCCCCTCGACGGCGTAGACGCTGACGACCGCCGGGCGCGGCTCGCGGGCGGCCGCGGGGCCGCGATCGGCGGCGCGGGCGTGGATCAGGTTGGCCGACAGCAGCAGCGCGCGGTCGGACAGCACGTCGGCGGTCGGGGCGTCGGCGACGATGCGGTGCTGCTCGCTGAACACGACGCAGCGGTCGGCCAGGTCCGGCAGCGTATCGAGGTCGTGGGTGGCCAGGACGATCGTCTTGCCGGCCGCCCGGAGCTGCTCGAGCAGCTCGATGAGCCAGAACTGCGTGCGCGGGTCGAGGGCGGCGGTCGGCTCGTCGAAGAGCAGCACCTCCGGGTTCATCACCAGGACGGAGGCGATGGCGACGCGCTTCTTCTGGCCGCCGGAGAGCTGGAACGGGGCCCGGTCGGCGAGCTCGGCGATGTCGAGCATGGCCAGGACGTCGCCGACCCGTTCGGCGGTGGTGGCCTGGTCCAGGCCCAGCTGCAGGCAGCCGAAGGCGATCTCCTCGCGGACGGACGGCGAGAAGACCTGGGCGTCGGAGTTCTGGAAGACGAACCCGACCCGGGATCGGAAGCCCTGGTTGAACTGCTCGTCCTCCAGCTTGTCCTCGGTGACCTGCGCACCGAACGCGGTGAACGTCCCGGCGTCGGCGAACAGCAGCCCGTCGAGCAGCTTGAGCAGGGTGGACTTGCCGCAGCCGTTGGCGCCGAGGAGGGCGACGGTCTCGCCGTGGCCGACGCGCAAACTCACCCCGTCCAGCGCGGGAAACCGGCCGAGATAGCTGTAGTGCAGGTCGGTGCACTCGAAGACGCTCATCAGCGGACCTGGTGGTCGGCGACGAGCAGCGCGACGGCGAAGGCGAGGGCCGCGACGGTCCAGAGCACGTCGGCGCCGCGCAGGCGGAAGCCGGTCAGGGTCCGGGCGTTGCCGGTGTAGCCGCGGGCGGTCATCGCCTGGTGCACCTCCTCGGACAGCTGGTGAGCCTTGCCGAACAGGGTGCCGGCGCCGGCCGCGACGAACTTGCGGCCCTCGGCGACCTGCCGCTTGCCGGTGTCGCCGGTGAGGGTGCGGGCCTTGCGGGCGGTGTACATGTCGTCGACGGCGTCGAGGAGCAGGAAGAGGTACCGGTAGGCCATGCCGATGATGAGCACGAAGATCTTCGGCACGCCGAGTGCCCGCAGCGCCGCGAGGAGCCGGACCCAGGGCGTGGTCAGCGTGAGCAGGACGACGAGGGAGATCGAGGTGGCGACGCGGGCCACGATGATCCCGGCGCCGTGCAGGCCCTGCTCGGTGATGCCCTCAACGTGCCCGTGCCAGTGCCACAGCGGCAGCAGTACCGCTCCGGGCGTGACGACCGACAGCGTCGCCGGCAGCACCACGATCCCGGTGAAGATGGGAATGAACAGCCAGACGCGCTTGATGAAGAAGCCCAGCGACAGCCCCGAGGCCACCGCCAGGGCGACGGTGGCCACGTAGGCGCCCGCCAGCAGCGGCAGCGAGTGCACCAGCGCGACGGCGACGAGCAGGCCGATCATCGTCACGAGCTTCACCCTGGGGTCGAGCCGCTGGAGCAGGCCCTTGGACGCGGCGATGTCCTCGGAGAACATCGCCTGCCGCAGTACCCCCGAAGCGCCTTCCAAGGTTTTTCCGACGAAGCTACCCTTGCGCCGCTTGCCGATGCACCCGCACGGGCACAGGGCCAGCTCCGGCTGCAGCAGCCACTGCGGGGTCTGGGTGGGAGCGGTCATGACCGGGGCGCGGCCGTCGCCACGGGCGGCTCGTCGAGGTCCTGGGCCTCGCGTTCGCCGCCGCGCAGCCGGCCGATGAGCCAGGTGATGCCGAAGACGATGGCGGCGACGACGACGATGCCGATCAGGGCGGACAGGATGTACTGCCACCAGCTGCCGTCGCCGTAGTCGGGCAGCAGCGTGCTGCCCCAGAAGTCGGTGTACTTCGACAGCCCCTCCGGCACCGCGCTCAACCCGTACTTGCCGAGGTCGAGGTCCTCCGGGGCGTCCTCGCCGAACGCGCCGCCGGGGGCGAGCAGGCCGAGCGGGCTGATGACGGCCATGATGCCGAGGGTGACGAGGGCGGCGCGCAGCGGGCTGACCGGCTTGCGCCGCACCTCGGCCTCGGTCAGCGGTACTTCGGGCGCGTTGATCCGCAGCAGCGGCACGTTGGCCCGCTGCAGGTAGGCGACCACGCCGCCGGTGAGCACGCCCTCGACGACCCCGGCGATGATCAGGTGCGCGAACATCATGGCCGGGATGGTCTGCGCGAGGTGGAACGGGGCGTAGAGCGGGGTGCCGTCGTCCTTGTGGAACAGGTCCGGCTGGATGCCGAACTCGATCGCGGCGACCAGGGCGGAGACGTTGAGCCCGACGTAAGCGCCGACGGCACCGGCCCAGACGCGCCGGCCGGACGTGAGTGCGGTGTTGCGGGTCAGTAGCCGGTACACGCCATAGGCCACGAATGGCAGTACCACCGCCATGTTGAAGGCATTGGCGGGGAACGCGAGAATTCCGCCGTCGCCGAAGAACAGCGCCTGGATGAGCAGGGCTATGGACACGGCTATGCACGCGGCCCACGGCCCGAGCAGGATCGCGATCAGGCCGCCGCCGACGGCGTGCGCGGTCGTGCCGTCCGGGATCGGCACGTTGAACATCATGACCACGAAGGAGAACGCGGCGCCCAGGGCGACCAGCGGCACGTAGCGGCTCTTGACGACCTTCTTGACCCGGACCGCGGCCTGCCACCACAGCGGCAGCATCGCCACCCCGAAGACGGCACTGGTCTGAGGACTGAGGTACCCGTCCGGAATGTGCATGATGTCCTCCCCAGCCACCGCGTACCGCCCGTACGGTACTTCCTGGCAGTCTGCGGCTATCGCAAGTTCTTGGCAAGAACAGTACAGATGCATGTGTTGTGATAGAGACGACCGGCGGGCGAACACTGGAGGTCGAGATGCCCCACATCGACGCCGCACCCGTCGACGACCAGCGGATCGAAGACATCCGGGATCCTGGGTCAGCCCGGCGAGGCCCGCTACGGACTGGCCGACCGGCCACACCACCACGCCGTCCGCGCCGCGTGCGGCCGCGTCGCCGAGGTCCCCGACGACGCGATGCGGCCGCTGCGGCGACTGCGCCTGAGGACTACCGCGGCGGCCCGCTCAGCGCCTGTTCGACGAGCAGGTTGAGCTCCTGGACGAGGTCGTCCATGTTCTGTCCGGTCTGCGCGCGGACCAGACCGAGGGCGAGCTCGGCCAGCAGGGCGAAGGCGCGGGCCTGATCAGCGGGGGTGGCGAACGCGGCGAGGAGGGCCTCCGCGCCGTCGAGGTCACCGCGTGCTTTCGCGGCGATGACCCCGGCGGCGCGCTGGACCGCCTCGGCCGTGCGGGCCGGCGACGGTGCGCCCATCCGGCTACGCGGCCGGTGCCGCGACGGCCGCGGCGTAGCGGGCCTGCACGTCGGCCCAGTTGACCAGGTTCCACAGCCGGTCGACGTAGTCCGGGCGGACATTCTTGTACTGCAGGTAGTACGCGTGCTCCCAGGCGTCGAACACCAGCAGCGGCACCGAGCCCTGCCCGACGTTGCCGTGATGGTCGTACACCTGCTCGACCAGCAGCCGCCGGCCGAGCGGCTCCCACGCGAGCACGCCCCAGCCGGAGCCCTGCACACCCTTGGTCGCCGCGGACAGCTGCCCGGCGAACCCCTCGAACGAGCCGAAGTGCTCGGTGATCGCGTCGGCGAGGTCACCGTCGGGCCGATCGCCGCCGTCGGGCGAGAGGTTGTTCCAGAAGATCGAGTGCAGCACGTGCCCGGACAGGTTGAACGCCAGGGTCTTCTCCAGCCCGACCAGCGCGCCGAAGTCACCCTTCTCGCGCAGCTCGGCCAGCTGGTCCAGAGCGTCGTTGCTGCCCTTGACGTAGGCGGCGTGGTGCTTGTCGTGGTGCAGCTCCAGGATCTGCCCGGACATCGCCGGCTCCAGGGCACCGTAGTCGTAGGGCAGGTCGGGCAGCGTGTAGACAGCCATTCGCGGTCCTCTCCGTATTCTGCCACTATTGCAAATGACTGGCAAATACGCGAGAGTGGCATTGGTGGAGCAGGAGACGGCTGCACCGATGCATGCTCGATCGGCGGCCGTGCCGGACGAGTGCAGCGGCGCCCAGCGCGATGGTCCTCAGCTGGGTTGCTGGGCGCCGCCTCAGCAACAACTCTGCTTTCTCCTCGACGAATCCAGCCGGGTGTTGTGACGCACATCCGATCCGCCGATGCCGCCGCGCTGCTCGGGGAGGCGGCGCGGCTCCAGCAGATCTACCGTGAGTGTTTCGCCGGGCCGCCGGCGCGATGCACTGTGGGGCCCGCAAACCCACAAGGTCGCTCCGCCCGTCGCGGGCAACTGCAACCCGAACTGGATGCGCAGCGTGACCGGTGGGATCGTGGCCCGCCCAACTGGTCACGACCCGGTCATCCGAGCAGCCCCTGCCCGATCCAGCCGCCCTCCTGGCAGCCGGGTGGGATGGCGAAGACGGCGGAGCCGATCGGGGTGATCCACTCGTTGAGGAGGTCGGCCTCGTCGAGCTTGCGCTGGATCGGCAGGAACTGGCGCGTGATGTCTTGTTGAAACGAGGCGAAGAGCAAACCGGCTTCGGGGGTACCGTCCCCAGCCGGCGCCTCATCGTAGTTGTACGGCCGGCGGAAGATGCGCTGCCGGTCGTCGGTCACGTGCGCGCGGGCCGCGTGCGCGAACTCGGAGATGACCGGGAAGCCGTTCGCCGTCTTCGCGGTCAGGTCGAGCGGGTCGTGCTCGGCCCGGCCGGTCAGCGGCGCCCCGTCGGACAGCCGGCGCCCGACGGAGAACTCTTTGCCGACGGTGTCGACGGCGTCCCAGGTCTCGAGCTCGGCCCGGATCCGCCGCAGCACCAGCGTCGTGCCGCCGTCGTCGTTCCACACCGCCCCGGCGAACACGTCGGTGCCCGGCTGCGGGTTGGCCGTGCCGTCGACCTGCCCGAGCACGTTGCGCTGCGGGTCGCGGCCGCGGCGGAACCCGCGCTGCACCCAGCGGACGGTGGCGAAGGCGCGGGCGTCCTTGACCAGCATCCGCTGGGCGTGCGCGATGGTGAGCGGGTCGTCGGCGCAGAGTTGCAGCAGCAGGTCCCCGCCGCACCACCGCGGCTGGAGCCGGTCGACGGTGAACGCGGGCAGCGGCTGCACGGGGCTCGCCCGGCCGGCGGCGGTGAACAGGCCCGGCCCGAACCCGAACGTGACGGTCAGCCGGGCCGGGAGCGCGGCCAGCTCGGGCTGCGCGTCGGCGAGCGGGGCGATGCCCTGGGTGAGCCGGGCGGCGTCGTCGGTGAGCAGCCGCATCAGCCGCCCGAGCGCCGCCCGGTCGGTGCCGGCCTTCAGGTCCAGCGCAAGGAACGTGGCGTTGGTCGGCGCCGGTGTCTCGATTCCGGCCTGACGCGGACCGTGAAACGGTATGATCGAGGCGATGGAGTCCACAGTGGACTCGCGGGCCGTGCAGCCCGTGGTCGCCGCGCCGGCCAGGGTCAGGGCGCCGCCGGCGAGGAGGGTGCGCCGGAGCATGTCAGCCCATGCCCGGCTGGTAGGACTCGTTGCCGCCGGCGAAGTCCTTGCCCAGCGCGGTGAACGGCACCGTGCTGCCGTCCTTCAGGGTCAGGGTGACGGTGACCTGGTCGCCGGGCTTCACGGGGGTCTTGACGTCCATGAGCATGAAGTGGTCGCCGCCGGGCTTGAACTCGTGGCTGCCCTTGGCCGGGATGGTGAAGCCGCCGTCCTTGGGCTTCATCGCCATCTTCCCGTCGACCATCGTGGTCTCGTGCAGCTCCATCATCGGCGACGCGGTCGAGGTGGCCGACACCACCACGATGTCCTTGTCGCCGGTGTTCAGCAGCGTGCCGTAGGCCGCTGACATCCCGGAGTCCGCGGTCTTCACCCACGGGTCCTTCACCGTGAGCGCCGCCGCCGGAGACGACGAGGGCGCCGGGGCGGACGGTGCCGCCGGCGTGGCCGGATCGGCACTACATCCGGCGAGCGCGAGGAGCAGGACTACGCCGGAAACGCGCAGGGTGAACCGCATCGAGCAGCCTCCGTACAGTGTGGACAGTCACCGGGATAGTCGCCGCCGGATGGCCTAAAGTTCCCCGGTATGCGACTGCGTTCGACCATCCGCGGCATCCTCGCCGCCGCCGTGCTGACGATCCTGATTCCGGCGGCACCGGCCTGGGCCCACTCCCGGCTGCTGCAGAGCGACCCGGCCGACGGGGCGACGGTGGGCACGCCACTGACCGCCGTGTCGCTCACCTTCAACGACGGCGTCAAACAACAGTTCAGCACCGTCGTGGTGACCGGCTCCGACGGCAAGTCCTATGTGGACGGCGCACCGCGGGTCGTCGACAAGACGCTGAGCCAGCCGGTACGGCCGCTGCCGGCGGGCGTGGTGAAGGTGGCCTGGCGCACGGTGTCCGCCGACGGCCACCCGATCGAGGGTCAGTTCGCCTTCACCAACAACACACCCGGAGCGCCCTCCCCCACGACTGCACCGTCCGTCGCCGAGAAGCCGGCCGTCGGCGACGATCAGGGTCCGGACCGGTGGCCCTGGATCGTCACCGGCGGCTTCCTCGTCATCGTGCTCGCGACCGGAGCCTGGCTGTGGCACCGGCGGCGAAATCGAACAGCAGGAACGCCAGGAGCGTGACCCCGAACGCGGGCAGCGCCCAGCCGACCGCCGCGGTCACCACCACACCTACGACCAGCAACGGCAGCCGGACCCGGCGCGCGGTCCCCCGCGCGGGCGGCGGCCCGACCACGGCCCGCCGGTCGGCCCGGGTCGGCCGCCGCTGCCACCACATCCGGTAGCCCCAGACGATGACGCACAGCAGCCCGATCGCCAGCGCCGCGAGCAGCAGCTGGTTCGCGAGCCCGAACAGGTATCCCATGTGCGCCTGAATCCCGAGCGCGCTGAGCTTCGCCAGGAACGGCCAGTCGGCGTAGTCGGTCCGGTGCGCCACCGTCCCCGCCACCGGGTCCACGGCGATCTTGTCGAAGTGGACCGGCCACACGTTGTCGTTCTCGATCACCGACCAGGCCGCGCCGGCCTCGGCCGGCGGGTAGATCTCCATCGGCGCCGTGAGCCCGTTGGCCAGCGCGACCCGCAGCACGGCATCGACCTGCGCCGGGTCACCCGCGGCGGCGGCCGGGGCCTCGCCGTGGTGCGCGCTCGCGGTCGGGGCCGCGCCGCCGGTCAGCGACTTGTCCAGGTCGGGCCGGCGCGCGTCGAGGGAGTCCAGGGCCGCGGTGAAGTTGTCGCCCGCGTAGGTGGACCAGGTCAGCCCGGTCGCGGACAGGAACAGCAGGCCCACGACGAGCCAGATGCCGGTCGCGCCGTGGAGGCTGCGGGTCCGCCGCACCCCCTTGGCCGCCTTGAGGTCGTAGGTCAGCATGCGCTCGAGGCGGTTGCGGCGCTGCCGGCTCCACCACAGGACCAGACCGCCGAGCGCGAGGACCCACAGCCAGCTCGCGGCCGTCTCCGAGTAGAGGGTGCCGAACTCGCCGAGGTGCAGGTTCATGTGGAACTGGTCGAGCCAGGTCTGCAGCGGCGTCTCCCCGAACCAGGTGGTCAGCTGGCCGCGGATCTCGCCGGTGTAGGGGTCCACGTAGACGGTGTGCTGCTGTTCGCCGAGCGCCGGCACGCTGAACACGACCCGGGTGGTGGCGTCGGGCGCCGCCGCCGGAACGACCGTGGCGAGGGTACCGTCCGGATGCGCCGCGATCGCCGCCGCGACCTGCTCCGACAGCGGCTTCGGCAGGCCGGGCCCGGCCGCGGCGGCGTGGAACTCCTTGTCGTAGACCAGCCGGTCGAGCTGCGGGCTGAACGCGAACAGCAGCCCGGTGACGGCCGCGATGACGAGCAGCGGCGCGACGAGGATGCCGGCGTAGAAGTGCAGCCGGGTCAGCAGGGGGACGATCGACCACGAGCGGCCCGTGGCGGCGGGCCGGACCGGCGACTCTTCGGCCGGTGGCGAGACATCGGTGGCGATGGACATACGACGGTAGTCGTCGGCACCGCACGGGAAGTTCCGTCTGACCTTTCAGTGGCGCTCGGCGGTTGCCAATGCGCGGGCGCGCTCGGCCGCCTCCGCGCGGTCCGCGGCCCGGTCGAGGCGGCGCTGCTCGCGCTCGTCGGCCTTGATCCAGCGCACGACCAGCAGCATCAGGACGGCGACGGCCGGGATCTCCCCGAAGCCCCAGGCCAGCCCGGCCCCGACCCGCTGGTCGGCGAGCAGGCCACCGGCCCAGAGCGGATGCACGGAGGTGTACCAGTCCGCCGCGATCACCGTCCGGGACTGCATGAGGGCGACGCCGAGGAACGCGTGGAACGCCATCCCGGCGAAGTGCACGAGGACCAGGACCGGGGCCGGGACGGGCCGGCGGCCGGGGTCGACGCCGATCAGGACCCAGAAGAACAGGTATCCGGACAGCACGAAGTGCACGAGCATCACCAGATGGCCGATGTGGTAACGCATGAGCACACCGAGCAGATCGCTGAAGTACAGCCCGTAGAGGCTCACCACGTAGATCGCGAGCGCGACGAGCGGATGGGTCAGCAGCCGCAGCGCCCGGCTGTGCACGAGCAGCAGCAGCCACTCCCGGGCACCGCGGACCCGCGGGTCGGCGGGCGGCCGCAGCGTGCGCAGGGCCAGGGTGACCGGCGCGCCCCTGACCAGCAGGATCGGCACGAGCATGGCCAGGACCAGGTGCTGGGCCATGTGCGCGGAGAACAGGACGTAGGCGTAGCGCGCGAACCCCGACACCGTGAACGCGGCCAGGAGCGCCACGCCGCCGAGCCAGCTCGCGGTGCGCGCCGACGGCCACCGGTGCCCGGCCCTGTACAGCCGCCACACGCCGGCCCCGTAGCCGAGGGCACCGACCGCGACGACGGCGAGGAAGAACCCGTCCAGCAGCGGCGGCCAGAACACCCGCGCGGCCGAAATCGTTGCCGGCGCCGGGAATCCGAGCAGGTCGGTGATCGGATCGGTCTCGAAGTCGCCGGTCGGTGCCGGCGTCCGCGACAGTGCCACCGCCAAGCCAAGGGTCGCGCCGAACAGCACGAGCTCGCCGAGCAGCAGCCGGCGGATCGCGGTCGGGGGCGTCCGGCGCCGGTGTACCGCCCCGAATCCGCCGGCCGCCAGCAGCGCCGCGACCTTGCCCAGGACCAGCAGCCCGTATCGCGAGTGCCACACCTGGTCGAGCGCGCCCAGCCGCACCGCCGCGTTCGCGACCCCGCTGACCGCGACGGCGATCCAGCAGCCCAGCGCCAGCCGGCTGTAGCCGCGCACGGCCACGGCGAGGTCCCGGTCCTTGCGCAGCACCAGGAGCGCGGCCAGGCCGCCGACCCACAGCGCGGCGGCGGGGATGTGCACGGCCAGGCTGGTGACGGCGAGCTGATGGTTGCCGGCCCCGGCCGCGTGCCCGGTCAGCGCCGGTGGCACGAGCGCCGCCCCGGCCAGCAGCGCGACCACGCCGGCCCCGGTCCGGGTCAGCACCAGCCGGGCCGCGACGGCGACCGCGAGGGCCAGGACGGCCTGGGCGAGCGCGGACTGGCCCTGCGACACGGACCAGGCGAGGCTGCGCACCCCGGCGAACGTGAGGGCCGACAGCGGCCGCCCGAGCAGGTCCGAGAGCGTCAGCGGCAGCAGGGCGAGGGACACGAGCGCCCAGCCGCCGGCCCACCACGCCGCCGCCCGCAGCAGCCGGTAGGCGGCCGGGCCGACGAGCTGGCCCGCACCATGGCGCCCGGTGTCGCCGGTGCCGGGCAGCAGGAACGCGGCCGTCACGGCGAACCCGACGCAGACGACACCGCAGGCGTCGGCGGCCGCGCGGGTCAGCGGCAGGCCCCACGTGGTGACCGCGCCGGCGTCGGGCAGTCCTACGATCGCCCGTCCGGTGATGCCGCCGCCCCAGCGCAGCGCGCACGCCAGTGTGAGGGCGAGCGCTGACAGTAACCCCAAAATGCTTAAAAGGCGCTTAATGCTCATAACCGCACAAATGCTCTAGCCTGACCATCACTGTGTTGGTCGGCGCGACCGGCGCAGAAGTTCCCGTCGACGAGAAGGAACCGCCATGCGCCTGCGTCTGGGCACGATCCTCATCGCGGCCGCGGCCGGGGCGTTCGCCTTCCCGGTGGCCGCCTCCGCGCACGTGACCGTCAACCCCGGCACCGCCACCCAGGGCGGCTACACGAAGGTCACGTTCCGCGTCCCCAACGAGCGCGACGGCGCCTCGACGACGAAGGTCGAGGTGGCGATCCCGACGGACAAGCCGATCGCGTCGGTCGCACTGCGTCCGGTGCCGGGATGGACGGCCGTCACCGACTCGACGAAGCTCGCCACCCCGGTCAAGACCGACGACGGCGAGCTCACCGAGGCCATCTCGAAGATCACGTGGACCGCCGGTCCGGGCGCGGAGATCAAACCGCACCAGTTCCAGGAGTTCGACGTCTCGCTCGGCCCGCTGCCCGACACCGACCAGCTCGTCTTCAAGGCGCTGCAGACCTACTCCAACGGCGAGGTCGTGCGCTGGATCGACGAGCCGGCGGCCGACCACCCGGCCCCGGTCCTGAAGCTGACGAAGGCCGGCACCACGACGGCCCGGACCACGTCGACCGGCACCGCCGCGCAGGACGCGAATGCCGTTATGAACAACGGCAAAGCAGGCGTCGATGGTACTGCCCTGACGCTCGGCATCGCCGGCCTCGTGCTCGGCTTCGCCGGTCTCGTGGCCGGTCTGCTCGCCTATCGCCGAGCGGGTCAGCGCACCCCGGCGACGGCCGCGTCGGGCCCGCCGCGCCAAAGCACCCCGGCCTCGCTGTAGCCGGCGGCGCGCAGCGCGTCCACGTGCCACGCGAGGGAGGGCGTGAACTCGGCCGCGTGCCCGGTCGGGTAGATCTCGTGCCGCCGGGCGACCAGCGGCGCGAGCTCCTCGATCGTGGCCAGGTGCTCCCACCACCGCGCCCACGACAGCGCCGCCCCGGCCGCATACCGGGCATTGCGCACCGTCTCTTCCGCCGCCAGCAACTGCTTCGTCAACGTCGGCAGCCCGTCGTCGGGAATGTGGTCGACGTTGACGAAGATCCCGCCGGGTCGCAGCAGTTGCCGGATCTCGCCGTAGAGCCCGCTGACCCGCTCGCCCGGCAGCCAGTGCAGGGCCGTGGCGGTGAGCACGGCGTCATACTCGCGCCGCGGCAGCGCGTCGACCCACCCGGCCGCGCTCAGGTCGGCGGCGACGACGGCAACCCGCCCGGTGCGGCCCGGTTCGGCGTCGCTCGGCCCGGCGTGACTCGGCTCGGCGTGGCTCGGCTCGGCGAACGTCGCTTCGGCGATGGCCAGCAGCGCCGGGTCGAGGTCGAGGACTGTCGCTTCCACGGCCGGGAATCGCCGTAGCGCCCGCAGCGTGATGGATCCGGTGCCGCCGGCCAGGTCCAGGAGCCGGACGGGCCCGGGTCCGGCGGTCGCGGCGACGGCGTCGAGCATGGCGCCGAACCGCTCTTCCCGATCCGGCATGTACCCCTCCTGCTGCCGGTCCCAGCTCTCCTGCAATGCCGCGACATCTACAGCAGCCAATCGCCCCAGTCCGCTCATGTAAGTCATCATGCCGGAGTGGCACCTTACCGGCAAGGACCGGCTCCGGCACCGGGCCGCTCCGGTGATCAGCAATCGCCGCGCACGTGAACAGGCGCATCAACAGGTTGTTGACAAACAAGTTGTTGATGGTCACGCTGGTGCGGTGGATGAGCGGACCGCACAAGCAAGGCTGACCGAGCGCGGCGGCGACGACCTCCCCCGCCTGCCGTGGCTCGCTCCGGGCCAGCCACACAACGCGGTGACACTGATCCGCCAGGCCCTGTGGCGGGCCAACACCGACCGCGACGCTCTGGAACTGCCCGACGACCTCCTGGCCGCGCTCACCCTCCTGGCCGCCGCCCGGGCCGAGCTCGACCAACTGGAGGCCGGCCTGCTGTTCGTAGCGCGGGCCGAGGGCCTGACCTGGAACCAGATCGCCGAGCCGCTGGGCCTGCGCACCGCCCAGGCCGCTCAGCAGCGTCACGAGCGCGTCCTGGGCCGGCTCGGGTGATGAGGGTCGTTCCACTGGCCGACGCCGGTCCCGAGTGCGGCAACAAGGCACACGCCCTAGCCGTCCTGATCCGCGCCGGCCTGCCCGTGCCTGACGGCTTCGTGGTGCTGGGCCCCATAGACGCCGCGACCCTAGCCCCGCACCTGGCCCGTCTGAACTCCCACGACCCCGACCCGCATCCCCCGAACGACGCCGACCCGCGTTCCCCCAACGATCTCGATTCGCGTTCCCCGAACGATCTCGGCCAGCCCGCCGCCGAGCAGCCCGACCGGGAGCTCACGCCGGATCGCGCCCAGCGCCGCGCCCACGACCTCGGTGGGCACCACGCGCGGGATCGCGATGGGCACCACGCTCGTGACCTCGATGGGCGCCACGCCCAGGATCTCGAGCGGCGACCGGTGGCCGTGCGCTCGTCAGGGTTGGCCGAGGACTCCGCAACCGCCTCGTTCGCCGGGCAGCTGAACACCGTGCTCGGGGCGCGGGGTCTCGAGGAGGTCCTGGCCGCCATCGAACTGTGTTCGACATTGACCGACCGCGTGCGGAGCTACGGCAACCATCCCGAAGCCGTGCCGGTCATCGTGCAGAACTTAGTTCGCGCGGACACGGCCGGCGTGCTGTTCACCCTCGACCCACGCAACGGGGCCGACGCGGTGGTCATCAACGCAGCGCCAGGCCTCGGCGAAGGCGTTGTCTCAGGCTCCGTCGTACCTGCCGAAATCATCGTCCGCAGACTCAACGTCAACATTGACCGCGCCGACGTTGACGGCGACCACGTTGACAATATTGCGGGGCAATCAACGTACTTGACGAAAATCAACGTGCGGCGGCTTGTTGCGTTGGGGCGGCGGTGTGTGGAGATCTTCGGGGCGCCGCAGGATGTTGAGTGGGCGATCGAAGGTGACACGCTCTGGGTCCTGCAGTCGCGACCGATCACTGCCGTCGGCGCACCGGACGGAGGCCGGCCGCGGTCCTCGCCGCTCGGTGAGTCGGGACGGCGGCGGGAACCGCTCGCGATCGGGGTTCCGTGCAGTCCGGGGGTGGCTCGGGGGGTCGTGCGGGTCATCCGGTCGGTTGACGAGTTCGGGCGGTTGCAGCGCGGCGACGTGCTCGTGTGCCGGACCACCGACCCGGCCTGGACGCCGTTGTTCCGCGTGGCCGCGGCCGTCGTCACCGAGACCGGCGGCGTGCTCAGCCATGCGGCGATCGTCGCCCGGGAGTACGGCATCCCCGCCGTCGCCGGGGTCGCGTCCGCCCTGACCGTGCTGCCCGACGGGGCCGACGTCGTAGTCGACGGGGGCGCCGGTGCCATTCTCGCGGAAGATCCGTGAGAGCCGAGTGATGTCGACTTCGGCGGGAGCTGAGTGGTGTCGATTCCGGTGAGAGTTGCGTGGTGTCGACTTCGGTGAGAGTTGCGTGACGCCGATTCCGGTGAGAGTTGCGTGGTGTCGGCTTCGGTGGGAGTTGAGTGGTGTCGATTCCGGTGGGAGTTGCGTGATGTCGACTTCGGTGGGAGGTGCTTGATGTCCGAGTCTGGCGGGAGGGTGGCGATGTCCGAGCTGCTGGTGCTGCATGCGGTGCGGCTCAAAGGGTTCGCCGACGTCGAAGTCATCGCCGGTCGGTTCGGGCTGGATCGGGCGGAGACCGGGGAGCAGCTCCTCGATGCCGAGGCGTACGGGCTGGTCAGCCGGTCCGAGTTCGCCGGGCTCGCCGGGTGGTCGCTCACCGAACGTGGCCGCGCCCGCAACGAGGCGCTGCTGTCGGAGGAGCTGGATCGCGCCGGCGCTCGCAGTACCGTCGCCGCCGTCCATGACCGCTTCCTCCCGCTCAACGCGGAGGCGTCCCGCGCGTTCACCGCCTGGCAGCTGGAGACCGATCGGAGCACGGACACCTTCCTCCGGCTCGCCGGCGAGCTGCGCGCCCTCGAAGGGGAGCTGGCACCGCGCCTGGACCGGTTCGGCGGCTATCACGCGCGGTTCGACGCGGCGCTGCGCAACGCGGCCCGGGACCCGGCCTGGATTACCGGCATCAATGTGGATTCGTGCCACAAAGTGTGGTTCGAACTGCACGAGGACCTCATCGCAACGCTCGGCATCACGCGCGCCTGAGCCCGGTCGCGGGCCCCCGGCCATTGACGGTTGCCGGTATGTTGGCGGGCGGGCGCCGGAGGCATGGGGGTTGGATGGTCGCGCAGGTGATGCGGTGGGCCGGGATGATCGGCTCGGTTGTGTGCGGCTATGTCCTGGTCCGGCTGCAGGGCGCCGACTGGATCGGTGGTTCGGCCGTGACCTGGGGCGAGCCCGAGGCGATGCTCCTGCACACGGACCAGCTCCCGGCGGACGCCGGCGGCTTCGTGCGTTTCTTCATGGTCTCGGCGCTGCCGTGGGGTCCCCTGATCGCCGTGACCGCGGTCACGGCCGGTCTGCGCGGGCCCTCGTCACGGCTCTACGCGGCGCTGCTGCCCGTGGTCGCGGGGGCGGCGCTGGCCGGCGCGGCGAGTGACAACGTCGGCCGGCGGCTGCTCAACGTCGGCGACGCCCGCGACGTGGCCGTCCTGCACCAGACCACGACCGTCGTGACGGTGGTGTTCGCCTATCTGGGCCTGGCCGCGATCCTGCTGCTGTGCCGGCTGCACGTCGTCTACTCGGCGATGCTGGTCGTGCTCTACGCCGCCGTCGCCGGGTTCTCCGTCGCCGGGGCGGCGGCCCTGTCGCGGGCGCTGGGCACCGGCGGCCCGGTGCACCCCACCGCAGCGCCGCGCACCTTCGCCATCGTGTCCGTGTTGGCGGTGGTCTGTGCGCTCGTCGCCACGGTCGGCACGGCGCTGCTGCCGAGGCTTCCGCGCCGGCGGCCGGTGCTGGTGGTGCGGGCGGCCACCGGGGCCGGGCGGGCGGTGCGCGACCTCGGGCAGAGCATCGCGATGGGGCTGGCACCGCGCCGCGACGTGCCCGGCTACGAGCCGTGGCCACAGCTGCGGGTCCTGCTGGCGGCCGGCCTGGCGGGGGCGCTGATGTGCGGCGGGGCACTGGTGCTGGGCTTCGGTGTCGACCCTCCGCCGGTCGCCGTGCCGGGGACGCCGGCCGGGCCCGGCGGGTCGCCGCAGCCGAGCCGGAGCACCCGGTGAGCCCGGTGAGCGCGGCGGCGGTGCAGCGGCCCGCGCCGGGGCTGGACCGGCAACGGCAACCGATCGGACCACGCGAGGTCGCCGACCGGGCGTGGGTGCGGGTGCTGCGGATCGCGCTGGTGATGGGTGGCGGGTTCACGGCCGCCGTCGTGTTGTTCTTCGCCGCGCCGGGGCCGGGGCCGTTCCTCGTGGAGGTCCCGTTCGTCCTGCGGCTGATGATCGTGGCGGTGTCGGTGGCCTGGCTCGGGCTGTTGCTGGTCCGGCGGGTGCACGGGGAGCAGTACCCGGGCCGGGTGCTGACCCGCGGGTGGTCCGTCGCGGGCACCGTCGCGCTGCTGGCGCCGTTGCTGATCCAGCCGGTGATCAACCTCGGGTCGCATCCGCTGCTGCTGGCCGCGTGCGTGCCGACCACCGCGTTCGGCCTGTGGACGATGTTCGCGGTGCAGCGGCACCGGCGGCTGCCCGGCCGGCTCTACCTGGCCGTGTTCGGCTGGGGCGCGCTCGTCGCGGCCGGGCTCTCCGGGGCCCTCAACGAGCTGTTCGTGCACTACGCCGCGGCGTATCTCGATCTTTTCACGGACAACCCCTTGCAGGCGGCGGTCGCGGTACGGCCGCTGCGGGGGATGCACGCCGGGATCGTCGAGGAGCTCGCCAAGGGAGCCGGGGTCGCCGTCGCCTGCCTGCTGGCCCGGCGCCGGATCGACGGCGTCGTCTCCGGTGCGGTGCTCGGCGCGGCCGCCGGGCTGGGGTTCAACTTCACGGAGACGGTCGTCTACATGAGCGGGGCCGACGGCGGGGCGGGCGCGCAGTACTGGGCCCGCCAGATCCTGGGCCTGCTCGCCGCGCACACCACCTTCTCCGCCGTGCTCGGTGCCGCCATCGGCGCCGCGTCCCAGCAGGGCGACCAGCGTGTCCGCCGTACCGCCATCGTCTGCGGTGTCCTGGCCGCGGCCGGCGCCCACGCGCTCTACAACACGTGGACCATCGTGCAGGGCCGGCTGCTGCCCGACGTCAGCGACGCGGTGCAGCTGCTCGTCGTCCTGCCGGCTTCGATGCTCGTGCTGCAGGGGCCGCTCATCGTGCTGCAGAGCCTGCTGCTGCGCCACGGGCTACGCACCCAGGCCGCCGGCCTGGCCGCCGAGCTGCGCGCCGAGACCGCCGACCCGGCGGCCGCGATCACCCCACCGGAGGTACCCATCCTGCTCGACCCCCGCCGCCGGCGGGCGCTGCACGTCGCCGCCTTCCGCCGCGGAGGCCTCCCGGCGCTGCGCAACCTGCGCCGGCTCCACGCCGCCGAGCTGGACCTGGCCGCCGGCCGCTGGCACCGCTCCCGCGGCGAGCCGCCCGGCGACGAGCCAGAGGACCTGGCGGTGCGGCGTGGCCGCGTGCGGGAGCTCAAGCGGCGCCACGCCGCCCTGATGACCGGAGGACGCCGATGACCTGGCGCGACACGGTCCGGACGGTCCTGATCGTCGGATGGCTCACCCTGCTGCTGCCGCTGCAGACCGGGGCCGGCTGCGGCGGCATCAGCTACGAGGCCGGCGGGGACGGCGGGGGCTGCCGATCGGTCGCGCTCATCGCCGCCGCGGTCGTCGGCGGTGCGGCGGTCGCGGTCACCGCGGGCGTGCTCATCTACCGGTTCCTGGCCGCTGCCCGAGCGGCCGGGGACCCGTCGGCCGACCTCGCGGCCCACCTGCCCGCCGCCGGACCGGCCGCCCCGCACACATCCGGCGGCGACCCCGCGCCCGCCGTCACCGCACCGCCGCCGCCATTACCGCCACCGCCACCGCCACCGCCACCGGCACCGGCACCGGCACCGGCACCGACGATCACCCGCCCGACCGGTCCGCTCGGGGGGACACCCACCGGGCGCCTGGCCGTCATCGAGGCGGACACCAATGCGGAGGACCAGCGCGGGAACCGCCGGGAGAATGAGGCCGCCGTGATCCTGGCCCGCAACGGATTTCGGACCTACCAGCGGCCCTTTCCGGAGGAGATCGCCGCCGCCCGGGCCGCGACCGGTGATGTCGGAAACCCCACCAGGAAGCCGGACTATCTCATCGAAGGGTTCGTGTGGGACTGCTACAGCCCGCTGGCGAACAAGTCGACGCGGGGCGTCTGGACCAAGGCCAAGGAGAAGGTGGATCTCGGGCAGACGCAGCGCGTGGTCCTCAATCTCGAGGATTGGGGCGACAATGTCGAGGCGCTTCGGCGACAGTTCGCCGACTGGGCGATCGACGGTCTCAAAGAGGTCATGGCGATCACGAACGGTCAGGTCGTCCCGATCTGGAACATATGGGGAGAGCAGTAGTGGCTATCGAGTACAGCCTCAGCGTGTCGGGACCGACGCCGGTGGCTCAGGTCGCGCAGCGCGCCGTCGGTGACCCCCGCGTGCCGCTGACCCCCTGGCGTGACGTCCTGAACGCGGATCTGAGCAACTCGCACGGCTACTCGATCAGCGTCCGGCAGATCCGCGACGCCTACTTCTCGGCCGCGGGCGACAGTGAGAGCGCCGACGAGCTCGAGTGGGAGGTGCCGATCGGCGTCACCGTCACCTACACCCTGGTCAACGAGCCCGGCTGGACGGTGCCGGCCGAGCGGAACATGCTCGCCAGCGTGGCCGCCGTCCTGGCCGCCGGCGCCGAGGACGCCGCGCTGCTGCAGAACGGCGACGTCCTGCTGCTGACCCGGGTGGGTGGGGTCGTGCACAAGGTCCGGCGCGATCGGTGGTGGGCCGTGGTGCCCGGGGCGGACGAGATCATCCCCTAGACTCCTCACAATGCGTATCGGTGTGCTGCTGCTTCCCGCTGACCCGTGGCCCGAGACCGTCGCTCGGGCCCGGCACATCGAGGAGCTCGGCTACGCGCATCTGTGGACCTACGACCACCTGTCGTGGCGGCGGTATCGGGACGAACCCTGGCACGCCACCGTTCCCTGGCTCACCGGGGTCGCCGCGGCCACCTCGCGGATCCGGCTCGGCACCATGGTCACGTCGCCGAACTTCCGGCACCCGGTCACCCTGGCCAAGGACGTGATGACACTCGACCACATCTCCGGCGGCCGGGTGACGATCGGCGTCGGGGCCGGCGGGACCGGGTTCGACGCGACCGTCCTGGGCAACGTGGCGCCGACGGCCCGGGAGCGCACCGCCCGGTTCGCCGAGTTCGTCGAGGTGCTGGACGGGTTGCTGAGCTCGTCGCAGTACAACTTCCGGGGCCGTTTCTATGGTGTCGACGAAGCGCGGATGATCCCCGGCTGCGTGCAGCGGCCCCGGGTGCCGCTCGCCATCGCCGCGACCGGGCCGCGTGGACTGGCCCTCGCCGCGCGGTACGGTGACGCCTGGGTCACCACCGGTGAGCCGAACGCCACCGACCGGTCCGGGGCCGCGATCGAGGCGGCCGTGCGCCGGCAGGGTGAGCGCCTCGACGAGCAGTGCGCCGCGGCCGGCCGGGACCCGGCGTCACTGCAGCGCATCATCGTGACCGGCGACACCGACGAGCGACCCCTGGCCAGCGTGGGCGCGTTCGAGGACTTCGTGGGCCGCTACGAGCGGCTCGGCTTCACCGACGTCGTGTTCCACGATCCGCGGCCGGGCGACCCGGTGCTGACCGAAGACCCGGCGGTCGTGGACGCGATCGCGGCCAAGCTGCTGTGACCAGCGCCTTATCGTAATCCTATCGGATAAGTAGACATTCAACCGCGCGGGCTCTATCGTTCGAGCCATGAGCACCTACGACGTCGGTATCGTCGGCGCCGGGGTGCACGGCCTCACCGCCGCGTACCACCTGGCCCGGCGGGGCGTCTCCACGGTCGTGTTCGAGCGCGGGCGGCGCGCCGGCGGGCCCACCGGCCAGGCCAGCGGGGTCGTGCGCGCCTACTACACGAACCGGTTCCTGGCCGAGGTCGCCCGGGACAGCGTCGCCGCCCTGACCGGCTACGTGCGGACCGGCGGCCTGTACCTGCACACGGCCGCCGACAGCGCCGACGCCGGACTGGAGCACGAGGTCCTGACCGCGGCCGAGCTCGCCGACCGGTTCCCGGAGCTCAACCTCGACGGCACGGCGTTCGGGGTGTGGGAGGAGCGGGCCGGCTACGCCGATCCGCACGCGACCGCCCTGTCCTATGCGGCCCGGGCCGTCGAGCAGGGCGCCACGCTGCTGGAGCACAGCGGTGTGTGCCAGATCGCCGAGGGGCCGCGATCGGTGAAGCTGCTGCTCGACGACGGCTCCGGGCACGAAGTCGACCGGCTGCTGGTCGCGGCCGGCCCGTGGACGGGGCCGCTGCTCGACCAGCTCGGGGCCGCGCCGCCGCTGAGCGCCGAGCGCCATGTCGTGGCCGCGCTGCGGCAGCGGCCGGCCGACGCCGGGCGGGCGGTGCCGTACGTCCTCATCGACATCCAGCACGGCTACTACTCCCGGCCCGCGCGGCCGGCGGCCGGTTCCTGCTCGGGCCCCTGGCCCCGGCCGAGTCCACCGACCCGGACGACTTCGGCACCGCCATCACCGCCGCCGAGCACGACTGGCTCGCCGCCCGGGCCGCACGGCGGGCACCGGTGCGCGGGCGGGCCGAGGCGGAGCGCGGGTGGGCGTCGCTGTACGACGTCAGCCCCGACTGGCAGCCGGTGACGGGCCGGGTCAGCGAGCGCGTCTTCGTCGACGCCGGGACCAGCGGGCACGGCTTCAAGCTGGCCCCGGTGTGGGGCGACCACGTGGCCCGGCTGCTGCTCGACGTGCCCGACCCGCGGCTGGCCCAGTTCTCCCCCGCCCGCTTCACCGCCGGGGCCGGCCTCGCCGCCGGGTTCGGCGCCGCCCGGATTCTCGGTTGACGCCCAAGAGCCGAGGCCCGAAGGCTGAGGCCCAGAAGCTGACGCGCAAAAAGCTGAGGTCCGAATGCTGAGGCTCCACGGCAAGAAAGGAACACGATGAGCACAACCCCACTCGCCGTCCTGGATCTCATCCCGCGCAGCAGCGGCGTCGACAACGCCACCGCCGTGCGTAACGCGATCGACCTCGCGCGGCAGACGGAGCGGTTCGGGTACCACCGCTACTGGTTCGCCGAGCACCACCTCAACCCGGGCGTGCTCGGCGCGTCCCCGGCCGTGTCGATCGCCCTGGTCGCCGGGGCCACCAGCACGATCCGCATCGGCTCGGCCGGCGTGCAGGTCGGGCACCGCCAGCCCCTCGCCACGGTCGAGGAGTTCGGGCTGCTCGACGCCGTCTACCCGGGCCGCCTCGACCTGGGCATCGGCCGGTCGTTCGGCCGGCCGAAGCCGAGCGAGGACAGCGCCTCGGTCAACGAGGCCGTGTCGGCGTACGCGGCGAACCGCGGCGGCTCGGACCACGCGCAGGAGCAGCGGACGGACAACGGGCTGCTGCTGCCGAAGCAGTACGACTTCAGCCGCCTCCTCGCCACCTCGGCCGAGAAGATCGCCACCCAGCTCGACCTGCTGCAGCAGCCGGGCGCGTACACCCCGGGCTACGACGAGCAGATCAGCGACATCCTGGCCCTGCTGGCCGGCACCTACGTCTCGCCGCGCGGCGTCGCGGTCCGGGCCTACCCGGGCGAGGGCGCCGATCTCCAGGTGTGGATTTTGGGCGCGTCCGGCGGTTCGAGCGCGACCGTCGCCGGTGAGAACGGGCTGCGGTTCGCGGCCTCCTACCACCACAGCCCGAGCACCGTGCTGGACGCGGTCGAGGCCTACCGGGCCGCGTTCAAGCCGTCGGCCGAGCTGGACCAGCCGCACATCTCGGTCTCCGCGGACGTCGTCGTGGGCGAGACCGACGAGCAGGCCGCCATCCTCGCCTCCGGCTACGGCCTGTGGGTCCGCAGCATCCGCAAGGGCTCGGGCGCGATCGCGTTCCCCACGCCGGAAGAGGCGGCCGCGCACGAGTGGAGCGACGAGGACCGCGACCTGGTCCGCGACCGCATCGACACCCAGCTGGTCGGCTCGCCGCGGACCGTCGCCGACAAGCTGGAGCAGCTGCGCGACGCCACCGGCGCCCACGAGCTGGCCGTCACGACGATCACCCACGGCCACGCCGACCGGGTGCGCTCCTACGAGCTCCTCGCCGAGGAATGGGCCGGCCGTGCTTGATCAGGCGGCCTGGACCTCACTCACCGGGCCGCACGCCCACTTCGCCGAGGTCCTCGGCCAGGCCCGGCGCTACCCGGCCGCGGTGTCGCCCATCATGGCCGTGCATCCGAGGCAGGACAAGCAGGTCTGGGACGACCTGCGCGCGCTCGTCGGGCCCGGGCAGCCGGCGTTCCTCTCGGGCACCATCGACGCGCCGGACGAATGGGAGACCACCCTGGCCATCCCCGGCGTGCAGCTGGTCGCCACCGACGCGTTCGTGAGCCGGCCGGACGCGGACCTGGTGACCCTCGGCGCCGCGGACGTGCCGGAGATGCGGGCGCTGGTGAAGCGCACCGAACCGGGACCGTTCGAGCCGGAGACCTACAAGCTAGGAACATATTTGGGGGTACGCCACGAAGGCGCGCTTGTCGCAATGGCCGGCGAGCGCCTCCACCCACCGGGGTTCACGGAGATCAGTGCCGTGTGCACGGACGCCGCCTTCCGCGGTCAGGGCCTGGCGACGCGGCTGGTCCGCGCGGTCGCCCACGGCATCCGAGCCCGCGGCGACACGCCGTTCCTGCACACCGCGGCCGGCAACACCACGGCGATCCGGCTCTACGAGCACCTCGGCTTCAAGCTCCGCCGCACGGTCCTCTTCGCCGTCCTGCGCAGTCCCGAGTAGACGCAGGACACATGCATCGTCATCGTCCAGGCGGGCCAGTTCCTGGGCAACTTCCTGGCCCGCCGGGCTCTGCGGCGTTAGATGTCGTACTGGTACAGGTTGTACTTCGCCATGACGTTCGTGAGCTTCACCGTGTACTGCGGGTCGGTCGCGTAGCCGGCCTTGTGCATCTCGGCCACGAACCGGTTCGGGTCGTTCTTGAACTGGAAGGCGACGTTGTAGCGGGCCAGGGACGCGAGCGTGGCACCGTGGTCGCGGAACGAGTCGGCGGCGCTGGTGTAGGTGCGGAACGACGCCTGCGTCGGGAAGCACTGCCCGGCGGTGGTGCACTCGCTGGTGTCGTGCGTCCGGCACCCGGTCGCGTAGTTGCCCTGCCCGTTGCACTTCATGCCGAAGAAGTTCTTGTCGAACGTCGACAGCGCGCTCTTGCCCCACCCGGACTCGAGGATCGCCTGGGCCAGGGTCACCGACGCGGGCACCCCGTGCTCGCGGCGGCTCTGCTGCGCACCCGGCACAGCGGCCGCGATGAACTCACCGGTCGTCATGGTCCCATTGGGCTCCGCGGCCACCACCGGCACCGTGGGCACCGGCGCGCTTGGCGCGGGCGTGCTCGGCACGGTCACGGGCGCGCCCGGCTGCCGGCACGGGTCGCCGACCGACCGGCACGAGAACAGCGGCCCGTCGGCGGGCGCCGCGGCGGCGACCCCGCCGCCGACGGCGAGCGCGGCGAACGTGGCGGCAACGGTGGTGACGAGCGTGCGCCGGATACCGGGCAGCATGTGGGCCTCCTGTCAGGCATGTCGGTTGGTGGCAACACCAAAGGTCCGACACGCCCGGCGCAGGAAGGTCCCCGCGAAGGTGCGCTGCGGTTGCGGTCTACGGGGCCCCGAGGTCGACGTTCCAGCCGGCCGGCAGCGCGGCCCCGCAGAACACGCAGGTGAAGTCGGCGTCCTTGACGACGTTGAGCTCGGCGCAGGCCGGGCAGCGGCGGAACGTCAGCTCGTCGGTGAACCGGCCCGGGTGGCGTAGCCCGGCCCGCTCCAGCGCGGCGGCGACGCACGGCCAGGATGTGACGTCCGGGCAGTATCCGGTCGACTGGTTGCTGACGGCACGCACGGCCCAGCCCGTCGCATCGCGGACGAACGCCACCTCACCGGCCCCGCGGACCCGGGCCCCGGCCGCGCACGCCACGTGCTCCGAACGGCGCGGGGCGAGGAGCAGGTAGTTGTGCCGGTCGACGACGTAGGTGAACGGCTCGTCCGCACCCCGCGCGGCGATCCACGCTTCGAAGACCGGCGCGGAGACGATCGCGGTGCCCGCGGGCGAGCCGGCCGCCGCGGCCGCCACGCCGGGCGGTCCCACGTACCGATACAGGCGCATGCGTGGATGGTAGTCAGGCGCTGACCTACACCGTCCACAGCCTCGCCGCGGTGCGGCTGTCCCTGCCCTACGCCGGCGACGGCCGCCGGATGTGCAAGCTGCCGTTCGCGCGCCGCGACGTCTCGCTACGTCGCATCGGCGACGGTGATGGCGAGCAGACCGCCCTCGTGTGCGGCGGCGATGTGGACGCCGTCAGCGGCGAGGGCGTGCACGGCCACGCCGAGGTCGAGTTGCCACAGTGCGCCGGTGGCCGGGTCCCAGACGAACAGGCATCGCAGGGTGCGGCTCGCGGTGACGAGCACCGTCCGTCCGCCAGGGCCTGACGCGGCGGTCAGCGCGGTCACGGCACCGGGGCCGGCGTGTGGCGGGAGCGGGTCGCCGACGAGGGCACCGTCGGCCGGATCCCACAGCGCGACGGCGCCGTCGCCGCCGGCGGTCACGAGGAGCGTGCGGCCGTCGAGGACCAGGCTGTGCACGGCGACGACATCCGTCTGGCCGGCTTCGGCGAGCCGCGCGTCGCTCGGCGCGCCGGGGACACCGGTCGCGGACTGGGCGAGGGCCGGGTCCCACAGCCGGACCTGTCCGCCGCGGGTGAGATCCCACCGGCGGAACGGGCCGTCGGCGGTGGCGATCAGGTGCCGGCCGTCCGGCCGCGGCAGGACCGTCATCGATCGGACCCCGGCACCGGCCCGGTTGAGCTCAGCGCCGACGGGGTCACCGGTGATGGGGTCCCGTAACCGGATCATGCCGTTGGCCGCCGCGGTGGCCAGCAGGACCCGCCCGTCCGGCATGGTGACGGCCGCCATCGCCGTGAACCCGGCGGTCCGCGCGGTGACCGGCGCTCGGACGGCGCGGCCCGTCACAGCGTTGTGAAGGCCCAGGCTGCCCGCGATGCCGGCGGTGCCCAGGACGGGCCCGAGGCCGGGCATCGTGGCCGCGACGATCGCCGCGAAACGGTCATGCCGCCCGTCGGGCTGCTCCCCTGCCGGGGTGCCGGTTGTCAGGTCCCACAGCCGCAGGCCGCCGTCCGTGCCGCCGGCGAGGAGTCGCGGCGGGCCGGCGGTGACGGCCAGCGCGGTCACCTCCCCGGTGACGGCGAGCACCAGGACGGTGCCCCACACCTGGCCGGTGCCGTCCACGGTGAGCGTCTCGCCGTCGCGCCGGACCCGGACGGCCAGGGGAGGCGGTGATGCGACCTCCCCGGTGGCGGCCGGACCGAGCGTCGTGACGGCGGGACCGAGTGTCGTGACCGCGGGACCGAGTGTTGTGACGGCGTTGTCGACGGTGTCCCGGGGAAGTGGTACCGCGACCTCCGGCCCCCACGGCATCCGCAGGACGACGAGATGGTCCGTTACGCGTTGCACGACGTCGTAGGGTTCCCAGGCGGAGTACACGTCCGGGTTCGTGGCCACCGGCAGGTCGACCCCGACGTCGACGCGGTAGGTCGTGAGCTCGGGCAGGCGCAGCAGGTGCAGGCACGCCCAGTCGAGCACGGCATGCGCGTCGGAGTTCGCGTCGTAGCGTTCCTCGAAGTCCTCGCCGGTGCCGCGCACGGTGTACTCACCGTCGGTGAACAGGGCCAGCCAGCGGCCGTCGGGCGAGAACACCGGCGACCCGCCGTGAGCGTGCGTCGGCCCGAGCCCGCCGATATGGGCGAAGGCAGGCTGCAGCCGGAACACCTCAAGGCCGAGCGTGCCCTGCCCCGACCAGCTGAACAGTACAAGGTGCCGTTCGTCGGGTGACACGACGAATTCGTGCCCACCGGCCTCCGGCGGGCCCGGGAACGGTGCCACTTCGTCGGGGGCGCCGGGCGTGACGAGGGTGAGTGCGGATGTGCCCGCACGCCACTCGACGGTGCTCGCCCCGCCGCGGACAGCGACCCGGTCGCCGTCGTGGACGGCGGGGCGGGGGGCGGGGGCGCCGTATTCGGCGAGCATCGAGTCCAGCAGCCGCGAACGGCCGTCCAGATCAGGATCCGCCCACCTGTGCCCCCGCGGGCAGTGCCAGTCGGGTGCGCCGTCCTCGATCAGGCAGCCGCCGAGGCTGACCCGGCCCTCGGCGGCACCCTGGCGCAGCTGCGGATCGGGCAACCCGTAGATGATCATTTTGCCGGGCTCGCCGCACTCCGGGCAGTGTTGGATCACTCCTGGCACGCTACGCGTCGCAGCCGTGCGGGCAGTGCATGGCCCGGCTGCGCGGTGCGCACAGCCGGGCCTCCGGTCGGCCGCACCGGGTCGACCCGGACGGGCGCGGGGGCGTCCGACCCGTTGCGCCATGCCGTTGTCCCGGTTGAATTAGGATCTTGGATGTGAATACTGTGCGCAAACTGGCCGACGGCACCGAGATCCCGCTGCTCGGCCTGGGGGTCTGGCAGGTCGGCGACGGGCGCGAGTGCGAGGACGCGGTGCGGTGGGCCCTGGAGGCCGGCTACCGCCACATCGACACCGCGCAGGTGTACGGCAACGAGGAGAGCGTCGGCCGCGCGATCCGCGACAGCGGCGTGGCCCGCGAGGACATCTACATCACCACCAAGTTCGCGCCCGCGCGGCGCGACCCGGTCGCCGAGCTCGAAGGCAGCCTGCGGCGGCTCGGCGTCGACCAGGTCGACCTCTACCTCGTGCACTGGCCTCAGGGCGGCCCGACCCGCGCCTGGGCCGGCATGCAGCGGGCGCGGGAGCGCGGCCTGGCCCGCTCGATCGGCGTCTCCAACTTCGACGTCGGCGAGCTCGCGGCCGTCATCGCGCTCGGCGGGGCGGCGCCGGTGGTCAACCAGATCCAGTTCAGCCCGTTCGAGTACCGCCGCGCCCTGCAGGACGTCTGCGAGCGGCACGATATCGCGGTCGAGGCCTACAGCCCGCTGGGCACCGGACGGCACCTGGGCGACGAGGCGCTGGCGGCGATCGCGGGGCGTGTCGGCCGTACCCCCGCGCAGGTTTTGATCCGATGGTCGCTGCAGCGCGGCCTCATCGTCCTGCCGAAATCCGTCCACCAGGACCGGATCGCCCAGAACTTCGACGTGTTCGGCTTCGATCTCGGCGACGACGACCTGGCCGCGCTCGACGCGCTCGACCGCACCGGCGGCACCGCCACCGCCCACGAGCACCCGTGGTGGTGAGCGCGCGCCGCCGCCGGAAAAAACCGCACGGTAGGTATTTACATACCGTGCGGTTGGTTTAGAGTGGAGGCATGACGACGCGAGCACAGCCGGCCGGACCGGCCACCGCCAAGGGCGAGGCGACGCGCGCCTTCCTGCTCCGCACGGCGGCGCAGGTCTTCGCCGAGCGGGGCTACCTCGGCACGTCGTTGAGCGACCTGATCGCCGCCAGCGGCCTGACCAAGGGGGCCTTCTACTTCTACTTCTCCTCCAAGGCGGCCCTGGCCCTGGCGGTGCTGCACGACCAGCAGGCGCGCTGGCTGCGCCAGGTCAGCGAGCGGGTGCTGGCACACGCGACGGCCGTCGAGCAGTTCGAGGCGCTGACCCCGGCGATGCTCGAGCTGCTCGACGCCGAACCCGGCGCGTGGAGCGTCAGCCGCCTCTCCCGGGACATGGCGAGCGACCCCGCCCTCGCCGGCGAGGTCAGCAAACCAATGGCCGAATGGGTCGGGTTCGTCGCCGACCTCGTGCGCCGCGGCCAGGCCGCCGGCGACCTGCGCGCCGGCCTGGACCCGCAGGCCGTCGCCGCGATCCTGGTCGGGGCGTTCGACGGGCTCAAGTCGCTCACCGACGTGCTCGACCCCGGCCACGAGGCCGGCGAGCGCTTCACCACGCAAGCGCTGGTCCTGCTCGACCTGGTGCGCCATGGCCTGCTCACCGAGCGGGCCGGCTGAACGATCCGGCACCCCCATCCGAGGCACCACGCTGCCCCCAAAACAAACCGACCAGTTGGTTTAACGTGAGGACATCGCCATGAACTTCACCGGACAGACCGCACTCGTCACTGGCGCCTCGACCGGCATCGGCACCGTGTTCGCCGAGCGGCTCGCCGAGCAGGGCGCCCACCTGATCCTCGTCGCCCGCAGCGCGGACAGGCTGCACGCGCTCGCCGACCGGCTGCGGGCCGCACACGGCATCCGGGCCGACGTCGTGGCCCTGGACCTGAGCACGCCCGGCGCCGGTGAGCGGCTCGTCGCGCACGTCGCGGACCTCGGCCGTACCGTCGACATCCTGATCAACAACGCCGGCTTCGCCACCCACGGCGACGTGGCCGACGCCGACCCGGCCCGGCTGCAGGCCCAGATCCAGCTCAACTGCGCGGCCGTGGTCGACCTGACCACCCGGTTCCTGCCCGCCATGACCGCCCGCGGACGCGGCGCCGTGGTCAACGTGGCCAGCACCGCCGCGTTCCAGCCGGTCGCGCACATGGCCGTCTACTCGGCCAGCAAGGCGTTCGTGCTGGCCTTCACCGAGGCGCTGTGGTCGGAGACGAGGCCCACCGGCGTCAAGGTCATCGCGATCTGCCCCGGCGCGACCGAGACGCCGTTCTTCGAGGTCGTCGGGGCCGAGGAGGCGTCCTTCGGCCGGCGGCGCACCCCGGAGCAGGTCGTCGCAACGACCCTGCGCGGCCTCGCCAACGGCTGTCCCTCCATCGTGGACGGCCGAACCAACGCGACGGTCGCCACGCTGCAGCGCTTCCTGCCGCACCGCGCCGTGCTGGGCATCGCCGAGCGGACCGTACGCCCCCGCGCCTGATCGAAGACCATGATGCCTATTAAAGCGACCGGCATTACCCGGTATTGTGAGTCGCTGTGACCCTGCATCTTCACTGGTTCTTGCCCACGAACGGCGACAGCCGGGACATCGTCGGCTCGGGTGACGGCTCACAGTCGACACTGGGTGCCGTCGCCGACGGGTTCCGGCGGCCCGGCATCGAGTACCTCGGGCAGATCGCGCGGTCGGCCGAGCAGCTCGGGTTCGAGGCCGTGCTCACCCCGACCGGCACCTGGTGCGAGGACGCGTGGATCACCACGGCCGCCCTCAGCCAGGTGACCACGAAGCTCAAGTTCCTGGTCGCGTTCCGGCCCGGCCTGATCACGCCGACCCTCGCCGCGCACCAGGCCGCCACCTTCCAGCGCATCTCCGGCGGCCGGCTGCTGCTCAACATCGTCACCGGCGGCGACCCGGTGGAGCAGCGGCGCTTCGGCGACCACCTCGACCACGACCAGCGCTACGCCCGCACCGACGAGTTCCTGGCGGTCCTGCGCGGCGTCAGCGCCGCCACCGAGCCGTTCGACTTCACCGGCGAGCACTACCGCATCGAGCAGGCCCGCATCCCGTTCGAGCCGTTCGAACCGCCGCAGATCTTCTTCGGCGGGGCCAGCGGTGCCGCCGAGCGGGTCGCCGCCAAGCGGGTCGACACCTACCTGGCCTGGGGCGAGACACCGCCGCAGATCGCCGAGCGGCTGGACCGGATGCGCAAACTCGCCGCCGAGGCCGGGCGGACGCTGCGATACGGCATCCGCTTCCACGTCCTGAGCCGCGACACCGCCGCGGCGGCGTGGGCGGAGGCGGAGCGGCTCATCAGCCGGATCGACGAGGAGCGGGTCGCGGTCGTGCAGGGCCAGTTCGCGGCCGGCGAGTCGGTCGGCCAGCGGCGGATGGCCGCCCTGCACGGCGGAAACCGGGAGAAGCTGCAGGTGTACCCCAATGTCTGGGCCGGTTATGGCTTGGTTCGCGGCGGAGCGGGTACCGCCCTCGTGGGCAGTCACGCCGAAGTGGCCGAACGCATCCGCGAGTACCATGATCTCGGCATCGAGCACTTCATCCTCTCCGGGCAGCCGCACCTGGAGGAGGCGTACCACTTCGGTGAGGGCGTCATGCCCATCCTGCGCCGCGCCGGCTTGTTGGGAGATTGAGATGGCTCTGCAGTGGGTCGCACCGACGTTCGGCGGGCCGGAGGTGCTCACCCTCGTCGAGACCGAGGTCCGCCCGCCCGCCGCGGGTGAGGTCACCATCGACGTACGGGCCGCGGGCGTCAACCCGGCCGACTACAAACACATCTCGGCCGCCCGGGGCACCGACCGGGCGCTGCCGCTGAAGATCGGCTACGAGGTGGCCGGGGTGATCAGCGCGGTCGGGCCGGACACCGACCGGGCCGTCGGCGAAGCGGTCGTGGCGTTCCGCATCAGCGGCGGCTGGGCCTCCCAGGTCACCGTGCCGGCGAAGGACGTCTACCCCAAGCCGGCGTCCCTCGACTTTCCGGCCGCGGCCAACCTGCTGCTCGCCGGCACCACCGCGGCGGAGTGTCTGCACGTGGTCCGGGCCGCGCCGGGTGAGACGGTCCTCGTGCACGGCGCGTCCGGTGCGGTCGGCATCAGCGTCCTCCAGCAGGCCCGTCTTCAAGGCATTGCCATCGTGGGTACTGCCAGCGAGCGCAACTTCACCCTGCTGCGCCAGACCGGGGCGGTCCCGATCGCCTACGGCCCCGGCCTGCGCGACCGCATCCAGGCCGCCGCCCCCCACGGCATCGCCGCCGTCATCGACACCGTCGGCACCGACGAGGCCATCGACACCATGGACGACCCGTCCCGCGCCGTGACGATCGTCGCCTCCGACCACTCCCGCGCGGCCGGCATCAAAGCCATCGCCGGCAACCTCCCGGAGAGCGCCGCCTACCGCGACAGCGTGCGCGCCCGCCTCCTGGCCTGGGCCGGCGAGGGCCGCCTGATCGTCCCGATCGCCAAGACGTTCCCGCTGACCGAGGCCCTGGCCGCGGTCGACCTGGTCCGCTCCGGCCACCCCGGCGGCAAGGTCGCCCTCATCCCCTGAAACGGGGTCGAACTCCGGATTCGCGGCGCTGTAGAGTGCCCGCGTGTCGCTGCGACCCCTCCTGGTACTGCTCGCGGCCGTGGCGCTGATCACCGCCTACGGCATCGGATTCGGCGGTGGCCCGGCCGGTCGGCCGCCGTCGGCCGCCGCTGTCGCGCGCCTGGCCGGCTGCGCCGGCGTCGAGCCGAAGCCGTCGCACGGCGGCGCCCGTGAAACCGTCACCTGCGGCGACGGTGGCCTCGACGTGGCCGCGTACACGTTCGACGACAACGGCAAGCGCGACGCCTGGGTCGACGCCGAGCGGGACGTGTTTCTCGTCGCCGGGTTCAACGGCCACGGCGGGGCTCTGGTCACCGGGGACCGCTGGGTCGTGGAGACCACCGACGCCGAGGCGGCCGAGCGGCTGCACACCCTGGCCGGTGGGTGGCGGGTATGACGACGACGTCGTTCCGGCGCGCGGCCGGTGGTGCCGCCGCCACCGTACAGCTGGTCATGTGGGGCGTGGCCGCCGTCGCCGCCGCCTTCGCGGTCGTGGCGGCCTTCGATCTGGTATACCTCTACCGGGTCGAGGCCACACTGCCGGCGCCGGACCTGGAACTGCTCAGCGCGGGCCAGGGGCTCGGCACCAGCGAGCTGGTCCTGTTCTGGGGCGTCATCGTCGTGTTCGGCGGGTGGTTCGTCCTCACCGCCCGGACCCTGCGGGAGCTGGGCGAGGACCCGAAGCGGGTCCTGTTCACGCCGTGGACGCTCACGTTCCAGGTGGGTGCCGCGGCCACCCTCGTCGCGGCGCGGGTCCTGCCCGGGGCCGACGCGGTCGACGCCGACGCGTTCGGTGCGCGGCTGCGCTGGATGGCCCCGATCCTCGAGGCCCGCCTGGCCCTGGTCGCCGTGCTCGGCGTGGTCCTGTTCACCCTGCACCGGCGCGTCTACGCCGTGCTCCGGCGCTCCACAGTGGCGCCGCTGCGCCGCCCCGCCGACCGGCCGGCGACCTTGCTGGACCTGATGGGGCGTGCGTCGGCCATCGCGCTCCCGCCGCCGCCGGCCGGCGACGCCTGGTGGTCGGAGGCGGCGCGCCTGGTGGCCGGGGCGGCCGATCCGCTGGAGCTGCTGGAGTCCCTGGACGGCGACGACCGCCGGCACCCGGTGGGGCCGGGCACCGACCTGGCCGCGGTGCGGGCGTCGCTGCGGCCCGGGGCGACGCTCACCCTGGCCGAGCTCAGCGGCGTGGTTCCACCCGGGCCCGGCCGGTCGCGGTGACGACGGGCTTGGGCTGGGGGCGGCGGGTCGCGGTATAGCGGACCGGGCGCAGGATCGCGGACCCGCTCAGGTGGAAGCCGAAGTGCTCCAGGGCCGCCTCGAGGCCGTCGCCGTGCGGGTCGGTGATGGGGCGGGTGGCCTCGGTCGGCAGGGGCGGGCCCACGGAGACCGTCTCGACGCCGGCCTGCACGGTGACGAGGCGCAGCAGCTGGCCGTCGCTGGCCGCGGCCAGCGAGTAGGCGCCGGACAGGGTCTCGGCCATGCCGGCGACGACGGTGCCGAGGACCCGGGAGAGGTCGACCACCAGGTCCGGAGTGTCCACCAGCAGCAGCGAGGTGTCGAGCAGCACCGCGTAGCGCGGCCACTCCTCGAGGGCCAGGCCCCAGCCGCCGTCGCCGCCGTCGAGGTCCAGGTCATCCGGGTCGGCCACCGGTGCGCCGGGGTAGAAGTCACCGCAGAACCGGCTGAGCGCGCCGATGAGGTGCGCGCCGGTCGTGGTGGCCGCGAGATAACCGTGGTGCATACCCATGGCCGACGAACCTACCGCAGCCCCCGCGACCCCAGCCGGTGACCCGGGCGTCTCGCGCCGCCCCGGCGCCCGCTCAGCCGAGCCGCAGCCGGTCGAGGGGCAGCGCGCCGAGGAAATCGACCGGCTCGAACGCCTGGCCGGCCGTGACCAGTCCCGCCGCCCGCACCCGGCCGTGCAGGACGCATCGTCGGGTTTCACCGGCGGCGGACCGGCGGACCTTCGCGGGCGGGCCGGTCTGAGGCCGTCTATCGTCGCGGAGGTGTTGCCGGCGAACGGCCGGCGAATGGCTCGAGGCGAGAACGACATCATGGGCGGCCGGCGCTGGACGATGACCGCCGAGCGGCTGGCCGCCTTCCAGGAGTTCATCGCCTGGCCATCGCCGCCCGGGACAACGGCCCCAACCGATAAATCGGCGGTTCTCCCCATACCGCCCTGGCCGTCCGCGCCATGCTCGCGTGGACGGTCGGCCCTTTGTGTACACGCGCCGGTCACGCAAGGATGGATGGGTGACCCCAGAGGAGATTGTCGGCGCCGCGATCGAGGCCGGTGCGGCCGGCCTGAAAGTTGGCGAGCTGCCGATCGGTGCCGTGGTGCTCGCCGGTGACGACGTGATCGGCTGGGCCTACACCCGGGAACGGGGCCACGGCCGGCGGCTGGTGCACGCGGGCCTGCTCGCCATGATGGAGGCCGACGAACGCCTCGGCTGGTCCGACCAGTCGGAGCCGCTGCGCCTCGGCGTCAACCTCGAGCCGTGCGTCATGTGCCTGGGCGCGGCGATGGCGCTCGGCGTGCGCGAGGTGTACTTCGGGGTCGAGTCGCCCGACGACGGCGCGGCCGGCGTCGCCCGGACCTGGCAGCCGGGCCCCGGCACGCGCTGGCACCAGGCCCCGTCGGTGCAGGGCGGCATCCGGCGCGCGGAGAGCCGGGAGCAGTTCCGGCGATACGTCGACGCGGCCTCCGACTCGCCGCTGCGCGACTGGGCCCGCACGATCGCCGACCTCCCCGACTGACGAGGAGGCCGGACTCCTCGCGAAAATGCTGCGGGCGGGTGTCGGATCGGGCGGCGGGTGTTCGTAGCCGGGTATGAAGGCAACCGACACTGAAGGGAAACCGCCATGACCGCCACGTACACCTGGGACGTCTTCTCCACCCTCGACGGCTACGGCTCCTACGCCGAGCCCGGCGACTGGGGCGGCTACTGGAGCAAGCAGGGCCCGGAGCTGCTCGCCCACCGCGCCTCGCAGTTCGACACCCCGCAGCGCATGGTCTTCGGCGCGACCACGTTCCGCGAGAACGCCGGGATCCTGCTGTCCGGCCACGACCCGCACGCGCTCGACGAGTGGAACGTGCGCACGCTGCGCTCACCGGCCACGGTGATCTCCTCGACGCTGACCGACACGCTCGGCTGGCCGGACGCGACGATCGTCAGCGGCGACGCCGTGGCGATCGTGACCCGCCTCAAGGCCGAGTCCGACGTGCCGCTGCGCTCCCAGGCCAGCCTGTCGCTGAACTGGGCACTGCTGGCCGCCGGCCTGGTCGACCGCATCCAGGTGACGATCTTCCCGGTCATCTCCGGCCGGACCGGCACCAGCCCCATCCTCGGCGGCGCGGGCGACTTCGACCTCGAGCTTCTCCAGAGCCGTACCCTCGACGGGCACATTCAGGAGCTCATCTACCGTCCGACGCCCCACTGAAGCCGGCGATGAGCCCGGCCAGCTCGGCCGGGCGCTGCTCCTGGATGTTGTGGCGGGCGTCGAGCTCCTCGATGCGGGCCTTCGGGACCCGGGCCGCGAACTCGGCGACGACGTCCGGCACCTGGGGCCGGTCGGTCAAGGCCTCGACGGCGGCGGACACGGCCGGGCGACGGTTCGCGGCGCACCCGCGGCAGGAGGCCGGTGCAGCAGACGTCCCGGGCGGCCTCGGCGATCTTCCGGTACTCCCCGGCGACGACGCGACCCGCGCCGCCGCCATCGCCCACGGCCGGGCCGTCGGCGTGCCCGAGCACCAGCTCGACTGGAAGGACTGACCGACCTGTCGTAGGCTCGCCGCTCGTGAGCATTGATTACGCAGCTGAGGCCCCCGAGACCGGCGCCGAGCCGGCCGAGTCCTTCGAAGAGCCGGCCGCCGCCCCCGCGGTCATCTACACCGCGTACTTCTCCGCCGTCGACGAGCTCGTCGAGCACGTCAAGGCGGCCGAGACGCTCAACCTCGGCTTCCGGGTCGAGTCCTACCTGGTGACGCCCGAGGAGGCGCCCGACACCCAGCAGGTCGAGTTCGAGTTCACCCTGCTCAACGAGCAGCCGGTCCGGGACGAGGACCGGGACTGACCCAGGAGGGGGCCGGCACCCGGCCGACGGCGGTGAACAGCGTCACCGCGGCCAGGAACGGCCCCTCCGCCCGCCGGGCCAGCCACGCCCGCCCGGCCGCCTCGTCGAACGCCCCGGCCCGCCAGGCCCGCTCGGCGACCGACGGCCGCCGCCAGGGCGGGCAGGTCGGTGCCGGGCCCGCAGCCGACGTCGAGCACCGTCTGCCCCGCGCGGACGTCGAGGGCGGCGAGCAGGTCGAGCTTGTACCGGCGGCCGGCGTCGCTGCCGGCCACCCGGTCCAGGTAGCCGGCGGTCACGGGCGTTCCAGGTGTCCGGTGGTCACGAGCGGTCCAAGTCTTCGGTGGTCACGGGCGGGGCGCAGGCCCAGGTGCTCGCGCAGGGTGGTGCCGGTGTACGCGGTGCGGTACACCCCGCGCTCCTGCAAAGCCGGGACGAGGCGCTCCACGATGTCGTCGAGGCCGTGTGGGATCAGGTAGGGCGAGATGTTGAACCCGTCCAGCGCGCCGTGCCGGACGAAGTGCGCGAACTTGTCGGCCAGGGCCTGCGGGGTGCCGACGTGCCCGCGGGAGCGGCCGCCCAGGTGGATGACGGTTTCGCGGATCGACCAGTTGTTCGCGTCGGCGGCCTCGCGCCACTGGCGGATCGTGGTCTCGGCCGCCGTGACCCGCGAGGAGCCGAACGCACCGGAGTCGTCCGGTGGCAGCGGGTCCTCCTTCGGCAGCGGGCCGTCCGGGTCGTAATCGCTCAGGTCCAGGTTCCACAGCAGGCTGGCCTGGGCGAGGGCGGTCGCCGGGGTGATCTGCTCGCGGCGGACCCAGGCGGCCTTCTCCTCGGCGTCGGCCTCGGAGTCACCGATGACGATCGACGTGCCCGGCAGGATGCGGATGTCGTCCTCGGGGCGGCCGGCCGCGCGCAGGCGGGCCCGGATGTCGTCGGCGAACGCGAGGGCGTCGTCGAACTCGGTGCCGTGGGCGGAGAAGATGACATCGGCGTTGCGGGCGGCGAAGTCGCGGCCCGAGCTGGAGTCGCCGGCCTGGAAGATGACCGGGTGGCCCTGGCGGCTGCGGGGCAGGGTGGCCGGGACGTCGATCGTGAACTGCTCGGTGCGGACCCGCACCGTCGTGCCCTCACCGTCCCAGATCGCGCGGGCGGCGTTGACGAACTGCTCGGCACGGTTGTAGCGGTCGGCGTGGTCGAGGTACCCGCCGCGCCGGAAGTTTTCGCCCGTCCACGCGTTGTCGGTGGTCACGACGTTCCAGCCGGCCCGGCCGCCGGACAGCAGGTCGAGGCCGGACAGGCGGCGGGCCAGGTCGGCCGGCTCGTTGTAGGTCGTGTTCGTCGTCGAGACGAGGCCGATCCGGTCGGTGACGGCGGCGAGGGCGGCCAGCTGCGTGATCGCGTCCGGGCGGCCGGCGACGTCGAGGTCGTGGATGCGCCCGGCGACCTCGCGCAGCCGCAGCCCCTCGCCGAGGAAGAACGCGTCGAACAGGCCGCGCTCGGCGGTCTGCGCCACCCGCTGATACGACTCGGGCGCGATCTGTGACCCGCTCGACGGGTCGGACCAGATCGTCCAGTAGTTCACGCCCTGGAAGAAGACGCCGAAGTGGACCTGCGCGTCGGGCCTCGGCACGTCGGTGGGGTCGGTGCGGGTCATGCGGCGCCTCCGGCGGTCGCGTAGCGGTTGACCGGGCGGGGCAGCCCGAGGGTCTGGCGCAGCGTGGTCCCCGGCAGCGTCCGGTTGACGATTCGCGCTCGGTGCAAACCCGGGAGGGTGTACTGCGAGAGCACTGCCAGGTCATCGTCGAGTGCCAGTGGATGCAGCCGGACCCCGTCCACGCCCCCGCGCGCATCGAGTTCCCGCAGCAGCGCCACGAACCCTTCCGAGCTGCCCGTGTAGCGCAGGTGCCCGCGCGATCCCCACGCCGGGTGCGCGGTCCGCTCCGCGATCGACGTGGCCGCCCGGTCGGCGCCGTCGGCGGCTGCGGTGTCGAGCGCGACGTCGATGTTGACGAACGTCCGCGGTGTCGACAACGTTGACGCCAATGCTTGAATTTCGTCAACGTTGACGCCGCCGATCAACGTGACGTCAACGTCGACGTCGCCGGCCAGCAGACCCCGCGGCGCCAACACGACCAGCTGCCCCTGTGGCGGCCGCGGCACGATGGCCGGCCCCTTCACCGAGTAGGTGGCGGCGGTGTCGTCGATGTAGTGGAGCCGGTCCTGGTCGAGGTACCGCCCGGTGGCCACGTCCCGGACGACCGCATCGTCCTCCCACGAGTCCCACAGTTCCCGCACCACGCGAACCGAGTCCAGGGCCTCCTGCGCGAGGTCGGCGACGGGCCGTCCCCAGGCCGCGGCGACCGCGGGGTCCGGGCTGGCGGCCACGATCCAGCCGGCCCGCCCGGCCGAGACGTGGTCGAGGGAGGCCAGCTGCGAGGAGATGTGGAACGGCTCGGTGTAGGTCGTGGCCACCACCGGCGCGACACCCAGCACGCTGGTCGCGGCGGCGATGAAGGCGGCCCGTTCGACACCGCCGATCCGCCCCGGCGTGACCAGATCGTCCTCGAGCGTGACAAGGTTGAACCCGGCCCGCTCGGCGATCTCAGCGGTCCGGCGCAAAACAGCCGGATCGACCCCGACGCCGTCGATCTCGACGGCGAGCACCAACGTCATACCTATAAAACCTATCGGCTTGATAGCAATTTGTCGAGAATCATTGACAGTCGCCACATCGGCGCGCTGCACTTGACGCATGGCACTGCTGTGGGCCCGCCACCACATCGACTTCGGTCGCGTGTGGTCGGCGTCCTGTCCGGACTGACATCCACCCCGCCCCCATTCGCCCCTCACCACGAGGACCCGTGATGTCAGTCCCTCCCACCCGCAAGCACCAGTCCACAGTGGACTCCCACCGCTACGACTCCGCCTACGTCGTCATCGCCCTGCCCGTCCCCGGCCCGGGCGCCGGCGCGGACGACGACGTTGCCCCGCCGCTGGTCTACCGGGCCCGCCCCCGCCACGGCCGCCTGGACCGCAACCGCCACCCATGACCGGTCCGGAGCGAAGCGGAGGGCGCATGACCGGCACCCGCCGCGAGGCGCACCACCCCCACGACCCGCGCCGGATCGCCACGGCCACCACGACCCGCCGCGACCCGATCGTCATCGTGGCCTACGACGAGCAGTGGCCGGCCCGCTTCGAACGCGAACGCCGCCGCGTCGAAGCGGCCCTGCACGGCCACCTCGTCGGCCGGGTCGAGCACATCGGCAGCACCGCGATCCCGGGCCTGCCGGCCAAGCCGATCATCGACATGATGGCCACGATCGCCGACTACGACACTGCCGCCGGCCTCGCCGCGGACCTGGCCCCGATCGGCTGGGTCCACGCCCCCGAGCCCGGCGACGAGGAGGCCCGCAAGTGGTCGTTCTGCTTCCCCAGCATCGCCCACCGCAGCCACCACCTGCACATCTACGAGGCGGCCGCGCCGGGCCCGGCCATCCTGCGCCGCTTCCGCGACCACCTGCGCGCCCACCCGGAGCTGGCCGCCGAGTACGCCCGGCTCAAGCAGGACCTGGCCGCCGACGACGACCGGGACCGGCCCCGCTACCGGGCCGGGAAGGCGCCGTTCATCGAGACGGTCCTGCGCCGCCTGGACGAACCCCGCTGAGCCCGGCGGTCATCAGAGGCGGCCCGACTCGATGATCCGGGCCAGGAACTGCCGGGTTCGCGGCTCCCGCGGGTCGCCCAGCACCTGCTCCGGCGGGCCCTGCTCGACGAGGGTGCCGCCGTCGAGGAAGCAGACCCGGTCGGCGACCTGCCGGGCGAAGCCCATCTCGTGGGTGGCGAGCAGCATCGTCATCCCCTCCCCGCGCAGGTCCCGGATCAGCGCCAGGACCTCCCCCACCAGCTCCGGGTCCAGCGCCGACGTGACCTCGTCGAGCAGGAGCAGCCGCGGCGAGTTCATCAGGGCCCGGACGATCGCGACGCGCTGCTGCTGGCCGCCGGAGAGCCGGTCCGGGTAGGCGTCGGCGAGGTCGGCCAGGCCGATGCGGGCCAGGAGTTCCAGGGCCTTCGCGCGGGCCTCGGCGGCCGGGACGCGGTGGACGCGGCGCGGGGCCAGGGTCACGTTGGCCAGGACGGTCATGTGCGGGAACAGGTTGTACGCCTGGAAGACGATGCCGATGCGGCGGCGGACGCGGTCCGGGTCGGCCCGCGGGTCGGTGATGTCCTCGCCGTCGAGACGGATCACGCCGTCGTCGACCGGTTCGAGCAGGTTGACGCAGCGAAGCAGCGTCGACTTGCCGGAGCCGCTGGCCCCGATGAGCGCGACGACTTGATGTTCGTCGACGTTGACGGAAATGCCTTGCAGCACGTGACGGTCGCCGAAGACCTTGTGGACGCCCTCGACGGACAGGACCGTGGTCATAGGCCGAGGTCTGCGGACTGGCGGCGGGCCGCGCGCAGGGTCACCCAGTCGGTCACGGCGACCAGCGGGATCGCGAGCAGCACGAACAGCACGCCGGCGACGATGTACGGGGTGTAGTTGTAGGTGACGGACGTCTGGATCTGCGCGGCCCGGATCGCGTCGACCGGCCCGGCCAGGGAGATCAGCCCGACGTCCTTCTGCATCGCGACCAGGTCGTTGAGCAGCGGCGGGGAGACCCGGCGCACGGCCTGCGGCAGGACGACGTGGCGCATGGTCTGGCGGTACGTCAGCCCGAGCGAGCGCGCTGCGGCCCGCTGCGAGGGGTGGACCGACTCGATGCCGGCCCGGAACACCTCGGCGATGTACGCGGCGTACGTCAGCACCAGCGCCGCCCCGCCCAGCCACAACACCGACGGCGTGCCCGTCAGCCGCAGCCCGGGGATCCCGAACGCGAACACATACAGGGTGATGATGAGCGGCATGCCCCGGAAGGTGTACGTGTAGCCGGTCGCGAGCGCGCGGAGCGGGAAGAACACGGGCCGGCGCAGCGTGCGCAGCGTCGCCAGGGCGAGCCCCAGCACCAGGGCCCCCACAGCGCAGAACACCAGGAGCGTGACATTGAGCCAGAGCCCGTGCAGGACCGCGGGGAGGGCTTCGGCCGCCGTGTGCGGATCGAAGAAGCTCTCCCGCACTCTGGCCCACCCGGGGGCGCCCGTGATCGCCACGAGCAGCAACCCCCCGAGCACCGCGGTCGAGACCGCCGCGACCACGACCGACAGCACGGTCTGGCGTCGTCGGTACTGCTCGCGCGCCCGCTGTACCGCTGAAGGTTCGAACATCAGGCGAGCGTCGGGGCGCCTTGGGTGGCCGAGAGCCACTGCTGCTGCAGCTTCTGCAGCGTGCCGTCGGCCCGCAGCGCGTCGACGGCGCCGCTCACGCAGCCGGTCAGCTTCGAGCCCTTGTCGAGGACCAGGCCGAACTGCTCCGGGGTGCCCGTCGTCGGCGGCAGCTGCCCGATGATGACGGCGTCGGTGATCTCGGCGCCGGTGATGTAGAACGCGGTCGGCAGGTCGACGACGAGCCCGTCGATCTGCCCGTTCTGCAGGGCCTTCTTCGCGTCGTCGTTGTTGTTGTACACGGACGGCTCGGCCGACGGTTTGACGATCTCGGTGATCGAGCGGTAACTCGTGGTGCCGACCTGCGCGCCGAGCTTCGCGCCCTTCAGGTCGGCGAGGCTCTTCGCCCCGGCGATCTTGGAGCTCTTGAGCGCGATGACGGTCTGCGTGACGTCGTAGTAGGGGCTGGAGAAGTCGACGGCCTGCTTGCGCTCAGCGGTGATCGAGAACTCGTTGATGTCGAAGTCGAACGTCTTGGGCCCGGGCGCGATCGCGTTGTTGAACGTCACCCGGGTCCAGGCGACCTGGTCCTTGGTGTAGCCGAGCTTCGTGGCCACCGCGTAGGCGACCGCGGCCTCGAAGCCCTCGCCGCTCTCGGGCTTGTTGTCGTTGAACCACGGCGGATAGACCGGATCGTCGGTACCGACGGTGAGTTTGCCCTGGGCCACGGTCTTGAGCTGCGCCGGCGCGCACGCGGCGGCGGAGCCGGCACTCCCGGAGCCGGCCGGCGCCGCGGTGTCGTTCTCGTCGGCGGGTGCACAACCGGCCGCGGCGGCCAGCACACCGGCCAGCCCGGCCGCGATGAAGAGGTTCGCGGGACGCATGGCCGCGATCATACATATGCCACCGGTAGGATTAGCAGCCCTGTAAGGCCGATCACGACCCGTATGATCGGCCGCCCGCGCATCGGGGCGATCTCCGGCGTTATGAAGTCGCGACCGACATCTGACAACCTGGCTCTCATCGTCGGGCGTCTACCTCTGGCGAAGACGTCCGGCGGCTCGCCGTCGGCCCCGTAGCTGACCGGCTGAGGAGTGAGCGGGATGCGGATGCGCAAGCGGCAGTTCGGCATCATGGCCGACCTCGCCTCACTCCTGCTGTGCGGGCTGCTCGCGGGCCTGGTCGTGGCGGCCGCCGCGTTCCCGGCGATCGCGATGTCGGGCCTGCTCGCCAAGACCGGCTCCGACACGTTCGAGAGCCTGGAGAACCCGCTCGAGGTGCTCCCGTCGCCGCAGATCAGCTACGTGTACGCCAGCGATCAGAAGACGCTGCTGGCGATGATGTACGACGAGAACCGCCGCGACGTGAAGATCGACGACGTCGCCGAGGTCATGTGGCAGGCGATGGTCGCGGCCGAGGACAACCGCTTCTTCCAGCACCGCGGCGTCGACGTGAAGGGTGTGGCCCGGGCGTTCGTGGCCAACCAGAACGGCTCCGACCAGCAGGGCGCCTCGACGCTGACCATGCAGTACGTCCGCCAGGCGATCGCATACTCGGCCCGCACGCCGCAGGAGGTCGTCGACGCCACCGACAAGACGCCGACCCGCAAGCTGCGCGAGATGAAGTACGCGATCGACCTCGAGAAGAAGCTTTCAAAACGGGACATCCTGGAGCGGTACCTCAACATCGCGCCCTTCGGCCACGGCGCCTACGGCGTCTACGCGGCGTCGCACGTCTACTTCGAGAAGGACCCCAAGGACCTCACGCTGGGTGAGGCCTCGCTCATCGCCGGGCTGGTCAAGGCCCCCGGCACGCTGGACCCGGCGACGTCGGAGGGTCTGCCCCGGGCCCTCGAACGGCAGAAGTACGTGCTCAACCAGATGGTCAACATGAAGTTCATCGACAAGGCCACCGCCGACGCCGCCGTCGACCCCAAAATCAAGATCGTCGGCAAGCGCACGCCCGAGGGCTGCGAGTCGATCCAGCGCGCCGAGCTCGGCGCGGGCTTCTACTGCGACTACATGCGCCGCTGGTGGCTGGACCAGAAGGTGTTCGGCGAAGATCAGTATCAGCGGGCGAACCGGCTGCGGGCGGGCGGGTACACCGTGATCTCGGCTCTGGACGTGCAGACGCAGACGGCGGCCGCCAAGTATGCGAAGGAGCAGCCGAAGGACGTGGCCAAGGACCAGCAGGTCCGGATGGGCCAGTCCAACGCGATGATGCTGGCCGCCATCCAGCCCGGCACCGGCCGGGTGACCGCGCTGGCCACGAACCGCGTCTTCAGCAACGACCAGACCGGCAACGGCGGCAACACCAACCCGACCAAGCGCGGCCAGAAGGGCAACTGGCCCAACACGACGGTCCCGATCATCACCGGCGACGCCGACACCCCCGGCTACCAGGCCGGCTCCGCGTTCAAGATCTTCACCGCGGTCGCCGCGCTGGAGTCCGGCCTGCCGCTGGCCACCACCATCAACGTCGAGAAGCAGTTCGTCTCCGACTTCCCGATCAACCCCAGCAGCGACGCCGCCTGCAACGGCGCCCACTACTGCCCGAAGAACTCCGGCGGCCAGACCGGCCCCTACAACATGTGGACCGGCTTCGGCAGCTCGATCAACACGTTCTTCGTCCCGCTCGAGCAGCAGGTCGGCGTCGTCCACGTGGTCGACGTGGCCAAGCGGATGGGCATCCAGTTCAACGCCCCCGACGACGCCAAGCTGGCCAACGACCCCAAGTACTGGGGCGCGTTCACGCTGGGCGTGTCGGCGACGACACCGCTGCAGCTGGCCAATGCCTACGGCACCCTGGCCGCCGACGGCCTCTACTGCGAGCCGACCCCGATCGTCGAGGTCCGCGACAACAGCGGCAAGAAGGTCGACGGCCTGGACCCCAGGTGCAAGCAGAACATCGACCCCGAGGTCGCCCGGGCCGCCGTCGACATGGCCCGCTGCCCGGTCGGCGACCAGTCCGCGACCGGCAAGTGCGCCGGCGCCACCGCCCGCTACTCCCGCGACTTCGTCAAACGCCCGATCGCCGGCAAGACCGGCACCACCGACTCGGAGAAGAGCGCCACGTTCACGGTCATGACGAAGCAGCTGGCGGTGTCCGGCTTCCTGACCGACCCGGACTGGCCCGAGACGAACGTCGACATGAAGCACCCGCCGGTCAACTTCGCCGCTCTGGGCGTGCTCCGCGACGGCCTGGCCGGCCAGCCGATCGTGCCGTTCACCCCGCCGACCAACGACAAGACCCAGGGCAAACTCGTCGACATCCCGTCCGTGAAGTGCCTCTCGGTCGACCAGGCGAGAGCCCGCATCAAGGGCGCCGGCTTCACCGTCTCGGTCGCCGCGGGCCCCGTAGCCTCGAAGTGCCCGCCCGGCACGGTCGACCACACCAACCCGGCCGGCGCGACGACAAGGGGCGGCGGCGTGCAGCTCGTGGTCAGCGGAGGCGGCGGCCCCGGCGGAGGCGGCGGCCCCGGCCCCCGCTAACCGCGCCGGAATACGCGCACGCCCGCGCCTGGCCGCCAGTGCGTGATGACCAGTTCATCGCCCTCGACGGCGGTCAGCACCGCCTCCTCGAGCTCCAGCCGGAACGCATGGAAGTCTCCGCCCGGCTCGCTCCCCGTCGTGTACGCCGCCTTCTCCGCCCCGACCACCTCGACCGCCAACCCGGACACCTTCGCGTCACCACCGTCGAACGGATGCGCGTGGATCGCGCACCGGCCGTCCCGCTGCAGATCCCTGGCCTTGCGTGCCCCGAGCATGGACCCGAACGACAGCTGACCTTGGCGAAAATCTACCTCCGACCCACTGACCCGCGGCGATCCGTCCTTCCGCAGCGTCGCCAGCACATGGGTCTCCGCCGCCTCGAACCGCTTGCGAATCTCCGCCGCAAGCTCGCCGGCCTCGTCCTCGAACGCCTGCCAAGTCGCCATGCCGCCCACACTTCCAGCAAAGCCTGACAACCTGTGACACCCTTCGACTGCACCCGCAATCGAGCACAAGAGGGCCGAGAGTCAGCTCCGGAGACACTGCGACTCTTCCTGAAGGCACCGCTATTGGGCCTGGAGGCGCTGTGATCGACCTGGACTTGCAGCCGCGCGGCGCTGCCGGCCGGGGCCGCCGATGGCTGAGCGGGCGCGGGCGGTGGAGCGGAGTGCTGGTGGCGGCCGTCATGACGATCGCGCTCGCCGGTGCTCAGCGGCCTCTTGCTTTGGAGCCGGCATTGGTACTGCGCGGCAACGGCGTCATCGCCGTCGAGACCGACGGTTCCAAGGTGTACGTGTTGACCTGGAACTCGCTGACGTCCTACCGGGTCCGTGACGGCGCGGAACTGTGGACCGTTGCCGCGACTACCGGCACCGAGCTCCTGACCGTGACCGGCGACCGGGTGTTGATTTTCGTCAACGTTGACGGAAGTCTGAAGACGTCGACGCTGATGGGTCTGGACGTTGATTCCGGTGCAGTGGCGTGGCGGCAACCTGGTTATGTGCCGGCCGTCAACGGGTGTGCTTGCGCGAGCGGGACCGTGGTCGCTGAGTGGTATCCGCCCGGCATCGAGCGGGAGCAGGAGGAGCAGCGGTCCACGCCGTACGTGGCCGGTATCGACACCGGCACCGGCAACGTCCGCTGGGAGCTGCGCACACCGCCGGGCGGCCATCGGGACCTGGCGTACGTCGGCGAGGAGCGCGTCGAGGTCGCGATGCTCACCAAGGACGGCGAGCTCACGATGCACAGCGCCGAGACCGGCCAGGTCCTGCGCACCGTGAGCCTGACGAACCTCGGGCCGGCCGACGGCTTCCTGATCACCGGGGACCGCCTGTTGGCGTACCGCGCCGGGCAGTACACCATGATCACTGGAACGCTCTTCGACCTTGGCACCGGCCGGCGGGTGGGCGAGTTCCTCCCCGGGCCGAACGGCGACCTCTCCGGCTGGTGCGGCCGTGTGACCTGTGCGAACGCCGCGACGGTCCCACCGCCGGCCGTGTCCCCCAGCGGCGCCGGCACCTGGTTGGTCACTCGCCCGAACGCCACCGGCGGCATGACGGTCCTCGGCCGGGTACCGTCCCCACCCGCCCCCACCGAGTGCGCCACCACCGGGGAGCTGCTCACCTGCCTCGACTACGGCCGCGTGCTGGTCTGGCCCCTCACACCCCCAGCGGGCCGGCCGAACTGACCTCGTACCGCACGATCTCGACCCGCCGCACCGCCTCCATCGGCGGCGCACTCCGCGCGACCAGGGCCAGATGCGCGTTCAGGTCGTCCGGCGACGCCCACCGCTCGAAGATGTTCACCCGGTCCGCCTCGACCGGATCGGCCGCGAGCTGGTAATCCAGGCACCCCGGCTCGTCCCGCACGGCACGAACCGCCGGGACGAGCAGCTCCAGCAGGGCCGTGCGCTGTGCGGGATCGACGTACCCGGCCCCGGCGACGATCAGCATGACCGAACCTCCACAAGTTGACGTACCGACGCTTCCCGGGCACTGTAGCACCTAAACGGGACGTGCATACCGGATAGGTCATTGAGGAGGTCAGATGCGTCTGGCGATGTTCGGCGCCACCGGCCGCGCGGGCCGTGTCGTGCTCGAACGTGCACTGCAGGACGGTCACGAGGTGCACGCATTGACCCGCGATGCGACACAAATCGAACCGCGTCCACGCCTGCACGTCGTCGAGGGCGACGTGCGCGACTCGGCGGCGGTCGCCCGAACCATCGACGGCGCCGACGCGATCGTCAGCACCCTGGCCCGGCCGCGGCGGGGACCGGACATCTGCACCGAGGGCATCCGATCGATCCTCACCGTCGCGCCGGCCGACGCCCGGCTGGTCGTCCTGAGCAACTACGGTGTGGCCGCGAGCCGCCACCGCACCGCGTACGTCGCCGTGTCCTGGCTCCTCGAACGCGCCGTACTCCAGGACAAGGAGCAGATGGAAGCCCTGATCCGAGCCGGCGGTACCGCCTGGACCGTGGTCCGCGCCCCCATCCTCACGAACGGACCGGAAACCGGCCGCCTCCGGGCCGGCACCGACCTCCGCCTGTCGTTCACCGCCAAGGTTTCCCGCGCCGACCTGGCCGGATTCATCCTGACCGAGCTCCGCGCGAACCGCTACCGGAGCCGGTCGGTCACCGTCACCACCGAACCCGGGCGGCGACCCGAACCCCAACCCGAACCGCCCCGCTCCACTGTGGACGCACTCCCCCAAACTGCCAGCTTCCGCAAGATTCGCTCAAGGAGACCCAGATAGGGGTTTCCATCGATACAGCGGGCGCGGTGTGCTGGAGCCATGAACGGCCCGTGCGCGATCGCACTCCGCGCGGGCCGTTCATTCCAAGCGTGCGCGTTCGGCCAGAGATGCACAGGTAAGCGCCACATGTGAATTCCATGTGAGCACCACCAAAGTGGCGCCTAAAAGGTTTCACTGACCGGCTGACGGTCCACTAAGCGAACCATGTGCCCAGCACCCGAACAGTCACCTACTGTCCGGTATACCTTGCGCTCCGAAAAGTGTAACGTCGGCGTTCCCGATTGCCTGGAGGCAGCGTGAGCACCGAAAAGCTCGTTCTGCTCTTGGCCGAGCGGGATTACATGTACGGCACCGGCGAGCTGGCGCTGCGCGTCCGCCACGTCGAGCGAGAAGCCCCGCTCACCTACGACAACGAGCTCTGGTACTACGTGCACGGCATCCAGCTCGGCCGCGAGGGCCGCGAGGTCGGCGACCGGGTCGTGGTGGTCCGCGGCCGCCGCCTCAGTGCCGCCGGCGTGCCCCTGAACTGACAGCCGGAGGAGCCCATGCGGGCCCCGGCCTTCACCACCCCATGTTGCAGGGCTGGCGCCTCGGACCGAGCGAACTGCCCGTCCCGCCCCCGTCCGCCCCGGGCCAGGTCGACCAGCTGTTCGGCTTCCTCTTGATCCGCCGGCAGCGCGTCGGCATCTGACCGGGCCCTCACCTCCTACGCTGGCGGGGTGCTGACCATCCGCGGCGCGACGCCCGACGACCTCTCGGCCGTGGCCGCCATCTACGCGCACTACGTCACCGAGACGGTGGCCACGTTCGACGAGACCCCGCCGACGCTCGACTACTGGCACCAGCGATACGAGGACCTGACCGCCCGCGACCTGCCGTTCCTGGTCGCCGAGTCCGAGGGCCAGGTGGCCGGCTACGCCTACGCGACACCCTGGCGCCCGAAGCCCGCGTACCGCCACACCGTGGAGGACTCGATTTACCTGGCCCCGGGCCAGGCCGGGAAGGGCTACGGCTCGACGCTCCTGCGGGCCCTGCTCGACGCGTGCGCGAACCGCGGCCTGCACCAGGTGATAGCCGTCATCGTCGACGCCGACAGCGGCGCCTCGGCCGCCCTGCACCGCAAGCACGGCTTCACCGAGGCCGGCCGCCTGCGCGACGTGGGCCACAAGCACAGCCGCTGGCTCGACACCGTCCTGATGCAGCACACGCTCCGAGACACCTCCAGCGCCCCGGTGCGCGGGTCGAACGCCTGAGGTCCCGTCCGTCAGAGCCGGACGTGACCGACGCCGAGAAGAAGATCCAGGGCCACCGCAAGGCCGTCCGCGACCACATCGACAAGTACCGCCGCTACCCGGACCCGAACGACAAAAAGTTCGCCCTGAAGACCATCCAGCGGGTCCAGGGCGAGATCACCAGCCTCAAACGCCGCAAGGCCACGATCCGCGACTCCTGGGAAGACTCCTGGCGCCCCACGAACAAGCCCTGAACCGGCCGGCGAGGCCGCCGCGGTCACGACGGCCCCGCAAGCGGTGCTACAACAGCGACTTCTCCTCTTCCAGTACCTCCTCGACGCCGACCGCGACCGCCTGCTCGTGCCGGCGGCGGGCGGAGGGGAGGATCAGGGCGGCCACGATGCCGAGGACGGCGACGCCCGCGCAGAGCCAGAAGCCCTTCGTGAACGCGTCGTCGGTCGGCAGGCCACGGGCGGTGGTGTTGGAGGCGATGACGGCAGCGATCACGGCCGTGCCGATGCTGCTGCCGATGGTCCGGGCGATGGTGTTGACGCTCGCCGCCTCGCCGGTGTGGGTGGCCGGGACACTCTCGATGATGGCGTTGGACATGGCGGCGAACGCCAGGCCGATGCCGGCCCCGGTGAACAGGCCGGAGACGAGGATCTGCCAGATCGCGCCGTGCCCGACGGCCGGCAGGACGAACGCGGCGGTGACCGCGGCCGCGCCCAGGGTCATCGGGACCTTGGGGCCGAAGCGGCGGTCGAGCAGGCCGGCGAGCGGGCCGAAGACCAGCATCATGAGGACCGTCGGCAGCAGGAACAGGCCGGCCTGGGAGACCGACTTGCCGAAGCCGTAGCCGGTCGCGGCGGGCAGCTCGAGCAGGGTCGGGACGAGCACGAACGTGCCGAACATGGCGAAGCCGAAGATCAGCGCGACCAGGTTGGTGGCCCACACCCCGCGCAGGGCCATCAGCCGCATGTCGACGAGAGGCTCGCGGACCCGCAGCTCGACGACGACGAACACGGCCAGGAGCACCACGCCCGCGGCGAGCAGGACGAGCGTCTCCGGGCTGCCCCAGCCCCACTCGCGGCCCTTGCTGATCGCCAGCAGGAGCGACACCAGGGCCACCGAGAGGATCGCGGCGCCGATGAGGTCGAGCCGGCCGGGTGCGCGCACGGGTGACTCCGGTACCCCGAAAAAGACGCCCAGCAGCGCGACCCCGACCACCACCAGCGGGAACCAGAACAGCCAGTGCCAGGACAGGTTGTCGACGATCGGTCCGGCGGCCACGATCCCGACGCCGGCGCCGATGCCGAAGATCGCCGACAGCAGGCCGACGGTCACGCCGACCCGCTCGCGGGGCAGCTCGTCGCGGACGATGCCGATGGACAGCGGCATGATCGCACCGGCGGCGCCCTGCAGCGCGCGGGCCACGATCAGGACGGTCAAGTTCGGTGCGAGGGCGGCCAGCAGCGTCCCCGCGGCCAGGATGACCAGGACGACGAGCATGACCTTGCGCTTGCCGACCATGTCGCCGAGGCGGCCGAGGATGGGCGTGAGGACGGAGGCCGACAGCAGGTAGGCCGTGAGGATCCAGCTGATGTCGCCGGTGGACGCGTTGAGGTCCTTGGCGATGATCGGCAGCGCGGGTGCGACGAGCGACTGCAGAACCGCGAATGCCAGGCCGCCGAGCGACAGGAACAGCACGACGAGCGTGCTGTTGGAGTGCCGGCCGGTCCTGCCGCCGCCCGGCGCCGTGACGGATTGTGTCACGAGTACTCCTCAGAATGTAAACGACTGTTGACTTGAACGGTAGCGAAAGATCCGCAATCAAGTCAACAGCGGTTTACATCACATCGGGGGTGAGTATCTCCCCGCCGTAGGGGTAGACGACGGGTCATGACCTTGGACCCGGAACAGATGGAAGCCGAACAGGAGATCCTGCGCAACGGTGGACCGACGAGAAGCGGCGGCGTGCAGACGACGACGGGCTCCAGCGCGGGCCCGGGCGGTGCCGGCCGCGCACCGCAGCGCCACGTCGAGCCCGGCGCGCTGACGACCACCGGCGACGCCACGACCGGCGGCATGCACTCCCCCGCCGAGGGCAGCACCAGCGACGCCAGCGGCCCGGCCGCGGAGTCGGGCGAGTTCACCGACCGATAGGGGTCGCAGGCCGTCAGCGGGCGGCGATCAGCCATGAGTGGACGGTGTGGCGGCTGGCCGCCAGGAGCCGGTTGTCCGGCCCGATCAGCACGGCGGAGTAGTTGTCGCCCTGCGGCCCGTCGAACGCGTCGCTGAGTGTCGTCGCCGTGCCGTCCACGGTGGCGAGCCCGGCCCGGCCGCTGGTGTCGGCGATGGCCAGGGTCCGGCCGTCGGGCCCGAAGGCGATCGCGGTGCTGAGCTCGTAGCCGGCCGCCTTCAGGCTCAGCGGCGGGCCGAGCGCGGGGTGGCCGGCCGCGAGCGACCACACCTCGACCCAGCCGTCGGTGTCGGAGCCGGTGGCCAGGACCGTGCCGTCCGGGCTGAACGCCAGGGTGCCGCCGCTCTTGCTGGGCTTCGACCGGGTGGTCCAGGTGCCGGCGGCCGTGCTGCCGTTGTGGACGGTCACCTCGCTGTTCACCGTCCACGTCGCCGACAGGTCGCCGGGGCCGAGCGCGAAGGTCCGCGCGCCGAGCGCCGGCACGGTATGGACCTGCCCGTGTGCGGCAGTGTCCCACACTCGCAGCTGCTCCCCGATCAGCGCGGCGATGCGGGTGCCGTCCGTGTTGAAGCCCAGTCGCAGGGCGTCGCCGGAGTTGTCGAGCCGGGCCAGCTCACGGGCGTTGCCCGCGTCGTAGAGCCGCACGACGTTCCCGTCGACCCCGGCCGCCAGCCGGCCGTCGGGACTGAGCACCCCGGGCGCCGCGATCGATCCCAGCTCGGTGTTGGTGGTGACGTCGAGGATCCGGCTCCGATACTGGCTCGCCGGCAGTCCCGCGAAGAGCGGGCCTTGCAGTTCCGGAACAACCGCCAGGACGTGTTTATCGGTACTGCGGGTGACGAGCTGTTGCACAGGCCCGCTCGCCTCGGCGTCCGTCTTCAGGGCGACGGCCCGGTCCTGGTCCAGCACGGCGGTCGGCCCCACCGCGCCCGGCACGGTCATCGCGGGCGGCGCGCTGTCCGAGGCCCCCGGGTCGCCCCGATCGGCTCCCGGCTTCCCGCCCATGGACGACGCCGCCCAGGCGAGCAGCGGAATGCCGATCAACGTCAGGAACAGCGCGGCCCAGGCCGAGTATCGCGGCCGCTGCCGCATGACCGGCAGCGGCACCTCGGGCTGCGGCTCCTCCGCCACCGGCGCGGCGGCCACGGGCTCGTGAGCGACCACAACCGGCGGCGGGGCCGGCTCCACTTCGGACAACAACGCGCCCTGGGCCACGACCAGCTCGGGCTGCTCCACTGTGGTCGGTGCGATTCCCAGGGCCCGGTGCAGCATGGTCGTCGCCAGCGGCACCCGGCTCGACCCGCCGACCAGGAACACCATCGAGGGTTCGGCACCGGCGGCCGCGATCGCTCGCTTCGTGGCCGAAACCGTGCGGTCCAGCACGGGCCGGGCCAGGTCCTCGAACTCCTCCCGGCCGAGCAGGACGTCGTCGAGGCCGGGCACGTGCAGCGGCGCGCTGGCGGCGCGGGACAGCATCTCCTTCGCGGTCCGCACGTCGCGGCGAAACTCCCACGCGCGCCGGTGCTCGTCGGGCGTCGCCGGGCTCAGGAGGCGGGGCCAGGCGGCGGACTGCTGACGGTACCGCCGCCGCAGACCGGAGACGACGGCCTCATCGATGTCGAGTCCGCCCGTGTCGGGCCGGCCCGCGGTCCCGAGCACCGTGAACCCGTCGGTGTCGCGGCGCACCACCGAGACGTCGAACGTGCCGGCGCCGAAGTCGTAGACGACCGCGGCGGACCCGGCCGGGAGCCGCTCCTCCGCCGCGAACCAGGCGGCGGCCGCGGCCGGCTCCGGCACGAGACCCGGGACCGGCCAGCCGGCGACGGACGCGGCGGCCCGCGCGAGCACCGCCCGGCGTGGTGCACCCCAGTCGGCCGGGCAGGTCAGGACGACCTCCGCCGGGTCTTCACCGGCCACCCGCCGGGCCTCGGCGGCCACCCGCGAGAGCACCGCTGCGATCAGGTCCGCGACCGTGACCTCGGCCGCGCCGAGCAGCACGGTGCCCTCGTCGATGCGGCGCTTCGGGTGGGGCTCGAACGCCTCCGGCGCGCTGCGGGCCGCGTGCACCGCGTCGGCCCCGGCCAGCAGCGTCCCGTCGGCGGCGGCGAACACCGCGGACGGCAGCAGCGGCGAGCCGTCGAAGACCAGCGGGGCGGGTGGGGTGGTGCCGTCGGCCGGGGCCAGCACGGCCGCGGTGTTGGAGCTGCCGAAGTCGACCCCGAGCCGGAACGGTCCGTGCGCCATGGGGCGATCCTAGTGAATCGGTCGCGGGCATTGACATGGAACGATCTTCCACATAGATATCGAGGATGTTCACGATACGGCGGTTGGCAGTGATCGCGGCGGTCGTCCTGGCCGGCCTGGGGCTCGGCGCCGCACCGGCCATGGCGGTCAGCCAGTTCCAGAAGCTCTACCAGGAGCCCGACGCCTACGAGGCCCGGTTCCCCGACATCCTCAAGCTCGACGACGGCCGGCTCATGGCGGTGTGGCACCGCGGCACCGAGCACGTCAGCGCGACCAGCTTCGGCACCGTCCAGGTCTCGTTCGGGACCAAGAGCGGCTCGACGTGGAGCTGGGTGACCCACCAGGCCCTCGCGCACCCGGCGACGATGGCGAACAAGGACATGCGCGACCCGAAGATCGGCAAGATGCACGACGGCTCGGTGGTGCTGACGTTCTTCGTGCCGAGCGACGGGGTGTACTACTCGGTCTGGAAACCGGGCTGGAACAACTTCACCGACCCGGTCAAGCTGGTCGTGCCCGGCATCACCGGCAGCGCACTCGCCGAGCACGGCAGTGTCCTCGCGCTCGACGACCAGAACGGCCAGGTCAACCAGGTGCTGATCCCGGTGTACAACAGCACCGGGGCCTGGTTCGTGCGGGCCACCTGGCAGCCGGTCAGCACCGTCCGCCTGCTCGTGGCCGACGCGTTCCAGCTGGGCGCGAACACCCCCATCGGCAACGGCTTCACCGAGAACTACACCGAACCCAGCTTCGTGCAGATCCAGGGCACCGTCGTCGCCGCCGTGCGGCACGCGCAGAACATGGGCTCGACCTCCAACCAGGCCCCCGTGCTGGTGCTGCGGTGGAACCCGTACACGTTCACCGGCGCCGCGAGCGACTACACCACGCAGTTCGTGAACGTCCTGGCCAGCTCGCACAACCTGCTCAAGACGCACGACGACAAGGTGCTGTTCACGTTCGGGGACAAGGCCGTGGCCCTGCGCCCGACGTACGGCATCCTGGTCGACCAGCCACTGGGGACCTGGCCGGCGGGCCCGAAGGTGCTGATCTACAACTCCGGCATCGCCAACGGCGACCAGGCCAACCCGTCGAGCGTCGAGGTCGGCTCCGGTACCGCCGCCGACCCGTACGCGTTCTTCACCCTGGCCTACAACGCGAAGGCGAAGAGCACGACCGAGGGCAACAACCAGTCACCCAACGGCGGCTCCCTCTGGATCATGCGGAGCCTCGCGTCCGAGTACTGATGCGGTGACGTCGAGCGGGGCGTTGTCGCGACGGGTGGCCGGGACCGCGACGGCCGCCATCGCGATCGCGACAACGCCCAGCACGCCGACGGCCGGGCGAACGGCCAGGCAGCCGGCGGCCAGCAGGATCAGCAGCTGCGGTCATCCGGGCGAGGGCGGCACGGTGGCGAGTGTCGGACGCCGCGGCGCCGAGCGGAAATCACGAGTGCTGAACCTCGGTATCAGCTGGACCGATGGCCTGCCGGGCGGCCTTGGTCAGCACGTCGCGGAGGTAGGCGTGCTCGGGGTCGGCGTCGTAGACCGGGTGCCACCACATCGCCTCGATCAGCGGGGCCACCTCGAACGGGGGCGGGAGTGCGCGGATGCCGATGTTGAGCGGCAGCAGGTCGACGAGGCGGCGCTGGAGCAGCCGTTCGCCGCATGCGAGCCGTGCTGCTCCGAACCCCCCAGCCACATCGAAGTTTCAGCTTGGCTGGCCGTCACACGATGCCGCTGCCGAGGCGCGGCAGGGCCCAGGCGGGGTCAGAACAAAAGCTGGTGTGGGTACCGTCAAACGGGAAGGAGGCGGTCTCGACCAGATCGATGATCCGCTCGGCCCCGATGAGGATCGCGTCGGCCGCTGCCCGGTCGTAGTAGAGCGGGTGGCCGATGTGACGCTGGAACTCGTCGGCGTCCTTCCACTCCCAGTGGCGCTCAGGCGTGACGACAATGTCCAGGACGAGATCCTTGGTCTGCACGCCGTCGTGCCGCCGCAGGTAAGGTTCTTCCAAGTTGACGTACCAGCCGGAGAACACTCCCTCCTTGAAGAACCACCACACGGAGTACGTGGCTCGCGGAGGCATGAGGATCAGGACGTCGCTGCGCCAGGCTCGAACGGTCAACTTGGGATCCCGCATCTGATCGGGGGTGACCTCGTGCGGGGTGTTGCCGTCCGCATCGATGAGCGTGGCAAGGTCGCCGCCGTCTGGTTGCCAGAGCAGCAGCCCGTGCTCGTCGTCATCGATCACGCGCATCGCCTGCGCCCATGTGCACCATGAACCGCGCACATATCGGCGCGTGATGATCTGGCCAGGCTCAAACTGCACCTCGGAAGCGTAGTCGATCCTGAGCATCCGCCTCCTGTTCACAATGAACCACGAGGGGTGTCATGTTCAACCACAGGCCGGACGACTATGTGTGCCCCTTCTGCCGGTTGGCGGCGGGCGGCGGGCGGCGGGCGGCGAAGAAGAACCGCGAACGCAGCGCGACGTCGTACGGCGCAACGAGTTGGTCACCGCGTTCAGCAGCGCTTGTTGTTCGCGGACAAGCTCCGCAAATACTTCGAGTCGACACCAGTGGCCTCAGCGCAAGAGCAAGCGAAGGGCCGCAGCATCGGAGGCGAGCTGGTCCGCCGGCACTGCAAGGCTCGTTGACCTTGGTGGTGGTCGCGGAAGACACGTGCTGGGCGCTGAGGGTGGCCGGGTGACTGGGTGACGGGTGGTGGGCGCCGAGAGTGGTGGGTGGTGCGTCGCTTGATGGTGGTGTTGGGTTTTGTCAGGCGCCGAAGCAGGTGAAGACGGACGTCGTGTAGCGGTGGGAGGGGTCGGCGGACAGTTGGGCGGCGGAGAGGGCTGTTGCTGCGGTCGCGCCGGCGGCCAGGCGTTTGTGGACGTCGCTCATCAGCGCGGCCGTGGCCTCGTCGTCGACCGGGCCCGTGCTCGCCAGGACCGTGCGGGTGCCCAGTTGCAGCAGAGCGCTGGTCAGGCCCAGGAGTTCCTCGCCCAGGTGTACCGCCGACACGCCCGTGTCGCAGCCGGACAGCACCAGCAGACCCGGAGCGGTGCGGAGGGCGGACAGGTCGTAGATGGTCAGCGGGCCGTCGGTCAGGCGTAGCGCCGAGAACAGGGCGTTGTCGCTGCGGAAGTCGCCGTGGCAGGCGATGTGGCCGATCCGGGCGCCGTCCAGGGCGGCCAGGACGTCCGTGGTCCGGGCCCGTTCGCCGTCCAGGACCCGGGAGCCGGGGACGAACTCGGCGACCCGCGCGACCTCGGCCCGGGCGTGTGGCGGGTCGGACGGGCCGACGAGCACCGCGGGGCCGGTCGGTGGCGGGGTCCGGTACGCCCGCCACCACATCGCGGCCGACGGCGCCACCCGCACGGGGCGGCCGTGGCAGCTCGGCAGCAGCGCCCACGGCACCGCGTGCAAGCGCGTCACCGGGGCCAGGACCAGGTCCCGGTCGCCGATCAGGTCGGCCAGGGGAGCCAGGAGGGCCGCGTCGAGCACGCCGGCCGCGTGCTGAGCCGCGGCCGCGGCCGCACCGGCGTGCCCGCGGGCCATCACCAGGCGCCGCTGCGCGAACCGCAGGCCGCCGAGCTCCTCCACCAAGGGTGCTAGCGGGACCAGGGGGCGGTGGGTGACCCGTCCGTCGGTGACCACGAGCGCGTGCAGCACGCCGCCGACGGCGACGAAGTCGACCAGGGCGGCCGGGCCGAGCGCGGCCGCCAGCTCGTCCAGGCCGGGAATGGCGCCGGCGACCGGGGCGGTACTGCCGTGTGCCTGCCAGGCCCGGGTGCGGATGCGCGCCTCCAGGTCGTGCTGCCAGCGCATCAGCCGGCCGGAGTGGGCCGCGCTGATCGGGGCCGCGGACAGGTCGGCGTGCACCCGGCGCAGCATCGCCAGGCCGCGGGTGATGACCTGGTCGGCGCTGGGGCGGGCCGGGGGCAGCCACAGCGTCGCGGCGCAGGTGCGCTGGGCGGTGGCCAGCAGGCGCTCCGGGGTTTCGTGCGCGACGGCCAGGCCCAGGCGAAACTCGGCCAGCTCCGCGATCGTGGCCCCGCTGCGCACCCGCAGCTCGGTGGCGCCGAGGCTCGAACGGTGCACCTCGAACTCGGCCAGGCCCGCGTCCGCGGCCCGGATCGCGCCGGGCACGTCGCCGCCGGCCGCCGCGACCAGGGCCCGCTGGTGCCACAGCCGGGCCCGCAGCGCCGCCGGGCCGCGGGTCGACGCCGCGGCGGCCCCGGTCAGTCCGGCTTCGGCGGCTTGCGGGCGATTGAGCAGTACCGCCAAATGCACCGAATCGAGCCAGGCCTCCCACGCCGGAATGAGCCATCCGGCCCGGGCCAGGGCGGCCGCCGTCTCCTGCAGCCGGCGCAGGGTGCCGCGGTGCCCGGACCCGGCCGCGACCTGCGCCGACAGCTCGACCGCCAGGGCTCGCAGGACCAGGAGCCGCCGACCCTGCTGGCCGAACGCGCGCCGGGCCGCCCGCGCCGTCGCCCGGGCCTCGTCCGCGCGGCCGCGGGCGAGGGCGATCCGGGCCACCAGCAGCGCCGCCTCGCCCCGCACCGCGTCGAGCCGCCCGGCCCGGCAGGCGTCGAGCGCCTCCTGCGCGGCCCGCTGCGCCTCCGGCAGGAGCCGCACCGACTGGAGCACCTCGGCCAGGTCGAGCAGGCCGACGGGGCTGGGGCCGGTCCGGGAGAGCCGCGCCCGCGCCCGCGCGTAACGGACCAGGGCCTCGGGCACGTCGCCGGCCTGCGCGGCCACGAAACCCTGATTGTGGTCGACCTGCGCGATGGCGACCGGCAGGTGCAGCTCGGCGTAGAGCGCGGCGGCGGCGTCGAGGTCGGCCTGGGCCAGGCGCAGATTGCCGTGGTACCCGTGCAGGATGCCGCGGTTGTTCAGGGCCCGGGCCTGCCACAGCCGGTCGCCGGCCCGCCGGAACACCCGCAGCGCGGCCCCGTAGCCGGCCAGCGCCTCGTCGTCGCGGCCGAGCCGGCGCAGGATCACGGCCCGCTGCATGACCGCCCGGGCTCGGCGCAGGCCGCGCAGCCCGCCCAGGGCCACGTCGATCTCCCGGACGGCGGCGGCCGGGCGGCCCAGCTCCTCGAGGACCAGGGCCAGGCTCATCCGCGCCTCGGCGGCCGGCGTAGCCCGATCGTGTCGGGTGGCCACGGATACCGCCTTGCGGAGGTGCCGGGCCGCGGCGCCGGCGTCGTACGATGCGCGGGCGGCGAGCCCGGCCGCCCGGTGCGCCATCGACAGCGCCTCCGGGTCCCGGGCCCGGCGTGCGGCCGCCACGGCCGACTCGGCGAGCGTCCGCGCCCGTCGCGGGTCGCCGGCCGCGGCCTCGATCGCCCGTGCCGCCAGCGCGAGCGGTTCGGCGGCGTCGGTCACAGCGCCGATCCTGCCACCGGCGGCGACTGTCGCCTACCCGACGTATCGATCGGATGATCGGGCCGGTCATCCACTCGTACCCGAACGACATGGAGGAGGAGCCGTGGACCGACGGTTGGAACGCTGGCAGGCCCGCCGCGCGGCGCATCTCGCGGCGCTGCCCTGGCTGGCCACGGAGGGTGCGGGCGCGCGGCCGGTCCGGTACGTCAGCGGCGAACTGCTGGCCGTGGACGCCAACTACGACGACGCCCGCAGCGCGATCTCCGCGCAGGGCAAGGGTTCCGGGGATCTCGTCGAGGACGAGCCGCTTCCGGGGGTACGGCGAATCAGGGCACAGGGCCTCGACGTCCTGCGGGCCGCCCGCCGGGTCCGCGAGCGGGTCGGTGACGTCCCGGTCGGCCCCAACCACGTGCTGCTCGGCTCGCCCTACGAGCAGGGCGGCCCGTTCGGCCGGCCGGTGATGAGCACCGCCGCCGCCCTCGCCGCCGCCGGGACGGACGCTCCGGTCCGGGTCGTCGTCATGGACACCGGCGTGTGGGCCGACAGCCCGCTCCCGGCCAGCCGATACGCGGTCGGGGACTCGGACTACGAGACCAACGTCGACGCCGACCGCGACTCGGTGATCGACTCTGACGTCGGCCACGCCAACTTCATCGCCGGTGTGGTCCTGCAAGGGACGAGCCGCGCGCGGGTCCGCATTGTCAAGGTGCTGGACTCGTTCGGCGTCGGCACCGAATTGGATCTGGCGCGCAAAATCGCGAAGCTGGACGATGCGGACATCCTGAACCTGTCCCTCGGTGCCTACACGGTCGACGACCGGCCGCCGGTGCTGCTGCGGGTGGCCCTGGACCGGTTCCTGTCCGGCCGGGACCGGCTCGCCGTCGCCGCCGCGGGCAACGACGGCCAGGCCGGCCCCGCGTTCTGGCCGGCCGCGTTCGCCGGCACCGACCTGCCGTGGAAGGACCAGGTTCTGGCCGTGGCCGCGCACGACGGCCGGGCCGTGTGCCCGTGGAGCAACACCGGGCCCTGGGTCAACATCGCGGCCCCCGGCGCCGACGTGGTCAGCACCTACATCAACCACCCCGACTTCAGCACCGGCTGGGCCGCCTGGAGCGGCACCTCGTTCGCGACGCCGCACGTCGTGGCCGCGATCGCCGACGCCGCCCAGCCCGGTGGCGTGGTGGCGGCGGCGAAACAGGTACGGTCCGGCGCCGTGCGCAGCTTCGCCGGGTACCCTGCCATCTCGTGACGACATTCGATCCGACGATCGCGCTGATCGAGGCGTCCGACGGGGATCAGCGGGCCTGGGACTCCCTCGTGGCCCGCTACTCCGGCCTGGTCTGGGCCACCGCCCGCAGCTTCCGGCTGGCCGACGCCGACGCCGCGGACGTGTTCCAGGCGACCTGGTTCCGGCTGGTGGAGAAGCTGCACCAGATCCGCGACGGCGCGGGCCTCGGCGCCTGGCTGGCCACGACGGCCCGCAACGAGGCCATCGACGTGCTGCGCCGCCGCGGCCGCGAGTCGCCGACCGACCTCGACGAGCACATGGCCGCCGTGCGCTCGACGTCCGACCTGCCGGAGGAGACGGTGCTGCGGGCCGAGGAGGACCGGCTGCTGTGGCAGGCCGTCCGCCGGCTGCCGGACCGCTGCTCGCGGCTGCTGCGGGCGATGGGCACCGACCCGGTGCCGAGCTACGCGGAGCTGGCCGCGGCCCTCGGCATCCCGGTCGGCAGCATCGGCCCGACCCGCGCCCGCTGCCTGGGCATGCTGCGCGGCCTGATGGCCGCGACTGGACCGAACCGGTGAGGAGCACACCATGATCGGGGCGAGCGACGACGACGCCCTGGGCACCGCGGTCGCGCGCGTCTACACGGCTGTGGACCCACCGCCAGTACCATTGCTGCAGGCCGCTTCTGAGCTTCTGGCTTGGCGTTCGCCGGACGCCGCGCTCGCGGCCCTGCTGCTGGACAGCGCCGTCTCGGGGGAAGCGGCCGGGGTGCGGGCCGGTCCGGGTGGCGGCTCCCGGATGCTCAGCTACGGTGCCGGTGACACGGTGCTCGACCTGGAGCTGACCGCGGAGGACGGTGTCCTGCACGTGACCGGCCAGGTCAGCCGGCCGGTCGCCGCGCCCCTGCGGATCCGCCACCGCGACGGCACCTGGTCCGGGACGACCGACGCGGTGGGCCGGTTCACGGTCGCCGACCTGCCGGCCGGGCCGCTGCGCGTGACGTGGGGGCCGGGCCCGGACGGCGCGACGATCACCACCCCGGCGATTCTGCCGCCCTGAGCGGACAGTGAGATCGCTGTATAAGATCCGGTGGTGACGTACCCCGGGGGACCGACGGATCCGCAGCCGCCCTATGGCCAGGGCCAGCAACCCTACGGCCAGCAGCCGCCGTATGGACAACCGCCGCCCTACGGGCCGCCGACGTCCGGGGTTCCCTATGGGCAGGTCCCACCGCCGTATGGGCCGCCGGCGGTGCCGTGGGCCACCCAGCTGCCGGCGCCGCCGCCCACGCAGCAGCGCGGCGGGAAGGTCGCGCTGATCGCCGGCGGGGCCCTGCTCGCGGTCATCCTGGCCGTCGTCGGCGGCTACTTCACCTACCAGAAGCTCTTCGTCAGCACGCCCACCGAGGTCGTCGAGGCATACCTCAAAGAGGCCACGAAGGACTATCCGAACAAGGGCGAGCTCGAGAAGTACCTGTGCAGGTCCGAGGCCGCGAAGATCGAGAAGGAGCTCTCGACCAATGACCCGTCGGACAACGACCTGATCGTCGACTGGCACGTGACCGGCGAGACCGTCTCCGGCGACACGGCGACCGTCTTCACCCAGTTCACGATCAAGGCCAGCAAGAGCAGCAGCAAGACGTCGACCAACAACCTGCCGCTCACCCTCGTCAAAGAGGACGGCGACTGGAAGATCTGCGGCTATCAGGACAGCTGAGTCGCCGTCCTGGTGAGGCTCGCGACCCCGAACTCGAACGCCTCGTCGACGTCACCGCCGAGGTTGAACGCGCCGGCCAGCTCCATCGTCACGAACCCGTAGGCCCACGCGGTGAAGGTGCGGGCGGCCGGGAGCGCGTGCTCGTCGCCGGCCAGCTTCGCGGTCGCCCGCAGCAGCGGCGCGGCCAGCTCGGCCAGCTTCTCGATCGGCGGCCGGGCCGGGTCGGCGCGCCGGGCGAAGATCAGCGCGAACGCGGCCGGGCGGCGGTGGGCGAACGCCCGGAACGCGTGCGCCATCGCGGTCAGCTCGGTGCCGGCGTCGCCCGCGGCCTCGACCGCGGTCAGGGCCGCGCCCAGGTCGTGGGCGGTCGCCTCGACGATCAGGCCGATCAGGTCCTCCCGGTTGCGGACCCGCTTGTAGAGCGACGGCGGCCGTACCCTGACCCGTTCCGCGACCGCCTGCATGGTCAGCCCCTCCAGGCCGGCCGACTCCAGGATGTCGCGGCCGGCCTGGACGATCTCCTCGACCGAAGTGCGATCGGGCGTCGGCATCGGTGTGCTCCTCACCATAGCTATTGACCGTAGCTATCATGGCTACGTACCATAGCCATCATGACAAACCTTGGCCCGCATCTCCACCGCATCGGCGACGATCTCGTGGCGGCGTACCTCGTCGTCACCGACGAAGGCATCACCGTCATCGACGCCGGCCTGGCCGGGCACTGGAACGACCTGCGGCGCGAGCTGACCGCCATCGGCCGATCGCTCGCCGACATCCGCGGTGTCGTGCTCACCCACGGCGACACCGACCACATCGGCTTCGCCGAACGCCTCCGCCGCGAACAGGGCGTGCCCGTGTACATCGGCGCGGCCGACGCCGCCCGGGCCCGCGGCGAGGAGAAGTACAGCCCCGACTCCTGGGGCAGCAAGAAGCTGCTGCCCATGACCGGCTTCCTGTGGAACACGATCCGCAAGGGCGGCCTGCGCACCACCTACCTGACCGAGGTCGTCCCGGTCGCCGACGGCGATGTGCTCGACCTGCCCGGCGCTCCCCGGATCATCGCGCTGCCCGGCCACTCCGCCGGCAGCATCGCCGTCCACGTCCCGGTCGCCGACGCCGTGTTCGTCGGCGACGGCCTCACCACCCGCCACGTCCTGACCGGCCGGGTCGGGCCGCAGCCGGCGCCGTTCACCGACGAGCCGCAGCAGGCCCTCGACTCCCTCGACCGGCTGGCCGGCATCGACGCGAAGTGGCTGCTGCCCGGCCACGGCGCCCCGTGGTCCGGCGGCATCCCGGCCGCGGTCACCGCCATCCGGGCCGCGGCCGGCTCCTGACCGGCGGCTGTTCGGGCTCGTTCGGATCGAGCGGCGGCCGGCCGGGTCCGTGGTCCTCAGCCGCTGGTCGCCAGGCGGTCGAGGCCGTTGAGGACCTGCTGTGCGGCGCCGGTGGCGGTGGTGAGCTGTTCGGCGACCGAGCCCAGGGTCGCGGCCTGGCGCTCGACCGAGCCGGCGATGTCGAGCTGGAGCGTGTGGATCTCGTCGACCGCGCTCGACGTGGACGCGAACGTCCGGGCGACCTCCTCCGTCTCCTCCGTGATCGCCGCGATCACCGTGTTGACCCGGTCGACGGAGTCGGCGGTCTGCTGCGCGAGCTCCTTCACCTCGGTGGCGACGACCGCGAACCCCTTGCCCAGCTCACCGGCGCGCGCGGCCTCGATCGTCGCGTTGAGGGCCAGCAGGTTCGTCTGGGCCGCGAGCTGGGCGATCAGCGCGTTGACGTCGGCGATCTCGGTCACCGACCGCTCGAGCCGGCGGACCTTCTCCGCCGCCGACCGGGCCGTCTCCTGCCCGCTCGCCGCCGCCCCGGCCGCCTGCCCCGAGCGGGTGGCGACCTCACGGACCGCACCGGTCAACTGGCTGAGCTCGGCGTCGACGGCGCTGACGGCGTCGATGGCGGCCCGGGCCTGATCGCCGATGTCGGCCACGTCGGCGGTGACCTGCTGAGTGCGGGCAGCGGCGGCGTCGGCCCGCACCCGGTCGTCCTCGGCCGCGCGCTCCCGGGCGTGGCGCCCGTCCCGCTCGGTGCGTTCCCGCTCGGCCGCGGCGTCGGCCGCGAGCCGCTCGTTCTCCCGCTCGACCTGCTCCGCGAAGTGCCAGAACACGAGGATGCCGACGACTTCGAGCACCAGCAGCCCCGCGTGCACCGCCACATGCCCCAGCGCCATGCCGGCCGACATGCCCGCCATGCCGAACACCCGCTGCGACGCGAACAGCCCGAGCACCCCGTGGTGCACGACCACGATGAGCACCGAACTGATCAGCGGCGCCCACCGTTGATACAGCGCCACGAAGATGAGCACGGCGTACAGGTGGATGTGCGCCTCGATCGCCCCGCCCGACAGCTCGACGGCGATGAGCGTGCAGCCGATCAGCCCCGCGCTGGCGAGGGAGTCCGCGACCCGCCCGCCCGTGAGCCCGGCGGCGACGGCGGTGCCGGCCACGACGGCCGGCAGGACGACCGCCTCCCAGGCGGCCATCGGCCCGGCGAGCCCCAGCACGACGAGGACCGGCACGTGCAGCCACAGCAGCCGCACCACGATAGCGTGCCGGGCCGCCCGTGAACTGTCAGACAACCGAGCCCCACGAGGCAGCCGCGACACCAGCGAACTCATGAGATCAGCATGCACACGCGGAGTTTGTTTCGGTGCCGCTTTGGTGGGTACCGCTCCCGGCCCCGACGCCCCCGAACCCGACGCCCCCGAACCCGCTCGCGTCCTGCACCGCACCCGCAGGTCGCGGAACCGGGACAAGGACCCAACAGCGGCGACGGCAGCGGCATCACCGGCGACCGAAGCAGGGACAGGCTGGGGTCGCGGAATTTGTTCGGTGACAGTCGAGGTTGATGTTCGGCAACATCTATGCGGCTGCTGGCCGGGCCTTGGAGCGGGCCTCGTCGGCGGTGGCTCGGGCGGCTGTGACTATGGCTACTACGGCGCCGATCAGCAGGACTATCGCCCACACGATGGCGGCGGCGGCGCAGACGATGGCGGCGACCGCGTCGGTGATGCTCACCAGCACGCCGGGGACCACGCCGTGCAGGAAGCTGACCACCACGGTGCACAGCAGCGACGTCAGCACGAGCGCGACGAGGCCCTTGTTCTGCAGGAAGCGCTGCTGCGCGGCCGCCAGCGCACCGGCGAAGACGAACTTTAGGAACATGAGCAACGACAGGATGACGATGGCGGTACCGCGGGGGAAGAAGCCGAAGCCGATGAGATAGGCGATCGTCCCGAACGGGAACGCCAGCAGCAGCGTCACCATGAGGATCACCTTCGCGATCGCCAGCACCAGCAGCCCGGCCGCGGCGAGCAGCAGGAGCACGGCGAAGACCAGGGTCACGATCCCCTGCAGGCGGCCCTGAATCTTCGCCGGCACCAGCAGCCCGGCGGCCATCAGCGCGACCGTGAACAGGGCGGTGACGTCGACCAGGGCGAGGTACGGCACCCCGAGCCCGGCCGGCCGCTCGACCGGCCCGCCGGCCGGCACCTGGAGCCCGGCCCCGGCCGCCTGCTCGGTGAGGGCGGACCCGGCGTCGAACCCGCCGACGATGAGATGCTCGCCGAGCTCGACGGCGACGACGAGGGCCATCGCGACGAGGGCGATGAGGAAGAACGGGGTGCGCAGCCGCTCGGTGTTCACCGCCGTCACTCCCCCGTCACCAGCGTCAGCACGCAGGTCCGCGCGCCGGCGCAGATGACGTCGATGGCGGCGCCGGACGAGCCGACGGCGACGCTGACGGTGGACCCGGCCTCGACGTCGCTGCGCACGATGGTGTCGCGGCCGGGGGCGGGGGCCTGGACGGCGACGGCGCTGTCGCTGCGCAGCCGGACGTTGCGGTGGTCCACGTCGGCCTTGGCGACGGTGAGGGTGCAGGTGCCGTTGGTCACGGTGAGCCTCTCCTGCTGCAGGCACGGGGCGGCGAGGTCGGCCCGGTCGGCGTCGGGCGTGCCGCCGAAGTGGTGCCCGAGCCAGCCGACGAACCCGCCGGGCCGGCGCAGGGCCGCGGCGTCGCCGCCGGTGTGGTTGACCGCGGACAGCACATACAGCACGGCGATGAGGACCAGGACGAGGATCGCGATGCGCGGCCGGGTGAGCCTGAACGCGCCCATGTCAGGCCACCATCTGCGCGCCCGCAGAAACGCTGATCGGGCCCGGCTGGTCGAAGTCGTCGACCGCCGCGACGTACCACCGGAAGTTGCCGTCGTTGGTGAGGAAGGCCCCGGTGGAGGACCCGACCACCTGGATGAACGCCGGCTGCACCGGCGGAACGGCGGATCGGGCGTCGACCCGCACGGGGTTCACGCCGAGGGGGCCGCAGGCCGGGACGGCGGAGGGGGTGTTGTGGTAGCACACCACCGGCGCGTAGACGACCAGCCAGTGGGTGACGTAGGGCTCGTTCTGCTCCCACTGCAGCGTGGCCTTGCCCTTGATGCTGATCTTGGCGTCGATGGGGGTCTTCAGGTTCGGCGCGGTGAGCCGCACCGCGACGACGAGGTCCACCTTGGAGCCCACCTCGGCCTTGGCCCCGGCGGGGGGATTCTGCTCGACGATGTTGCCGACGTGGTCGAGGTCGAGCCGATACTTGACGGCGCCGGGGACGAGACCCTTGCCGCGCAGCAGGACCCCCGCGTTGGCCTCGTTGTACTCGACCACCTTGGGCACCTCGACCAGGCCGGACGCGGGTGCCGGTGCCGACGGCTGCGGCCGCGCCTGCTGGGCCTCGCCGCCGCCGAGGGTCAGCACCAGCGTGACCGTGACGACCGTGATGAGGACGAGCCCGGCCGCGACGAGCAGAATCCACAGTGGAATCTTCCGCGGTGGCGGCGCGGCCGGGGCGGCGACGTCGAAGACGATCCGGTTGCTCAGCACCGAGGACTCCTCGGGCGCCTCGCTGGCTGAGTACACCCGGCCGCGGACCTCGTAGGTGCCGGGGGTGGCACCGGCGGGCACCTGGACGCCGAGCAGGAACGAGGTCGAGCCGCTGGCCGGGACCTGCCGCTGCGGCTGGTCGACGGTGAACCAGGCCGGGTCGGCGCCCTCGCCGGGGACGACCTGGAACACGGCCCGGTCGGCCCGGGCGGCGGGGTTGGTGACGGTGAACGTGGTCTCCCCGCGCTTGGCGTCGTCGAGCGCGACCCGCTCCGCGGCGGTGGTGACCACCCAGTTGGTGGACATGCTTTACTCCTCCTCGAGAACTTCCGCGGTGACCGCGGCCGGCTTCTCCAGCGCGACGGCCATCCGGATCAGGGGCAGCTGGTCGCGCGCGGCGGCCGGCACCCGCACGACGATGTGGAAGGGGCGGTCGGCGGGCTCGTCGATCGCGAAGCCGGCGACGCCGGTGACGGTGCTGAGCAGGGCGCTGAGCCCGGCGGCGGTGCCGCGGGCCCGGGCCAGGTCGCCGGCCCGCGCGGCGAGGTCCCGCTGGCGGCCGGGCGGCAGCGACCGTCCGATGTGGTCCATCGCCAGCCAGCCCAGCAGGTACGGCAGGAACGCGTCCGGCGTGCGGTACGGCGCGACGAGGTCATCGACCGCGGCCAGCCGCCGCTCGACCGGCTCGTGCATCCCCTCCATGACGTCCAGCAGCGCGGCGAGGGGCCCGCCCGCGGCGGCGGCCCGCTGGTACACGGCCGGCAGCAGCCGCTCGATGTCAGCCCGCCGCATCGGCCCGGACCACTTCGATGTCGTGCTCGCCCGAGCAGAGCAGCCACGTCGCCGGTACCGTCACCGCTTGCTTGACCTCGCGGCCGGCAGTCTGGATCCAGGCCGCGCCGTCGTCGGTCCGATAGGCGCCGTTACCGGTCCCGGCCAGCACCCGGCCCCGGTGCCCGCCGGGGCCGCCGACGGCGAGGGACGTCACCGGGTTGAACCGGGTCCGGTCCCGCAGCGGCAGGCCGCAGTTGACGCTCGCCGCCTGCCACTGCGGGCTCTGCGCGGCGGCGTCGAGGCGCATGACCCCGCCGCTCTGCGTCGCGGCGAGCGCGGCCGGCCCGTCGAACGCGATGTCCCAGCAGGTGCCGCCGGTCCAGCCGGCGTTGATGCGCTCCCACTGCACGCTGGCCTCGAACAGCCGGGCCCGGTAGCAGCCCTGCCCGGGCTTGTTGCCGTCGGGCTCGCCGGCGCCGACCCACAGCACGGTGGCCGGCCCGTCGAGCTGGACCTCGAGTGCGCGGGCGTCGACGTTGCGCAGCCCGACGTGCGTGAACGAGCCGGCCGCGCCGCCGAGCACCGACAGGTAGACCCCCTGCTGGGCCTGAGCGGCGACGGCGACGCCGTGCACCCCCCGTTCGGAGACGAAGGCCCGCACCCCGGCGAAACCTTTGTCGGGGTCGGCCGGATCAACCAAAATCTGCAGCGGTACCGCGCCCGCCTGCGCCGCCACCGAGTAGAGCCCGGCATCGGTGGCCAGCAGCAGGGCCGCCGCCCCTTCCCGGTCGATCCAGGCCACGTCGGCGACGGCCGGCTCGAGCGCGGCGACGAGCGTCCACGTCTCCCCCAGGTCCGCGGAGATCCGCAGCACCGACCCGCCGTCCTGGTCGCGGGTCACCACCGCCAGGTGCCCGGGCCGGGCGACGATCCCGGGCCGATCGGCGGCGGCCGCGACGGTCACCGACCGCACGTCCTCCCCCGGGAACCGCCCGACGGTCTCCCAGCCGTCCCCGCCGTTGGTGGAGCGGAAGAGCAGCTCGCCGGCGCCCGCGTAGCAGGTGTCGGGCTGATACCGGTCGGCCGCGACGGCCCGCACGGCCCCGTCGGGCGCCTCGTCGAGCACGAAGCGGACCTCGTCGACGTACCGCACGCCCGGCTCGCCCTGCTCCAGCAGCCGATACACCGTGGACGCCCGCAACGGCTCGCCGAACGCCCAGCCCGCCTGGCTGAACGGGGTCGGCAGCGGGCTGATGGTGCCGTAGAGCCGGTCGTAGATCCGGCGCCGGACCGCGTCGGGGTCCTCGTGCGGGCCGACGACGACCTTGCCCCGGACCGAGACCGGCTTGTACCGCGCCCACCCGGCCAGGACCCGCGTGCCGAGCGCCCGCCGGGTGTCGAGGTCGGCCTGGGTCTGCGCCCGGACGTCCTCGGTCTGCAGCGCCAGCAGCGCCGCCATCGGCAGCCGCCCGCCGGGCCGCGACTCGGCGCCGACGTGCGGCACGAGCACCACCTCGACCTCGCCGGGCCGGGCGAACGCCCACTTGGCGCTGCGGGTGAACGCGGTGGCCCGGGCGACGGCCGGGGACGCGGCGGTCGCGAGGAGCTCGAAGTCGCGGGCGGTGACGGCGCGGCGCAGGGCGAAGAACTCGTGGGGGCCGCGGGTGAGGGCGGTCTCGATCGGCTCCAGCGCCCGCCCGCCGACGGCCGCCCGCGGGTTGGTGACGGTCACGCCGGGGATCGGGGTGCGCAGCGCGGTGAGGGTGCCGGGGGCGACGTTGCCGGCCGGTCCGCCGCCCGTGCGGTACCAGATCCGCACCTCCCGCCCCGCGGCCGGGACCGCCGCCACCGGCACCCCGTCGCCGTCGACCGCCGGGGCGAACGTGACGGTGCCGGTGCTGCGGTCCAGGTGGTACACGCGGGCGTCGGCGGCGACACCGGCGAACCCGGGCACCGCCGGCCAGATCTCGAACGTCCGCCCGCCGAAGTCCCGGGCCGCCGCGGCGTCGGCCTCGGCCGGGATCTCGACCCCGAGGACGACGTCGTACCTCTCGGTCGTCGTCACCAGCGGCGCGTGCGCGGTGCGCAGGACCTGCCCGGGCCGTCCGGTGCCGAGCCCGAGCAGCTCCCCGGCGACGACCTCGCAGTGGTGCCCGCGCACGGTCACGTCGGCGGCGCCCTCGGCCAGCTCGGCCGACTCGGTCGTCACGAACACCACCGGCCGCGGTTCGGCGCCGGCCGCCCCCGCCACCGCGGTCCCGGCCGGGATCAGCACCCGCGGCCGGTCCTCGCCGCTGCGGCCGAACAGCAGCCCCGTCCACGCCGCGGCCGGGGGCCGCCGGGCCACCCCGAGCAGGTTCAGGAACTCGACGTACGTCTTCTCGGGCACGCGGTTCAGCCGGTACAGCAGCACCTCGGTCAGGTGTGCGAACGCCTCGACGAACGTGATACCGGGATCGTGCACGGACAGGTCGGTCCACTCGGGGCAGGTCCGGGCGATGCGCTCGCGGGCGTCGCGGACGAGGTCGGCGAAGCCGCGGTCGTCGAGGTTCGGGGCGGGCAGGCTCATGGCGGTCAGCTCCCAGGTGACGTCGGTGCGAGGTCCAGGGCCAGTTCGACGGCGTGCAGCGCGGCCGTGGCCCGGACCCGGTAGCGCAGCCGGATGTTGAGACGGGTGGCGATGTCGGGGTCGGCGGCGGCGTCGAGCTCGACGATGTCGGCCCGCGGCTCCCAGCGCTGGATCGCCTGGCGCACGTAGTGCACGGCGAGGCCCGCGGTCGTGTCGTCGTTGGGCGCGAACAGCAGCCGGTCCAGGTGGCAGCCGTACTCGGGCCGCATCAGCCGTTCGCCGGGGGTGGTGGCGAGCAGCAGCAGGATCGCCTGCCGGACCGCCGCGTCACCCTCCACCATGGACAGCGAGCCGGCCGCGGTGACGGCCGGGCCGGTGCCGCCGCCGTGGCCCGCGGAGCCGGCGCCGTGGAAGCGGACGGCCCGGCTCATCCGCCGGCCTCCACGATCCCCTGGCCCGGGTCGCGGACGGTGTAGTGGACCGTGCCGGGCACGGTACCGTCGGTCAGCCCGTCCAGGCTCGCCAGCACGATCCGCCGGCCGCCGATCCGCAGCCAGGTGCTGTAGCCGGTGCTCACGGCCAGGGTCGTGGTGCACGGCTTCATCGTCGGGCCGATGTTGGGGCAGCCGGCGATCGGCCGCCCCTCGGGGTCGGCGTCGACGAGCACCGGGCGGCCGTGCGCCCGCACCCACGACTGCGACGCCGCGTTGCCGACCCGCCCGTCGTGGCCGCACCGGACCACGGCGGCCAGCGTCACGATCTTCACGTCCGGCCTCCGGGAATGTCCACGGTGGAGTGTTCGAAGTCGACGGTGGCGGCCTTGACGGTGATGCCGTGGCCGGGGGCCTCCAGCACCAGGTCGGTCGCGGCGTGCAGGCGCAGCAGGTCCGGCCCGAGCTCCACATAGGACCCGGCGTCGTTCTCCAGCCGCAGCGACTTGTCGTCGTCGTCGACGACGATCGACTGCCCGGCCCCGGTCCGCAGCGACCAGCGCCGCACCCGCCCGCCGCGGACCCCGGCCCGGTCCGGCGCGGCCGCGGCCCCGAACAGCGACCCGAGCACGACCGCGGCCCCGAACGCGTCCTGCGGCAGCGCGACGAGCACCGCGTCCCCGACGTCGGGCAGCACGACCAGGCCGCGCCCGCCGCCGGCACCCGGGGTGAGCACGGGCAGCCAGCCGAGGTCGAGCCCGGCCACCGCGCCGAGCCGGACCCGGACCCGTCCGCAGCCGTCGGGGTCGGCGACGTCGGTGACGGTGCCCAGCGTCAGCCTGGCTCCGCCCCGATCGGCGGGCCGTTCGGCCGGCCGGCTCGAGAGCGTCGCGAGGTACCCGTCGGCGTCGACGGTGGTCACGACCTCCGTCAGGACGTAGGTCCCGTCGAGCGCCGCCGCGACCCCGTCGACCCGGACCCGCGCGCCGGCCCGCAGCCGCGGACGGCCGGCCGCGACGCCGTCGAACACGACGGTCCGGGCATCGCTCACGTCCAGGGCCGCCTGCGCGACCGCCCGCAGCTCCTCGACGTCCGCCGCGGACGTGTCGAGCAGCGCCAGCGTGCCGGCAGTACCCCCGCCGCCGCTTGTGCTTTGTGGTCTGAGCTTGATGTCCCGTCCGCTGCCGGGCCGCTCCGCCGCCGCGGTCAGCAGGTCCGCCGTCCGGGGCCGCCAGGCCGACGCCTCGCACCGGGCCGCGGCGCGCTCCAGGCTGGCCGAGATTTCGGCCCGGTGCAGATCGCGGCCGTACTGCAGCACGATCGGCTCGCCGTGCCCGCGCGTGGAGATCAGCCGGAGCCGGCGGTCGTCGAGGACCACGGAGAGCCCGACCCGGGCCAGGGTCGTCGTGAGCAGCTCCAGGTCCCGTTGCCGATGTTGCAGCACCCGCTCGAAGCGCGGGCCCCGCTCGTCGGCGTCGACCGTCACACCGAGCCCGGCCGCGACCGCCTCCGCGAGCTCGGCCGCGTCGACGTGCTCCAGGCACCGCGGGGTCTGCCGCTTGCGCAGCCGGTGCAGGGCGTCGTAGGCCACGACCCGTGAACCGGCCTCCCCGTCGGCCGCCCGGACCACATCGACGCCGGTCACGTCCCCGGCGAACAGGTCCTCCGCGTCGCCGCCGACCCGCACCGTGATCGCGGCCCCGAGCAGTTCCACCGCCCGTCCCTGCGGGTCCTGGAGGGTGAGCTCGCACTGCGCCGGCTGTGACAGTCGCCGCGCCACCCGGACCGCTCGGACCCGGCAGCCATCGGGCAGTGTGTGGCCGTCGGCCCGGACCTCGACCGCGGGGATCATGACGGAAGCCCCGGCGACGGTACTGCCAGGACCGTGCCCGCCGGCACCGCGAGCGGATCGTCGACGCCGTTGTGCGCGGCCAGCTCCCGCCACCGCATGGGGCTGCCGAGCGCATCCGCCGCGAGCAGGTCGATCCGGGCGGTGCCGGGCTGCCCGGGCACAGGACCCCCGCCGCCTATCGCTTCCACCGCGGCCGGTCGATCGCCGTCCCCGGCCGCCGTCGCCGTGCGCGTCAGCTCCTCGTCGAACGAGCAGGCGCTCGCGCCGGCCGGCTCCCCGACCCGCAGCAGCTTCAACCGGATCCACGACCGTCCCGGCGCCCCGCCGGAGTTGAACGCGTCGAACCGCTCGGCGATCGCCGACACGACACACGGCACGTTCCACGCCTTGCCCCAGACCAGCCGGATGAGCGGCGGCCGCCCGGCCCCGAGCTCGTGCGCGGTGTTCTCGGCCAGGTTCCACAGCCGCGCGGTGAGCACCCGCACGTCCTGCGGCGCCCCCGCCGCCTCCACCAGCCCGACGTCGAACACCATGTCGAGGAGCAGCTCGGTCCGCCCGCCCCCGGTGAACCGCACCGGGTCGTCGCCCTGCCCCCGCCCGACGATGGCCTCGGCCCCGGCCGCCGGGGTCCGCACCCCGGCCAGCCGCCGCACCTCGAATGTCTCGGGGTTGAGCAGGCAGTCGATCCGCTCGCCGGTGTCGTCGACGATGAACGCTACGCGTTCCATGGCAGTCCTCGCTGTTCCTCGTCCAGATACCGATCCCGCTCCGGCCGCCGCGGCCGCGCGACGACCACGAACTGCCCGCCGTCGTCCGGCAGCTCCGGCCACACCCCACCGGCCACCTCCAGCCCGACCCGCTCGGCCGCACGCTTCATGTCTGCCACTTCGCCGTGCGTACAATTCGGGTCCACTGTGGATCCCGGGGGTGCGGTGGTGGGGGTAGCATTGGGGCCGAGCACAAAGCCCGACTCCGACTCCGGCTTCGATGCCGACGGCACACGACGGTTCACCACATCCAGCCAGTGCCGCGGCGCACCCGCCGGCCGCGGCCACTCCGAAGACCCGGAACCCGAGGGCGGCTCGTCACCGCCCGCCGACCGGCCACCCAGCCGAGGCTCACCGGGCCGATGCGCCGGGATGTCCCGCGCGGGGCGGTCCGGGCCGTGTGTGGAGACGCCCCACACGTGGCCTGGCGAGTCGATCGGCTCCGCGAGCGGCGCCCGGCCGGACACCGCGCTCGAACCGGCGCGGCCTGGCACCGCACCGTCGGGCCAGGGCGCGGCCGAGCCGCGTGAGCACGCATCCTGCGCGTCGGCAAGCGGTCCACGCGGAGCGGTGTCGGCCGCGCCCACGAGCGGACCGCGTGGAGCGCGGTGCGTGCCGTTGGACGGTTCGCCCGGGTCACGAGCCGTGCTGTCGAACGGTTCGGGCGGCCCCGCGCAGTCCGCGAACGCGTCGTCCGGTTGCGGGTCCGGCTCTGGTTCGAGCCGAAACAGCGGGTCCAGGACCGAGGGCGACGGCGGCGGCGGCGGTGACGGTGACGGTGGAGTGGAAGCGGCCAGGCGGGCGGCCAACCGGTCGAGGCCGTCGGCGACGTGGTGGGCGTGGACGGCCGCGCGGCGAAGCTGACCGGCGAGGCCGCTACGCAGTCGGCGGCTGACCACCGCCGGCCTCCCGCTGCAGACCCTCGTGCGCCAGCGTCAGCGTCTCGATGGCCAGCTCCCGGCTCATCGCGTCCAGCGGCGAGCCGTACCACTCCTGGGGCCACGCGTTGAGCAGGTTCCAGCGGATCGCCTCCGTGGACCCCGACGAGTCCAGGACGACGATCGAGACGTTGCGGCGGTTGACGCGGCCCTCGACGGCGGTCATCAGCCAGTCCCACAGGTCGGCCGAGTTGGTCAGGCCGAACCGGAGCGTGACCGGTGGGTAGGTGACGCGGCTCGGGATGGCGCGGACGATGCTGTTGTTGCCGGCCTCGCGGTACGAGATGCGTTCGATCTTCACGCCGAGGCCGGTCACCTCCGTGAAGTGGCCCTCGGTGACGTTGTTGATGAGGAGCTTGAAGTTGTAGGCCCGGTACGGGTCGACCAGGTTGCCGGGCTGGGCGGACGGAGTGTGCAGCGGCGCGGTCATCGGCGGGGCTCCTTCACTGCGCTTCGGTGCCGACGGAGGACTGGCTGAGCTTGAACACGACGAACTCGGCCGGTTTGACCGGCGCGACGCCGATCAGCGCGACGACCTGGCCGGCGTCGCGGACCTCGGGCGGGTTGGTCTCGGCGTCGCACTTGACGAAGAACGCCTGCTGCGGCGTGACCCCCATGAGGGCGCCGTCGCGCCAGACGCGGGTCAGGAACGCGCCGATGTCGCGGCGGATCGAGCGCCACAGCTGCTCGTCGTTGGGTTCGAAGACGATCCAGCGGGTACCGTCGGCGATGGACTCCTTGAGCATGCTGAACAGGCGGCGCACGTTGAGGTAGCGCCACTCCGACGCCTCGGCCGCGAGGGTGCGGGCGCCCCAGACGCGGATGCCCTCGGCCGGGAAGTAGCGGATGCAGTTGACCCCGGCCGGGTTGAGCAGTTCCTGCTCGGCGCGGGTGATCCGGTAGTTGAGGTCGAGGGCGCCGCGGACCGGCTCGTTCGCGGGCGCCTTGTGCACGCCGCGCAGGGTGTCGGTGCGGGCCCAGATGCCGGCCACGTGCCCGCTCGGCGGGGTGGTGACGACCTCGCCGCTGATCGGGTCGCGCACGACCAGCCACGGCAGGTAGAAGGTCCCGTAGTCGGACTGCCGGGGCCGTAGCGCGCCGTCGGTCGCCGGGGGCGGCGGGCCGTCGCCGTCGGGCTTCTTCTTCGGCGCGGCGGCGGTGGCGACACGGGTGTAGCGCTCGACCTCGGCCGGCTCCTCGGGCGGGTCGAGGATCGCCAGCCGGTCGCCGAGCCGCTCGCAGTGCTTGAGCAGCTCCTCGTGGGAGGCGGCGTCGCTGTAGCCGGGCGCGGCCACGATCGCGATGTCGTCGATGGCCTCGAGCAGGCCGAGGCCGCTGCGGGTGCGGCCGGTACCGCCGATCGGGTCGCCGGGGGCGACGTTGACCACGTAGCAGCGACCGCCGCCGTTGTCGAAGAAGCCGTACACGGCGCGGGACAGTGCGGTACCGGGGCCGGGTTCGTCACCGCCGCCGAACGCCCGCAGGAACTCCGACCACGAGCCGATGGCGACGGCCTCGTTGCGGCGCGCGCCGCCGTCCGGTGCGCTGCCGACGAAGCCGGCGGTGCTCGTGCCCACCGCCCCGATCGGCCGGGCGCCGCCGCTGACCTCTTCGACGTAGATGCCGGGTGATGCGTAGAAGGGCATGTCAGTCCTTTCCGAAATCGCAGAAGATCATTGCGGGGGTACCGTCCGCGGCCGCCTCGTGCTCGAAGCGCCGGCCCCGCCCGGTGAGCCGCAGGGCGACCGGGCTGCCGTGGATGACGCCGGGCAGCTCGAACCGCCCGGCGTGGTCGGTGTCGGCGCTGACCCGGCCGTCGGCGGTCGCCACGCGCATGCCGGCGAGCGGCTGCCCACCGGGCCCGAACACCGCACCGCGCAGGGTCGTGATCGGAGCCGTCTGCAGCCGCAGCGGTTCGACGACCCGCGGGACGGGCCGCAGGGGCCGGTCGAGCCGCGCGACCACGTCGATGTGGAACGCGGGCCGCGGTGTCAGCCCGGCGGCCTGCCACAGCTCGACCGGGACGGCCTCGAACAGCGCCGGGTACGGGCTGCCGACGGTCGCCTGCAGCAGCCGGTCCAGCGACACCAGGTCGTCGGGGCGGGCGGCGCAGCAGAGGTACCGCAGCCGCAGCCGCACCGCCGCCGCCCCCTCCCCCGGCCGCAGCTGCTGCTCCGGCAGCAGGGCGAGGAGCCAGAGGTACATCTGCGCCCCGTCGGTGACCGGCGGGCCGGCGGCGACCGTGACGCCCGCGGCCCGGGCCCAGCCGAGCAGCTCCTCGGTCGCGGCCGTTGTCACGCCGGGGTGCATGGGCTTCCTCCCGTCGCTGCGATGCGGCGGTTCCGCATCGGGCGTCAGGAAGACCCGTGGAGATCTCCTCGAAATACCCAGGTTCTGTCCGCTAGCGGACGTATCAGCCGAGCGCCCGGTCGAGGCGGATGGCGGCGTTGATGAGGCCCAGGTGGGAGAAGGCCTGCGGGAAGTTGCCGAGCTGCTCGCCGGTGGGGCCGATCTCCTCGGCGTAGAGGCCGACGTGGTTGCTGTAGGTCAGCATCTTCTCGAACGTGAGGCGGGCCTCGTCGAGGCGGCCGGAGCGGGCCAGGGCGTCGACATACCAGAACGTGCACATGGAGAACGTGCCCTCGGCGCCGGCGAGACCGTCCGGGGACCGCGCCGGGTCGTAGCGGTACACCAGGCTGTCCGACACCAGGTGCTCGTCGATGGCGCGCAGGGTCGAGAGCCAGCGCGGGTCCTCGGCCCCGATGAAGCCGACCATCGGCATGTACAGCAGCGCCGCGTCGACGACGTCGGTCTCGTAGTGCTGGGTGAAGGTGCCCGCCTCGGCGTTCCAGCCGCGGGTCATCACCTGTTCGTGGACGGCGTCGCGGGCCGCGGTCCAGCGGGCGATGTCGGCCGGGGCGCCGAGCGCGCGGGCGATGCGGATGGCGCGGTCGAACGCGACCCAGCACATGAGCCGGCCGTAGGTGTGGTCGCGCCGGCCGCCGCGGGACTCCCAGATGCCGTCGTCGGGCTGGTCCCAGGTGTCGCAGAGCCGGTCGACGGCCGCGCACAGGTGCCGCCAGCCGTCGTAGGCCGGGCGCAGGCCGCAGCGGAACCCGCGGTAGACGGCGTCGAGGGCCTCGCCGAAGATGTCGAGCTGCAGCTGGCCGTTGGCGTCGTTGCCGATGCGGACCGGGCGGGAGTCGCGGTAGCCGCGCAGGGGCAGGTCGATCTCCGGCAGGTCGGGCGAGCCGTCGACGCGGTACATGATGCGGGGCTCGCCCTCGGTGATCCGGGTCCGCATCCAGCGCAGGAACGCCTTCGCCTCCTCGCGGTAGCCGAGGCCGAGCAGGGCGTGGACGGAGAGCGAGCCGTCACGGATCCAGGTGTAGCGGTAGTCCCAGTTGCGTTCGCCGCCGACGAGCTCGGGCAGCCCGGCGGTGGCGGCGGCGACCGGGGCTCCGGTCGGCGCGTAGGTCAGGAGCTTGAGGGTGATGGCGGAGCGCTCCACCTGCTCCCGCCAGCGTCCGGTGTACCTCGAGTGCCCCGCCCAGTCCCGCCAGTAGTCGCGCGTGTGGTGGTACAACTGCCACAGCTCTTCGATCGGGACACTGCGCGGGCTCGGGTCCGGCCCCGCGGTGAGCATGACCCCGCCGGTGTCGCCCTCGGCCGCGTCGAGCACCAGCCGGACCCCGCGCTCGGTCCGCTCGATCTGCCCCATCATCTCGGCGCGGGCCGGGTTGAGGGCGAGGTGCTGCTTACCGCTACTGAAGAGAACGCCCGAGCCGGTGAACGCGACCTGCGCCTCGTCCCGGCCGTAGTCGAACGCGGGCGCGCACTCGAACACGAATCGGCCGTGCCCGCGCACCATCCGGGCCAGTCGCACGATGTGGTGGCGGTCGGTCGGCTCGTCGCCGGTGACCGGCATGAAGTCGAGGACCTCGCCGACGCCGGCGGGCATCATGAAGCGCGTGATGAGGATGGCGGTCCCCGGCAGGTACAGCTGCCGGGTCACGTAGTCGTCGGTCTCCGGCCGCACCCGGCACAGCCCGCCCCGCTCGGCGTCGAGCAGCGCGGCGAAGATGCTGGGCGAGTCGAACCGCGGCGCGCAGAACCAGTCGATGGTGCCGTCCTGCCCGACGAGGGCGGCGGTCTGCAGGTCGCCGATGATCCCGTGGCTCTCGATGGGGGCAACTGTCTCCATACCCCGACCGTGGTCCCCCCGGGTGGTCCTGCCCTCACCCGTCCAGGGTCGGCGTCACCGCCGGGAAGGAGGCCCAGATGTGTTTGGCCTCGGCGGTGGCGTACCAGCCGACGTCGAGGGAGAGCTGCCGGGCCAGGTGCAGGCCGCGGCCGCCGGAGTCGAACGGTTCGACGTCGCGCAGCTCGGGAACGGCCTGCATGTCGTGGTCGGCGATGTCGAGGACGAAGCAGCCGTCGCCGAGCAGGAGCCGGACCACGCTCGGCGGCAGGCCGTGGACGAGCGCGTTGGTGGCCAGTTCGGAGGCGACCAGGATGACCCGGTCGGCCCGGTCGTCGAGCGCGGGCGTGGCCACGAGGTGCCGGGCTTCGAGGGTCTCCAGCAGCGCCTCCCGCAGCCCGTGCAGCTCCTGCACGCTCGTGATGGTCCACCGGCGCAACTCCGTGCTCACCGGCGGTGGTGGCGAAACACTCAAGGTCGTCACCTGGTCGGGCTACCCATCTGCTCGGGGATTGACTCCTCGGCCACCGGTTCCGGGGCCACGGTCGAGCCCAGGACGCTCAGCAGGGCCGGTGCGAGCAGCGACCGTACGACGAAGGCATCGATCAGCACGCCGATCGACAGGGCGAACGCGAGCTCGCGGAACGGCCGCAGCGGCACGATGAGCAGCAGCCCGAAGCTGACCGCGAGGGTGATCGCGGCGGTGCGGATGGCCCGGGCCGAGTGCGGCAGGGTCAGGGCCAGGGCCTCGCGCAGGGGCCGGGTGCGGGCCTCGCGCCAGGCCGGGCCGATGCCGAAGATGTTGTAGTCGGAGCCCAGCGCGACAAGGAGCACGGCGGCCGCGAACGGCACGTAGAACGTCAGCCCGTCGGCGTGCCAGACGTCCTGGAACAGCCAGGTGGTCAGGCCGAGGGTGGCGCCGATGGCCAGGACGCTGCACGCGAGCAGCCCGATCGGCGCGAACAGGGCCCGCAGGAACAGCACGAGGAAGAGCAGGTTGGCCAGGAGCGCGGCGATGGCGATGCGGCCGAGGTCGCTCTTGGTCTGCTCGACGACGACGCGGGCGACGGCGGTGTCCCCGCCGAAGCTGACCTGGGTGTTCTCGAGGCCGGCGGTGGCCAGCAGCCCGGGCAGGTCCTTGTTGAGCCGCGTGATGGTGTCGACGGCCTTGGCCCCGAGCGGCTCGGTGTCGAGGATCAGCAGGTACCGGGCCGCGCTGCCGTCGGCGGCGCGGAAGACGTCGAGGCCTTTGGGCAGTTCGGCGGTGGACGGGCCGAGGACCGCGGCCACTCCCGGCTCCTTCGCCAGGGCCTGCTGCAGCTTCGTGAGCTCGGCTCCGCGTCCGGCGATGCCGCCGCCTTCGAGGAGTACCTCGGTCGGTGACAGGATGCCGTCGGCGAAGCCGGCTTCGGCGGCGTCGGCGGCGACCTTCGCGGGCCGGTCCGGCGGCAGGGCGTCGACGAACGAGACGCCGAGCTTGATGTGCTGCAGCGGCAGCGCGGCCAGGACCAGCCCGGCGGTGCACAGCAGCAGCACCGGCGCGGCGAACCACTTGCGGGTCAGCAGCCGCGCCCACCAGGTGCTGCCGGCGGGTTCGAGGTCGGCCGGGACGGTGCGGCGGCGCAGCGGTGCCCAGAACGCGGCCGCGCCGAAGATCGCGAGGAGGGCGGGGACGAGCGTGACGGCGACGATGACGCCGATCAGGATGGCGAGGGCCATGCCCGGCCCGAACGCCCGGAACGCCGGTGATCCGGCCACGATCAGCGCCCCGGTGCCGGCGGCCGCGGTCAAGCCGGCGACCAGGATGATCGGCGTGAACCGGGCGGTCGCGTGCCGGGCCGCCTCCAGGCGGGTCTCGCCCGCGGCCAGTGATCGCCGGACGGCGGCCAGGTAGAAGACCACATAGTCGGTGACGACGCCGAGCAGCAGCGCGACGAGCAGCGGCTGTGTCTCCTGCGGCACCGGTACTCCCAGCTTCAGCGCGAGAGCACCTCCGACGTGCAGGGTCAGCAGCGTCGCGACCCCGGCCACCCCGAGCGCGATGAGGGGCGCGATCAGCGACCGGAACGCGATCGCGACGATGAGGAACACGGCGGCGACGGTGATCAGCTCCAGCCGCGACACCGACGACTGCACGATCCGGGCCTGCTCGACCCGGGCCGGCACCGAGCCGGTGACCCCCACGACGTGGTCGCCGGGGCCGTAGTGGGCGTGCACGAACGCCTCGGCCGCCTTGACCTGCCCGGCGAAGGACACGTTGGGGTTGGTGAACAGGTACGTGACGATCGTGGTGCCGTCCTCCTCGGAGCCCGGGAACAGGCCCCGCACGTTCATGACGGGCACGGCGGCGCGGATGGGCCCGGCGTCGGAGAAGGTGCCGTCGCTGACCGCCTGGGCCCGTTCGACGGCCGCCGTCCGGGCCTCCGGTGGCAGGCCCCGCGGGTCGCGCTGCACCACCGCGACCCGGCTGAGCAGCGGAAACCCGAACTTGTCGAACGAGCGCAGCTCGCTGTTGATGGCCGGATTGTCCTTGGAGACCAGCTGCTCCAGGTCGCTGCCGCCCTGCCCGACGGCCGGCAGGTACAGCACGGACGCGATCGCGGCCGCGGCCCATCCGGCGACGACCAGCCAGCGCAGCCCGACCACGAGCGCCGCGTAGGCGCGCGGCAGCAGACTGGGCCGCCACCGGCCACGAGTTTCGATGCCCTCATCCACGCCCGCCGTGATGCCCCGCCGCCGCGACCGTAAAACGAATGAACTCTCGCGCGGTCCCGGCCGTACCCCTTCCGTGAGGTGGCTCGTGGCGGCGGCGGTCGGTGTCCTGTTTGTGCTCGTATCACCGGCATTGCCGGCCAATGCCCACGCCGTGCTCAGCGAGTCCAACCCGCGCCCCGGCTCGATCGTGTCGTCGCTGCCGGGTGAGGTCCGGCTCGCGTTCAACGAGGCCGTGCACGCCGTACCGGGCAAAACGGTCGTCGTCGGGCCCGACGGCAAGCGGCTCAACGCCGGCGACCCGGAGGTCACCGACGGCGCCCTCGTCGTCAAGCTGCGCGCCGCCGACCAGGCGAACGGGACGTACGTGGTCTCCTACCGGGTGATCTCGGCCGACAGCCACCCGGTGTCGGGTTCGTTCACGTTCTCGGTCGGCGAGCCGTCGTCGGGCCCGGCCGCCGCGGTGCCGACCGGCACCGACCCGATCGTGCGGGCGCTGATCCCGGCCGCGAAGTACGCCGGCTACCTCGGGCTGGTGCTGCTGATCGGCCCGGCGGTGATGCTTGCGGTGTGGTACCCCCGCCGCCTCTCCCGCCACGTCCCGCTCCGCCTGGCCCGGGCCGGGCTCTATCTGCTGGGCGCCGGGGCCGTCGCCTCCTTGTGGCTGCAGGCCCCGGCCGCCTCCGGGGCGGCGCTGCTCGACGTCGCCCCGGCCGAGCTGTGGGAGGTGCTCACGTCGGAGTTCGGGCTCCTGCTCGTGGCCCGGCTCGCCGCCCTGGCCGCGGTCGCGGTCCTGCTCCCCCGGCTGTCCCGCCGCCCCGACCAGCGGCTCGGCCTCGGGCTCACCCTGGTCGCGGTCGGTGGCCTGGTCACGTGGCCGCTGACCGGCCATCCGGTGGCGTCGCCCTACGCGCCGTTGCTGGTGGCCGCGGACGTCCTGCACCTCGCCGCCATGGGCGTGTGGATCGGCGGCCTGATCGTGCTCGTGGCCGTGCTGCTGCGCCGGGCCGACCCGCGCGAGCTGCGGCTGATCCTGCCGTCGTGGTCGCGCTGGGCCATGATCTCCGTGTACTGGCTCGTCGCCGCCGGCGTGGTGCAGGCCCTGGTGCAGACCGGCAGCGTGGCCGCGGTGACCGACAGCACCTACGGCCGGCTCATCCTGCTCAAGGTCGGCCTGGTCGTCGCCGTCCTCGCGGCCGCCGCCCTCTCCCGCCGCTACGTGCAACGCGGCATCGGTACCGCCGCGACGCCGTTCAAACTGCGCCGGACCGTCGGCATCGAGGCCGCCGTGGCCATGCTTGTCCTGGCCGCGAGCGCGGTGCTGGTCCAGATCACCCCGGGCCGCACGATCGACGTCGAGGCGGCCGCGGCCGCGCAGGCCCGCGGCTTCGCCACGACGCTGACGAGCCCGTTGTACGCCGTGCAGTTCGACATCTTCCCGGCCGCGGTCGGCGAGTACAACAGCTTCCACGCGTACGTGTACACGCCGGAGGGCAAGCCCCTCGAGGTCGTCGAGTGGACCGTCACCGCCGCCCTGCCCGCCCAGGGCATCGAGCCCATGCCGAACCCGGTGTACTCGCTGCTGGGCAACCAGGGCCTGGGCAACCTCACGTTCCCGATGGCCGGGCAGTGGAAGCTGACCCTGACCCTGCGCGTCTCCGACTTCGACCAGGCCACCGTCACCGTCCAGGTCCCCGTCACCTGACGTTCCGTATGGTGGCGGTATGGATCATGTGGCTGCCGGCGAGCTGTCCATCGCCTACCTGAGGGACGGGCCGCCGGACGGCTGGTCGGCGACGGCGGCTCACTCGGCGTCGTGCAGCACCAGGCCCAGGGCGTGGCGGCGGCCGGACTTCACGAGGCTCACGCCGTGGCGGACGGGGGCGGCGGACCAGCCGCGGGCGGTGCGGACAGGGCGGTCGCGGGTGGTGAACACCAGGCCGTGGCCCTGCGCCAGGACTTCCGTGGTGCCGCGGGACTGGGCCCTCGGGCGCTGCTCGACCAGGAGGAACTCGCCGCCGGTGTAGTCGGTGCCGTGGCGGTCCAGGCCGATGACGACCTGGAGGGGGAAGACAAGCGCGCCGTACAGGTCGCGGTGCAGGGCGTTCCAGTCGCCCCGGCCGTAGCGCAGCAGGATCGCCGTCGACTTGCGCTGGCCCGCGGCGTGGCACATCGCGGTCCACTCGTCGAGGGTGTCCGGCCACGGCGCCGGGCGGCCCAGACGGGCGGACCAGTCGCGGGCGATCGGCAGCAGCTTCGGGTACAACTCCTGCCGCAGTCGCTCGATCAGTGCCGGGAACGGGCGCCGGAAGTAGCGGTAGCGGCCGGAGCCGAACCGGTGGCGGGCCATGTCGACCGTCGAGCGGAAGTGCTCGTCGCGGTCGAACAGCTCCGCGATGTCACGGCAGTCGCGGTCCTCGAGCAGCCGGCCGGTCGGGGCGCAGCCGACCTCGTCGAGGCCCTCGGCCACCGCGTCCCAGTCCGTGCGCGCCCGGGTGTCCTGCTCGGTGCTCATCAGCCCATCCTGCGCGCGCGGGGCCGTCCGGGCTTGCGGGAATCGGACCTCGCGTTTCCCGCGTCCCGATGTCCGATTGATGACGGCCGCTGCGGTATCTCCCGGTGCCGCCCGGCGGTCCTTCAGCCATGACAGTCATGTTGCCGGGGCTCCCCGCACCGTACCGGGTCGTCCCCGAGTCCTTACGCCGCATCCTGGTGATGAGCTGCTTCGCCACCAACCGGGCCGTCGACCAGCTCGCGATGTGGGCCGGTGAGCGGCGCGTCCACGCGTTCGACGGGTGGCCCGCGGCGGTGAAGGCGGCCATGGACGCCGTCGGTGACCGGCTCCGCGAGGAGGTCCGTCCGGGGCTGGAGCAGGAGCTGCTCGACCTCGTCTACTACGCGGCCCGGGCCGTGCAGGGTTTCGGCGATCAGGATTTCGCGGGGGTACTGCGAGTAGGCCACCTGGTCCCGGTACTGAACCGCCGCCAGGTGACCCCGGTCAACGTCACCGGATACGCGGAGCGCGCCCGGGTCCACGTCACCGAGCCGGAGCTGGTGACGCTGCTCGTGCACGAGCCGTACCTGGCCGCGCACCGCCCGACGATCGCCGCGCCGAGCTCGACGATCGTCCAGCTCGACGCCGTCATCGGCAGCCGGCGGATCAGCATCGCCGACGTCGATTTCGACCGGTCGGGTGGATCGCACGTTGATTTCGGCAAGCCGGTTGATTCGATCGGCGAGCACGTTGATTTCGGCAAGGACGTTGATTTCGGCCAGGTCGCCGCGCTGCTGACCGAGGTCTGCTTCGCCGAGGCGTGCGGGCGGCACGAGGTCATCGGGGCGTTGCGGATGCGGCGGGGTTCCTACCTGGCCGCCTGCCGGCTCCGCGCCGACTTCCCCGGGCTCGCCGTCGAACTGGGCTGACGCGACACATCGAAGTGCCGGCTTGACGCGGAGGCGGTGCGTCTCTCTATAGTACTAGGCATCTAGTGAAACGAGACGTCACGGTGATTGAGTTCCATCTCGACGGGCGCTCCGGCGTCGCTCCCTACCTGCAGCTCATCCAGCAGGTCCGGCACGCGCTGCGGCTCGGGCTGCTGGTCGAAGGGGACCGCCTGCCCACCGTCAAGGAGGTGGTCGCGAAGGTGGCCATCAATCCCAACACGGTGTTCAAGGCCTACCGCGAGCTCGAGTACCAGGGGCTCGTCACCGCACGGCCGGGCGTCGGCACGTTCGTCGCCCGCACGCTCGCCGACCAGTCGCTCGCCGCGCACGATTCGCTGCGCGCGGACCTGCGCGCCTGGCTGGACAAGGCGCGCGCCGCCGGCCTCGACGACGAGAGCGTCGAGGCCCTCATCGCGAGCACCCTGCACAGCCGTGACCCGCAAGCCCGGGCAACGGCGGCCACCCCCATCGAGGAGTCCACATGACCGAACCCGCGCTCAGAGCCGTGGCTCTGACGAAGCACTACGGACGGCACCGCGCGCTCGCCGACTGCACCCTGGACATCCCGGCCGGGCGGGTCGTCGGGCTGGTCGGGCCCAACGGCGCCGGCAAGACGACCCTGCTGCAGCTGGCCGCGGGCATGCTGCGGCCGACCTCCGGCACGATCGAGGTCCTCGGCGGCCGGCCCGGGTCCGGCGGCGAGCAGCTGGCCAAGGTCGGCTTCGTCGCACAGGACGCGCCGACCTACGGCAACCTGTCCATCGCCGACCATCTGCGCTTCGGGGCCTCGGCCAACCCGCGCTGGGACCATCGGGCGGCCGAGGAGCGCATCGCCCAGCTCGGCCTCAGCCCGCAGCACAAGGCCGGGAAGCTCTCCGGCGGCCAGCGGGCCCAGCTCGCCCTCACCCTCGCCATCGCGAAGCGGCCGGAGCTGCTCATCCTCGACGAGCCGGTGGCCAGCCTCGACCCCCTCGCCCGGCGGGAGTTCCTCAAAGCGCTGATGGGCTTCACCGCCGAGCACGGTGCCAGCGTGATCCTCTCCTCGCACCTGGTCTCCGACCTGGAACGGGTCTGCGACTACCTGATCGTGCTGGTCGGCTCGCGCGTGCAGGTGGCCGGCGACGTCGACGACCTCGTGGCCACCCACTTCCGGCTCACCGGCGCCCGCCGCGACCCGGCCGACCTGCCGGCCGGGGTGCACGTGATCGAGGAGAGCCACACCGAGCGGCAGTCCACGTTCATCGTCCGCGCCGACGGGCCGCTCGACAGCGTCGAGTGGACCGCCGACCAGCTCACCCTCGAGGACCTCGTCCTCGCGTACATGTCGCAGGCCATGACCACCCGCCCGGTATTGGAGCCCACCCGATGATGTTCTGGTTCACCTGGCGGCAGTTCCGCGCGCAGACCGTGGTCGCCGCGGGGGCGATCGCGGCCCTCGGCGTGCTCCTGCTGGCCACCGCGCACATCATCACCGACCTGCACGCCGATGTCGCCGCCTGCACCTCGGACTGCGGTGGCGTCATCGACGCGTTCCTCACCCAGTTCCACGACAGCGCGGCCTTCCCCGTGTACCTGATCGGTCTGTGCGCCGCCTACGCCTTCCCGCCACTGGTGGGCGCGTTCTGGGGCGCGCCGCTGATCGCCCGGGAGCTCGAGACCGGCACCTACCGCCTGGCCTGGAACCAGTCCGTGACCCGGACCCGGTGGCTGGCCGGCAAGCTGCTCTTCGGCGGTGCGGTCGCGGCCATCGGCTCCGGCCTGCTCAGCCTGGCCGTGACGCTCTGGTCGAGCGACGTCGACGTCGCTTCCAAAGACCGGATCCTGCCGCTGTTGTACGGCTCCCGCGGCGTCGTCCCCGTGGCGTACGCGGTCTTCGCGTTCGTGCTCGGCGTCACGATCGGCATCCTGCTGCGCCGGGTCGTGGCGGCGATGGCGACCACCCTCGCCGTCTACGTGGCCGTGGCCGTGGCGATGCCGCTGTGGCTGCGGGCGCGTCTGGTCCCGGTCCGGCACGAGACGATCCCGCTGACCGCCGACGCCATCCAGGGGCTTTCCTTCAGCCCGAGCAAGGGCACGATGAGTGTCCGCGGCGCCGAGGTGGAAGGCGCCTGGACCCTCTCCAGCGGCGCGATCAAGGCCGACGGCAGCGCGTTCACCGGCCCGGGCGACCCCACCGCGTGCGACCCGGCGACCGGCGGCCCGCGCCAGTGCGGCGATTGGCTCCAGTCCCAGCACCTGACGCTGGACCGGGTCTACCACCCGGACAGCCAGTTCTGGACGCTGCAGTGGGCCGAGGCCGGACTGTTCCTCGGCCTGGCCGCAGTGCTCGCCGCCCTCTGCTTCTGGTGGATCCGTCAGCGCGTCGTCTGAACCGCGATGGCGGCGTGCGGCCGGTGCGCGCCGCCGTCGCCGTCGGGGCGGTCGAGCCGGTCGACCTCGGTGAAGCCCGCCTTCCCGAGCACGGCCGACAGCTCGTCGGGCGGCCAGCGGTAGGCGGTGGTGACCTTGTGCTCGAAGGGCTCCACCGCCGCGCCGGTGAAGAAGCCGACGACCATCGAACCGCCCGGGACCAGGACGCGCCGCAGCTCGGCGAGGACCTCGGGGACGTCCTGGGGGTCGCGGTGGATCAGGGAGTACCAGACGAGGAGCCCGGCGATCGAAGCGTCCCCGGCGTCGAGGTCGTCCATCGAGCCGAGCCGGAACCGCAGCCCCGGATGGGTCGCCCGGGCGTGTTCGACGAACTCCGGCACCAGGTCGACCCCGGACACATCGGCGCCGAGGCCGTGCAGGTAGCCGGTTAGGTGCCCGGGGCCGCAGCCGAGGTCCAGCACCGGCCCCGGCAGACCGCTCAGGTGGCGGGCGATGAAGGCGAGGTCGTCGGGGTGGGACTTGTCGGGCGACCCGAACAGGTCGATGTACAGCCCGGCCACCGCGGAATATGACGCTGCGATAGTCACGGCCTATCGTACGTGCGTGCAGATCCGATTCGACGTCCCCGCCGACCCCGCCTATCCGGGACGGGTCGCGGCGGTCATGAGCAGTGAGAAGCTGCGGCGGTACCGCAACATCGGGGCCGCGCTCGTGGCGCTGGGCGTCATCGGGCTGGTGATCACCCGCTACGCGTCGTGGGGGGTGCTCATCCAGCCGCTCTCCCTCGCGATGGTCGTGGGTGGCACGCTCTCGATGCTCTACGGGCCGTGGGTGCGGTACAACTCCCGGCGCCGCTCCGGTCGCTACGCGGTCGAGGGCGCCTACGACATCACCGACGACAACATCATGATGACGAGCGGCTCGGAGTCGGGCGGGATCGCGTGGGACGGCGTGACCCGGGTCGTGGAGACGCCGGACTTCTGGGTCGTGTACATCGGGCGGATTCCGGCTACGGTGATTCCCCGCGAGTACATGCCGGAGTCGGACGCGGCGACGCTGGAGCGCTTCCTGCGGGAGCGGGGGCTCCTCGCGCTCTGACGGGCTTGTGGGAGTACACCTGCGGCACTTCGTTTTCCTGGCATGCCCGGGCCGGTGGTCTTCGCTGCATGGTCTACCGGGCCGGGCGGGCGGCGCGGACGCTCGACGGCAGGCGAAGTCCCGCCGCTGAAGGGGAGGTCGCCGCCGTGCCCGAGCGCGATGTCGTGGTCATCGGCGCCTCGGCCGGTGGCGTCGAAACCCTGCGCCGGCTCGTCGCCGATCTGCCGGCCGGGCTGCCGGCGAGCGTCCTGATCGCGGTCCACACGCCGGAGAGCCCGGTCGCCCGCCTGCCGGAGATCCTGGGGCGGACCGGGTGGCTGCCGGCCGCATACGCCGTCTCCGGGCAGCGCCTCACGCCCGGGCTGCTGACCGTCGCGCCGCCGCGCCGGCACCTCGTGGTCACGGCCGGGGACGTCCTGCGGCTGCACCGCGGGCCGGAGCTGCGCCGGGCCCGCCCGGCCATCGACCCGCTGCTGCTCAGCGCGGCCCGGACCTGCGGGCCGCGGGTCGTCGCCGTCGTGCTGTCGGGGCTGCTGCGGGACGGGGCCGAGGGAGCGGCCGCGGTCGCCGCCGCGGGCGGGTGCGTGCTGGTGCAGGACCCGGCGGACGCGCGATACCCGGACATGCCGGAGGCCGTCGTCACGCGGGTGCCGGGCGCGGCACTGTGGCCGGCGGCGAAGCTCGGCGCGGCCATCGCCGACCTCGTCGGTCCGATCGGGTCGAGCGGGCCCGGTACGATCGTGCCCGGCGGGCTCGGTGCGATCCGGCCGGGCGGGCCGGGTGCGGCCGTGGGCTGCGACGGCATCGATGAGGCGCTGTGGCTGGCCGTCGACCGGTTGCAGGCGCACGCGGCGGTGCAGCAGCGCATCCACGAGCGTCTCGAAGGGCTCGGGCCCCTGGCCGGGCAGGCGCAGGCGCAGTCCGACCGGGCGCTGCGGGCCGCGGACCTGATCACCGCCGAGGTGCTGCCGCTGTTCCGGCCGCAGTAGGCGAACGGCTCCCGCCGGTGGACGTGCCTTCCGCGCGCTGCCGGGATGTGCAACGGTGGACCGGTGCCCCATCCCGGCACGCGGCCGGCCGCGCCCGACCCGGTCGTGCGCGACATCACCGACGCCGACCACGGCGAGGCGTTCCTGACCGCCGTCTACGGCAGCGGCGTGCGGATGCGGGTCAGCGGCGGCCCCTATCGACTGCGGCACGTCCGGCGCGGCCCGGGGCCGTTCCACATCGACACGATGGAGCACTCCGCCTCGGCCGACCTGCGCGTCGAACCCTTCGGGACCATCAGCGCCCTGCGGATGCGCAGCGGTGTGCGCACCGACCTGCGCTCCGGCGACCGCTGCGGCCCCGGCGACCTCGCCACCCTCGCCCGACCCGGTGAGGCGAACCACCTGCGCTTCGACGCCGTCCGGTTCACCGCCGTGCTCGTCCCGCTCTCGATCGCCGCCGCGGTCGCCCGCAACCGTCCCGACGACGACCTCGGCCCGCTGCTGTTCACCGGCGTGCGCCCGGCCCGCCCGGACGACGCCCGGCACTGGCGCCAGACCGTCGACTACGTGACCGCGATCCTGAGCACCGGCCCGTCGCCGCTCGCGCAGCCGCTGCTGGCCGGCCCGACCGCGCGGCTGCTGGCGGCCACCCTCCTGGCCACGTTCCCCAACACGTGGACGGCGCCGGCCGCCGACCCCCCGCCGTACGACCGGACCGACGCGACGCCGAGCACCCTGAGCCGGGCCGTCACGTTCGTCGACGCCAACGCGGACCTGGACATCAGCGTGGCCGACATCGCGCGGGCGGCGCACGTGACCGTCCGGGCGGTACAACTGGCGTTCCGGCGGCATCTCGAGCTGACCCCGATGGCCTACCTACGCCAGGTCCGCCTGGCCCGCGCCCACGAACAGCTCCGGGCGGCCGACCCGGACGACGGCACCACGGTCGCCGCCGTCGCGGCCCGCTGGGGCTACGTCAGCGCCAGCCAGTTCGCGGCCCTGTATCGCCGCACCTACGGCCGGCTCCCCAGCCGCACCCTGCGCACTTGACCGGCCGATCGGGCCGAGCCCGCCGCCCCGGTGCGCGGCCCGATCGAGGCTAGGGTCCGCAGACGGTCGTGGTGAGGCGGGCCCTGGTGTCGCGCATGGTCTCGGCGAGGTCGGTCGGCTCGGGGCGGTTGACCCACGTCTCGAACGCGACCCGCAGCACCACGACCCCGGCCTCGGCGACGAGGGCGGCGTCCGGGTCGGGGACCCCGCGGCGGCGCAGACCTTCGGCGAGGGCGGCGGCGATCCGGGCCATCTTGATGAGCTCGCGTTCGAGGAGCTCCGGGTTGGCCGTGATGACGGCCTGGCGCTGGCGGGAGTGGGCGTGTTCGCGGCCGAGGAACGCCGCCCCGGCGTCGAGCGCGGCGGTGACCGCCTCGAGGGGAGTGGCCGCCGGCGGTGCGTTGTCGAGGGCTTCGACGAGGCCCCGCAGGAGCAGTTCGGAGCCGGCGAAGAGGACCTCGCGCTTGTCGGCGAAGTGGCGGAAGAAGGTGCGGGCGGTGACCCCGGCGCGGGCCGCGATCTCGGCGACGGTCGTCTGTTCGAAGCCCTGCTCGACGTACAACTGCATCGCCGCCTCGCCCATGCGGCCCCGTGCGTCCGGCTCCCAGCGTCCCACGTCACAGAGTCTAAGCCATGTCACTTGATGACATCACGTGGTACGTTCGTCATGTCATCAAGTGACATCGCCTCAACCGTAGGGGACCGCACCATGCGCATCTTCGTCACCGGCGCCAGCGGCTGGATCGGCTCCGCCGTCACCGCCGAACTCCTCGCCCACGGCCACCAGGTCGTCGGCCTGGCCCGCTCCGACAGCGCCGCCGCGACCATCGCCGCCCTCGGCGCCGAGGTCCGCCGGGGCAGCCTCGACGACCTCGACGCCCTGCGCGCCGGTGCCACCGACGCCGAGGGCGTGGTACACCTCGGCTACAACCACGACTTCTCCGACATGCAGGGCGCCGCGCGGACCGACCAGCTCGCGATCACCACGCTCGGCGACGCCCTGGCCGGCACCGGCCGCCCGTTCTTCATCGCCTCCGGCGTGGCCGGCCTGAGCCGCGACGGCGTCCCGGCCACCGAGCACGACGGCGGCGACCCGTCCGCCCACCCGCGCGTGGCCAACGCGGCCGCCGCCCTGGAGTACGCGAACCGCGGCGTCCGGGCCGGTGTCCTCCGCTTCGCCCCGACCGTGCACGGCGACGGCGACCACGGCTTCATCGCCGTCCTGGTCGACACGGCCCGCCGCCAGGGCGTGTCGGCCTACGTCGGCGACGGCAACGGCGCCTGGCCGGCCGTGCACCGGCTGGACGCGGCGACCCTGGTCCGCCTGGCCGTCGAAAAGGCTCCGGCGGCATCGGTACTGCACGTGGTGGCCGAGTCCGCGGTGCCCACGAAGGCCATCGCCGAGGCGATCGGCCGCGGCCTCGACCTGCCCGTCACGTCCGTCCCGGCCGCGGACGCCCTGGCCCACTTCGGCTGGATCGGCATGTTCTTCGGCCTCGACATGCCCGCGTCGAGCGAGTACACCCAGCAGCAGTACGACTGGAAGCCGACCCACCCGACGCTGCTCGAAGACCTCGACGCGGGCCACTACACCAAGTCCTGACCGACTACGCCCTAAGGTCGGGGGATGCGAAACGTGGTGCTCTACTCGCTGATGTCCCTCGACGGTGTCGCCGAGGAGCCCGGCAACTGGATGTTCGACGCCGACGAGGGAGTGTTCGACAACCTCGCCCGCGTCATCGGGACCCAGGACGCCGTGCTGCTCGGCCGGGGTACCTACGACTACTGGGCCGGCTACTGGCCGACTCCGACGTCGAGCCGTTCGCCGGGTTCATCAACGGCACGACCAAGCACGTGTTCACCGCGGACCAGCCCGCGACCGAGTGGTCCAACACCGTGTTCGTCGACGGGCCGGCGGCCGACTACGTCGCCGCGCTCAAGGCGGGGGACGGTGGTGACATCGGGATCCACGGCAGCATCGCGCTCGCGCAGTCGCTGCTCGCGGCCGGGCTGGTCGACGAGCTGCGGCTGGTCGTCGCGCCCGCACTGGCGCACGGCGGCCGGAAGCTGTTCGACCACCCGGACGCGCTGCGGCGGCTGGAGCTCCTCGAGGTGCGCGGCACCAGCGGCGGCAACGTGCTGCTGGCCTACCGGGTGTCCGCATCAGTCCAGTGACAGCATCACCTTGCGCAGCAGGGCGTTGAGCTGGGCCAGGTCTTGCGGCGTGAGGGCGCGCAGCACCTGCTGGTCGCGGGCCATGCCCTCGAAGATGTGCTTGTTCCAGGCGGCCCGGCCGTCGGCGGTCGGGCGGATGATCACCCGGCGGCGGTCGGCCGGGTCGACCTCGCGGTGCACGAGGCCGGCGGCGACCAGGCGGTCGAGGCGGCTCGTCATCGCGGCCCGGGTCACGTGGGTGGCGTCGGCCAGCTGGGCCGGGCTGGCCTCGGTCGGGTAGGGCTGCACCATCAGCGCGTGCAGCGTCCGGTAGTCCTCAAGGGTGAAGTCCTCGGCGTCCGCGAACGCCGCCGCGTCGACCCGCTTGATGTGCCGCAGGATCTGGCCCATCCGGACCAGGGCGCCCTCGACCTCCGGGGCGAACGCCGGGTCGTCCTTCCAGAACGCCGCCCACCGGGCCACGTGGTGGTCGACGTCGTCGCGCGCCTCGCTCATGCCGCCAGTATGCCACCGTCTGATTATTAGATTGTGAATAGTTCGACGGTGAACTAACGTCCCGGTCCATGACCCGGATCTCCGACTTCAAGCTGCTCGCCGCCGGCCAGACCCTCTCCTGGGTCGGCAACGGCTTCCAGACGGTGGCGCTCGCGGTCGCCGTCGTCCGGGCCGGTGGCGGCGCCCGCGACCTCGGCGTGGTCATGGCCTGCTCGGTCACGGCCATGCTGGTGTGCACGCTGTTCGGCGGCGTCTGGGCCGACCGGCTGCAGCCCCAGCGGGTCATGGTCGGCTCCGACCTGGTCCGCCTGCTCGGCGCGGCCGCGATGGCCGTCATGTTCGCCACCGGCGGCTATCACCTGCTCCTGCTCGGCGCCCTGGCCGCGGTCACGGCCGGAGCCGGCAGCTTCTTCAGCCCGGCGATGACCGCCCTCAAGCCGCTGCTCGTCCCGGCCGAGCGGCGACCGGCGGCCAACGCGACGCTGAGCATGCTGCAGACCGGCAGCACCGTGGCCGGCCCCGCGCTCGGCGGCCTGACCGTCGCCGCCCTCGGCGCACCGGCCGGCTTCGCCGTCAACGCGGCCAGCTTCCTCGCCTCGATGGCCGCCGCGCTGCTGCTGCGCGTGCGCGCCGAGCGGGGCCCGCGCGAGCCGATGCTGCGCGAGCTGGCCGACGGCTGGCGTGAGATCAGCAGCCGCGACTGGCTGGTCGGCGGCCTGTTCGGGGCCACGGTCTACCACATCGCCAACGGCGTCATCCTCGTCCTGGTGCAGGTCGTCGCCATCGAGCGCCTCGGCGGTGCCGCGTCGGCCGGCTTCATCGCCTCCGCGGAAGGACTCGGCGGGGTGATCGGCGCGGCCGTCGCGATGCGGCTCCGGCCCCGGCGCCTGCTGCGGGCCGGCTGGCTGACCCTGATGCTGATGCCGCTGTGGGCCCTGGCCTACGTCTGGCCCGCCGAGCTCGTCGCCGTCCTGGCCGGTGCGGTCGTCGGCTACGCCGGCCTGATCTACTTCGACGTCTGCTGGGAGACCGCCATCCAGGACAACGTGCCGCACCGCGCCCTCGGCCGGGTCGGCTCATGGGACACCCTGACCTCGTTCATCGCCATGCCGATCGGCAACGTCCTGGCCGGCCCCCTGGCCCAGGCCTACGGGACCAACCGGGTCCTCACCGTCTGCGCGGCCGTCCTCTTCGGCGCGGCCCTGTCCCAGCTGTTCATCCCCGGCACCCGGCGGCTCACCCGGGGCACGCCCGAGCCGGTCGCACCACCGGCCCCGGCTCCGGCCGCGAAGGCCACGGCGGCCGGGTCGGCGCCCGGCTGATCAGGCCATCGCCACGGCCTCGATCTCCAGGAGCCAGTCCTCGGAGTAGATGTCGCAGATGATGATCGTGACGGCCGGGCGGTGCCCGCCCAGCACCTCGGCGCGGATGCGGCTGTTCGCCTCGCGGTATCGGCGGTCGGCGAGGTAGGTCGTGATCTTCGCGAGGTGTCGCAGGGTCAGACCGGCCTCAGCGAGTACCGCTGCGATATTGGCCCAGACCACCCGGCACAGGGTCTCGAAGTCAGCGGGGGGCGGGCCTTCGGGCCCGGCCCACGGGACCTGGCCGCTGACGAACACGGTCCGCTGGGCGCCGGTGACGAGGGTGCCGTGGGTGTAGTTGCCGGTCGGGGCCGGGAGTCCGGCCGGGTCGAGCTGGGCGATGCTCACACGCGCTCCTGGTGGGGGCCGATGACGGACATGGCGGTGTAGTAGACACATTCGGTGTCGCCGGGGTTGGCGAAGGCGTGTTCGCAGTCGCCCGCGTAATACAGGGCGTCGCCATCGCCGAGGTGGTGCTCGATGCCGTCCAGGGTCACGGTCAGCGCGCCGGACTCGACCGCGACGTACTCGCGCGAGCCGGGAGCGTGCGCGGCGAAGGTGCCGATGACGGCTCCGGCGTCCACGCGCGTGCGGATGAGCTCGAACTCCACGCCCGGCAGCGCCGGGGACAGGATGCGCCGCTGCCACCCGGCGGGGTGATCGATGGCGTGCTGGCGGCCCCGGGGCAGTTCGATCACCCGGGCCGGCTCGTCCTCGCCGAGCAGCCGGGACACGGTGGTGCCGAGCGCGGTCGCGAGGCGGGCCAGCACCAGCACGGTCGGCGACCGGGTGCCGCGCTCGATGTCGGAGATCATGCTGCGGCTGACCCCGCTGGCCTCGGCGAGCACCTCCAGGCCGAGCCCGCGCGCCTGCCGCAGCGCACGCAGTCGCCCGCCGAGCCGCACCACGAGTGCATCCACGGCGTCGACTATAGCGGAATGTCTCCGCTATAGCGGATCGACCGGAGCCCCGAGCCGCAGCACCCGGTCCCGGGCCTCGCGGGCGGCCGTTTCGGCGGCGAGGGCGATCCGCGCGGCCCGCTCGGCCGCCATCGCGCCGGCCCGCGCGCGGCGACGGGCTCGGGAGGCGTGGTCCTGGAGGACGTTGGCCCGCTCGCCGGGGGTCGGTGCGTGATCCACGCATCCCATCATCACAGAGAGAAGCGCTTCGGCAACGAACTGTGCGCATATGGGACCGAGTCGTGCGTGCCTGGACCCGTTCGTACCGGTTCGACGCCCACCGATACGCTGCGCGCATGAGAGCCGGACGGGGGCGTTGGTTCGCTGTGCTCGCGGCCGCGCTGGTCGCGGTGGCGGCGGTCGTGGTCGTGGTCGCGCTGCGGCGCTCCGATCCGGCCCCGCCCGCCGCTTCGGGGCCGTCGCCGTATCCGACGGCGGAGCGCCTCTGCGCCGACGCCTGCGACACCCGCGGGACGATCCGCTGGTCGGTGCCGCTGCCCGGGGCGTTCGTGGACAACGGCCGGTTCGTGTTCCCGGCCGGGACCGGCGAGTTCCGGGTCGCGCCCGGGTGCAGCCGCAAGGTCGGTGCCGCGTACTACCTGTGGGCCGGCGACCGGCTGCTCGCCTACGACGCCGCGACCGGCCGGCTCCGGTGGACGGCCGCGGTGCCGTTCGACCACATCGGGGACTACTGCCTGCTCTTCGCCGACGCCCAGCACGTCATGGTCGTCGCGGCCGGTGACAAGGACCGGCCCGACCGGGCGGGCGTCGTCGCCGCGGCCGACGGTCGGGCGATCGGCGGCTGGGACGCGCCGTATCCGCACTCCACCGGCAACATCGCCACGGCCGGCGCGTTCGGCCTGGCCGGCGACCGGGCGGTCTGGCTGTCACTCGCCGGCGAGGTGAGCGCCGTCGACCTCGCCACCGGGCAGCGGCGGTGGGCGACCGCGGTGACCGCGTTCGCCGGCTACCACGGCGACGGACCGGCCCTGTTCCTGGACGAGTTCGGCACCGGCCGCCTCGAGCAGCTCCAGCGGCTCGACCTGGCCACCGGTGCGCTGACCCGGGTCCGGCTGTCGGCGCCGGTCGGCGCCAACGGCCGGCTGTGGATCGGGCACAGCTTCACCTCCCCCTACGACGGCCTGCCCGGCGTACTCCTGGCCACCTCCGACGACAGCGCGGCCGCGATCTCCACCGTCGACGGCACCGTGCTGTGGCGGGTCGTGACCGGGCGGGTCCGCGCCGCCGACAAGCCGTACGCGCAGCAGCTCCGCGAGATCGACGCCGTCGCCGAGGTGGTCTACGTCGAGGCGGAGAACGACAACCAGGTCCGGGCGGTCGCGGCCCGGACCGGTGCGCAGAGCGAGGCGTTCGGGACGGCCGGGATCAAGGGCTGGTCGGTGCTCGACGGCGTGAGCCTCGACACCGGCACCGTGCGCGGCGGGCCCGGCCTGGTCGGGGCGGACCCGCGCACGCGTGAGATCCGCTGGCAGGTGCCGGGGCCGCCGTCGTTCTCCTCGGCCGCCGACGACGCCGCGGCACCGCGAGTGGTGGTGGGCTACGGCTGCGCCGGTGCCGCCGCCTCCCGGTCGGCGGACGGGTTCCGGCCGTGCACCGCCCCGGTCTTGCTCGCGGTCAACGTCTGAGCAGCGCGTCGGCCATCGCGGCGGCCTGCCAGGCCTCGAACTTGGCCAGGGGCCAGCCGCGGCGGTGCACGAGCCGCAGGACCAGGTCGGGGGCGGTCAGGGTCCACAGGATGTCGGCGGCGTCGGTGACGGTGACGCCGTCCCTGAGGCCGAAGCGCTCGTGGAGCAGGGCGGCGATCCCGGCCGTACCATCGGCGCGCTCTTGTTCGATCGTGTCGGTGAACTCGCGCACCGCGGGGTCGCCCGCCCCGCCTTCGGCCAGCATGATCGGCAGGAGCGGGCCGGCCCGTTCGTAGAGGTCACGGCCGAGGCGGGCGTAGCGGGCGAGAAATTCGCGCGGGTCGGCGGCGGCGCGCATCGCGGCCACCGCCGGGCGCCGCATGATCGGGATCGGTTCGTCGTCGCCGGCCAGCAGCGTGTCGTAGACGGCCTTGAGGACGGCGGCCTTGCCCCCGATCGTGTTGTAGATGGACTGCACGCTCACCCCGGCCCGGGCCGCGATCGCCTCGATCGTCGCGCCCGTGTAGCCGCGGTGCAGCAACATGTCCCGGGCGGCGTCGAGGATGCGCTGACGGGTGGCGCGGCGCTGCTCCGCCCGGACCTCGCTGGAGTAGCGCCGCGCCGGCATCACACCGCCGGGGGCAGTGCGACCGGGGCCGGAGCCGGGAGCGCGCCGACCTGCCACAGGGCGGCGAGCTCGTCGCGGACGCCCCAGTGCTCGGTCAGGACGCCGTCGCGCTCGCGGTACATGTGCATGGCCGGCATCGCGTATGGGCGGCCGGTCGCCGGGAAGCCGAGGTGATCGCTGTTGTGGAGGCCGTGGACGGTCGTGCGCAGCGCGACGAGGTCACCCGCCGTGACGACCTCGTGCACCTCGTATCGCAGCCGTAGCACGCCGACCAGGAAGCCGGCGATCTGCAGGTAGCCGTCGCGGCCCTTCGGGGCCCAGGGCGGAGCGCCGTGGTCGACGAAGTCGGCGGCGACGAGCGGACCGATGCGGGCGACGTCGCCGTCGTTGAGTGCGTTGAGCAGGTCGCGGGCGAGCTGGGCCGCGGTTGTCGTCTGTGCAGCGGTTGTCGTCTGTGCAGCGGCTGTTGTCATGGAACCACGCTCCACCGAATCACAGTGGCCTCACAAACTCGTTCGAGCAAGTGCGAAGACGGTTCCAGTCAATTGGTGCAACGAGTCAACGGACCTTCTTGATCGGCAGGACCACGAGGGCGCCCAGGAGCGCGGCGGCCCCGGCGCAGTACAGGAGCAGCGGGTAGTTCTGGTTCGTCGGGCTGCCGACCGAGAGCAGCGCGGCGCCGATCAGCGGGGCGGCGGTCTGCGGCAGGGCGTTCGCGATGTTGAACACGCCGAGGTCCTTGCCGGAGTCGTCGGGGTTGGGCAGCACGTCGACGACGAGGGCCAGGTCGACGCCGACGTAGACGCCGAAGGCGAACCCCATCAGGGCCTCGACCAGGTAGAACTGGCCGACCGTCCGGACGTGGGCGAGCGCCACCGTGCCGACGCCGAACAGCAGCGTCGAGCTCGCGACCAGGAACTTGCGGCGGCCGGTGCGGTCCGAGATCTTCCCGGCGACCCAGCCCGAGGCGATGAGCGCGATGGTGTACACCAGCACGCCGATCGTCACCGCGGCCGGCGCGGCATCCGCGGTCAGGTTGAGCCGGTCCTGCAGGAAGAACAGCCGGAACGTGGTGAACATGTAGGTGGCCAGGACGATCAGGAACCGCGACCACCACGCGAACGCGAAGTCGGGGTGCGTCCGCGGGTTCAGCCAGAACGTCGACACCCACTCCCGCCCGCTCATCCGCGGCGGGCGCACGGGCAGCCGCTGGTCGGGCAGGATGATCGCGAAGAGCAGCATGGCGCCGATCGACAGGACCGCCGGCCCCACGAACATGATCACCACGTGGTGCTGGAACACCTGCGCGACGTACGTGCCGCCGAGCACGCCGACGTTCTGGGCGATGCCGAGCAGCGCCGACACACTCCCCCGCTGCAGCCGCGGGACCTGGTCGGCGATCGTGGCGACGAACGGCGCCAGGGTCGCGTTGGCGCCGAGCTGCGCCAGGCACCAGCCGGCCGTGACGACCGCGACGGAGCTGCCCACCGCCATGATCAGAAGAGCTAAGGTCATCGCGATGGTACCGCCGACAATCCACGGTCGCCGCCGGCCGAACCGCGACGTGGTCCGGTCCGAGAGCCGCCCGCACACGACGTTGCCGACCACGGCGAACAGCGCACCGAACCCGGCCACCGTCCCCAGCGCCGACGTCTTCTGCTCGTCCGGCACGATCTGCTGCACCTTGATGCCGATCCCGACGATCGCCGGGCCGAGCAGGGCGATGTAGAAGACGAGCTGGGCGACGACCAGGCCGGTGACGTACCGCCACGTGACCGGTGCTGTGGGCTCGGCGAACCAGCGGCGCTCACTGTTGCTGTTGCTGTCGCTCTCGCGGGGTCCAGCCATGTCCGCCTATACCCGCGCGGGCCCGTGCTAATCCGCTGGGTTCCTGTGCTGAACCGCCCGCTCGGTTGCTGTGCTGACCCGCCCGCTCGGTTTCTGTGCTGACCCGCTCGTTCTGTGCTTTGGTGCTAACCCGCCAGGCCGAACCGGCGGTTGATGCGAACGAGGCGGGTTCGGGCCGCCTCCGCCCGCGCGCGGGCCCCACTCGTGGGCAGGACCTTGGTCGTCGGCACCGCGGTGACCGCCCGGACCGTGAAGCCGTCCTGGTCGCGCCACATGTCGATACGGTCACTGGCCTGCCGGGCCAGCCACAGGCCGAAGCCGGCGCGGGCCGGATTGGTGGGTTCGTCGGGGCGGTAACCGGCGAGGGCATCGGTGAGGCCACGGCCACGGTCGGTGATGCGGCAATCGACGTGACCCCGGTCGGACCACAGGGCCAGGTCCAGCGGCGGCTCGCCGTGCTGGTAGGCGTTGGTCAGCAGCTCGTTGACCGCAGCGACGAAGTCGGCCCGGGTGAGCGTCGGCAGGTGCAGGAGCGCGGCGCTCAGGGCGGAGCGGATGTCGCTGAGGTCGTGCAGGCCGGTCGAGCGGCTGACCCGCAGCAGGGATGCGCCGCCGGGGGCCGGCCACGGCACGGAAGGTGAGAGCAGACCGAGCAGGATCTCGGGGTCGCGGCACTCGGCGTTGGCCGCCGGGCCGTCGGCGGTGAGCAGGTGCGGGTGGGCGCGCAGGACCTGCTCCCGGATCGCCGGTGGGCAGTCGGCCGGGTAGGCGCAGACCACGGTGACCGGCCGCCGGGCGAGGGTGACGTTGCACGCCGCCTCGAAGATGCCGGTGTTGCGCCAGTCGGCGGCGGTGCGGCTGTAGCGGGGCTGCCCGACGATGACGAGCCGCTCACCGTCGGCGCCGCGGTCCCGGCAGATCTTGCGGTACTCCGCGATCGCCCCCGCCGGCCGCGTGCCCGGAACGACCGCGGGGCGGGTGACGGCCCCGGGCAGGACCGCGGCGAGAACCCGGTTCTGAGCCGGCCCGCACGCGAGCACGACCCGGGCACCCGCGAACCGCCGCAGCGTCAGGGCCAGGTCGGCGAGGCCGTCGTAGAACACGGCGAGGTGATCGAGGCCGCTGCTCATGATTGCTACACCGTACGGCCCGCCCGCTCACCGGAAACTGTCGTACCCCCTCGGTAGGGTCCCGGGCATGGACCAGCACTTCGGCCGACCCCCGCGACCACCGGCATCGTCACCCAACCGCAACCCACCGGCACGAGCACCGGCGCAGCTCCGGCCGCACCGCGGGCCGCCGCATGCTCATCCAGCACCGGCAACCGTGACGCCGCATCAGCCGGCCAGCACCAGCGCAAGCGCGGGCGCGACCTCAGGCGACCGGCACGAGCGCGAGTGAGGCTGCGGCCGCGCCGCGGGCGGCCGCGTATTCGTCCAGCACCGACACTGTCAGCCGGTCGGGTCGGTCGAGGGCCTTGCGGGCCACCGGGAGGACGTCGGGGGCGAGGGCGGTGAAGTAGCCGCCGAGCACGATGCGGCCCGGGTCGCACACCGCCTCCAGGATCGCGACGCCGTGCCCGAGCCACCGCCCGAGCGTCACCCGCTGCCCGGGGGTCTGTGCCGCCCCGGCCGCGGCCGGTCCGACCTTGGTGGTCCAGCAGCCGGTCCGGCCGCACGCGCACGGGTCGTAGTTGGCGCCGACCTGCAGGTGCCCGATCTGCCCGGCGTAGCCGTCGGCGCCGCGGACCCGGCGGCCGCCGGTGACGATGCCCGCCCCGACCTCGGCCCCGCCGAACACGAACACGAGGTCGTCGCCGTGAGCGCCGGTGGCGTGCTCGGCCGCGGCGGCGAGCCCGGCGGCGCTGTCGACGCCGACGGGAACCACGCCGCCGAGTGCTTCGCGCAGCATCGCCGCCAGGGGCACCTCGTCGTCGGCGGCCCCGGGGACGCCGACGACGATCGCCGCCGGGGTGATGCCACGCGCCCGCAGCTCGTCGACGACCCGCGTCGCCGGCGCGCTGGTCGCGTGCCGCAGCAGCGTGCGGCCGTAGCGGTCGGTGGCGTGGATGAGCAGCCGACCGGCGTCGACGGCGATGCCGACACCGACGTAATGAGATCCGTCCATACTTAGCAGGCTGCGCGGGGCGGGGCGGGTAGCAAAAGTGAGGATCCTCTCGGCGAAAAAGTGATATCCCGGGCCGTGATCCGGAAGGTGGCCTCGGCCGGGCCGTTGCGGTCGTGATCGGGTCGCGCCGCCGCAGGTAGCTGGGCCAGCGGAGGGAGCGATCCGGGCCGCGGCGCCGTCGTTCGGGGCCGAAACGAGGTCGAAGTTCGAGTGCCGCCGGAAGTGACCCGGGAAATTTACAGACTCGACGAAACGCTGTGTCAACGAGTCGGCGTAGTAGCTTCTACGCTTCCGTGAGCGGCTTGACGAAGCGGGCGCTCGCGGTGCAGATGTCGGTGTAGCCGAGCTGCTGATAGAACAGCTGCGTCCGGGTCCGGTCCCGGCTGCTGGTGATCTCCATCTTGACGCACCCGGCCGCCCGGGCCTGCTCCTCGGCCGCCGCGACCAGCGCCTGCCCGACGCCGAGGCTGCGATACCGCTCGTCGACCACCAGGGCCAGGACCCGCCCGAGCCGCCCGGTGACCTCGAGCATCGGCAGCACCCCGAGCGCCGCCACCCCGACCAGTTCGCCACCGTCGTCGGCCCCGATGAGCCGGATCGAGGGTTCGTCGAGCAGGTAGTCGAGCCGCTCGTGCACGTCGGCGCCGGTGGTCGGATACCCGAGCTGCTCCAGCAGCCCGACGAGCCGGTCGACGTCGCGCCGCCGCACCGCTCGAAGCTGTAGATCCATTCAAGGGATTCTGAGCCGACTGTGCGACCCTGACAACCGTGACACCCAACTCGCTGGCCGTGCCACCACTGTTCGCGGCCCTGGAGCCGGCGACCCGGATCCTCTTGTCCGGCGCGGGCGGCGGCTTCGACGTCTACGCCGCCCTGCCGTTGGCGTTGGCGTTGTGGGACCGCGGGGCTGAGGTGCACCTGGCGAACCTGTCCTTCGCCCCGCTGACGCTGGTGCCGGACGGCCGATGGCTGGACGAGAACGTGGCCGCCGTCACGCCGGACGTGGCCCGGCACGTGTCGTACTTCCCGGAGCTCACCCTCGCGCACTGGCTGGATGCCGAGGGCCGCCCGGCAACGGTGTACGCGTTGCGCCGCACCGGCGTGCAGCCCTTGCGGGCCGCGTATCGCGAGCTGGTCTCCACGCTGGACCTGGACGCGATCGTCCTGGTCGACGGCGGCACCGACATCCTGCTCCGCGGCGACGAGTCCCGCCTGGGCACCCCGGCCGAGGACATCGGCAGCCTGGCCGCGGTGGCCGGCCTGGACGTCCCGATCAAGCTGGTGGCGTCGCTGGGCTTCGGCATCGACGCCTACCACGGCGTGAACCACGTCCAGGTCCTCGAGAACCTCGAGGCGCTGGACCACGAGGGCGGCTACCTGGGCGCCCTGTCCATCCCCAGCGACAGCCGCGAGGCACGGCTGTATCGCGACGCGGTGGCCGCCGCGCAGGCCGCGACACCGCAACGCCCGAGCATCGTCAACGGCCAGATCGCGGCCGCCCTGGTCGGTGACTCGGGCGACACCGGCTTCATCCGCCAGGTCGCCGGCTCGCCGCTGTTCGTGAACCCGCTGATGGCCATCTACTTCACCGTGGACCTGATGGCGCTGGCCGGCCGCTGCCTCTACCTGGACCGCCTGGAGGAGACCCGGACGTTCCGCGAGATCGAGGCCCAGATAGCGCACTTCCACAGCGGCGTGGCCACGCGCGCACCGAGGGTCTTCCCGCACTGACCGCCCCGGCCCGGTAGGTTCGGCCTCGTGACCATCGTCTTCCCGGACCGCGGCCTGCACCTGGGCGTGCTCGGCGCTCTGCTGGACCGAGGCGAGATCCCGGCCGACCGGATCACGGCCATCGTCGGGTCAACGGGCCCCGACGGCCCGGATGACGGCTACCCCGGCCCCGGCCCCCGCCTGGACGAATCCCTGGACCTGCTGCACGCGGTCCCGCTCCCGGCGGCCGCCGTCGCCGCGATCGACAGCCTGGACTTCGACGGCGGCAACGAGATCTACATGGTGATCGAGCAGGCCCTGGACATCGACACGGGCGGTGAGTCGGACGACTACAACGTGACGTCCCTGGAAGGCATCGACCAGCTGTCCGGCCTGCGCTCCTTGAGCCTCGACGGCCACGGCTACCACCCCGAGCCGCTCGGCCTGACCCCGCTGACCGCCCACCCGGCCCTGCAGAACCTGATCCTGACCGGCACCTGCACCGAGGCCGCGGTCCTCGAGTCCCTCCCCCACCTGCAGACCTTGGACGTCAGCCTGGCCCGCCTCGACGACCCCGAGGTGCCGACCCGGCTGGAGGCCCGCGGCGTGACGATTCGCTGAGGCAACCGGCGCTGAACCGTCCGGCGGCGGGATCACCGGGCCACGAACCGCCGGTCGTCACCCGCGCCGGCCAACTCGAACAGGTCCGCGTCGACCAGCACGCGGTGCAGGAGCGCATCGGCCGCGCCGTCGTCCATCGAGGCCGGCACCGCGATGTGCTCCAGCGCGACCGCGTCGATGGTCGCGTGGAAGGTGTACTCGAACGGCGCCGTGCGGTTGATGTAACGCAGCGCGATCCGTCCCTGCCAGTCGAGGGCGAATACCGTGGGCTGCCGCCGCGGGCCGAACGTGATCCGGTGGTCGCCCACCGCATCGTGCCCCAGCAGGTAGATCCCGAACGCGGAGTCCTCATGGTCGATGTCGGCGGCGGCCACGCCGGGCGGCACCGCGTCCGGCCGGTCGGGGTCCCGATCGACGTGGAACGCCCGCCCGGCCAGGCCGTCCAGCGCCAGCGGCCGTTCGTCGGTGGCCGCGACGAAACCCCGATGCCCCCAGAACGTCGACGAGAGCGTGCAGGCGTGGTAGTTCCCCCACACGATCTTCGACTCCCAGGCGCCGCTGTCGTCGTCGTCCTCGTCGTCGGCGTCGTCCCCGTAAGTGGGGTCCTCGGCGTAGTACTCGGCGCTGTTGAGATGCAGGTCGAACCAGAGCCGGCCCGCGGGATCGAGCCGCCCCAGCCACGCCACCTCGGCAACGGCGTGCCCGGCGGGCCACGGGTTGCCCGGAAAGACGATGCGATCGCTCACCCGGGCGACTCTGCCACACCGCGGTCTAGGCCGGGGGCGGGGCGGTGCTCTCGCGGATCTTCAGGGACGTGGCGAGCTCGACCCCGAGCTGGGCCGGGCGTTCGCCGCGGCCCAGCGCCAGGGCCATCTCCGTCGCCGCCGCCGCCATCTCGGCCAGGGGCTGGTGGACGGTCGTCAGCGGCGGGTCGACCAACGTCGCCACCGGCAGGTCGTCGAAGCCGACCACGCTCAGGTCGGCCGGGATGCGCAGGCCCAGGTCGCGGGCGGCCTTGTAGACGCCGACGGCCTGTAGGTCGTTGGCGGCGAACACCGCGGTCGGGCGGTCGGGGCGGCGGAGCAGGTCGGCCGCCGCGGCCAGGCCGCCCTCCAGGGTGAGCTCGGCCGAGGCGACCAGGGCCGCGTCGTAGGGCAGGCCGGCGGCGTCCAGGGCGGAGCGGTAGCCGTCCAGGCGGGCGCGGCAGTACAGGACCCCCTCCGGGCCGCCGACCATCGCGATCCGCCGGTGGCCCAGGTCGGCCAGGTGGCGGGCGGCGGCGCGGCCGCCGGACCAGTTCGTGGCGCCGACGAACGGGACGTCGTCGGGAAGTTCGCGCATCGGGTCGAACACCACGAAGGGGATGCCGCGGGCCCGGAGCTGGTCGCGTTGCTCCTGGTTGAGCTGGGCGACCGTGACCACGCAGGCCGGGCGGCGCTCCAGGGCACTGTCGATCCAGTAGCGGATCGCACTGCCCTGGGGGCCGAACTCGGACAGGACCACGCCCACGTGGTGCTGGCGGGCCACCCGCTGGACGCCGTGGATGATCTCGGTGCCCCACATGTGCTCGAGGCGCTCGAAGACCAGCTCCATGAGGTCGGTGCGGTTGGGCGGGGTGGGCTTGCGGTAGCCGTACTCGCTGATCAGGGCTTCGACGCGGGCCCGGGTTTCGGCGGCCACACCCGAGCGGCCGTTGATGACCTTGGAGACGGTCGGGACCGACACGCCGGCCGACTCGGCTATGTAGGCGATCGTGACCGGTGTGGACGGGTCCGCCTGCGAAGCCTCCATCGGATCAGGATAGAGGCTCGTAGTCGAACCAGTCGGCGTGGACCGTGCCGCCGGTGGCGTAGAGGCCGATCACCCGGCCCGTGAAGCCGCCCGCCACCTCCGTGGACAGGTAGCGGCCGTCGAGGGTGGCCAGCGCGCAGAACGTGCCGTCGAAGAACTCGATGCCGAACGTCAAGGTGTCCGGGCCGGCCAGCGGGTCCCAGTCGCCGGTCGTCGCGGTCACGTCGATCCGCAGGACGACCGGGCCGTCGGGGACGGACAGGGTTGTCACGACAGAGCGGAGCGTTCCCAGGTGTACGTGCACCGTCACCGAACCGGCCGTGGCCTCGATCGAGTACTGGTGGCGGTCGTCGAGCCGGACGGCCAGGCCGCCGGTGCCCGCGGACGCGTCGAACCTGGTCCGGACCCGGCACGAGTGATGCTGCTGACGGCGGCCGACGAACGCCGAGCTGAGGGTCAGCCACCCTTGACGAACTTTGTTCGTCACCTGGTCGACGGTCCGGCCGCGCGGTGAGATCCAGCGCGGATCCAGCTCGACCGCGTCGAAGTCGTCGCGGACCGGCGGCTCGGCCGAGGGGTGCAGCGGCCAGTTGAGCGACGGCAGCTCGACCGGGACCGGGTCCACCACCGGCCAGCCGTCGTCGTCCCAGCGGACCGGGGCCAGGAACGTCTCCCGGCCCAGCACGTGCCAGCCGGGGGTACCGCCGCCCGGACGCACCCCCAGCAGGACCATCCACCACGAGCCGTCCGGGGCCTGCACCAGGTCGGCGTGGCCGGTGTTCTGGATCGGATGGTCCGTGCTGCGGTGGGTGAGGATCGGGTTGCGCGGGCACGGCTCGAACGGGCCGGCCGGTGTCGGGCCGCGCGCGATCGACACCGCGTGGCCACGCTCGGTGCCGCCCTCCGCGAGCAGCAGGTACCAGTGTTCGCCCAGACGGTACAAATGCGGCGCCTCCGGGGCTTTGGCTCCGGCCGACCCGGACCAGATCGGATATGGCTCACCGATCGCCTGCCCGGTGTACGGGTCGAGGCGCACCTGGGAGACGCCGGCGACGGTGCAGTAGCAGGTGCCGTCCTCGTCGTCCCAGGCCAGGTCCGGGTCAATGCCGTGGACGCCGGGCAGCGGGGTCGGGTCGGACCAGGGGCCGGCCGGGTCGGTGGCGGTGACGATGAAGTTGCCGCCGCCGCTGACGTTCGTGACGATCAGCCAGAAACGCCCGTCGTGGTACCGCAACGTCGGCGCGTAGATCCCGCCCGACGCACGGGTCGCCGGCGGCAGGTGCAGCTGGCTCGGGCGGTCCAGGACGTTGCCGATCTGCGTCCAGTGCACCAGGTCCCGGCTGTGGAAGAGCGGGATGCCGGGGAAGTATTCGAAGCTGGAGCAGGCCAGGTAGTAGTCCTCGCCGACGCGGCAGACGCTCGGGTCCGGGTGGAAGCCGGGCAGGACAGGGTTGGTGGGCGACGTCATCCTTTGATTGCTCCGATCAGCATGCCCTTGACGAAGTGACGCTGGACGAACGGGTAGACGAGCAGGATCGGGATCAGGGTCAGCGTCACCACCGCCATCTGGATGGACAGCGGCGCCAGGGCCTGGTGGCCGGCGAGCTGGCCGCTGGTGATGCCGGTGCCCGGGGTGGGGCTGCCGAGCAGGGTGTAGGTGTAGACGATCATCTGCAGCGGCCACTTGCCGTTGTCGGGGAGGTACAGCAGCGCATTGAAGAAAGAATTCCAGTATCCGACCGCGTAGAACAGCGTGATGACGGCGACGACGGGTTTCGAAACCGGGACCACGATCGACCACAGCACCCGCCACTCGTTCGCGCCGTCGAGGCGGGCCGAGTCGATGAGGTCCTGGGCGGTGTTCATGAAGAAGCCGCGCATCACGACGATGTTGAACACCGAGATCGCGCTGGGCAGGATCAGCGACCAGTAGCTGTCGTAGCCGCCGAGGGCCGACACGACGATGAACGTCGGGATGATGCCGCCGCCGAAGAACATCGTGACGATGAGCGTCATGAGCAGCGTGCGGTGGGCGAACGAGCCGCGGCGCGACAGCCCGTAGGCGCACATGACAGTCGTCACCATTGACAGCAATGTGCCGATCAACGTGACGAGGACGCTGATCACCATGGAGCGCATGATCAACGCGTTGCCGAAGATCTGCCGGTACGACTCGATCGTCAGACCCGCGGGCATGAGGACCATGCCGCCGGCCCGGTTGATCGCCGCCTGGTCGGACAGGCTCGTCAGCACGACCGAGTACAGCGGGACCACGAGCACCAGCAGCACGACGGTCAGCACCGCACCCTTGCCGGCCCGGCCCACGACGGTCGGCGCTTCCGCCCACACAGGCCTCGTCATTTCCGGTACAGCCCGTCTTCGCCGAAGGAGTGCGCGAGCCGATTGGCCGCCAGGATCAGCAGCAGCGACAGCACACCCTTGAACAGCCCGGCCGCCGCCCCGTAGCTGAAGTTGTTGTTGACGACGCCGTAGTAGTACGCGAACGTGTCGAGCACCTCGGCCGCGTCCCGCCCCACCATGTCCCGCTGAATCAACATCTGCTCGAAGCCGACCGTCAGCGCATTGCCGAGGCGCAGCACCAGCATCAGCACGATGACACCGCGCAGGCCCGGCAGCGTGATGTGCCACAGCCGCCGCCACCGCCCGGCCCCGTCGGCCGCGGCCGCCTCATAGAGCTGCGGGTCGATCGCGGCCAGGGCGGCGAGGAACACGATGATGCCCCAGCCGGCCTCCTTCCACACCGCCTGCGCGGTGACCAGAAACTTGAACGTGTCCGGGTCGGTCATGACATTCCACACGCCGAGCTCGTGGCGGCGCAGGAACGCGTTCAGCACCCCCGCGCCGCCGAGCATCTGCTGGAAGATCGTCACGACCAGTACCCACGAGAAGAAGTGCGGCAGGTAGACCACCGACTGGATGAATCCGCGAACCCTCGGGCCAAGGATCGAGTTCAGCAGGATGGCCAGGGCGATCGGGATCGGGAAGTACAGCACCAGCTGGACGGCGCTGATGACGAGGGTGTTGCGCACCGCGGACCAGAACAGCGGATCGCCGAGCAGGAGCTCGAAGTTCGCCGTCCCGACCCACGGGCTGTGCGCGAAACCGGTGTAGACGCTGTATTGCTGAAAGGCCATGACGGTGCCGAGCATCGGCGTGTAGCTGAACACGAGGAGCAGCCCGATCGCCGGCACCGTCATGAGAATCAACGGCCAGTCACGCCGCAGCTTCGTCATTGTCCCGTGCCGTATTTGGCGCGGATGTCGTCGTAGAACGCGCGCAGCTGGTCGCCGCCCTGTTTGCGCCAGGTGTCCACGCTGGACTTGAACGCGTCGATCGGTTTGCGGCCGAACCGGACGTCCTTGATGGTGTCCTCGACCTGCTGCTCGATCGATGCGTACTGCGGCGGTTCGGCGATGTTCATCCCGTAGAACAACGGCCGGACGGCGTGTTTGACCGCGTCCGCCTGCCAGGCCGCGTAGTCCTTGACGACCTGCGTGAGCCCGTTCTTGACCAGTGTCACGGCGGGCGGACTGACCAGGAACTGATACCCCTGCGCCACCTCCTGCTGCCCTTTCCCGGTGAGCACGGGATTGCCGCCGGTCGTGGTGAAGTCGACGCTGTCGGCGCCGAAGTTCACCAGCAGATACTCCTTGGAGCCGTACGGCGCGGCCAGGAAGTCGGCGATGGCCAGGCATTCCCGGACCTGCGCCTCGGAGAGCTTCTTGTTGAGATAGCTGAACCAGCCGGCACCCGGGCTGAGTTCGATGCCCGGCGTCCCGCCCGTGGCCGAGAAAACCTTGAAGGCCTGGCGGTTGTACTGTCCATTCGCCGCCGTTCCGCCCTTGGCATCGTCACCGTCCCAGCCGCCGGTCCCACCGCCCTGAATGGCGACCTTGCCGCTCCAGAACCGCTGCTGCCCCTGCTGCGTATTGTTCGCCAAGGCATCAGGGTGCACGTAGCCGGCCTCGGCGATTTTGGCGGCGAAGTTCAGTGCCTCCAGCATCGCCTCGGTCTCGTACTGGTTCACCAGTTTGCCGCTCGAGTCCGCGGACCACTTGCCGTACAAGCCGAAGGGGAACTTCAGGAAGGGCCAGAGGTCGTCGAAGGCCCATCGTCCCGCGTTGGCGTTGGTGAGCTGGCCGCCGAGCGCGTACAGGTCATCGATGGACGTCAGCTCCGACTTGGCGCCGGCGGCCTCGACGAGGTCCTTGCGGTAGTAGATGTACCCGCCGAATCCGCCCGCCGAGGGAAAGCACGGAAGGCCGTAGAGTTTGCCGTTCCACACACCGGCCTGCCAGGCGGCGGACGGGATGTTGGCCAGGTTCGGATATTTTGTGATGTTGCCGCCGGACAGGTGCGGCGTCAGGTCCACGAACCGGTCCAGAGCCGCGCCCAGGTTCAGCTTCGCGTTGGCCCAGCCGGGAATCTGCAGCCAGTCGGGCAGATTGCCGGAGGCGAACAGCGCCGGAATCGCGTCGACATAGGTGTTGCCGTCGCTCGGCTGCAGCTTCAGGGTCGCGCCGAGCGCCTTGTTGACGGCGTCGTAGTACGCATTGCCACTGGACGGCGGGATCGAGCCCCACAACGGGGTCCGGGTCACGTAGGTGCCGCCCGATCCCGGCGTCCGGCCGACCGTCGCCACCGGATTCGCGGGGTAGCTCAGGAATGCGGGGTCGGACGCCGCTCCCCCGGCGCCGGAAACCGGCGGGATGTCGGCGGTGACCGCCTTGCTGGGAATGTAGTTGGGCAACGCCTTCTTCAGCTCGTCCGCACCCGTCGTGCCGGGGCCGTTGTTCGTGGGCGCGTCCCCGCAGCCGGCCAGTGCGACCGGGGCGGCGAGGGCCGCGCCGGCGGCCGCGAGGAGCCGCCGGCGGGACAGTCCGGGGTTCATGCGGCCGTGCATGGGATGCCATTCAGGGTGAATGCCGCCGGGTTGGCGTCGTTGCTGGTCCACGATCCCTGGAAGCCGAACGAGGTGCTGCCGCCGGCCGGGATGTTCGCGTTGTAGGAGGCATTGGCGGCGGTCGCGTTCTTCCCCGACTGCGTGACGGCTGCGTTCCAGGCCTGACCGACGGTCGTGTCGCCGGGGAACGTCCACTTGAGCGTCCAGCCGTTGATGGCCGCGCCACCGGTGTTCGCGATCGTCACCGTTGCGACCAGGCCGCCCGGCCACTCCTGCTTGGTGTAGGTGACTTTGCAGGTGGCCGCCGGAGCGCTTGGTGACGCACTGCTTCGGCTCGGGCTCACACTCGGCGACGTGGTGGTTCCTTTGTGGAGGGTGAGCACGGCGATGGAGTACGCCGGAACCGTCTGCGCGGTGGCGGTGCCGGTCGTAGCCGTACCGATTGCCGAAGCGTTCTTCAGGTAGGAGGAGACGGTCGGCGCACCGGCGGCCGGGCTGAAACCGGTGTAGGCCAGGTTGACGGTGGCGGCGTTGTCGGGATCCTTGTTGATGAGCATGACGCTGACGTCGCCGTTCGATTTCTTCACCGCGTGGGTCGACAGCAGCGCCGTGGACGACGTCGTCCTGATGAGCTGATCGCCGGGGCCGCCGAGTTTGCCGAGCATCTGCAGGCCGTAATAGGACGGGAACGGCGTGTTGGCCGGCGGCTCGCAGGACGCGCCGCTGGAGAGCATGCCGCCGTCGTTGTAGTCGGTGGCGCCCTGAATCGTCGTCACCTTGCTGCAGTCCGAGCCGTTGCGCAGGTCCCACCAGTCGACGTTGAACGCGCCCTGCTCCATCCACGTCAAATACATGTCCGGGGTGTACAGCCCGGACGGCGACGTATTCAACGCGTACTGGGAGTTCGCCTCGGTCACCGCGATCGCGAGATTCGGCGCCATCGACTTCAGGGCGTTCATCATGCCCGGGATCTCGCCCTGCGGCTTGGTGAGCAGCTCCGCTTCATTCGTGCTGTAGGGGTAGTGGTGCACGATCCCGAAGTCGATCTTCGAGCCGGCGATCGACAGCACGGTGTGGTTCCAGTCCTGGGTGTCGCCCGGCCCGACGATCCCGTCCGGCCAGCCGCCGGGCGTGGTCAGCACCGCCCCGATCTTGATCGTCGGGTCGACGGCCTTCATCGCGGTCACGAACTGCAGCACGTTGGTGGCATACGTGGTCGCCGTCTTGCTGTCGTGCTTGTCGGTCTCCCACGTCGCGCCGTAGAGGCCGTTGCCGTACAGCTCGTTGCCGACCTCCCAGTACTTGATGCCGTAGCCCTTGGTGATGTTCGCGTAGCGCACCCAGTCGGCCGCCTCCTGCGGCGTGCCCGAGCCGTAGTTGGCCGTGATGATCGGGGTCGCGCCGGCCGCCTTCACCATCGCCACGAACGGGTCGAACTCGGTGTTGGCGGCGACGTAGCCGCCACCCTCGACCGTGTGCGTCTGCCAGTGGTAGCCGTCGCTGTAGCCACCGCCCGGGTAGCGCACGGCCTTGATGCCGGCCCCGGACAGCTGTGTGGACGTCGACGCGTCGTTCATCCGCGCGTCCCAGACCGCGACGTTCATGCCGACCCCGGCCGCGTCGATGGTGCGCAGCGGCGACCCGGCATCGATCGACACCGTCGCGGCCGTGGCGGCGGCCGCGGACGGTACGACCAGTGCGGTGAGGCCCGTGGCGGCGAGCAGCACCGCCCCGGCCAGCGCAGGGAACCTTCGCATGATCCCTCCCATTTGGGTTATATGCCTGGAAACTTTCGGCGATCAAGGCCGATAGTTGCCAAGCCCCAAGAAGGAGGTCAATACCTGGTCGCAGTATTCGTGTGGACCTGCAGCCCGGCCGCGAAACTTTCAGTGCACGTAGACGATCCGCCCGCGTCCGTGCCGCGTCTCGCTCAGGGCGTGCGCGGCCGCGGCCTGCTCCAGCGGGAACGTCGCCGCGACAGGAATCCGCAGGCCCGCCCGCCTGGCCTCGCTCAGGGCGGGCACCGCCAGCGGGTCGCTCAGGCCGCTCGACATGTGCACGCCGTGCTCGGCCGCGGTGAAGTCGGCGATCGTCACCACCCGGGCCGGGTCGCCGGCGATCGCGATGAGGTCCGGCAGGGCGCCACCGAAACAGTCGAACACGCCGTCGGCCTGGGCGACACGTTCGCGCAGGCCGGGGCCGTAGGTGGTGGGTTCGGCGCCGAGGGAGCGCAGGAAGTCGTGGTTGGCCTCGCTCGCGGTACCGATGACGTGCAGCCCCCGGCCCCGCGCGACCTGCACGGCGACCGCGCCCGTCCCTCCGGCCGCGCCGTTGATCAGGACCGTCTGCCCTTCCTTGAGCGCGAGCCGGTCCAGGACGCGGGTCGCGGTCTCGAGCGGACCGCTGGCTGCGCCGGCCTCGGCCCAGCTCCACGCGGGCGGCTTGGGCGCCCAGGCGACGAGGACGGCGAAGTCGGCGTTGGCGCCGCGCCGGCTCATCGCCGTCATGCCGAACACCTCGTCACCGATCGACACCCGGCCGCCGTCCGCGTCCTGGCCGCCGATGACACCCTCGCCGATCTCGTCGACGACGCCGGCCGCGTCGAACCCGGTCCGGTACGGCAGCGGGGTCGGCACGACGTCCTTCAGGCGGCCGGACCGGACGATCGTCTCCCCGGGCGAGAAGCCGGACGCCCGCACCGCGATGCGGATCTCCCCCGGCCCCGCGTGCGGCTCCGCAACCTCGTCGACGTGGACGACACTCGGCGGCCCGAACTCGGCGAACAGCACAGCTCTCATGCCGCCGGAACGTAACGGAACACCCCGTCCGGTTGGGTAAAGTGAGAGCGGTGACGGCCGAAGTGAGGCAACCCGGGCGCTCCGACGCCCGCGACAACCGGGCCCGGATCCTGGCGGTGGCCCGGGCCGTGTTCGCCACCGACGGCCTCGACGTGCCGATCCGCGAGATCGCCCGGCGGGCCGAGGTCGGTCCCGCGACCGTCTACCGCCACTTCCCGACGAAGGAGACCCTCTTCGCCGCCGCGTTCGCGGAGCCGCTCGAACTGTGCTCGGCGATCGCGGCCGAGGGCCTGGCGGCACCCGACCCGTGGCGCGGATTCTCGATGGTGATCGAGCGGCTGATGGAGGTACACGCGCTGGATCGGGGTTTTGCCAGGGCCTTCACGTCGCTGCCGCACTTCACCGCCGACCGCGACCGCACGATCCAGATGCTGCTGCGGCTGATCCACCGGGCGAAGCGCTCCGGCGCCCTGCGGGCCGACTTCGTCCTCGAGGACCTGGTCCTCGCGCTGATGGCCAACGACGGCATCCGCGCCGACTCCCCCGCCGCCCGGGCCGCCGCCTCCCGCCGCTTCGCCGCCCTGATGATCCAGTCCTTCCAGGCCCACCCGACCCCGGCCCCACTCCCACCACCTGCCCGCCTGCCGTTGACCGCCCGCTGAGCTCTAACCCGACCCCGCTCGTGACCGCCTCGCGGATGTCGTCGCGGGCTTCCTGCTAGGCGTTGGTCTGGCCCTCGCCTCCCGCTCGTCGACGGCGCCCCAGCGTGTCTTCATCAAGCCGGCGGGCCTCCTCGACGCGATCAAGCTGACGCAGATCGCCGGCAAGATTTTCGGCGATAGCCAACGTTCTGTCGTGGTCGTCGCCGCGAATGCGGCGGGACCGTTCGAGCGTGTCCTGCCCGAGCCGGGCGGCTTCCTCGAAATTGGCGAGTTCGCGCAGATCGATGGCAAGGTTGAAGGCAACAGACAACGTGCTGCCATGGTCGTCGCCACGAGTGCGGCGACGACGCTCCAGCGTGCCTTCATCAAGCCGGCGGGCCTCCTCGAACCGATGAAGCTGGCGCAGATCGCTGGCAAGATTCTGGGCAACAGACAACGTGCTGTCACGATCGTCGCCGTAAACGCGGCGGCACCGTTCGAGCGTGTCCTGACCGAGCCGGGCGGCTTCCTCGAAGCGAGCGAGTTTGCGCAGATCAACGGCGAGATTTTGTGCCGTCGTCAAGGTGTCGGCATGATCGTTGCCCTGGGTTCGGCGGAAGCGTTCGAGCGTCTCTTGATGAAGCTGGCGGGCCTGCTCGAACTCACCAAGCTGACGCAAATCGATGGCGAGATTGTGGGCCGCAGCCAAGGTGTCATGGTGGTCGTTACCCCGGGTTCGGCGCGAACGTTCGAGTGTGTCTTGATCAAGCTGGCGAGCCTCTTCGAACTCACCAAGCTGACGCAAATCGATGGCGAGATTGAGGGCCACAGCCAAGGTGTCGGCATGGTCGTTGCCCCGGGTTCGGCGCGAGCGTTCGAGCGTCTCTTGGTCAAGCCGGCGGGCCTGCTCGAACTCGCCGAGCTCGCGCAGATCAACGCCGAGATGGTGGGCGACAGTCAAGGTGTCAGCATGGTCGTTGCCCCGGGTTCGGCGCGAGCGTTCGAGCGTCTCTTGATCGAGTTGACGGGCCTCCTCAAACTCGCCAACCTCGCGCAGATAGCGCGCCAGGTTGCGAGCGTGGCTCAACTCGTCTGGATGACCCTCACCCAAGGCTGCGTGCGCTCGGCGAACAGTTTCTTCGGCAAGCTGGCGAGCTTCCGCATGCTCACCTGCGCGCCGCAAGTCGCCGGCGAGTGCGATAGCTGATCTCAGCGTATCTGGATGGTCGTCGCCGAGCACCCGCCGGAAACCGTCGATGGCGAGAAGTTCGAGTTCGCGGGCCTTTGCATGGAGCTCTAGCAGGCGAAAGTTGCGTGCTAGGTTATGTGTGGTTATCAGGGTCTTAGGATGCTCGTCACCAAGGACTTGCCGGCAACGGGCGAGGGTGTCCTCGTCGAGCAACCGAGCGAGCCCGTATTTATCTATCTGGCGGAGATCATCGGCGTAGCTTTGAGCGGCGATGATGGTTTTGAGATGGTCTCTGCCGAGGATCCGGCGGTAACGACGAAGGACATCCGCGTCCATGAGCCTTGCGGCGGCGTGATTGTCTACCAGGCGATGGATCGTGGCGAGCGTACTGGCGGCCTCGAGGGTCTCGAGATCGTCCGCACCGGAGCGTGCGACGGACGCCCGGTGAAGCTGTTCGGCAAGAGGCAGGGCGGCGGCCGGGTCACCTCGCTTGAGAAGGAACCACGCTGCGTGTATGGCGGCGGCGCGAATTTCGACGTTATCACTCTCGGCTGGGTGACACGCGAGAATGTGCGGCAGCAGCAGATTCCACCGAGGCCAGGCCGAGGGAACGGCTGTATTGCCCGGTACGGCTGCGGATATCAATCCCTCAACGGCTTTCCGGTGCGATTCGGAATCGCTGTCGATGTCGCGCAGGATTGCCTGCGTCAGGCGATGCAGCTGTATCCCGTTTGCCGTGAGGCGGGCCAATCCATATCGGGTAATTTGGCCAAAAATTTGGGACAAGGCAATCGGACTTCCAGCTACGGTGGCCAGTTCGACGGGCAGCGCAACCTCGTCCGCTTCATAGTAGAAGAGCCCGGCTGGGATCGGGTCCGGCGCCAGATACGCACACAATGTGAGCAGCTGCAGGCACGCGGGATTCTCCGCGTCAAGCCGGGCGGCGGCGAGCTTGATGGCGGCGGCCAGCGGCATTGGATAGTCGGCCGGACCCGGGCCGGCGGCCAGCACTTCGGCGGCGTGCCGGCGCAGTTCCGCAAGGTATGCCTCGACGGGCATACCCGTGGCCGAGAGCAAGTCTGCGGCCTGCGCGGCAGCCAGCGGCAAATCGCCTACCGCATCGGCTAGCCGGTCCAGAATCTGTCGTTCCAGTTGCGGCAGCCTGGTTCGTAGAAACGCGATCGACTCCGCCCTGCTGAAGACGCTGATGTTGAGCGGAAGGGCCACACCCGTCCATATTGGACTGCGCGAGGTGATAATAATGTGTCCATTGCCGTCAGGTAGCCAAGGCAGCAATGTGTCGCACGCCTCGGCGTTGTCGTATATGAGAAGCCATCGGCCGACGGAGCGAAGGTAAGCTTTGAGTTTGGCGAACGCGGATGGCGTTTCTGCGGATTCTGTGGCAAGGCCGACCTCTACCGCCAAGGCGGCCAACTGATCACCTATCAGCTCGGGCCGTTCACTGTTTATCCACCAGACGATCTCGTATTCCTTGGCGAAGCGATGCGCGTATTCGATGGCCAGCTGAGATTTTCCGACGCCGCCCATGCCGTGCAGCGCCTGAACGGCCGCCCGTTGTCCTCCGCGCAGAGTCTTGTGCAAATTCTTGAGCATCCGCTGACGGCCGGTGAAGTTCGGATTCGCGCGCGCCACATTCCAAAATCGCGGCACCGATGTCGCGAACTCGCCGCGTGTGTCCTCATCGGCGGCACCCTGCGCGGACCGGCTCACGGCTACCGCATCCCCGGTCAGGGTGAGGTTGGCCGGTGCGCTGTCTGGCCGGCCGTCGCTGATGCCAACATCGGCGGGGAGGAGCGGAGCGAGGTCCTCGATTCGAGCGACCCATACCGTGCCCGCGAGCCAGAAGTCGGCGGCACTGTAGCGGGCCACGACTACGCCGACGACCCAGCCGTCGGAGATTCGCCGCACCGGTCCGCCGCTCATGCCCTTCACCAGACCGGCGGCAGTCATCTGCGCGTGCAGCACGCCATCAGCGCGGTGCGCAGCGCCCTGCATTGTCCCGACCGTACTCGTGTACTCGTATCGAATCTGGTTCTCAAAATCTGATACGCCGGTCACCGAAACCTCGGTCCCGGCGGGCGCGGACGCCGAGTTCACCAGTCCGGGTACCGACGCCCGCAACGGCACCGAGCACGTCAGTACGGCAAGGTCTCGCAGCTCATCGACATTCCGAACGACCGCCGACGCCGGTGATCCCGCGCCGTCGAGCGGTGCCACCAGCACCTCCGCGCCGACCGACCGGCCACCGGCGGCGCTGACCACGTGCCAGGCTGTTACCAGGAGTCCCGGCCGGACCTGGAAGCACGTGCCGACCGGCTTCCCGCCGATGCCGAGGACACGACCCAGATCGTCCGGTGACCACGACGAGTCCGTACCCATAGCAACGACCCTGACACACCGCGCCGACCACCGACAGCGCAGCGATCGGGCAGTACGGACATCAACCCGAACGGCGGACATCGACCGCCGTTTCGATGACACGGGTCCAAACCCATGGGCGACCTGTTCCAGGTGCCCACCTCCGGGCAGCATGATCCGGGGCGCTTGCCATGGCCACCGGTTGCCGACCGTCCATGCCTCGCCGCCGGCAACCGGTAACAACCCGACAGAGCCTGCCCGGCTCGGCTCAGGTGGTGAACGGGCGGGTCATCGCGGCCTGGAGGGTGTGCTCGTCGTCGTCGGCGGCGAGCTGCCAGGTGAAGGCGCCGCGCAGGCCGTGGGTCGCCGCGAAGCGGGAGCGTTCCTCGATGGACTCCGGGTCCTCGTAGCTGATGAATGTGGCCGTGTCCGCGTTGTAGAGCCACGGCGAGCGGGCCACCGGGTGGCGGTGGTGCTGCCAGGCCGGGTCGGGGAGCAGGTCGCGTTGGACGGCCCGCCAGTCGTGCCCGTCCGTGGTGCCGATCTGCGGCTGGAACAGGCCGGCCTGGGCACCGGCGGACGCCACGACGAAACCGCGGGCGTAGAACGGTACGCCCAGAACCAGCTTCTCTCTCGGCACCCCGAACTGCTCGTAGTATTCGACCGCGCCGGTGACGTTGTTCCAGCGGCGCAGTGCGGGCTCCAGCGGGTCGTCGGCGACCTCGGCGAAGGGGGCGTTGAACGTGGCGACGGGCGAGAAGCCGGTGCCGAAGTCGTACGTCATGAGGTTGACGAAGTCGAGCAGCGCCGCGAGCTCGGCCAGCTCGTAGCTCTCGGCCGGGTCGTAGGGCCCGGCGGACTGCAGGCGGCCCGCGGGCAGCGCCGCGGTCAGCAGCCGGTCCGGCCCGAGGCGGTCGCGGAGCTCGCGGGCCAGCAGGGTGGCGTTGCGGCGGTCCTCGGGGCGGTGGGTCAGCTCGGCCGGGCCGCCCGCGACGGGGAACTCCCAGTCCAGGTCCACGCCGTCGAAATCGGCGGCCAGGGCCACGCACTCGTCGGCGAACCGGGCCCGGGAACCGGCGGTGAGCGCCGCGTCGGAGAAGCCGCCAGCGCCCCAGCCGCCTACGGACAGTACCAATGCCAAACCGGCTTGTCGCAGCTCGGCCAAGGCTTCCAGCTGGGCCGGCGCGTCGGGTGGCAGGGTGAGGTGGCCGTGCTCGACCGTCGCGAACGCGTAGAACAGGTGGGTCAGCCCGGCGGGCGATACCGTCCACGGGAAGCTGGTCGCGGGCAGGTAGGCGCCGAGCACGGCCGGACCATTGATCATCAATGCACCTTAGCAACAGCCCCGAGATCGAAGCGGTGACCGACCTGGTGACCTCGGCCGCTGGTCGACGCCGTCCGGGGACGGCGGCGGGATTCGAACCCGCGTAACCACCTTTGGGTTAAAGATCTTTCGGTTTTTGGGTGATGGTCATAGTCGTAGGCCGGTGTGGTCGAGGAAGTTGAAACAGAGTCGGTAGCTGCTGCCGATGCGGTG
>NZ_JBITDU010000019.1:0-151432 GCF_044454505.1 Dactylosporangium sp. NPDC051541
CACCGCCCAAATCCGGTCCGGGTGACGCCGGCCGAGGGCGAGCATCGCTCGGTAGCCGTCCCGGTCGGTGCCGAACCGGTCACCCGCCAGGATCGGTTCCCGGTCGTCGATGATCTCGATCGTCGCGGACCGTTTGTGCGGGTCCATGCCGATGATGACGCGTCCCACGCGTTCCTCCTCGCTTGACCGAACCGGGATTCAGCGGGAGGGCAACGCTACTTTGAGCTGGGCAGTCCCCTCTGGAGCCACTCCACGCCGCGGTGACCGGCAGGGTGCATGCCAGATGAGAGCCACGCCCCAACCACAGACGGGCAGCCGCTGAATGCGAGCGACCCCACCGATCACCTCGACCAAGCCTGGCCGGGCTGCGGTCGTAGATCCAGTAAATAAGTAGCCGCTATCCGGCGTGCTGCTGTCCTACGGCGAACCGTCACTCGGCGGCGTCTGCTCTCACCTTTGGTGTCGGCGCGGTGAGCCACCAGTAGTCATAGGCGAGGTGATCCCAGTTGCTGACCAGCCAACGCCGCTTGACCGCGCTGGCAGTGCTCCACCAGATACCGCAGTCCATCAGCCAGACGGTCACGCCGACCCGGCGCGAGCAGGCCAGGAAGGTTATGGCAGATGTCGGCGATGGCGTTGACGCGCTTGCGGCGCCGGATGACAGCTTCGGGTGACTGATCCTCTTGCCGATCCTCGGTCAGGAATCTGATTTCGACGAACGCGAGGCGAAGCAGGTCCGCTGTCGCACGCTCCATCTCACCCACGGCCGGCTCATCTGTTTGCATCAGCACCTCCAGTCAAGGGCGATTGGGCATTGCTTTCCGAACGTCCGGGGCGCGGGCGACCACCCCGGAGTTACTTGATCACGTGCGCGCTCATGCCGCAGACAACGCGCGCTGATTTGCAACTGACGGTGAGCGGGTAACGGCGCCAACTTCGTTCGGTAACTACTGCCCGTCTTACGTCGGCTCTCGGTGGGCCAACTATCGCCGTCCTGATGGAGCCAGCTTGCGGTTGCTCCGTCACAACCGAACGCCCGACCCGCCACCCGCAGGATCCACAGACAGGGTCCTCAGCATCGAGCATTCCGGACCCCGATGGCGAGCGTCGCCGATTACCGGAATCGCGCTCGACGCGGCATCGGCAGGAGTGGGCGCGTCTTCGGGCTTGGGCACTCCGGGGTGTCAGAGCGTCTTGTGGAAGTACACCCGCCGGAAACCGCTGGCGCCGGAGCGGTGGGTCTCGGCGTAGCCGCGGCGTGGGTAGTAAGCCAGGTTGTCGTGCATTGCCGCGTTCGTGTACAGCCGGATCTCCCCCACCCCGGCCGCCCGCGCCCGCGCCTCCGCGAACGCCAGCAACGCCGCCCCCACCCCGCGCCCTTGCGCCGAAGGGAGAACGGCAATCGTTTCCAACAGCAAATGATCCGGCATCGGTACCGCCACAAGCGCGCCGACCGCCCCCGTCCCCAACCGCGCGACCCAGACGTGACCACCCGCGACCAGCTCCGGATAGTCCGCCGTCATCGGCGCCGGCTCCCGCCCGATCCGCGCGACGTAGTGCGAGAACGCCGCCAGCACGATCTCTCGCACCACCTGCACATCACCACTCCCAGCCGCGGCGATGTGCACGGCGCCCGGCTGGGTCATGCTGCGGGCACGTCGGCAACGGACGCGTAGATGGCCTTGCCCTCGGATCGGGCCTGGGCGACCATCGCGTCCGCGCCGGCCGAGTCCCCGCCGATGCGCAGGACAGCATCGCAGCGCTCGAGCAGACGCTCGGAGATCGGGTGGAAGATCTCGTCGAACACCGGATCGCCGACACCGGCGGAGCCGGCCCGTTCGATCAGCGGCAGGGCCAGGGCCTCCCCGGTGACCGGCAGGTGCCCGGCCCGGAACAGCCGCACGGCCGCATCGTTCATGGCATCGACGTTGGCCCGCAGCTTCGAGGGATCGTCCCCGGTCCCGGAGCGGTACGGACCGGCCACCAGAATCATCATGCGTCTTCTCCTTCAATCAGTGCGACGCGCACTCCGGCGGCGCGAATGGCATCGAGCGTGGGAATGTCTCCGCCCCCGTCGGTGACGAGCGTGTCGACGGCCTCGAGCGGGGCGACGCGTGCGAACGCCTGCACCCCGAGCTTCGTGGAGTCGGCCACGACGATCGTCTGACCGGCCCGCCGCAGCGCCGCTCGCTTGACGGCGGCGTCGTCGAGGTCGAACTCGGACCACCCGAGCTCCGCATGCACGGCCCCGATGGACATCACGAACGTGTCGAACCGCAGCTGATCGAGCGCACCGAGAGCCAATGGCCCGACCAGGCTCCGCTCCCCCGCCCGCGACTCCCCGCCGATGACCAGCAAGCGGATCCCGGGCTGGTCGGCGAGCCGGACGGCAGCCTGCAAACTCAGCACCGCGACCGTCAGCGGTCCCCGTCCGGGCAGTTGCGCGGCCAGCTCGGCGGTGGTGGTCCCGGCGTCGAGCAGCACAGTGCTGCCAGGCTCGATCAACTCGGCCGCGGCCGTCCCGATCCGGGCCTTGACCGCGCTGGACCACCGCTCCCGAACGGAGAACCCGGCCGACTCGGCGGGAACGTCGAGTGCGACCGCACCCCCGCGAACCCGCCGGACGAGGCCCTGCTCCTGCAGCTGATCGAGGTCCCGCCGCACGGTCATCTCCGACACCCCGAGCCGCTCGGCGAGCTCACCAAGGGTGACCCGCCCGCCACCCCGAACGAGCCGCAACGTGAGGTCGAGCCGATCCGCAACAGGCACGGCCCGAATCTAACAGATCCCGTGTGAGATTTGAAAGAAGCGTGTGAGGTAGAGCTGGACTCAGCGCCAGTCGCCGAGCAATGACAGGGCCGCCCAGTGGTACGGGTGGGCCAGGGCCGGGTCGGTGGGGTCGGTCAGGAGCTCGAGCTGGGCCGCCCGCAGCGCCTGCCACTTCGCGGCGCCGGTGCCCAGCCAGGCGCGGTAGAAGGACTGCACCAGCCGGCGCGAGGAGCGCTGGTCCACGTTCCACTGGCCGGCCAGCACCGACCGGGCGCCGGCCTGCAGGAACGAGCGGGTCAGGCCGTCGAACTCGTCGCCGGCGTTGCGTTCGCCGACCAGGCCGGTGGAGCACGCCCGGAGGGTGACGATGTTGGCGGTGGTCCTGGTGGCCAGGACGTCCTCGGCCGTGGCCAGGAAGCGGTGGCGGGCCCGCGGCGGGATCGAGCGGACCGTCCGCGGCGGGGAGGCGGTGCCGTCGCCCAGCATCAGGCCGGAGCGCAGCGGGTCGGTCTCGTCATAGAAGCCGTGGCAGGTGAGGTGGACGAGGTCGTGCTCGGCGATCCCGGCCAGGACCCGGTCCGGCGTGACCTGGCGGGGGCCGCGGCAGACGGAGACCCGGGCCGCGGCGGCCGCGAGGACCTCGTCGTCGTGCTCGAAGAACTCCGGGTGGGCGTCGCCCTGCGCGGCGACCCCGGCCACGAAGGCCGACCAGCCGTCGCTCGGCGGCGCCGACGGGCTGTCGTAGATGAGGCGGAGCACGGTCAGGCTCGGGACGTACGTCACCCCGTGCGCCTCGACGAGGTAGCGGCCGTCGGCGCCGCGCAGGGCGTGGAACGGCAGCACGTGCAGCGGGCCGTGCGGGGCGACGCAGAGCAGGTCGACCCCGGCCGCGGGGGCCAGCAGCGGGACGAGGCCGGCGCTGAGCCGGTCGAGCACCGACAGGTCGCGCAGGTGCGGGCGGGCGCCGCGGATCGGCGGGTACGGCGGCCACTCCTGCGGGCCCCGTTGAACTGCCGGCGCAGCGCGGCACCGGCCTCGGCCCAGGTGTCCCGGCCGATCGGCGCCCGGGTCACGGCCGGCGGTTCGCCGGAGCGCAGGACGAAGCACGTCGTCGTGTCGCGGTCGCAGAAGAACGACGCCAGGGCGACCCGGTACGGCATCCCTTCGAGCACCTCGACCACCTGCGCCGGGGCGACCGGCTCGCCCATCCGCATCCGGACGTAGTGCTCGGCGTGCGGGCGCATCCGCTCCCAGCAGGCGTGCAGCTCGGCGTCGAGCGCGCGGCGCCGTTCGGCGCCGGGGTGTCCCGACGCCGGGCCGCCCCGGCGGGCCGACTCGGCCAGCTCCAGCAGCCGGGCCTCGCGCCCGGCGAGGTCGGCGGGGACGCCGTCGGGGAGGGGCAGCGGGGCCCGGCCCAGCTGCGCCCCGAGCGAGCGCGCCTTCGCGGCCTCGTGCAGGGCGAACGCGCGCAGCTCGGGATCGCCGGGGTCGGGCAGCGCGGCCCCGTGCTCGACGAGCAGGCCGATGAGCGCGCCGTAGCCGCGGATGAGGTCGGCGACCAGCTCCGAGCGGCGCTCGCCCGACTGGGCGTCGTCGATGCGCCGCTGCTGCGTGGCCACCAGCTCCGACAGGGTCGCGTACGCCTCCGGCGCGGTCTCGCTCCGGCGGGCCAGTAGCGTGCCGAGGTCCAGCCGCAGCGCCGCCCGGTCCGGCGCGTCGGGCGCGGTCCGCCCGATGGCGGCCTGGCCGCGGCGCAGCACGTCGACGGCCCGGTCCAGTTCGCCCGCCTCGGCCAGCATGAACGCGTACGTGCCGGCGGCCGCGTGGACGGCGGTCGCCGGGGTCAGTTCGGAGCCGATGTGCTGCTCGAACACCACGGCCGCGCGCTCCTGCCACTGCGGCCCCAGCTTCGCCAGGCGGATGGCGAGGATCAGCAGCAGGCCGGCGTTGGAGGCCGACCGCTCGATGGCGTACAGGTAGGCCGACTCGGCCGCGCCGGGATTGTCCAGGGCCGTCCACGCGTCGCCGAGCCCGATCAGCGCGATGCCGACGGTCGGCATCGGCGCCCCGGCCTCGCCGGCGTGCCAGACCGCGCTGACGAACGCCTGGTAGGCCCGCTCCGCCCGGCCGGTGGTGAGGTAGAGGTTGCCCAGGTTGTTGAACGCGGACGCGATGGTCGACGCCGATCCCCACCGCTGGCCGAGCGCCAGGGTCCGGCGGTAGTGGCCCTCCGCCGCCGCGAAGTCGTGCCGGTGCTCGGCGCCGGACCCGGCCAGGGTGAGCGCCTGGAAGACGGCGTCGCGGCGGCCGGTGGACTCGGCCCGGGCGATCAGGTCGGCGCTGCCCGCCGCCGCGGCCTCCGGGTCGTCCAGGTCGTCGAGGAGCGAGACGCGCAGGACCCGCAGGTCGAACTCGGACCGTTCCCAGCCATCCGTGGCGGGCACGGCCAGCCCGTGCTGCCGGGCCAGGGCGGTGACGTCGCGCGCCTCGGCGCTCGTCGCCAGGGCCGTGTCCACCACCTCGAGGGCGTCCCGGTAGCGACCGACGGCCCGGTAGGCCAGAGCCTGGGCCCGTCGCGAAGGCAGCACGCCGACGTCCGGATACTCGTCCTGCGGCAGCCCGTCCCGGATCGCGAAGGCCCGCTCGAACCATTCGACGGCACCCGGCAGGTGCTCCACCATCATGAACCACTCGGCGTAGAGGACCGCCGCGGTGTACTGGAGCTCCGGATCCCCGGCCCGGTCGGCGACGCGGACCGCGCGGCGGTACATCGTCCGCGCCGCGGTGTACCGCTGGTCCTCGACGAACCGGCGGGCCGCCAGCAGCAGTGCCCGGACCCGCAGCGGCGGCCGGCCGGAGGCGAGGGCGACGGCGTGCAGCAGCCCGGCCGTCCTCGAGTCGGCGATCCCGCCGGCCGGCAGCCGGCTCCGCTCGACCAGGTCGAAGGTCTCCGCCGTCAGCCCCGCGCCGACCGCGGCCAGCGCCCGGTAGGCGGCCAGCGGCGAGGCGGCGGCCCCGGCGCGCCGCAGCGCCTCCAGGACGGGCGCGTCGATCGGGAGTGCGGCGTCCGGCGGCGCCGGGCTGAGCACGCCCTCGGCGAACCTCCGCAGGAAGACCAGCAGCGCGTGCTGCGCCGGCCGCCCCTCGGCCTGGGCCTCGGCGACGGCGGCGGCGAAGGCCGCGGACAGTTCGGCCGGCTCGATGCCGTCGGCGCGCAACTCCTCGGCGACGTGCTGAAGGGAGGCGCGTTCGGACAGCCCGAGCACCAGGTTGGCGTAGAACGGGTCAGGCACGGCGGCCGGCCAGCTCGGCGAGGCTGCGGGCCCAGTGGCCGCCCGGGGCCAGCTCCTCGATCAACTCGAGTTCCCGGCCGCAGGCCTCGTGCTGCCCGGCGTTGAGCAGCCCGCACCCGAGCATGGCCCGCGCCGACGGCGATCGCGGGAACTCCTCCACCCGCGCCCGCAACTCGGCGAGGGCGGCCTCGACCTCGCCGGAGTCCGGCGAACCGGCCAGCTCGACGAGGAACTCGCTGAGTTCGAACGACGCGGTGCCGGGCCGGTCGTCGGCCGGCAGCGGCGGGGCGGCGGCGGCGAACTCGCGGACCAGGACCGACCGAGGGTTCACCCGTTCCAGCCGGTGCAGGGCGGCGTCGAGCCGGTCCTCCGCCCGCAGGTCCGTGAGCAGGTGCACGAGGGTCTCCAGCAGGCGCTCGTCCTGCGGGTTCACCTCGAGGGCGGCGTCGAGCACGGCGACGGCGGCGCCGAGGCGGGACCCGAACTTGTCTGCCGCGCCGGCCTCCAGGGTGGCCTGGGCCAGCGGCAGGTAGTGCTCGGGGCCGTGCCGGCCGTGGGCGGCGCGTTCGGCGAAGTAGTCCAGCTGCAGCCGGCGGAACTGCCGCTGCCGGTCCCGGTCGTGGCGCCAGTTGTGCAGCGTCGCGAGGTTGCGCTGGATCGTCGCGGTCGTGGCGTCGTCGGTGGCCAGGCCGACCATGAGCCGCAGCTGATACTCGGCGTAGGCGACCAGGCCGGCGGCGGCCGCGATCTCCACACTCAGCGCGAGGTGGTCGAGCACCGCGGGATCGGGGTCGGCCGCGGTGCCGTAGAACCCGCGCACGACGCGGAGGGCGGCTCCCGGCGACTCCGCGGCCAGGGCGCGCGCGTAGCGGTGCCAGTCGGCCGGGTCGCCGCTGCGCCGGGCCTGCTCCTCGAGGCCGGCCAGGTCGGTGCCGGGATCGTCCATCGCCGTCAGCCTCCGGCGTCCGCGGCCGGACCGGCCTCGGCCGCACCGTCCATCGGAGCAGCCGTCGCCGCACCGGCCGGCCGCGCGCCGACCACCGGAGCGGCTGGTCGCGCGCCGATCACCGCGGCGATCGTGCCGGCCACGCTCTGCAGCAGTTCCGGGCTGGCGGCCGCCTTGCCGAGCCGGAAGCTGAACTCGGTCCGGCCGTCCTTCCGGCTGATCCGCAGGTCCATCTTGGTCTGCAACCAGCCGAGCAGGACCGCGAGCACCGCCCCGCCCGCGATCAGCAGGTCCACCGCCAGCTGCTCGTCGGCCGGCGGGTCGGCCACCAGCGCGGCCGCCGCCGGACCCAGGTCCGGGTCCCGCACAGCCAGGGCCAAGGCCCGCCGGGCGGCCGCGTTCGCCTCCGGCTCGGCCTGCAGCAGCGTGTCCGGGTCCGGCGCGGCGACATCGGCGATCCGCAGGAGCTCGCCGACGACGGCGCGGGCGTCGTCCTCGGACCGGACCGGGCCCATGGGCAGCTCCGCGGCCAGTTCCTGCAGTGCGAGCACGACGCTGCGATCGGACAGCTCCTGGAACTCATCGACCTGCATCCCTCAACCATAGGAACCGCCAGCCCGGGCGGGGCTGTCGGAAATCCGGCTGGAGCGGCCCCAGGGGATCAGCGGTGGTTGGCCATGGCCGGGGGCTGCAGCGGCGGGGTGTCGGGGACCTTCGGGCCGCGGCGGAGGGTGGCGTAGGCCAGCAGGCCCAGCGGGATGATGATCCAGCAGGAGAGCAGGCGGTAGACGAGCATGGCGGCGGCCGCGGGGCCGTGGCCGGCGCCGGCTGAGACCAGGCCGGCCAGGAGGGCGACCTCGACGACGCCGATGCCGCCGGGGCTCAAGGGGATCTGGCGGACCAGTTGCACCGTCAGGTAGACGGTGGCCAGGCGGACCAGGCTGACGTCGATGTCGAAGGCGGCGGCGGTGGCGGCCAGGCAGGCGAAGTCGAGGCCCCAGTTGACCGTGGCGTGGACGAGGGACAGGACCCAGGAGCGTTTCGGCAGGCGGCGCAGGTCGTCCCAGGTGCGGCGGACCGCGGCGCGGGACCTCGCGATGCGGCCGGCGGTCTCGTCGGGGTCCTCGTCGGCCAAGTCCGGGGGTGGGGTCGGGCGGCGGGGGGAGAGCAGGAAGTCGAGCAGGAACACCGCGCCGGCGATGACCAGCATCGCGATGACCAGGATCAAGGTGTCGGTGTTGCCGGTGGCGCCGCCGCGCGGGATGAGCACGACCGCGCCGTACATGACCAGGAGCGCCACCCCGGACAGGACGCCGGAGAGGACCGCGACGGCGCCGGCTGAGCGGCGGGTGGCGCCGGCCGTGCGGAACTGGCGGAACGCGAAGCCGGCCGAGACCGCGGAGCCGGCGGGCAGGCTGAAGGAGATCGCCGAGCGGGTGAACGTGACCGCGATGGCCCTCGGCACGGACATGCGGACGCCGAAGCCGGCCAGGAGGCGGCGCTGCTGGAGGGCGAAGTGCCGCAGTGACGTCATTTCGGCGGCGGTCGCGAGGACCAGCCACCACGGGTGCGCGGAGCGCAGCACGTCGAGGGTCTGGCCCAGGTCGGGCAGGTTCTTGCGCAGCGTGAGCACGGCGACGGCCAGCACGAGGAGCAGGCCGAAGGCCCGCAGCGCCGCCTTCCGTCGCTTGCCCACGAGATCACGATCCCACCGTTCGGTAGCAAAACGGCGAAGATCGTGGGTAACGCACGTCACCCCGGCCGGCGAGCGTGCCGATGGGCGCGGCCTGTGCCACGCTCAGGGACATGGCAAGGCTTTCGAAGGTCGACCTGTCCGCCGACCTGTCCCGCGACGAGGGCGAGCAGCGGCTCGAGGCGGCCCAGCAGCGGCTCCTGCGGCTGCGGCTGCTGCTCGGGGGCCAGCTCGGCGAGCACAAGATCGGGCCGCCGCTGTGCGTGGTGTTCGAGGGGTGGGACGCGTCCGGCAAGGGCGGGACGATCAAGCGCCTGGTGGCGCCGCTCGACCCGCGGCACGTCCGGGTCGCGCAGTTCGCCGCGCCCACCTACGACGAGAAGCGGCACCACTTCCTGCAGCGGTTCTGGGGCGTGCTGCCCGGCTGGGGCGGGATGGCCGTGCTGGACCGGTCCTGGTACGGCCGGGTCCTCGTCGAACGCGTCGAGGGCTTCGCCACCGTCAAGCAGTGGAAGCGCGCCTACGACGAGATCGCCGAGTTCGAGCGGACGCTGACCGCCGAGGGCATGATCCTCATCAAGTTCTGGATGCACGTCTCGCCGGAGGAGCAGCTGCGCCGGTTCGAGGACCGCGCCAACGACCCGCTGCGCTCGTGGAAGCTCACCGACGAGGACTGGCGCAACCGGGAGAAGCGCGGCGACTACGAGGCCGCGGTCGAGGAGATGCTCAAGCGCACCGACCGGCCCCGCGCCCGCTGGCACGTGGTGCCGGGGGACAGCAAGCGCTACGCCCGCGTCGCCGTGCTGGAACAGGTCTGCCACACCCTGGAGTCCAAGCTCACCAAGCGGGGCTACGATCTGGAGCCGGTTTGAAAATCGCCAGGTGAGGTGACTAGAGCAGCATGGACGACATCACCGCGCTCATCCTGGACGACCACGCCGCGTTTCGGCGGGGGTTCGCCCGGCTCGACGACGCCGAGGGCGAGGAGCAGCTCGCCGCCGTCTGGGACGCGCTCGCGCTGCACCTGGAGATCCACGCCGAGGCCGAGGAGCGGATCCTCTACCCCCATCTGCTGCAGGAGCACACGGATGAGGCCGAGGAGGAGACCGACGACGCGATCCGCGACCACAACAAGATCCGGGACGCGATCGACGAGGCCCGCAAGCACAAGGCCGGCTCCGACGAGTGGTGGAAGGCGGTCTGGGATGCGCGCAAGGAGAACAGCGAGCACCTGACCGAAGAGGAGGACGAGGTGCTCCCCGACTTTCGCAAGCACGCCGGCATGGAGTTGCGCATCGACCTCGGCGCGCAGTGGGTGACGTTCTACGGCGAGCACCCCAGCGGCAAGGGGCTCACCTTCACCGACAAGGACCCTAAGCAGTACATCCGCGAGCACTCTTGAGCCAGGGGGCTGGACCGAGACGGAGTCTCCGAACCAACCGGGCATGATGTCCCGGTGAAGCGAGCACGAATACCTGACTGGTTCGCGGGTGGCCTCCTGGTGGTGGCGGTCCTGTGCGCCGCCGCCGCGATCAGCGTGGCGCTCGGCGCGCGGGTCCACCCGGTGCGGGCCAGCATCGACGCGCTGCTGGTCCCGGCACCGGCCAACGTCGGCTACGCGGCGTTCCTGATCACGCTCGCGGCCGGCGTCAACAACCGCAAACGCGTCGCGTTCTGGATGCTCGCGCTCATCTTCGCCGTCCAGGGCCTCTACGACGTGATCGTCCTGGCGACGCCGGCCGAGCGCGGCGAGGAGGCCCGGGAGCTGCGGCTGCCGTTCCACGGGACGACGGCCGCGGCGGTGAACCTCGGCGTGACCGTCGTACTGCTCGGCCTGCTCGTCCTCACCCGCCGGCAGTTCCGGGCCAAGGTCCAGCCGGCCAGCCTGCCCAAGGCGGTCGCTACGCTCGGCATCCTGCTCGTGAGCTTCACCGCGGTCGGCTGGGGGATCGTCGAGCTGTTCCCGGGTTCGATGGGGCCTGGGATCCAGCGGCTCGAGTACAGTGGCCGCGTCGTTCTGGGTGGTGCTTTCGGTTTTGACGTGGACCGCCACGGGCGGGCTCCGGGCTGGGTCAACCTGGTGCTCGGCGTCTTCGGCGCCATCGCGCTGTTCGCCGCCCTGTTCGCGCTGCTGCGCTCGCAGCGGATGATCGCCTCGCTCGACCCGGACGAGGAGCGGGCCGTGCGCCGGCTGCTCGCCGAGCACGGGGAGCGCGACTCGCTCGGCTACTTCGCCACCCGCCGCGACAAGGAGGTCGTCCTCTCGCCCACCGGCCGGGCCGCGATCACCTACCGGGTCGTGTTCGGGGTGTCCCTGGCCAGCGGCGACCCGCTCGGCGACCCCGACGCCTGGCCGCCCGCGATCGAGGCGTGGCTGCGGGAGGCCAGGGAGTACGCGTGGACGCCGGCCGTGATGGGCGCCAGTGAGGAGGGCGCGACCGCCTACGCCCGCGGCGGCCTGCGGGTCATCGAGCTCGGCGACGAGGCGATCCTGCACGTGCGCGACTTCGACCTCGAGTCGCCGCGGCTGCGACAGGTCCGCCAGGCGGTACACCGGGTCGAACGGGCCGGCTACACCGTGCGCATCCGCCGGCACGCCGAGATCGGCGCCGAGGAGATGGCCCGGATCATCGAACTGGCCGCGCAGTGGCGCGACACGGAGACCGAACGCGGGTTCTCGATGGCCCTGGGGCGGCTCGGCGACCCCAATGACGGCCGGTGTGTACTCGTCGAGGCCCACGACGCCGCCGGTCGGGAGGTCGCGCTGCTGTCGTTCACGCCCTGGGGCATCGGCGGGCTGTCCCTGGACCTCATGCGCCGGGACCGGCAGTCGGACAACGGCCTGATCGAGTACATGGTGGCCACCCTCATGCGGGAGGCGCCCCGCATCGGCGTGCACCGGGTGTCGCTCAACTTCGCGGTGTTCCGGGCCGTGTTCGAGGAGGGCGCCCGGATCGGGGCCGGGCCGGTGCTGCGGCTGTGGCGGGCCCTGCTGCTGGTCGCGTCCCGCTGGTTCCAGCTGGAGTCGCTGTACCGCTCGAACGTGAAGTACAGCCCCCAGTGGCTGCCGCGGTTCCTGTGCTTCGAGGACGTGCGGGACCTGGCCAAGGTCGGGCTCGCCTCCGGCGTCGCGGAAGGCTTCGTGGTGGTACCGCGGCTGCGTACGCTGCTGCGAAGGGGTTCCTCGGCGCCGTTCTCCGAGGACCGCCGCGAGCTCGTCCTCACCGAGGAGGAGCTCGCCCCGCCACCCGTCGCCGATGTCCGCAAGCGCCCGGAGCAGGTGCGGATCCGCATCGCCAAGCTCGACGCGCTGCGGGCGTCGGGGATCGAGCCGTACCCCCCGGGCTTCGGACGCACCCACAGCGTCGCCCAGATCCGGGCCGGTGTTCCCGCGGGTGAGCGGGTCGCCGTGGCCGGCCGGGTCATCCGCGTGCGCGACCACGGCGGCCTGTGCTTCGCCACGCTGCGCGACTGGACCGGTGACCTGCAGGTCGTCCTCACCGGCCGGCCCGACTTCGCGGCCACCGTCGACCTCGGCGACCACGTCGGTGTCAGCGGCGAGGTCGGCACCACCAAACGCGGCGAGCTCTCCGTCTTCGCCGACGGCTGGGAGCTGACCGCGAAGTGCCTGCAGCCCCTGCCGGACAAGCACAAGGGCATGGCCGACCCGGAGGCGATGGTCCGCCGCCGCCACGTCGACCTCATCGTCAACCAGCCGGCCCGGGACATGGTCCGCACCCGCTCCGCCGTCTCGTTCGCGCTGCGCAAGGTGCTGCACGGGCACGCCTACGTCGAGGTCGAGACGCCCGTCCTGCAGCCGATCCACGGCGGCGCCAACGCCAGGCCGTTCGTGACGCACAGCAACGCCTACGACATGAGGCTTTACCTGCGAATCGCGCCCGAGTTGTACCTCAAGCGCCTGGCGGTGGGTGGCGTGGAGCGGGTCTTCGAGATCGGCCGCAACTTCCGCAACGAGGGCGTGGACGCGACCCACAATCCCGAGTTCACCATGCTGGAGGCCTACGAGGCGTACGGCGACTACACGACCATGCGCGGCCTCGTCCGCGAGCTGATCCTGGCCGCGGCCGGGGACGCGCCGGTCCTGCGGCGGGACTTCGCCGGCGGCGCGCAGGTCGTCGATCTGCGCGACGAGTGGCCCGTCGTGCCCGTCTACACCGCGGTGTCGGAGGCGGCCGGGGCTCTCGTCACGCCCGACTCGACGGTCGCGGAGCTGCGGGAGCTGGCCGACAAGCTCGCCATCGCCTGGCTGGACCCGTGGACGCACGGGCAGCTGGTCCTCGAGCTCTACGAGCACCTGGTCGAGGGGGCGACGGTACACCCAACGTTCTATGTGGATTTTCCGGTCGACGTGTCGCCGCTGACCCGCCAGCACCGCGACGACCCGCGCCTGGCCGAGCGCTGGGACCTGGTCGCGTTCGGGATGGAGCTCGGCACCGCCTACACCGAGCTGGTCGACCCGGTCGAACTGCGGGCCCGCCTCACCGCCCAGTCCCTGCGGGCCGCGGCCGGCGACCCGGAGGCGATGGAGCTCGACGAGGACTTCCTGGACGCGTTCGAGTTCGCGATGCCACCGAGCGGCGGCCTCGGCCTGGGCGTCGACCGCCTGGTCATGCTGCTGACCGGCCGCACGATCCGCGAGACCCTGCCGTTTCCGCTGGTCAAGCCCGGCCGGTGAGCGGCGGGCCGGCCTCCGCTAGACTGGAACGGGTCAAGATTCATGTTTATTGATGTTCAGGAGGGGAAACGCAGGCCGAATGGCCGATGAGAGCCCCACCCTGGACCTCCTGGAACGGCTGGCCGCCGCGCCCGACCGGATGACGATCGACGCCCTCTGCCGCCAGATCGGACTGCCCGAGCCTTTGGTCCGCGGCCGCCTGGCCCAGCTGGTCGCCCGCGGCTGGGTCGACGCCGACGCCGAGGGCCGGTCCTACTCGATCGGCGTCGGCGCGTTACGCCCGGTCAGCGCCTACCTCTCGGCCGACCGCACCGCCCGCCTGGCCGGCCCGATCCTGTCCCGCCTGCGCGACCAGCTCGACGAGTCGTTCCGCCTGGTCCGCCTGGACGGCGCCGCCATCGTCTGCCTGGCCGGCCGCGAGTCCGCTCAGGACCCGGGCGGCCCCGCCGTCGGCCGCCGCTTCCCCGCCATCGCCTCCGCCAGCGGCCGCGCCATCCTCGCCCACCGCTCCCACACCGAGGTCGAAGCCATCCTCGACGCGGGCGTGGAACCCCACACCGCCGACTCCGTCGTGGAACGGGCCGAGCTCTACGCCGCCCTGTCCGACTGCCGCACCCGCGGCGTCGCCTACGAACGCGGCGAAGTGATCCCCGGCGTCGGCTGCCTGGCCGCCCCGGTCCGCCCCCCGGCCCGCCCGGTCACGGACGCGATCAGCTGCTGCGTCCCGCTGTCCCGCCTTACCCCGGACCACACCGAGGACCTGACCACCGCCCTCCGCCGAGCCGCCGACGACCTGGCTGCTCTGCTGGCCTAGGCGGGGAAGACTTCGCCCCCACCCACACCCCCGCACAATCCCCGCCCGCCGCGCCACGCCGACGCGGGTCGCCCGCTGCCGCCATGCGAGGTTGCACGCCGGACCGTCGGCGGGCCTCTTATGAGCGTGGACCCTCAGTTTCCCCCACCCGCGGACATCGCCGATCCGGGCGGCTCCGGCACCGGCCACGTCCTGCTGCTCATCAATGCCACTTGTTCCGGGCTGGGTGTGGTGTACCTGGCCACCAGCTCGATCGCGGTGACGAGCGTTGCCGCCGTGGTCGCCTGCGCGCTCGGCACTGTCGCACTTGCGCGAGCGCCGCGCCCTCCTCGTCGGTCGTGATCCCATATTGATGCCCCTCACCTCCGGGTGCAGAAAGGCCGGTCGGCATGGACGCTTACGACTCCGGCGACTTCCCCTCGTTCTTCACTGCCCAGTTCGGTGCTGTGACGCTCTTCCTGATGCGCAACGGCACCGACCTCACCGACGCGGAGGATGCGACACAGGAAGCGATGTGCCGGGCGCGGGAACGGTGGGAAAGGATTCGCCATCCCGGAGCCTGGGTCCGCACGGTCGCGATCCGCATTCACGCCGACCAGGCGGTCCGGGAAGCGCGAGAGCGCCGGCACCAGGAACATGCCGGCCGCGAACCGTCCGCGGCCGAAATCACCCTGTTCGACGACGACGAGCGCCTCGTCATCAACCTCCTGCGGCAGTTGCCCGAGCGGCAGCGGCACGTCATGGCCTGGATCTATGACGGCTACAGCATCGCCGAGATCGCCGCCATCATGGACGTGTCGACTTCGACGATACGATCGCACCTCCGGCATGCGCGCAGTCGACTCAAACAGGTCCTGCTGAGTGACAGCGAGGTCCGGCAGCGGTGGCCGCTGGATGAGTTGGCCGGGCTCGCGGTCGAGGCGCCGGTCAACGAGCCGGGGCCCGGTGAGCCGGCCGCGTCGCCGGAGCAGTCCGCCGCGCACCGAGCCGATCTGCTCAACGGCAGCGACGCCGAGGGTGCGACGGATCTTGCTGAACGTCCACCGCGGCCCGAGCCCCCGCCGCACCGGAAGCCGGCTCGCGAACGGACCGACGGCGGCGAAGACTCGCAGGAAGGAACCAGCGCATGAGCCACGATGATGTCAATGCCGAACTCGACGATCTCGTCGCTCGCCTGGATGCCGCGGTCCACCTGCCCGAGCACAACGTGGAGCGCGCACTGGACGACGCCGATCAGCTGCTCGATACACGGCTGGCCGAGTCTGGCCGACGGGCCCGGGCGGCCTTGGAACGGCGACTGGATCTGCCGGCGCGGCTGCGCCGGATCGTCGCGCTTCCGGCGAGGCCGGCCGCGGGACCACCGGCCGGAGCGGACCCGGCCGAGGGTACGGTCGCCTCGGACGGGGGGCGCCGGGCCAAGCGGAAGTGGTGGGCGCGGCCCGCCGCGGTCGCCGTGCGCACCGACGAGGACGAGCCACCGGGCAACGAGCCGGCACATGCTCGACCTGATCCGGGGCACGGCGGCGGGGCCGTCGTCCGGCCGGTAACGCTGCTGCGGGTCGCGGGCGCCCTCGATCGGCTGCGGATCCGCTATCTCACCGATGGCGACGGAAGCCTGCTGGCGTTGTGGGAACGGCACGCGGTGCTGTTCGCGCTCGAGGGGCCGTCGGACGATGTCCTGGTGATCAGGGCGCGGCCGCACGCCACTGTGCCGCCCGGATGGGCGGAGCGTTCCTACCGGGTGGTCAACGAGTGGAACCACACCCGCCGCTTCTACAAGGCCTACGTCGGTGACCCGACCGACCGGCGGCAGCTGCCGCTCTACGCCGAAATGCAGCTCCCGGTCGCGGCGGGTGCGCACGACGCGCTGCTCGACGAGGTGGTCGACTGCGCTGCTGTGATCGCGCTGGGGTTCGTCGACTGGCTGCACGACGAGGGTGGGCTGCTCTGAACGGCGCTGGCGGGCGCGCTGTTCGGGGCGGCGCGCCTGGGCGGGGTTGCCGGCGCGGCGAGGGGCGTTTCGGCACGGGCGGTCTTCAGGAAGTACCAAATGCGGAGGTTTATCGGTTTTAGGCTTTTTGTCATGGACGTCGAGCGGATTGACCTGCCCGGGATCGGGACCAGTCATGTGGTCACTACCGCGCGGGGGCGGCGGATCGGGATCGTGGCGCACCGCAGTGGGCGGCGGGATCTGGTGGTGTATGACAAAGACGATCCTGACACCTCCATCGTGTCCGTGGCGCTCAGCGCCGACGAGGCCGGGACCGTCGCCGAGTTGCTCGGGACCGCCCGGATCATCGAGCAGCTCGCGGAGATGCAGCGGCAGGTGGCCGGGCTGGTCACCGAGCAGCTGGTGATCGGGGCCGGGTCGCCCTACGCGGGGCGGACGCTGGGAGACACGCGGGCCCGGACCCGGACCGGAGCTTCGATCGTGGCCGTCGTGCGCGGGAACGACGTGATCGCCAGTCCACGGCCGGACTTCGGGCTGCAGGCGCGGGACCTGATCGTGGCGGTCGGTACCGCGGCCGGGGTCGAGGGCGTCGCGGCGCTGCTCGCCGACGGGTAGGCGACCGTGGAGCACGACACGATCCTGGTCGAGCTCGGCGCCGTCATCCTCGCCCTGGGGCTGCTCGGTGCCGTGTCGCTGCGGTTCTCGATCTCGCCGATCCCGTTGTACCTCATCGCCGGGCTGGCGTTCGGGGCCGGCGGGGTGCTGCCGCTGAACACCAGCACCGAGTTCATCGCCGCCGGCGCGAAGATCGGTGTGATCCTGCTGCTGTTCACATTGGGGCTGGAGTACACCGCGCCCGAGCTCGTCGGCACCCTGCGCTCCTCGGCCCCGGCCGGCCTGGTCGACCTCGTGCTCAACGCGCTGCCCGGGGTGGCGGCCGCGCTGCTGCTCGGCTGGGGTCCGACGGCCGCGGTCGCGCTCGGCGGGGTCACCTACGTGACCTCGTCCGGGATCACCGCGAAGGTCCTCGGCGACCTGGGCTGGCTCGGCAACCGGGAGACGCCGGTGGTGCTCTCGCTGCTGGTCTTCGAAGACCTGATGATGGCGTTGTACCTGCCCATCCTCACGGCCCTGCTGGCGGGCGTGGGGCTGCTCGGCGGATCCGCGACCCTCGCCCTCGCCGCCGCGGCGATCAGTTTCGTGCTGCTCATCGCGCTGCGGTTCGGCCAGGCCGTCGAACGGTTCGTGGCCAGCGAGAGCGACGAGGTGCTGCTGCTGAAGGTGCTCGGGCTGACCGTCCTCGTCGCCGGGGCCGCGGAGCTGCTGCAGGTCTCGGCGGCGGTCGGGGCGTTCCTGGTCGGGATCGCGCTGTCCGGCCCGCTGGCGCACACCGCGCGGCAGCTGCTGACCCCCCTGCGGGACCTGTTCGCGGCGGTGTTCTTCGTCTTCTTCGGCCTGCAGACCGACCCGATGGCGCTCCCGCCGGTGCTCGGCGTGGCCGCGCTGCTGGCGCTGTGCGGGGTCGCGACGAAACTGGCCACCGGCTGGATCGCGGCGAAACGGGCCGGGGTCGCGCTGACCGGGCGCGTGCGGGCCGGGGCCGCCCTGCTCCCCCGCGGCGAGTTCAACATCGTCATCGCCGGGCTCGCGGTCGCCGCCGGCAGCCATCCCCGCCTCGGCCCCCTGGCCGCCGCGTACGTCCTGATGCTGGCCATCGTCGGCCCGATCGCCGCCCGGGCCGCCGAGCCCCTCGCCCGCCGCCTCGGCCGCCGCTCGGCCCGCCGCACGCCGGCCTCGACCGGCTGAGGAGGCACCGGCGGCGCGCAGAGCCTCCGCACGAAACCCGCCGCCTCGGCCGCCGCTCGGCCCGCCGCACGCCGGCCTCGACCAGCTGACGAGGCACCGGCGGCGCGCAGAGCCTCCGCACGAAACCCGCCGCCGCGCGCACAGCCTCCGCAAGAACAGTCGGGTTTATGCGAATGGCTGTCCAAGTATGCCCGAAATGCGGAATTTCCCTCATCTGCCGGATCTGGCCGTGAGCAGCGTGTTTGGCTCACGTCGGAGGTGCCACGGCAGCGCTGCCGTGGCGGACGACGGGGGAATGAGAATGCTCAAGCGCAACCGAGCGTTGCTGCCGGCCATCGGCGCGGCGACGCTCCTGGCGACACTGCTCGGCGCACCGGCGCACGCGGCCCCGGCCGGCAACGGGCCGGGCAGTTCGGGCAACGGCGGCGGGGCGATGACCTTCAACCAGCCGAAGCACCAGGCCCACAGCAACGCCGCGCCGATGCAGTGCCGGGAGTTGACGGTCGACGGCGGCTTCGAGACGCCGAAGCTCGGCAAGGGCGACGACTACATGCAGTTCGACGTGGACGACGTGCCGGGCTGGCGCACCGACGACCCGGACGGCAAGATCGAGATCTGGGGCGGCAACATGGGGGTCGCGCCGCGGTTCGGCAAGCAGTTCGCCGAGATCAACGCGACCGGCTCCTACAACTCGATCTACCAGGACATCAAGACCAAGCCGAACACGAAGATCTACTGGTCGTTCTGGATCCGGGCCCGGGACAGCTCGGACAGCAAGGACGTCGACGCCACGTCGATCCACTTCAGCAAGACCCCGAAGAACGACACCAGCATCAACGGTGTCAACGGGCAGTTCGCCTACTCCAACTCGTCGGACGACGTGAAGTGGAAGCGGCTCTACGGCTGGTACAAGACCGGCCCGAACCAGACCTCGACGCGGGTCACGCTGACCGCTGACGAGAGCGCCTCGACCGACGAGGGCTACGGCAACCTGGTCGACGGCCTCACGATCACCGAGGCGCCGAACTGCATGTAGTCCATTACAAACAACGCGAAACGCCGGTTGGGGGGTACTCCAGCCGGCGTTTTCCTTGTCAAGAGCGGGTGAACAACGTCGCAGTCGATAAGCCACTTCTATAAGGACGTGATACGAATTGGGGTATGCCCACCGCTCGGACCGCATTGGACCCTGCGCGCCTGACGGTCGCCGTCGAGCGCGTCTTCAGTCAGCTGCGGCAGGGCAACCCACCGAACGACATCAGCCTCACGGCCGCCTCGACGCTGCGGCGCCTGGAGCGTGAAGGACCGCGGCGGCTCACCGAGCTCGCCACCGCGGAGGGCGCGACCCAGCCCGCCATGACCCAGCTCGTCCAGCGCCTCGAGCGGGAGGGGCTGGCCGACCGGGCCGCCGACCCCGCGGACGGCCGGGTCGTGCTGGTCCGGATCACCCGCGCCGGGTCGCGGCTGCTCGAGCGCCGCCGCACGGTACGCGCCGAGCACCTCGCCACCCTGCTGGCCGATCTGTCCCACGACGATGAGGCGCTGATCGCGGCTGCGCTGCCGGCGCTGGAGAGGCTCGCCAAGTGACCGACACCCTGGAAGCGCCCGGCGGCCGGCGCGGCCTGCGCGGCGCACTGTCCGGCGGCAGCGACCACCCGCACTACAAGTGGGTGGCCCTGTCCAACACCACGCTCGGCATGCTCATCGCGACGATCAACTCATCGATCGTGCTGATCTCCCTGCCGGCCATTTTCAACGGCATCCACCTCAACCCGCTCGCCCCCGGCAACGTGTCCTACCTGCTGTGGATGCTGATGGGCTACATGCTCGTCAGCGCCGTGCTCGTGGTGACCCTGGGCCGCCTCGGCGACATGTACGGCCGGGTGCGCATCTACAACCTCGGCTTCGCGCTGTTCACGGTCACGTCGATCGCGCTGTCCCTCGACCCGTTCGACGGCGGCGGCGGGGCCATGTGGCTGATCGGCTGGCGGGTCCTGCAGGCCGTCGGCGGAGCGATGCTCATGGCCAACTCGGCCGCCATCCTCACCGACGCGTTCCCGGCCGCGCAGCGCGGCATGGCCCTCGGCGTCAACATCGTGGCCGGCATCGCGGGCTCGTTCATCGGCCTCGTCCTCGGCGGGCTCCTCGCGGAGTGGAACTGGCGGGCCATCTTCTGGGTCAACGTGCCCATCGGTGTCATCGGGACCGTCTGGGCGTACCGCAGCCTGCACGACACCGGCCTGCGCCGCCCGGGCCGGATCGACTGGTGGGGCAACCTGACCTTCGCCGTCGGCCTGACCGGGCTCCTCGCGGCGATCACCTACGGCATCCAGCCCTACGGCGGGCACAGCCAGGGCTGGACCAGCCCGTGGGTGCTGACCGGCCTGATCGGCGGCGTGGCCGTCCTCGCCCTGTTCGTCTGGATCGAGCGGCACGTCTCCGAGCCGATGTTCCCGCTCGGGCTGTTCAAGATCCGGGCGTTCGCGTACGGCAACATCGGCGGCCTGCTCGCCGCGATCGCCCGCGGTGGCCTGCAGTTCATGCTCATCATCTGGCTGCAGGGCATCTGGCTGCCGCTGCACGGGTACTCCTACGAGTCCACGCCGCTGTGGGCCGGCATCTACCTGCTGCCGCTCACCGTCGGCTTCCTCGCGGCCGGCCCGATCGCGGGGCACCTGTCGGACAAGTACGGCCCCCGCCTGTTCGCCGCGTTCGGCCTGATCGTCATGGCGCTGTCGTTCGGCGGCCTGCTCATCGTGCCGACCGACTTCAACTACTGGGCCTTCGCCGGGCTGATCTTCCTCAACGGCCTGGGTGGCGGCCTCTTCGCCGCGCCCAACACCTCGCTGATCATGTCCAGCGTCCCGGCCCACCTGCGCGGCGCCGCGTCGGGCATGCGGGCCACGTTCCAGAACGCCGGCATGGTCCTGTCGATCGGCGTGTTCTTCTCCCTCATGGTCGCCGGTCTGTCCTCGTCGCTGCCGACGTCGCTCAGCAGCGGCCTGACCGCGCAGGGCGTCCCGGCCGCCGCGGCCGGCCAGATCGCCGGGCTGCCGCCGGTGGGGACGCTGTTCGCCGCGTTCCTGGGCTACAACCCGATCCAGTCGCTGCTCGGCCCGCAGCTGCTGGGCACGTTGCCGAAGGCCAATGCCGACACGTTGGTCGGCCGGGAGTTCTTCCCGCACCTGGTGTCCGGCCCCTTCCACGATGGATTGGTCATCGTGTTCTGGCTGGCGATCGCGATGGCCCTGATCGGGGCGGTCGCGTCGCTGGTGAAGCCGGCCGCGCACCAGGCCGAGCCGGCGGCCGACTGACCTCCCTCCTGTGGGAGCGCCGCACCGGAACATGCCACGGGCCGGTGCGGTGCCACGGACGGGCCGGTCACCCCGGGGAGTGGGGTGGCCGGCCCGTCCGCTGCAGTCGCTCCTCCAGAAAGGCACGTTCGACGGCATTGTCACAGTGCCGCAGGGCCAATCCATAGGCCCGCCGGGCGGCGGCGGTCTCGCCCAGCCGGCGCAGGAGGTCGGCCCGGGCCGCTTGCAGATAGTGGTACTGCCCGAGCCGCGAATCCTCCGCCAGCCCGTCCAGGATCCGCAGCCCGGCCGCCGGCCCGTCCACCATCGCCACGACGATCGCCCGGTTCAGCGCCACCACCGGCGACGGCCAGGCGGCCTGGAGCAGGTCGTGGACGGCGAGAAGCTGGCGCCAGTCGGTCTCGGCGTAGCTGGGCGCCTCGGTGTAGAGCGCGGCGACGGTCGCCTGCAGTGCGAACCGCCCCGGCCGTCCACCGCGCAATGCGGCCCGCACCAGTCCCAGGCCATGCTCGATCTTCGAGGCATCCCATCGGGTACGGTCCTGATCCTCGAGCAGCAGCAGACGACCGGCGGCATCCACGCGGGTCGCGGCGCGGGCGTCGTGCAGCAGCATCAGCGCATGCAGCCCCAGTGCCTCCCGCTCGTCGGGCATGAGCGCGCACAGCGTGCCGGCCAGGTGCAGGGCCCGCTCCACCAGGTCGCCGCGCACCAAAGCATCGCCGGTCGGGGCCGCGTGCCCGGTGGTGAACACCAGGTGCACGACGGTGAGCACGGCGTCCAGGCGCTCGGGCAGCTCGGCCGGCTCGGGCACCCGGTACGGGATCCGGGCCGCGGCGATCTTCTTCTTGGCCCGCGTGACCCGGGCGGCCATCGTCGGCTCGCTGACCAGGAACGCGTGCGCAATCTCCTCCGTCGTCAGCCCGCAGACGAGCCTGAGCGTCAGGGCCAGCTGGGCTTCCCGGGCGAGGGCCGGGTGGCAGCAGGTGAAGATGAGCCGCAGCCGATCGTCGACGAAACCCCCTGAGACCGACATTTCGGAAATGTCAGAAATGTCGGGCACGATCAGCAGTGGCAGCTTCGTGCGGAGCGTCGCCGCCCGCCGCTGCGCGTTCAAGGCCTTCCGCTGCGCGGCGGTTGTCAGCCAGGCGGCCGGATTGTCCGGAACGCCCTGCCGCAGCCACGCGTCCATGGCCGCCACATACGCGTCCTGCACGCACTCCTCGGCCAGGTCGAGGTCGCGCGCGACGCGCACCGTCGCGGCGAGCACCCGGGCCCACTCGCGACGGTGCGCGTCGGCGATCGCCGACCGGACGTGGTCGTGCACGTGTGGCCGCGACCTACTCGAACGTCATCACCGGGCGGACCTCGACGCCGCCGAAGCGGGCCGGGCACAGCTTGGCCAGTTCCAGGGCGTGGTCGAGGTCGCGGGCCTCGACCAGGTAGTACCCGCCGAGGACCTCCTTGCTCTCGATGAACGGCCCGTCGGTGACGACGTCGCCGCGGATCGACGTGGCCGTGTTGGTCTCCCGCAGCGCGTTGCCGCCCAGCAGCGCCGGGCCGACCTGCTCCGCGAACCGGTTGTGGGCGTCCATGACCTCCTTGTACACCTGCTCGCCGCCGGCGGCGTAGCCGGCCTCGTCCTCGTAGATCAGGATCAGGTACTGAGCCATCGCGGTCTCCTCACGAGAATGTCTCCTGACACTCCTACGTCAACCGGGCCGGCTCGGAATCGACAACGCGGCCGGAATTTCTTTTCCGGGCGTACACGGCGGCTCCGGCCCCGATCGCGAGCGTGCCCAGCATGTACCAGCCGGTGACGACGACCAGGCCGATCGAGGCCGCCAGCGCGACGACCGCGCAGGCCCACGCCTTCGACCGGGCCGGCAGCAACTTCACGGCGGCGGCCGAGCCCAGGACGTACACCAGGACGAAACACCCGCTCGTGAGCAGCACCAGGGCCCGGGTTCCGGTGCCGGTCGCCGTGACCACGACCAGCGACAGCGCGCCGAGGAGCGCGACGACGACCAGACTCCGCCGGGGTACCGCACCGGGCGCCGCGCCCCGCCCGAACCACGCCGGCAGCGCCCCGTCGCGTCCGAGGGCCGCGCCGAGCTTGGCCGCCCCGGCGTAGTAGGCGTTCATGGTCCCGAGCGTGAGCAGCACCGCGGCCGCCGCGGCGATCGTGCGCACCTGGCCGCCGACGCCGATGGCGAGCAGCTCGGCCAGGGGCGCCCCGCCGGTCCGCCCGTCCGCGGCCAGCCCCGGCCCGAGGACGAGGGTGGAGGCGGCGGCGATGCCCAGATACAGCACGGAGATGACCACCAGCGCGATGCCGGTCGCGCGGGGCAGGTCGCGGCTCGGGGTCCTGAAGTCCGCGGCGAGCGACGTGACCGCCTCCCAGCCGGCGAACCCCCAGACGAGCACGGCGACGGCCGGCCCGATCGCCCACCAGCCGTGGGGGGCGAACGGCCGCAGGTTGCCCAGGTCGGCGTGCGGAAGCGCGGTGACGGTGGCGGTGAGCAGGAGGGTGATCAGCAGCGCCGCCAGTCCCAGCTGCAGCTTCCCCGACACCCGGATGCCGCCGAGGTTCCCGGCGGTGACGAGCACCATCATCACGACGGCGGTGACCAGGGTGGTCCTGGTGCCGCCGCCGACGGCCGACGCCACGTAGGCCCCGGCGAACAGCGCGGCGGCGGGGGCTCCTACGGGTACCGCGAAGAAGAACGACCAGCCGACGACGGCCGCCGCTCTGGGCCCGAACGCCCGCCGCGCGTAGGTGGCCACGCCCCCGGCGTCCGGATAGCGGGCGCCGAGCGCGGCGAACGTGGCCGCCAGAGGCACGGACAGCACGATGAGGATGCCCCAGGCCACGAGCGCGGCCGGGCCGGCGGTCTGGGCGGCGAGAGCGGGCAGGGCGATGACGCCGGTACCGAGCACGGCTCCGATGGAGAGCGCGGCCCCTTGGGGAACGGTGAGCACGCCCTTGATCTTCGGGCCTGCGATCGCCCGGACCCAGTGGCAGGAATGCCGATTCGCGATAGATTCCGGCCATGACCTCTGCCCGCCACGTCGTGGCCGTCGCCGTCACGGCCGACATGCCCGTGTTCGAGCTGGCCGTCCCCTGCGAGGTGTTCGGCATCGACCGCGGCGACCTGGCCGACCCCTGGTACGAGCTGCGCTTCGCGGCCACGTCGCCGGGCCGGCACGCGGCCCGGTCGGGGCTGAGCATCGACGCCCCGTACCCCCTCGAGAGCCTCGCCGACGCCGACACGGTGCTCCTGCCCGCGTGCACCCGGGCCCGGCAGGTCGAGCCGCCCCCGGACCTGGTCGAAGCGGTCCGCTCGGCATACGAGCGCGGCCGCCGGATCGTCGCCATCTGCACCGGCGCCTACGTCCTCGCCGCGGCCGGGCTCCTCGACGGGCGCCGGGCGACCACGCACTGGATGAACGCGTTCGACTTCGCCCAGCGGTACCCCCGCGTCACCTTCGATCCTGACGTCCTCTACACCGAGGACGACCAGATCTTCACCTCGGCCGGGACGGGCGCCGCGATCGACCTCTGCCTGCACCTGGTCCGCCTCGACCACGGCGCGGCGGTCGCCAACGAGGTCGCCCGCCGGATGGTCGTGCCACCGCACCGCGACGGCGGCCAGTCCCAGTTCGCCACACCCCCGCCGCGACCACGCACCCCGGACTCGCTGGGCGGCGCGCTGGACTGGGCCCGCCGCCGCCTCGACCAGCCGCTGACCGTCGCCGACCTGGCCCGGGAGGCGCGGCTGAGCCAGCGGACGTTCGCCCGGCGGTTCCGCGAAAGCGTGGGGACGAGCCCGCTGCAGTGGCTGGTGGGCCAGCGGGTCCGCCTGGCACAGGAGCTCCTGGAGACGACCGACGACTCGATCGAGCGGATCGCCCACCGGACCGGCTTCGGCACCCCCGCCAACCTGCGCATCCACTTCGCCCGCCAGACCAGCGTCACCCCGACCACCTACCGCCAGGTCTTCCACCGCTGAGAGGCCGGCTCATGCGGCTCAAAACAGTGCTGAGCAAGGTCGCGCCCGACCTGGCGGAGGCCGGCTTCAAGCGCCAGGGCGACGTCTTCTACCGCATCACGGGCGGCGACGTCCTCGGCCTCCGGTTCCAGGCGACACCGGTCGGCATGGCCGGGCGCAGCGACTTCATGGTCCGTTCCGCGGCGGCGACGGCGAACTGGATCCGGTTCATGCAGCGCACCTGGGCGCAGTTCCGGCAGGGTGCCGACCTGGTCGAACTCGCCGTGCTTTGGAAGTACAACGTCAAGCGGCCGCCCGGCGTCGCCGGGATCGGCGACGTGATCTGGACCGTCACGCCGGAGCACGCCGACGCGGCCTTGGAAGTGCTTTCCCGGCTGTTGGTGACAGTCGTGATTCCCGGCATGGAGGCGGAGCTCACCCACCACCGTCGGATCGAGGAGGCGATTCGGGCCGGCGACGAAGAGACGGCGCTTCGCCTGATCGCGCAGCCTGTCGTGGCCTTACCCGGCAGCTGGTCGCAATGGTACGGCGGACTGCACAACGCGCAGGGGTTCGCCGCGTGGTTGCAGGAGCAGTAATGGTGCGTGGGTACAACCGTGGTCGCGTCGCCCACGCGGTGACTGCGGTCGCAGGCGCGCGCCCGGATCAATGTAGCGGCGTGACATCAGTTCCGGGCATACGCAGTTCCCGGAGCCATCGACATACGCGCGATGGGTGACACCGAAACTGCCCACATGTCCGATGCTAGGACTATTCGCAGGAGCCGGAAACCGGTTGTTCAGGGTGGGGTCCGGTGCCAGAGTCGATCGACCGGGCCGCCGGACGACAGAGGATGGGCTCGCCGCGATGCTGCGCCAGATCCGGGCCGACTTCGACGCCGGCACGATCGTGATGTACCAGGCGTATCCGCCGGCCATCGCCGACGCGGCCCTGGCTGCCGGACGGTTCGTGGCGCCGTTCTCGTTCACCCGGATGACCTGGATCAAGCCGTCGCTGCTGTGGCTGACGCACCGCAGCAACTGGGGCCGCAAGGCCGGGCAGGAGCGGATCCTCGCGGTGCGGATCACGCGGGCCGGGTGGGAGCGGGCGCTGGCCGGGGCCGTGCTGACCGCGCCGGTGCCGGCCATCCACGGCAGCGCCGCCGCCTGGAGTGCCGCCTTCGCCGACGCGGCCGTGCACGTGCAGTGGGACCCGGAGCGCTCGCTGCGCGGCGCGGCGCTCAACCACTACAGCATCCAGGTCGGGATCCGCCGGGAGCTCATTCGCACGTTCGCCGAGGAGTGGGTCACCGGGCTGACCGACCTCACGCCGACAGTGCAGAAGATCGCCGCATTGGTACGGTCCGGGCAGCACACCAAGGCCCAACGCCTGCTGCCGCCGGAGCGCCCCTACCCGCTCGACCCCGCCATCGGCCGGTGTATCCAGGCCGATGGCCGTGTCAGCAGGGAATGAGCTCGGTGCGCCGGACCTTGACCCGGGTGCCGTCGGTCAGCGTCACCTCGACCCGGCCCACGGCGTCGGTGTCGCCGAACGCGTAGATCTCCTTGCCGTCGTGCTCGGCCAGGTCCGTGTGGTTCGGCCGGAGTACCCACTTCAGTTCGCGCGATTTGCCCGATTTACCCATTTCGCCCACCCCCTCGGCGGACTACGATACGGGCTCGGCCCCGCCCGCGTGGTGCACACGCGGACGGGGCCACCCGAAAGCGTCAGACTCAGTCCTCGCGGGTCAGCTGCTCGCGCAGCGCCTTGAGGGAGCCGGCCAGCAGCCGCGACACGTGCATCTGCGAGATGCCGAGCTCGGCCGCGATCTGCGACTGGGTCAGGTTGCCGTGGAAGCGCATCGCGATGATCTTCTGCTCGCGCTCCGGGAGGCGGGCCAGCAGCGGGCGGAGGGCCTCGCGGTTCTCGACGTTGCGCATGTCGGGGTCGTCGCCGCCGAGGAGGTCGCCCAGGCCGTTCGCGCCGCCGTCGCCGCTGTCGCCGACGGGGGCGTCGAGGGAGAGCGCGCGGTACGCCTGCCCGCAGTCCAGGCCCTCGATGACCTCTTCCTCGCTGACGCCCAGCCGCAGGGCCAGGTCGGCGACGGTGGGCGAGCGGCCGAGGTTCTGGGCCAGGTCGCCGGAGATCTTGGAGATCTCCAGGCGCAGCTCCTGCAGGCGGCGGGGCACGCGGACGTCCCAGCCCTTGTCCCGGAAGTGCCGCTTGAGCTCCCCGACGATCATCGGGATGGCGTAGCTGGTGAACGCCGCGCCGCGGGTCGGGTCGAAGCCGTCGACCGACTTGATCAGGCCGAGGTGGGCGACCTGGGTGAGGTCCTCGAGCTGCTCGCCGCGGTTGCGGAAGCGGCGGGCCAGGTACTCGGCGAGCGGGATGTACAGCTCGATCAGCCGGGCCCGGACGCGGGCCCGGTCGGTGCCGGCCGGCAGATCGGACAGGAGCGACAGCAGCGCCTTGGCCTTGGCGTCGGTCTCGCGGTTGGCGCGGGTGCCGTGCGACTGGGTGGCCTCGGTGGCGGGGGTCTCGATGGTGTTCTCGTGCTGCGGCTGCACGTCGATGCTCATGGCAGGGTCAAGCCTTTCCATTTGGTACTGCAAAGACCGGGGTTTCAGCGACGCGCACCCGGGAATCCCAAGTGGGAGTCGAGGTGTCGCCGCAAGAAGATGCCCGGTCGAAGACGCCAGCTGCGCCCATGGTCTTGAGCGCCGGCGTAGACCTCCGGTGTCGCCACGCTCCGGGTTGCCGCCGCTGTCTGGACGGGCCCGGCCGCACGGGGATATACGTCACCCGGCGGGGTGGGACTCCCCTCACCTTACAAGAACTTTCCGCATGACAAAAGCCAGGGGCCGCGACGGTACCCGTTCAGGCCATATGGTGGCGCACATGACGATCGATGCCACGGTCCCGAACGTCGCCCGGATGTACGACTACTACCTCGGCGGCTACCACAACTTCGCCGCCGACCGGGAGGCCGCGGAGAAGATCCTGGCGATCTTCCCCGACACGCCGGCCGCGGCCCATGGCAACCGGCGGTTCATGCAGCGCGCCGTGCGGTATCTGACGGACCGGGGCGTGCGGCAGTTCCTCGACATCGGCGCCGGGCTGCCGACGCAGGGCAACGTGCACGAGCAGACCGACGGCCGGGTGGTCTACGTCGACAACGACCCGGTCGCGGTCGCGCAGGCCCGCACGCTGGTCGACGGCGCGGAGCGGGTGTCGGTGGCCCAGGCCGACCTGCGCGAACCGGACGCCCTGCTGAGCGACCCGCACGTGTCCGGGCACCTGGACTTCGCCGAGCCGATCGCCGTGATGCTGGTGTCCATCATGCATTTCGTGCCCGACGAGGACCGCCCGTGGGAGCTCGTCGCCCGGCTGCGCGGCGCCCTGGCCCCCGGCAGCGCGATCGTCCTGTCGCACCTGACCCTGGACGGCGTGGACATGGGGCCGGCCGAGCAGGGCACGCAGGTGTACCGCCGGTCCAACGCCCCGATCATCCCGCGCACCCGGGCCGGGATCGAGCGCTTCTTCGCCGGGTTCGAGCTCGTCGACCCCGGGCTGGTATGGATCGGTGAATGGCACCCCAAACCGGGCGAGGACCGTACCTCACACGGGTACGGAGGCGTGGGAATCAAGCCCTAGTGCCGGATACTCACCGTCATGATTGCCATGACGGAGAGTGCGTTCGGCGTCCGATCCGCATCGCCCGCGGCCCTGGGCATCACGCTCGCGGCGATCGGGCGCGACCGGCCGGTGGTCTTCGACGAGCTGATGGGCGCGCCGCTGGTGCTGCGGCATCAGCACGTGTCGGCCGCCCTGCGCGACCCGGCGACGTTCAGCACGCGGTTCTACGGCCTGGGGCCGATGAGCTCCGCGATGATCGCCCTCGACGGGCCCGAGCACGCCCGCCGGCGGCGGATCCACAACCGGTTCTTCAGCCCGGGCGCCACCGCGGACTACGCGCGGATCGTCGAACCGATCGCGCGGCGGACGTTCGGCGCGCCGGCCGGGTCGGTCGACCTGGTCGGCGCGCTCATCGCCGAATACCCCATGCGGGTCTTCATGGGCCTGCTCGGCGTCCCCGACGACCTGGGCCCGCAGGGTCTGCGCTGGGTGAACGCCATCATGGCCTGGCTCGGCGCGCCGATGGACCCGAGCCTCGCCGGGCCCGGCGCCGCCGCCTTCGCCGAACTGGAGGCCTACACGACCGGGCTGGTCGAGGCCGAACGGGCCCGGCCGACCGACAACCTGCTCGGCCGGATCGTCCAGGCCCACGTCGACGAGGGCGGCTACTCCCCCGAGGCCGTGACGGTCGCGGTCGTCGCGCTGCTGCTCGGCGGCTTCGAGACGACCGTGCAGCTGCTGGCCGGCACGATCGCCGCGCTGCTGCTCAATCCCGGCGCGCTCCAGCGAGTACACGCGCAACCGGCTCTGCTCGATGCCGCCCTCGACGAGTCCCTGCGCTGGGCGGCCCCCACCGCCGGGCTGTATCGCCTGGTGCTGCGCGACACCGAGATCGCCGGCACCCCGCTCGCCGCCGGGAGCATGGTGTATCTCGCGATCGCCGCCGCCCACTTCGACGAGTCGGTCTATCCGGCCCCGGACGAGTTCCGGCTCGACCGCCCGGGCCCGCACCTCGGCTTCGGCGCCGGCCCGCACTACTGCGTCGGCGCGCCCCTCGCCCGCCTCGAGGCCAAGGCGGCGCTGTCCGCGCTGTTCACGGCCGCCCCCCGGCTGCGGCTGGACCCGGCCGCCGAACCGTCCTTCCACTACAGCGCCCGGGGCTTCCCCCAACACGGCACCGAGACGCTGCGGGTCCTCACCAACTGAGCGGTTCGGAGCCGCGGACGCGCCGGATTGGTCGCTGACCGGAAATCGACAACCACCAGTCGCTCGGCACGCCCGTTCCGAAGTCCTCCCGCAGGCGGTTCGACAGCCCGGACCGCCACCGATGTGGGAGGACCACGCTGATGCGATTCGCTACCGTCCTGCGGGCCGGCGCCGCCACGGTGCTGGCCGGCGGCGTCGCGCTGGCCGGCCTGGGGCCCGCCGGCTCGGCGGCCTCGAGCCACCGGGAGGCCCCGCTCATCGCGGCCGACCCGGCGGTCGACAACACCGACCTTTACGCGTTCGTCAGCCCCGAGCGGGCCGGCTACGTCACGTTCATCGCCAACTGGCAGCCGTTCGAGGACCCGGACGGCGGGCCGAACTTCTTCCCGTTCGCGACCGACGCGGCGTACCTCATCAACGTGGACAGCGACGGCGACGCCAAGGCCGACGCGGTCTTCCGGTACACGTTCAGCAACGTCGACAAGCGCGGCGGCGACACGTTCCTCTACGCCAACGGCCCGGTCACGTCCCTCGACGACGAGAACCTGCTGTTCCGCCAGACATACACCCTCGAGTCCTCGTTCCACGGCGAGCCGTGGAAGACCCGGGTCACCGGCGCCCCGGTCGCGCCGTCCCGCGTGGGTCAGGCCACGATGCCCGACTACGCGAAGCTGCGCAATGACGCGAACAAGCGCCTCACCGGCGGCTGGAACACGTTCGCGGGCCAGGCCGACGACCCGTTCTACCTGGACCTTCGCGTGTTCGACCTGCTCTACGGCGGCGACCTGAGCGAGGTCGGGCGGGACACGCTCAAGGGCTACAACGTCAACACCATCGCGTTGCAGGTGCCGTTCACCGACGTCGCGCTCAAGGGCGACCCGGCCCGCAACCCCGTCATCGGCGTCTGGACCACCACCGAGCGGGCCAAGACCCGGATCACCGGCCCGGCCGCCACGACCGGCGCGGCCGACATCCGCACCGGCGAGCGGGTGCAGGTGTCCCGCCTCGGCAACCCCCTCGTCAACGAGGTCGTCGTGCCGGCCGCGCTCAAGGACGCGTTCAACTCGATCAGCCCCGACAAGGACGCCGGCATCGCGGCCGTCGTGGCCCGGGTCACCGACCCCGAGCTGCCCAAGCTCATCGAGAAGATCTACAAGGTCCCGGCCCCGCCGAGCCCGCGCAACGACCTGGTCGAGATCTTCCTGACCGGCATCACCACGAAGGCCGGCGGGCCGATCAAGGCCGACCTGAACTCGCAGCTCAACAACGCGGACGTCGATGCGAAGAGCTTCCGCCCCGCCGAGATGCTGCGGCTCAACCTGAACGTGCCGGTGACCGCGCAGCCGAACCGGCTCGGGGTCCTGGCCGGCGACTTCCAGGGCTTCCCCAACGGCCGCCGGCTCGCCGACGACGTCGTCGACATCTCGTTGCAGGCGGTCGAGGGGGCGGCCCAGACCGGCAAGCTCGTCGACGCCCTCGCCACCGGCGACAAGGTGGACGTGAACGACAACGCGTTCGGCGACTCGTTCCCGTACGTGGCGCTGCCGAACACCACGAAGGCCCAGGCCGCCGGCTCGTCCGGCTCCTCGGGCTCGTCCGGCTCGTCGGGCTCGACCGGCGGCGGGGCCTCGCCGGCCGCGTCGGCTCCCGGCACCGTCAACGCCACGCCGTCGGCGTTCGAGTCCGGCTCCGGCACGACCGCGGTCATGGTCGGCACCTCGGCGCTGGCCGCCGGGCTCGGCGCGACGCTGTTCGTCGGCTGGTGGCGGCGCCGCAACAACCCCCTGTCCTGACCCGACCGACGTCCTGAAAGGAGGCGATCGCCGTGCGACTTCGCATGCTCATCACCGTTCCGCTGGCCGCCGCGCTGCTCTTCGGGCTCGGCGCGCTCGCCGGACGCACCGGCAGTACCACCGAAACCGCTTTTGGCAGTGCCGACCGGCCGACCGCGAAACTTCCCGCGGCGATCGCCGCCTATCAGGACCGGCTCCGCAAGGTCCCCGGCGACTGGACCACCTGGGCCGCCCTCGGCTCGGCCTATCTCGAGCAGGCCCGGGCCACGGCCGACCCGTCCTACTACCCGAAGGCGTCCGGCGCCCTCGACAAGTCCCTCGCGGTCCGGCCGGGCAACGCCCTCGCCCTGACCGGCCTCGGCGCCCTCGCCAACGCCCGGCACGACTTCACCGCCGCGCGCGGGCTCGCCCAGCAGGCCCTGGCGGCCGACCCGTACTCCGGCACCGCCTACGGCGTGCTCGCCGACGCTTCGACCCAGCTCGGGCTGGCGGCGGAGGCCACCGACGCGGTCCAGCACATGCTCGACCTGCAGCCCGGGCTCGCCTCCTACACGCGCGGGTCGTACGACCTGGAGCAGCACGGCCGGCGGACCGACGCGATCGAGCTGATGCGCAAGGCCCTGACCGCGGCGACCGAGCCGGCCGACATCGCCTTCTGCCACCAGCACCTGGCCGCGCTGGCCTGGGCGGCGGGCGACGTGGCCACGGCCTCCAGCGAGATCACGCTCGGCCTCGCCGCCGATGGTGCTGTCGCCGGCCTGTGGCAGCTCAAGTCCCGGGTCGACGCCGCCGCCGGCGATCTCGCGGCCGCGCTGACAGATCTCGACAAGGTCGTGGCCCGGACACCGACCGTCGACGCGCTGGTCGAGCAGGCCCGCATGCTCACGGCGGCCGGCCGTGACCCGGCTCCGGCGCTGTCCCTGGCCGAGGCGGCGCACAAGCTGTTCGTGGCCAACGGGGGCACCGACGACCTGGGCGCGTCCGCGCTGGCCATGGCGGCCGGGCGGCCCGCGGAGGCGGTCGAGCTGGCCCGGCGCGAGTGGGACCGGCGGCAGTTCGCCGAGGTCGCCGACGCGGTCGCCTGGAGCCTGCACACGGCCGGGCGGTCGGCGGAGGCGGTGCCGTACATCCAGAAGGCCGAAGCGCTCGGGCAGCTCGACCCGACCGTCGCCTTCCACCACGGGATGATCGCGCTCGCAGCCGGCGACCGGGTCACCGCTCGCCTGCAGTTGCAGCTGGCGCTTTCCCTGAACCCGCACTTCAACCCCATCGACGCCCCCGTCGCCACGCGGACCCTGGCCGGTCTCGGATGAAACGTCTGCTGCTCTTCGTTGTGACGTTCGCGGGGGTACTGCTCGTGCCCGCCACGGCCGCCCAGGCGCACCCGCTCGGCAATTTCTCGGTCAACCAGCTGGCCGCGCTGACGTTCACCCCTTCCCAGGTCTCGGTCGCGGTGACCGTCGACTTCGCCGAGCTGCCGACGTTGCAGGAGTCGCTGACCGCTCCGGCGGAATGCGACACGTTCCTGCACGGTTTCGCCGTCCGCGTGGACGGTTCGTCGCTGACGTTCTCGGTTTTCTCTCCTTCGCTGGTGTACTCCGAAGGGTCCGGCGGCCTTCGTACCAGCCGGTTGTCGTGCACGCTGTCGGCTCCGGCTCCGTTGGATCGGTCGGTCTCCGTCGACGTGGCCAGCCACTACCGCGACGATCGCGTGGGGTGGCGCGAACTGACGGCGGTCGCGTCCGGGGTCCACCTCGTCGACTCGCCGCTGCCGACCAGCTCGCGGACCGACGGACTGCGCACCTACCCGGACGACCTGCTCAGCTCGCCGCCGGACGTGCGGGCCGCGCACCTGTCGGTGGCGCCGGGCGGGTCCACCGACGCCGCACCCGGTGCCGGGGTTTCCCCTTCGCTGCCGTCCTGGCCGGCACGGGCGGAGACGGCGTTGCGGGGGTTCGTGGGCTCCCGTTCGCTGACACCCTGGGTGGGGTTGCTGGCTGTGCTGCTGGCGTTGGTGCTCGGTGGTGCGCACGCGGCGCTGCCCGGGCACGGCAAGACGGTGATGGCGGCGTACCTGGCCGGGCGGCGGGGGCGGCCGCGGGACGCCCTGGCGGTTGGGGCCACCGTTACGTTGACGCATACCGGTGGGGTGCTCGCCCTGGGTCTGCTCCTGACCACGGTGGCCGGTCTCGCCGGCGAGACGGTGCTGGGGTGGCTGGGGGTGGTGAGCGGGGTGTTGGTGGCCGCGGTGGGGGTCGGCATGCTCCGCAGTCGCTCGGCCCATTCGCACGGCCCTTCGCACTCGCACGATCACGCTGGTTCGCACGGCCACTCGCACTCGCACGATCACGCTGGTTCGCACGGCCACTCGCACTCGCACGATCACGCTGGTTCGCTCTCGCACGATCACGACCACGCTGCTGTTCCCGGCCACTCGCACTCGCATGGGCTCGATCGGCCGAGTCGCTGGGCGATCGTCGGCATGGGTGTCGCCGGCGGCCTGGTGCCGAGCCCGTCGGCGCTGGTCGTCCTGCTGGGCGCGATCGGACTCGGCCGCACCTGGTTCGGCGTCCTGCTGGTCCTAGCCTACGGCGCCGGCATGGCCGCCGTCCTGACCGCGGCCGGCCTGCTCCTGATCCGGATCCGGGACCGCTGGCGCTGGCCGGCCCGCCTCCGTGTGGCTTCGCGTCTGGCCCCGCGCCTGGCCGCCTGGGCTCCGAACGGTACGGCCGCCCTGGTCCTGGTGGTCGGCTCGACCCTGGCGATCCGGTCGCTGGTAACGCTGTAACCACAGAGGGTAGTGCGCGGCGGGTGGGGCGGGCGCGGGAGGGCCGGGACGGGTACTCTGTCGGGCAAGGCAGTGCGCCTGCCCGAGCCTCACCCGGCCGCCCACGCCGACCGGATCCGAGGCCAAGAGTCTCCGACTCAGCGCACCGATTCGGGCTGGCCAACTCCAGCCCGGCGGGCAACCAGGTGCCGTCCGATCGGTGCGAGCGTGGGTCGACGCCGGAGGACTCACATGGCCACGCACCCGCCCCATCAGCCCCCACCGGAGCCGGACCCGGCCGACTCACCGGAGCCCGAACCCGCCGACTCACTGGCGTCCGAGCCTGCCGACGTAGCGGAGTCGGAGCGTGCCGACCCACCGGAGGCGCAGCTTGCCGACCCACCGGGATCGCAGCTTGCCGACCGAGCGGAGTCGCAGCATGCCGACCCACCGGAGGTGGAGCCGGCCGACCCACCACCGGCCGCACCGGCGACGAGCACGCCACCGACCCCGGACACCGCGCAGCCGTCGCCTCCAGCCGCCCCGGTCTCCACTCCCCCATCACCGCTTCGCGGACGGCCGAAATCCCGCTCCGGCCGCGACCGAGCCCGCCGCCGCGCAGTCAGGGCCCACGCCGCCCAGACCGGCGTCGCCTACTCGGTAGCCGCCCGCCAACTCGCCGCCGCCGCCCTGGCCGCCGGCGAAACCCTGGCCAACACCGGCCGCACCGTCTACCCGACGGCCCTGTCCCCCGGCCGCTGGACCATCCTGTCCCGGGAAGCCCGCACCCCGGCCGACAAACTCGCCGCCACCAGAATCGCCGCCAGGATCCCCACCGGCCGCGCGAGGCACCTGACCGACCGCTTCCCACCGGCCGAAACCGCCGGCCACCCCTGCTACGCCGGCGACCTGCGCCCAGAGCTCCTGGCCATGGTCTACCTGGCGGTGGCCCACGAATACCCCGGCCTCGTCCCGTCCCCGCTCGACCTGGCCTGGACCGCCGAGCTGGGCGAGGAGACCGCCGTCGACACCACCTGCGCCGACCTGGACCGAGCCGCCCGCGCCTTCCTGTCCGACCACCCGGCCGCCAGGTGGGACCGGATAGACGCCGCCCTGTCCGCGGCCCAGCACCACCCGGAGCCCGCCACCAGATACGCCGCCGACCTCCTGACCCTCGCCCACCGCCGCCTCTGCACGCCGACCGAAACCTCGACCGGCGACCCGCAGGTCCGGCCGGCCCCGTGGCCGGGAGTCTGCCAGACCTTGGACGCCCTCCTGGTCGTCACCGAGGACGGCCACGCCCCCGGCACCAGGATCCGCGAGCCCGGCAAAACCCCACACCGCGAGGGCACGATCCTGGGCGCCAACTGGTCAGCGACCGGCGCACCCACGACATACGACATCGCCTACGACGACGACCCCACCACCCGCACGGTCTCCCCCGCGGAAATCGTCGTCCTACCGGCACAGGAGTCCGACGCCCCCGCCCTGGCCCACTAGCGCGGCGTGGCACAGTGCTGCGGCGTGTCGCAACGTTGGCGGTTGCCTTAGGGTTGGGGTGTGCGAGTTGATCTGCTCACTCGGGAGTACCCGCCGGACGTCTACGGCGGCGCTGGTGTGCATCTGGAGTACCTGGCCCGGGAGCTTCGCAACCTGCCGCTCGACGTGCGGGTGCACTGCTTCGGGGCGCCCCGCGACGAGGCCGGCGTGACCGGCTACGCCGACCCCGCGGGGCTGGCCGGGGCCAACGCCGCCCTGCGCACCATGGGCGTCGACCTGGAGATGGCGGCCGGGTGCGCCGGCGCCGACGTCGTGCACAGCCACACCTGGTATGCCAACCTCGCCGGGCACGTGGCGAAACTCCTCCACGGTGTCCCGCACGTCGTCACCACCCACAGCCTCGAACCCCTGCGCCCGTGGAAGGCCGAGCAGCTCGGCGGCGGCTACGCGCTCTCCTCCTGGGCCGAGCGCACCGCCATCGAGGCCGCCGACGCGGTCATCGCCGTCTCCGCCGGGATGAAGGCCGACGTCCTGCGGGCCTACCCGGACGTCGACCCCGACAAGGTGCACGTCGTCTACAACGGCATCGACACCGCGCAGTACGCGCCCGACTCGGCCACCGACGTGCTCGAGCGGCTCGGGATCGACCCGTCGCGGCCGAGCGTCGTCTACGTCGGGCGGATCACCAAGCAGAAGGGGCTGCCGTACCTGCTGCGGGCGGCCCGCTCGCTGCCCGCCGACACCCAGATCGTCCTGCTGGCCGGCGCCCCCGACACGCCCGAGATCGCGGCCGAGGTCACGGCCCTGGCCGACGAGCTCAAGGCGACCCGCTCCGGCGTGATCTGGGTCCAGGAGATGCTCCCGAAGCGGGAGGTCATCCAGGTCCTGACGCACGCGACGCTGTTCGTCTGCCCGTCCATCTACGAGCCGATGGGCATCGTCAACCTCGAGGCCATGGCCTGCCAGACCGCGGTGGTGGCCACGGCCACCGGCGGCATCCCCGAGGTCGTCGCCGACCGCGAGACCGGCCTGCTGGTGCCGATCGAGCAGGTCGCCGACGGCTCCGGCACCCCGCTGGACCCCGACCGGTTCGTGGCCGATCTCGCCGACGCGATGACGGCACTGCTGGAGGACCCGGCCCGGGCGGCGGCGTTCGGGCGGGCCGGGCGCCAGCGCGCGGTCGACCACTTCTCATGGGCGGCGATCGCCGACCGGACCCTGGCGGTGTATCAGTCGATCACGTGATCGACGATGAGCTGGGAGACGGCCTCCGGCTGCTCCACGTTCGCGAGGTGGGCTGCGTTCGGTACCACCACCAGCCGACTGTTCTTGACCGTGTTTCTGATCAACTCGCCGTGCTCCGGGGGCGTGGCCGGGTCGTCCGCCCCCGCGATGACCAGCGTCGGGGCGGTGATCCGGGCCAGGTCTTCGCGGAGGTCCATGGCGGCGATCGCCTCGCAGCCACCCGCGTAGCCCTCGGCCGGGCAGGCGGCGATCATCGCCCGATACGGTGCCACCCGGGCCGGGAGCGCGGCCCGGAAGCGGGGCGTGAACCAGCGGCCGAGCACGGCGTCGGCGACCGGCTCCATCCCGACCGCCCGCACCTGCCGGGCCCGGTCCAGCCAGCCCTCCGCCGGCGGCTGGTGGGCCGAGGTCGCGATCACCACGAGCCGCTCGATCCGCTCGGGCGCGTGCGCGGCCAGCCAGAGGCCGACCATGCCGCCGAGCGACGAGCCGCAGTAGGAGGCCCGCTCGATCCCCAACCGGTCCATCATGGCCAGGACGTCAAAGCCCAGATCCCCGATGTGGTACTGCCTGTGCGTTATCGGTGAGCCGCCGTGCCCCCGGTGGTCGAAGCGGACGACCCGCAGCCGGTCGCCGAACCGTGGCAGCTGCGGCTTCCACATGTCGAGGTTGCTGCCCAGCGAGCCGCCGAGCAGCAGAAAGGGCGCGCCGAGGGGGCCCGTGGTGCGTTGGAACAGCGTCGTTGCCGTCACCACGTTCTTGTACCACCTGGGTTCGCTGACGGCAGAACGACTCCGGCCGGGTGTGGGGTTATTGTTTGTCCTGGGTCGGGCGCCGACCCGAGCCGCTGTTCCCGGCGGTCAAGAGGCTTCGACTCAGCGCATCTTCCCTCCACTGCTGCGAGGGCGGGTGCCGTTTCGTCGCCCGCCCGGGAAGGCGCCGGATGTTCGAGCGTTTCACGGACCGGGCCCGCCGGGTCGTCCTGCTGGCCCAGGAGTCCGCCCGCGTCCTCAACCACAACTATCTGGGCTCCGAGCACCTGCTGCTGGGCCTGCTCCAGGAGGGCGAGGGGATAGCGGCGGCCGCCCTGCGCGGCCTCGGCGTCACCCTCGAGGCGGCCCGCCGGGAGGTCGAGGAGATCGTCGGCCTGGGCCCGTCCGCCCCGATCGCCCACATCCCGTTCACGCCCAGGGCGAAGAGAATCCTGGAGCTGGCCCTGCGGGAATCGCTGCGCCTGGGCCACAACCACGTCTGCACCGAGCACATCCTGCTCGGGCTGATCCGCGACGGCGAGGGCACCGCGTTCCAGGTCATGATCCGCCTCGGGGCCGCACCCAACGCGCTGCGCGCCCAGATCATGGACGGTCTGACGGGGCACCCCGCGGCGGCCGCGCCCGCCGCGCCCGCCGCGCCCGCCGCGCCCGCCTCGTCGCCAACTCTTGATCAATTCGGTCACGACCTGACCGCGGCCGCCCGCAACGGGGACCTCGATCCGGTGATCGGCCGCGACCGGGAGATCGAGCGGGTCGTGCAGATCCTCACCTGCCGCCGCAAGAACAACCCGATCCTGACCGGCGAGCCCGGCGTCGGGAAGACCGCGGTGGTCGAGGGCCTGGCCCAGCGCATCGCCGCCGGCGAGGTGCCCGCCTCCCTGGCGGGCCGCAGCGTCTACACCCTGGACCTGGGCTCCCTGGTCGCCGGCTCCCGCTACCGCGGCGACTTCGAGGAGCGCCTGCGCAAGGTCATCAAGGAGATCCGCACCCGCGGCGACGTCATCGTCTTCATCGACGAGATCCACACCCTGGTCGGGGCCGGCGCCGCGGAGGGCGCCATCGACGCCGCGACGCTGCTCAAGCCGCTGCTGGCCCGGGGCGAGCTGCAGACGATCGGCGCGACGACGACGGACGAATACCGCCGCTTCATCGCCAAGGACGGCGCCCTGGACCGCCGGTTCCAGCAGGTGGAGGTGGTGCCGCCGACGGTGCCGGAGTCCATCTCGATCCTGCACGGCCTGCGCGCGAGCTACGAGTCCCACCACGGCGTGACCTACACCGACGACGCCCTGAGCGCCGCCGTCACCCTGTCCGACCGCTACGTCCCCGACCGCCGTCTCCCGGACAAGGCCATCGACCTGCTGGACGAGTCCGGCGCGAGGGCCGCCCTGTCCGCCGCCGCTCCGTCTCCGTCCGCGTCAACGTCCGTGGTGCCGTCATCGTTGCTGGTCGACCGCAACCACATCGCCGAGGTCCTGGCCGCATGGACCGGCATCCCAGTGGGCGCCCTGTCCGCCGACGAGGCGACGCGCCTGCTGGCCTTGGAGTCGATGCTGCACCACCGGGTGGTCGGGCAGCAGCACGCGGTGGCGGCGGTAGCGCAGGCCATCCGGAGGGCCCGCACCGGCCTGAGCGACCCGAAACGCCCGACGGCGAGCTTCATCTTCGCGGGCCCGTCCGGCGTAGGAAAGTCCTCGTTGGCAAAGGCCTTGGCCGAGCATCTGTTCGGCACTGAGGACGCGCTGATCCAGCTGGACATGTCGGAATACCACGACCACCACACGGTCTCCCGCCTGGTCGGCGCCCCGCCCGGCTACGTGGGCCACGACGAGGGCGGCCAGCTGACAGAGCGCGTCCGCCGCCGCCCCTTCTCGGTCATCCTGTTCGACGAGATCGAGAAGGCCCACCCGGACGTCTTCAACGCCCTGCTGCAGATCCTCGAGGACGGCCACCTCACCGACGCCCAGGGCCACAAAACCGACTTCCGCCACACCATCGTCATCCTGACCACCAACCTAGGCACCGCCGCCACTCCCGCCGGCTTCGCCCCCGCCCCAGACAGCTTCGCCCTCACCCCCGCCGGCGTCGCGCCCACCTCCGCCAGCTCCGCCCCCACTCCCCCAAGCTCCGCCCCCACGCCCCCCGGCGTCGCCGCCACCGCCGCCGCCAGCTCCGCCCCCACCGCCGCCAGCTCCGCCCCCACCCCGTCGACGACCGCCTTCGCCCGCGACCTCGCCCGCCACTTCCGCCCCGAGTTCCTGAACCGCATCGACGACGTCCTGGTCTTCCACCCGCTGACCACCCTGCAGCTGCTGGAGATCGTCAACCACCACCTGACCCGCGTCACACTGGAGCTGGACGCCCGCGGCATCACCCTGACCGTCACCGACGCCGCCCGCCTCCACCTGGCCGAGGCCGGCCAGGACCCCAGACTGGGCGCCCGCCCACTGCGCCGAGCCATCCAACGCGACCTGGAAACCGAACTCTCCACCCGCCTCCTCGACGCCACCCTGACCCCAGGCGCCACCGTGACCGTCGACATCACCGACTCCGGCTCCCGTCTGACCTTCACCATCCACAACCCGGCCGCCGACAGAGTCTCGGCCTGACCCCGAGCGCGGCATGCCGTCGCCGGCGCAGCTCGAAGCGGCACGGCTCGCCGCAGCGGCACGGCTCTGCGCGGCGCGGCGCGGCTCCGCGCGGAGCAGCGGGACGGCTCGGCGCGGCATGGCTCGGCGCGGCATGCCGTCGCCGGCGGCGCAGCTCGACGCGGCACGGCTCGGCGCAGCGGCGCGGCACGGCTCCGCGCGGCGCGGCGCGGCACGGCACGGCTCCGCGCGGCGCGGCGCGGCACGGCACGGCTCCGCGCGGCGCGGCGCGGCACGGCACGGCTCCGCGCGGCGCGGCACGGCACGGCTCCGCGCGGCGCGGCGCGGCACGGCACGGCTCCGCCCGGCGCGGCACGGCTCCGCGCGGCACGGCACGGCACGGCTCGGCATGGCTCGACGCGGACGGAGCAGCTCGACGCGGCACGGCTCGGAGCAGCGGGACGGCTCGGCGCGGCACGGCATGGCTCGGCGCGGCGCGGCTTAACGCGGCTCGGCCTGGAGGTTCGGCGCGGACGGAGCAGCTCGGCTCGGACGGCTCGACGCGGCACGGCTCGACGCGGACGGAGCAGGTCCGGCGCGGGCCAGGCAGGTCGGTGCGGGCGGGGGCTGGCTGGGCGGCTCGGCGGGGGCGGCGTTGGAGCGTGCCCTGGCGAGGCGGTGCGGCTCAGCACCGGGCGGCCGGGGCGTGGTGGCGTGGATCGGGAGGGGGTGTGGGTGGAGGCGGAGCCTCCCCCACGGATCCAGAAGTGCTGTTCGTCTGGCGCAACACGCCGGACACGTTTAGCGTCTGGCCCATGGCTGCCAAGAACGTCCTCGCGATCGTCCTCGCCGGAGGCGAGGGCAAGCGGCTGATGCCGCTGACCACGGATCGCGCCAAGCCCGCGGTGCCGTTCGGCGGCATCTACCGCTTGATCGACTTTGTCCTGTCGAACCTGGCCAACGGCGGCTATCTGAAGATGGTCGTGCTGACCCAGTACAAGTCGCATTCGCTGGACCGGCACGTGACGAAGACGTGGCGGATGTCGACGCTGCTGGGGAACTACGTGACGCCGGTGCCCGCGCAGCAGCGGCTGGGGCCGCGCTGGTTCGCCGGGTCGGCCGACGCGATCTACCAGAGCCTCAACCTTATCAACGACGAGCGGCCCGACTACGTCATCGTCTTCGGCGCCGATCATATCTACCGGATGGACCCGGAGCAGATGGTGCGCCAGCACATCGAGTCGGGGGCGTCCGCGACGGTCGCCGGCATCCGTCAGCCGCTGTCGATGGCCGACCAGTTCGGTGTGATCGAGGTCGGTGAGGGCGGGCGGCAGATCAGCGCCTTCCGGGAGAAGCCCAAGGACGCGAAGGGCCTGGCCGACAGCCCGGACGAGATCTACGCGTCGATGGGCAACTACGTGTTCACCACCGACGCGCTGATCGACGCCGTGAGCCGGGACGCGCAGGACGCGTCGAGCAAGCACGACATGGGCGGCAACATCATCCCGTACTTCGTGGAGAAGAACGACGCCGCGGTGTACGACTTCAGCACGAACGTGGTGCCGGGCACCTCGGAGCGCGACCGCGGCTACTGGCGCGACGTCGGGACCCTCGACTCCTACTACGAGGCCAACATGGACCTCATCAACGTGCAGCCGGTGTTCAACCTGTACAACTTCGACTGGCCGATCTACACCGGCAACACCCCGTGGCCGCCGGCGAAGTTCGTGCACGGCTGGGGTGAGCGGGTCGGCCGGGCGATCGGGTCGATGATCTCTCCCGGCGCGGTGATCTCCGGGGCGCTGGTGGAGAACTCGGTCGTGTCACCGAACGTGAAGGTGCACTCGTGGGCCCACGTCGAGGGATCGGTGATCATGGAGGGGGTCGACATCGGGCGGCACGCCGTGGTGCGCAACGCCATCCTCGACAAGAACGTGATCGTCCCCGAGGGCGCGGAGATCGGCGTGGACCTCGAGCGGGACCGCGAGCGATTCACGGTCTCCGAAGGGGGCATCGTGGTAGTCGGCAAAGGACAACGCGTCGAACTCTGACAACGCTGCAGGTTCCCGAACAATTCGATACGGTGAGGATCATGGGCAATCCCCCCGAGGCGCTCAAGACCGAGATCGCGACGACCACGCTGACCGAGACGGAGGTCGCCCTGTCCGCCGAGCCCGTAGAGGCCCAGGAGACGGCTGAGTCGCCGGCCGCGTTCTTCCACGCGCCGGCGGTCGGCGTCGGGCAGCGGTTCCCCATCGAGCAGGTCACCCCGCAGATCGAGGGGGGCCGGTTCGCGGCCAAGGCCGTCGTCGGGGAGGCGGTGCCGGTCAGCGCCGTGTCCTACCGCGAAGGCCACGCGATGATGGGCACCAACGTGGTGCTCATCGCCCCCGACGGCACCGAGCGGCCGTTCAACCGGCTGCGCCCGGGCCCGACCGGCACCGACTCCTGGCTCGGCGAGATACGGCCGGACGCGGTCGGCGCCTGGCAGTTCGCCGTCGAGGCGTTCAGCGACCCGTACCTCACCTGGCACAGCGCGGTCTCCAAGAAGATCGCCGCCGGCCAGGGCCTCGAGGACCTCGCCAACGACCTGGTCGAGGGGGCCGCGCTGCTGCGCGAGGCGGCCAAGGACATGCCCGAGGCGGAGCGGGGCCGGGTGCTCGGCGCGGCCGGCGCGCTCGACGACGCCGACATCCCGCTGTTCGCCCGGGTGTCGCCGGCCCTGGGGATCGCCGACGTGCTGTGGCGGCACCCGCTGCGCCAGCAGGTGACCCGGGCCGACGCGCTGCCGCTGTGGTGCGACCGGGAGCGGGCGCTGTTCTCGGCCTGGTACGAGTTCTTCCCGCGCTCCGAGGGTGCGGTCGTCGACGAGTCCGGCAAGCCGGTCAAGCACGGCACCTTCGCCTCCGCCACGCCGCGGCTGGCCCAGGTCGCGGCCATGGGCTTCGACGTGGTGTATCTGCCGCCGATCCACCCGATCGGCCGCAAGCACCGCAAGGGGCCCAACAACACGCTGGTCGCCGGCCCGCAGGACGTCGGCTCGCCGTGGGCGATCGGCGCGGCCGAGGGCGGCCACGACGCCATCCACCCGGACCTGGGCACCCTGGACGACTTCAAGAAGTTCATCGCCGCCGCGCACGAGGCCGGGGTGGAGATCGCGATGGACCTGGCCCTGCAGTGCGCGCCGGACCACCCCTGGGTCACCGAGCACCCCGAGTGGTTCACGACAAGGGCCGACGGGAGCATCGCCTACGCCGAGAACCCGCCCAAGAAGTACCAAGACATCTATCCCTTGAACTTCGACAACGACCCCGAGGGCATCCGCGCGGAAATTCTGCGGGTGGTCCTGCACTGGGTCGAGCAGGGCGTGAAGATCTTCCGGGTCGACAACCCGCACACGAAGCCGGTCGGCTTCTGGCACTGGATCATCGGCGAGGTCAAGGCGGCCGACCCGGACGTGCTGTTCCTGGCCGAGGCGTTCACCCGCCCGGCGATGATGCACGGCCTGGGCAAGATCGGCTTCACCCAGTCGTACACCTACTTCACCTGGCGGGTCGAGGGCTGGGAGATCCGGGAGTACGTCGAGCAGCTCATCGCGGCCGCCGACTACATGCGGCCCAACTTCTGGCCCAACACCCCGGACATCCTGCCGGTGCACCTGCAGCAGGGCGGCCCGCCGATGTTCAAGATCCGGGCGGTGCTGGCGGCGCTGCTGAGCCCGTCCTGGGGCATGTACGCGGGGTTCGAGCTCTTCGAACACCTCCCCCGGCCGGGCGCCGAGGAGTATCTGGACAACGAGAAGTTCCAGCTGCGCCCGCGCGACTGGGAGGCGGCCGAGCGCAACGGCGAGTCCCTCGCGCCCTACCTGCGCCGGCTCAACGCGGTGCGGCGGGAGCACGAGGCGCTGCAGCGGCTGCGCAACACGGTGTTCCACGGCATCGACAACCAGCAGGTCCTGTGCTGGTCGAAGCGCGACCCGGAGACCGACGACACCGTCCTGGTCATCGTGTCGCTGGATTCCCACAACGTGCAGTGGGGTAACACGACGTTGGACATGCCCGCGCTGGGGTTCGACTGGCACGAGCGGTTCACGGTGCGCGACGAGATCACCGGCGCGACCTTCGAGTGGGGACAGCACAACGCCGTACGGCTCGACCCCTACTACGAGCCGGCGCACGTGTTCACGGTGCATCGCCACCGGTGAGCCATCACCGATGACGACGGGCAGCAAGAGGTAGGTTAAGCATGAGCGACGCAGTCGAGCACCCGTCGTCCAGCGACTTCGACCAGGCGCGGGTCCTGCCCGCGGACGAGGGCTGGTTCCAGCGGGCCGTGTTCTACGAGGTGCTGGTCCGCGCCTTCTCCGACTCCAACGCCGACGGCTCCGGCGACCTGAAGGGGCTCATCGGCCAGCTCGACTATCTGCAGTGGCTCGGCGTCGACTGCCTGTGGCTGCCGCCCTTCTACGACTCCCCGTTGCGCGACGGCGGGTACGACATCCGGGACTTCTACAAAGTGCTGCCGGAGTTCGGGACCGTCGAGGATTTCGTGGCCCTGCTCGACGCGGCCCACAAGCGGGGCATCCGGGTCATCACCGACCTGGTCATGAACCACACCTCGGACCAGCACCAATGGTTCCAGGAGTCCCGCCGCGACCCCGACGGCCCCTACGGCGACTACTACGTCTGGTCGGACACGGACAAGGCGTACAGCGACGCCCGGGTCATCTTCGTGGACACCGAGGAGTCCAACTGGACATTCGACCCGGTGCGCCGGCAGTTCTTCTGGCACCGGTTCTTCTCACACCAGCCCGACCTCAACTACGCCAACCCGGACGTCCAGCGCGAGATGATCGACGCGCTGCGGTTCTGGCTCGACCTGGGCATCGACGGGTTCCGGCTCGACGCGGTGCCGTACCTCTTCGAGTCCGAGGGCACCAACTGCGAGAACCTGCCGGAGACGCACGAGTTCCTGCGCCGCTGCCGCAAGGTCATCGACGACGAGTTCCCGGGGCGGGTGCTGCTGGCCGAGGCCAACCAGTGGCCGGCCGACGTCGTGGAGTACTTCGGCGACGGCGACGAGTGCCACATGGCCTTCCACTTTCCGCTCATGCCGCGCATCTTCATGGCCGTGCGGCGCGAGTCGCGCTTCCCGATCTCGGAGATCCTGGCACACACCCCGCAGATCCCCGGCAACTGCCAGTGGGGCATCTTCCTGCGCAACCACGACGAGCTGACCCTGGAAATGGTCACCGACGAGGAGCGCGACTACATGTACGCGGAGTACGCCAAGGACCCGCGGATGCGCGCCAACGTCGGCATCCGGCGCCGGCTGGCCCCGCTGCTGGAGAACGACCGCAACCAGATCGAACTGTTCACCGCGCTGCTGCTGTCGCTGCCCGGCTCGCCGGTGCTGTACTACGGCGACGAGATCGGCATGGGCGACAACATCTGGCTCGGCGACCGCGACGGCGTGCGGACCCCGATGCAGTGGACCCCGGACCGCAACGCCGGCTTCTCCCAGGCCAACCCCGGGCGGCTGTACCTGCCGGCGATCCAGGACCACGTCTACGGCTACCAGTCGGTCAACGTGGAGGCGCAGAAGGAGAGCTCGACCTCGCTGCTCAACTGGACCCGCACGATGCTGCAGGTCCGCCGCCGCCACGAGGCGTTCGCGGCCGGCGAGTTCCGCGAGCTCGGCGGGTCCAACCCGTCGGTCCTGGCGTTCGTCCGGGTGCACGGCGAGGACGTCGTGCTGTGCGTGAACAATCTGTCCCGCTTCCCCCAGCCGATCGAGCTCAATCTGCAGCCGTGGGCCGGGTACACGCCGATAGAGCTCACGGGGCACGTCCAGTTCCCGCCGATCGGTCAGCTGCCGTATCTGCTGACCCTGCCGGGACACGGTTTCTACTGGTTCCAGCTGACCGCGCCGGTAGAGCAGAGCTAGAGGAGAGCCATGACTTCTCTGCCGTACACCGACTGGCTGCCGCATCAGCGGTGGTACGCGGGGCGCACGCGCACCCTGACGCACGTCGAACCGGCCGTGGTCACGCACCTGCCCGACGGGCTCGACCACGTGCTGCTCGACGCGCACTACGAGGACGGCGGCTCGGAGCGCTACCAGCTCTTCGTCGGCTGGAACCTCGACGTGGCCGCGGAGCTGTCCGCGGCCGCCCTGATCGGCGCCGACGGTGACCGCACCGCCTCCGACGCCCTCTACGACGAGCACTCGGCGCAGCGCATCCTGGCGCTGATCGACACCGGCGCGGTCGTCGAGGGCGTGCGGTTCATCCCCGAGCCCGGGGTGGCGCTGCCCGTCGACGCGCCGGCCCGGATCACCGGGGCCGAGCAGAGCAACAGCAGCGTCGTGTTCGACACCGCGGCCATCCTCAAGGTCTTCCGCCGGGTGACTCCGGGCATCAACCCGGACCTCGAGCTCAACCGGGTCCTGGCCCGGGCCGGCTGCCCGAACGTGGCCCGCCTGCTGGGCGCGATCGAGCAGGACGACCTGACCCTCGCCATGGTCACCGAGTATGCGCAGAACTCGGCCGAGGGCTGGGCGATGGCCACGACCAGCGCCCGGGACCTCTACGCCGAGCACGACCTCAACCCCGAGGACGTGGGGGGCGACTTCGCCGGCGAGTCCAACCGGCTCGGCGAGGCCGTCGCGCACGTGCACAGTACCCTCGCCGCCGAACTCGGCACCGAAACCGCCCCGCCGCCCGTCGAGGCGATGCTGGCCCGGCTCGACACCGCCCTCGCGGTCGTCCCCGACCTGCGGCCGATGGCCGACGACATCGCGGAGCTGTTCCGCACGCTCGGTGCGGAGCCGGTCCGGACCCAGCGCATCCACGGCGACCTGCACCTCGGGCAGGTGCTGCGGACCCCCGAGTCGTGGCTGCTCATCGACTTCGAGGGGGAGCCCGGTGTCCCGGTCGAAGAGCGACGGAAGCCGGATTCGGTACTGCGGGACGTCGCCGGCATGTTGCGCTCCTACGAGTACGCGGCCTACCAGCTGCTGCTCGGGCAGGAGGACGATGAGGAGCTGGGCCGCCGGGCCCGGCAGTGGGTCGACCGTAACCGGGACGCATTCTGCGACGGCTATGCTGCCGCCGCCGGATACGACCCGCGGGAGGACCGGGCCCTGCTGCGTGCCTACGAGCTCGACAAGGCGGTCTACGAGAGCGCGTACGAGGCGCGATACCGGCCGGGCTGGCTGCGCATCCCGCTGCAGTCGATCGAGCGCATGGTGAACGGTTCCGACCTGACGACAAGGTGAGCACTCCTATGAATCTCGACGACCTCATCGCCGGCCGGGCACACGACCCGCACGGCATCCTCGGCGCCCACCCGGCCGACCAGGCCGGCAACGACGTCACCGTCGTGCGGGTCCTGCGCCGTGGCGCCGGCGACGTGGCGGTCGTGACCGGCGGCGAGCGCTACCCGATGACCAAGGTGCACGGCGAGGGCGTCTTCGAGGCCGAGATCCCCGGCGTCGTCGACGACTACCGCATCGACGCCGACGGCACGCTGCACGACGACCCGTACCGGCACCTGCCGACCCTCGGCGAGCTCGACCTGCACCTCATCCAGGAGGGCCGGCACGAGAAGCTGTGGAAGGTCCTCGGCGCCCAGGTCCACGACGACGGCGTCGCGTTCGCGGTGTGGGCGCCCAACGCCCGCGGCGTGCGGGTCGTCGGCGACTTCACCGGCTGGGGCCCGCACGACGGCCTGCCGATGCGCTCGCTCGGCGGCAGCGGCGTGTGGGAGCTGTACGTCCCGGGGGCGGGTGCGGGCCAGAAGTACAAATTCCGGCTCCTGACCCCGGACAACGACTGGGTGGAGAAGGCCGACCCGCTCGCGCAGCACACCGAGACCCCGCCCGCCACCGCGAGCGTCGTCTACGCGTCGGCCTACGACTGGAAGGACGGCGACTGGATCGCCGCCCGGGCCGAGAAGCGCAGCCACGAGCAGCCGATCAGCGTCTACGAGGTGCACCTCGGCTCGTGGCGGCCCGGCCTCACCTACACCGAGCTGGCCGACCAGCTCACCGAGTACGTGACCGACATGGGCTTCACCCACGTCGAGTTCCTGCCGGTGATGGAGCATCCGTTCGGCGGCTCCTGGGGCTACCAGGTCACCGGCTACTTCGCGCCGACCGCGCGGTTCGGCTCCCCGGACGAGTTCCGCCACCTCGTCGACCGGCTCCACCAGGCCGACATCGGCGTGATCCTGGACTGGGTGCCGGCCCACTTCCCCAAGGACGCGTGGGCCCTGGCCCGCTTCGACGGCACCCCGCTCTACGAGCACGGCGACTGGCGGCGCGGCGAGCACCCCGACTGGGGCACGCTGATCTTCGACTTCGGGCGCAGCGAGGTCCGCAACTTCCTCGTCGCCAACGCCCTGTACTGGTGCGACGAGTTCCACGCGGACGCGCTGCGGGTCGACGCGGTCGCCTCGATGCTGTACCTGGACTACTCCCGCGAGCACGGGCAGTGGGCGCCCAACCAGTACGGCGGCCGGGAGAACCTCGACGCGATCTCCTTCCTGCAGGAGGCGAACGCGACCGTCTACAAGCACCACCCCGGCATCATGATGATCGCCGAGGAGTCGACGGCGTGGCTCGGCGTCACCCGCACCACCGACTCCGGCGGGCTCGGCTTCGGCTTCAAGTGGAACATGGGCTGGATGCACGACACGCTGTCGTACGCCGGCAAGGACCCGATCTACCGCCAGTACCACCACAACCAGATGACGTTCGCGACCGTCTACGCGTGGAGCGAGAACTACGTCCTGCCGATCAGCCACGACGAGGTCGTGCACGGCAAGGGCTCCCTGGTCGGCAAGATGCCCGGCGACTTCTGGAAGAAGATCGCCAACACCCGCGCGCTGCTGGCCTACATGTGGTCGTTCCCCGGCAAGCAGCTGCTGTTCATGGGCTGTGAGCTGGGCGACGAGCAGGAGTGGAGCGAGGAGCGGGGCCTCAACTGGGGCCTGCTCGACGACCCGCTGCGGGGCGGCCTGCAGCGGCTCGTGCAGGACCTCAACAAGGTGTACCGGGCGACACCCGCGCTGTGGACCCAGGACATCACGCCCGACGGGTTCCGCTGGATCAACAACGACGACTCCGCCGGCAACGTGTTCAGCTACCTGCGCTGGGGTGCGGACGGCTCGGTCGTCGCGGTCGTGGTCAACTTCGCCGCCCACCCGCACGAGGGGTACCGCATCGGCCTGCCGTTCACCGGCCGCTGGCAGGAGATCCTCAACACCGACGCCGACGTCTACGGCGGCTCCGGCGTCGGCAACATGGGCTCGGTCGAGGCGTCCGGCGAGCCGCGCAACGGGTTGCCCGCGTCGGCCGAGATCCGCGTCCCACCCCTCGGTGCCCTCTGGCTCAAGCTCGGCTAGGCGGTTCTACGCTGCTGGGATGAGCGTGGATTTCCGCGACACCATCACCATCGCGGCCCCGGCGTCCGTGGCCGGCGACATCATGAAGGCGGTTCAGGAGTGGCCCTCCTGGACCGCCTCCGTGTCTTCGGCGGTCCGGTCCAGTGCAGGCCCGTTGACGGTCGGCGAGACCGTGGTCGTCACCCAGCCCAAACTCCGCCCGGCCACCTGGACCGTGACCAAGGTAGACACCGGCGGCTTCGAGTGGACGTCGGACTCGGCGCCCGGCATCCGCAACGTCGGCGGTCACTGGGCGACGGACAACGGCGACGGCACGTGCACGGCCGAGCTGACGCTGTCGTTCGCCGGACCCCTCGCCCGGATCGTCACGCTCCTGTATTCGAGCCTGATCCGGCGGTACATCCGGATGGAGGCCGAGGGATTGCGCAAGGCGGCCGAGACCGCCGCTCAGACCAGCTGATGGCGGGGCAGGTAGGGCAGGACGTTGTGGTCGTAGACGAGCACGGTCCAGCGCTGGAAGTCGACCTGCCGCACCGGCGGGCCCAGCCGTAGCACGACACCGCTCAGCGTGCCGTAGCGCTCCAGCTCGCGGTCGACGACGACGAACCGGGCGTCGTGCCGGCGGGGGTCGAACCACTCGCGGCGCGACTCCCAGTGGAACGCCCGCGGGTATTCGTCGACGATCGGCGCCACCCGCACGCGCCCGCCGGTCTGCACCGTGATGCTGTTCGACGCCCAGTAGGCGCCGAGGCCGTAGCGCAGGTCGTTGCGCTCCAGCCAGGCCGCCACCTCGGCGGCCTCGGTCGGTGCCGGCCGGGCGATCGCCGTCTGGGCGGCGAACGCGCCGATGAGCACGGCCGCGACCAGGCCGGCGACGATCCGGTTGCGGCCGGAGACCTTGATCCGGTCGGCGAAGGTCCGGGCGATCAGGACCGCGCCGAAGGGCAGCACGGCCACCACCTGGCGGGCGCTGGCCATGTCCCCGGCCTGGGTCGAGGCCACGTAGGCGGCCAGGTTGACCAGGATCGCCACCGCCAGCCACTGGGCCACCCGGTCGGGCTCGCGGTCGCGGCGCAGCAGCCGCCCGACCGTCACCAGGACCGCGGCCGCGGCCGCCAGCAGCAGCGCGACCTTGATCGCCGCGGCGGTGGCGAAGAGGGCCCGCCAGTCCTCGCCGAGGTATGGGAAGTAGGCGCCGTAGTCGATGGAGACGGTGCGCCACAGCAGATCCAGGTGCTCCGGGACGTCCTCGAGCTCCGTGAACTCCGCGATCGGCGGGTGCACCTGGTAGCCGCCGAAGAAACCGATCAGTTTCACCGCGGCGTGCGCGATGAGGATCGACGCGACCGCAGCCACCAGCAGGTGGGCGTCGAGCGCCTTGCGGTGCTTCGACCAGACCAGCCGCACGACGCTGACGAGGGCGAGGGGTATCGCCCCGATGTACATGGCGAGGGGGTCGCCCAGCTGCGCGACCGCGAGGACGGCCGTCACCGCGACCGGCCACCAGCGGCGGAACACGGCCCGCCGGTCGACGAGCAGGGCGGTCAGCAGCAGCGGCACCCCGGTCCCGGTGTGGTCCGGGGTGTTGAGCACGATCGACCACCCGGCGTGCGGCTCCGGCACCAGCATCACCGCGACGACGACCGCCACCCGCACCCACGCCGCACGTCCCGTCGCGTCCCCTCGTGCGGCGAGCGCCGCGAACACGATGAGCAGCACGTAGGTGGTGGCCGCGGCGACGTGCACGACGTCCGGGTCAAGACCATAAAAGAGCTCGATCAGGGTGTACTGCACCAGCTCCGTCGGGAAGAAGGAGACATCGCTGAGCGTCCACCCCGAGAGGAACACGTTGCCGTGGAGGATGTCCCAGCCCTGCAGGGCATTGGCCGCGCCGTCGGCGTTGGTGCCGTTGGCGCGGGCCAGGCGCAGGTAGCCCAGCAGCATCACGGCGAGGCCGGCGAGCACGAGCCCGGCCGTCACGAACCGGGTGCGGTGAGGTGGGGTCGCGACGGGTGGTGCGGGTCCGATGGGTCCGGCGGTTTCCTGGGGCCGCTGCCGCGGGATGACGACCGGGGCAGTGGTGGGCGTCGGGCTCACCCGGGCAATTCTGAGCTACACATGCTGTCGTGCATCGGTCAGGTCCGATCACCGACAGTACGCGACTTCCGTGCAACCTCACGCTGTCTTCAAGACGTCCACCGTTCAAACAACTACACTCAGTAGTGTCATGCGCACTTCGATCACGCTCACGCTGGTCGCGGCGGCCACCGCCGCGGGGCTGACGTTCGTCGCCGCCCGGTCGGCCGTCGGCCTCCCGCCGCCGCTGAACCCGTCGGCATCACCGTCGATGGAGCCGCCGGCGGCGTACCCTTCCCCGGTCGTCTCCGGCCCGGGCGCCCAGGCCGTCGACTGTGCGACGATCCCCCGCCTCGGCAGCGGCGTCCTGCCCCAGGACGCCGGCGGCGAGTTCGTCGCCTACGGCGCCGACACCATCACCCGCTGCGACACGCTGCTGGAGACCCCGGGCCCGGCCGTCGCCCCGCCCGAGGTCCTGCACCGGGCCGAGTCCGTCGCCGCGTTCGTCCAGCTGCTCAACACCCTGCCCGCGCCCCAGACCGACCAGGCCTGCCTGCGGGTGGCGTTCACCGACCAGCTCAGCTTCGTCGTCACGTTCGCGCCGGAGACCCGCAGACGGCCGCTGGTCATCGTCGTGGACCGCAACTGCGCGGCCCTGCTCGTCACCGAGAACCTCGCCACCCGGGTCCGCTCCTACGCGACATTGGACCCGATGCCGCTGTTCGAGCAGCTGTATCGGGATCAGCCGCCGTCCTGATCGGGGTCCATGGCCACGATCTGATACTCCCCGGCCGCCGCCGAATGCTCGGGCGCGGGCCGATCCAGGCCCGCCGTGTGCGAGTGGACCTGCTTGCCGTTCGGCCCGCGGCGGGAGACGACCGGGAACGGGACGAGGCGGATCGGCTCCGGCGGGGTCGCGAACCGCCCCGACCCCCACCGCACCCACAGCGCCTCCCGCCCGGCGGCCGCCTCGGCGACGAGCTTGTCGAGGGTTCGCTTCCGATCGGCGTGGTCGACCTCGACGACGAGCGGCGGCCGGCCCGGCCGCGCGATCCCGACGTCGACGACGGAGAACTGCTTCTCGTACGGCGGGGGCAGTGGCACGACGCTCGACGCACGACGGTACACCCGCCAGCCCTCGCTCTTCGCCCATTCGACGGTGGCCTCGATCAGCAGCTCCGTGACCTCGTCGGCGCTGCGGTCGGCGAAGGTCAGCCGCTGCAGGTATGCCACCAGGTCCATGCCGAGCACCCTAAACTGCGGCGGGTGAACGCACCGTCGGCCGTCACCCGGATTCGCCGGGCCTACACGAGGGCCAAGTCCGCGGCCGGTGGCACGTGGCACGCCAGGATCTCGTTGCACGGCGGGCCGGTCGTCGCCGACCGCGACAACGAGCTCGTCAAGGGCTACAGCATCCAGAAGCTGTTCGTGGCGGCCGCCGTCCTGACCCGGGTCCCGCTCGAGCGCCGCATCCGGCTGCGCGAGGAGGACATCCTGGGCGGCAGCGGCCTGTATCACCTGCAGCCCGCCGTCGGCGACGACCTCACGGCCGCCGGCGTCCTCACCGCCATGCTCCTGGTCTCCGACAACACCGCGGTCCGCCTGTGCGGACGGCTGGTCCCGGCCGCGGAGGTCAACGAAACCCTGGCGGCTCTCGGCTTCGAACGCACCCGCGTGGAGCCGACCCCGGACCCGGCCCGCTTCTACCTCGGCGACACCACGCCCCGCGAGACCCACGACCTGCTGACCCGCCTGGCCGCCGGCACCCTGCTGAGCCGCGCCGGCACCGCGTTCATGCTGAACGTCCTGCGCTCCCCCTCCGGCTACCACGACGGCATCCGCCACGACCTGTCCGGCCCCGCCCGCAGAAGCGTAGCCACGAAACACGGCGCCGACCACGACGCGGGGGGCGCGGCCCGCCACGAGGCCGGCATCATGTTCGCCGAGAACGAAACCCCGGCCCTGGTCTACAGCCTGTTCACAACCGCTCTACCAGCCCCGGACGACTACGGCCCCACCCACCCGGCCGCAAAAGCCCACGCCGCCCTCGGGCGGATCCTGCGAAAAAGTTGTTAGGTTCGAACCATGTTGCAGCGGTACCGCGAGCAGTCGCGCTTCAGCGAGCCGGGGCGGTTCGGGGGGCTTCTTGATGAGCTGCCCGAGGATGTTCCCGGGTTGATGGCGGGCGTGCGAAACGTCCTGGTGCACTACCGGGCCTCGGGGGTGTCGTTCGACCAGGCGCGGCTGGCGGAGATCGACTCGCGGTGGGCGTCGCGGATGCTGGAGCTCGACCAGGGGCGGTTCCCGTCGGCGCTGCGCGAGCCGCGGCCGGTCGCGGAGCGGGTCCTCGGGTGCTGCCGGGACTTCACGCTGCTGACGATCGCGGCGCTGCGGCGGCGGGGGGTGCCGGCGCGCAGCCGGGTCGGGTTCTCGCCATACTTCGCCGAGGACTGGAACTACGACCACGTCGTCGCCGAATACTGGAACGGCCGCCGGTGGGTCCTCGCCGACGCCCAGCTCGAGCCGGACGACTACCCGTTCAACACCGCCGACCTGCCGCTGTTCGTCACCGCCGCGCAGGCGTGGACCGCCCACCGCCGCGGCCTGATCGACGCCGACCGCTACGGCGTGGACCCGGGGCTGCCGTTCCGCGGGCACCAGTTCCTCCTCGACAACGTGCTGCTGGAGGTCGCCCACCGGCAGTGCGACGAGGCACTGCTGTGGGACCAGTGGGGCGCGATCACCGACCGGACCGCCGACGAGCTGGCCGAGCTGCTGCTGTCGGCCGATCGCGGGGACGTCGACGCGGAACGGACCCTGGCCAAGCGGTACCAGAGCGATCCGTCTCTGAGACTGAGCAACCGCGTGCACTGCATGTCCCCCAGCGGCTTCGACGGCTGGGTGTCCATCTAGGGCGCTACGCGTGCACGACGCGGCCCTTGCCGCCGGTCTTGGCGGCGTACATCGCCTGGTCGGCGTCGTGCATGAGGGCGTCGATCGGGGTCTCGCCGTCCCACACGCTGACGCCGATGCTGGCCCGTGGGGTGATGACGCAGCCGTCGCGGTAGACGGCCGGCTCCTGCAGGTCGGTGCAGAGCCGGTCGGCGATCAGGTAGACGTCCTCGGCCGAGTCGACGCCGTCGAGGAGGACGGCGAACTCGTCGCCGCCGAGGCGGGCCACGGTGTCGGCGGTGCGGACACCGGCCAGGAGGCGTTCGGCGACGACGGTGAGCAGGAAGTCGCCGGCGTTGTGGCCGTAGGCGTCGTTGACCTGTTTGAAGCCGTCCAGGTCGATGAGGAGCATGGCGACCGGGCGGTTCCCGGCGGCGGCGTTGGGGCGGGCGGCGGCGATGCGTTCGCGGAGCAGGGCGCGGTTGGCGAGGCCCGTGAGGCCGTCGTGCGAGGCCCGATGGTGGACCTCCTCGAAGGCGGCCCGCAGCACGCCGAGGGTCTCGTTGAGTGAGCGGCCCATCTGGCCGACCTCGTCGCCGCGGTCCATGTCGACCCGCCGGCTCAGGTCGCCCCGCGCGACCCGGGCCAGGACGTCGACGACCTCGCGCAGCGGGCGGGAGATGGCCCGGGCGGTGAGCACGGCGAGCAGGATCGCGGTGAGCGCGCCCGCCGCGAGCAGGGCCGCGGTGAGCTGGGTGTTGCGGATGCCGTTGGCCTTGGCCCGCCGGGCACCGTCGGCGACGGCCTCGACGAGCTGGTCCAGGAACGAGTTGGCGCGGTCCTTCACGGCCCGGGCGATGGCCTCGGACCGCACGAGGACGACCTGGGCCGCCTTCTGCTGGTCGCCGGCGTTGGCGGCGTCGAGGGCGGCCTGGCGGGCGGTGCGCCACATGGTGACGGTGGCGGCGAACGCCTTGAGGCCGGTCTGCTCGGACTGCGGCAGGGCGATGGCCCGCAGTTCGGCGATGCGGGCGTCGATGTCCTGGTCGGACTCGGTGATGATCTCGGCGTAGGTGTCGCGGTAGAAGCCGGGCTCCGACAGGATGTAGGCCAGGACCGCCTCGAGCTGGGCGCCGACGGCGGAGCGGACGGTGGTCATCTTGTCCAGGGCGACGACGTTGACCCGATACTCGCGGTCCTGCTCGTCGACGAGGCGCTGGAGGTTGACCAGGCCGACGACGCCGGACGCGGTGAAGATCGCGGTCACGACCAGGGACACGCTGACGATCTTGGTGGCGATCCGCAGATCCGCCACCCGTCGCCGTACGCGTCCGAACACGGTGTTCACATCGGCATCCACCGCACCGGATCAAGCCGGCCAGGTGGTCTCGATGTGGTGCAGGACGGTAGCGGTGTCCGCGCCCTTGATCCAGTCGGTCATCCCGGACCAGAACGTGCCGGCGCCGACGGCCGGGGGCATCTGGTCGGAGCCGTCGAAGCGGAACGTCACCCCGGGGTCGGCCAGCAGCGCCGCCTCGAGCTTCTCGATGGGCGTGGTGAGCAGGTTCTGGTCGAGGCCCTTGTTGGGGCTGACGATGCCGGCGGTGCGGGCGCGGCTGTCGGCGAAGGCCGGGGTGGACAGGTACAGCGAGAACGCCTCGACCTCGGGCCGGTCGGTGAACGCGCCCGCGAAGACACCGGCGCCGAGGATCGGGCGGCCGGCGGCCGGGTCGACCGGCGGCAGGTAGAACGCGTACAGGTCGCCGCCGGGGTCGATGGCGGCGTTGGCCGGCCAGTAGCTGGTGTAGAAGGACGCCTGGCGGTGCAGGGCGCACTCGTGCAGCAGGATCGGCAGGCCGGCCTCCTGGTAGGCGGTGGTGGCGACGCTGTCCACGCCGCCGAGGCCGCCGTTGACGTACTTCGGGTTGCGCAGGATCCCGCCGGCCCGGTCGAGCGCGGCCACGACCCGCGGGTCGTCGAACGGGATCCGGTGCTCGACCCACTGGTCGTAGACGGCCGGCCCGGCGGTGCGCAGCAGGGTGTCCTCGAGCCAGTCGGTGGCGGGCCAGCCGGTGGAGCCGCCCGACTCGATGCCGGCGCACCACGGCTTGATGCCGGTGGCGGCGATGCGGTCGCTCAGCGCCGTCAGCTCGGCCCAGGTCTGCGGCACGGTGTACCCGTGCTCGTCGAAGTACTTCGGGGAGTACCAGACCAGCGACTTGACGTTGCCGTCGATCGGGGTGCCGTAGAGCTCGCCGTCGACGGTGCCGTACCGCTGCCAGTCCGGCGGATAGTTGCGCCCGACGCTCTCGGCGACCGTCTTGGCCGCCGGTTTGAGCCGCCCGGCCCGAGCCAGCAGGGCCAGCAGGCCCGGCTGCGGGAAGAGGGCGACGTCGGGCCCGTGCCCGGCGGCGGCGTCGACCGGCAACGTCTTCTCGAAGTCGGCCCGGCCGGTGTAGTCGATCGTGATGCCGGTGCAGCTCTCGAACGCGTCCCAGGCCTGGACGAGCTTGTCGGCCTCGACGTCGCGGATGGAGGACCGGACCGTGATCGTGGTGCCCTCGTGACCCCGGTACGCGGCGTAAGGGGCGCAGGCGGGGTCGGCGGCGGGGCCCCCGGAGCCGGGGCCGGCACACCCGGCGAGGAGCGCGAGGGTGGCGGCGGCGACTGCTGCACGCTGTACCCCCGGAAACTCCATGAAAGCAATATATGCGTCCAAATCGCCGTGAAACTCGGGACGCCCGAACGGCCGGGAAAGGTTGGCCGGTCGGTACGGACATAACGGTCGATACCCGCCCTGATGTGGGTGAGATAGGTGGTGAGGAATGTCACGAACGGTCACCAGCGGGGAAGGAGCGGCCTAGCGTCGCCAACGGCCCCACAACGGGGCTGGACGACGACATTGTCCGATTTCAGCCCGGTACTTCGGGTCAGCGCCGGCACCACGGGCGCTCCATCCGAGACACGCGAGAGTGCACCGGGCCGACCGTGGAGCCGAACTGAACGCACGCCAGCCGCTGCACCGCATTGCAGCAGGCACCGCAGCCATCGCCCTTTCCGCCGTCTGGCTCGGCCCCTCGGCCGCCGCGGCCCAACCCGTTCCAACCACCGCATCCGGTCAGGCGGACACGACGACCGAGACGGTACTGACCGGCTCGCCCGCCCTGACGCTCGCTGAGCAGGAGGCTCTGCTCACCGCCTACGAGCGGGTCGATCGCGCCAACCGCGAGGTGTACGTCCACCTCGCCTCCTCGCAGCGCGACACCGCCACGGCCCCGGCGCCGCCCGCGCCGACGCCCACGAAGACCTCGTCTTCCGCGTCTTCATCGTCATCATCGTCATCATCGAAGAAGACTTCGTCGAACACGACGAAGAAGCAGCAGACGACGACGACGACGGTGAAGCCCCCGTCCGGGGCCGCCGGCACGGTGGTGTCGTTCGCGATGGCGCAGGTGGGCAAGCCGTACGTGTACGCCGCCTCGGGCCCGAACGCCTACGACTGCAGCGGCCTCGTCGCGGCCGCCTACGCGAAGGTCGGCATCAAGCTGCCGCACCAGAGCGAGCAGATCGCCGCCCGCGGCCGCCAGGTCCCCGCTGGACAGTGGATGCCCGGCGATGTCATCCACACGTCGGGGCACGTCGCCATCTACATCGGCGGCGGCAAGATGGTGGAGGCGGCCAACCCGTCGGCCGGCATCCGCGTCGCGCCCGTGCGCGGCGGGACGGCGTACCGCTTCCTGTAGTGACCGGTTTCCGGGCGGGACGTTTCTCTCAGGAGCGGACCCGCCCGGGCCGATCAGGCCGTTGTGAGCGGATCTCGCCGGCCTGCGCTGCTCGTGCCGATGCTGTGGCTGTCCGACCGGGTTCGCACCAGCACCCGGTTGGCCGTGCTGGTGGTGGTACTGCTCGTACCCGGCCTCGGCACCACCTACGCCTACACCACCTCCGTCGGCAGCCAGCTCGACTTCGCCGCCGGCGAGCGGGACGGCACCGAGGTCGTGCTCCCGGCGCTCACCGCGATGACCGAACTCGCGACGGGCGGGAAGCCCGACCTCTCGGCACTCCCCGGCACGCTGCCCAGTAGTGGCGGCCCGGCCGCGGCCGACGCCGTCGCCGGGCTGATCACCGAGGTCGGCAACAGCTCCGGCCTGATCCTCGACCCGGACCTCGACACCTACTACGTCATGGACGCGCTCGTCGTCGAGCTGCCCAAGGCCCTCGCGGCCGCGGCCGGCGTCGCCGCCCCCGACACCGCGCCGCCCCTCGCCGACCGGGTCGCCGCCCAGGCCGTGCGGGCCGGCCGGCTCGACGACGCCGCGGGGGCGCTGCGCACGGGGGTCAAGACCGCGGTCGCCAACACCAAGGACACCGCGCTCGCCGGCGACCTGCAGCCGCTCACCACGGCCGCTGACGCGCTCACCGCCCTCTCCACCACCCTGACGAAAGGCCTGGCCACCCCGGGCCCGGTCGACGCGAGCGCCGCCGCGGCCGCGATCCGCCAGGCGATCGGGCCGGCCACCGGGGCGCTGCGGCGGCTGCTGACCGAACGGTACGACCGGCTCGCCCGCGACCGCATGATCAACCTGGCCGTCACCAGCGTGACCGCCGTCCTCGCGATCTGGTTCGCGGCGTCGGTCTGGTGGCGCACCCGCCACGACGTGCAGTTGGCCGTCGGCGCGGTCTCCGCCACCGCCGCCGGTGACCTCTCGGCGCGCGAGGTGCCGGCCGGCCGCGACGAGCTCGGCGACATCGGCCGCGCCCTGGAACGCTCCCGGCAGCGCCTGGTCGAACAGGAGGAGCAGCTCGGCCGGGCCCAGCGGATCCGCGAGGAGCAGCTGCACGCCAGCTTCGAACAGCAGCGGGAAGGCCAGCGGCAGCTGCGGGAGCGGGCCCAGAGCGTCGTCGACGAGTCCGTCGGCGCGATCTCGGCCGAGCTCGAGGACGTCGTGGCCCAGGTCGGCGAGGTCCGCCAGGCCGCCCGCACGATCGAGGACCGGGTCAACGAGGCCGACCGGGCCACCGCGTCGGTGATGGACCGGGCCGGCGACGCCGAACGGGTCGTGGCCGCGCTCGGCGAGCGGCTGCGCCAGGTCGACGGCACCACCCAGCTCATCGCCGGCATCGCCGCGCAGACCCGGCTCCTCGCCCTCAACGCCACCATCGAGGCGGCCCGGGCCGGTGAGGCCGGCCGCGGCTTCACGGTCGTCGCCAACGAGGTCAAGGACCTGGCCGGCAGTACCGCCGAGTCGACCGAGCGGATCGCCGCCACGGTCGCGGAGCTGGAGCGCACGGCCGGGCAGATGACCGACACCATCCGGGCAATGGTCGCCGGCGTGGCCGGGATCGGAGAAGCGACGGGGGTACTGCACACCGTCGCCCTGGACCAGCACGCCACCGTCGAGCGGCTGACCGGCCGGGTCGGCGAGACCATGGAGCGCATCAGCGGCATGTCGGCCCTGGCCGAGAAGCTCGAACGGCGCCACGCGGAGCGGATCGCGATGTCCGGGCCGGTGCGCTTCGGCGTCGACGGCGGGTCGGAGTTCGTGACCGGTGAGCTGATGGACCTGAGCACCGGCGGCCTGCGGGCCTGCACCGACGGTGATGTGCCGGTGCGCTCCGGCGACACCGTCATCGTGGAGCTCGACCTCGGCGGCGGCGCCCCGACCCGGGCCCACGCGCAGGTCATGCACGTCGTGCGGCAGGGCGCGCAGACCGAGGTGGGGATGCAGCTGCTGACCCCGCCCCCGGACGTCGTGGAGCGCATCCGCCGCTTCGTGGACGCCTCGGCCTAGCGGTTTCGGGGTTCGTCGAACCGTTCCCAGCTTCGGGGGGTAAGTACTAGGCATGACCGTACATCGGCGCATGACAGTCATCCTGACCCTGGCCGCCGCGCTCACGGCCGCGCTGCTGGCCGGCCCGGCCTCCGCGTTCGCCTCGGGCGCGGACCGCCCGCTGCCCACGACGCTCAACCTGCCCGACGGTTTCCAGCCCGAGGGGATCGCGATCGGCCCCGGCGCCTTCGCCTACTTCGGCTCCCGGGCCGACGGGCGCATCTACCGCGTCAACCTCGTCAGCGGGGCCGGCGCCCAGCTCAGCCCGCCCGTCGGCAGCGCGTCGCTGGGCATGAAGACCGACGGCCGCGGCCGCCTGTTCGTGGCCGGCGGGGGCGGCGGTGACGCCCGGGTCGTCGACACCCGCACCGGCGCGGTCCTGGCGTCGTACAAGTTCACGACCGGCACCACGTTCGTCAACGACGTGATCCTGCTCGACGGCTCCGCCTACTTCACGGATTCGCGGCAGGCGGTGCTGTACAAGGTGGCGACGGGCCGCCGCGGCAACCTGCCGGAGTCGTTCACCACGCTGCCGCTGACCGGCGACTTCGTCCTCACCCCCGGCGTCAACAACCTCAACGGCATCGCCGCGACCCCGGACGGCCGGGCCCTGATCGCCGTGCAGTCCAACACCGGCTTCCTGTTCCGCATCGACCCCCGCACCGGCGCCACGAAGCGCATCGACACCGGCGACCGCACCTTCGTCAACGGCGACGGCCTGTGGCTCTCCGGCCGCACCCTGTATGTGGTGCAGAACCGCGACAACAAGGTCGTCGCGGTGTCGCTGAACCACGCCGGCACGAAGGGCACGGTCCGCGCCGAGCGCACCGACCCCCGCTTCGACGTGCCGACGACGATCGCCCAGTTCGGCCACCGCCTCTACCTGCCCAACGCCCGCTTCACGACCCCCCCGGCGGCCGACACGACCTATACGGCCAACTCGATCGCCGTGTTCTGATTGGCGGCATGGGGACCGCACTGACCGACCTGCTGAACGCCGCCGCCGCGGGCCACTTTCCCCCCGCGGACGGCGGCGTCTCACTGCTCCCCCAGCCGAGCCCGAGGGACGCGGGCGTCATCGCGTTCACCGCCCACTCCGTGGTCTTCGTGGACGAGGACCCGACGTGGCTCCGCTCCCAACTCGAGGCCGCCGGCACCGACGCGCTGGCCGCCCCGATGCACCCCCGCTTCCTGACCGCGCTGCTGGACCGCACCGGCCGCACGACCGAAACCATCGACCTCCTCACGGTGGCAACGGCCTTGCCGGGCCCCCCGCCGCTACCCTTGCACCGCGTAGACGCCCCCGACCACCCGAGGGTGGTCAGGGCCAGCACCCGCCGCGACGACGTCCACGTGTACGCAACCGAAGGCGCCCTCCTGGTCCTGGGCCGAGGCGTAGCCGGCCGCTGGGAAGCCGCCGTCGAGGTCGACGAACCCCTCCGCCACCGGGGCCTGGGCCGCCAACTGGCAACCGCCGCCCGCCACCTGGTCCCGGACGGCGCCCCGGTCTGGGCCCAGCAGGCCCCGGGCAACGCCAGAAGCGTCCGCACCTTCCAGGCCGCCGGCTACCGCCCCGTGGCCGCCGAAGCCCTCCTGGTCCGCCCACCAACCTGAGCGCCTCTCCCCGCCGGCCGGCGGTCGTCGGCCAAGCGATCGGACGGCCCGAAGTGTTGCGGGCAGCGCGGGCTCAGGGCAGCTGGGACAGGATCGTGGGGTCGGTGATGTGCTCGTCGTCGGCCAGGAGCAGGACCTTGCTCAGGATCACGCTGGTCATCGGGTCGTCGTCGGCCCACGGCAGGAACAGGCGCTGGTGGCGAGGTGTGCCGAAGGTCTTGGGGACCACGCACAGGTAGCCGGCCGGCTCCAGGTGGATCGAGCCGCTGTTGAGGTGGACCCGGTAGGTGGCCCTCGAACCGCGGATCACCGCCGCCGCCCCGGTCACCGTCACCCGGTCCAGGTGCAGGTCCCGAATCAGGGCGGCCAGGAGTTGGGCGCGGCTCTCGGCGTGCCGAGGTGACGCGTAGGCATCCGGGTCCGTGCCGGCCACCGAGACCACCAGGTCCAGGTCGCGCATCGTCTCGGAGAACACGATCGGCGGGACGTCCTCCAGCGCCACCGAACCACCGCGGCCAGAACCGAAGCCCGAGTTGGATCCGGAGCCAGAGCCCGAGCGCAAGCCCGATCCCGGATCAGGCCCCGAGCGCAGACCCGAGCCGGAACCAGAGCCCGGGCGCGAACCCGAGCCCGGGCGCGAACCCGAGCCCGGGTGCGAGGCCGAGCCAGGGTCGGGGGCTGAGTGCGAGGCCGAGCCGAGGTCGGGGTGCGAGGCGGAGCCGGGGGCGAGGAAGGTCAGCGTGCCCAGGATGGCATCGCCGAGGCCCAGGTAGCTGTCGAACTCGCACTCCAGGGCCGCGGTCAGGGCGCCCTCCACGGTGCGGGTGATCGGGTGTTCGTCGTCGGGGTTGCCGCCGGTCGACCAGCCTCGGGCGGACAGCAGCTGGGCGGTGACCTTGCCGTTGACGCGATGGCCGGCGAACCTCGCCGAGCGGTCGGCCGCCTCGCGTTCGGCCGGCGTGAGGAGGTAGAGCTCGCGGAAGACCTGCCGCACGGGCTGGGTGATGCGGCGGGTCACGATCTCGGACTGCCAGTGGGCCAGGGAGCCGCGCTCGTAGAGGTGGTGGGGGTGGACGGCGGTCAGCGGGGCGCTGGTGTCCACTTCGGACAGCAGGCCGACGGTGCCGGTGTGGTCCAGCCACAGCAGCGACGCGAGCATCGCGGCGGCCGCGGGGAGGCGGCGCAGGCGGTCGAGCTCCTCCGGGGTCACGGTGCCGGCGGTGGCGACCAGGCGCTCGAGGAGGCCGGTGCGCAGGCGGCGGGACTGCTCGCGGAGGCGCTCCTGGTGCTCCCGCAGGGCGGCGAAGCCGGGCTCCTTGCGCAGCTGGGCCGGGACGGTCCGGAGGCGCTTGCCGGCCTTGACCACCGCGATCACCGCATCGGCGCCGTCGGGCTCGACGGTCACCGTGTAGTCGCCATGGTGCAGCTGCGCCGGGGTCTCGGCCAGCTCGGCCTCGCAGTGCCACTCCAGGCGGGCCGCGTCGGGGAAGCCGGCCACCTGCGCCAGGTGCTCCAGGGCCGTCTCGATCGCGGCGGCGTGGCTGTGGCGGCGGCTCGGGCCCAGCTTCGCGCCGCGCTTGGCGACCTCGCGCAGCGTGGCGTAGCGGTCGTGGACGGTCTCGCCGGCGTCCAGGGGCAGCAGGCCGAACGCGGCGATCCCCTCGAGGGCGTTGTGCTTGACGCGCCGCTCGACCGCGGCCCGGTTGCGGCCCAGCGCGGCCGCCACGGCCTCGCTCGGCACCAGCTGCAGGACCCGGGCCGTGCCGTCCGCCCCGGCGGCCGCGGCGGCGGCGAGGATCGCGGCCCGGTCGTGCGGGGCGGTGCTGTCGCGGCACAGGAGATACAGCGGCCGGCCTTGTTCGAGGCCCAGCAACGGCAGGATCACGTCGGCGTCACCGGCCGGGACCCGCAGCTCGTAGGCCCGCTCGATGTCGGCCGGGCCGCGGGTGGCCAGCCACTCGACGAGCTCGGTCCGCTCGGTGGCGGTGAGGTCGGCGGCGCCGAGGGCGGCGGCGTGCGGCGGCTGCTCCTCGATGGCCCGGCGGACGAACCGCAGGCCGCGGGGGCGCACGACCGGGATGTCCGAGCCGCGCCAGAACATCGCGTCGACGACGTCGCGGACGAAGCCCCGGCAGGCCGCCCGTTGCTCGTCGAGGCCGCGCCACAGGTGCCAGTCGGCCGCGAATGCCCGCTCCACAGTGGACTCTTCGAGGTCGCCGCGGGCGTGCAGGGTGTCGAGGAGGCGGACCACCATCGGCCGGGACAGCGGGCGGAACACGTTGCCCAGCAGCAGTTTGAGCAGCGGCCCGTCGCCGTCGGCGATGGCCCGCTCGGCGAGCACGTCAGGCCGGAACCAGCTGTCGCCGATGAGCATGGCCAGACGCTCGGCCCGGCTCGGGGTCGGCCACGGCACGTCGAGCAGCCCCGCCGCGTCCCGCCGGTCGAGCACGGGGAAGGCCTGCTCGTAGACGGCGTCGAGCGCCTGCACGATGTCGCGCACGTTGGAGGCGAGGTGCCCGCCGGTGGCCTCGCCCTCGGTGCCGGCCCGGATCCGGGCCCGCACCCGGGCGGCCAGCTCCCACAGCGTCGCCCGGTCCGCGGTCTCGGCCGCGCGGACGAGCTCCCACAGCGCCGCCCGCTCCGCGGCGACCCCGGCCTGGTAGCGCTCCGGGACGCCGCCCGTCGCCCGCGGGCGCAGCACGTCGCCCATCATCGTCACGCCCTGCACGGTCACGAACTCGTCCACGGCCGTCACCCGCCCACGAGCGGGGTCAGGCGCAGGAACAGCACCGGCTCCCCGGCGCGCAGGATGACCGGGTCGTCGAGGTGCTCGAGCCGCCGCCCACCGGCGAACACCACGAACGCGCCCCGCTCGAACGCCCGCCGGGCCCGGGCCGCCTCCACGTCGGCGTCGGGCTCGACGCCCGGGGGCCGGATCGCGCCACCGGCCGCCTGCTCGCGGATGTCGGCGTCGGTGAGATAGTGCCGATCCAGTAACGCCCGCCGCCGCATGTCCCCGCCGAGCAGCCGCACCTGCTCGGCGACGGCCCCCGCGATGAGCTCCCCCACCGTGACGACGTCGGCGGCCTCGACGGTGGCCACGGGCATCTCGTCCCGATCCCGCCCCGGCACCCGGCTGCGCACCTCGATCAGCATCGCCCGCTCACCTCCCGACCAGCATCCTGCCACCCCGCCGGTGTCAACCAGGTGTCAGCCGCCGACGACCGAAAACCGGCCGCCGCACACGAACGCGCGGCCGACAACAGGCAAGAGCCGGCCGAACCAGCAGCCACCCGGGCCGGAGCCGGCCAAACCAGAAGCCGGCCGGGCCGGAGCTGCCGAAGGCCGAACCAGAAGCCGCCCGGGCAAGAGCAGCCGAAGGCCGAACCAGAAGCCGCCCCGGGCAAGAGCCGGCGAAACCGCAAGCCAGTCCGGCAAGAGTTGCCGTCAAGGCGGACAATCGACGGCATGTATGTCATCAAGGAGCGCTTCTTCGACGTCGGCGACGACTTCGACGTCACCGACGACCACGGGCGTAAGGTCCTGCACGTCGACGGCAAGGTGCTGAGCGTGCGCGACAAGCTGGTCATCGAGGACCCGTCCGGCAACGAGGTCGCCTCGGTGCACCGGAAGCTGATCGCGCTGCGCCCGACGTACCAGATCGAGATCGGCGGCGAGGAGGCCGCCGAGGTCAAGAAGAAGCTGTTCACGCCGTTCCGGGAGAAGTTCACGATCGACGTGCCCGGCCCGGACGACCTGACGATGTCCGGCGACCTGTTCGACCACGAGTTCACGGTCGAGCGCGGCGACCGGGAGGTGGCGTCGGTGTCGAAGCGGTGGCTGAGCATCCGCGACAGCTACGCGGTCAACATCGCCGACGGCGAGAACCACCTGCTGATCCTCTGCGCGGTCCTGGCCCTGGAGCTGGCGATGCAGCGCGAGAAGGACGAGGACAAGAAGGACCGGGAGAAGCGGGACGACGACTGAGCGGAGTCGCAGGCCCCGGTGTCGAACCGGGCACTCCACCCTTATGAGGGGTGGCCGAGCCGCCAACGCTCCGCCTGCGATGGACACTCCACAGTGGATGGCACACGCGAACGTGGAGACCCCAGCCGGATTCGAACCGGCGACAACCCGTTTTGCAGGCGGGCCCCTTTGACCACTCGGGCATGGGATCGGGCGTACCCCCGGCTGGACTCGAACCAGCGGCCTCCAGGTTCGGAACCTGGCGCTCTGCTCCACTGAGCTACGAAGGCGTGCGTGCGGGCGGAGGGATTCGAACCCCCTGAGACAATGCGACTGGGTTACGGCCAGTTTCGACTCTCCAGCGTCGACGCGCCCGCGAGGGACGGGACCGGCCGGCCCCCGTGAGCGCGGCCGGCCGGTCCCGTCGGTGTGGTGGTGCGGCTCCGATGCCCGGATTCGAACCGGGACCTTGACGGTTAACAGCCGTCTGCCCTGCCGGTTGGGCGACATCGGAACGTGGGGGCAGGGGCGGGATTCGAACCCGCGATGACCGGTTTATGAGACCGGTGAGGACGACCGAACTCCTCTACCCTGCGAGTGCGCCGCCGGGGACTTGAACCCCGAACACGCCGATTAAGAGTCGGCTGCTCTCCCGGTTGAGCTAGCGGCACGTAGAAGCGCGGACGGGACTCGAACCCGCACGGTTCCGGGGTGAAAACCCGGCGACTCTCCCAATTCGTCCACCGCGCCATAAAAATTGCAAAACAGACAACCGTGCCCCCGGCGCGATTCGAACGCGCACCGTCGACGTCCTCAACGTCGTGCCTCTGCCTTTGGGCTACGAGGGCATGAAGAGCGGCAGCCGGGATTCGAACCCGGGGCCTCCGCCATGGCGAGGCGGCGCTCTGGCCGGACTGAGCTACAACCGCTTGATCAAAAACCTGCAACCGCGTCATCAAGACGCTGACCCGCAACCGCGTGATCAACACTGCGCACCGCCGACCGGGATTGAACCGGCGACCTCGGCCTCGACAGGGCCTTGCTCTCCCACTGAGCTACGACGGCATGCGTGGCGAACCTCCCCCCAGGGGTTCGCACACGTGGACCTGAGCGGATTCGAACCGCTGACCCTCGGTCTGCCAGACCGATGCGCTACCACTGCGCCACAAGCCCGTTGACCGCTCCGGACGGAGCGGCTCGAACAATAATGCGTGTGCCATCCACTGTGGAGTTGTCAATGAACACAATTGCACGAGGGCATGCCGAAATAGCCATTCCGGCGAGGTGAAGAAAGGCAAAGAAAAACCGCCCGGACCCCGGTAGGGTGGGCGGCGGAGGCGGCACTAGCTGGGCGCTAGCCGCTCCACCGACCGGTGGCGTTCTTGCCGTGCAGACAGACCCGAAGGGCATAGCCGAGCATGGCCCGCTTGGCTTCGAGATCGCGGCGCCGCTGCATGACTTCCTCCTTCGTCCGGTGTCTGGCTCTGAGTTCCTTCTCGGTGCTGATGAATACATTACGCATTCCCCGGCCGATCCACAATGTATTTATTCGCGGCGGCAGGGTCCCGGATCGGTCGGCCAGGGGGTACCTTCGCCCCGTGGATGACGTGCCGGTGTGGCTGCTCGACGTCGACGGCGTCATCAACGTGAAGCGGCCGGCCTGGGGCGAGGCGCCGTTCCACGATCGGGCTTATGCGCTCGGCGCGGAGTGGAAGCTGCGCTGGGCGCCGGGGCTGCTGGCCCGGATCAGGCGGCTGCACCGCGAAGGGCTGGCCGAGGTGCGCTGGTGCTCGACGTGGTGCGCCTGGCCGGGCGAGCTCGAGCGGGTCTTCAAGGTGCGGTTCGACCGGGCGTTCGGGGAGGTGCCGGACTACTCCGTGGCGAAGCTGGCGGCGGCGCTGGCGGTCATGGAGGGCGGGCGCCGCCTGGTGTGGACCGACGATGTTGAAGTACCGCTGACGGGTCTGCTGTTCGAATCCATGACGTTGGACGACCGGGCGCTGCTCATCCGGCCGGACGACCGGCGGGGCCTGACCCCCGCGGACCTCGACGCGATCGAGGCGTTCTGCCGACGCTCGTAAATTTGCCGCTGAACAATCTGAGTGGAATATTATCTGTATGACAGACTACGGCCACGACCTGCGGTTCGGGACCTTCCTGCCCGCGGAGGCCGCCAACGCCGCCGAGGCGCTGCGGCTCGCGGTGCGCACCGAGGATCTCGGGCTGGACCTGACGAGCCTGCAGGACCACCCCTACCAGGGCCGGTTCCTGGACTCCTGGACGCAGCTCACGACGATCGCCGCGCACACCGAGCGGATCTCGGTGTTCCCGAACGTCGCCAACCTCCCGCTGCGCCCGCCCGCCGTCCTGGCCCGGGCCGCGGCCAGCCTCGACCTGCTCACCGGGGGCCGGGTCGAGCTCGGCCTCGGCGCCGGCGGCTTCTGGGACCCGATCGAGGCGATGGGCGGCCCCCGGCGCAGCCCCGGCGAGGCGCTCAAGGCCCTGGAGGAGGCGATCGCCGTCATCCGCGCGCTGTGGAGTGACGAGCGTTCGGTCCGCTTCGAGGGCGAGCACTACCGGCTCAAGGGCGCCCACCCCGGCCCCGGCTCGGCGCACGACATCGGCATCTGGGTCGGCGCGATCAAGCCGCGGGCCCTCGCACTCACCGGCCGGCTGGCCGACGGGTGGCTGCCCAGCTCGCCGTACGTGCCGCCGGAGCAGCTCGCCGAGTCCAACCGCCGCATCGACGAGGCCGCGCTCGCCGCCGGTCGCCGCCCCGAGGACGTGCGCCGCCTGTACAACATCGCCGGCACGTTCCGCGGTGACAGCCGCGAGTTCCTGCAGGGCCCGCCGAAGGTCTGGGTCGAGCAGCTCGCCGAGCTCGCGGTCACCGAGGGCATGAGCGCGTTCATCCTCATGGTCCAGGCCGGCGGCGACAACGACCTGGAGCGCTTCGCGATGGAGGTCGTCCCGGCGGTCCGGGAGCTGGTCACGGCCGAGCGGACCGGATCGTCCCACAAGCCGGAAGCGGCGGCGGTGGTACTCCCCGAGCCCGCGCGATCCCCCGAAGAGCGCCCGCTCAACCCGACCCTCGCGACCCCGACGCCCGACGACGGCACCCGGCTGTCGAGCGTGCGGCTGTGGGACGAGTCCGAGCGCCCGGCCGGCCCCGAGAGCGACCTGACGGCCGGCTACAGCGCCCGGCAACGGGCGTCGGGGCAGCACCTCATCGACGTCCACAACCATCTGCGGGAGGAGCTGCGGCAGCTGCGCGACCTCGTCGACCAGGTGGCGGCGGGCGCGATGGACCTCGGCCGGGCCCGCTCGATGATCAACACGATGGCGATGCGGCAGAACAACTGGACGCTCGGCACCTACTGCGAGAGCTACTGCCGGGTCGTCACCACCCACCACACCATCGAGGACGTGAGCCTGTTCCCGCGCCTGCGGGCGGCCGATTCCCGGCTGGCACCGGTCGTCGACCGCCTGGAGGCGGAGCACCACGTCATCGCCGACGTCCTCGAGCGGGTCGACCAGGCCCTGGTGGCGATGGTGACGAAGCCCGAGGGCATCGCCGAGGTGCGGGCCGCGACCGATCTGCTGACCGACACGCTGCTGTCGCACCTGTCCTATGAGGAGCGGGAGCTGGTCGAGCCGCTCAGCCGCTACAACGTGATGTGAGTGGCCTGGAGGGACACGTCCCACAGCCGGGCCGCGGCCTCGGGGTCGAGTGCGTAGGCGGCGACCCCGGTCCGGGCTCCCGGCTCGTTGGGGACCGCTTGGGCGCAGTCCTCGTAGTAGGTGCCGAACTCGGTGACCGTGGGCGACCCGGCCAGCAGCGCCGAGGTGGCCGCGCCCTGCTGCGGCGTCTTCCACCGGATCGGCCGGCCACCGTTGGCCGCGGTCGCCGTCCGCACGAGCTCCTCGACGTCGATGTGCCGCTGCAGGTTGGTGCGGATGCCGCCGGGGTTCAGGGCGTTGACCCGGACCCCGTCGCCGCGCCACAGCCGGTCGGCGTGCACCGCGAACAGCACGTTGGCCGTCTTCGACTGCCCGTAGGCCAGCCACGGGTCATACTCGCGCCGCTCGAAGTGGATGTCGTCGAACACCACGGGCGAGCGCAGGTGCGCGGTCGAGCTGACGGCCACGACCCGGGCCCCGCCGGCCGCTCTGAGCGCGGGCAGCAGCCGGACGGCGAGGGCGAAGTGCCCGAGGTGGTTGGTCGCGAACTGCGACTCCCACCCCTCGGCGGTCCGGCTCAGCGGCGACGCCATCACCCCCGCGTTGTTGACGAGGATGTGCAGCGGCCCGTCCCAGGCGAACGCTCGGACCGACGCCTGGTCCGCGAGGTCGAGCGGCCGCACGTGCTTGGCACCGACGTCCGCGGCCGTCCGCTCCCCCGCCTCGACATTGCGCACGGCCAGGGTCACCTCGGCGCCGGCGGCCGCGAGGGCCCGGGCCGTCTCGACCCCGATTCCCGACGCCCCGCCGGTCACGATGGCCCGCTTCCCGCTCAGGTCTACTCCATCGAGGACCTCGGCGGCGGTGGACTCGAAACCGAACCTCATTGCGCGATCTCCTTCTCGCTGATCTCCCACAGGCGCGCGGCCGCGTCCGGGTCGAGGGCGTAGGCGGCGACACCCGTCCGCGTCCCCGGCTGGTTGGGGCCGGCCTCATTGCAGTTCTCGAAGTACCGGCCGCCGATGCCCGCCAGCAGTGGCGACCCGGCGAGCAGGGCCGAGGTGGCCGCGCCCTGCTCCACGGTCTTGAACTCCGGATCGGGGTTGCCGGTGGCCGCGCGCAGGCGCTGCAGTTCGGCGGCGTCGACGTGCCGCTGCAGGTTGGTCCGGATGGAGCCGGGGTGCAGCGCGTTGACGAAGATCCCGTCCGGCGACCAGCGCCGGTGGGCCTCGACCGCGAACAGGATGTTGGCCGTCTTCGACTGCCCGTAGGCCGACCAGGCCTCGTAGTCGCGGTGCTCGAAGTGGATGTCGTCGAACACGACCGGCGAGAACAGGTGCCCGGCCGAGGCGACGGAGACGACCCGCGCTCCCCGCGCCTGCCGCAGGGCCGGCAGCAGCCCGGTCGCGAGGGCGAAGTGGCCGAGGTGGTTGGTCGCGAACTGCAGCTCCCACCCCTCCGGCGAGCGCCCGAGGGGCCGGGCCATGACCCCGGCGTTGTTGACGAGGATGTGCAGCGGCCCGTCCCAGGCCTCGGTGAAGGCGCGCACGCTGCGCTGGTCGGCCAGGTCCAGGAACCTGGTCTCGGCCTTGATCTCGGCGGCGACGCGCTCGCCGGCCGCGACGTCCCGCGCGGCGATGGTGACCTCGGCCCCGGCGGCCGCGAGGACCCGGGCGGTCTCGACACCGATCCCGGACGCCCCGCCGGTGACGATGGCCCGCCGGCCGCCGAGGTCGACGCCGGCGAGGACCTCGGCCGCGGTCGACGCTTTCCCGAACGGTGTGGTGACGCTCATGATCTTCTCCAGCGCTATGCTTGGAAACGGAGGTTCCTCCGCATGCCTCCATGCTAACCGGAGGCACCTCCGATTGACTCACCTTGGAGTGTGACGTGAACCACCCCGCCCGCCCCCTGCGCGCGGACGCCCAGCGCAACCGCGACCGCCTGCTGGAGGCCGCCCTCAAAGCCTTCTCCACCGGCGCCGCCGAGGAGGTCACCCTGGAGCGGGTGGCCCGCGACGCGGGCGTCGGCATCGGCACGCTGTATCGGCACTTCCCGACCCGCGAGGCCCTGATCGAGGAGGTCTACCGGGCCGAGCTGACCCGCCTGTGCGACTCCGCCCCGCGCCTGCTGGCCACCATGCCCCCGCCGGCGGCGCTGCGAGCCTGGATGGACGCGTTCATCGACTACTCGGCGACGAAGCGCGGCCTGGCCGAGGCCCTGCGCACGGTCATCGCCGCGGGCGGGCAGCCGTTCGCGCAGAGCCGCACCTCGATGGAGGCCGCGCTGCGCACCCTGCTCGCCGCGGGCCGGGACTCCGGCGTGCGCCAGGACGTCGAACCCTACGACGTGATGGTCGCGATGAGCGCCGTCTCCCTGTGGGTCTCCGAACCGGACCGCCGCGCACAGGCCGGCCGGGTCCTGGACCTGCTGATGGACGGGCTGCGGTACCACGGCTGAGCCCCGCGTCGGCGACAATCGATCGATGCGGGTGGGATTACTCGGGCCGGCCGAGATCGTCGACGGCGGCACGCGCATCGCGCTGGGCGGCCGCAAGGCGTCGATCCTCGCGGCCGTGCTGGCCTGCGCCGGCAACCGGCCCGTGCCGGGCAACGTCCTGTTCGAGGCGCTGTGGGGCACCCACACCCCGGCGCGGGCCGAGGAGAACCTCCGGGTGTGGGTCCACCACCTGCGCCGGGCGGTGGGCGGGGCCCGGATCGACCGCCGCGGGGACGGATACCTGCTGACCCTGGAGCCGGGCGAGCTCGACATCACGTCGTTCCGGTCGCTGGCCGCGGACGGCCGCACGGCCGCGGCCGCGGGCGATCCCGAGCGGGCGAGCGAGCGGTTCACCGCCGCCCTGGCCCTGTGGCGCGGCCCGGCCCTCGCCGGCCTGCAGAGCGTGCCGGTCCTCGCGGCCGAGGCGGCCCGGCTGGAGGAGCAGCGGCTGCAGGTCCTGGAGCAGCGGTTCACCGCCGAGCTCGCGCTCGGCCGGCACGCCGCGATCGTGGCCGACCTGTCGGCGCTGACCGCCCGGCACCCGATCCGGGAGACGTTCCACGGCCAGCTCATGGAGGCTCTCACCGGCGCCGGCCGGGCCGCGGAGGCCCTCGCGGTGTACGGCCGCCTGCGCCAGGTCCTCGCCGACGAGCTGGGCACCGACCCGGGCCGGCCGCTGCAGGACCTGCACCTGTCGATCCTGCGCCAGGAGCGGCCGCCCCCCACCGTCGCCGCCGACCCGCCCCCGGCCGCGGCGGCCGCGGCGCCGGTCCCCCGCCAGCTGCCCGCCGCGGTGCCCGGCTTCGTGGGCCGGACGGCCTGGCTGGCACGGCTCGACGCGCTGCTGCCGGACGGTGCCGGCGCCGGGCCGGTCGCCGCCGTCAGCGGGCCGGGCGGCATCGGCAAGACCACCCTCACCGTGCACTGGGCCCACCGCGTCCACGAACGGTTCCCGGACGGCCAGCTGTACGTCAACCTGCGCGGCTTCGACCCCACCGCCGACCCGGCGGACCCGGCCGACGTCCTGCGGGACTTCCTCGAGGCGCTCGGCGGACCCGGCTCCGCCGGGCCGGACCGGTTGGAGGCCCGCGCCGCGCTGTACCGCACCCGCCTGGCCGACCGCCGCGTGCTGGTCGTGCTGGACAACGCCCGCGACGTCGAGCAGGTCCGTCCGTTGCTGCCCGGCGGACGCGGCTGCCTGGTCGTGGTGACCAGCCGCGACCAGCTGGCCGGGCTGGTCGCGGCCGAGGGTGGCCGGGCCCTGCCCCTGGACGCGTTCTCCACCGCCGAGGCCCGCGCCCTCCTCGCCCACCGCCTCGACCCCGCCCGGACAACCGGCGACGACCCCGCCACCGCCCGGATCGTGGAACGCTGCGCCGGGCTCCCCCTCGCCCTGGCGATCGTCACCGCCCGCCTGGCCACCAACCCGCACCTGAGCCTCGACGCCGTCGCCGACGACCTCACCGACACCCGCCCGAGCCTGGCCGCGTTCACCGGCGCCGACCCGGCCACCGACGTCCGCGCCGTGTTCTCCTGGTCATACCGGATCGTGCCGGCCGACGCCGCCCGCCTGTTCCGCCTCGCGGGGCTCCTGCACGTCGGCCCCGACATCAGCCTCGCCGCCGCCGCGGCCCTCGTCGACCGCACCCCCGACGACACCCGGCCCCTGCTCACCCAGCTCGTCCGCGGCCACCTGATCAGCGAGCGGGCCCCCGGCCGATACGCCTTCCACGACCTGCTCCGCGCCTACGCCACCGAGCTCGCCCACACGACCGACCCCGCCGACGCACGCCAGGCCGCCCTGCGCCGGATGCTCGACCACTACCTGTACTCCGCCCGGGCCGCGGCCGTCGCCCTGGAGCACTCCGGCCTCGACGCCGTCCCGGACGAGCCGGCCGAGGCGTTCGCCGACCACCGGGCGGCGCTGGCCTGGCTGACCGCCGAGCGTCCCGCGCTCCTGGCCGCGGTCGGCCGCGCCCACGACAGCGACCTGCCCGGGCACTGCTGGCGGCTGGCCCGGATCAGCCAGGACTTCCTGGCCGCCCAGGGGTACTGGCACGACCTGCGCCAGGTCCAGCAGGTCGCGCTGAGCGCGGCGATCGGTGTCGACGACCCGGCCGCGCAGGCCGTCATCCGGCGCAGCCTGGCCTACGCCGAGACGCTGCTGGGCCACCACGACCGGGCCGAGTTCCAGCTCCGGCAGGCCCTGGAGCAGTTCCGCCGGCTCGGCGACGCCGTGCTGGAGGCGTACTGCACCCACAACCTGGCCATCGTGCAGCAGTCCCAGGGCCGCTTCCGGGAGGCTCTGGAGCAGGAGCGGCCGGCCCTCGACATGTTCCGGCGGGCCGGGCACGCCCGCGGTGAGGCCTCCGTTCTCAACACCATCGCCTGCCTGCACGCCGCGCTCGGCCAGTCCGAGCAGGCCCTCGACTTCGGGCTGCAGGCGCTGGCCGCGCACCGGAAGATGGCCCCGGGACGGCCCGACCCCGGCTTCCTGGACACCGTCGCCGACGCCCATCGGCGGCTCGGGCAGCATCAGGCCGCGCAGGAGCGCTACCGCGAGGCCCTCGATGTGTCCCGGGCCGTCGGCAACCGGTTCGTGCAGGCCTCGATCCTGGACCGGCTCGGCGACACCCATCAGGCGGCCGGCGAGCCCGGCCCGGCCGCCGACGCCTGGCGGGCCGCGGCCGCGCTGCTCGAGGAGCTCGACCAGCTGCCCACCGCCGGCACCGGCAACGACTTCCACATCCGGGTGCCGGACCGGGCCGAGCTGTACGCCAAACTGGGGGCATGATCGGCACGCTGGACGCGGTCGTCCTCGGCGCCACCGACCACCGGGCCCTGGCCGCGTTCTACCGCGACCTGACCGGGTGGGACCGGGCCACCACCGGCGACGACCGGGTCACCCTGCACGCCCCCGACGGCTGGCGGGTCGCCTTCCAGGGCACCGCTTCGGCCTTCCCGCACCAGGGGCACCTGGACATCCGGGTGCCGGAGCTGGAGCCGGCCCTGGAGCGGGCCCTGGCCCTGGGCGGCACGCTGCTGCGCCGCTTCGAGCGCTGGTTCACGGTCGCCGACCCGGCCGGCAACCCGTTCGACCTCGGCTGGCAGCCCAACATCCCGGCACCCGACCTGCTCGGCCCCGTTCTGGACGCCCCCGACCCGTGGCCGGCCAGCCTCTTCTACACCGCCCTGCTGGCCAAACCGCTGACGTACAACGGGGACGACGGGTTCGCGATGATCGCCGAGGCCGGCTCCCAGCCGATCCTGTTCCAGTGCGTGGACGGCTACCACCCGCACCCGGGGCAGCTCCACCTCGAGGTCGGCGTCGCGGACCTCGAGGCGGCCGAGCGGGCGGTGCTCGCCCTCGGCGCGACCCGCGGCTCCGACGGGTGGCTGGACCCGATCGGCCGGCCCTTCCGGCTGACGAACCCGGACCGGGGCTAGACCGGCGGGGCGTTCCAGAGGCGCAGGGACGGGACTTCGTGCTCGTGGCCGAGGACCGAGACGGTGGCGGTGCCGAGGGTCAGGTGGGCGCCGAACGTCACCGGCTGGTCCAGCCAGCGGGCGGCCAGGGAGCGCGACGCGTGGCCGTGGCTCACGACGGCGACGTCGCCCAGGGCCAGCATCGGGCGGAGCTTCGTGATGAAGCGGTCCAGGCGGGTGGTGACCTGGTCGGGGGTTTCGCCGTCGGGGCAGCCGTCGGTCCACAGGTCCCAGGACGGGGCGGCGGCGCGGATCTCGGGGGTGGTGAGGCCCTCGTAGGCGCCGTAGTTCCACTCGGCGATGTCGTTGTCCACGTCGGTGATGACGAGGCCGGCGAGCTCGGCGGTGCGGCGGGCGCGTTTGCGGGGGCTGGTGATGACGGCGACGAACGAGCGGGTCGCGAGGGCTCGGGCCAGGGACTTGGCGCCCGCTTCGCCCTCCGGGGTGAGGTCAAGGTCGGTCGTGGAGGTGTGCCGTCCGGCGGCGCTCCACTCGGTCTGTCCGTGCCGTACCACCACGATCTCGGCCATCTCCAGATTATGCCGGTTGCGGCTAGGCTCCACCGGGTGGATGGAGTTCTGGTGCTCTGGGATGTCGACCACACGCTGGTCGACGTCGACGGGCTCGGGCGGGAAGCCTACGATCTGGCGTTCCTGCGGCGGTTCGGGGTGCCGGTGACGCATCAGCCGCCGATGGCGGGGCGCACGGATCGGGCCATCGCCAAGGACATGCTGCGGTTCAACGGCGTGGCGGTGACCGACGCGCACCTGGAGGCGCTGCGGGAAGGGGCCGAGCAGGCCCTGGACGAGCTGGCCCATCTGCTGCCGGCGCGCGGGCGGGCGCTGCCGGGAGCGGCCGAGGCACTCGCCGCGGTGCGGGAGCAGACGGTGCAGTCGCTGCTGACGGGGAATGTGCGGCGGATCGCGGAGGTGAAGCTCGGCCCGTTCGGGCTGGCCGCGCATCTGGACCTCGACGCGGGCGCGTACGGGTGGAGTCACGAGGTGCGGGCCGAGCTTGTGGCGATCGCGCGGCTCAACGCGTACCACCGCAGCAAGAGGCATTTTGACAAGGTGGTGCTGGTCGGCGACACGCCCGAGGATGTCGGGGCGGCGTTGACGAGCGGGGTCGGGGTGGTCGGTGTGGCCACGGGGCGTTATTCGCGGGCCGCGCTCGAGGCCGCCGGCGCGCATGTGGCGCTCGACGACCTGGCCGACACCGGGCTGGTGCAGGACGCGATCAGGCGGGCCGCACGCTAGAACGGTGCTCGTAGGGCGTCGAGAGCACGACGGTCGTGCGGGTCGTGACGTTCGCGGCCTGGCGGATCTCCTGGAGGAGCCGTTCGAGGGCCAGGGGGTTCTCGACCCGGACGAGCAGCAGGTAGAAGTCCTCGCCGGCGACCGAGTAGCAGCTCTCGATCTGCGGGAGCTTGGCCAGGCGGTCGGGGGCGTCGTCGGGCTGCGACGGGTCCAGGGGGCGGATCGCGACGAACGCGGTCATCGACATGCCCAGCGCGTCGTGGTCGACCTTCGCCGCGTAGCCCTTGATGACGCCGCGCTGCTCGAGGCGGCGCACCCGCTGGTGCACGGCCGACACCGACAGGCCGACGCGCTCGGCCAGGTCGGTGTAGGACAGGCGGCCGTCCGCGGCCAGGGCCGCGACGATCGCGCGATCGGTCTCTTCCACGGTGCGAACCATAACCTAGAGGCTTCGCGAGATGACCACGCGCTGGATCTGGTTGGTGCCCTCGAAGATCTGCAGGACCTTGGCCTCGCGCATGTAGCGCTCGACCGGGTGGTCGGACACGTAGCCGGCGCCGCCGAGGACCTGGACCGCGTCGGTGGTGACACGCATGGCGGTGTCGGTGCAGAAGAGCTTGGCCTTGGCCGCCTCCGCGGTGTGTGGCAGGCCGGCGTCGCGCAGGCGGGCGGCGGCGAGGTACAGGGCGCGGGCGGCGGCGATCTGGGTGGCCATGTCGGCCAGCATGAAGCCGACGCCCTGGAACTCGGCGATCGGCTTGCCGAACTGCTCCCGCTCGCGCGCGTAGGCGGCGGCGTAGTCGAGGGCGGCCTGGGCCAGGCCGACGGCGCACGCGGCGATGCCGAGCCGGCCGCCGTCCAGGGCGCTGAGCGCGATCTTGAAGCCGCGGCCCTCATCGCCGATGAGCCGGTCCGCGGGGACGACGGCACCGTCGAACATCAGCTGGGCCACGGTGGAAGAGCGCAAACCCATGGTCTTTTCGGGGGTACCGCTGGTCACGCCGACGGTCGCGGCATCGATCAGCAGGCAGGAGATCCCCGCGGGGCCGGGGCCGCCGGTGCGGACGAACACGTTGTAGAAGTCGGCCCGCCCGGCGTGCGTGATCCAGGACTTGCTGCCGTTGACGACATATCCGTTCTGGTCGGCTGTCGCGCGAGTGTTCAGCGCGGCGGCGTCGGAGCCGCTGTGCGCCTCCGACAGGCAGTACGCGCCGAGCAGCTCCCCGCCGAGCATGTCCGGCAGCAGGCGTTCGCGCTGCCCGTCGGAGCCGAAGGTGGCCAGGGGGTAGCAGGCCAGGGTGTGCACGGAGACCCCTTCGGCCACGGCCAGCCAGCGGGCCGCGAGCTCCTCGAGCACCTGCAGGTAGAGCTCGTAGGGGACGCCGGCGCCGCCGAGCGACTCCGCGTACGGCAGGCCGAGCAGCCCGGCCTTGCCCAGCAGGCCGAACAGTTCGCGGGGAAAGCGCCGCTCGGCCTCGTACTCGTCGACCCGCGGGGCCAGCTCCCCGTCGGCGATCTCGCGGACCAGCCCGATCAGGGCCGCGCCCTCCTCGCTGAGAAACGGGCGACTGACGGTCATAGGATCACCAGCTCCGTGTCGATGGTGTTGAGCCGCTCGACGCCCGTCTCGGTGCACACGACGATGTCCTCGATCCGGGCGCCGTGGCGGCCGGCGAGGTAGATGCCGGGCTCGACCGAGAACGCCATGCCGGGCTCGAGCGGGGTGTCGTTGCCGGCCACGATGTAGGGGTCCTCGTGCCCGTCGAGGCCGATGCCGTGCCCGGTGCGGTGCAGGAACGCGTCGCCGTGGCCGGCCTCGGTGATCAGGTCCCGGGCGGCCGCGTCGACGGACTCGGCGGTCGCTCCGGGCCGGACCGCGGCGACCGATGCCCGCTGAGCCTCGTGCAGGACGGCGTAGTAGGCGGCGAAGTCGGCCGGTGGCGCGCCGATGCAGTAGGTGCGGGTGGAGTCGGAGCAGTATCCGTCCGGCATGGCGCCGCCGATGTCCACGACGACCGGCTCGCCGGCCCGGATCACCCGGTCGGAGACGCCGTGGTGCGGGCTCGCGCCGTTGGGCCCGGCGGCGACGATGGTGAACTCGACGGTCGCGTGCCCGGCCTCCCGGATGGCGGCCGCGATGTCGGCGGCGACCTCGGCCTCGGTGCGCCCGGCCCGCAGCCACTCCCCCATCCGCCGGTGCACGGCGTCGATCGCCTGCCCGGCCCGGCGCAGGGCGTCGACCTCGGCCGGGGTCTTGCGCAGCCGCAGCTCCCGCAACACCGCCCCGGCCAGGGCCTGCTCGGCGTCCGGCAGCGCGTCGCGCAGGGCGAGGACCTGCTCCGCCCACATGCGGTTGCCGAGGCCGACCGTTTTGGCGGTTTTCAGGCGATCGCTCACCAATCCATACGGGTCGCTGCCGTCGGAGTGATCGACAAGTCGCACACCGACGGACTCGGCCGGTGAGGCCTCCGCGGCCGGGCGTTCGAGCCGTGGGACGATCAGCACCGCCTCGCCGTCGGCGGGCAGCACGAGCAGGGTCAGCCGCTCCAGGGCGTGCGCGTCGTAGCCGGTCAGGTAGCGCAGGTCGGCGCTCGGGCCGATGAGCAGGGCGTCGAGCCCGGCCGCGGCCATGGCCCGCTGGGCGGCGGCGAGCCGGTCGGGGGTATACAGCTCCACGCCCATCAGCTTAAAGAACGTTTGGTTTCCCGTGCGCCCCTGTGGAAGCAGTCGACCCGGCGGTACCAACGGGTAGGTGATTGACGGGCGTTCTTGGCGTAGTCTGTGGGCGACGTTTGAGTAAAGGCTCCACATGTAGCTGTAGCCGGACCGAGAGATGAGTTCGCCATCTCCATGAGTCGCCCCACCGCGCCGACGCCCAGCGACCGGGTTGCCGACCCGTTCGTCCATGAGGCGTTGCTCTACGAAGGCGTGGTGGGATTCCTCGACGGCACCATGAAGTTCATCTATGAGGGGTTCTCCCTCGACGAGCCGACCATGGTCGCGGCCCCGGCCGGCAACGTCACGCTGCTCAAGGAGCGCCTCGGCGCGTTCGCCGAGGGCGTCGACTTCCTCGACATGCAGGAGGCCGGGCGCAACCCGGGCCGGATCATCCCGTGGGTGCTGTGCCGGTTCATGGACGAGCACGCCGGGCGGCGGGTCCGCATCGTCGGGCAGTGCGTCTGGCCGGAGCGCACGGCGGAGGAGTATCCGGGCTGCGTCCAGCACGAAGCCATGGTCAACCTCGCCCTGGCCGGCCGCGAGGCGACCCTGCTGTGCCCATACGACCTGGCGCGGCTCGACCAGCGCCGGATCGACGACGCGCACCGCACGCACCCGACGATGGTCGACGACAACGGGCGCTACCCGAGCGGTGCCTACGACCCGCAGCGCGCCAACGCGGCCGGCAACGTGCCGCTGTCCGAGCCGCCGGCCGGCGCCACCACGCTGCGCTTCGAGCTGGAGACCCTGGTCGACGTGCGCCGCCGGGTGGCCGAGGTCGGCCTGGACGCCGACCTGGTGCCCGACCGCATCGTGGACCTGCAGAGCGCCGTCAACGAGCTGGCGACCAACAGCATCCAGCACGGCGGCGGCTCCGGGACGCTGCGCACCTGGCACGACGAGGAGCGGGTGGTCTGCGAGGTCCGCGACTTCGGCCACGTGACCAACCCGATGATCGGCCGCCTGCGCCCGCCCCACGGCCGGGGCCGCGGCCTGGTGATGGTCCACTTCCTGGCCGACCTGGTCCAGCGACACACCAGCACGACCGGGACCACCACCCGCGTCCACGTCTTGCGTTAACCTCGCCAGGGTGGACCGCCCTCTCCTGCTGATCGACTCGGCCAGCCTCTACTTCCGCGCGTTCTTCGGCGTGCCCGAGGCCGCCGCGAAGGCCCCCGACGGCACCCCCGTCAACGCGGTCCGCGGCTTCCTCGACTTCCTCTCCACCCTGATCAAGGGCCGGCAGCCCGATCGCATGGTGTGCTGCCTCGACGAGAGCTGGCGTCCGGCCTGGCGGGTCGCGCTGCTGCCGTCCTACAAGGCGCACCGGCTCACCCCGGCCGGCGGCGAAGAGGTCCCGGACGCCCTCTCCGCCCAGGTGCCGATCATCCTCGAGTTCCTCGCCGCGCTCGGCATCACCGCCGTCGGCGCCCCCGACTTCGAGGCCGACGACGTCATCGGCACGCTCGCGTTCCGGGAGCCGGGGCCGGTCGAGGTGGCCACCGGTGATCGCGACCTGTTCCAGGTCATCGACGACCACAAACCGGTGCGGGTGTTGTACTGCGGCCGCGGCGTCGCGAAACTCGAAGTCCTCGACGACGCGGCGCTCCGCGGGAAATACGGTGTCCCGGCGGCCGGCTACGCGGACCTCGCGGCCCTGCGCGGCGACCCCAGCGACGGGCTGCCCGGCGTGGCCGGTGTCGGCGAGAAGACGGCGGCCCGGCTCGTCGACCGCTACGGCGACCTCGACGGCATCCTGGCCGCCCTGGACGACCCGCAGTCCGGCTTCGCGCCGGGCCTGCGGGGCAAGCTCGAAGCCGGGCGCGAGTATCTCGCCAAGTCGCGTGACGTGGTCGCCGTGTCGCGTGCGGTACCACTGCCGCCGCTGGAAACGAAACTCCCGTCGGCACCGGCCGATCCCGACGCCCTCCTCGCCCTGGCCGAGCAGTGGGGACTGGCCGGCGCCACCAAGCGGATCGTGGACGTGCTAGCCCGGAACTGAGACGCGCACCGGGTCGACGCGCCAGATCAGGTCGCAGTAGTCGCGCACGGTCCGGTCGGAGGAGAAGAAGCCGCACCGGGCCGCGTTCAGGATCGACATCCGGGCCCACCCGTCCTGGTCGCGCCACGCCTGCTCGACCCGCTCCTGGCACTGCAGGTAAGCGCGGTAGTCGGCCAGGGCCAGGTACTCGTCCCGGCCCAGCATCGCGTCGACGACCGGCGCGAACAGGGTCCGGTCGCCCTTCGCGAACACCCCGTTGGCGATGGCGTCGATCGCGGCCCGCAGGTCCGGGTCGGTCTCGTAGTACGCGTGCGGATTGTGGTGCCGGCGCTGCTCCGTGGCCTGCTGCGCGTCCAGGCCGAACAGGAAGAAGTTCTCGGCCCCGACCCGGTCCCGGATCTCGATGTTGGCCCCGTCGAGCGTGCCGACGGTGACCGCGCCGTTGAGGGCCAGCTTCATGTTGCCCGTCCCCGACGCCTCCTTGCCGGCGAGGGAGATCTGCTCGGACAGGTCGGCCGCCGGGATGATCACCTGGGCCCGGCTCACGTTGTAGTCCGGCTGCAGCACGACCTTCAGGTGCCGCGACACCACCGGGTCGGTGTTGACCGCCTCCGCGACCGCGTTGACCAGCCGGATCAGCAGCTTCATCGAGTGGTAGCCGGGCGCGGCCTTCCCGCCGAAGAGCACCGTGCGCGGCACGACGTCCAGGTCGGGGTTGTCGCGCAGCCGGTTGAACAGCGTGATGACGTGCAAGAGCTTCAAATGCTGGCGTTTGTACTCGTGGAAGCGCTTGATCATCACGTCGCAAAGCGAGTCCGGGTCCATCACCACGCCGGTCGACTGCTCCACGAGCGCGGCGAGGTCCACCTTGTTGGCCCGCTTGACCGCCCGCCAGTGGTCTTTGAAGCTTTGGTCGTCCGCTGCGGTTGCGAGCGCTTCGAGTTGGTCGAGATCGGTGATCCAGTTGTCGCTCCGGAGTTGGTTCGTGATCAACTCGGACAGGCGCGGGTTGGCCATCCGCACGAACCGCCGGGGCGTGACCCCGTTGGTGACGTTGTGGAACTTCTGCGGCCACAGCTCGGCGAAGTCCCGCAGCGTCGTCTCCGTGAGCAGCTTCGTGTGCAGCTCGGCGACCCCGTTGACGGCGGTCGACGCGACGACGGCCAGGTGCGCCATCCGGACCCGCCGCTCCCCGTCCTCGGAGATGATCGACAGCCGCCGGACCCGGTCGCCGTCGCCCGGGAACGTCGCCTCGACCTCCTGCAGGAAGAAGTGGTTGATCGCGTAGATGATCTCCATGTGCCGCGGCAGGAGCCGCTCCACCAGCGCCACCGGCCAGGTCTCCAGGGCCTCCGGCAGCAGCGTGTGACAGGTGTAGTTGAACGTCCGCCGGGCGATCGACCAGGCCCGGTCCCAGTCCATCCGGTACTCGTCGACGAGCAGCCGCATCAGCTCCGTGACGGCCATGACCGGGTGCGTGTCGTTGAGCTGGATGACGACCTTCGCCGGGAACGCGTCCCAGCCCTCGTTGCGCAGCCGGTAGCGGCGGATGATGTCGCGCAGGGAGCAGGCGACGAGGAAGTACTGCTGCTTCAGGCGCAGCTCGCGGCCCTGTTCGGTGCTGTCGTCGGGGTACAGCACCTTGCTGATGTTCTCGGCCGCGGTGATGTCCTCGACGGCCTCCTTGTATTGCCCCGCCCCGAACCGCGACAGGTCGAACGACTCGCGGCTGGCCCGGGCCCGCCACAGCCGGATGATGTTGACGGTCTGTGTGCCGTACCCCGGCACCAGCATGTGGCTCGGCTCGCCCCGCACGACCTCGCCCGGGCTCCACTGCCGCCGCAGCCCCGTCGGGTCGTCGATGGCCGGCGCGGTAGCACCGTAGAACCCGACCTTCTGCCGGTCGTCGGGCGCCGGGAACTCCCACGGATTGCCGTAGAACGTCCAGTCGTCGGGCCGCTCGACCTGCGAACCGTCCCGGAACCCCTGCTTGAAGATCCCGAACTCGTAGCGAATCCCGTAGCCGACCGCCGGAATGTCGAGGGTCGCCATGGAGTCGAGCAGGCACGCGGCGAGCCGCCCGAGCCCTCCGTTGCCCAGCCCCGGCTCCACGTCGTACCGCTCGAGCTCCTCAAGACTCGTCCCGAGCTCAGCCGCGATGGGCCGCGCGAGCTTCTCCGTGTCCGTGTACAGGAGATTCTGGGGCAGCTGCCGCCCGAGCAGATATTCTGCCGACAGGTAGTAGACGAACCGCGGGTTAGCCTCGTAGTGCGCGGCCGCGGTGCGCGCGTAACGCTCGACGAGGCGGTCCCGCACGGTCAGGGCCAGCGTGTGATACCCATCAGACCCGCTGGCCGACTCGAGCGTCGTGCCCCGCTGGTAGTACAGGTTGCTGATGAGATCCCGCTCGAACTCCTCGAGCGTGCTGCCGACGGTGCGCATCCTGGGCCGAGGCCGAGCGTCAGTCACAACCCCAACCCTATGCTGTTCCCCTATTGCCTGGGGGAGGCTTCGCCTCCACCCAGACCCCCTCACGATCTCCGCCACCACGCCCCGGCCGCGCGGGGTGGAGCACGCCACGCAGCCGAACGACGTGGACGCGCGGCGGTTGCCAATACGTCGTGATCGGAAATGTCGGATTTATACGTGGCCACGGGGCATATGCACTACTCGCATTCCCGATGGCGGTGGAATGTCGTTGGGCTGCGGTTGGCGGACAGATTTGTGCGACATTCGCGAACGGCCCACAAAGGTTCACTGTGCCATTCTGCGTAATTGTCCGAATGGGGCGGCAAAAGGAAGCGCCGGTGACCACTTTCGGTGATCAACGGCGCGACGAAGGGTGAAAGGGTAATCGTTCGTCAACGGCCGCGGTCGCGACGGGCGTCGGCGCGGCCGCCGAAAGCCTGGGCGGCCTTGCTGCGGGACGGGAGGGGGCCGGCAGGGGAAGGGCCGGAGGCGGGGAGGCCGTCGCTCATCGGGCCGCCGCCGAAGACCGGGCCGTTGTTCTCGCGCAGCGCCCGGCCCTGGGCGATCTTGTCGCGGACGGCCTCGGCCTCGGCCTGCTCGCGCTCCGACGGCACCGCCATCACGGCGCTGGCCAGGGCGATGACGACGACCAGGACGAACAGGACGATCGGGGCCAGGAACCAGTTGACGTCGACGCCGGGGACGTTGGCGCCGCTGTGTTCGAGGTGGAACTGCATGGCGTACATGCCGGTGTAGTGCATGGCGCACACGGCGACGCCCATCAGGGTGGCGGCGGCGGTCGTGGCCAGCATCCCGCGCACGACGACGGTGAACCACAGGGCCACGGTCGCGGCGACGATGGCGATCGCGTAGGAGGCGATGAACAGGCTCGGCTTGTAGTCGAACGTGCCGTCGACGTTCATCGCGGCCATGCCCGTGTAGTGCATGAACGCCACCGAGACGCCGGTGATCGGGCCGCCGACGAGGACCTTCCACAGCCGGCGCTCGCCCATGCCGACGATGAACAGGCCGATGCCGACGGTGACGACGGCGATGAAGAAGCTGGCGACGGTGATCGGCACGTCGAAGCGCAGCGGGCTGTCCTGGACGCTGAAGCCGACCATCGCCATGAAGTGCATGACCCAGATGCCGGTGCCGCCGATCGACCACGCGGCCAGGACGAGCAGCCAGGCCCGGCGCCGCTTGTCGGTGGCGATGCGGGCCCTGGCGGTGCTCACCAGACCCAGCAGCGAGCCCAGGAATGACATCGCGAAGGCGAAAATCGGTGTGATGGCGCCGTATGTGAAATGGTGCAGCTGACCCACGGTGTCCTCCGTCCAGGGCCCGCCCGCGAACGGTACGGCGAACCGGCCATCGCATTCTTGCGGACGCGAATGATTTTTCCTAATCCGCATCCTGCGAAAAACCGGAAAAATCGTACGGGGCGGACCGTGAAATGGCGCACCGGTCCGGCACCCGACACCCGAACGGCCAGCCGCCCCCACCGGGACGCCCCACCGGACCCGGCCCGTCGCGCCCATCGCGAGGACGCCGGCCGGCGTAGATCGTGAGGGAGGCTGCGTGGAGGCGAAGCCTCCCTCAGGATCAGAAAATCTCAGCCCAGGACGCTGTAGGCCAGGACGCCGCGGGTGATGGCGGTCATCGCCTGGCGGGCCGTGCGGCGCACGCCGTCCGGGGCGCCCGTCGCCTCGGCGAGCTGGCCGAGCAGGTCCAGGACCTGGCGGGACCAGCGGACGAAGTCGCCGGCCGGCATGTCGCCCTCGAGGCCGTGGACGCTGCCGAGCACCTTGGTGAGGGACTCGCCGCGGGCCCAGCGGTACACCGGCCACACGAAGCCCAGGTCCGGTTCCCGGGTCAGTTGCAGGCCGTGGGAGTCCTCGTCGTCACGGAGGTCGGCCCACAGCTGCAGGGTCGCGTCGATGGCGTCGGTGACCTCGCCGCGCGGTACCGACGCCCGGTCTTCCGCTTCCCGGCGGGCTTCGTAGACCAGCGCGCTGGCGGCGGCGGCCAGCTCGGCCGGGCCGAGGTTGTCCCACACGCCGCGGCGCAGGCACTCGGCGATGAGCAGGTCCGTCTCCGACCAGATCCGGGCCAGCATCCGCCCGGCGTCGGTGACGGTGCCGGCCTCGGAGAGGTACCCGCGGTCGGTGAGCAGGCCGCAGACCCGGTCGAAGGTGCGCGCGAGGGAGCCGGTGCGGCTGGCGACCTTGCCGCGCAGGCCTTCGGTGTCGCGGTCGAGGCGGTGGCGGCGCTCGGCCCAGCGGGCGTGCTCCTCGCGGTCGGGGCAGCGGTGGCAGGGGTGGCGTTTGAGGGAGGCGCGCAGCGTGTCGAGCTCGTGGTCGTCGGCGGCCGCGGCGTTGCGGGAGCGGCCGCGGGGGCCGCGCTCGGGCGGGTCGAACTCGACCCGGCGCAGCTGGGCGGCGAGGTCGCGGCGGTCCTGGGCGGAGCGGTAGTTGAACTGGCGCGGGACGCGGACCCGGCCGATCGCCTCGACCGGCTGGGTGAAGTCGGCGCCGGAGATGCGCCCGGCCCAGCGGTCCTCGGTGAGGACGAGGGGGCGGGGTTCGCCGAAGCCGCCGGTGCCCGGGTCGATGACGATGGCCAGGCCGGAGCGGCGGCCGGCGGGGACGCGGATGACGTCGCCGGCGCGCAGCCGCTCCAGGGACTCCAGGGCGGCCGCACGGCGCTGCTGGACGCCCTGACGGGCGATGGCCTTCTCCCGCTCGGCGATGGCGACCCGGATGGAGAAGTACTGCTCGAAGTCCCCGAGGTGGCAGGCCATCTCACCGGCGTAGGTGGCCATCGTCTCGGTGTTGCGCTGCACCTGGCGGGCCAGCCCGACGACCGAACGGTCGGCCTGGAACTGGGCGAACGAGCTCTCGAGCAGCTCGCGGGCGGCCGCGGAGCCGACGGAGCCGACCAGGTTGACGGCCATGTTGTAGGAAGGGCGGAAACTGCTCTTCAGGGGGTACGTCCGGGTGCTCGCGAGTCCCGCGACGTGCCTGGGGTCCAGTTCGGGCGCCCACACGACCACCGCATGGCCCTCGACGTCGATGCCGCGCCGGCCCGCCCGGCCCGTCAGCTGGGTGTATTCGCCCGGTGTCAGGTCGACGTGGGCCTCGCCGTTGAACTTGACGAGGCGCTCCAGCACGACGCACCGGGCCGGCATGTTGATGCCCAGCGCCAGGGTCTCGGTAGCGAAGACGGCCTTGACCAGCCCGCGGACGAACAGCTCCTCGACGACCTCCTTGAACGCGGGGAGCATGCCGGCGTGATGGGCGGCGAGGCCCCGCTCGAGGCCGTCGAGCCACTCCCAGTACCCCAAAACTTGCAGGTCTTCGCTTGGAATGTGTTTGGTCCGCTCCTCGACGATGGTGCGGATCTCGGCCCGTTCGTCGGGGCCGGTGAGCCGCAGGCCGGCGCCGAGGCACTGCTGGACGGCGGCGTCGCACGCCGCGCGGCTGAAGATGAACAGGATCGCCGGCAGCAGACCTTCGCGGTCCAGGCGCTCCACGATCTCCTGCCGGTAGGGCCCGGTCCACCGGCCCCGCTTGCCGCGGCGCAGGTCGCCACCGGCCATCTCCACGCGGCGCAGCATTTCGCGGTGGTACCGCAGCAGCTCCGGATGCACATCGTGTTTCTGCGCGGCCTCGGCGTCGTGGAACAGGTCGAACATCCGCTTGCCGATGAGCATGTGCTGCCAGAGCGGCACCGGCCGGTGCTCGCTGACGACCACGGTCGTCTCACCGCGGACGGTCACGAGCCAGTCGGCGAACTCCTCCGCGTTGGAGACGGTCGCCGAGAGCGACACCAGCGTCACCGACTCGGGCAGGTGGATGATGACCTCTTCCCACACCGCACCGCGGAACCGGTCGGCGAGGTAGTGGACCTCGTCCATCACGACGTAGGACAGGCCCTGCAGGGTCGCCGAGCCCGCGTAGAGCATGTTGCGCAGCACCTCGGTCGTCATGACCACCACGGGCGCGTCGCCGTTGATCGCGTTGTCGCCGGTCAGCAGCCCGACCCGCTCGGCGCCGTAGCGCTGCACCAGGTCGTTGTACTTCTGGTTGGACAGCGCCTTGATCGGTGTCGTGTAGAAGCACTTGCGCCCCTGCCGCAGCGCCAGATGCACCGCGAACTCCCCGACCACCGTCTTGCCGGCCCCGGTCGGCGCGCAGACCAGCACACCCGTGCCCCGCTCCAGGGCCGCGCACGCGTCGATCTGGAACGGGTCGAGCTCGAACTCCAGCTCGTCGACGAACTCGGTGAGCGCCGGCTGCGCCGCGGCCTTCTGCGCCCGCTCCCGAGCGGCCTGATAGCGGTCGGCCGGGCTCGCTTCGATGTCCTCGTTCCCGCTCACATTTCCAAGGCTAGGCGAAGAAGGCCCGGATCCGCTCATGGGTATCGTGCTGGCGTGCCGGAAAGCGATGAGTCACTCACGTTCCGACGGCCGATCGAGGCGGTGCTGCTGGACTTCCACGGAACACTTGCGCAGGTCGAGGACCCGATCCGGTGGGTGACCCTGGCCGCGCGGAGCACCGGGACGACCCTCGAGCGGGCCCGCGCGACGGCCCTCGCCGACCGGCTCACCACGGCGGGACGGGCCGGCGGGCCGAAGCCGCAGCGGGTCCCGGCCCACCTGGCCGAGGTGTGGGCCGACCGCGACCTGTCGACCGACGCCCATCGGGCCTGCTACACGGGCCTGGCCGCGACCGTCGACGAGGCCCTGGCGACGGCGCTGTACGACCGGCTGCTGCTCGCCGACGGCTGGGAGCTCTACGCCGACACCGTGCCCACCCTGGAGGCGTTGCGGGCGGCCGGGGTGCCGGTGGCGGTCGTCAGCAACATCGGGTTCGACCTGCGCGGACTCGCCGCCGAGCTGGGCTTCGCCGACCTGGTGACCGAGTTCGTGCTGTCCTACGAGGTCGGCCGGACCAAGCCCGACCCGGCGATCTTCTGGAAGGCGTGCGCGGCCCTGCGGGTCGACCCGGAGCGGGCCCTCATGGTCGGTGACACCCCGGCCGACGCGGGCGCGGCCGCGGCCGGCTGCTCGGTGCTTGTCCTCCCGGAGAGTGAACCGGGCAAGGTGCACGGACTGGGAGGAATCCTCCGGCTGCTGTGACTTGCGCATGGTTTGCATGCTGGGCGGGAAACACTGTCGCAACACCGGCTCTGTGCTTGTCCGGCCGGTTCCGCGCGACGAAAGTGCAACCATCACGCAAGCTATTCGGAGGTACATCATGCCGTTGAACCGCTGGGACCCGTCGAGCGCTCTGGCCCGCATGCAGGACGACCTGAGCGGCGCCGCCCACCAGGCCCACTCCCACTCGGCTTCGGTGCACACCACCACCGACGGCGACGACCTCGTGATCACCGTCGAGGGCATCGACGCCTCCGACGTCGACGTCCAGGTCGGCGGGGGCCGCCTGACCATCAAGGGCGCCGGCGGCGGCAGCACCTCGGAGAGCCACGACGCGGGCGGCGCGCACTTCTCGTCCTCGTCGTCGAGCTCGTCGTCGTTCAGCCGCAGCTTCTCGATCCCGGACGGCGTGGAGCAGTCCGACGTGTCGACCGAGCCGTCCGGCAACGGCGTGAAGGTGCGCATCCGCAACGCCGCCTGAGTCACCTATCCGAGCAGTCGCAGTGCTGCCGGCACACACGTAATCGTCACGGGGAGCGGGCAGATCCGCTCCCCGTCGGCGTACGCGGTGATCCCGGCCCCGTCCAGCTCGATCACCCGGGCCCGGTGGGTGCTGACCCGCGGGTCGTGGATGTGCGTCCCCTTGAGCGCCTTGGGCCGCAGCCCCATGAGCGCCAGCCGCCCGAGCGGCTCGGCCACGACGACGTCGAGCAGCCCGTCGGTGGGGTCGGCCCCGGCCGCGATCCGGAACCCGCCGCCGTAGCTCTCGGTGTTGCCGACCGCGACCAGGACGGATTCGAAGCGGCTTGCGGTGCCGTCCAGGCTCATCGTGTACTGCCTGGGCTTCAACGCCAGCAGCTCCTCCACGATGGCCCGGTTGTACCGCTGCGCCCCCTTCGGCCACGTCATGCGATTGGCCCGCTCGTTGACGAACGCGTCGAACCCGGCCGCCAGCACCGCCCCGAACCATGCTTCCGTCCCGTCCCCGCCCACGATGTGCGCCAGGTCGATGGCTCGGGTTCGCCCTTCCGCCAGCGCCGTCGCGATCCCGTCCGCCGCCGCGAGGGGTTCACCGGGCAGGCCCAGCCGCACCGAGAAGTCGTTGCCGGTCCCAGCCGGCACGATCCCGAACGCGGTACCAGTCCCGGCGACCGCCTGCAGCCCCAGATGCACGGTCCCGTCCCCGCCCATGGCCACGAGCGCGTCGCACCCGTCGGCGACGGCCTGCCGAGCCAGGTCCCGCGAGGCGGCCGCGCTCTCGCCCGCCAGGACGGTGACGTCAGCGCCGAGCCGCTCCCGGACGGCGGGCAGCAACGAGGCCCGCCGCCCTTTACCGGCCGTGGGGTTGGCGAGCAGCGCGATGTTCACGGCGCCGACTGTAAGGCTTCGGCCCCCGTCCCCGCGACGGCCTGGGAACGAAATATCCGCCGCTCCGCAACAGATATTTCGGACTTATACCCTGACAGGCGATAAATCCGATATGTCGAGCGAAGCGGGGCGCAATGCGCCCGACATATCGGCATCACACAGCAACGGCGCCCCGACTGAGGAGCCGGGGCGCCGTTTTGCAGTGTGAGCTGCTGTTACGTGATGTCGTCCCAGCGGCTGTCCAGCGGCCTGGGCTTCTCGACCGGGGTCGGGGCTGACACCGGGGTCGGGGCGTCGACCGGGTCGTAGCCGTCGATCGGGCTCGCGGCCTCGACCGGCTCGACGTCGTAGTCGTCCAGGGAGGAGGCCTCGTCGTCGCCGATGCCGGCGTAGGACGGGCGGTTGCGGCCCTTGCGTTTGTCGTTGACCAGGGCGAAGACCACCGCGGCGAAGTACAGGACCGACATCGCCAGGGCCAGGAACGTCATGCCGAACGGGTCGGCGGTCGGGGTGGCCACGGCGGCGAAGACGAAGAAGATGAAGACCGCGATGCGCCACCAGCCGAGCAGGCGCTTGCCCGTGGCGATGCCGGCGATGTTGGCCAGCATGATGCCCAGCGGGAACTCGAAGGCGACGCCGAAGACGAGCATCATGCCCGTGACGAAGTCGACGTACGACATCGCCTCCAGCATGATCGTCGTCTGCGGGTTGATGAAGCTGACCAGGAACTCGAGGCCCTTGGAGACGACGATGAACGCGAGGACCGCGCCGCCGGCGAAGAGCGGGGCGGCGAGGCCGGCGAACACGTAGGCCCAGCGGCGTTCCTTGCGGTGCAGGCCGGGGGCGACGAAGGCCCACAGCTGGTACATCCAGAACGGCGCCGATGCGATCAGGCCGACCCACAGCGAGATCTTCAGCCGCAGCAGCAGCGGGTCGGTCACCTTGAGGGCGACGAACCCGCAGGTCCAGCCCGGCTCGAGGACCCCGTTGTTGTGCTCGATGGCGAGCTTCTTGGCGAGGTCGCAGTAAGGGTCCTGGAGGATCTCGAGCACCTTCGTGGACAGCAGGTATCCGACGATCATGCCCAGGACGATCGCGATCGACGCCCGGAAGAGCCTCGTGCGGAGCTCCCGCAGATGCTCCAACAGGGTCATGGAGCCATCTGCGGCACGCTCGAATTTCGACGGCTGCTTATTGCGCCGCCGGGCGATGATGCTCACGACCGGAGCGCGCCTCAGCGCTCGCGTGCGTGATCAACCGGGTCGACGCGGGGGGTCGGCGACGCCTGGTTGTCGGCGATCTCGCCCCGCAGCGGCTCCCGGCCCGACTGCGCCTCCGCCTTGGCGTCGACGTCGTCGTCCTGCAGGCCCTTGGTCTCGGCCTTGATGATCCGCATCGAGCGGCCCAGCGCACGCGCCGCGTCAGGCAGGCGCTTGGCGCCGAACAGCAGGATCAGCACCACCACCAGCACGATGATGTGCCACGGCCTAACTGCACCCATGTGAAGCCACCTCACTGTATTCGAGCTGCCGCACCCATCGTACTGACCACTTGAGGGTGTGGGCAGTGGCCGGGGGTTGCGGTATCGGGTCCGGCCGCTGAAGTCCTGACGAGTGTTGACGCTGGTCCGCCCGATCGTCAACCATCCGTCCGGACAAAGGTGCGGTTTGCCCGGTTCATCCGACAGGATTGTTAACTGTTCTCGACCTGGGCGGCCTTGAGCGCGGCCCGCTCCTGCTGCTGGGCGGCCATGGCCTCGAGCTGCGGCATCATCTGCTCGACCGTCTGCTGGAGGGCGGCCAGGCGGGGCTCCACGCGCCGCTGCCCGTCGACGAGGCGCGCCTGCATGGCCCGGGCCGCGTTGTCGAACGCGCGCAGGTGGCTCATGACGCTCAGCGCGACAAAAATCAGGACGACGAGCGAAAGAACCACGATGCCACCGGCGATCCACCACAACACGTGATCGACCTTAATGCACGTGGCCCCGCGACGCGCGGCACGGCGCCGTCACACGTAGGCGGCCAGCGCTGCGTTCGCCTCGGCCACCACCGCTTCGGCGAGCGCGGCCGGCGCGACCACCGTGACCTCGGCGCCGAGGCTCATCACCAGGCGCCGGGCCCAGTCGAGGTCGGAGGCGCGCAGGGCGACCGTCCAGTGCTCGCCGGCGCTGCGGTCGACGCTCTCGCACGGATACTGCTCCACGATCCACCGCGCGCCCCGCCCGACCCGCAGCGTGATCAGCGGCAGGTCGGGGGTCGGCGTGAAGAGGGTGCCGGTGCGGGTGTCGGTGGGCCGTGCCTTCGGGGGTACCTGTGCGGGCTCGTCGAGCTCCGTGGAGGCGTCGATGCGGTCGACCCGGAACAGCCGCACCGCCTCGGCCCGCCGGCACCACGCCTCCAGGTAGGCCCACCGCCCGACGACGAGCACCCGCATGGGGTCGACGACCCGGTCGGTGGTCTCGTCGCGGGTCGCCGTGTAGTAGGTGATCCGCAGGGCGCGGCGCCGGTCGACGGCTCCGCGCAGCTCCTCGAGGCGGTCCGAGGCCCCGGGCAGCCGCACCGCGACGGGCGCGTCGGCCAGGTCGCCGGCCGCGTGCTCGATCTTGGCCAGGGCCCGGTGGACGCCGTCGCCGGCCGTCACGCCCGGGGTCTCGGCCAGCATCCGCAGCGCCACGATGAGCGCGAGCGCCTCGTCGGGCGTGAGCCGCAGCGGCCGGCCGATCCCGGCGTCGTAGGTGAGGGTCACGCTGTCGCCGACGAACGCCATGTCGATGAGGTCGCCCGGACCGTACCCCGGCAACCCGCACATCCACAGCAGTTCCAGGTCCTCGCGCAGCTGGCGCCCGGTGATGCCCTGGTCGGCGGCCGCCTCGGCGATCGTGATGCCGGGCCGGGCCTGCAGGTAGGGCACCAGGTTGAGCAGCCGGGCGAGGCGGTCCGCGGAGTTCGTCACGCCGGCACCCCCACGGCGGTGCCGGCCTGGTCATAGGCGCCGGCGATGGCCCGCAGCCGCTTCACGACCTCGGCCCGGACCTCCGGCGGATCGAGCACGACGAGGTCGGCGCCGTAGCCCACGAGCCAGCCGGCGAACTGCTCCGCGTCGGAGTAGCTCAGCGTCAGCCGGTCGCCGTCGGGCCCCTGCTCACAGTCCTCGGCCCAGCGCCGTACCCCCGCCGCCTTGCCGCTCTTCACCAGCACGGTGGCCCGCCCGGTCCGCTCGACCGGCCCGGTGAAGCCCGCGACCTTGGCGATCAGGTCCGTCTTCGGCGGCTCGTAGGCGTCGCGACGCCCGATCCGGCGCACGCCGCTGACCACCCGGGAGAGGCGGAAACAGCGCTCGGCGTTGCGGTCCAGGTCGTGCCCGACGACATACCACCGGCCACGCCAGCACACCACACCCCACGGCTGCAGCCGCCGCACCCCGGCCCCGTCACGCTCGGGGACCTCGTAGGAGAACGAGACCGCCTGCCGGTCGCGCACGGCCGCCGTCAGCGGCTCGAACGCCGGGTCGACGGTCACGACCGTCTCGACGCCGAGCGTGGCGTGCGGGTCGACGTCGATCCCGCCGGCGCGCAGCTTGGCCAGCCCCGACGACGCCGCCGCGGCCAGCCCGGTCTGCTGCCACAGCCGCACCGCGATCCCGACCGCGGCCGCCTCGTCCGGCGCGAGCGGGATGTCGGGCAGCGCATATTCCCGCCGCGCGATCCGGTAGCCCTGCTCCTGGTCGAAAATGCTGGCCGTGCCCATTTCGAGGGGTACACCGAGCTCGCGCAGCTCCGACTTGTCGCGCTCGAACTTCCGCTGGAAGGCCTCGTGGTCGCGCTCGTCGTTGGGATCGTGCTCGTAGCCGGGCACGATCGCGGCGATCTGCTCAGCGGTGAGGAAGCGGCGCGTAGCGAGCAGGCAGATCACCAGATTGACCAGGCGCTCGGTTCGAGTCCGCGACACGGAAGCGAACGTACCAGCCCGAACGCCTGTTCTGCGCCACCCACGCGGTGAGCGTTCACACCGTCACCGAGCCAGCGCGCTGTGTCGCTGCGTTACGGTGTGTGCCGTGATCAGATGGCGCTGGGGAACGGTGACGCAGGCCCGGCGCGAGTGGCGCGGATGCCTGGAGCTGGACGTCGAGGTCGCTTCGAGACGAGCGGAAGATCCTTCGTCGGTACGGGCACTGGCCTACCCATCGCTGGTCGGACGACCCCGGGTGGGTGACCGCGTGCTCCTGAACCTCAACGCGCTCGCCCTCGGCCTCGGCACGGGCGGCTACGCGCTCGTCGTGGCGGTACCGGACAACCTTCCCGACGATGTGGACGTCCCCGGCCACGTCGTCAAGGCCAGGTACACCCCGCTGCAGGCGATCGTCCTGGCCGCCGACGAGGAGGCCTCACCCCTGCGCCCCGCCCTGGCCGCCGCCGCGTCCCTGGACGGCATGCCGGTGGTCGTGGCCGACCTGCACTCCGCCCTCCCGGCCGTCGTGGCCGGCGCCCGGGCCACCCGCCCGGACGTGCGCATCGCCTACGTCATGACCGACGGCGGCGCCCTGCCCGCCTGGTTCTCCCGAACCTTGGACGCCCTCACCCCCCTCCTGGCCGGCACCGTGACCACGGGCCAGTCCTTCGGCGGCGACCTGGAGTCGACAAACGTCCACAGCGGTCTCCTGGCCGCCCGCCACGGCCTGCACGCCGACCTGGCGATCGTCACGCAGGGCCCGGGCAACCTCGGCACCGGCACCAGCTGGGGCTTCTCGGGCGTCGCCGCGGGCGAGGCGGTCAACGCGGCCGCCGCCCTCGACGGCCACCCGATCGCCGCCCCCCGCATCTCCGACGCCGACCCCCGCCCCCGCCACCGCGGCGTGTCCCACCACAGCGTGACCGCGTTCGGCCGGGTCGCCCTGGCCCCGGCCGACCTGGTGATGCCGTCGGACCTGGCCGCCGACCTGGCCACTCCGGTCCGCGCGGCGCTGTCCGCCCTGTGCCCGCCGCACACGCTCGTGGAAGTACCGTCGCGGGACCTCGCGGCCGCGCTGACCGACCTGCCGGTGAAGCTGTCCACGATGGGCCGGTCCTTCGACGAGGACACCGCCTACTTCCTGTCCGCCGCCGCCGCCGGCCGCCACGCCGCCACCTTGACCTGACCCCACCCCTCCCCCATAACCCCGTCGACTCCGGCCAGGGATCACGCAACCCCCGCCCGCCGAGCACACAGTCCGCAAGGTTGCACGTAGTTCTCCGGCGTCCTAGCGACCACGCAGGTCCACTCGGAGGGCATGCAGCTTCGCTCGGAGGGCATGCAGCTTCGCTCGGAGGGCCGCGTCGTCTGTCGGTGTGTCGGTGTGTCGCCAGCCGGTCCCCAGCGCGCAGCCCAGCTCCCGCGCCAGGTGCAGCTCAAGCGGTCTTCGGCGCCGACTCCATCCCTCGCGCCGGCGCGACTCCATCCCGCACCCGGCGAGGCGCGACGAACAACGGTCCTCGGCTCGCGGTCCCACCTTCCACGCCAGCGAAACTCAGCTTTCGCATCCGGCGAAGCGCAACGAAAGCGCGCTCCTCGACACGCGACTCCAGTCCCGCGCCAGCGCAACTCCGCTCCGCCCCGACCGGCTCTCCGGCAGCTTCGCCACCACAAACCCCACGAAAAATCCGAACACTTCGTGTCGCAAACTTTTCGGACTTATCGCCCGACGGGGCATATGTACGAAATATCCGTCGCGGAGCGGCGGATATTTCGATTTCCGGAGAATGTGCTGACTACGCCTTGGAAAGGGCGGTGTTCGCGACTGTGCGCAGCTGTGACAAATGGTCGGCGTCGGGTGCGGCGGTCACGACCATGTAGACGGCGACAATCGCCTTGCCCCGCCGGGTCAGCAGCGTCTTCGACTTGTCCGACAACGCCGCCTCGCCCACGCCGCCGACGGCTTCGAGGGAGGCGATGGTCGTCCAGAGCTTCGCCGCCTGCGACGCGTCGGTGAAGGTCAGCGCGACGACGGTCACCTGGTCGCCGGCGGGGTTGCCGAACGGGCACATGCGGGCCCGGGCGTTGAGGCCGAGGGTCTGGACGGCCTGGCCGTACTGCGCTACGGCGGCGGCGCCGTCGCCCTGGCTCGGCTGGACCGGCAGGCCCGTCGCCTGCTGGACCTGGCCGGCGGCGATGAGGCCCTGGCAGCCGTCGGAGTTGACGACCGGGCCGAGGCTCGGGGACGGCAGCGGGGCCAGGGACACGTCGGCGGTCGCGGTGGGGCCGACGGGGAGTGGGGTGTGGTTGGCGCCGCCGTCGGTGCACGCGGTCAGGCACAGTGCCGCGGCGAGGAGCGGGGTCAGGCGTCGGATCACGCGTAGGCCACGATCAGGACGAAGAACAGGATGACCGCGAGGAGGATGGTGGCGAGCAGCCAGGTCGGGTACTTCGGGCCGACCGTGCGGTTGCGCTCGACCTCCTCGCGGATGCGCTGGAGGCGGCGGCCGAACCGGTTGGTGGCGGGGCGGTCCGGGTTGAAGTCGGCACCGAGCTTCTTGGGCATCGGCGGCGGCTGGTCGGGCAACTGGTCCATAGCCCGGCCAGCCTAACCCTCCGAGGTCTCAACCGCGTCACACGCGCCGCCAGCCGACGCGAACGACCCCTCGGCGCCTCCCGCGGAGCCGAGACGGACGCGGCAGACTCTGCGACATGCGGAGACAAGCCGGCGCAAAGGACACCCTCGGCGCCTCCGCGAAACAGAGACGCGCGCCTCGCACAATGCGGAGACGCGCGCAGCTGACGAGCGAGGTGCGAAGGCTCCCCCGGCGCGCGCCTTCCAGCAAGGAAAACGCGCGCAGGGGAATCCGTCACATGCTGGCGATCAACCGGTCCACGCGCTCGTCGTAGGCGCGGAACGGGTCCTTGCACAGGACCGTGCGCTGGGCCTGGTCGTTGAGCTTCAGGTGCACCCAGTCGACGGTGAAGTCGCGGCGGCGCTCCTGGGCGTGGCGGATGAACTCGCCGCGCAGGCGGGCCCGGGTGGTCTGCGGCGGGGTCTCCTTGGCCTCGAAGATCTCGAGGTCGGAGGCGACCCGGTCGACGGAGCCGCGCTTTTCGAGGAGGCCGTAGAGGCCGCGGCCGCGGCGCAGGTCGTGGTAGGCGAGGTCCATCTGGGCGACGCGCGGGTGGGACAGCGGCAGGTCGTGTTTGGCCTGGTAGCGCTCGATCAGCCCGAGCTTGGTGACCCAGTCGATCTCGCGCTCGACGTCCTTGTGGTTGCCGCCCTCGACGGCGGTGAGGACCCGGCCCCACAGATCCATGACCCGCTTGGTCGCCGCGTCGGCGCCGCGGCGGTCGAGGAACTCGGTGGCCTTGTCGAAGTACTCCTGCTGGATTTCGAGGGCCGAGATCTCCTTGCCGCTGGCGAGGCGGACCCGGCGGCGGCCGGTGATGTCGTGGGAGACCTCGCGGATGGCCCGGATCGGGTTTTCCAGCGAGAGGTCGCGCATGGCGACGCCGGCCTCGATCATGCGCAGCACGATGTCGGCGGTGCCGACCTTGAGCAGCGTCGTGACCTCGTTCATGTTGGAGTCGCCGACGATGACGTGCAGGCGGCGGTAGCGTTCGGCGTCGGCGTGGGGCTCGTCGCGGGTGTTGATGATCGGGCGGGAGCGGGTGGTCGCGGACGACACGCCCTCCCAGATGTGCTCGGCCCGCTGGGACAGGCAGTAGACGGCGCCCCGCGGGGTCTGCAGCACCTTGCCGGCGCCGCAGATGAGCTGGCGGGTGACCAGGAACGGGATCAGGATGTCGGCCAGGCGGCCGAACTCGCCGTGCCGGCTGACGAGGTAGTTCTCGTGGCAGCCGTAGGAGTTGCCGGCGGAGTCGGTGTTGTTCTTGAAGAGGTAGATCTCGCCCGCGATCCCCTCGTCGTGCAGCCGGCGCTCGGCGTCGACCAGCAGGCCCTCGAGAATGCGTTCGCCGGCCCGGTCGTGCGCGACCAGGTCCGGCACGGAGTCGCATTCGGGAGTGGCGTACTCCGGGTGGGAGCCGACATCCAGGTAGAGGCGCGCGCCGTTGCGCAGGAAGACGTTGCTGGAACGGCCCCACGACACGACGCGCCGGAACAGATAACGGGCGACCTCGTCCGGCGACAGGCGGCGCTGTCCCCGGTAGGTGCACGTGACCCCGTATTCGGTCTCAAGGCCGAAAATTCGCCGGTCCATGTACAGACATTAGCCGCCTGAACGCCGATTCGAACCTATTGGGAGCGGAGACTTTCCGTATACCTCTGACAGATGACGTAGTCCGGCAGCCGCCCTTCCGCACGCAGCTGCGCGAGCGACGGCGCGGCCGCGTCCCGGGCCGAGAGGGTGGGCTCGTCGACGGGCCACCGGATGTCGAGATCCGGGTCGAACGGGTGCAGCGTGTGCTCGCCCGTCGGGTTGTAGGTCTCCGACACCATGTAGGCGATGGTGGCGTCGTCGGTCAGCGCGCACACGCCGTGGCCGAGGCCCTCGGAGAGGTACACCGCGCGCCGTTCGTCGTCGTCGAGCTGCACGCCCTCCCACACGCCGAATGTCGGGGATCCGACGCGCAGGTCCACGACCACGTCCAGCACGGCGCCCCGGATGCAGGTGATGTATTTGGCCTGGCCGGGCGGCACGTCGGCGAAGTGCACGCCGCGCACCACCCCGCGCGCGGACACCGAGAGGTTGGTCTGGGCCACCCGCAGCGGGTGCCCGATCTCCGCGGCCAGGTGGTCGGTGCGAAAGACCTCGGTGAACGAGCCCCGGGGGTCCCCGTGCACGACGGGGGTGATCTCCCAGGCGCCGCCGATCGAGAGCTGTCGGATCTTCACGAACTCATCTCCGTAGCGTGTCGGTCGTCGTGCCACAAACGCGAAAGGTCAATTCTGCCAATCGAGCAGATTCAGCAGGTACTCCCCATAGCCGCTCTTGCGCAGGGGCTCGGCGAGCTCACGCAGCCGGGCGTCGTCGATCAGCCCGGCCCGCCAGCAGACCTCCTCCACGCAGCCGATCTTGAAGCCCTGCCGCTCCTCGATGACGCGCACGAACTCGGCCGCCTGGACCATCGTGTTGAACGTGCCGGTGTCCAGCCAGGCGGTGCCGCGGTCCAGGACGGCGACGTGCAGCTCGCCCAGGTCGAGGTAGGCCGCGTTGACCGCCGTGATCTCCAGTTCACCCCGGTCACTGGGCTTGAGCTCGCGCGCTATCTGCACCACGCGGTTGTCGTAGAAGTACAAACCGGGCACTGCGTATCGGCTTTTGGGCTTGGCCGGCTTCTCCTCGATGGACAGCACGCGGCCGTCGGGGGCGAACTCGACGACGCCGTAGTCCTGCGGGTTGGCCACCGGGTAGGCGAACACCCGCCCGCCGCGCAGGTCGCCGTTGTCCGACAGCCGCTGCCCGAGCGCGCCGCCGTGGAAGATGTTGTCACCGAGCACGAGGGCCACGGTGTCGTCGCCGATGAAGTCGGCCCCGATGATGAACGCCTGCGCGAGACCCTCGGGCCGGGGCTGGGCCGCGTACTGCAGCCGCAGGCCCCACTGGGAGCCGTCCCCGAGCAGCCGGATGAACTGCTCCTGGTCCTCCGGCGTGGTGATGACGAGGATCTCGTTGATGCCCGCCATGACGAGGGTGGTGAGCGGGTAGTAGATCATCGGCTTGTCGAAGACGGGCATGAGCTGCTTCGACACGGCCTTGGTCAGGGGCCACAGACGTGAGCCGGTCCCGCCGGCGAGGATGATGCCACGCACTCGGTCACCGTACGGGACGCCCGTAGCCTGGGTCTAACGGCCCGCTAGACTCCAGTCCCTGTGAGAATCCTCGTCACCGGCGGTGCCGGTTTCATCGGCTCGCATTACGTGCGCACGCTGCTCAGCGGGGGCTATCCCGCCTTCGCCGGCGCGACCGTGACCGTGCTGGACAAGCTCACCTATTCGGGTAACCGGGCCAATCTCGCCCCGGTCGAGGACGGCGGGCTCACGTTCGTGGAGGGCGACATCTGCGACGCCACCCTCGTCGGCGAGCTCATGCCCGGCCATGACGCGGTCGTGCACTTCGCGGCCGAGTCGCACGTCGACCGGTCGATCCTCGGCGCCGGGCCGTTCGTGACCACCAACGTCCTGGGCACGCAGGTGCTGCTCGACGCGGCCCGCGCGGCCGGGGTGGGGCGGTTCCTGCACGTGTCGACCGACGAGGTGTACGGCTCGATCGACGACGGCTCCTGGACCGAGGAGTGGCCGCTGCAGCCCAACTCGCCCTACTCGGCGAGCAAGGCCGGCTCGGACCTGCTCGCCCTCGCCTACCACCGCACCCACGGGATGGAGGTGGTGGTCACCCGCTGCTCCAACAACTACGGCCACTACCAGTTCCCCGAGAAGGTGATCCCGCTCTTCGTCACCAACCTCATCGACGGCGCGACGGTCCCCCTCTACGGCGACGGCGGCAACGTCCGCGACTGGCTGCACGTGTCCGACCACTGCGCCGGCATCCAGCTCGCGCTCGAGAAGGGCCGGCCCGGCGAGGTGTACAACATCGGCGGCGGCCGGGAGCTGACCAACCGGGAGCTGACCGAGACCCTGCTCGCCGCGACCGGGCGCGAGTGGGAGTCCGCGGTCCGTTACGTCGAGGACCGCAAGGGACATGATCGGCGGTACTCCCTGTCGATCGACAAGATCAGCAACGAGCTCGGATACACGCCCCAAATCACGTTCGAACGGGGCATCGCCGAGACGGTCGCCTGGTATCAGGACAACCGCGCCTGGTGGGAGCCGCTCAAGGCCCGGGCGGCACTCAACTCATGACTCGCTTCCTCGTCACGGGCGCGGGCGGCATGCTCGGCCATGACCTGCTCGCGGTCCTGAAAGCCCACGATCACGACGTGACCGCCGCGACCCGGGCGGAGCTGGACATCACGGACACCGCGAAGGTCCGTGCCCTCGTCGACGGCCACGACGTGGTCATCAACGCCGCGGCCTGGACCGACGTCGACGGCGCCGAGGCCGACGAGGCCGCCGCGACCGCCGTCAACGGCACCGGCGTCGAGGTCCTGGCCCAGGCGTGCGCGGCTACCGGCGCGCGGTTGATCCACGTCTCCACCGACTACGTCTTCCCGGGCGATGCCACCGAGCCCTACGCCGAGGACGCCCCGACCGATCCCATCAACGCCTACGGCCGCGGCAAGCTGGCCGGCGAGCGGGCGGTGCTGCGCGAACTGCCGGATTCGGGTTACGTCGTGCGCACCGCCTGGCTCTACGGCGAGACCGGCAAGAACTTCGTCAAGACGATGCTCAGGCTGGCCGCCGAGCGCGAGTTCGTCGAGGTCGTCGACGACCAGCTGGGTCAGCCGACGTGGTCGCGCGACCTGGCCGGACGACTGGTCGCCCTGGTGGCGGCGGACGCACCGGCCGGGATCTACCACGGCACCGCGTCGGGCCAGGTCACTTGGTTCGGGCTGACCCAGGCGATCTTCGCCGAGGCCGGCCACGACCCGGCCCGGGTCCGCCCGACGACCAGCGCCGCCTACGTGCGCCCGGCGAAGCGGCCCGCCTACAGCGTCCTCGGCCACGACCGCTGGGCGGCGGCCGGGCTGGCGCCGATGCGGCCGTGGCGTGCCATGCTGCACGACATGGTGTCCGGAGTTCCCCGGTGAAGCTCACGATCGTCACCGGCCTGACCGCTCTCGCGGTGCTCGCCTTCATGGTCGAGCTGCTGCGGCGGCGGCAGCTGCAGGAGAAGTACGCCATCCTGTGGCTGCTCGTCAGCATCGTCATGCTGCCCCTGGCCTTCTTCCCGTTCATCACCGACAAGACGGCCCGGCTGCTCGGCATCGCCAGCGGTGTCAGCCTGGTGCTGTTCCTCGGCATCGTCTTCCTGCTGCTGGTCACGGTGCACCTGAGCTGGGAGGTCAGCCGCCTGGAGGAGGAGACCCGGACGCTGGCCGAGGACCTGGCGCTGCTGCGCAGTGAGCTGGGCCGGCCGCGCCCGCAGGACGAGATCCCCCACGAGTCCCTCAACGCCTCCGGAATGACGCCTGATGATCAACGGTAAGAAGGTCCTGATCATCATCCCGGCCTGGAACGAGTCCGGGTCGATCGCCGACGTCGTCCACGAGGTCCGCGGCGAGCTGCCGTCCGTCGACATCATCGTCGTCGACGACGGCTCCAGCGACGATACCGCGATCAAGGCCGCCGACGCGGGCGCGATCGTGGCGAAGCTACCGTTCAACCTGGGCGTCGGCGGGGCCATGCGGACCGGCTACCGCTACGCCCGCGACCACGGCTACGACGTGGCGATCCAGGTCGACGCCGACGGCCAGCACGACCCCCGCTACATCCCGAAGCTCGTCGACGCCCTCGACGAGCACGACATGGTCATCGGGGCCCGGTTCGCCGGCGAGGGCGGCTACGCGGTCAAGGGCCCACGCCAGTGGGCGATGAAAATGCTTTCGGCGGTACTGTCACGGCTCTCCCGCACGAAACTGACCGACACGACCTCAGGGCACCGGGCCGTGAACCGGCGCACGATCGAGTTCTTCGCGCACTGGTACCCGGCCGAGTACCTGGGCGACACGATCGAGGTCCTCGTGCGGCTGGCCCGCAACGGCTTCAAAATCACCCAGATCCCGGTTGCCATGCGCCCCCGGATGGCCGGCACCCCCAGCAACTCCCCCGTCAAGGCCACCATCTACCTCGGCCGCGCCTTCGTGGTGCTCCTGCTGGCCATCATCCGAGCCTGACCCGCCGCACACCGTCCAAGCTCTGCGCAGCGCACGTCCAAGCTCTGCGCAGCGCACGTCCAAGCACCGCGCGACGCACGTCCAAGCACTGCGCAGCACACCGTCCAGCACCGCGCAGCGCACGTCCAAGCACTGCGCGGCGCACGTCCGAGCACCGCGCGAGGCTCGGTCCGAACTAACGCTGGGCGGCGCTCCGCCGAGCCTGGCCGGCGCACACCGCCCGAGCACCGCGCGGCGCACGTCCAAGCACCGCGCGGCGCACGGTCCGAACTAACGCTGGGCGGCGCTCCGTCCGAGCCTGGCCGGCGCACACCGCCCAAGCTCTGCGCGGCGCTCCGTCCAAGCTGCGCGACGCTCCCCCGCGGGCATTCGCGGACCCTGGACGGCGTGAGGGCACGACCCGCCGAAGCTGGTCGTGCCCTCGAAACGTCGGTGCCGGGTGGTACTTCGTGTCTTCGTTACTTGGCGTCGCCCTCGTCGGTCTTGTCGGCGTCGGCGTCGCTGCTGGGCTTCGGGTCGCCGGGCTCCTGGGCGGCCGGGGTCGGGCCGCCGGAGGCGTTGTCGGCCGGGGTGCTCGGGGAGGCCGGCGGCTGCGGCTTGTCCTCGAGGCCCTCCTCGATGTCGGCGTCCTTGGCCGCGGAGGTGTCCTCCAGGATCGCGGTCAGGGCCAGGCCGGTCAGGCGGCGGAAGGTGCGGCCCGGGCGGTTGCGGTCCAGGACCGCGACCTCGAGCTGGTGGGCGGCCAGGGTGCGCGGCTGGCCGTTTTCGCCGCCGACGCTGGCGAGACCCTCGACGGCCAGCTTCAGGGCTTCAGCGAGCGTCTGGTCGGGCCGGAGGCGGCTCTTGACGGCGGTGGAGATGGCGTCGGACTGGCCGCCCATGGTGACCAGGCCCTGCTCGTCCTGGACGGACCCGTCGTAGGTGATCCGGTAGAGCTCGTCGTCCGCGGCCGTCGCACCCGCCTCGGCGACGCAGATCTCGACCTCGTAGGGCTTCTGCTCCTGGGTGAAGATCGCGCCGAGGTTGCGGGCGTAGAAGTTGGCGATCTGCCGCCCGCTCACGTCGCCGCGGGCGTAGGAGTAGCCGTGCAGGTCGGCGAGGCGGACCCCGGCGGAGCGCAGCGCCTCGAACTCCGGGTAACGCCCGACCGCCGCGAACCCGATCCGGTCGTAGATCTCACTGACCTTGTGCAGCGCCGTGGAGAGGTTCTCGGCCACGAACAGCACGCCGCCCTCGTAGCTGAGCACCATGACGCTGCGACCACGCGCGATGCCCTTGCGCGCGTATTCCGAGCGGTCCCGCATGATCTGCTCGGGCGAGGCGTAGAACTGCATGGCCACGGTGGCGGACTCTCCTTCGGCGTCAAGTGGTGCGCGTGCGGTGCGGTGCTGCGTGCCGGTGCGGTGTGCCCGCGCGGTGCGTTGCGGTGTGGCTGCGCGGGCGGTGATGCTGCGTGCCGTCCGGTGGAGCTGCGTGCGGGCCGTGCTGCGTGCGGGCCGAGCGGTGGAGCTGTGTGCGGGCCGTGCTGCGTGCGGGGCGTGCGGTCGAGCTTCGTGCGGGCGGCCGGTTGCCCGTGATGCGGTGTGGCCGCGGCGCGGGCGTCTCGGGCGGGCGGGTCGGCTACGGCGTCGGGTTTTCGGAGCGCTCGGCGATGATCTGCTCGGCCACGGCGCGGGTTTCGTCGTCGCCGTAGCGGCGGGTGCCTTCGACGGTGGCGGTCATGATGACCGGGAAGATGTTGCGCAGCAGGTCGGGGCCGCCGGTGGCGGTGTCGTCGTCGGCGGCGTCGTAGAGGGCCTCGATGGCCAGCTTCACGGCCTCGTCGGTGGTGATGCCGGGGCGGTAGCGCTTCTTCAGGGACGACTTGGCGAACAGGGAGCCGGAGCCGATCGAGTCGTAGCCGCGCTCCTCGTAGACGCCGCCGGCGACGTCGAAGCTGAAGATCCGGCCGGCCTTGTCGACGCTCTTGGCGTCGACGTCGAAGCCGGCGAAGAGCGGGACGACGGCGAGGCCCTGCATGGCGGCGCCGAGGTTGTTGCGGACCATGCTGGCGAGGCGGTTGGCCTTGCCCTCGAGGGAGAGCATGCTGCTCTCGATCTTCTCGTAGTGCTCGAGCTCGACCTGGAACAGCCGGATCATCTCGAGGCCGAAGCCCGCGGTGCCGGCCATGCCGACGAGCGAGTAGGCGTCGGCGGCGAAGACCTTCTCGATGTCGCGCTGGGCGATGAGGTTGCCCATGGTCGCGCGGCGGTCGCCGCCCATGAGGACGCCGTCGGCGCAGGCGATCGCGACGATCGTGGTGGCGTGGGCGCTGACGCCTTCGGCCGCCATGCCCGGCGGCAGCGGCCGCCGCCCGGGGAGCAGCTCCGGCGCCACGCTCGACAGGAACTCAGTGAAGGACGAGCTCCCGGCGGCGTGGAACGCGGCGGGCGGGCGCCCTGAGTGGTCAAGACCCGACGGCAACGGAGCCCCTCCTTGGTCGCTGTGGTGACGTGCTGGTGATCGACTGTAGTGCCCAACAATACGCCGCCGGACGGCCCCCTCGCGGCGCGCCGCAACGCTGTGGGCGAACACGCGCCGCGCGAACTGTCCGAACGCGTCCCGACCGGCTCGGCCGCCAGTCGGAGCCACCCGAACCCGCGAACCGGCCAACCCGCGAACTGCCCGAACGCGTAGACCGGCGAACCCGCGAACCGCCCAACGCGCAAACTGTCCGAACGCGTCGACCGGCGAACCGGCAAACCGCCCAACGCGCAAACTGTCCGAACGCCCCGACCGGCGAACCGGCAAACCGCCCAACGCGCGAACTGTCCGAACCCGCGAACTGTCCGAACTGGCGAACGCGCGCCGCCCGCCCGGTGGGACCGGACGGGCGGCGGCGGGGTGCGGCTACTCGCCGCCCTTCTGCACGTATCCGCGGACGAATTCTTCGGCGTTCTCCTCGAGCACGGAGTCGATCTCGTCGAGGAGGTCGTCGACGTCCTCACCGAGCTGCTCGACCCGTTCGGCTGTCTCCGGGTTGACCTCAGGCGCGGCGACGTCCTCTTCCTCGTCGCGCTTGGACTTCCCGGACTGGGACTGCCCGCCCGTATCCCTCGTAGCCATGCTTCATCCTCCTCGGGGGGACCACCAAACGAACCGCTGCATCGAACGGATCATCCCCGCCTGCGCGGGGATCGCCGACCGCTGTATCGAACTTACCCGGAAGTGATCGCTTCGAGCAGATCCTTCGCGCTCGGGCATTTGTCGAACAGGGCGCCGACGTGTTTCTTGGTCCCCCGCTCGGGCTCCATCATCGGGACCCGCACGAGGGACTCGCGGCCCACGTCGAAGATGACGGAGTCCCAGCTCGCCGCCACCACCTCGGCCGGGTACTTGGCGAGGCAGCGGCCGCGGAAGTAGGCCCGGGTGTCGTCCGGCGGTTCGACGATCGCCCGCTGGACCTCTTCCTCGGTGAACAGCGTCGCCATCGAGCCGCGGGCGACGAGCCGCTGGTAGAGGCCCTTGTCGGGGCGGACGTCGGAGTATTGCAGGTCGACGAGCTGCAGCTTGTGCGAGGACCAGCCGAGGTTCTCCCGCTCGCGGTAGCCCTCGAGGAGCCGCAGCTTGGCCACCCAGTCGAGCTCGCCGGCGCAGAGCATCGGGTCGCGGCCGAGCTTGTCGAGCGCGTCCTCCCAGCGGTCGAGGACGTCGAGGGTGATCTCGTCGGCGTCGTCGCCCTCGCGGCCTTCGACGAAGGCGCGGGCCCGCTCGTAGAACGCCCACTGGATGTCGAGGGCGGTGAGGCGGCGGCCGTCGCGCATGCGGATGAGGTGCTTGAGCGACGGGTCGTGGCTGACGTTCTTGAGCTCGGTGACGGGGTCGGCGATGCCCAGGTCGGACGGGAGCGCCTTCTCCTCGATCATGGCGAGGATGAGGGAGGTGGTGCCGACCTTGAGGTACGTCGAGATCTCCGACAGGTTGGCGTCGCCGATGATCACGTGGAGGCGGCGGTACTTGTCGGCGTCGGCGTGGGGCTCGTCGCGGGTGTTGATGATCGGCCGCTTGAGCGTCGTCTCCAGCCCGACCTCGACCTCGAAGAAGTCGGCCCGCTGGGAGATCTGGAAGCCGGGGCCGGAGCCGTCCTGGCCGATGCCGACCCGGCCCGCGCCGCAGACGATCTGGCGGGTGACGAAGAACGGGGTGAGGTGCATGACGATGTCGGCGAACGGCGTCTGGCGGCGCATGAGGTAGTTCTCATGCGTGCCGTAGCTGGCGCCCTTGTTGTCGGTGTTGTTCTTGTAGAGGTGGATCGGCAGCGTGCCCGGGATGGAGGCGGCCCGCCGGGCGGCCTCGGCCATGACCCGCTCGCCGGCCTTTTCCCACAGCACGATGTCCCGGGGGTTGGTCACCTCGGGCGTGGAGTATTCGGGGTGGGCGTGGTCGACGTAGAGCCGGGCCCCGTTGGTCAGTATCACGTTGGCCAGGCCGAGGTCCTCGTCGGCCAGTGCCTCGGCGGGGTCGTAGAGGGCACCCGAATAGGTGAATCCGCGGGCGTCGCGCAGCGGCGACTCCTCCTCGTAGTCCCAGCGGGCCCGGCCGTTCTTGGACAGCTCGGGCCGTGCCCCGTAGGCATTGACCACCTGGGAGGACGTGACCATGGGGTTGGCACCCGGCTGGCCGGGCACGGACACGCCGTACTCGACCTCGGTGCCCATCACGCGCCGCACACTCATGAGACAACCCTAGTCGTATCGTCGGCGACCCGGCCCACTCACGTGGGCCAGTTTGCCTGCAAGCTTAAGCGGGCGGTGACCCATCGGTCACCGCCCGCTCATCGCTGAACCATGATTTACAGGTATTGGCCGGTGTTGGTGGCCGTCTCGATGGAACGGCCGGCCTCGGCGCCCTTGCCACCGGAGACGAGCGTGCGGATGTAGACGATCCGCTCGCCCTTCTTGCCGGAGATGCGGGCCCAGTCGTCGGGGTTGGTGGTGTTGGGCAGGTCCTCGTTCTCCCGGAACTCGTCGACACACGAGTCCAGGAGGTGCTGGAGGCGCACGCCCTTCTGGCCGCTGGCGAGGAAGTCCTTGATCGCCATCTTCTTGGCCCGGTCGACGATGTTCTGGATCATCGCGCCGGAGTTGAAGTCCTTGAAGTACAGGACCTCCTTGTCGCCGTTGGCGTAGGTCACCTCGAGGAAGCGGTTCTCCTCGGTCTCGGAATACATCCGCAGGACGACCGCGTCGATCATGGCCGCGACGGTCGCGTCCTTCGAGTCGCCGTGCTCGGTGACGTCGTCCTTGTGCAGGGGGACGTCGGTGAGGATGTACTTCGAGAAGATGTCCTTGGCCGCCTCGGCGTCCGGTCGCTCGATCTTGATCTTCACGTCGAGCCGGCCGGGGCGCAGGATGGCCGGGTCGATCATGTCTTCCCGGTTGGATGCGCCGATGACGATGACGTTCTCCAGGCCCTCGACGCCGTCGATCTCGCTGAGGAGCTGGGGGACGATCGTGTTCTCCACGTCGGAGGAGACACCGGAGCCGCGGGTGCGGAACACGGAGTCCATCTCGTCGAAGAACACGATGACGGGTGTGCCCTCGCCGGCCTTCTCGCGCGCCCGCTGGAAGATCAGCCGGATGTGCCGCTCGGTCTCGCCGACATACTTGTTGAGCAGCTCAGGACCCTTGATGTTGAGGAAGTAGCTGGTCTGCCGCTCCTCGCCGCGCCGCTCGGCGATCTTCTTCGCCAGCGAGTTGGCCACCGCCTTCGCGATGAGGGTCTTGCCGCAGCCGGGCGGCCCGTAGAGCAGCACGCCCTTCGGCGGGCGCAGCTTGTGCTCACGGAACAGCTCGGCGTGCAGGAACGGCAGCTCCACGGCGTCGCGGATCTGCTCGATCTGCGACGAGAGGCCACCGATGTCGTGGTAGTCGACGTCGGGCACCTCCTCCAGGACCAGCTCCTCGACCTCACTCTTCGGGATGCGCTCATACGCGTAGGCCGAGCGCGGCTCGATCATGAGCGAGTCGCCGGCCCGGATCGGCTGGTCGGCGAGCGACTGCGCCAGGTAGACGATCCGCTCCTCGTCCGCGTGCGAGACGACGAGGGCGCGGTCACCACCTTCGAGGACCTCCTTCAACATGACGACCTCGCCGGCCCGCTCGAACCCGAGCGCGTCGACGATGTTCAGGGCGTCGTTGAGCAGGACCTCCTGGCCTCGCTGCAGATCCTCGGTCTCGATGGCCGGGGATACTGCCACGCGCAGCTTGCGCCCGCCGGTGAAGACGTCGACAGTGCCGTCGTCATGGCGGGCGAGGAAGACGCCGTAGCCGCTCGGCGGCTGTGCCAGGCGGTCGACCTCCTCCTTCAGCGTCACGATCTGGGCTCGGGCCTCCTTGAGGGTGGCCACGAGCCGCTCGTTGTTTTCGGTCAGCCGGGCAATCTGCGCCTGTGCTGCCGCGAGCCGCTCCTCGAGCTGTCGCACGTGTCGCGGAGTCTCCGTCAGCTTGCGCCGCACCAGGGCGAGTTCCTCTTGAAGAAACGCGACCTGCGTGGAGAGATCGTGGGCGTCCTTCTCCCATCGTGCGGCGCGCGTCTCCGCGTCGTCGCTGCGTGCCACGTCCCACCTCCCCGGGGGCTTTGAACGTTGTGGTCTAACACTAACTGCTGTTTGGCGGTTCGGGCCCCCTCGAACACGTGCGCCACAGGGTGTTTACAAATCCGAGCCGCTGGAACGGCCCTTTCCGTTACCCTTCGGGCCCCCGGTGCGGCGTGTGTCACGGCCCCGTGCGTGGTTTCGGGTGGGTCGGGTAGCGTCGGATACGTGAGTGTGGAGACTTCTCAGGACAGCCTGGACGTGTGGGTCGACCAGGACCTGTGCACCGGCGACGGGCTGTGCGTGCAGTACGCGCCGGAGGTCTTCGAGTTCGACGTCGACGGCCTGGCGTACGTCAAGGGGCCGGACGGCGAGCTGCGACTGGCGCCCGGTTCTCGCGTCGGCGTGCCCTCCCACCTGCGGCTCGAGGTGATCGACGCGGCGAAGGAGTGCCCCGGCGACTGCATCCACGTGCACCGCAAGTCCGACGACGCTCCCGTCGCCGGGCCGAACGCGGAAGACTGAGAGCCGGATTTGGTACCGCGCTCAGCGCGGTACGGTCTTCGGCCGCGCTCTGCGCGGCTCTGTTCGGACCGCATTCGATACGGACCTGGCAGGGAGGCCCCCCGGGGCCGACCGTTGTCTGGCGGGAGCGACGGTCGCAAGCACCGCGGACCCGAGTCATGAATTTCGCATTGTGCCTATTCAGGCGGATTCACTCAGCCGACCGGCTATAGCATCGGCTTCCCGACCAGGGAACTCACCAGGCGGGCGAACTCCTCCAGGCGGGCGATCTGGCCCGCGCCGCCGTCGTCGAGGGTCTTGCCGAAGCGCAGCGCGTCGTGCCGGATGACCGAACCGGCCTCCTCGGCCGCCACATTCGCCTCGTCCAGCGACGTGAGCAGCAGATACACGTCCACGCTGTCGACCCGGTGGGTGCCGTTGGGGTTTCGGCTGATCCGGCGCCGGCAGCCGACCTCGGTGACCGCCGACAGGGCCACGACCCGCAGCGACGACGTCATCGAGCCCGGCGGGGCCTCCTCCGGCGGGATGTCCTCGCCGTGCCACAGGATGAGCCGGTTGCCGTCGCAGACGACGACCTCCTGCCACACCCCGTTGACGTCGTTGACGAACCGTTCGAGGGTGAAGCCGAGCACGCTCTGTCCGCGCAGGACGCCGGCCATGGCGTCGAGCGCGATGTCCGGATCGCGCAGGTATGCCCGGGCCGCCGACTCGAGGTCCGGATACGGCGACCAGTCGGGAAAGACCGCGGGTAGGTCACTGAAGCTCGGTCGGCTCATGCCCTTCGGCCTCCTCGTCTGCCCTAGCGGCCGCGGCGGCCGCCAGCCGCCGGGCCGCGTACGCCTCGGCCCCCTTGCTCGGCTTGCGCCGGCGCGGCGGCGCGGTGACGCCCGGGGCCAGCTTCCGCGCGCTGACCAGGAACGCCGTGTGCGCGATCATGCGGTGGTCGGGCCGCACGGCCAGGCCCTCCGCGTGCCAGTCCCGCACCAGACTCTCCCACGCGCGGGGCTCGGTGTAGCCACCGTCCTCGCGCAGCGCCTCCACCAACTCCGACAATTGGGGTGTTGTCGCCACGTAGCCGATGAACACCCCGCCGGGGATCAGGGCCCGCGACACGAGCGGCAGGATCTCCCAGGGGGTGAGCATGTCTAGGATTATCCGATCAAACCCGGCATCTTCGCAGCCGGCCACGTCACCGACCCGCAAGGTCCACCCGGGCTGCGGTCCGAGGAAGGCCTCGACGTTGCGCCGGGCGATGGCCGCGAAGTCCTCCCGCATCTCGTAGGACGTCACCGACCCCTCGGGCCCCACCGCCCGCAGGAGTGAGCAGGTCAGCGCGCCGGAGCCGGCCCCGGCCTCGAGGACGTGGGCGCCGGGGAAGATGTCGCCCATCGCCACGATCTGGGCGGCGTCCTTCGGGTAGATCACCTGCGCGCCGCGGGGCATCGACAGCACGTAGTCCGACAGCAGCGGGCGCAGTGCCAGGTAGCCGGTGCCGCCGATGCTGACCACGCTGCCGTCGGGGGCGCCGATCAGCTCGTCGTGCTGGAGCCGCCCGCGGTGGGTGTGGAACTCCTTGCCCGGCTCCAGCACGATGGTGTGCATCCGGCCCTTGGGGTCGGTGAGCTGCACCCGGTCGCCCTGGGTGAACGGTCCCCTCCGGACGGCGGACTGGGGCAGAGTAGGGGCTTCCACGGTCACGTGCTGTTCCTCCGGGCGGTCTGGGTCCGCGGCCGCCGGGACGGGGCCACGAGGGAGACGAGCTCGGCGCCGCGCAGGACGCCGTGCACATCCTCCCCGGTGACCACCAGGTAGTCGCCGCCCGGGTCGTCCCGGATGGCCTGCAGCAGCTCGGCGCCCCGCAGGTCGCCGGTAAGCACGTGATCCTTGTCGATGCGCCGGGTGACGTCGCCGACCGGTACCCAGGGCCGCCGCTCGGCCGGCACGGCCCGCGCCGACGCGCCGTGCAGGAACCCGACCAGGCTCCCGCCGCCGTCGACGACCGCGACCACGGGCCGGCGCTCATCGCCGCCGAGGGAGGCGATCCGGTCCGCCTCGGACAGGGGCGTGTGCGCGGTGACGGCGACGACGGGCCGGGCCAGCTCGCGGGCGCTGAACGGGGGCAGCTGCCCGACGGCCTTCGCGTGCCGGATGGCCTGCCCGGCCCCGACCCACATGGTCAGGGCCACCAGCAGAGTGAACAGGATGCCGAAGTATCCGTGGACCAGCGGCGACCACAGCAGCAGGATCGCCACCCCGGCGGTGGCCAGGGCCAGCAGCCGCCCGACCCACCCGGCCACGATCCGGCCCGTGTTGGCGTCGCCGGTCATCTTCCAGACCAGGGCCTGCAGCGCCCGCCCGCCGTCCAGGGGCAGCCCCGGCAGGGCGTTGAAGACGGCGACGACGATATTGGACAGCGCCAGCTGGAACGCGAACGTCTCGGCGAGCCCGCCCCGCGGCAGGATCGCGGCGGCCCCGGCCGCGAGCAGCCCGATGACCAGGGAGACGGCCGGGCCGGCGAGGGAGACGTAGAGCTCGACCCCGGGCCGCGGCGCCTCCTTGTCCATCTCGGTGTAGCCGCCGAGCATCTCCAGGGTGATCCCGCGCACACCGATCCCGCTGTGCCGGCTCGTGACCGCGTGTCCGAGCTCGTGGAGCAGTACCGAGATCAACAGGCACACGACGAACCCGAACCCGACGGCGAGCCCGGTGGTGAGGGTCAGAGCTTCGGAGCGGCTGGAGAGGTACTGCCCATACGTGATCGTGATCAGCGCCGCGAGCAGCAGCCACGAGGGGGCCAGGTAGATCGGTACGCCGGCGATCCGGCCCAGCCTGATGCCCGAGCCGCGCTCCGAGGGCTCCGGCCGGGCCGCCGGCGACGCCGGCGCGGATGCCGTGCGGTGTTCGTCCATTGCCCCCGATGCTACGGGTAAAGCAGGGCGAATCCAGTTTTTGTCGTACCCCCCGTTTAACCTCTGGGGCATGACGGTGCCCGTTACCTCTGACGACCTGGCCCCCCTCCGGGCCGCGCTGCCCACCCTGTCGCCGTCGCGCGCCGCCGACTTCAAGACCTGCCCGCTGCTTTACCGTTTCCGCAGCATCGACCGCCTGCCCGAGCGCCCGACCCCCGACCAGGCCCGCGGCACCCTGGTCCACGCGGTCCTCGAGGTCCTCTTCGACTCCCCCGCCGGTGCCCGCACCGTCGAGCAGGCGGCGTCGCTGACCGGGGCGCAGTGGGCCCGGCTGGTCGAGGAGGAGCCCGAGCTCGCGTCGATCTTCACGGGGACGGCCCTGACCCTCGATCAGTTTCTGGTCGAGGCGCAAGAGCTGCTCCGGGGGTACTTCACGCTCGAAGACCCGAACCGCCTGGAGCCCGCGGACCGGGAGGCCTACGTCGAGGCGACCGTCGACGAGCGGCTCGTGATCCGCGGGATCATCGACCGGCTGGACGTGTCGCCGGCCGGGGACATCCGCGTCGTGGACTACAAGACGGGCGGGGCGCCGCGGGAGGCGTTCGAGGCCCGGGCCATGTTCCAGCTCAAGTTCTACGCGCTGGTGCTGTGGCGGACCCGGGGGGTGGTGCCGCGGGTGCTCCGGTTGATGTACCTGCGGGATCAGGAGGTCTGTGATTTCGCGCCGGATGCGGATGATTTGGTGCGGTTTGAGCGGACGTTGCTGGCGCTGTGGGAGGCGATCGAGGCGGCGACGGCTTCGCGGGACTTTCGGGCCAAGCCGTCGCGGTTGTGTGCCTGGTGTTCGCATCAGGCGTTGTGTCCCGCGTATGGGGGGACGCCGCCGGCGTTTCCGGTCTCGCGGTCGGCGGGTGACGCTGTGGAGGTTGAGCGGGACTGAGCTCACGATCTTCGTTGGGGGGTGGGGGGGAGGGCGGGGCCGGGGAGTGTGTCCTTTTCCTTTGGCCTTCGGCCATCCTTCTCGCCGGGAGACCCTGTTTATGGGTGCGCGGTGGAGAGCGCCTTGGTGGGCTCCAGGAGATGTTGGCTATGGGTGCGCGGTGGAGAGAACAGCCTTCGGTGGCCTCCAGGAGATGTTGGCTATGGGTGCGCGGTGGAGAGAACAGCCTTCGGTGGCCTCCAGGAGATGTGTTGGCTATGGGTGCGCGGTGGAGAGAACACGCTTCGGTGGGCTCCTGGAGATGTTGGCTCGTGGTTTTGCGGTGGAGGGACTCGATTGGTGACGTGGGTCTCAGTGCCGGGTGGTGGGTCGGCGTGGCTTGGGCGTCGGGTGGCGGGGGGTTTGGGGAGGAGTTGGGGTCATCCTTGGCGGGATCTTGGTCCTCCTTGAGGATGAGGGGGTGTCGCGCGCGGCGATGAACTTGGGGGGCGTTGGGGGCTATACCGTCGTGGTGTGGGTGCGGTTCGGCGGTTCTTCGGGCGGCGGGGGGACCCGTTTGGCCAGGATGTTGTGCTGGCGTTGGGGTGGCTTGCGGTTGGGGCCTTCTTCGAGACCATCGCTCAGCGGGCGTTCGGGGTGTCCGACCTTGGGGCGCAGTTCGTCTATGACGCGCTTGGGCTCGGGGCCGTCGCGATCCGGCGGCGGGCGCTCTGGGTGGCTGTTGTCTGGACCTCCTTCCATATTCTGATTCCGTTCTTTGTTGGCTGGAATCTGGTCAACGGTGGGATCGCCGTCATCGTTGTCACCTACACCGCGGCCGCTTATCTTCCCATTCGGCCGGCTGTGCTTGCGGCGTTCATCATGTGGGCGCCCGGGGTTGTGTTCGCCGTGTTGTTCGGGCGGACCGGGGGGACTGCGTTCTACCCGGACAACAAAATCTTTGTGTTGTTCAATCTCATGAGTGCGCTTGTCTGTTTCACCGTGGGGCGGACCGTGGCCACGCGGCGGGCCTATATCGCGGCGCTTGAGGATCGGGCCCGGACGGCTGAGAACACGCAGATGGCGCTCACCGAGAAGGCTGTCGCCGAGGAGCGGCGGCGGATCGCCCGGGAGCTGCATGACGTTGTCGCCCACCACGTCAGTGTCATGGGGGTCCTGGCCACCGGGTCGCGGCGGATGCTCGGGCGGGACCCGGCGGCCGCGGACGAGGCCCTCGCCACCATCGAGGAGACCGGGCGGACGGCGCTCCGGGAGATGCGGCGGCTGCTCAGTGTGTTGCGGACGGCGACCGAGCCCGCCGGGGAACTCGCGCCACAGCCGGGGCTCGGTGGGATCGAAGGACTCGTCGAGCAGATTCGGGAGGCCGGGCTGCCGGCCTCGTTGCACGTCGACGGGGAGCCGGGGATTGTCGACCCGGGAGTTTCGCTCACGTTGTATCGCATTGTTCAGGAAGCGCTCACGAATGCGCTCAAGCACGCGGGGGCGGCTACCGTCGAAGTGCGGCTCACGTTCACGCCGTCCGATGTCACGGTTGAGATTTGTGATACCGGGCGGGGGCCGCAGCTCGGGACCGCCGCGGTCGGGCACGGATTGCTCGGCATGCGGGAGCGTGTGATGTTGTACGGCGGGACCCTGCGCACCGGGCCGCGGCCCGGGGGCGGATATCGTGTCCATGCACGTATTCCGATCGAGTTGCCCGCAGAGAGGCAGTTGGCGAATTGACCCAGGCGCGACCGATCCGGCTGCTGCTCGCCGACGACCAGCCCCTGCTGCGGACCGGGTTCCGGATGGTCCTCGGGGGCGAGCCCGACCTGGACATCGTGGCCGAGGCCGGTGACGGGGTCGAGGCGGTCGAGCTGGCCCGGCGCCTGCTGCCCGACGTGGTGCTCATGGACATCCGGATGCCGCGGATGGACGGGGTCGCCGCGACCCGGGCCATCGTCGACGCCAAGCTGCCCGTCCGGGTGCTCATCCTGACCACGTTCGACCTGGACGAGTACGTCGTCGGGGCGCTGCGGGCCGGGGCCAGCGGGTTCCTCGCCAAAGACGTGCCCGCCGACGACCTGGTCATCGCCATCCGGACCGTGGCCGCCGGCGAGGCCGTGGTCGCGCCGCGGATCCTCAAGCGGCTGCTGGACAAGTTCGCCGACGCGCTGCCGGACCCGTCCGCGGAACCGCCGCGTGACCTGCGTGTCCTCACCGATCGCGAGCGGGAAGTGCTGGTACAACTGGCGCGGGGATTGTCCAATGCGGAGATCGCCCGGGCACTGTCCGTGAGCGAGACGACGGTCAAGACCCACGTCGGGCACGTGCTGACGAAGCTCGGTCTCCGCGATCGCGTGCAGGCCGTCGTCCTCGCGTACGAGACGGGACTGGTCCGACCCGGGTCCTGAGGTCGTTCTCGGGGACGACTCTGCGGGTGTGGCGCGGCTCTAGCGTGAGGTGGACGAAACAAGGACCACACCACGATGGGGGACGAGCGTGACCACGAACGTCACGGCTGGAGGCGGCATCGCCGCCCGTGCGGCCGACGTGTGGAAGGTGTACGGCAGCGGCGAGGCTCAGGTCATCGCGTTGCACGGGGTGAGCGTCGAGCTCGAGCGGGGGCACTTCACCGCGATCATGGGGCCGTCCGGGTCCGGCAAGTCGACGCTGATGCACACGCTCGCGGGCCTGGACTCCGTCACCCGCGGGGACATCTTCGTCGGTGACACCCGGCTCACCGGGATGTCGGACAAGGCCCTGACCGACCTGCGCCGGACCAAGGTCGGGTTCATCTTCCAGCAGTTCAACCTGCTGCCGACCCTGACGGCCGAGGAGAACATCCTGCTGCCGCTGTCGATCGCGGGGCGCAAGCCGGACTCGGCGTGGTTCGACACCGTCATCAAGACGGTCGGGCTCGGCGACCGGCTCGGGCACCGGCCCAGCCAGCTCTCCGGCGGCCAGCAGCAGCGCGTCGCCTGCGCCCGGGCCCTGGTGTCGCGGCCCGAGGTCATCTTCGCCGACGAGCCGACGGGCAACCTCGACTCGCGCTCCGGGGCCGAGGTGCTGTCGTTCCTGCGCAACTCGGTGCGGGAGTTCGGCCAGACGATCGTCATGGTGACCCACGACCCGAACGCGGCCTCCTACGCCGACCGGGTCATCTTCCTCGCCGACGGCCGGATCGTCGACGAACTGCGGGAGCCGACGGCCGAGGCGGTGCTGGACAAGCTCAAGGGCCTCGACACCGCGGCCAACGTCCGGCTCGCGGACGAGGTGGCCTGACCGCCATGTTCAAGGCCACTCTGAAGAGCCTGCTGGCGCGCAAGCTGCGGCTGACGCTGTCGACCCTCGCGGTCGTCCTGTCGGTCATGTTCGTGTCCGGCTCGCTCGTGCTCACCGACACGCTCGGGCGCACCTTCGACAACCTGTTCGCCAACATCTACACCTACACCGACGTGCAGGTGATGGCCAAGCCCGCCGTCGAGCAGCAGGGCGGCGGCAACGACGGCAGCACCCCGTTCCCGGCCTCGGCGGTCGAGAAGGTCAAGGCCCTGCCCGGGGTGGCCGAGGCCACCGGCGGGGTGTTCCTCAACGGCGCGACGCCGATCGGCAAGAACGGCAAGGTCGTCCTCAACCAGACCGGCCAGCAGTTCGGCGGCAACTGGAACGGCGAAGACCAGCTCGTCCACCTGTTCCAGGGCCGGGGCCCGCAGGCCGACAACGAGATCGTCATCAACAACGGCCTGGCCACGACGGCCAACGTCAAGATCGGCGAGACGCTCGACGTCATCACCCGGGACCAGGAGCGCGCCTCCTACACGGTCGTGGGGCTGATGCAGTACGCCGGCGGGCGGGACTCGATGGCCGGGGAGAGCGCGGTCTTCTTCACCACGGCCAAGGCGCAGTCGGCGATGCTGAGCGCGCCCGGGGAGTACAACTCCATTGATGTGAAGGCCGCTTCCGGGGTCACCGACGAGCAGCTGCGCGACACCGTCAAGGCCGGGCTGGGCGCCCAGTTCGAGGTCAAGACCGGCAAGGAGCTCTCCGAGGAGTCCAGCCAGGGCATCAAGGACATCCTCAAGTACGTCAACTACTTCCTGCTCGGCTTCGGCGCCGTGGCGCTGCTCGTGGGCGTGTTCCTGATCCTCAACACGTTCTCGATCATCGTCGCCCAGCGCACGCAGGAGCTGGCCCTGCTGCGGGCCATGGGGGCGGCCCGGGGCCAGATCCTGCGGTCGGTCCTGCTCGAAGCCGTCCTGATCGGCGTGGTCGGCTCGGCGTTCGGGTTCCTGGTCGGGCTCGGGCTCGGCGCGCTGGGGGCCCGCGGGTTCGTCAGCCTGGCCGACGGGGCCCAGGTCGCGAGCCTCGGCTTCCCGCCCTCGGCGATCATCGCGTCGTTCGTGATCGGCATCGGCGTCACGGTCGTCGCGGCCCTGATGCCGGCGCTGAAGGCGGCGCGGGTCGCCCCGATCGCGGCGATGCGGGAGTCGGCCACGCCCGACCGGCCGCTGACGAAGCTCACGATCTCCGGCGCGATCATCACCGCGCTGTCGGTCGCGGCCCTCATCTGGGGCCTGGCCGGGGCCGGGAGCGCCACGCTGCTGCTGGTCTTCGGCGGGGTCCTCGGCGTCATCATCGGCGTCGCGCTGCTGACCCCGATCATCTCCAAGCCGCTGGTCGCCGCGCTCGGCGCGGCCCTGTCCTGGTCGGTGCCGGGCAAGCTCGGGCGGCGCAACTCCTCGCGCAACCCGCGCCGCACGGCGATCACGGCCGGCGCGGTCATGACCGGCATCGCGATCGTGACGGCGATCAGCACGATCTTCACCTCGCTGTCCACGGCGCTCGGCGACACCCTCGACAAGCAGCTCGCCGCCGACGTCATCGTGCTCGGCCAGTCGACGTCCCCCGACTCCCCGGCCGTCATCACCGACGACCAGCTCAAGGGGCTGCAGGGCCTGGCGCAGGCGCAGACCGTCGCCGCCGTCAGCGCCGACGCGGTGCAGCTCAACGGCAAGACGGAGTACGTCGCCGCGTATCCGGACCCGGCCGCGGTCGCGACCGTGCTCAAGATCAAGGCGGAGGAGGGCCGCATCGACCGGCTCGACTCGGGCGAGTTCATCACCGACCGCAAGACCGCCGACGACCGCAAGCTCAAGCTCGGCGACACGATCGACGTGACGTTCGCCAAGGGGCAACAGAAGACGCTGAAGCTGGTCGGCATCTCCACGTCGAACACCTTCAGCGGCGGGATCGTGGTCGACTACCCCGACGCCAGGGCGGGCTTCGCGTTCCCGCAGGTGTTGCAGGCCTACATCGCGGTGAAGGACGGCGCCTCGGCGACGGGGGTCAAGGATGCCGTCAACAACGTCCTGAAGGACAACCCGAAGGTCCAGGCGTACACCAAGGACGAGTACATCAGCAGCAACCAGCAGGGCCTCGACTCGGTCCTGATCATCGTCCAGCTGCTGCTGCTGATCGCCCTGTTCATCTCGATCCTGGGCGTCATCAACACGCTGCTGCTCTCGGTCATCGAACGGACCCGGGAGCTGGGCATGCTGCGGGCCGTGGGCCTGCGGCGCGGCCAGACCTGGCAGATGGTGACCACGGAGTCGATCGTCATCACGGTGTTCGGCACGGTGCTGGGCCTCGCGGTCGGCGCGGGCCTGGGCGCGGCGATCGTGACGGCGCTGAAGAGCGTCGTCGGGTTCGGCGCGGTCACCCTGCCGTGGGGGCTGATGGTCCTGTACTTCTTCCTCGCCATCGTCGTCGGCGCGGTCGCGGGCCTCATCCCGTCGATCCGGGCCGTGCGCCTGAACGTCCTGGGTGCGATCGCCTACGAGTAGGCGCTGTTCGCGATGCGTGTCTGAGAAAGCTGTGCGAGCCCGGGTCGGGGTCATCCCTGATCCGGGCTCCGGGCTGCTCCCCCACTCGAATATCCGTGGCCGGTGGTACCTGCGGGCGGACGATTCCCCGCGCTTTCGCCGAGACGATGAGCGCACAACATTCACCAGGGGGAATCATGACTGCATCGGTTGCGACGCGCACCGAGACGGCCGCGAAGGCGGTCGACGTCTGGAAGGTCTACGGCTCCGGCGAGGCGCAGGTCAACGCGCTCGCGGGGGTGTCGGTGGAGCTGGAGAAGGGCCGCTTCACGGCCATCATGGGCCCGTCCGGCTCCGGCAAGTCGACGCTCATGCACTGCCTCGCCGGCCTCGACGCCGTGACCCGCGGGCAGGTGTACGTCGGCGACACGAAGATCACCGACCTGTCGGACCGGGGGCTGACGAACCTGCGCCGCAACAAGGTCGGGTTCATCTTCCAGCAGTTCAACCTGCTGCCGACGCTGACCGCGGAGGAGAACATCCTGCTGCCGCTGTCCATCGGCGGCCGCAAGCCGGACCCGGCCTGGTACGACACCGTCATCGACACCGTCGGCCTGCGCGACCGGCTCAAGCACCGGCCCAGCCAGCTCTCCGGCGGCCAGCAGCAGCGCGTCGCCTGCGCCCGGGCCCTCGTCTCGCGGCCCGAGGTCATCTTCGCCGACGAGCCCACCGGCAACCTCGACTCGCGCTCCGGCGCCGAGGTCCTGTCGTTCCTGCGCAACTCGGTCCGCGACTTCGGCCAGACGATCGTCATGGTCACCCACGACCCGGTCGCCGCCTCCTACGCCGACCGTGTCGTGTTCCTCGCCGACGGCCACATCGTCGACGAGCTCCACGCCCCGACCGCCGACGCCGTCCTGGACCGGCTGAAGCGCCTGGACAAGGTGGCCTGAACACCATGCTGAAGGCCACGCTCAAGAGCCTGCTGTCGCGCAAGCTGCGGCTGACGCTGTCCGGGCTCGCGGTCGTGCTGGGCGTCATGTTCGTGTCGGGGGCGTTCGTGCTCACCGACACGCTGCAGCGCTCGTTCGACAGCCTCTTCGCCTCCGTCTACTCCGGCATCGACGTGCAGGTCACCAAGAAGCCGGACCTGGCCCAGGCCGACTTCGACGGCCCCGACACCCAGGCCGCGACGATCCCGGCGGCCGAGGTCGGCAAGGTCAAGGCCGTGTCCGGCGCGGCCACCGTGACCCCGCAGGCGTCCACCGACGGCGCCCGGGTCATCGGCTCCAACGGCAAGGTCGTCACCACGTTCGGCCCGCCGCGCCTCGGCGAGAACTGGACCGGGGAGACGGACCTGCTCAAGCTGCGCGAGGGCCGGGCACCGAGCGCCGACAACGAGATCGTCGTGAACAAGGCCCTGGCCGACGCGGCCGGGATCAAGGTCGGCGACGACGTGGGCGTGCTCACCCTGCAGCCGAAGAAGACGTTCAAGCTCGTGGGCGTGTTCGGGTACAGCGGCGACCGGGACTCGCTCGGCGGCGCGCTCGAGGTCATGTTCACGACGCCCGTCGCGCAGGAGCTGATGCTCGGCCAGCAGGACGTGTACAGCAGCATCGACGTGCGCGCCGGACCCGGCGTCACCGCCGAGCAGCTGCGGGACAGCGTCGCGGCCGCCCTCGGCGCCGGCTACGAGGTCAAGACCGGCAAGCAGCTGCAGGACGCCACGTCCAAGGACTTCCAGGCCGGCCTCGGCTTCTTCAACAACATCCTGCTCGGCTTCGCCGGGGTGGCGCTGTTCGTCGGCACGTTCCTGATCCTCAACACGTTCTCGATCATCGTCGCGCAGCGGACCCGGGAGCTGGCCCTGATGCGGGCCCTCGGCGGCAGCCGCGGCCAGACGCTCGGCTCGGTGCTCACCGAGGCGGTCATCATCGGCCTGCTCGGCTCCGTGTTCGGCCTCCTCGCCGGCATCGGCGTCGGCGTCGTGCTGGCGTGGCTGTTCGGCAGCCTCACCGGCGTCGGCGTGTCGTCGATCGGCGTCCCGGCCACGGCCATCATCAGCTCGTTCGTCGTCGGCATGGTCGTGACGGTCGTCGCGGCGGTCATGCCGGCACTGCGGGCCAGCCGGATCGCGCCGATCGCGGCGCTGCAGGAGGTGGCCACCCCCGACCGGCCGCTGACGAAGCTCACGGTCAGCGGCGCGCTCGTCGGCGCGGCCGGTGGCACCCTGCTCGGCCTGGGCCTGTCCGGCGCGGGCAGCGGCAACACGACGCTGTGGCTGATCCTCGGCGGGGTCCTGGTGACGTTCATCGGCGTCGCCCTGCTCACCCCCCTGCTGTCCCGGCCGATCGTGGGCCTGCTCGGCCGGCTGTTCTCGTGGTCGATCCCGGGCAAGCTGGGCCGGCTCAACTCGGGCCGCAACCCGCGCCGCACGGCGATCACGGCGGCCGCCCTCATGGTCGGCGTGGCCCTGGTCATCGGGGTCAGCGTCATCATCTCCTCGGCCAAGTCGAGCCTGAGCCAGCAGGCCGAGAAGGACGTCACCGTCGACCTGATCATCTCCGGCGACGGCGACCAGAACGGGCCGGCGACCTTCGACCCGGCCGTGATGGCCGCGGCGGCCAAGCTGCCCGGGGTCGCCAGTGCGGCGTCGGAGTACTGGGAGTACGGCCAAGTGGGCTCGGAACGTCACAGCGTGTCGGCGGTGCCGGACGCGGCGGCGTGGGCGGCGATGTTCAAGCTGCAGGCGCAGCAGGGCGTGCTCCGGTTCACCGGCGACAACCAGGCGATCGTCGACCCGGACACGGCCAAGGAGCACGGGCTCGCGCTCGGGCAGAGCATCGACATGCGCTTCACCCGCGGCGACGTGCACCACGTGACGGTCGTCGGCATCTACGGCAAGAGCAACGTGGCCGGCGGCATCATCGTCTCACCCGACATGATCCCCGACTTCCGCGTCCAGCAGCCGGCCTGGGGCTACCTCAAGGTGGCCGCGGGCACCCCGGTGAACGGCGTCCAGCAGCAGGTCAACACCCTGCTGAAGGACAACCCGGAGGTGTCGGTGGCCAACCGGGCCGAGTACGTCGCGGCCCAGTCGGCCCAGTTCGACCAGATCCTGACGATGATCAAGATGCTGCTGTACCTGGCCGTCTTCATCGCGATCCTCGGCATCCTCAACACCCTGGCCCTGTCGGTGCTGGAGCGGACCCGGGAACTGGGCCTGCTGCGGGCGATCGGCATGCGCCGCGGCCAGACCATGCGGATGGTCACCGTGGAGGCGGTCGTCATCTCGGTCTTCGGCGGCCTGCTCGGCGTCGCGGTCGGGGTCGGCCTCGGCGCGGCGGTGGTGCGGGCGCTCAAGGACGACGGCATCACGGAGCTGGCGCTGCCGTGGTCGACGATGGGCTTCTACCTGCTGGTGGCCGCCGTCGCGGGTGTCATCGCCGCGGTCCTGCCGTCGATCCGCGCGGCCCGGGTCAACGTCCTGCAGGCGATCGCGCACGACTGAGGTGTATCGCAGCTCGGCGCCCACGGCCTCTGCGGCCGTGGGCGCCGTGGTTCGCGCGGGATGAGACCGCACCACCTGACGGTCTGTGATGCCTTGGGTGAGGGTGGCCGCACGAGTACCGTGAGCAAGCATGGATGCCGCACGGCCTCGGCGACGGATCTTCGGCCGGCTGCGGCGGGAACCGCGGGCGCTCGCCGACCAGGTGTCGGACTTCCTGCGCTCCGTCCGCGAGTCGTCTGACGCGGCCGTCCGCGACCGGGCACTGGAGGTGGCGCGCCGCGCGGCGGCCGACCCGCGCGGCACCGGCCATGAGCGCTCCGGCTTCGTGGCCCACATCGGCGATGCGCTGCTAGCCCGGTTCGAGCGCACGAACGACCTGGCGGATCTCGACGCGGCGGCGGAGGCCTACGAACGGGCCGCCGACACGGCCGGCGACGACCCGAACCGTGGCCAGTGTTTGGTCAACTTGAGCGGCCTGCTGTGGCGGCGGTACGAGCACACCGGCGCCGGGCCCGACCTCGACCGGACGATCCGGGCCGGCGCGGCCGCCGTCGTGGCCACCGCTGACCGCCCCGACGTGAACTGCGCGGCCCGGTCCAACCTCAGCGACACCCTCCAGAGCCGGTACATCAGCGCCGGCGACCTCGCCGACCTGGACATGGCGGTCCAGCTCGGCGGCGAGGCGGTGCGCCGCACGCCGATCGATCATCCCCGGCGGGCGACCCGCACGCTGGTGGCGATCGCCGCCCTGCGGTTGCGCTTCGACCGCACGCGGGACCGACCGGACCTCGAGACCGCCATCGCACTCGGCTCGAGCGGCCTGGACGCCGGGACCGTGGCGCCCGCCGAGCGGATCCAGCTGCTCAGCGAGCTCGGCGACGCGCTGCGGGTCCGGTTCGAGCACGGCGGAGCCCCGAGCGACCTGACCGCGGCCGTCCGGCATCTGCGGACCGTGCTGGCCTCGACGCCGGCCGAGACGCGCCGCCGGCTCACGGTCGCGGTCCAGTACTGCAGTGCCCTCCAGGCCCGTTACGACCGGATCGGCGACCTCGCGGACCTCGACGCCGCCATCGCCGAATACGAGACGGCCCTGGACGTCGCGCCGGACGACCACCCCGTCCGGTCACGGTGCTACTCGGACCTGGCCACCGCGCGGCTACACCGCTACGAGCGCACGGGACGACCGGCGGACCTCGACGCCGCCGTCGCGAACTGCCGCAGCGCACTCGACGGCACCCCGCCGGACGATCCCGATCATGCGCGCTGTCTGTGCAACCTCGGAGTCGTGCTGGAGTCGCGGTTCGAGCTTACGGGCGAGCAAGCCGACCTCGACACCGCCGTGGAGATAACCCGCACGGCGGTCGACGAGACCCCCCTCGATCATCCCGACCGGCCGGGACGACTGGCCGACCTCGGCGCCATGCACCTGCTCCGGTGGGAGTCGTTCGGGAGCCGCGATGACCTCGATGCGGCCGTCACGCTGAACCGCGGCGCCGTCGAGTCGGCCCCGGGCGGCCACCCACTGCGGCCGCAGGTGCAGTCGAACCTCAGCACGGCCCTGCGGGCCCGCTTCGAGCTTCGGGGCGAGACCTCGGACATCGACGCGGCGATCACCACGGCGCGGGCCGCGGCCCGCGCCGTGGCCGACGACCATCCGCAGCGGATGCGGTTCCTCTCGAATCTCGCGATCGCGCTGGCCGACCGCTTCGAGCGGTTCGGCGCCGAGGCGGATCTCGACGACGCGATCGACACCGGACGCACCACGCTGCGGCTGTGCCCGACCGACCACCCGGTCCGGGCAACGCTGCATTACAACCTCGCCATGGCGCTCAAAGAACGATACGACCGCATGACGGCGCCCGCCGACGCCGAGCAGGCCGCGGCCGCCTTTCGGGCCGCGGCCGACCTCACGGCGGCACCGCCGAACGTCCGCGTCGCCGCCGGCCGAGAGCTCGGTGTCCTGGCCGCGCAGCAGGGCCAATGGGTAAGCGCGACCGACGCGTTCTCCGCCGCCGTCCGGCTGCTGCCCGTACTAGCGTGGCACGGGACGTCACGCCCGAGCCGCGAGCGGCAGTTGCGCGACTGGCGCGGCCTCGTTGGGCCGGCGGCCGCCGGCTCGATCCGGACGGCCCGCATCGGCCCGGCCGTGGAGCTGCTGGAACAGGGACGCGCAGTGCTGTGGTCGCAGCTGCTGCAGGCCCGATCGGACCTCGCCGTCCTGCGCGCCACCCGCCCCGACCTCGCGGACCGCCTCAGCACCGTCCGCGACCGGATCGCGACCCACGACGCCCGGATGTCGGGCCCGGGTCACCTTGCGGTCGTGAACTGATCGGCCCGGGGCAACCAGCCGAGCCGAACCGTCGTGTTCCGCCGCATCGGCTTGGTCTTCACGGGAGCAGCTTGCGCAGGTAGTCCACGTCGACGTCGAGCAGCGAGCCGACGAGGGTCACGCCTTCAGGATCAAGAGCGACTTCACATGGTACGGCCAGGACGGCGCAACCGGCCGCCCGAGCGCTCGTGATGCCGTTGGGTGAGTCCTCGACCGCCACACAGTTGCGCGCCTCGGCCCCGACCATGGCCGCGGCGGTGAGGTACGGCATCGGGTGCGGCTTGGTCTGGTCGACCTCGTCCCCGGCCACGACCGCGTCGAAGTTGTCGGCGCCGATGGTCAGCAGCGCCACGTCGACCAGGTGACGGTGGGTGGCGGTCACGAGTGCCAGCGGTACACCCGCCGCTTTCAGGGCCGTCAGCAGCTCCCTGGCCCCGGGCCGCCACGACACGCCCCCGCGGAACAGCTCCTTGACCCGCTCCTCGAGCCAGACCACCGACTCGTCCATGGCCGCCCGGGTGACCGGCAGCCCGAGGTCGAGATGCAGGATGCGCATCGAGTCGCTCATGTTGGTCCCGACCATCTCCCGCCGCGCCCGCGCCGACAGCGGCCGCCCGTGGTGGGCGGCGAGCTCACTGAGCCCGACCTCCCAGACCTTCTCGCTGTCCACGAGGGTCCCGTCCATGTCGAAGAGCACCGCCTGCATCGCCACGCCCTGAATCCTGCCAACCCAGGGTTGCGATCCACCCCTCCAGCCCGCGCCGGGTGCGCAAACTCACGGTGGCCGGGGGTGCCGGGCCGCGTCACGAGGTGTGACGGCGCACGTCACGCCTTCCGGGGTGACAGCATCAACGGCAGAAGGAGGACCGCGATGCCCGGCGCACGCGCGATGACCACCCCGATCGCGATCGACCACGAGCTGATCGAGGGCCGCTACGCGGAGCTCGACGGCTACACCGTCGCGTTCGAACGATTCCCGCGGGACGTCGACCCCGCCCCGTACTTCGCGGGGCTCCCCGGCGACCGCTGCACCTGCCCGCACTGGGGCGTCGTGACCGGCGGTCAGATCACCTTCCGCTGGCCGGATCGGGAGGAGACCTACGGCGAGGGCGACGCCTACTTCGCGCCGCCCGGCCATCTGCCCCTGATCACCGCCGGGACCAGCGTCATCGAGTTCAGCCCCACCGCCGACCTGGCCGTCGTCCAGGACGTGATCGGCGCGAACATGGCGGAGGCGGCGACGTGAGCGGCCCGGAGACGGCGGCGCGGTTCGTACGCTGGCTGGAGACCGGCGAGGACCCGGGTGACCTGTTCGCCGACGACGTGTTCGCCGACCTGTCGGTCCCGCAGTGGCGGGTCCAGGCCGGCCGGGCCAAGGCCGTGATGGCGCTGCGCACCGACAGCCACCCGTGGCCGGGCACGGTCACCGTGGAGCGGCTCGACCCGACCGGCCGCGGCTGGGTGCTCCAGTTCGTCGAACGCTGGTCGGACGATGAGGGCGCCGGTGGTACTGCCGCGAGATGATCAGGGCCGACGTCACCGGCGGCCGGATCACCGAGCTGGCCATCTCCTGCACCGGCGACTGGGACGAGGCCACCGTCCGCCGCCACGCCGCCGAGGTGGAGCTGCTGCGCCGGTGAGCGACGACGTGCGGCGGTTCGCCGAGACGACCGACGCGGCCCTGGCCGCCGGCGACCTGCCGGCGGCCGTGCGGGCCGTGCTCGAGCTCGCCCGGACGCAGCGGTTCGACGCGGTGCCCGGCCTGATCCCGGCCCGCCTGCACGACGTCTTCCAGCTGGCCACCGCGGCCGGGGACCGGGCCGTGCTGGCCGCCGCGCTGGCCCGGTCCTGGGCCTACGCCGGCCGGCCCGGCCGGGCCGCGCCGTTCGCCGCCACCGCGCTGGAACTCGCGCACGGCCTCGGCGACCCGGTGCTGCTCGCCGACTGCCTGGACGCCACCCTCACCGCCCACTGGGGCCCGGACGACCTGGAACGCCGCCACCGCTGGGCCGAGGAGCTCGACGACGTCGCCGCGCACCTGCGGGAGCCGAAGGCCAGGCGGCAGGCGTACCTGTGGGGGCTGACCGTCGCCTGGGAGCTGCTCGACCTGCCCGGAATCCACCGCAACCTGCGGGCCCTGGAGGAGCTCGGCGCGCAGGACGCGCCCGCGCGGTTCTTCGCCGCCACCCGCCGCCTCGCCGTCGACCTGCTGTTCGGCCGTACCGGCACCGCGTCCTACCTGCGCGAGATCGCGGAGGAGGCGGCCGGCCGGACCTTCGTGGCCGACCTGGACGGTCTGCGCCACGTCATGGTCGCCTACCCGGCGATGATCGGTGGCGACCGGGCCACCTGCGCGGCCGAGGCCGCCGCCTACGAGGAGTTCGCGCTGGTCCACGGCGAGCCGGCGGTCCTCGCCGAGGCGGGGCTGCTGTGGACCGCCGCCGGCCGGGCCGACCGGGCGGCCGCCGTCGCCGGGCAGTTCGGCGGCGACGCCCTCGCCCGCCGGCCGGCCGACGCCGACTGGCTGCTGACCGTCCAGTGCGTGCTCGAAGCGGCCGTCGCGGGGCACGTCACCGAGGTGGTGGCGGCCGCGGTGGAGCTGCTCACGCCCTATGAGGGACGCGCCGTCATCAACGCCGGTGCGGTGATGTTCCACGGCGTCACCGACGACACGCTGTCCCGCGGCAACGCGCTGCTCGGCCACGACGCCGCCGCGGCCCGGCAACGGGCGCAGGCCCTGGCGACCTACCGCCGCATCGGCGCCGTCTGGTGGCGTGACCGGCTCGAGGGCGTCGCCGCCCGGTCCGGCCACGCGATGCGGTTCCGGCCGGCGGCGGGCGGGCTGTGGAGCGTCGGGCCGGACGCCGCACCGGTGACGGTGCCCGGGATGCGCGGGCTGGAGTACCTGCACCGGCTGCTCGCGCGGCCCGGCACCGGCATCGCCGCCGTCGACCTCGTCGGCGCGCAGACGGTGCACCAGCCCGGCACCGGCCCGGCCGCGGACGCCCGGGCCCTCGCGGCGTACCGGCGGCGGCTCGCGACCGCGGGACCGGCCGAACGCGCGGCGATCGAGGCCCACCTGCGCTCGGTCACCGGCCTCGGCGGCCGCGCCCGCGAGAGCGGATCGACCGCGGAGCGGGCCCGCGTCGCCGTGCGCAAGGCCATCGTGGGCGCGCTGGCCAAGCTCGCCGAGGTCCAGCCCGAACTCGCCCGCCACCTGTACGAACACGTCAGCACCGGCGCCGTCTGCCGCTACGAGCCGGATGCCGATCCCGCGGCCGCGGTGACCTGGCTGCTCTGAGCGGGCCGCACCGCGCCCGCACGCGGACCGGCGCCCGCACGCGGACCGGCGCCCGTGCGCGGACCGGCGCCCGCGGTGGCGCTACTCGGCGGTGGCCTGCTTGAGGGCGGCCAGGAGCCGCTCGGGGGGCATGGTGCCGGGGGTGTCGCCGCGGTCGGCGGCGGCGATCACGAGGCGTCGGGCCTGCTCGTTGGCCGGGGCCGGCCGGCCGTGGAGGCGGGCCAGGAGGACGATCTCGCCGTTGAGGTAGTCGGCCTCGACCGTGCCGGTGCCGCGGGCCAGGCTCTGCCAGGTCGAGCCGCCGCCGCGGACCTGGCCGGCGACCGGCACCATCCGCAGGATGTCGCCGCGGCGTTCGCGGTCCTCGGCCGAGGTGGCGTATTCGATGCCGGCTGCTCGCAGTACCCCCTCGCCTTCCGCTCGTAGGTAAGCGGCGGCCTCGTCGGCGCCCTCGCCGCGGCCGCACAGGGCCTCGGCGGCGTTGCCCAGGTTCATCAGGAGTTTCGTGTACTTGCGGCGCATGATGTCGGGTCTGGCCTCGGCGACGAAGCCGGCCTTGACCAGGGTCGCGGCGAGCTCCTCGGCGCGGGCGTCGACGCTGCCCGGGATGCGGCCGATGTCGAGGATGCCGGGGACCGGGTGGCACTGCGCGATGACGACGCCGGGCTCCAGGTGGGCCGACGGGAGCATGACGCAGATGCCGTAGACGTCCGGGAAGAGGCGCAGGGCGGCCCGTTCGTTGGCGACGCCGTTCTGCAGGCACACCACCGGGACGTCGCGCGGGAGCTGGGCCAGGACCTCCTCGGTGGAGTTGCTCTTGACGGCCAGCACGGCCACGTCGCCCGGGCGCCAGTCCACCTCGGCCGGGGTGGCGAACGCCGGGAGGTGGTGGACGGAGTCGCCGGTCGCCTCGCGCAGCAGCAGGCCGCCCTCGCGGATCGCCGCCAGATGGGGGCCGCGGGCCACCACGGCCACGTCGGTGCCGGAGGCGGCCAGGCGGGCCGCGACAACGCCGCCGACGGCGCCCGCTCCAATGATCACGATTCGCACGCCTCCGACGGTACCAACGGAGGTGGCACGAACGGGGGACTCGACCTACTACAGGCCCTAGTAGTGTTCCGGGCAGGTGATCCACCAACTTCCCACACCAGGTAAAGGACATGACGATGAGCGAGTACGGCGAGTTCTCCATGGGCCAGGAGTCCGGCGAGCTGGAGCAGCTGCACCAGGCCTCCGGCAGCGAGCAGGACTTCCAGTCGCAGTTCGGGATCTACGAGGCCGACCACAGCGCGGCCGAGTCCACCGACTTCCAGACCGGCCAGCACGTCGAATACGAGGGCGCGGACGGCAGCCGGTTCGAGTCGACCGACTACACCAACTACTCCCACGACACCGAGGAGTCCGACCACGTCTTCGCCGCCCAGGGCAGTGAGTCGAGCCACAGCGCCGAGTTCTCCGAGCTCGACGCCCTGCGCGCGTCGTTCGACAGCAGCTTCGCCCAGGGCACGCAGCTCAGCACCGGCGACGGCCCCGGCTGGTCGATCGCGTCCAGCTGAGGAATTCACTACGACGGCAACTAGTAGTAACCTGTGCTCGGCCGCGCCGGAAGGACAGCCCAACTACCCCTTGGTCGGACTCCGGCGCGGCCGTTTCACGGGCAAAAACCATTAAAACGCCACAAACGTCCGCTCCAGTACGGCCAGCAGGGGCGGTGTCGTCACGCCGCCCGCACAGAGCGTGGCGACCATGAACCGCTGGGCCCTCGACAGTGGGCGCGGCGGGTCCAGGAGCCGGTGCATGCGCTCGAGGGCGTCGCCGCCGTCGAGGGCCAGGTCCGGGGCCGGGCCCGGGGAGCCGGCCAGCGCGACGAGCGCGCGGGCCAGGTCGAGGCGCGTCGCCGTGCGGGCCGCGGTGTCGTCGGCGCACAGCTCGACCAGGCGGTCCACCTGGCGGGCGCCGACCCGGAAACACGTGGCCCGCGGGAACGCCTGCGCGAGCATCCGCATCCACCGCGTGGCCTCGAAATGGCGGCCTTCGTGGTGGCCGCGCTCGTGGGCCAGTACCGCCGAAAGCTCCTCCGCTTTGAGACGGTCGACGGCGGCCGACGTGATCACGATGTCGGCCGCGCGGCCCGGCAGGCGGGGGCCGGGGACCAGGTAGGCGGCCGGCTCCGGATGGGTCACCACGGTCGCGCCGGGCACCGCGCCGCTCGTCCCGGCCGCCCGCACCAGCAGGCGCAGACGGCTGCGCAGGGAGCGGTGGGTGGCGTACAGCCGGGTCGCGCTGTAGCCCAGCCGCGCCCCGAGCAGCAGCAGCGCGGCGAGGCCGGCGACGGCGAAGGCCCGGGCCCGGTGGTCGTGGCGGCCCAGGAGGGCGTCGAGGCAGACGTGCCAGGCACTGGCCGCGAGGTCGTGGGCGCAGTCCCAGTACAGCAGCAGGGTCAGCCCGGCCAGGAGCGCCGAGAGCAGCACACCGGCGCTCAGGGCCAGCCAGGCGGCCACGCCGAGCCGGGGCGAGCGGGCCACCCAGCCGGCCGCCGCCAGCCGCGGCGCCCCCACGAGGGCCAGGGCGGCGGCGAACGCGACCAGCAGCAGCGGGCTCATCGGCCGCCGATCCGCCGCTCGAACGTGCTCAGCGCCGCCCGCAGCGCCGCCGCCTCGTCGAGCGTCATCCTTCCGACAAAGTGGGTGAGCGCCTCGAGGCGGTCGCCGCTGTCGACGAGGGCCTCGTGCATGGTCCGGGCGACGTACTGGTCGCGGGTCAGCGCCGGGACGTAGCGGTAGGCCCGGCCGTCCGGTTCGCGGGTCAGCCAGCCCTTGCGGAACAGGGTGTCCAGGACCGTCATCACCGTCGTGTAGGCCAGCTCACGGTGCCAGGTCAGCTCCGTCATCGCCTCCCGGACGGTGGTCGGGCGGCCCCGGCCCCACAGCAGCTCCATCAGCGCCGCTTCCAGTTCACCGAACCCCTGCACGCGCTCGCCCTCCCCAGCGTTCACTAGCGCGAATCGTACCGAGGCCCGGCGATCCGGGTAGTCGGCCGCGGGGCCACATGTTGGGAAGTGGCTACCGTCGCCGGGGTGCGGCGGTCGTAGGGTGCCTGGCATGCAGGTGACTCAGTCCGCGAAGCTGGCCAACGTCTGTTACGACATCCGCGGACCGGTCATGGCCGCCGCCAAGCGCATGGAGGCCGACGGCCACCACATCCTGAAGCTCAATATCGGCAACCCGGCGCCGTTCGGTTTCGAGGCGCCGGAGGAGATCCTGCAGGACGTCATCCTCAACCTGCCGGCGGCGCACGGCTACGGCGACTCCAAGGGGCTGCTGTCCGCCCGTCGCGCGGTCGTGCAGTACTACCAGCAGAAGCAGGTCCTCGGGGTCGACATCGAGGACGTGTACCTCGGCAACGGCGTCTCCGAGCTGATCGTCATGGCGCTGCAGGCCCTGCTCGACAACGGCGACGAGGTGCTGATCCCCTCCCCCGACTACCCGCTGTGGACGGCGTCGGTGTCGCTGTGCGGCGGCAAGCCCGTGCACTACCTGTGCGACGAGTCCAACGAGTGGATGCCCGACGCCGACGACATCGAGGCGAAGGTGACGCCCCGCACGAAGGCGATCGTCGTCATCAACCCCAACAACCCGACCGGCGCCGTGTACAACCGGGCCATGCTGGAGCGGATCGCCGAGGTCGCCCGCCGGCACAACCTGATCGTCTTCTCCGACGAGATCTACGACAAGATCCTCTTCGACGGGGCCGAGCACGTGGCGACGGCGGCCGTCGCGCCGGACCTGTTCACGATCACGTTCAACGGCCTGTCGAAGGCCTACCGGGTGGCCGGCTTCCGCACCGGGTGGATGGTCCTGACCGGCCCGAAGCAGCACGCGAGCAGCTACATCGAGGGCCTCGACGTCCTGGCCAACATGCGGCTGTGCCCCAACGTGCCGACGCAGCACGCGGTGCAGACGGCGCTGGGCGGATACCAGTCGATCAACGACCTGGTCCTGCCGGGCGGGCGGCTCCTCGCCCAGCGCGACGTCGCCTGGAAGATGCTCAACGACATCCCGGGTGTGAGCTGCGTCAAGCCGCAGGGGGCGCTGTACATGTTCCCGCGCCTCGACCCGGAGGTGTACCCGATCAAGGACGACCTGCGCTTCGCGCTGGACTTCCTGAAGGCGGAGAAGGTCCTGGTCGTGCAGGGCACCGGATTCAACTGGCACCACCACGACCACTTCCGCATCGTGACCCTGCCGCGGGTGGCGGAGCTGGAGATCGCGGTGACCCGCCTCGCCCGCTTCCTCAGCGCCTACGTCCAGAACTGACCGCTAGGTGAACATCTCGGCGTGGTCGGTCACCCACTGCCGGTAGGTGCGGGCCGGGGCGCCGGTGATCTCGGCGACCGTGCCCGTCACCGCGGCCGGGGCGTGGACCAGCTGCTCCTGCACGCGCAGGGCGACCTCCGCGTAGCCGGCCGGCCAGCCCGCGGCGGTCAGCGCGGCCAGGGCCTCGGCCCGGGGCTGGGTCCGCCAGCGGACCGGGCGGCCGATGACCTCGCCGATGATGCGCGCCTGCTCGGCCATCGTCAGCCACTGCGGGCCGGTGACCGTGTGCCGGCGCCGGTCGTGGCCCGGGTCGAGCAGGGCCCGCACGGCGACGGCCGCGAGGTCGGCCTCGTGGACCCCAAGCCGGCTCCGGCTCGTCGGCATCACCGACGACCCCGTCCGCGCGGATCGAGCCGGCCCAGGCGCGGCTGTTGGCGGCGAACCCGGCCGGGCGCAGCACGGTCCAGTGCGCCGCGCGCTCCTCGACGGCCCGCTCCACCTCGGCGTGGAACCGGGCGATCGCCTCGGCCGCCGGTATCGCCCCGCCCACCGACGCCGAGGAGAGCAGGACCACCCGGGGCCCGTGCCGGGCAATGATGTCCAGGGCCGCGGCGGCCGGTCCGGCGGTGAAGAACGGCCACATCAGGTACACGGCGTCGACGCCGGCCACGGCCGCGGCCAGCGTTTCGGGGTCGGCCAGGTCGCCGCGCACCACCGTGGCGGGCAGCCCCCGGCCCGCGCCGGATCCCGGGTCAGGGCCAGGACCTCGGCGCCCGCGTCGTGCAGCCCGGCGACAATGTGCCGCCCCACGGTGCCGGTCGCGCCGGTCACCAGAACAGTGCTCATGCCACCAGCCTCGCCGCGCGCGCTGACCACCACCGCGGCCGCCCTCGCCGCCCGCCCGGAGGTGTCGTTCGCCGCGGTCACGACTGGCCCGACGAACGTGGTCGCCCACCTCGCCGGCGTCGACTCGACCGGCCTGTACCGCTACGTGACGGGCCAGGTCGCCGGACTGACGGCCGTCACGTCGATCGAGGCGGCACCGGTCCTGCGCACCATCAAACAGTTCGGACCGCCACCCTGACCGGGCCGTTGCGACCCCCGGTATCTTGAGGTTGGTCGGTCAACGCGATTCAGGAGGTGTGCATGACTGCCGAGATGGTCGCGCCGGCCTGGATGCATGAACAGGTCACGGCCGAGCAGTACGCCACGTGGACCGAAGAGCAGTGTTCCGGCATCGAGATCGTGGATGGGATGGTCCTGGTGAGTCCGAGCGCGTCCAAGCGGCACAACCGCCTGGCCCGGCTGCTGGCGAACGCCCTCGATGCCGCCGCCGGGCCGGACTGGAACGCCGACACGGACTTCGACGTCCGGCTCCACGACGTGCCGCTGAACAACCGGCGCCCGGACGTGACGGTCTACCGGGCGGACAGTATCGACGTCACCCCGACCCGGCCCGAGCACGTGCTGCTGGTCGTCGAGGTGGTCTCCCCCGGCTCGGAGACGACGGACCGGATCGTCAAGGCCGACCAGTACGCGAAGGCCGGCATCCAGTTCTACTGGCGCGTCGAACAGGCCGCCACCGGAGCGCCCCTCGTCTACACGTACGTCCTCGACCCGGCCACCGGCCGCTACCGCGACGGCGCGGTCGGCACCGGCGTCGTGCAGGTGACCGCCCCCTTCGCCCTCGAGGTCGACCTCAGCGAGATCTGACCACGACGGGGCGGCGCGGAGGTGGCTCAGCGGGGTTTCTGGTCGCGCTGGACGACTTCGACGACGGCGCCGGAGGTGGTGTCGACGCGGTAGTGGCGGCCGGCGGGCAGGGGGCGTTCGAGGGGCCGGACGCGCAGCTGGACGCCGTCCGGGGCGATCTCGCGGGCGGCGGTCAGGGCGTGGTCGTCGGGGTCGAAGTCCAGGTCGCCGGCGTCCTCGGTGCGCGAGACGGTGAGGGCGAAGCGGATGCCGCCGGTGATCGCGTCGAAGACGAGGCGATGGTGCTCGAGCGTGATCGAGCCGTACTGCGGCAGGACCAGACCCGTCTGGAAGACCAGCCCGTTGACGGCGGCCCAGCCCTGCGCGCAGTACACCCGGAAGCTCACCGCCTTGCAGTCGCCGTGCTCGGCCCGCGACACCGTCGGGTACTCCCACACCCCGGTGCCGCCGTGCCGGAACCCGACGAACGCGTGCGCGGCCACCGAGTAGCGCCACGGCGCCGACGGTACCTGCGGGAACGGGTAGTCCGGCGGGTGCACGTCGGACAGGCAGCCGACGGCGAGCACCCGGCAGCGCGGGATGCGCACGATGTGCTCGCCGATCACGTAGGACTGCGCGGCCGGGGTGACCGTGTAGTCGAGGATGTTGTCGGCGGATACATCGGCGCTCGCGATGAGGTCCATCCGGCCGTTGTAGCCCCGGCCCGGCGCCGACGGCTCGCGTCTGCCGCTTTTCTGACTCCCGGGCGCGGTTTGGCGACAGTGCGGTGATCACTTTGCTGACGCCGGGCGCCTTGGCGGATCTCTATCGTCGTTGCCGTACCCCTGAATGATCGAATTTGACGATTGAGGAAATCATGGGCCTTTTCAAGCAGTTCAAGGATATGCGCAACGTCGTCGCGGCGGCGCCGGACATGATCGCGCAGGCGCAGCAGACCGGTGCGGCCGCCCAGGCGTACGCGGCGCAGGCGCAGGCGTCCTACGGGATGCCGGCCGGCTACGGCTTCGCGCCGGGCGCGCCGGCCGGTGGCATCGCCGAGAGTGACCCCCGGCTCGCCCCGATCGCCGGGGTCGACCTCGCCATGTACGCGCGGATCTCGAAGGCCGCCTCGCAGGAGGGCCTCAACGCCGACGGGCTCGTGCTGAAGGCGCAGAGCTTCGGCGTGTCCGCGGAGGCGTGGCAGGAGGCGGCGACCGGCTGGCCGGCCCGCATGCGCGGCGACATGCAGCTCGCCGTCCACTACGGCAACCTGTTCGGCCAGGTCTGAGCGCCGTGGGCTTCTTCAAGGACGTCCGGAAGCTGCAGCAGCAGGCGAACGAGATCAGTCGCACCTACGACCCGGCGGCCCAGATGCGGGCCGGGATGGCGCAGATGCAGCAGGCCCAGCAGTCGCTGCAGACGCAGACGGCCGACCTGGAGCTGCAGCGCACCGGCACCCCGGGGGCGGCGACCGTCCTCGCCCTGGCCGACACCGGCACCCGGATCAACATGGTGCCGCTGGTGCGCCTGACCCTGCTGGTGGAGCACGGGGGCCGCCCGCCGTACCCGGTCACGACCGAGACGATGCTGCCGCTGCACGCCTCCGCGCAGGCCGGCGTCGGGCAGCGGGTGTCGGTGCTGGTCGACCCGCAGCGGGCCGACCGCGTCCTGGTCCGCTGGGGTGTCCCCGCCTAGCCGGGCGCGTTCGCTTAGAGTTACCGGTCGTGACGACGCGGGTGTTGCGGGTGGCGGCCTACGGGGTGTGTGTCGCCGACGGGCGGATGCTGCTGGCCCGGTACGTGTCGCCGGACCGGGCGCAGCGGCACTGGACGTTGCCGGGCGGGAAGGTCGAGCACGCCGAGGACCCGGTCGACGCCGTTGTGCGGGAGGTCGCCGAGGAGACCGGCTACGACGTCGCCGTCGAGCGGCTGCTCGGGGTCGACTCCCGCTGCATCGCCGTGGACTGGGCCGGGCCCCGCGGTGGCGAGCTGCACAGCGTCGGCGTCTTCTACACCGTCCGGGTCACCGGCGGGCAGCTGCGCAACGAGATCGGCGGGTCGACGGACCTCGCCGCGTGGGTGCCGGTGGACGAGGTCGACGGGCTCGAGCGGGCGGTCATCATCGACGTCGCCCTGAACCTGGACCGCGGCCGCCCGCCGACCGGGCACGTCGACCCGATCGCCGTCGGCGGGCTCCTGCACTCCTGACCGACACCGACCATGACTGACACAGACCGCCGTGACCGCCGGTTGTTGTTCGCCGGGTCGGCCGGTATCGCCGCCGTCGCGGTGATCGTGGCCGCGCTGCTGCGGGCGGGCGGTACTCCGCCGGTGTCCGCGGCGCCGGCCGCGGGGTCCGGTGCGCCGCCGGTGGCTGGGACCGCATCGGCAGCGGCCGCCGCGGCGGGCGCCGGGGGTTGTGCGGTCGTGCCGCTGGCCGCGGATCTCGGGGAGGCGCGGGCGGCGGGAGCGTCGATCGTCCTCGCGCACGGCACCCTGACCGGCCGGACCGTGCCGGAGCCGCGGGTGCGGGCCGAGATGGCGCTCGGCGGTGTGGAGACGCTCGCCGGGCCGGTGGTGGCCGACGGGGCGAAGGTCTGGGTGCCCACCGCCCGGGGGCCGGCCGGGCCGCTGCCGGGCGCTGATGCCGGGTCGCTGTGGGGGCCGGACGGGGCGCTGTTCGGGATCGTCTGGCCGCAGCGGCTGACCCACGACCCGACCGGCCCCACGCTGCGGGTCGCGCCGGTCGTCGGCGAGCAGGTCATCTTCAGCGCGGCCGGCTGCTGGAGCGGCGGCGGGCACCCGTTCGCCGGGCCCCTGGCCGAGGTCCCGGAGTCCGGCGACTACGCGCGGGCGGCCCGGACCGGCTTCGACCCGGTCCCGCTCGACACCGTCCGGCGCGCGGCCCGGGGGTGAGCCCGGCCCGCGCCCTTACCAGGCGCCGGTCGCGGACGGGCCGGCCTGGCCGCCGCGGCGGCGGAGGTACTTCTCGAACTCCTGCGCGATCTCGTCGCCGGACAGGGGCTGCAGGCCCGCGTCGCCGGAGCGTTCTTCCAGCTCGCGGACGTATTCGGCGAGCTCGGCGTCCTGCTCGGCGGCCTGCTTGAGGCGCTCCTCCCACTCCGCGGAGTCCTTGGCCAGGTCACCGGTCGGGACCGGGATGTCCAGGATCTCCTCGACGCGGTGCAGCAGGGCCAGGGTCGCCTTCGGGCAGGGCGGGTTGTTGGCGTAGTGGGGGACGTGCACCCAGAACGACACCGATTCGATGTCCGCGCGCAGGCAGGCGTCGTGCAGCACGCCGACGATGCCGGTGGGGCCCTCGTAGCGGGTGGGGATCAGGCCCAGGTTCTCGATCGTCTCGGGCGACGCTCCCGACGGGGCCGAACCGCTGACGGGCAGGGCGCGGGTGTACGGCACGTCGGCGAGGAGCGCACCGAGCAGCACGACCCGGCTGACCTCGAGGGAGTGGCAGACCTCGAGGACCTCCTCGCAGAACGTGCGCCAGCGCATGCTCGGCTCGATGCCGCGGATGAGGACGATGTCACGTTCGGCGTCCGGCGGGCGGGCCACCGAGAACCGGGTCGTCGGCCACTCGATGCGCCTGGTCTCCCCCTCGGACATGACGACGGTCGGGCGGTTGACCTGGAAGTCGTAGAAGTCCTCGGGGTCGAGCGAGGCGATGGTCTCCGCACCCCACTCCTGCTCGAGATGCTCGACGACGGCGGTCGACGCGTCGGCAGCGTCGTTCCACCCTTCGAACGCGGCAATCGCGACAGGGGAGCGCAATACGGGCAGGCCGTCGAACTCGGTCACGGTCCCAGCCTACGTGGATGCCCGCGCGATGGCTTGCCAGCCTCGCGGGAGCGACCCAGATGAGAATGGATACGGCCCGGTAACCCCGCGCGATCAACCCCGGGTGATCTGTCACGCCCCGGAGCCGGGTTCACAAGATCTCCCGATAGCATCCGGGAATGCGAAACCGACGCAGGTCCTGGGTGCTCGCCTTCTCGGCGTTTTTCCTGGTCTTCGGCGCGTGGTGCTTCGCCGCGCCGTTCGACGGGCCGGCCGACGAGGTCCAGCACACCATCCGGGCCGCCGGGGTCGCCTCCTTCGACCCGGGGCAGATCTTCGCCCGGCCGGCGACGGTCCCGGACGCGTTCCAGAAGCCCGGTATGGGGGCCTTGCAGCGGGTTCCGGTGGGCATGGACGCCCACGCGGTCTGTTTCGGGTTCAAACCGCAGGTCAGCGCCGCCTGCGCCGCGGGCCTGCACGGCGGCGAGGTCGGCGAGGTGCCGACCAGCGCCGGGCGGTACAACCCCCTCTACTACTTCGCCGTCGGCGTGCCGCTGCGGCTGTGGCCCGACTGGGGCGGCCTCGTCGTCGCCCGGCTGATCTCGTCGGCGATCTGCGCGGCCCTGCTGGCCTCGGCGTTCGTGTCGCTGCTGCGCTGGTCGCGCTACGGGCTGACGGCGGCGACGCTGCTCGGCGTGGCCACCCCGATGCTGGCGCACCTGGCCGGCGGGGTGAACCCGAACTCGGTGGAGATCGCGGCCGGGATCGCGTTCTTCGCCGCCGGCATCCCGCTGCTGCTCGAACCGCCCGACCTGGTTGCGAAACGCCCCCTGGTCACGCTGCTGGGCATCAGCTCCGTCCTGCTGCTGACACTGCGCTCGGCCGGGCCCGCCTGGTTCGCGTTCGCGTTCTTCGCCCTGGCCGTCCCGGTGCGATGGCAATGGCTGCGGGGGTACTGGCGGCTCCTGCGCGTGAAACTGTGGACCGCGGGCGTCATCGTGGCCGCGGTGCTCTCGGCCGCGTGGATCGTCGGGATGAAGACCGGCGAGCTCGTGCCGCCGCCCGCCGGCCTCTACGACTACAAGACCGGCGAGGCCATCGCCATCTACGTCAACAGCTGGTGGGTGTACCTCGAAGGCATGATCGGCGTCGCCGGCTGGTTCGACGTGATCATGTGGTCGCCGTTCTACATCGTGTGGGCGCTGCTCGTCGGCGGGCTCGTCGTCCTCGGCGGCATGTTCGGCGACTGGACGATGCGCTGGCGATACCTGGTCATCCTGCTCGGCGGCGTCGCGCTGCCCGGCTTCCTGCAGGTGACGCAGGCCAACATGACCGGTTTCATCATCAACGGGCGATACATGCTGCCGCTGCTCGCGGGGCTGCCGCTGCTGGCCGCGTGGACCCTGGAGCGCCGGTTCTTCGACGCGACGCAGGCCCGGACCGTGGTCCGTACGATGATCATCTTCCTGCTGCCGGTACACCTGGCGCTCCTGGCCTGGGCCATGGTCCGGTGGCAGCGGGGATTGCCGAGCAACGCCGGTGTCGGCTGGTTCAACCCGCTCAAGGGGGACTGGCACCCCCCGACCGGCTCCGTCACCCCCCTGCTGATCATGGTCGTGGGGCTGCTGTTCACGGCGGCCGTGTTCTGGCGCGTCCCGCACGACGAACCGGCGCCGCAGCTCGGCCGCGGGGAGGCGCCGGCGCTGGAGCCGGCCGGCAAAAGTGTGACCGACAACCCCGACGTTCCCAGCCAGCGGGAGACCGGTACCGATACGTGGCGGGAATCGCGTACGCCCGGGGAAGATTCACCCGAGAAGGCCCGATAGCCTTTGGGGTATGCCGGATCTACTGAAGACGCTCGCTGAGCGGGTCCTGCTCGCCGACGGGGCGATGGGCACCATGCTGCAGGCGGCCGAGCTCACCCTCGACGACTTCGAGGGGCACGAGGGCTGCAACGAGGTGCTCAACGTGACCCGCCCGGACGTGGTCCGCGGCGTGCACGAGGAGTACTTCGCGGCCGGTTCCGACGCCGTCGAGACGAACACGTTCGGCGCGAACCTGGCCAACCTCGGCGAATACGGCATCGAGTCCCGCATCCGGGAGCTGTCCGAGGCCGGCGCGCGGCTGGCCCGGGAGGCCGCCGACGCCCACAGCACCCCGGACCGGCCGCGGTTCGTGCTCGGCTCGATCGGCCCCGGCACCAAGCTGCCGACGCTCGGGCACGCCCCGTTCGCGGCCCTGCGCGACGCCTACTTCGACAACGCCGCCGGGCTCATCGAGGGCGGCGCCGACGCGCTGATCATCGAGACCTGCCAGGACCTGCTGCAGACGAAGTCGGCGATCATCGGCGCGCAGCGGGCGTTCACCGCCACGGGCATCACGGTGCCGATCATCTGTCACGTCACCGTCGAGACGACCGGCACGATGCTGCTCGGCTCCGAGATCGGCGCCGCGCTGACCGCCCTGGAGCCGCTCGGCATCGACCTCATCGGCCTCAACTGCGCCACCGGGCCCGCCGAGATGAGCGAGCATCTGCGGTACCTCTCCCAGCACGCGAAGATCCCCGTGTCCGTGATGCCCAACGCGGGCCTGCCCCAGCTGACCGCGAACGGCGCCTACTACCCGCTGACCCCGGCCGAGCTCGCCGACGCGCTGCAGCGCTTCGTGCTCGAATACGGCGCGGGGCTCGTCGGGGGCTGCTGCGGTACCACTCCGGAACACATCAGCGCCGTCGCCGCCCAGCTCGGGGCGCAGCACCCGGTCCCCCGCGCGCCGCAGGTCGAGCCCGGCATCGCCAGCATCTACCACCACGTGCCGTTCCACCAGGACGCCAGCGTCCTCATGGTCGGCGAGCGGACCAACGCCAACGGCTCCAAGGCGTTCCGCGAGGCGATGCTCGCCGCCGACTACCAGACCTGCGTCGAGATCGCCCGCCAGCAGGCCCGCGACGGCTCGCACATGCTCGACCTCAACGTCGACTACGTCGGCCGCGACGGCGCGCAGGACATGCGGGAGCTCGCCGGCCGGTTCGCGACCGCCTCCACCCTGCCGATCATGCTCGACTCGACCGAGCCCGAGGTCATTTCGGCCGGCCTGGAGATGCTCGGCGGGCGCTGCATCGTCAACTCGGTCAACTACGAGGACGGCGACGGCCCCGGCTCCCGCTTCGCCCGGATGATGCCGCTGGTCAAGGAGCACGGCGCGGCCGTCGTCGCGCTCACCATCGACGAGGAGGGCCAGGCCCGCACCGCCGAGTGGAAGGTCCGCGTCGCCTCCCGGCTCATCGACGACCTCACCGGCACGTGGGGCATGCACGTCTCCGACATCCTCGTCGACTGCCTGACCTTCCCGATCACCACCGGCCAGGAGGAGGTCCGCAAGGACGGGATCGAGACGATCGAGGCGATCCGGCAGATCACCCGGCTCTACCCGGGGATCAACTTCACCCTCGGCATCTCCAACGTGTCGTTCGGCATCAACCCCGCCGCCCGCCAGGTGCTCAACTCGGTCTTCCTGCACGAGTGCCAGGAGGCCGGGCTGACCAGCGCCATCGTGCACGCCTCGAAGATCCTGCCGATGAACCGGATCCCCGACGAGCAGCGCGAGGTCGCCCTCGACCTGGTCTACGACCGCCGGCGCGAGGGCTACGACCCGCTGCAGAAGTTCATCCAGATGTTCGAGGGCGTCGACGTCGCCTCGGCCCGGGCCTCCCGCGCCGAGGAGCTGGCCGCGCTCCCCCTCGACGAGCGGTTGAAGCGCCGGATCATCGACGGCGAGCGCAACGGCCTCGAGGCCGACCTGGATGAGGCGCTGACGGCGCAGTCCGCGCTGTCGATCATCAACGACACGTTGCTGGACGGCATGAAGACCGTCGGCGAGCTGTTCGGCTCCGGGCAGATGCAGCTGCCGTTCGTGCTGCAGTCGGCCGAGGTCATGAAGACCGCCGTCGCCTACCTCGAACCGCACATGGAGAAGGCCGAGGACGACGCCGGCAAGGGCCGCATCGTCCTGGCCACCGTCAAGGGCGACGTCCACGACATCGGCAAGAACCTCGTCGACATCATCCTGTCCAACAACGGCTACGAAGTCGTCAACATCGGCATCAAGCAGCCGATCTCCGCGATCATCGAGGCGGCCGAGGAGAAGCAGGCCGACGCGATCGGCATGTCCGGCCTCCTGGTCAAGTCCACGGTGATCATGAAGGAAAACCTGCAGGAGATGAACGCCCGGGGCGTCGCCGAACGCTGGCCCGTCCTGCTCGGCGGGGCCGCGCTCACCCGCGCCTACGTCGAGGACGACCTCAACGAGATCTACCACGGCGACGTCCACTACGCCCGCGACGCCTTCGAGGGCCTCTCCCTCATGGACCGGGTCATGACCGCCAAGCGCGGCGGCGCCCCCGTCATCGACCCGGAGCGCGAGGCCGCCCTGGCCGCCCGCCGGGAACGCCGGGCCCGCACCGTCGAGGTCCGCGAGGACCTCCCCGGCCTCGACGACACCTCCGTCAAGTCCGACATCACCTACGACAACGCCGTCCCCACCGCCCCGTTCTTCGGCACCCGCGTCGTCAAGGGCATCCCCCTCGCCGACTACGCCGCCCTGCTCGACGAGCGCGCCACGTTCCTCGGCCAGTGGGGTCTGCGCGGCACCCGCGGCGGCAGCGGCGGCCCGTCCTACGAGGAGCTCGTCGAAACCGAAGGGCGACCCCGGCTGCGGTACTGGATGGACCGTCTCGCCTCCGACCGGGTCCTCGAGGCCGCCGTCGTCTACGGCTACTACCCCTGCTACTCCGAAGGCAACGACCTCGTCGTCCTCGACGAGAACGGCCACGCCGAGCAGGCCCGGTTCACGTTCCCGCGCCAGCGCCGCGACCGCCGCCTGTGCATCGCCGACTTCTTCAAGCCCCGCGACGCGGGCCAGCTCGACGTCATCGGCATGCAGCTGGTCACCGTCGGCCAGCCGGTGTCGGACTACACCGCGAAACTGTTCGCCGAGAACGCCTACCGCGACTACCTCGAGGTCCACGGCCTGTCCGTGCAGCTCACCGAGGCCCTCGCCGAATACTGGCACAAGCGGGTCCGCGAAGAGCTGATCCTGCCCGACGGCCGCCCCATGGCCGACGAGGACCCGAAGGACCTCGACGGCCTCCTCAAGACCGAGTTCCGCGGCTGCCGATACAGCTTCGGCTACCCGGCCTGCCCCGACCTGGAAGACCGCGCGAAGACGGTCGCGCTGCTGCGCCCGGACCGCATCGGCGTCTCCCTGTCGGAGGAGTTCCAGCTCGTCCCCGAGCAGGCCACCGACGCGATCATCATCCACCACCCGGACGCGTCCTACTTCAACGCCAAGTAGGTGCTGTGCCGTGCCGGGGTCACCGCGACCCCGGCACGCGGCCGGCCCGGCTGACCTGCACTTTTGCCGCTACCGCTCCACCTGCTCACCGCTCCCCCGCATGCACAGCTCCCTCGCGCCAATTGCCCCGCTGTCCCCTTCTCGCCCGTCGGCCTTCTGGGCCTTCGGTCCCGCGGCTTGCAGTACCCCCGCGGCTTCTGGGATTTGCTTCGCCTTGCAGTGCCGACGCGCTGGCGATGCTGTTTGGTCCGCGGTTGTGTCGAACAGGTTGCCGAGAGCGTCCTAGGAGGCTAGTTTAGGCCTTATGACGATTAATCCGGGGGCTGCCGAGTTTCCGCACCGGCAGATCGGGGCGCAGATCCGGGCCCAGATCCAGCGCGGCGACTGGGCGCCCGGCGAGCGGCTGCCGTCGATCCCGGCCCTCGCCGCGCAGTACGGGGTGGCCAAGCAGACCGTGCAGCGGACCATCGACCAGCTGCGGATCGAGGGCCTGCTGATCACCCGGCCCGGCTCCGGCACGTTCGTCCGCGGCACCAAACGGCGGATGAACCGGCTCTCCCGCGGCCGCTACGGATCGCAGCGGGGCTACCACGCCGAGCTCGCGGCCCGCTACCGGCAGCACCTGATGATCGTCGCCCAGATGCCGGCGCCCCCGGAGGTCGCGGAGGCGTTCGGCCTCGACACCGGCGCGCCGCTGCTGGTCCGCCGCCACCTGGTCCGCACCGGCGACTCCCCGGTCGAGGTCGGCGCGTCGTGGTTCCGCCCCAACGACGTGCGCGGCACCTCGATCGAGCGCCCCGACGTGTTCGACCGCCCCCTCTACCAGGAGGTCGAGGACGAGCTCGGCCGCCGCTACGCCAGCGCCCGCGACCAGGTCAGCGCCCGTCTCCCGTCCCGCGAGGAGGCCGAGCTGCTGCAGATCAGACCCGACACCCCGGTTCTGGTACTCCTCCACGTCGCCTACGACGAGGACCACAAGGTGCTCGAGGTCGCCCAGGCGGCCTGGCCGGGCCCGATGACGCAACTGACCGAGGAGTACCGCATCCCGGCCCCCCGCCCCGGCCTGCCCGACGACGAACCGGGCATGGCCCTGGGCTGACCTCACCCCGCCGGCGGCACCGGCCGCGCCTTCTGCGGATGGAACGCCTCGTGCCGCGCCAGCATCGCCACGACCTCACCGATCTTGCGCACCCGGGTCTCGGCCCGCTTGACCGCGTTGACCCGGTAGATGATCGCGAACCGGTTGGTCTTCGTCAGCACATCGAACATGGCCTGCGCGGCCGGTTCGGCGGCGATCGCGGCCGCGAGGTCTTCCGGCACCTCGGCCTCGGACGGCGGCGCGTAGGCCGCCGCCCACCGCCCGTCCGCCTTCGCCGCCTCCACCACGGCCCGCCCGGCGTCGCGCATCAGCCCGTCCGCCTCGAGCCGCTCCACGTGGGCGACGTTGCGCTGCGACCACGGGCTGCGGGCCGTCCGCGGCGTGAACCGGATCCAGGAATGCTCCGCATTGCCCTTCCGGGCCTGCCCGTCGATCCAGCCGAAGCACAGGCCTTCGTCCACCGCCTGCTGCCAGGTGAGCGTGGTGACCGCCCCGCCCTTGCGGGTCAGCGCCAGCCACACCCCGGCCGACGTCGTATGGTTGTCGGCCAGCCACGCCCGCAGCGCTCCGGCGTCGGCGACGATCAGCTCCTCCAGCTCCGCTCCAGGCACAAGAAGCAGGCTAAGGCACCGGCCCGCCGTTCGCGCCACGCCCACGCCCCACACTGCCGCACAGCGCGGTCCAGCGGCACCCGGCGGCGTCGCCGCATCCTCCCCGGCCGATGCCGCGAACCCGGTGATCGCGCCGCATCCGGCGCAGCGTGCCGCATCCGGCGCAGCGTGCCGCATCCGGCGCAGCGTGCCGCATCCGGCGCAGCGTGCCGCATCCGGCGCAGCGTGCCGCGGAGGCTGGGCCGCGCCGACGGGGCCGCTCCGCATCGGGGGCGGGCGATGCCGTGGCCGCACGGCGGGTGACGCACGGGCGCCGGCCAGGATAGGCCCGGCCGGCGCCGGTCGTGCCGAACAGCGGTCAGGTGATCGGGTCGGGGGCGGCGGTCGCGGCCGAGGCCGGGGCCGGGGAGGTGGGGGCCGAGTTGACGCGGGGGTCGTCGGCGTCGGCGAAGTAGTCGGCGCGGGTGGTGTCGTCGCCGCCGTCGGCCACCTTCGTCGAGCGCAGGATCAGGGTGGCGATGACGGCTACCAGGAGGTTGACGATGACGGCCACGAAGCCTACGTAGACGGTTCTCTTCGTGTCGAAGCCCCATTCGCTCAGCGGGAACGCCGAGCCCGCGAAGTGGCGCTTCGTGGTCGGGTTGACCACCTGGTAGAGCATCCACAGGCCCAGGCCCATGCCCGCGGCCCAGCCGGCGACGAGGGCGCCGCGGTGGAACCAGCGGGTGAACAGGCCCAGGGCCACCGCCGGCAGGGTCTGCAGGATGATGACGCCGCCGATCAGCTGCAGGTCGATCGAGAACTGCGGGTCGACGAAGACGACGAAGAGCAGGGCGCCGAACTTCACCAGCAGGCTCATCACCTTGGCGACCGCGGACTCCTGGGCGGGAGTGGCGTCGCGTTTGAAGTACTCGCGGTAGATGTTGCGGGTGAACAGGTTGGCCGCGGCGATGGACATGATGGCCGCGGGGACGAGGGCGCCGATGCCGACCGCGGCGTAGGCCACGCCGGCGAACCAGTCCGGGAAGATCTTGTCGAAGAGGAGCGGTACCACCGTGTTGTTGTCGTTGGTGCCGTTGGCGTTCTTCAGCGGGGTGACACCGGCGGCGATCGCGGCGAAGCCGAGCAGGGCGATGAGGCCCAGCAGGAAGCTGTACGCCGGGAGGGCCGACATGTTGCGCTTGATGACGTCGCGGTTCTTGCTGGCCAGGACGCCGGTGATGCTGTGCGGGTACAGGAACAGGGCCAGGGCCGAGCCCAGAGCCAGGGTGAAGTACTGCAACTGGTTGTTGGCGTTGAGCAGGATGCCGTCGGTCGCGGCCGGCGTCTTCTGGAACTTGGCGTCAGCGGCGTCGAAGATCGAGCCCCAGCCGCCGAGCTTCGCCGGCAGGTAGAAGACGGCGACCAGGATGACGACGTAGATCAGGATGTCCTTCACGAACGCGATCAGGGCCGGGGCGCGCAGGCCGCTGGAGTACGTGTAGGCGGCCAGGATCGCGAACGCGATGATGATCGGCAGGTGCCGGGCCAGGGTCCCGGAGCCGGTGACACCCATCGTCTTGAGGACCGACTCGATGCCGACGAGCTGCAGCGCGATGTACGGCATCGTGGCGACGATCCCGGTGATGGCGATGACGAGCGCGAGCGTCGGCGACTGGAACCGGGCCCGGACGAAGTCGGCCGGGGTCACGAACCCGTGCCGGTGCGACACCGACCACAGCCGGGCCAGGGCCAGGAACACCAGCGGATAGATGATGATCGTGTACGGGACGGCGAAGAACCCGGCCGCGCCCGACGCGAACAGCAGCGCCGGGACGGCGACGAACGTGTACGCCGTGTACAGGTCGCCGCCGACGAGGAACCAGGTGATCCAGCCGCCGAAGTTGCGGCCGCCGAGGCCCCACTCGTCGAGGTGCGCGAGGTTGTCGGGGCGGCGCCAGCGGGCCGCGACGAAGCCCATCGCGCTGACCGCGAGGAACAGGGTGACGAAGATGACGATCTCGAGCACATGATCACGCCACATGCCGGGTCACCTCTTCTTCGTCATCTGGTAGACGAGCGTGGTGGTGCTGACGCCGACGATGATGTACGCCAGCTGCAGCCAGTAGAACCGCGGAAATCCCAGCAGCCGCGGGCTGTCGCCGTTGAACAGGAACGTGAGCAGCGGCAGGACGATCGGAATGAGCAGCAGCCAGTTCCAGGGGCTGCGGTCACCCGACCGCTCCGCTGGCGCGGCGACGGGTTCTTCGGGAGCGGCCATGACAGACCTCTTCTATGTGACGGGGGTTATCGGACCTGGGCGGCAGGTCCGCAGTGATCGACGTAACCTGATCCCCGCCGTGCGCTCAGCCCCGCCGGGCCGCAAATCGGCGAACGGTAGAAACAATGCGCCTAACGGGTCAGCGCCTGCTTCGTGACGGAGGTGGGTGCGAGGCGGAGTCCAGATTTCGTCTGCGTGCGTCCCGTGGAAGCCCGGCTACCGGTGTTGTAACCGGGCTTCCGCGGGAGGTGCGCAGGCGGAATCTGGGCCCGCCGCAGCCCCGCCTGCGTCACGAAGCAGGCGCTAACTCCAATTCCGTTGCGTTGGCTCCTGTGACTATCACTCCGACGGCTTCCCCCAGAAGATCGGGCCGCTGGTGTACTGCCGCGAGGGCGGTCGCCCCCGCCCCCTCGGCCTGGGTGCCGGCGAGCCGCGCGAGGTCCCGCCGCGCCGCGTCGATCTCGTCGTCGCTCACCAGCACGAAATCCGCCAGGTGGGCGCGCAGGATCGCCTGCGGGCCGGCGAAGCCGCGGCCAGTGGCCAGTCCATCGATCCGGGTTTCGTTTCGGCGGACCACGCATTCGCCCGCCCGCCACGAGTCGTGCGCGGCCGGAGCCGATGCCGATTGGACCCCGATCACCCGGCAGTGCGGTGCCACCGCGGCCGCGACCAGGCACGCGGCCGCCGCACCGGTGCCCGAGCCGACGGGTACCACCATCGTGTCGAGCTCGGGGTGCCGCTCGAACAGCTCGAGGTACAGCGTCGCCACCCCGGCGATGAGGGCCGGCTCGTCACCGGGGCTGATCAGGCGGCCCGGCAGCGTCTGCCCGTGCGCCTCGGCGTCGGCCATGTTCGCGCCGTGCGGGACGACCTTCGCGCCGAGCGCCTCGACCGCCCGGATCTTGATCGCGGCGGTGTGCGCGGGCATGACGATGGTGGCGTCGCGGCCGTACTCGCGGGCGGCGTAGGCGATCGAACGGGCGTGGTTGCCGGTGGAGTAGGTGACGATGTCGTCGTCGAGGGTGCTGAGCAGGTTGAGCGCGCCGCGGATTTTGAAGGCGCCGGTGGGCTGGGCGTTCTCGTGCTTGACGACCAGGCGCCGCCCGACGGCCTCGTCGAGCAGCGGATAGGACCAGGACGGGGTCGGCGGCAGGTGCGCGGCGACAATGCGGCGGGCCTTGAGCACGTCGTGCATCGTGAGCATGGGTCGAGGCTCTCGCAGTACCAATGGATAGGTCTAATGCTGGTTTTTGGGCTTTTGCATAGACATGATTGATGCATGCTGGATCTGACGCGCCTGCGGGTCCTCGTCGCCGTCGCGCGGCACGGCTCGGTGACCGCGGCCGCCGAGGCGCTGCACTACGCGCAGCCGTCCGTCAGCCACCACCTGGCCCGCCTGGAGATCGAAACCGGTTCGCAGCTGCTGCAGCGGGTCGGCCGCGGCGTCCGGCTCACCCCCGCCGGCCGCCTCCTGGCCGAACGCGGCGAGGAGATCATCGGCCGCCTGGACGCCGCCGAGGCCGAACTGGCCGAACACACCGGCCTGTGCGCCGGCCGCGTCCGCCTGGCCGCGTTCCCGTCGGCGCTCGGCTCGTTCGTGCCCCGCGCGGCCGCCCGGTTCGCGGCGGCCCACCCCGACGTGGAGCTCCAGTTCGTGGAGGCGGAGCCCCCGGCCGCGCTCAGGCTGCTGCGCTCCGGCGACGCCGACCTGGCGGTGGTGTTCGACTACGGCCCGCCCACCGGCGCCGACCCGGCCGGTGTGCGGCTGACCCCGCTGTTCACCGAAGGCCTGCACCTGGTGGTCCCGCCCGGCCGCGAGGGCGCACTGGCCGACTTCGCGCGTTCCCGGTGGATCGCCGGCTGCGAACGGTGCCGCGAAAGCCTGGTGCGCCGGTGCGCGGCGGCCGGCTTCGAGCCCGACATCGCGTTCACGACCGACGACTATGTGGCGGTGCAGGCCCTGGTCGCGGCCGGTCTCGGGGTGACGATCCTGCCGGATTTGGCCCTGCTGGCGCACCGGTCCCCGGCGGTGGCCACGATCCCGCTGGAGGGCGGGGAGCGGCGCGTGCTGGCGGCGGCGTACGGTGTGCCCCCAGACCCGCCGGCGCCCGCCCGCCTGCTCGAATTCCTCAGCGAGTCACACTCGGTGATGGAAAACAGCGGAGGGTGAGCGGTTAAACGTGAAATAGATTCATAGGTGTACGGTGTCAGAAAGCGGAGCGCACCGGTGGCCCGAGGTGGCTTCGTCGAGCGTCGGCGCGCTTTGCCGGCCGTTGCGGTGAGCCTTCGTTCAGCTCCAGCGCGGTTGGTCTCGGCCCGCACGCGGTTGGTCTCGGCCCGCGCGGTTGGTCTCGGCCCGCGCGGTTGGTCTCGGCCCGCACGCGGTTGGTCTCGGCCCGCGCGGTTGGTCTCGGCCCGCGCGGTTGGTCTCGGCCCGCGCGGTTGGTCTCGGCCCGCGCGGTTGGTCTCGGCCCGCGCGGTTGGTCTCGGCCCGCGC
>NZ_JBITDU010000019.1:151529-155467 GCF_044454505.1 Dactylosporangium sp. NPDC051541
CGCGGTTGGTCTCGGCCCTCCGCCGCCGGCCACCGTCCGACGAGCGGCCGGCGCCGAAGAGCCGCTATCGGTTGTAACGCGTGCGAGGGGCCGTGCGGATCAGCGGAGTCAGAGCTTGATGCCCAGCAGCGCGTCGACGGCGGTGGTCATCAGCGCCGGGGCCTCGCGGTCGTCGCCCGCGTCGGCGAGGGTCGCGTCCACCCAGGCGTCGACCGCGGCCAGCGCGCCCGGGGCGTCCAGGTCGTCGCCGAGGCGTTCGCGGAGCTGGGCGACGAGCTCGGCGCCCGACGGGCCGATGCCGGCCCGGGCCGCCTCGCGCCAGCGGGACAGGCGCTGCTGGCCGGTCTTGAGCACGTCGTCGGTCCACATGCGGTCGTTGCGGTAGTGGTCGGCCAGGAGGGCCAGGCGCACGGCCATCGGGTCGATGCCGTCGGCGCGCAGGCGGGACACGAAGACGAGGTTGCCCTTGCTCTTGGACATCTTGTCGCCGTCGAGGCCGATCATGCCGGCGTGCACGTAATGGCTGGCGAATGGGGCTTTTCCTGACAAAGCCTCGGCGTGGGCGGCCGAGCACTCGTGGTGCGGGAAGAGCAGGTCGTTGCCGCCGCCCTGGATGTCGACCGTGTCGCCGAGCAGGCTCTGCGCGATCACGGCGCACTCGATGTGCCAGCCGGGGCGGCCCGGGCCCAGGTCGCCGCCGTTCCAGGCGGGCTCGCCGTCCCGCGCACCGCGCCACAGCAGCGGGTCGAGGGGGTCGCGCTTGCCGGGGCGCTGCGGGTCGCCCCCGCGCTCGGCGGCCAGGCGCAGCATCTCGGTGCGGGACAGGTTGGACTCGTAGCCGAACTCGGGGGCGGTGGCGACGGAGAAGTACACGTCGCCGGTGTCGTCGTCGAGGATATAGGCGTGGCCGGAGATCAGCAGCGCCGAGACCTTGCGGGCGATCTGCGGGATGGACTCGACGGCGCCGACGTAGCGCTTCGGCGGGAGGATCCGCAGCGCCTCCATGTCCTCGCGGAACAGGGCCGTCTCGCGCATCGCGAGCACCACCCAGTCCTCGCCGTCGCGGGCCGCGCGCTCCAGCAGCGGGTCGTCGATGTCGGTGACGTTCTGGACGTAGTCGACCTCAAGCCCGGCGTCCCGCCACACCCGGTTGGCCAGGTCGAACGCGATCATCGTGGCCGCGTGGCCGAGGTGGGTCGCGTCGTAGGGGGTGATGCCGCAGACGTACATGGTCGCGGGCCGGCCCTCGATCTCCACCGGTGCGATCTCCCGGCGCGCCGAGTCGAACAGGGCGAGGGGCTCGACGCCGGCAGCGGGGCGGGGCAGCGTCGGCAGCGCTGGCGCGGTCCAGGAGTCCATGACCAACAGCCTATCCGCGCTCCCGCCCTCCCCGGGATGTGACGATCGACGCCGTCGCCTCAGGTGCCGAGCCGGACCTGCGCGGACATCTGCTCGACCAGCGGCGCCCAGACGTGCGGCGGCAGGTTGTGTCCCATGTGCGGGTAGGTGACGAGGCGCGCCCCCGGCACCTGGCGCAGCAGTGCCTTCGGTCCGCTGGGGCGGACCATCGGGTCGTTCTCGCCGTAGACGATCAGGGTGGGCACGCCGATCCGGCTGACATCGATCGTGAGCTTGCTCGCCCGGCCGGCGGCCAGTTGCCGGCGCTCCGCGGCCGGGTCGAAGGGGCGCCGGTCGTGGGATCGTTCGGCGACCTCCCGGGCCCAGGGTTCGTCGAAGCCGCCGTCGGGCGAGGCGACGAGCCGGAAGATGTCGACGAGGCGCTGGACCTGCCCCTCGCGGTCGGGGGTGTAGCGGCGGCCGATCATCGTGAGGATCGGGCCGAACCGCAGGTGCCGCAGGGCGGCGACGCTGCTGGACGCCGGCATGGTCATCATGGCGGTCAGGCTGCGCACCCGCTGCGGGTGCAGCACGGCCGTGGCCTGGGCGATCACGCTGCCCATCGAGGCGCCGGCAAGGTGCGCGGAGGCCCAGCCGAGCGCGTCCATGACCGCGAGGCCGTCCTCCACGAAGTCCACCGTGGAGTACGCGGGCGCGCCGCCGCCGAGCAGTGCCCGCCACCACGGCTGCGCACCGGCGCTGTCGGCGGGGCCGGCGAAGGATGTCGAGAGGCCGGAGTCGCGGTTGTCGAAGCGGGCCACGTGGAAGCCGGCGTCGGCGAGGGCCGTGCAGAACGCGTCGGGCCAGAGCAGCATCTGCTGGCCGAGGCCCATGATCAGCAGCAGGGGCTCGCCGCCCGCCGCGCCGAACGTCTCGTAGGCGAGCTCCACGTCGCCGTTGCGGGCTATCTTGACCGCCATGTCGCACCTCCCCGGTTCCGATACGACTGTATCATAAAACCGTGCCGAAAATCGTCGACCAGGACGCCCGCCGCCGGGCGATCGCCGACACCGTCGTGCGGATCATCGGCACTCGGGGCATCGAGGCGGCCACCGTGCGCATCGTGGCCGCCGAGGCCGGGGTGTCCGCCGGCGCGGTGCAGCGGTGCTTCGCGACCCGGGCCGAGCTGCTGCGGTTCGTGCTGGAGCACCTCAACGCCCGATTCACCGCCCGCGTGGCGGCCCGGATGGCGCAGCAGCCGGACCCGGGCGACGAGGCCGTCGGGCTGCGCGTCGTCATCGACGAGATGCTGCCGCTGGACGCCGAGCGGCGTCTGACCTCGGCGGCGAACCTGGCCCTGCTCGCCCACAGCGCGACCGACCCGCAGGCGGCCGGCGTGATGCGCACCGCCTACACGGGAGCGCACACCTTCTTCATGCGCGCCTTCGCCGAAGAGCCGGCGATCGGCCTGTACGCCGTGATCAGCGGCCTGCAGGGCCCGCTCCTCGTCGGCGCGATCACCGCCGCGCAGGCCTGGTCGATCGCCGACGCCGCGATCGCCGGCGCGCGAGCCGCCCCGCGGGACTGAACCGCTTGCTCTTCCCGTAGCTGGAAGGGTTTGACTATGCGCATGACGACGGGCGTCCCCATCGGCGAGTTCTCGCGGCTGTGCCATCTTTCCGCGAAGACGCTGCGGTACTACCACGACATCGGGCTGCTGGTGCCGGCCGAGGTCGACGAGGAGACCGGGCACCGGCGCTACCAGCCGGGACAGGCCGGGGACGCGCACCTCATCCGGCGGCTGCGAGGCCTGGACATGCCCCTGGCCGAGATCCGCACAGTGCTCGCGGGACCCGGGGAGCAGCCGCGGGCGGCGGCGCTCACGCGGCACCTGGACCGGATGGAGGCCGAGCTCAGCCGGACCCGGGACGTGGTGGCCTCCCTGCGGCGGCTGCTCGACCAACCGCCGAAGATCACGGTGTTGTACCGCACACAGCCCGACGCCACCGTGCTGCGGCTCGACGGCCGGGTCGCGCGGCCCGACGTCGCCGAGTTCTGCCGGGTGAGCTTCGGCGAGCTCTTCGGCGCCCTGGCCGTGGCCGGCGCGGACCCGGCGGGGCTGCCGGGCGCCACCTACTCGGCTGAGTTCTTCGAGCAGGACGAGGGCGACGTCTCGGCGTTCGTCCCCGTCCTGCCCGGCCGCTTCGACACCGATCCCCGCCTGCGGGTCGTCCCGGCCCGGCGCTACGCGGTGGCGGTGCACGCCGGGCCGTTCGCCGACTGCGACCTCACCTACGGCGCGCTCGGCGCCCACGTGGCCGCCAACGACGAGGCGCTGCCGGAGCCGATCGTGGAGCTGTATCTGGTCGGCCCCCAGCACACCGACGACCCCGGCCGATACCGGACAGAAGTGTGCTGGCCCGTCGAATGCCGTGAATCCCAGTAAATGCCCCGTCGGGGTATAAATCCGATATGTCGAGGCGCGAAGCGCCCGACATATCGCACGCCCGACATATCGCACGCCCGACATATCGCACGCCCGACATATCGCACGCCCGACATATCGCACGCCCGACATATCGCACGCCCGACATATCGCG
>NZ_JBITDU010000019.1:155564-179358 GCF_044454505.1 Dactylosporangium sp. NPDC051541
GCACGCCCGACATATCGGGCAAAGAACACACAACCCACAAAGGAGTGTCCGAGATGTCAGAGATCAAGGTTGCCAACCTCACCACCGACTGCACCGGCAGCGCGCACGAGCTGGCGAAGTTCTACGCCGACCTGACCGGCCGGCGAGTGAACGAGGGCGCGTCGGAGTACTTCGCCACCGTGAGTGGCGAGCCGACCCTCATGTTCATCCGGGTCCCCGACCGTACGCCGGGCAAGAACAGTGTCCACCTGGACCTGCACACCGACGACATCCCGGCCGCCGTGGAGCAGGCGGTGGCGCTGGGCGCGCGGCACGTCAAGGACTTCGACGAGTACGGCGCGACCTGGGCGACCCTCACCGACCCGGAGGGCAACCTGTTCGACATCGGCAAGAGCTAGATCGGCGGCCACGGGATCGCGTGGCGGTCCTCGTCGGGGGACGGGAACCGGCGGGTGCGCAGCAGGGCCCCGATGCGCACCGAGACCATGCCGACCTCGGCCGGGGTGAGGTGCTCGGACAGGGACTCGGCGAGGCCGGCGGCGTACTGTGCCCGCAGTTTCTCCAGGACCTCGACGCCCTCGTCGGGCAGGGGTTCGCCGGCCCAGCCCCAGATGATGGTGCGCAGTTTGTCCTCGGTGTGGAAGCAGATGCCGTGGTCGACGCCGTGGACGGCCCCGTCCACGGTGTCAATCACGTGGCCGCCCTTGCGGTCGGCGTTGTTGGCGATGGCGTCGAAGACGGCGATGCGGGCCAGGCGCGGGTCGTCGGCGTGGGCGAGGACGAAGGGGCGGCCCCGTTCGTCGCGGGCCTGCATGATCCGGCGCCAGGTGCGGGGGACCTTGTTGGCCGGGACGAAGCCGAGGAGCAGGTCGTCGCTCTGCAGCTCGTCGTCGATCCAGAGCTGGACCATGCCGGGGCCGAGGGGGCCGTCGCGCAGCAGGGTCGGCGGGACGATGCCCCAGCCGGTGGCCTGGGAGAGCAGCCACGCCGAGTACTCCCGGCCGGCGAGGGTGCCGTCGGGGAAGTCCCACAGGGGGCGTTCGCCGCTGACGGGCTTGTAGACGCAGCGGGCGACGGTGTCGCCGAGGGTGATGACGCAGCGGAGGGTGGCGTTGGAGGCGTCCATGAGCCGGCCCTCGACCTCCAGCTCGCCGTGGCGCAGCAGCTCGAGCGCCTCGTCCTCGGGCAGGGCCGGCACCGGCGGCTACCGGCGGTAGCCGTTGTGGCGCGGGCACAGGTGCCCGCGGGCGTCGAGGGGCTGGCCGCACAGCGGGCACGGCGGGCGGCCGGAGGCGACGACGCGTTTGGCGCGCTCGATGAACGCCTTGGTGGCGGCCGGGGTGAGGCGGACCCGGAGGCGGTCGCGGTCGGCGGTGGCGAGCTCGTCGTCCTCGTCGTCGACCTCGCTCTCGCGCTCCTCGGTCTCCTCGTCGCCGACGGCGATCGCCTCGATGATGACGGTGGCGGTGTCGACGTCGAACTGCAGGCCGAGGGTGCCGACGCGGAACTCCTCGTCGAGCGGTGTGTCGAGGGGTTCGTTGTCGGCGGTCTCGACGACCGGCTCCGCGGTGAGGTCGACGCCGAAGCGGCGGTGGGCCTCCTGGAGCAGCTCTTCGAGCTTCTCGGCCAGCAGGGTGACCTGGACCTTCTCGAGGGCGACGCTGACCAGGCGGCCGCCGCCGCGCGCCTGCAAGAAGAAGGTCCGCTCCCCCGGCGCACCGACTGTGCCGGCAACGAACCGCTCCGGCGGCTCGAATGCGTACACGTGGTGGCTCATGCTGTCACCTCCGCTTCGCTCCGGCGCCAGCCTGAGCCGAATCTGCGTTCATGATGAGTGGCCTCTCCGCAAGCTCCGAACCACTCATGCCAGAAACTCTATCGAGTCCGGGCGGCATCCGCCGCAGGCGGGCACAAGATCACACCGAACCGCCCGAAGCGGCCGCACGGCCGCACCCGAGCGGCATCCGCCGCAGACGGGCGGAGGGTCACACCGAACCGCCCGAACCGCCACCGACGGCCGCGTCCGACGACGGTTCGCCCTCGGTCTTCTCCGGCGGCTGGAACCCGGACAGATCTCCGCCGGTGTCGTTGAGGCGCAGGACGAACGAGCGCAGCGGCGTGTAGCGGATGACGGTCACCGAAGCTGGCTCGACCGCGAGCCGCTGGAAAAGATCCAGGTGCATGCCGAGGGCGTCGGCGGCGATCGCCTTGATGATGTCGCCGTGGCTGCAGGCCAGCCACACGGCCTCGGGGCCGTGGGACTCGGCGAGGCGGGCGTCCCAGGAGCGGATGGTGGCGATGGCCCGGGCCGACATGGCGGCCATCGACTCGCCGCCCTCGCCGGGGAAGACGGCGGCCGACGGGTGCGCCTGGACGGTCGCCCACAGCGGCTCCTTGGCCAGGTCCTTGAGGGGCCGGCCGGTCCAGTCGCCGTAGCGGCATTCGATGATGCCGTCGTCCTCGATGACGTCGGTGACGTCGGGCAGGGCCAGGGACAGGGTCTCGCGGCAGCGGGGCAGGGGGCTGCTGACGACGGCGGCGAGGGGGAGCTTGGCCGCGGCGAGCCGTTCGCCGACCTTGACGGCCTGGGCCCGGCCGACCTCGTCGAGGCCGACGGGCTGGTGCCCGGCGAGGACCCCGGTGGCGTTGGTCGTGGTCCGGCCGTGGCGCAGGAGCAGGACGGTGGTCACGAGGCGAGTCCCGCCTTCTCCCAGGCGTCGGCGAGCTGCCGCATCGTGGCGATCGAGTAGTCGGGGTCGCCGAAGACGATCGTGGAGATCTCCGTCACGCCGGCCTCCTGGTATGCGTGGAGCCGCTCCGCCACCCGCTCGACCGGGCCGAGCAGGGAGGTGCGGTCGATGAACTCCAACGGTACGGCGGCGGCCGCGTCCCGGTGCTTCTTCGCCAGGTAGAGGTCCTGGACCTCCTTCGCCGCGTCGCCGTAGCCCATCCGGGTGGCGAGGGCGTTGTAGAAGTTCTGCTCCCGGGAGCCCATCCCGCCGACGTAGAGGGCCGCGTAGGGGCGCACGAGCTCCGCGCACATCGCGACGTCGTCGCCGAACACGACCGGTACCGATGCCGCCACTTCGAAGCCGTCGAGGGTCTTGCCGGCCTTGGCCCGCCCGGCCGCGATGGAGCCCAGGGACTCCTCCGCATATTCGGGGGAGAAGAAGATCGCCAGCCAACCGTCGGCGATCTCGCCGGTGAGCTCCAGGTTCTTGGGCCCGACGGCGGCGAGGTAGACGGGGACGTGGTCGCGGACCGGGTGCAGGATGAGCTTGAGCGCCTTGCCGGGGCCGTCGGGCAGCGGCAGGGTGTAGAACTCGCCGTCGTACTGCACGGTCTTGCGGGTCAGGGCCAGGTTGACGATGTCGACGAACTCGCGGGTCCGCTTGAGCGGCTTGGCGAACCGGACGCCGTGCCAGCCCTCGGAGACCTGGGGGCCCGACACGCCGAGGCCGAGGCGGAACCGGCCGCCGGAGAGCTTGTCGATCGTGGCGGCGGTCATGGCGGTCATCGCCGGGGTGCGGGCCGGGATCTGGAACACGGCCGAGCCGAGCTCGATCCGCTCGGTCTGCCCGGCGATCCACGACAGCAGGCTCGGCGCGTCGCTTCCGTAGGCCTCCGCCACCCATACGCAGGAGAAACCGAGCCGCTCCGCCTCCTGGGCGACGGCCAGGAAGCCCTCGGGGTCATTCCACGCCGACAGGTAGCCGAGATTCAACGCCAGCCGCACAACTGCCTCCCAGGGGTCTCCCGCGCGACCCTGCACGGGCGGCACCAGCGTAGCCCGGGGCCTGCCTACCGGAAGAAGACGCCATCCGGCCGTATCGTTCCATGCATGCAGCAGCGACCGCTCGGCCGTAGCGGGCTGGCGGTATCCCGGCTGGCCCTCGGCACGATGACGTGGGGCCGTGACACCGACGCCGACGACGCGGCGGCCCAGCTCAAGACGTTCCGCGACGCCGGCGGGACGCTGCTGGACACCGCCGACGTCTACGCCGACGGCGAGGCCGAGTCCGTCATCGGGGCCTTGGTCGGCCGGCTGGTACCGCGCGAGGAGCTGGTCATCGCCACGAAGGCGGGCCTGCGGCCGGGGATGGCCCGCCGCCGCGACGGGTCCCGCGGGCACCTCCTGAGCGCCCTCGACACGTCCCTGCAGCGGCTCGGGACCGACCACGTGGACCTGTGGCAGGTCCACGGCTACGACCCCGACACGCCCCTGGAGGAGACGCTGTCGGCGATCGACACGGCCGTGTCGACCGGGCGGGCCCGCTACGCCGGGGTGTCGAACTACTCCGGCTGGCAGACGGCGCGGGCCGCCACCTGGCAGGGCGCCTGGCCCGGCCGGGCCCCGCTGGTCTCCACCCAGGTCGAATACTCGCTGCTGGAACGCGGCATCGAACGGGAGGTCGTGCCCGCCTGCACGGCGCTGGGGATCGGCATCCTGCCGTGGTCCCCGCTGGGCCGGGGGGTCCTGACCGGCAAGTACCGCACCGGCGTCCCGGCCGACTCGCGGGCCGCGTCGCCGCACTTCGAACGGTTCGTGTCGCCATACCTCGACGACCGCTGCGCCGGGATCGTCGAGGCCGTCGCGACCGCGGCCGGCGGGCTCGGCGTGTCGCCCCTGGAAGTGGCCCTGGCCTGGGTCCGGGACCGGCCCGGGGTGATCGCCCCGGTCCTCGGCGCCCGCACCGTCGGGCAGCTCCTCGGCGCCCTGCAGACCGAGGAGATCACCCTGCCCCGGGAGATCCGGTCCGCCCTCGACGACGTCTCCGCGCCCACCTCCGGCTACCCGGAGCGCCAGACCTAACCTTGACCGATCATGCTGCGCCGACTGCTTCCGCTGGCCGGCGTGCTCGCGCTCACCGCTTGTGACGCCGGCGCGCCCGTCAGCCACCCCGACGCGACCGTACCGACACCGACCTGGGCCCCGGCTCCGTCCGCGCCACCCGACGGGACGACGGTCCCGGTCCCCGAGCCGCCGACTGGCGTCGCGATCGGCGGCGATGTCGTGCTCCTTGCCAAAACTGCCGCGTTGGTACTGCCTGAGCACGGCAACGCCACCACGACGATCCCGGTGTCCGGGTCACCGCGGTCGGTGGTCGCCCTCCCCGGCGGCGGGTTCCGGGCCGTCGTCGGCGCCACGCTGGTCGAGCTGCCCGGCGGCACCGTCACGAAGCTGCCCGGCGAGGGCGGGGCGATCGCCGTGCCGCCCGGCGGGGACTGGACCGTGGTCGCCCTGCCCGAGCGCGGCGATGTGATCATGCTCTCGGCGCGGGGCGACACCTTGCGGACGATCCACACCGGGGGCCGGCCCAGCGCCCTGGCCGCCGACGCGGAGCGGATCGCGGTCCTCGACGCGTCGCAGTCGTCGATCACGACGTTCGACGCGGCGACCGGGGCCCGCCAGGAGGGGCTGCGGGCCGGTGACGGGGCCGTGACCGTCGCCGCCGCCGGGGCCGGGCGGTTCGCGGTGATCGACGCCCGCGACGGGGAGCTGCTGGTGTTCGACGCGGGGCCGCTGATCCTGCGGCAGCGGTACCCGGTGCCGGGCGGGGCGTGGGCGGCCGCGTACGACGCCGGCCGGGGCGTGCTGTGGGTCACCCTCACGGCCCGCAACGAGGTGGTGGGTCTGCACCTCGGCGGGGGGACGCCCCGGGAGACGGCGCGGCATCGGACGGTACGACTGCCGCTGGCTCTGGCCGTCGACGCCACGACCGGTGCGCTGGCCGTCGCCGGGACGGACGGAACCGGAGGTCAGGGGCTGGTGCAGCGGATTGCGCCGTAGCAGTATCGAGACATGGACTACGAATATGTGCCTTTGCGGTTGCCGTCGAATGTCGACCGGATGACCGCCAATGCACAGCTGACGATCCAGGCCGAGTACGGCGGCTGGGAGCTGGCCCGGGTCCGGCTCTACGCGGACGGCACCCGCCAGGTGATGCTCCGCCGCCGCGTCACGAACGACACGCTGCCGGGGCTCAGCACGTAGCCTCACCGGTTATCCGGATGCCCCCGGATCGCCCACGCTGCTACCGTCGCGTGGGGGACGCCCGGTGCGCAGGCACCGGATACTTCAGGGACCGTTACCTTCGGGTGTGCAGGTTTCGAAACCTGCCCGCGGTCGCGAGATCGCGGTGGCGGAATGGCAGACGCGACGGTATAAAAGCCCGGCACCGATATTGAACTCGGGCGTTCCCCTTTGACGCGACGGAACGTGATTCCGTCAATGCTTGCCGCATTGTGCAACGTGCGCCAGACTCGGCTCCGTGCTCCTGGTCCCGGTCACGCTCAGCGCCGCCGCGCTGACCGCGGCCCTCGCCGGACTCATCCCGGCCGGGCTCGCGCTCGCCGTCGCGGGGCTCACCGTCGCCGCCCGCGGCGCCACCCTGGTCCTGCGCCGGCCCGCCGCCGGCCGCCGCACCGGCTGGCAGCGCCCGATCAGCGCCGGCCTCGGCTTCTGCGGCCTGTCCACCGCCGCCGCCGGCCTCGGGCACTGGCTCGCCCCCGACGCCTACCTCACCGACGTGCCACTGCCCGCCGAGCTGCCGCTCATCGGCCTGTTCTTCGTCGCCGGGACACTGCTCATCGGCCTGTTCCACCTGCCCGGGCAGGCCGCGACCTACATCGGGCGGGCCCGCCGGCTCCTCGACGGCGTCGGCATCGGCGTCATCCTGTTCTTCATCGCCTGGCTCGTCGTGTTCGAGGCGGCCGGGCTCAAAGGGGCCGCGCTCACCGCCGTCCTCGTCGCCAGCGTCGCCGCCGGGTCCGCCGTCGTCGGCACCATGCGGGCCGCGCCCCGCCAGCCCGGGGCCGTCCTGCGCGGCCTCGGCGCCCTCATCATGATCATCGCGCAGACGGCGCTGATCCTCATCCTCGACTACCACCTCAGCCCGGACTGGCTGCTGCTGGCCGGGGTCCCGCTCGTCGCCGGGCCGCTGCTCGCCGGCCTGGAACTGCCGCCCGGGCGCACCCCGGAGCCGACGACCGGGGCGGCCGGCGACGGCAGCTTCGCCCGCTACCCGCTGCTCGCCCTGCCCCTCGGCGGTGCCCTCGTCGCCGCCGCCTACCACCTCGTCGTCACCGGCCACTTCGACCCGGTCTCGGCCGTCCTCGCGATCGTCGGCGTCGTCATCCTCGCGATCCGCGAAGCCCTGGCCGTCGCCGACGTGCGGCAGTACGCCCGCCGCCTCGCCGACCGCGAAGCCCGGTTCCGGGCCCTCGTCGCCGGGTCCGCCGACGTCACGATGATGCTCGACGACACTCTGGTCGTGCGGTGGCAGTCCCCGGCCGCCGCCCGCCGCCTCGGCCTCGCCGACGCCGACGTCGTCGGCCGGCCGCTCCTCGCCCGGGTCCACCCCGACGAGGCCGACGCCGTCCTGGCCGCCCTCGAATCCGGCGCCACCCTCATCGAGGCCCGCCTCGGCGACGGCTTCGGCGTGTGGCGGGAAACCGAATGGAGCGTCTCCGACCAGCGGGGCGACCCGTCGGTGCGGGCCGTCGTCGTCCACGTCCGCGACATCAGCCGGCGCCGCCAGCTCGAACACGCCCTGCACCAGGCCGCCCGCACCGACCACCTCACCGGCCTGGCCAACCGCACCGAACTGCGCCGCCTCATCGCCGAACGGACCGGCCCCAGCGTCCTGATCGTCCTCGGCCTCGACGGGCTCTCCAGCGTCAACCAGCTGCGCGGCCACGAGGTCGGCGACGCCGTCCTCGTCGAGGCGGCCCGGCGGCTGCGGGCCGCCCTCGTCCCCGGCGAGATCGCGGCCCGCCTCGCCAGCGACCAGTTCGCGGTCGTGACCAACGGGGGTGCGGTACACGCGCAGATGACCGCCAGCCGGCTGCTGACGCTGCTCTCCGACCCGTACCCGGTGCTGGGGGTGGCCTCGCACCTGTCCGCGTCGGCCGGGCTGGCCGAGCACGTCCTGCACGAGGACCGGGGCGGCGGCGCGATCAACCGGGCCGAGCTGGCCCTGCAACGGGCCCGGCAGCTCGGCCCGGCCCAGCCGCCGCAGTGGTACGACGAGGCCACCGCCACCCTCCTGCGCCGCCGCCTCACCATCGAACAGGACCTCCCCGGCGCCCTCGCCCGCGGCGAGCTCGACCTGCTGTTCGAGCCGGTCGTCGAGCTCCCCGGCGGCCGCGTCGCCGGGGTCGAGGCCCGGCCCCGCTGGCGGCGCGCCGGCCTCGGCCCGGTCGAGGACGGCGAGTTCCTACCCGTCGCCGACCAGCTGGGCCTGCACCACGAGCTCGGCACCTGGCTCCTCGCCGCGGCCGGCCGGCAGCTCGGCGCCTGGTCCCGCACGATGCTCTCCGGGCCGCCGCTGTGGCTGGCCGTCCCCGTCACCCCGGCGCTGCTGGCCGCCGACGGCTTCGTCGACCTGATCGCCGCGACCGGGTTCCCGCCGTCGCGGCTCGTCGTACAGTTCACGATCACCGAGCCGGAGCAGCCGGACCTGATCGAACGGCTGACCGCGATCCGTACCCTCGGCGCCCGCACCGCCCTGGACGGCTTCGGGGTGCAGGCGACGTCCCTGAGCCTGCTGCGCCGCCTGCCGCTGGACCTGGTCCGGGTCGACCGGCGCACGTTCGCGGGCGCCGACACGGCCGTCGTGGCCGCGGTCGTGAACCTGGCGCGGCAGCTGGGCGTGGACGTCGCCGTGGAAGGCGTCCGCGACGACGAGGAACTGCAGACGATCACCGCCGCCGGCTGCCGGCTCGCGCAGGGGTCGCTGTTCTGCGCGGCGTCAGTACCGGAGCGGCTCGAGGCGTATCTCGACACGCAACGCGCGGGCCGGTGACGGACGGGCGGTCCTGATGGGCCGCAGCACTGGACCGGATCGACGAGGAACGACGGCGTGATCAGGACGAAGGCCGGAGCCCGGTGACCCGGACCCAGGAAACGCAACGGGCGGAGTTGGAGGCGTCACTCGCCCGGCACGTCGCCGCCGGGGACATCGCGGCGCGGGATAGGACCGCCCACGCCTTGGCCACCACCTACGGCGCAGCCGTGCTGCCGGCGCTGCTGCGGGCGCTGGTGACCGACCGCAACGACGACGGGGAGACGCTGCAGCTCGACGTGCTGCAGTTGTTCGAGGCCGCTCCGGACGTAGCACACGCGCGGGTCCTGGAGTGCCTGGCGGCGGCCGAGCCGGGGCTGCGGCGGGTCGGGGTATGGGGGTTGAGCGTCATGTTCCGGGCCGGGGACATCGCACTGGTCGTGGCGGCCGCGGACGACCCCGCGGCCGAGGTGCGGGCGGAGGTGGTAGGGGCGCTCGGCTCGGCGTTCGGCGGCTCGGACCCCCGCGTGGAGCCCGTGGTGATGGCCGGGGCCCGGGACCCGGACGCGGAGGTGAGATGCGCGGCGGTGATGGCCCTGTGGTCGATGTACGGACCGGCGGCCACCGCGATGCTGGTGACGTGTGCCGGTGATCCTGATCCTCGGGTACGGCACTGGGTCGCCTGGGCCCTCCAGAACCGGACGGAACCGACGGCCAGGGCAGCTCTCGAACGGCTGGCCGCCGATGACAACGACGAAGTCCGCTTCGCGGCCCGCGGTGAGACGGCGTGAGGCCGTAATTTTCACGGAGTCCGCGGCCGGTTGGGCGGGGTTGTGACGGCGCGTATTGACCGGACTGTCGAAGCGCATCGACAGTGGCCGTTGGAATGCGTTGCCGGAAGGAAGGTCGTACCGCCATGCGAAGTCGTCCGCTCGCGCTCGCCCTCGGGGCCGTGGTCGCCGTCGGCACGGCCGGGGCCGTGGCCGTCGCGCTGCCCGCGTCCGCCGCCGCCGGGTGCCGGGTCGCCTACTCGATCAGCAGCTCGTGGCCCGGCGGGTTCGGGGCCAACGTCACCATCACGAACCTCGGCGACCCGATCACCAACTGGACGGTGGTGTGGTCGTACGCCGCCGGGCAGACCGTCACCCAGGCCTGGAACGCCACCGTGACCCAGAGCGGGTCGACGGTGACGGCAAAGAACGCCGGCTACAACGGGTCCGTCGCGACGAACGGGACCGCCTCGTTCGGCTTCAACGGGTCGTGGACGGGCAGCAACCCGGTGCCGGCGGCGTTCACGCTCAACGGCACGAGCTGCACGGGTACCGTCACCAACACCCCGACCCCGACACCCACGCGGACGACGTCGTCGCCGACGCCGACCCCGACCGGCGGGGGCTCCAACCCCGGCGGGGTGCCGAGCGACGCGGCCTGGGTCGCGACGGGCGCCTGGGATCAGTGGACGAACAACGGGTACACCATCATCAATGACGTTTGGGGCGGTGGCGCGGGGCCGCAGACGATCTGGGCCCGGACCGGCTCCAACTGGGGTGTGGTCGCGAACCATCCGCGCACCAGCGGCGTGAAGTCCTACCCGCACACCGGCAAGACCCTCAACCGCAATCTGAGCACGCTGTCGTCGGTGAGCAGCACCTTCAACGTGTCGGTGCCGGGCGACGGCGACTGGGAGACGGCGTACGACATCTGGGCCAACAACAACGCGTACGAGGTCATGATCTGGACGAACCAGCACGGCGCGGTCGGCCCGATCGCCGAGTCCTATGACAGCAACGGCGCGGTCCCCAACGCCCGCAACGTGAGCGCCGGCGGGCACACCTGGAACGTGTACCGCGGTTCGAACGGCGCCAACGCGGTGTTCTCGTTCGTGCGGACCGGCAACACGAACTCGGGCTCGGTCGACGTCCTGGCCGTCCTCAACTGGCTGCGCACCAACAACTGGTGGGGCGACGTCAACGTGGGTCAGGTGCAGTTCGGGTTCGAATTGAGCGGTACCGCCGGGCAGTCGAACTTCGTCTGCAACACCTTCACGCTCAGCTACGCCTGATCAGTCCTTGAGGGGATCGTGCCCCCAGTTCATCAGTGAGTACCGCCACCTGGTGTCGCGAACGTCCCCGGACGGCCGCTGGGCCAGGTGGCGGTGCACGTAGCCGACAACTTTGCGCATGTGCGCCTCGTCCGCGTCGCTCAGGTCGGCCTTCCTGGTGTGCAGGAGCTTCACGATCCGCCGCCCGCTGTCGTGCCCGACGGACTCGCCGCCGCCGTCCTTCTGGCCGACCTCGCGCGACTCGTCGGTCGCGAGCCAGCGCTCGAGCTCGCCGGCGCTCATGTTGACGGCGTCCTTGAACTCCGCGTATGTGTCAGTGCTCATGACCGGCCAATACCCCGCACCCGGTACAGGACACTTAAGCGACTCCTTGACTGTCGCAACGCCCGGCCCTACCGTGTGACGGTGATCGATGACGGGTCGCTCGACTCGGTCTTTCACGCGCTCGCCGATCCGACCCGGCGGCGGATCGTGACCGCGCTGCGGCACGGGCCGGCGTCGGTGAGCACGCTCGCCGCGCCGCTGGACATGACCCTGTCCGCGGTCATGCAGCACCTGCAGGTCCTCATGGACTGCGGGCTCGTCACGTCCGCGAAGACCGGCCGGGTGCGCACCTGCACGCTCGACACCGGGGTGCTACGCAACGCTGAGACCTGGCTCGGAGGACACATGATCGACAGCACTGTGCTGCACTCGTCGTTCACCGTCGAGCGCGGCTACCCGCACCGGCCCGGTGTGGTGTTCGCGGCGTGGGCGGACCCGGCCAGCAAAGCCCGGTGGTTCGGCGGGGAGCAGCACATCCTCGACTTCCGCGTCGGCGGCCGGGAGATCGTGCGCGACCACGACGCGGACGGGCGGGCGCTGCGCTACGAGACCCGGTATCACGACATCGTGCCCGGCGAGCGGATCGTGTACTCCTCGACACTGCTCGTCGCCGACGTCGCCGCCACCATCTCGCTCACGTCGGTGCAGTTCCGGCCGACCGCCGTCGGCACGATGCTGCGCCTCACCGAGCAGGCCGTGTACCTCGACGAGCAGGAGCGGCCGGCGTGGCGGGAGCAGGGCACCAACGACTGGCTCGACGCGCTCGCGCTGGAGCTGGACTGAGCGCACACTCGACGCATGACACAGTTCGCCGTCGTGTTCCGCGGCTACGACCGGGCCCAGGTCGACGGGTTCGTCGAGCGGGCCAACGACGACATCACCTCCGCGGAGCCGGACCGGGTGGCCCGGGCCCGGGCCGACGCGCAGGCGGTCAGTTTCAAGGTCGTCCTGCGCGGCTACAGCCAGCCGGAGGTCGACCACTACCTGCGCCGGGTGGCCAAAGGCCACGCCGACTGAGGCTGAGCGTCACTCGTCGGGCCGGCGCATGGCCGGGCCGCCGACGTGCAGGCCGAGGGGGGTGGCGCGGCCCCGCGGCTCCTCCCACGCCTCCTGGCGGCCGAGGACGGTCAGGTCCAGGTACGGGTTGCCGTTGTGGAACTCCTCGAGGCCGCGGCCGTAGGTGGAGTACGTGTGGAAGATGCCGTCGGCGGTGCGCAGGAACGCGCTGAGGCCGGGCATCTCGGTGCCGCGGAGGCTTTCGGTCCAGGGGCCGCCGGTCCAGGGGACGTTGAGCTCGGCCTCGCCGCGCAAGTGCAGCATGACCGGTGCGACCCGGTCGTCGAGGGTGGCGTGGAAGTCGTAGTTGAAGTCGCTCGCGTGGGAGGAGTACCACGGAAAATTCCAGCCCATCCGCTCCTGGAAGGAGCGAATCTTCGGGTAGGGGGCCCGGGACACGGCGACGAGCGTGGTGTTGCGGATGTGCAGGCGGCGCCGACCGGCGATCCCCTCGGCCGCGGACGAGCAGCTGGCGCAGGGCGCGTCCCAGGCCGGGTCGAACATGAAGTGGTGCACGACCAGCTGCGGCCGGCCGTCGAAGAGGTCCGCGAGGCTGACGGTACCCCCGCCGGGCCCTTCGAATTGGTATTGCTTTTCGACCTTGACCATCGGCAACCGTCGCCGGTCCGCGTTGAGCCGGTCCCGGGCCCGGGTCAGCTCCTTCTCCTTGACCAGCAGCTCCCGGCGGGCGGCCAGCCACTCCTCGCGCGACACCACCGCGGGCAGGTTTCCGATCGTCATGCCTCAAGTAGTATCGCAACCGAACGGTTGCGTCAACCGTCAACCGTCAACCGTCAGCCGCCGAGCGGCACAGGGTCGGGGTTCGCGGGCTTGGCGGCGCCGGGGGTGAAGACCACCGCGGCGGCCGGCCGCGAATACCGCTCCATTGCCTTAATGCAAGACCCGGCGCAGGACGGCCGGCGCGAACAGGTGCTCCGGCGGCGCGGTCAGATTCACCACCCGGTGAAACGCGAGCGCGACCTCCGGATGGCGTTCGGCCGCCCGCAGGACCCGCGCCAGATAGCGGTTGAGGATCCGCATTTTCAACGTGCGCTTCCCCGGTACCGCGGGAAAGGCCAGATCCCCGCCGACCGCCATCTCCCAGGGCGTGTCGATCACCTTCGCCGCGGCCGCGTAGAACTCGGCGGGCGTGGTCTTCTCCCGCAGTACCAACGCTTCCTGGGCCGCCACCGTCATGCCCTGCCCATAAATGGGGTTGAATGCACACATGGCGTCGCCGAACGCCAGGAATCCGTCCGGGTGGCGGGTGAGCCGCTCGAACCGGCGCCGGACACTGGCCGGCACCCGGAACGCCCGCGGCTCGGTCAGCGGCCGGGCGCCATCGACGACCGCCGCGACGTCGGCGATGCCGAGCCGGTTCGCATACGCGGTGAACCCGGGCGCATCCGTCGGCGGCGGATCGTCGCGCAGCCCGCACAACGTCACCATCCAGCGGTCGCCCTCCATGGGCAGCAATGCGACACCGAAGGGATACGCGGGTGACATTCCCGTCAAAACCCCGAGCGATTCCGGGGGTACTCCGACCCGTTCGAATTCCCGCGTGGAGTACATGACCCCGGCGTGCACCGACTCCTCGACCGGCGCCGCGTAGCCGAGCGCGGCGAGCCAGGCCGGCCCCCGGTTCCCCCGCCCGGTGGCGTCGACGACGAGCTCGGCGGTCATGCTCTCGTCGTCGATCCGGGCCCCGATGACCCGGCGGTTGTCGGCCGTGGCGAGCAGCCCGGTCGCGACCCGCCCGCCATGGATCTCGACGCCGGGCAGTTTCGCGACCCGCCCGCGCAGACAGTCCTCGAGCGCGGGCCGGCTCAGGCAGAGCACTGTGAGGTCGGATTTCGCCCGGGCCATCGGCTTGGGCCCGTTGTGCCAGGCGAAATCCCCGTGAATGTCGACGGGCACGGCACCGTTCGCGGCGAGCTCGCCGGTGAGCCCGGGAAACAGCTCCTCGAGCACCTGCAGCCCCTTGGCGAGCATGGCGTGGGCGTGGCGCCCTTGCGGCACCCCTTTGCGCGGCCCGCTGCCCGCGAGATCGTCCCGGTCGAACACGGAAACCCGGTCGAACCGTTCACTGAGCGCCCGCGCGGCGAGAAGTCCAGCGACCCCGGCCCCGAGCACGATTGCATGCGTCATGCCCCAACGTCACCACCCGGCCCGCCCGCGCTGTACGTAGAAGTACGCGCTACAACAGTCCGGGAATGGCCGAAAAAACATCGCCGGGATCGTATTTCCGCTTCGCCTCGAGCAGTCGTCCAAGATTGCCCGCGAACGACTCCCGCGCCCGAGCGTCCTCATGGGGCCCGACCTGGTTGGGGTAGGCCCCCGGCAGGGCGACCTCCGCGAGGGTGGCCGCGGTCGCGTCAGCCCAGTCCCGATGCCGTCCGGGAGCCGGGTCGCCGGGTGCCCACACCGCGATCACCTCGATCACCTGATGCGGGCGGCGATGCGCGAACGCCGTGGCCGCCGGCTCGACCCGCGAGGCGGCCCCGTGCAGCCGGCTGACGAACAACACCGAGGAGACCGACGAGGCCGTCGCCGCACCGGATGCGAGGGCCTCCCCGGCGGCGCCACGCAGGTCCGGCACCCAGGCGCTGCGCAACAGATAGTGGTTGCCGGGCACGGCGTTGCCGGCGAACATCCCGACCGCGGCCGCCACCGGCATGGGACCTACCTGGTCGACGAACGGGTGCCCGAGCGCTCTGAGCCGGGCGATGTGCCGCTCCCCCGCCGCCATGTCCGGCCCGCACCAGACCGGGCACACGAACACCGACGGCCCGTGCGGCCCGGGAAAGAACCCGGTCATGACCGTCAACGCGTCCGGCGCCTCGGCGACGATGTCGGAGTATCCACTGAGGACAGTCGCCGCCTCCGCGAACGGGAACAGCAGCATGCCGGCGAGCACGATCGGAACGGGATGCAGCTTGAGCCGCATCGACGTGACAACCCCGAAGTTCCCACCCCCACCCCGCAACGCCCACCACAGCTCGTCGTCCCCCTCGGGCCCGGCGACGACGGTGCTGCCGTCCGCGAGCACCACTTCGGCCGAGAGCAGATTGTCGGCGCCGAGCCCACACCGCCCGATGAGCGGCCCGTACCCGCCCCCGGTGGTGAACCCGACCATCCCGACGCCTTGCTCAACCCCGGTAGCGGCGGCCAGCCCGAACGGCCGCGCCGCCGCCAGCAACTCGCCGGTCGTGACCCCACCCCGCACAACGGCTTCCCCGGCGGCGGCATCGACGGTCACCCCTCGCATGTCAGAGAGATCGACGACCACCCCACCGTCCCGGACGGCCCGCCCGGCCCAGTCATGCCCACCGCCCCGCACCGAGAGCGGCAACCCGGCCGCCCGCGCCGCCCGCACAACGACAGCCACTTCGGCCGCGTCCCGGCACCGCGCGATCACCGCCGGCCTCGCGTCGACAGCCGCGTTCCACACCAGCCGCGCCGTCGCGTACCCAGCATCGACCGGCGCGACGAGCCGCTCCCCGAGCCGCGGACGAAGGACCTTCTCGATGGGAGTCATGGCCGCGACCGTACCGACCGCTCACGCTACGCGCCGTCACAAACACGACCCGTCACGATTGAACCGGCTGGTCGGACAGGCTCAGGTCGGGCCGGTCGCGCCCCGGGCGAGCCGCCCCCTCGAGTCCGGCCTGCTCACCGGCGCCTTCACGCACGAACGGGCGGCCGGGCTGCCTGCTACCGACTGGCGAGCGACCGCGCCCCTGTTCACCGGCGCCCGCCTGGACCGCAGCCTGGCCCTGGTCTCCACCCTCCGCCCGATCACCGCCTGACGTCAGGCGAGGGGCTGCACGACCTGGGTCCGCCAGTCGGCCGGATCGGGGTACTCGCCCGGGTCGGTCAGATAGCTCTCCCACACCGGCCCGGCGGGTTCGCGGCCGTGCTCCTCCATCCAGACCTCGATCCGCCGGTACGTCTCCGGCAGCCCCTCGTACGCCCCGGCGTGCACGACGACCGCCGCCGGCCCCGCCGAGATCGAGATCGCCTCGATGCCGTCATCGAGGGCCACGGCCGGCGCCGCGGCGATCGGCACCCCACCTTCGAGGACGACCGAGGCGAGCCCCGCCTCGGTGTACCGCGCGAACGGCGGCCCGGTCATCGCCAGCCCTTCCCGCTGCGCGAACGCGAACACCGGCGGCAGACAATCCCCGAGCGCCGCCGCGATCCCGCTCCGCCCCGTCCGCCGCCGCATCACGAGGGCATGGATCTCCGGCATGTCGACAACGTCGACGGTGACCTCGACGGACACGGCACTCCCTTTCGTCGATGTACTCATCATGTACAGCCCGACACACGGTGCGACCTGCGCCGCGACGGCAGCGTGCCGGGCGGCCGCGGCCCGCCCCTGAACGTGCAGCCCCCGCCGCCGGTACACCCGCGGCGCAACCCCGAACCCCCGCCGAAACGCCCTGGTGAACACCGCCTGGCTGGCAAATCCGTGCGCCACCGCGACCTGCGCCGCCGACCTCTCGGTGGCCAGCAGCTCCCCGGCCGCCCTCGCCAGCCGCACGCGCATGGTGAAGGCCTTGGGCGTCTCCCCGACGGTCCGCAGAAACGCCCGATGCAGACTGAACGGCGACCGATGCGCCAGCCGCGCCATCTCCCCGAGCGAAACCCCACCCCGCCGCCCATGCACCACCGCAAGCAGCCGCAATACGTCCCGCGTGACGGTCACCGCTCCACCGTAGCGACGCCATACCTCAACAACTTGACGATTCTTGCCCAACCGCCCCCGTACGGCACTGGTCGAGCGCGACGGCCCCGTCGGCCTCTGGCGTCCCGGAGCGCCGCGCCGAGTTCGGCCCGCTCCCGACATGGTCATGCCCGGTGCGCGGCTCGACCACGGTGATCGCCCGGCGGCCGCGCGGCCGCTCCCGCCGCCGACGCCACCCTTGAAGTTGATGACGGATACGACGCTCATCGTCCATCCGTGGCCGGATGCATTGTCATCGGCGGGCGAGGCAGTACATCGCACGGCTGTCGCGCTGAGGTCGCATCCCTCACGGCCGGTAAAGGGCAATGTGTCGACGGGTCGCGACGGATTGTCGGCTGCCCCGAACGGGTGGTGGAAAGCGCCCGGCCCCGCGACGGTGAGCGCCGCGGGGCCGGGTGATGCGCAGTGGAGCGGTGGCCGGTGTTACTCGACCGTGGTCTTGCCGGAGGGCGCGGGCTCCTCGTCGCCCTCCGCCGCTTCCTCGTCGAGCTCGAGGTCAGCGAACGCGTGCTCGTCCAGGCGGTCGACCACGCGGTCGGCGGAGGCCAGGGCGAACGGCCCCGTGCCGTCGTTGTCGTCGTAGGTCTCCGGGTCCAGCGGCGTCTCCACCTCGGCGACGATGACCACCCCGTCGAGGGACTCGAGCTCCGGAATGTCCAGCGCGCCCAGCGAGCCGTCGCCGGCCTGCATGAGCTCCAGGACGGCCTCCCCCACGGTCTCGACCGGGGCGCCGTCACCGTCGCCCGGGTTGGCGCGGCGGGCGGCCTCGGCCACGGCGAGGAGGGCGCCGACGCTCGGGATGCGGTAGTCGCGGCGCTGGCGGACCGAGATCACCCGCGGGTGGGGGTCTTCGGCCTCGGCGCCGTCGACGATCCCGACGCCGAACTGGCGGTCGGCCTCCTCCGGGTCGATGGCCTCGACGTCCCACGGCGTGACCTCGCCGAACTCGTCGAGCAGCAGCTCGTCGTAGCTGTTGGACGCGTTGTTGAGCTCCACGTAGGCGCGCCACACCTCGTCGTCGTCGGCGCGCCCGTTGGCGGCCTTGACCGCGGCAAGATGCTCGCGGGCCGCCGCGATGACGCGCTCGAGCGCGGCGTCAAGCTCCGCGTGCCGGTCGGTCATGATGGGACTCCCCCTGATATCGATGAAGCGCTGGCTGGGTCACTGGCTGATCAGGTCGATCAGGACTGCTGCAGGAACCGGTCGAGAACTCGCACGCCGAACTGTAGTCCCTCCAGTGGAATGCGCTCGTCAATGCCGTGGAACAACGCGCCGAAGTTCAGGTCGGCGGGCAGGCGCACCGGCGAGAACCCGAAGCAGCGGATCCCCAGCTTGGCGAACTGCTTGGCATCGGTACCCCCGCTGAGCATGTACGGCACCGCGAGCGCGCCCGGGTCCTCGGCCCGCAGCGCCGCCGACATCGCCGCGACCAGGTCACCGTCGAAGGTCGTCTCGATCGCGGGCTGGCGGTGGATGTACTCCAGCTCGATGTCCGGCCCGACGATCCGCCGCAGCTCGGCCTCGAACAGCTCCGACTGCCCGGGCAGCGTGCGGCAGTCGATGGTGGCCGAGGCCCGGCTCGGGATCACGTTGTCCTTGTATCCGGCGGCGAGCCGGGTCGGGTTGGCGGTGTTGCGCAGCGTCGCCCCGATGATCATCGCGATCGGCCCGATCTTGCCGACCGCCGCCTCCGGGTCGTCGAGGTCGAGCTCGATGCCGAGGACCTGCGAGACCTGCTCCAGGAACGCCCGCACGGTCGGGGTGAGCACGACCGGGAAGCGGTGGGTGCCGACCCGGGCCACGGCCTCGGCGAGGGCGGTGACGGCGTTGTCGTCGTTGATCATCGAGCCGTGCCCGGGCCGCCCCTTGGCGTGCAGGCGCAGCCAGTCGATGCCCTTCTCGGCCGTCTCGATGAGGTAGAGCCGCTGGTCACCGCCGACACTGACGGAGAACCCGCCGACCTCGCCGATCGCCTCCGTGACCCCCTCGAAGTGCCGGGCGTGGTGCTCCACCAGGTATTGCGCGCCGTAGGTGCTGCCGGCCTCCTCGTCGGCGACGAAGGCGAGCACGACGTCGCGCGGCGGCTTGCGGCCTTCGCGTTTCATCTGCCGGACCAGCGCCAGGACCATGGCGTCGAAGTCCTTCATGTCGACGGCGCCGCGCCCCCACAGGTAGCCGTCCTTGATTTCCCCGCCGAACGGGTCGACGGACCACTCGGAGGCATCGGCCGGCACCACGTCCAGATGGCCGTGGATCAGCAGCGCGTCGCGCGACGGGTCCTCGCCCTCGAACCGCGCCACGACACTGGCCCGCCCCGGCTCGCTCTCGTGGATCTCGGGCTGGAAGCCGACCTCGGCGAGCTTCTCCGCCACGTACTCGGCGGCGACCCGCTCCCCGACACTCGTGGCCAGGTCGCCGGTGTTGGTGGTGTCGATGCGCAGCAGGTCCCGGCAGATTTCGATGACCTCGTCGGTGGCGTCCATGAGGAAGTCATACCAGGCGGGGATGACGGATTTTTGGATGGTCCGGCGACGGCTACTGTGCGTCGCCGCCGGATCACCCTGGGATTCACCAGCCGAAGCCGGCGGCGTAGCTGAGCGAGGCCAGGACGGCCTGCCCGGAGGCGTTCGGGTGGAAGTAGTCCCAGGTCGAGACCTGCGAGAGGGCGAACTGGTAGCCGAACACCGCCCCGCCGTCGTACTTGCAGTTGGCCCCGTAGGCGCTACAGGCGGCGGCGAGCTGCCCGTTGAAGTCGACGACCCGCTGGCGCACCCGGTCCCGCCGGGCGGTGTCGGCGGCGGCGGTCGACGAGGGATTGGCGAGCATCGACTGGCATACCCCGAAAAGCGACCATATGGTACGGGCTGAGGCGTTGCCGCTGCCCACCTGCCACAGCCGCTTCAGGTCGGGAATGCTGATCAGCAGGACTTTCGCGTTGGGCAGCCCGGCCTTCAGCGCACCCAGCGCCGCATCGAGGGAGGCCCGGAACGCGGCCACACTGGTCATTGAAGACTCGGAGCTCGTGCAGGCGTCGTTGGCGCCGATCAGGATCGTGACGTACGCGGCCCCTTGGCGCACCGCGGTCGCGGCCTGCCCCGGCATGTCCGCGACCTTGGCCCCGGACTCGGCGTCGTTGAAGTTGTGCCCGTTGATGGCCGCGTTCACCGCCCTGATACGCAGGTAGTGGCTGTTGACGGCGGCATCCGTCCCCGTACTGAACGAGCGGCTGGGGCAGTCGACGTACCATCCGCAGGCATTGAAACCGCGGGAGATCGAGTCGCCCATGGAGGCGATGGAGCCGGGCGGCGGACCCGGAGCCGCGCCGGCCGGGGCGACGGACCCCAGCTGAGCGGCGGTGACGGCGGCGGCGGTGAGCAGGGCGAGGGCGGCGACCCCTCGCCGGGACAGTGCCATGGCGACCCCTCTCATCGATTGAGGTGCATGTCAGCGTACTGGCGGGTAACCCCCAGTTTCAAGAATTCGGAGCCCGGGTAATCCCACCCCGTGAGCGGACTCCCCCTGCCACCCCTCCCGCCGATCGACGGCGACGCGACCGGCCGCAGCATGCTGGACCTCCTGGAGGAGGAGCATCAGCAGCTAGACCGTCTCTGCACACGCGCCGAAACCGAGCCGGCCGCCAACGACGTCCTGGTGGCAACACTGGCGCGACACCTGTCAGCCGAAGAACAATACTTATATCCAGCAATTTCGGGGGTACTGCCCGAAGGCCGCCGAGTAGCCGAACGCGAACTGGCCGCCGACGCCGAGCTCCTGGTAGCCCTACGGCACCTGCACACCTCCGCGGACCAAGCCGCCCTGCACACCGTCACCGAACACGTGCGCAACCACAGCCACCGCACGACGGCCGAAGTCTTCCCGGCCCTGCGCGCCAACTGCACCACCGACGAGCTCGTCCGCCTGGGCAACCGCGTAGAGATAGCCAGATCCGCCGCCCCGACCCGCCCCCACCCCGGCACCCCGTCAACCCCACCCCTGAACAAACTCGTGGACCCGGCCCTGGGCGTGCTCGACAAGCTCCGCGACGCCCTGACCCGCCGCACAACCTGGGAAGAAGATCTTTAGAAACAGAAGTTTATCGATCACGTCCCCCTGGGTAGAACGCTCCCGACCAAAGACTCGGGGCGACCGGCTCCCCCCTCCGGCCGCCCCGGCGAACAGGCCCCGGCGCCCCTGGCGCCGGGGCCTTGGCGTGTCGAACCCCCCGATTTTTCAAGATCGGGCGAGACCGTGTAATGTGTCGCGTGGCCGTTGAAACGGGGTCCGGAAGGACACCAAGTACAATGGTCAAGCCGGTCGAAGTGGCGGAATGGCAGACGCGCTAGCTTGAGGTGCTAGTGCCCTTTATCGGGCGTGGGGGTTCAAGTCCCCCCTTCGACACGTAAATTCCCTGCCTGACGGCATTTCGGGCAGAACCAGTCAAGCCGGAACCTGTGGTTCGAGCGTGCAGTTTGCCTCCGCTGCAGATCACCACAAGCCCTCGTCGACGCAGAAGCTGGGCAAACCCTGACGCTCTTGAGCCGACGGCTGCACCGGCCTCGACGAGGAGGGCCTGGATTGCCTCGATCAGGTGGTCATCGCGAAGGTAGAGGTTCCGCCGGCGCCCCGCTGCTGGCTTCGCGCTCGTATTCCCGTGCTGGCAGCGGTACGCCGCCCGGCTGTGCGACCAGCACGACTCCAGCCGCCGCCCGCACCACCCGCAGCGCAACAGGCCCACCAGCGTGTAGGTCCGGCCGTCACCCGGTGCCGGGTGCGCCCGAACCGCCTGCACGGCAACGAAGTCCTGCTCGAACACCAACGGCGGATGCACAACCGACCGGGACACCACCCACTGATCCGCCCGCGCCCACCGCTGCGTCCTGAACGGCCCCGGCAGATGCGCCGGCGTGTAGTACGCCGGCTGACGGTTCCACACCTGCCGCCCCGTGCACTTCGCGTTCGTCAAAATCGCCCGCACCGTCGTCAACCCCCACGACGTCCCGGTCCGGTGCCGGTCCCGCGCCCGGTCAGCACTGGACGGGCACGGCACGCCCGAGCCGTTGAGCTCGGCGGCGATACTCGACACGCTGCGGCCACGCAGCCGCTCCGCGAAGATCCACTGCACCGTCGGCGCCGTCACCGGATCCAGGTCGTACCGCTGCAGCCGCCGGCCCCACTTCGCATGCATCGGGTTCGGATGCGGCCCGGCATCGACCAGGCGATACCCGAACAGCGGCCGACCGCCCAGGAACCGGCCCTCGTCCCGGGCCTGCGCGCGCATCGCCTGCACCGCCCGCCACCGTGCCCGCTGCACCTCCCGCTTCGACTGCGCACCGAGCAACATCACCAACGCCCGATACTCAGCCACGATCCGGCCGTGCCCGGCCACCAGTTCCTCCGCAGCGTCAAGCTGCCACCGACGCGACGACTCCCGCTCCTGGAAGTCTGCGGTCGACACACGCCCATAGAATGCGAACCGAACCGTCCCCACGACGTCCGCCGGGCGCCGATCCATCCACGCGCCGGGATGCGCCTGCTGCATCCATTGCGCCAGCAGCCCATCATCGTCGTGTTCAAGATCGACCGGCACCTTGCACCTCCAGCCAGCGGCCGGACAACTGCACTGCTATTGAGCTGCCAGGCTCCTCACCACGGCCGGACCAGGTGTGCGATTCCCACCACGTCATCGACGGCGTCCCGCCGCGACCTCAACGGTCGGCGAGAGCACCGGATACTTCGAGGATGACCTTGCGGTCGACCGGATGACCGAGCTTATCCGGATGGCGCGCCGGACGACCGCAAGTGCGTAGTGGGTCACCGCCCACTCGAACCGGCCGAGGTGGCGATAGCCGCGCTGTACCGTGCGTTCTCTGCCTGCGCGGTGCTGAGCTGGGCGTACTGCCTTGTACGAGGATTGCGCGACGGCTTCCGGCCGACCCCTATGGCGGGCTGTGATGAGCCCTGGGACGCCCGGACGGCGCAGTCGACAGTCGGCCGCACTTCGACCGTCCGGGCCGGCAGGGAGGAAAGATCATGAACATTGCACGGCAATGGCGATCGGGTGGCCCGTGGCTCCGTCGCATACTCGTGGCGGCACTGACCGCGGTCCTCGGGATGATCATGATGGGTGCCGCTCCGGCACAGGCCGCTAGCACCCGGGCGACCGTGTACTGCAACGGGGCGAGCTGCGCCGGGAAGGACCCGTCGGCCCAGGGCTGCGCCACGGACGGCTACACCGTTCAGCTCGTCGATGCAAGCCCGCTCGGCACCTGGGCGGGACTTGAGCTGCGGTACAGCCCGGCCTGCAACGCCAACTGGGCGCGACTGTCGGCGCAGTCGTACAACGGCGCCTGGGTGTCGCTGTGCGTCGTGAACGACGCCAATCGCGCGGACATCCAGTGCACCGGAAGCGTGCGCAACGGCTACCTCTGGTCACCCATGATCGATGGCCACAAGAAGGTGTTCGCGTCGATCGGGTGGAGCCTCGACAGCGGTGGCGGCGGGAACACGCGCACGGGCGCGTTCTGACCGGGTCGCCGAGCCTCGATCGCCCGGCCGGCGTAGGGCAGCCCCTACGCCGGCCGGGTGGTGCCGCTGGCAGGCCTAGCCGTGGTCGGACCTGGACGCCAAGGCGCCGGGCGGCCAGTAGTGCGCGTCGGAGCGAGGGGGCCCATTTTGCAGGCGTGATCAGGTCGCCCGTGGTGGCGCAGACAAGGTCCGCGGCCTAGTACTGCAACGGCGGGTCGTGTCCTACGGCGGTTCGAGTCGTTTGCGGTAATGAGCGGCTCGGGCCTGTGCTTGCCTGCGTCTACGCCATCG
>NZ_JBITDU010000020.1:0-28694 GCF_044454505.1 Dactylosporangium sp. NPDC051541
CGGTGCGGTGCGGTGCGGTGCGGTGCGGTGCGGTGCGGTGCGGTGCGGTGCGGTGCGGTGCGGTGCGGTGCGGTGCGGTGCGGTGCGGTGCGGTGTGGACGGTCCGCGCCGCCCGGGCGGTGTGGAGTGGGCGGGGCGGCGCGGCGCGGAGTGGGGCGGGGCGGGGCGGGGCGGAGGGGGGTTTAGGGGTTGGCGGTGATTGAGCGGACGTCCCAGAGGTACACGCCGTCGACGATTTGGGCTGGGGGGGCGTCGGGGGAGACCAGCTTGTCGATGGTCTCGCGCAGGACCTTCTCGTTGTAGTAGCCGACCGGCATCACCAGGTTGGTCGCCTTCCAGTGCCGGATGTCGGCGCGGAAGTCGGCGCGCTGCTCCTCGGTCGGCGTCGGAGATGTGCGCATGCGCAGCACGCCGTTGAGGTAGATGACGGTGTCGCGGTAGCCGGGGCCGAAGTGTGCGTACTTGTCGTCGGGCTCGGTGTCGTTGGGCCCGAGGAAGTAGCCGCCGGTCAGTTTCACCTCGAAGTTGGTCTCGGTCGACCAGCGCATCATCTTGATGTTGTCGTCCCAGCCGCCCGGGAGTGGAGCCACGACCGGGTGGGGCGGGAGCTTGGTGCGCCAGTTGCCGTTGGTGAACAGGGCCGGGATCGGCGGGCGGCCGTCGGCGGGCTGCGGCGTCGGGAACAGCGGCACCAGCGCGACCAGCAGCGCCACCGCCCAGACGAGCGCCAGGCGCGGGCTGCGGCTCGGGACCGGTCCGGCACCCCTGACCGGGCGCACCGGCGGCTGCGTCTGATCCGAACGCCCGAAGGACCGGCCGGAGACGTCTCGCCCGGAGCTGTCCAACCCGGAACCGTCGCGCCCGTCACCGGTCGCGGCGGCCGGATCGTCTGTTGAAGTCGATGGGGCACCGATTGACATCGTCGAGGTGGATGCGGCACCGGCCGAAGCGGTCGAGGCCGAGGAGTCGCCCGCGTAGGCCGGGACCGAGGAGCCGCCCGTTGAGGCCGACGAATCACCCGCGGCGGTCGCCGAGTCGCCGCCGGAGCTGGAGCCGCCGACCAGGGCCGGCTCGGGCTCGCGGGGCGGGACCGCGGTGGCGGCCGGCGCGTCGGCCGCGACCGGGCGGAGGCGCTCGACGACCAGCTTGTCGACCATCAGGGCCAGGCCGACGCCGATGCACACCGTGGTGATCAGGGCCAGCCGGGTCGGCACCACCGAGTCGAACAGCGGCAGGGCGCTGATCCACTTCCACGGACCGTGGAAGTTGGTGCGGTCGACGCCGTCGACGCGGATGACGTCGCCGAGCGAGCAGATCGCGAACACGACGCCGGTGATGGCCAGGGCCCGGGAGAGCCGGCTGCGCCACAAGAAGATCGTGCCGGCCAGCATGACCAGGATGAGCGGCCAGCCGAAGAAGCTGTTCTCCTCGCTGGCGTTGCCCTTGTTGAGCCGGGAGGCCTCGGCGACGTCGCCGGCGATCGAGTAGCGGCCGAATGCGACGTAGGACTTCGCGTCGAGGTTGATCGCGCGCACCCCGGCGTCGAGGCCGCTGTAGTGCTGCGGCCCGGTGAACTGGAAATACAGCGGGTAGGCGAGCACCACCCCGGCCACCAGCAGCGTCACGCCGCACTTGGGCGCCATCACCTTGGCGTAGCCGAGCAGGTCCCGCCACGGCACGTAGGCCAGGATGAACACGGCCAGGGCCATCGCGGTGAAGAACAGCATCTCCTCGTTGATGCCGGCCTGCAGCACCACGAGGACGGCCAGCCAGATGCCCTGCCGCCAGGTGTTGCCGGGCTCCTTCATGCGGAAGACCACGGCGATGATCAGCGGGATGAAGTATTGCCCGGCGATGTTGGGGTGCCCGGCGATGTGCGACATCATGGCCGGCGCGAAGCCCAGGAACGCGGCGCCGACGAAGGCGGCCAGCTTGGACCGGCCGAAGTGGCGGCTGAGCACGTAATACCAGGCGCAGGCGGTGCCGGCCAGGGCCAGCGTCGAGATGATCACGAAGGTCACGCCGGGGCCGAGCCACAGCGTGATCGGGGTCAGCGGCAGCGCCAGGGTGAGGATCGACGTGTTGGCCATCAGGTTGACGCCGAGCGGGTAGTTGACGTCGTCCGAGAAGAACGGCGACTCACCCTTGGTGAACAGCTCCGTGGCGTGGGTCAGGATCCACTCGAAGTTGAAGCTGTCCTGGAAGTTGAGCGTCAGATAGCGCCCGTTGGGGTCCATCCAGAGGCGGCCCAGGATGTAGACGGCACCCAGGACGAAGCTCAAGTAGACGAGCGCGTCGACGTTCCTTCCCCGAATCCTCACGCCGGGAAGTGTAGGCGAGGGGTGTGACAAGTCCAGAAATCCGCAGGTCAGGGCCGGGAAAGCGGGCTAGCAGGCGGCCCGGAAGGCGTCCAGGGCCAGCTTCTTGCGGATGTTGCTGAACTTGAGCGCGGCCGGGGTCGGGCAGCGGGCGGCGCTGTACTCCACGTGGAAGACCGGCTTGCCGGCGGCGATGAACGGAGCGAGCAGGCCGCACTCCTTGTACTGCGAACACGACTCGTTCACCGCGAAGTCGAACGCCGGCTGGAGCGCCTTGACCTGCTCCAGGTCGTTCTTGAGCCCGACGGCCAGGCCCAGGCCGTGCGCGAGGTCGGCCACCCGGCGGTTGAAGGTCAGCTGGTCGGCCGCGGTCAGCGGGAAGCCGGAGTCATTGGCGTAGCCGTCCATGTTGTCCGGGTCCACCGCGTCGAAGCCCTTGGCCTTGCAGTCGCGGAAGCGGGCGCTCAGGATCGGCTGGAGCGCGGTCCAGTTGCGCACGTCCAGCCACTGCTCGCCGGCCCACCCGTCCAGCGCCTTGCCGCGCACCGCGGCCGGGAACTTCGCGGCGTCGGCCCGCCAGTTCTCGTATGACCCGGCGTCCACGTAGCACACGACCTTCCGCCCGGCCCGGTGCAGCGCCGCGACCTGCGCACTCGTGGAGTCGGCGCCGTCGATGTCGTACACCTGCGCATCGATGCTCGTATCGAGCTTGCCGCTGAACTGCATCTGCCAGCTCAGCCCGACGGTCGGCTTCCACCACGAACTCGCGGCGTCGGCTTGAGTCGCCGGCAGTACCAATGCCAAAGCGGTTAATGCAGTGAACAGCAGTCGGCGCATGGCTCCGATATCGGCCGTCCGGGCGGCGGTGCCGGGTTGAACCCAGGAGGAAGCCGGGTGCGGGATCAGTGCAGTAAAAACCCGGAAGACGCGTTCGGTATCGTCCAATGTGACGGAAACGGCCATAAGAAGGTGGACACAGATGGTCCTGAAGATGTCCTCGCTGTTCCTGCGGACGCTGCGCGAGGATCCTGCCGACGCCGAGGTCACCAGCCACAAGTTGCTGGTCCGTGCGGGCTACGTGCGCCGCGTCGCGCCGGGCATCTTCACCATGCTGCCGATGGGCCTGCGCGTGCTGCGCAACGTCGAGCGGGTGATCCGCGAGGAGATGGACGCGATGGGCGGCCAGGAGCTCACGTTCCCGGCGCTGCTGCCGCGCGAGCCCTACGAGGCGACGGGGCGCTGGACGGAGTACGGCGCCAACCTGTTCCGCCTCAAGGACCGCCGCCAGAACGACTACCTGCTCGGGCCCACGCACGAGGAGATGTTCACGCTGACGGTCAAGGACCTGTGCTCCTCGTACAAGGACCTGCCGCTCACGCTGTACCAGATCCAGTCGAAGTTCCGGGACGAGGCGCGTCCGCGGGCCGGCATTCTGCGTGGCCGCGAGTTCGTCATGAAGGATTCGTACTCCTTCGACATCGACGACGACGGCCTGCGCGCCGCGTACGGGCACCACCGCGCGGCCTACATCAAGATCTTTGATCGGCTCGGCCTCGACTACGTCATCTGCTCCGCGATGAGCGGCGCGATGGGCGGCAGCGCCTCGGAGGAGTTCCTCGCCAACTGCGAGATCGGCGAGGACACGTTCGTGCGCTGCGTCAACGGCGACTACGCGGCCAACGTCGAGGCGGTCACCACCCCGCCGCCCGCCGCGCTGGAGATCGCGGGGCAGCCCGCGGCCCGGGTCGCCGACACGCCCGACACGCCGACGATCGACACGCTGGTCGACCTGTTCAACGAGCGCACCGACCTCCAGCGCGCCGACCGGCAGTGGGCCGCCGCCGACACGCTCAAGAACGTCCTGCTCATGCTGACCCTGCCCGACGGCAAGCGCGAGCCCCTCGCCATCGGCGTGCCCGGTGACCGTGAGGTCGACCTGCGCCGCGTCGAGGCGGTCGTGTCGCCGGCCGAGGTGGCGCCGATGACGGAGGCGGAGTTCGCGCAGCACCCGGCGCTGGTGAAGGGGTACATCGGGCCCGGCGTGCTGGGGGAGAAGAACTCCTCGGGCATCCGCTACCTCGTCGACCCCCGCGTCGTCGAGGGCACGAGCTGGATCACCGGCGCCGACGAGCCCGGCAAGCACGTCGTGAACCTGGTGGCCGGCCGCGACTTCACGCCCGACGGCACCATCGAGGCGGTCAAGATCGTCGACGGCGACATCTGCCCGGTCGACGGCGGCCGCCTGGAGCAGGCCCGGGGCATCGAGATCGGGCACATCTTCCAGCTCGGCCGCAAGTACGCCCAGGCGCTCGGCCTCACCGTCCTGGACCAGAACGGCAAGGCGCAGGTCGTGACGATGGGCTCCTACGGCGTCGGGGTCACTCGCGCGGTCGCGGTGGTTGCCGAGCAGACGGCCGACGAGCGCGGCCTGTGCTGGCCCCGGGAGCTCTCACCGGCCGACGTGCACGTGGTCGCGGCCGGCAAGACGGACGAGATCAAGAACGGGGCCGCGAAGCTGGCCGCCGACCTCGAGGCGGCCGGGCTGACCGTGCTGCTGGACGACCGCAAGGACGTCTCGCCGGGCGTGAAGTTCAACGACTCCGAGCTGATCGGCGTGCCCACGATCGTCGTGGTCGGCAAGCGGCTGGCCGACGGTGTCGTGGAGATCCGCGACCGCAAGTCGGGCGAAAAGTCGGAAATCGCGGCGGACGGCGCCGTTTCGCAGATTGTGGCGGCGGTTCACGCGTAGCTTTCATAGGGTCGGCCGAACGGCTTGTCGACAGATCAGCCGTTCGGCCGGAACTATCGGGGCAAAACCGTACAGGAGCCGCGCTTCGGTTTGACTCCCGGCCGGGAGGGGCGGCTACGTTCGGTCGCGGCCTTGCTGTCGACGAAGGGTGCAGACGTTGTCCGGCCGACATTCATTCGTCAGTCGCCGTCACCTCATCCCATTGATCGCCGGGTCCGTCGCCGTCGTTGCTCTGGTCGGCGGGGCGATTGCGACAGTCAATATGGGCTCCGACGATCCCAAGAACGTCGCAGCGGTCGACGCCCCCCGCTCTCCGCAGGATCGAGCGGACCGCGGCGAGCGCCCGTCCCCCTCCGCCGAGCCGAGCACCGCGACGGCCGAAGTTTTGTCGTCTGCGCCGGTCACGGCCTCGCCGACACCCTCCAAGACGCCGTCGAAGAGCCCCAGCAAGACGCCTTCGAAGACGCCCACCACGAAGGCTCCGGCCGAGGTGGCGAGCAGTGGCGAATGCGAAGTGTCGTACTACGCTGACGGGCAGAAGACCGCCAATGGCGAGAACTTCGACCCCAACGGGCTGACGGCGGCTCACAAGACGCTGAAGTTCAACACGATCGTCCGGGTTACAAACCTGGCCAATGGGAAATCCGTCGACGTGCGGATCAACGATCGGGGACCCTTCGTCGCCGGACGCTGTATTGATCTTGCCAAGGGCGCCTTCGTGAAGATCGCTTCGGTGAGTGCCGGAGTGATCGACGCGAAGTATGAGGTACTCAAGTAAGACAAGACCCGGCCGTTTGATGGAACGGCACGGCGGTCGGTTGGTGGCATGCTGTTGGCCGGACCTATGAAACGTCAGCTGCTTCCCGAAGCCCGCGCCGGAGTCGGCGCGGCCTTCGTGCTGCTCGCGCTCGTGCTGACCGCGGAAGTCGCGGACGGCTACCGAGCCGACTACGTGGGCCTCCTCGCGGCCGCGCCGTTCCTGGCCGCCGCGTTCGCCTCGTGGCCGGAGGTGCTCGCCGTCGGCAGCACCTCGACCGTGCTGGCCTTCGTCTTCTGCTTGATCGAGCTGATGCACAACCGCGACCGCGTGCTGGTCCTGATGCTCAACCTGGGCGGCGTCGTGGTGGCCGCGGGCATCGCGTCGGCCGTAGGGGCGATCAGGCAAAGACAGATCGCGCGGTACGCCGAGCTGTCCCACCTTGCTCAGGTCGCCCAGGGCGCCGTGCTGCGGCCGCTGGGCCCCCAGGTCGGCCCGTTGACGGTCGCGGCCCGTTACATCTCCGCCAGCGCCGCCGCCGACATCGGAGGCGACCTCTACGAGGCCCTGGACACCCCCTACGGCGTCCGCATGATCATCGGCGACGTCCGCGGCAAGGGCCTCGAGGCCGTCCGCCTGGCCAGCATCGTCCTGGGCTCCTACCGGCACGTCGCGTTCGAGCGGGCCGACCTGCGCGCGATCGTCGCCGACCTCGACCGGGCCGTGGCCCGCTCGCTCGGCGACGAGGACTTCGTGACCGCCGCCCTGATCGAGGAGCGCGGCGGCACCCTGACGATCGTCAACTGCGGCCACCCGGCCCCGCTGCTGCTCCGCCGCGGCCGAGTGATCCCCCTGGACCCGCCGTCCAACGCACCGCCGCTGGGCTTCATGCCGGTCGTCAAGCCCCGGGTCGAGCGCCTCGAACCCGGCGACCGCCTGCTGTTCTTCACCGATGGCCTTGCCGAGGCGCGCCGCGACGGCCAGTTCTTCCCGACCGCCGAAAGAGCCCAACGCCTTTTGGGTCACGGTACTGTCGCCGACGGCCTCAAGTCGCTGGAGAGCGCCCTGGTCGAGTGGGTCCGCGGCCGGCTCGACGACGACATCGCGTTGGTCCTGGTGGAGTACCAGGGCCTGAAGCCCCAGGCGCAGGTTCCGAGCTGGGAAATCGGCGGCGCGGGGATCGCCTCGTCCTGAGCGTCCGGTTGTGCGGTCGCTTGTTGGTCAGAGGCGCCAGGCGGCGGCGCGGGCAGCGGGTGAGTGCGAGGGCAGGCCAATCCGGGGGAAGTGGCTCGCCGCTGGGCGCCCTCTACCTGTCGTATGGCTGACGAACTGGGCGTTTGCCCTGGTGTTCGCCTACGAATCTTCGGCGGGTGGGCGGCGTCACCCCTTATTTAGTAGAACTGGATCACCTCCGGGGCGTGTAATGAATGTGGAGTAAGTACAGCCCTTACACACCACCCCCAGAGGAGCAGTCATGAGCACCCTGTTCGAGCGCATCAAGGCCCGTCGCGCCGTTGCCCGCCGTGTGAACGCCGTCGAGCGCGCCATCGCCAAGAACCCGTCCGTCGCCCTCCGTGATGAGCTCTACGCCATGATCGATCGCAATTAGGCCCGCCGGCTTTGCGCGCCGCCCCGAAACCGCCCCGGTCCGCTTCCTCCTCGGACCGGGGCGGTTTTGCGTCTCCGGAGAACGGCCGGCGGACCAGGGCGGTTATGGATCTGTTGTCCGGTACTGGTTTGCTTGGCATCCGAACCGACGAACCTCGGTACCGGCTCTGGGATGTGTCACACCCGTCGACTACGGTCGGGGTCTGACCAACAGGAGGCACGCATGACGTCCGACCAGCAGCACCCGTCCGAGCAGCCGGACGAGGCTGCGGCTAGCGCGCCCCCGCCCGGTCGAGCCCCGGCCGTGCGTGCGAAGGCGTCGGTCCCCGTCCCGTCCTCGCCTCCCCCGGTCCCGCCGCAGTCCCACCAAAGCTCGCAAAACGCCCAGCACCCCGACGACCCCGACGACGCCGCCCGCCCGGGGCCGTTCCCGCCCGCCGGCCCGTCCACGCCCCCCGCGCCGCCCGCGCCACCGAGTCCTTACGGCACCCCGCCCGGCCAATTCCCGCCACCGGCCGCGGGCACGTTCCCGCCGCCCGCCGGCTCCTACCCGCCGCCCGGCGAGTACGGCCAGCCCGTGAGCCCACCGCCCGGTCAGTACGGGCAACCCACGAGCGCGCCGCCGAACCAGTACGGGCAGCCGACGAGCGCCCCGCCCGGTCAGTACGGCCAGCCCATCAGCGCACCGCCGGGTCAATACGGACAGCCCACGAGCGCGCCGCCGAACCAGTACGGACAGCCCACGAGCGCGCCGCCCGGCGTGTACGGCCAGCCCGCGAGTGCGCCGCCGAGCCCGTTCGAGCCGCCGTCGAGCCCGCCTCCGCCCCCGCCGCCGGCACCCGCTGCGCCGCAGTTCCCGATGCCGGCCCAGGCCCTGCCGCCGCACCACCCCGTCTCCGGCCCGGGCGCGTCCGGCTCGGCCGGCGTCCCGGGTGCCTCCGGCTCGGCCAGCGTGCCCGGAGCGTCGGGATCGGCGAGCGTCCCCGGTGCGTCGGGGTCGGCCAGCGTGCCTGGAGCGTCGGGGTCGGCGAGCGGGCCTGGCGCGGCCCCGTCGGAAGGCTCCGATCCGCAATGGATGGTGCCCGGCGCTCCGAGCGCCCAAGGCTCATCCGGGTCCGCGAGCGTTCCTGGGCCGTCGGGTTCGGCCCGGGTTCCGGGGGCGAGCGGTTCGGCCAGTGTCTCCGGTGGGACTTACGGATCCGTAAGCGTGCCTGGGCCGCAGTCGGCGCCCACGTCGGGTGCGGCGGCTCCGGGGGGCGGCGCCACGTACGGCTCCGCGAGCGTCCCCACGACCTACGGTCAGCCGGCCGCGCCGCCGCCGGTCACGCCGCCGCCGGCCGCGAGCGCACCCGCTGACCTCCGCGGTCCGGTCGGTAGCTTCCCCGGCTTTACTCCAGCCAATCAGGGGAACCAGAGCCAGACGAACCCGGACAGCCCGTGGAATCAGGGCAATCAGTCCGAAGAGAATCAGGGCAGCCAAGGACACCAGGGCAATCAGGGTCAGAACCCGTGGGCCCCGGCCGTACCGCCGCCGGCCGCTCCGTCCTCCGGCGCCGGTGCTCCGGGCATTTCCGGCTCGGCCCGCGTCCCGACGGGCAGCGCTCGCGTCCCCACCGGCTCCGCTCAGGTGCCGACCGGAAACGCGCAGGTGCCGCCGCCGGCCGCGGCTGCGCCTGAGGTCCCGGCGCCGGTCAACCTCGGTCAGATTCCGCCGGACCCGGGCCCGCGCACGTACGGTGCCCGCGCCTCGGTCTCGGTCCCGCCCGCCACCGACTCCGCCCCACCGACGAGCGCCCCACCGTTCGGCGTTCAACCGGCCAGTGCTCCTCCATACGGCACGCAACCGGCGAGTGCTCCTCCGTACGGCACGCAACCGGCCAGCGCTCCGCCGTTCCCGTCGAGCGCGCCGCCGTTCGGCAACGGTGGCAGCGCAGGAAGTGCGGGCCACGCAGGATTCGCAGGCAACCAGCCGTTCAGCGGGCCCCCGGCGACGGTCGGTGGGACGTATCAGACGTCGGCGCCGCCCGCGACCGGGCAGTACCAGTCCGAGGGTGGACCGCGGTACGGGGACTTGGTCGACATGCCCGGCGCGTACCCGGCGGAGACGCCCCAGGTCGAGGGCGAGCCGATCCCGACGCCGGAGCCGCCGGTCAAGAGCAAGCGCGGGCTGGTCGTCGGGCTGCTGATCGTGGCGGCCGTGTTCCTGGTGGCGGTGGCCGGCACGGCGATCGTGGTGAAGATCAGCAATGCCGGGGGTACCAGTTTCGCCGTCAATTCTTGCGTGAAGCGGGACGGGGACTCGGCGACCGGCGTCGACTGCGGGAACAAGGACGCGTTCCGCATCGTGTCCAAGGTGGACAAGCCGGAGAGCTGCTCCGACGCCGCGCAGCCGTACATCGTGTTGCAGCACAAGGGTGAGAAGGACCAGGTTCTGTGCCTCCGACCGGCCGCCGAGAAGTGAACACGCCAAGGGTCAGGGCACCACAGCTCAAAGGCCGCGGCTGGCTCAACACGAACGGGCAGGAGCTGAGCCTGGCCGACCTGCGCGGCAAGATCGTGCTGCTCGACTTCTGGACCTTCTGCTGCATCAACTGCCTGCACGTGCTGGACGAGCTGCGGCCGCTCGAGGACAAGTACAGCGACGTCCTCGTCACGATCGGCGTGCACAGCCCCAAGTTCGAGCACGAGAAGGACCCGGACGCGCTGGCACAGGCGGTCGAGCGGTATGGCGTCGACCATCCGGTGCTGGACGACCCGGATCTGAACATGTGGCAGCAGTACGCCGCGAAGGCCTGGCCGACGCTCACCGTCGTCGACCCCGAGGGCTACGTCGTGGCGAACATGGCCGGTGAGGGCCACGCCGAAGGGCTCTCCAGGCTCATCGACGAGCTGGTCCAGGTGCACACGGCCAAGGGCACGCTCAGGACGAGTGCCGGCTTCCACGCAGTACAAAACAGTGATCTGACGCTTTTGAGGTTTCCGGGCAAGGCGCTGGCGCTGCCCGACGGGCATTTTCTCGTGTCCGACTCCACGCATCAGTCGGTCGTCGAGCTCGACGGCGACAACGAGACGCTCGTCCGGCGGTTCGGGACGGGCAAGCGCGGGCGCAAGGACGGCACCGAGCCCGAGTTCTCCGAGCCGGGCGGCCTGTGCCTGCTGCCGCCGCACACGGCCGAGATCGCCGGGTATGACGTCGTCGTCGCCGACACCGTCAACCACCTGCTGCGCGGGCTCAACCTGACGACCGGCGAGGTCACGACCGTCGCCGGCAGCGGGCGGCAGTGGCGCGGGACGGTGGACTTCGAGGCGCACGACTCGCTGGTGCTGGATCTTTCCTCGCCGTGGGACGTCGCCTGGTATGACGACCGGGTCGTGATCGCGATGGCCGGCATCCACCAGCTGTGGTGGTTCGACCCGATCAAGCGTACGGCCGGGATGTACGCCGGCACGACCGTCGAGGCGCTCAGGGACGGCCCGCTGCACGAGGTCTGGATGGCGCAGCCGTCCGGGTTGTCCGTCTCACCGGATCAGCGGAAACTCTGGATCGCCGACAGCGAGTCGTCGGCGGTGCGGTGGATCGAGAACGGCGAGATGCACACCGCGGCCGGGCAGGGGCTGTTCGACTTCGGCCACGTGGACGGGCCCGCCGACCAGGCGCTGCTGCAGCATCCGCTCGGCGTGCTGGCGCTGGCCGACGGCAGCGTGCTGGTGGCCGACACGTACAACGGTGCGGTCCGGCGCATCGCCGACAACCGGGTGTCGACGGTCGTCGACGGCCTGGCCGAGCCGAGCGACCTGGTGCTCTCCGCCGACGGCGACATCGTCGTGGTCGAGTCGGGCGCGCACCGGCTGGTCCGGCTGGGCGCGGGCACGCTCGCCGCGGCCGGCATCGACGTGACCGGCGTCCGCCACCGCACCGAGCGCCCGCCGACGATGCTCGCGGCCGGTGCGGTCGAGCTGGATCTGATCTTCACGCCGGCCCCGGGCCAGAAGCTCGACGAGTCGTTCGGCCCGTCGACCCGCCTCGAGGTTTCGGCGTCACCGCCGGAGCTGCTCCTCGAGGGCGCGGGCGTGACGCAGAGCCTCCGACGGCGCCTCATTCTTTCCAAAGACATTGCGGCGGGGGTACTGCAAGTGACGGCGCAGGCCGCCACCTGCGACATCGACGCCGAGTTTCCGGCCTGCCACCTCACCCGGCAGGACTGGGGCGTCCCGATCAGGGTCACCGGCGACGGCGCGGTTCGCCTACCCCTCATCCTCCGGGGCATGGACGCCGAGGCGGCGGACGGAGAGTAGGTCCCCGGGCTGACAGTCCAGTGCCTCGCACAGTGCGGTGAGCGTGCTGAACCGGATGGCCCGGGCCCGGCCGTTCTTCAGGATTGACAGATTGACCACGGTCACGCCGACCTTCTCGGCCAGCTCGGTCAGCGTCATCCCGCGCGCGGCCAGCAGCTGGTCGAGCGCCAGCTCGACCCGGTGATCGTCCTCCGGCGGCAATCAGATCACCGTGTCGAGCTCGGTGCGCATGACCACACCGCGGCGCAGCACCTCGGCCAGCGCCAGCAGCCCGATGCCGATGAGCGGCCAGCTCAGCAGGCCCGGCATGATCGGCAGCCAGAAGCTGATCCCGTGCAGGTCGGCGCTCAGCGTCAGGAACGCCTCGGCGCTCGCCTCGATCAGCACGGCCAGCATCCCGCCGACGCCGGCGATCCACCCGAGCAGCCGCACCCGCCGCACGACGACCTCGTCGAACGGCCCGCCGCGCCGCATCCGCCGCACCACCCGGTGCAGGACGGCCAGCAGTGTCAGCACGACGATCGGGGTCGGCAGCTGGTTGAGCACCCCGAGCAGGGTCTGTGCCCAGGTCGGCCCGTTCATGACCATGTCGATCGAGCCGTCCTCGGTCGACACCAGGCCGCCGGCCCCCATATTCGCCACGCCCGCCATGTCGTTGGGCACCGTCACCGGGATCGGGTCGCGCGTGATCACACCCACGACCGTGGCCACCACCCCGAGCCCGACCACCGCCATCGAGACCACCAACGCGGACTCCAGCTCCACGAACCAGTTCGGTTTCTTCATGTCCCCCGCCTCCATATCGATAATCGATATGCTAGCCGACGAACGCCATCACGGGAACACCCGCGTCGATGAGTGCGGCCCGCACGGCCCGGGCCAGGTCGACCGCGCCCGGGCTGTCGCCGTGGACGCACAGCGACTCGACCGGGAGCCGGACCGTCGATCCGTCGACCGCCTCGACCACGTTGTCGACCGCCATCCGGACCGCGCGGGCGGCCACCGTGGCGACGTCGGTGACGAGCGCGCCGGGCTGGGAGCGGGGCACGAGCCGGCCGTCGGGAAGGTACCCGCGATCGACGAACCCCTCGTTGACGACCCGCAGCCCCCGCTGATCGGCCAGCCTGGCCAGCACCGAGCCGGGCTGGCACAGCACCGGCAGGTCGCCCGCCGCGGCGGCCGCGGCCACCACCGCCGACGCGGGCCCGGTGTCGACGGCCGCGGTGTTGTAGAGGGCGCCGTGCGGCTTCATGTAGGCGACCGGCCCGAACGCGGCGAGCGCACCGATCTGGTAGCGCAGCTCGTCGGTCAGCTCCGCCGGCGGCACGTCGATCTTCCGCCGTCCGAACCCGGCCAGGTCGCGGTAGCTGACCTGCGCGCCGACCCGCACGCCGCGCTCGCCCGCGCGGTCGCTGACCCGGCGCATGGTCGCGGGGTCGCCGGCGTGGAAGCCGCAGGCGACGTTCGCGCTGGTCACGATGGTCAGGAGGGCGTCGTCGTCACCGAGGCGCCAGACGCCGAACCCCTCACCGAGGTCACTGTTGAGGTCCACGGAATCGAACGCTATCGCCCGGCCGGGCCTGGGCCAGCAGCGGCAGATCGGCCGGGTGTACGACGGCGACCACCGGGTATCCGCCCGTGGTCGGGTGATCGGCCAGGAACACCAGCGGCTGGCCGTTCGCGGGCACCTGGACCGCACCGAGCACGATGCCCTCGCTCGGGAGCTCGGCGGTAACGACCCTGGTCAGCGCCGGTCCATCCAGCCGTGCGCCCACGCGGTTGCTTTCACTGCGGATCTGGTACTCGCCGGACCCGAGCCGCCCCGCGTCCGTGAACAGATCGGCGCGGGGTCCCCACGCGATGCGCAGCACGATGGGGCCGCCGAGGACAGGGCGGGGCGCCACGTCCACGAGAGCGGGAAAACCGATCGGTTTCCCGAGTGGGAGCCGGTCGCCGGCACGCACCGCGGGCGGTCCGAGCAGCGACAGCGTGTCGGTCGAGCGACTGGAGAGGACCGGGTCGGGAGTCAGGCCACCGCTGATCGTGCAGTACACCCGAAGCCCATGCATTGCTCTTCCGACTTCGATCCGGTCTCCGGCCCGGACCGGCACGGGGGCGTTGAGCGGGGCCGGGCGGCCACCGACTCGCAGCGGGGCGGCGGCGCCGGTGATCGCGATCGTTCCCGCGCGCTCCACGACCGCCGTGAACGGGCCGAGCGTGATCTCCAGGCCGGCCGCGTCCGGCGGGTTGCCGACGAGCCGGTTGCCGAGCTCGAGCGCGGGGCGGTCGAGGGCGCCGGAGCGGGGGACGCCGAGGTGGGCGTACCCGGGGCGGCCGCGGTCCTGCACGGTGGTGAGCGGGCCGGCGATCTCGACCCGCAGCTCGGCGCTCACGCTTTCGAGAAACGGACCGTGCGGCCCGGGGTCATCAGGGCCGGCGGGGTGCGATCGACGTCGAAGAGCTGGGCCGGGCTGTGGCCGATGATCCGCCAGCCGCCCGGGGACGGGGTCGGGTAGATGCCGGCGAACTCGGCGGCCAGGGCGACGGAACCGGCCGGGACCCTGGTGCGGGGGGTGTCGAGGCGGGGGACGTTCCAGGGCAGGCCGCGCAGGTAGGCGAAGCCGGGCGCGAATCCGCAGAACGCGACCTGCAGATCGGTGCCGGTGAGGACGTCGACGACCGCGGCGACGCTGACGCCGGCGAGCTCGGCCACGAATGGCAGGTCGCCGCCGTCGAAGTGGACGTCGACGGTGAGGGGTGGCTGTGGGGGTACCGATGCCGGATCGAACGTCCAGTCGGAGAGCTTGGCGGCCAGGCTCGTGGCGTCGGACACCCCGTCTAGCAGAACTGTGCGCGCACCGGGCACGATGTCGGTCACCGGGAGCCGGCCGGCGGCTCGCTCGGCGTCCAGCGCGGCGAACCAGTCGAGCGGGTGGTCGACTTCCAGGAGCAGCGCGTCGGCGCCGACGGGGCGAACATGCACCTCGTCACGATAGAAGGTGCAGCTTGTGCCGATCGAAGGAGCAGCTCGTCCGATAGGACGTCCAGCTCGTGCCGATCGACGGGGCTGTGATTTTGCCGCGTGACGTGTTTCGCCTGACGATTACTTGCCAGTAACCTACGGAACCGTAACCTGGAGGGGTGACCGTGAAGACCGAAACCCGCCTCCGCCCGGTCGACCTGGGGAAGCCACGGATGCGTGGCTGGCTGCACGCGTATGCGGCGGGCGCGGCCGTCATCTGCGGCATCGTCCTGTGCTCGCTGGCGGCGGCCCGGCCGGGCTGGGCCCCGTTCGTGAGCTGCGTCGTCTACAGCCTCACGGTGGTCGCGCTGTTCGGCACCAGCGCCCTCTACCACCGGCGCGTGTGGTCGGAGCGCGGCTACAAGATCATGCGGCGGCTCGACCACTCCATGATCTTCGTGTTCATCGCCGGCACCTACACGCCCTTCAGCGTCCTGCTGCTCAGCGGCACGACCCGCGTCGCGATCCTGACGACGGTCTGGGCCGGCGCGATCCTCGGCGTGGCCTCGAAGCAGATCACCGCGATGAGCCGGCACCGCTGGCTGTCGGCGCCGCTGTACATCGCGCTGGGCTGGGTCGCGGTCGCCGTCCTGCCCGACATCCTGCACAGCGGCGGCGTGACCGCGCTGGTGCTGACGCTGGTCGGGGGCGGCTTCTACACGGTCGGCGCGGTGTTCTACGCGCTGCGCAAGCCCAACCCGTGGCCGACCGTCTTCGGCCACCACGAGTTCTTCCACGCCTGCACGCTGGTCGCGGCGATCTGCCACCACATCGCGATCTACTTCGCCCTCTACGCATAGCCGTGGCCCGGAGGGACACCCTCCGGGCCACGGCTCGTGCGTTTGGTTCGGTCAGTAGCGCCGCGTGCGCCGCTCGATGACCTCGTCCGCGGTGGGCGGGATCACCGTTCCGGCGGCCGGCGGGGGCGGCGGGGCCGCCGAAACCACCGTGCGACGGCGCGAGTTCCAGAAGTACAGGGTCAGGGCCAGGCCAACGAGCCCGGCGAGCTGGAGAATCCAGCCGATCGTGTCGAGATTGAACGGTCCGACGTCCGTGTCGTCCAGCCCGAACGTCATGATCGCGCCGACAACGATCAGTAGGATACTTCCGCCGATACCCATCGAAGGCCTCCCGAGCCGATGTGTGGGTAACTGTCTGTGCTCCGGGTTACCCACCCACGACGTTTCTCAATCGGAGAGGCTGGCAGCATGACCGAGCGGACGCTGATCCTTCTGCGGCACGCCAAGGCGGCCGACCCGGATGACTACGCCACCGACATCGAACGGCCGCTCGCCCCGCGCGGTCAGCGCGACGCCGCAGCGGCCGGAGTGTGGCTCAAGGAGCAGGGCCTCAAGCCCGACGCGGTACTGTGCTCGCCCGCGGTCCGCACCCGGCAGACGCTGGAGGCCCTGGGGCTGGAGGCACCGGCGGTGTTCGAGCACCGCATCTACACCGGGCCGGCCTTCGACACCCTCGAGCTGGTGCGGCAGACAAGCGTGTCGGTCTCGACGTTGCTGCTGGTGGGGCACAACCCGACGATCTCTGACTTGTCGAACGAGCTGTACAGCGCTTCGTTGGACAGCACCGGCCTGTCGACGTCGGGCCTGGCCGTGCACCGCTTCGCTGGTGTGTGGTCGTCGCTGACGGAGGCCCGGCTCATCCTGGAGCACACCGCTCGTGGATGAGCCGGGTTTCGTCGTCAGCCTGGTTTTGTCGATTAGAACGAGTCTTCGCCCAGCTGCATCGCGTCCAGGGTCGTCGACTCGATGATCCGGCGGTCGGCACCCACGCGCGGCAGGATCTCGTGCGCGAAGAACTTGGCCGCCGCCACCTTGCCCTCGTAGAACGCCTTGTCGGCCGGTGACACGTCGCCGGCCAGGGCCTTGAGGGCCACCTCGGCCTGGCGCTGCAGGAGCCAGCCGACCACGACGTCGCCGAGGTCGAGCAGGAAGCGCCGGGTGTTGAGGCCGACCTTGTAGAGGGCCTGCGGGTCGCCGGCCTGCGCCTCACCGAGCCAGCCGGTGAAGATACCCAGCATCTGTTGTACTTCGGTCAGCGCCTTGCCCAGCGCGACGCGCTCGACCTTCAGCTGCCCGTTGCCGCCCTCGGACTCCAGGAACTGCTGGATCTCCCCGGCCACCGTCAGCAGCGCCTTGCCCTGGTCCCGCACGATCTTGCGGAACACCAGGTCGAGGCTCTGGATCGCGGTGGTGCCCTCGTACAGCGTGTCGATCTTGGAGTCGCGGACGTACTGCTCGAGCGGGTAGTCCTGGAGGAACCCGGACCCACCGAAGGTCTGCAGCGACTCGTGGCTCAGCAGCTCGTAGGCCCGCTCCGAGCCGACGCCCTTGACCAGCGGCAGCAGCAGGTCGTTGACCCGCTTGGCGATCTTCGCCGCCTTCTCGTCGCCGGCCGCCTCGGCGAGGGCCACCTTGTCCTGCCAGGTCGCCGTGTACAGCACGAGCGCGCGCAGGCCCTCGGCGTATGACTTCTGCATCAGCAGCGAGCGACGCACGTCGGGGTGGTTGATGATGGTGACCCGCGGGGCCGCCTTGTCCGTCGACACCAGGTCCGCACCCTGCACGCGGCTCTTGGCGTATTCGAGCGCGTTGAGGTAGCCGGTCGACAGCGTCGCGATGGCCTTGGTGCCGACCATCATCCGGGCATACTCGATGATCATGAACATCTGGCGGATGCCCTCGTGCACGTCGCCGAGCAGCCAGCCCTTGGCCGGCACACCGTGCCCGCCGAACGTGACCTCGCACGTCGTGGAGACCTTGATCCCCATCTTGTGCTCGACGTTTGTCACGAAGGCGCCGTTGCGCTCCTTGAGCTCGCCGGTGTCGGCGTCGAAGTGGAACTTCGGCACGACGAACAGCGACAGCCCCTTGGTGCCGGGCCCGCCCGCACCGGGCGTGTCCACCGGCCGGGCCAGCACGTAGTGCACGATGTTCTCGCTGAGGTCGTGCTCGGCGCTGGTGATGAACCGCTTCACGCCCTCGATGTGCCAGGACCCGTCGGGCTGCGGAACGGCCTTGGTCCGCCCGGCGCCGACGTCGGAGCCGGCATCCGGCTCGGTCAGCACCATCGTGGAGCCCCACTGCTTGTCGACGAAGAGCTTCGCCCACTTCTTCTGCTCTTCGGTACCTTCGATCCGCAGCGTGTTGGCGAACGAGGGCCCGGACGCATACATCCAGACGGGTGCGTTCGACCCGAGGACGAGCTCGGCGAGCGCCCACCAGAGCGCCCGCGGCGCGGCGGTCCCGTCGAGCTCGGTGGGCAGATCGAGCCGCCAGAACTCGGCCGCCATGAACGCCTGGTAGGACTGCCGGAACTTGTCGGGCATGCGCACCGAGAACGTGGCCGGGTCGTAAACGGGCGGGTTGCGGTCCCCGTCGACGTAACTGGCGGCCAGGTCCTCCCGGGCCAGCCGCTCCACCTCGCCGAGAATGCTGCGGGCGGTGTCCACGTCGATGTCGCCGTAGGGACCTTGCCCGAGCACCTGCTCGACACCGAACACTTCGAACAGGTTGAACTCGAGGTCCCGCAGGTTGCTCTTGTAATGGGTCATCGCGGAGGGTCCCCCGTCTGTTTTTGGGTCACGCCTGTGTGGGAAGCATCGCCGATCCGGGTTACCAGCCGGTAACAGCAATCTTATTACTCGCGGGTAACGATCAACAACCCGCTCCTGCGAGTGAACCGGACCACAGCCGAGCACGGTGAGTACCGCTATGGAGCACTTGAGTAGCAGACACGCCGTCACCCAAGGGTGATGCGGTCGTTGACCGGTTACTCCCAGTCAGAAGGAGGGCCGCGCGATGATCGTCCGCCTCATGGGCTCGCTCTTCGCCCCGAAGTACCCCCGCTTCTACACCGGCCGCCACCGCGCCCCGATGCGGTCGCTGTCCACTTGGGGCGCCGGCCTCAGACCTCACGAGCGCGAGTGATCGCCGCGGCCGTGTAAATCCGACATGTCGGGGTGCCGAGCGCTCGACATGTCGCGCGCACGGAAGTGGCCCCGCGCTGGAGAGCGCAGGGCCACATGTGATGAGGCAGCTAGCTCCAGGCGAGCATCGCGGCTTCGGGGTCTTCCAGGTAGGAGCCGATGTCGCGGAGGAACTTGGAGCCGAGTTCGCCGTCGATGATGCGGTGGTCGAACGACAGGCCCAAGGTTGTCACCTGGCGGACCTTGATTTTGCCGCGGTGGACCCACGGCTGCTCGCGGACCGCGCCGAAGCACAGGATGGCCGACTCGCCCGGGGGCAGGATCGGGGTGCCCGTGTCGACGCCGAAGACGCCGACGCTGGTGATGGTGAACGTGCCGCCCGCCATGTCGGCCGGGGGAGTCTTGCCCTCGCGGGCCGTGCCGACCAGGGCGGTCATCGCGTCCGCCAGTTCCCTCGTGGTGAGGGTCTGGGCGTCCTTGATGTTGGGGACGATCAGACCGCGTGGCGTGGCGGCGGCGATGCCCAGGTTGACGTAGTGCTTGATGACGATCTCGTCGCCGGCCCAGGTCGAGTTGACCATCGGGTGGCGGCGCAGGGCCAGCAGGACCGCCTTGGCCACGATCAGCAGCGGGGAGATCCTGGCGTCGGACCATTCGCGGTTGGTCTTCAGGCGCTCCAAGGCCTTCATCGACCTGGTCACGTCGACCGTCAGGAACTCGGTCACGTGCGGGGCCGTGAACGCGCTGGCCACCATGTTTTCGGCGGTCAGCTTGCGCACGCCCTTGACCGGGATGCGCTCCTCCCGCTCGCCGGGCACGGCCGCCCTGATCGCCGGCGCCGGAGTGGCCTGGGCGCCGAGCACGTCATCGCGGCTGATCGAGCCCTGCGGGCCCGTGCCCGTCAGCGCGGTCAGGTCGATGCCCAGGTCGCGGGCCAGCTTGCGGACCGGGGGCTTGGCCAGGACGGCGCCCGTGCGGGTCGCGGGCGGGGTCAGCGCCGGTGGGACTACTGGGGTTGGCGCGGGCGGTGGGAGTACCGGAGCGGGATTTGCAGAGACTCTCGGGCGCCTCTTCGCGGCCGTGGTCCTGGGGCCGTAGCCCACCAGCACCGGGGTCCGGCCGCCCGCCACGGGGCCGCCGACCATGCCCGGCTCGACGGGAGCGTCGCCGGCCACCTCGACGGCGGCCAGTGATGCGGCCGACGGCGGCGGCAGGTCGGTCGGCAGGTCGCCGGCGCCCGGGTCGGTGTCGATGGCGATGATCGGGCGGCCGACCTCGACCATCGTGCCTTCGGGGTGGTGGATGTGGATGACCTTGCCGGCCCACTTCGCCGGGATCTCGACGGCCGCCTTCGCCGTCTCGACCTCGACGATCGGCTGGTTGAGCGCGATCGTGTCGCCCTCGGCCACCAGCCACTTGAGGATCTCGCCCTCGGTGAGCCCCTCGCCCAGGTCGGGCAGGTTGAACTCTTTGACCCTGGTCATGTGCGCGCGGCCCCCTAGAAACCGAACGAGCGGTCGACGGCGTCGAGCACCCGGTCGAGGTCCGGAAGGTACTCCTCCTCCAGGCGCGCGGCCGGGTAGGGGGTGTCGAAGCCGGTGACGCGCAGGACCGGGGCCTCGAGGGAGTAGAAGCACTCCTCGGTGATCCGGGCCGCGACCTCCGAGCCGAGGCCCAGGTTGCCGGGGGCCTCGTGGACCATGATCGCGCGGCCGGTGCGGCGGACCGAGTCGTAGACCGGGCCCATGTCCAGCGGCGACAGGGTGCGCAGGTCGATCACCTCGAGGGAGCGGCCGTCCTCCGCGGCCGCGGCGGCGGCGTCGAGGGCAGTGCGGACCATAGGACCATAAGCAATAACCGTCGCATCGGTACCGGCACGAGCGACGCGCGACGCGTGGAGCGGAAGCGACGCCGAGTCGACGTTGACGTCGCCCTTCTCCCAGTAGCGCCGCTTGGGCTCCATGAAGATGATCGGGTCGTCCGACTCGATCGACTGCTGGATCATCCAGTAGGCGTCGTCCGGGTTCGAACAGGAGACGACCTTGAGGCCGGCGGTGTGGGCGAAGTATGCCTCCGGGGACTCCGAGTGGTGCTCGACCGCGCCGATGCCGCCGCCGAACGGGATCCGGATGACGATCGGCAGGCTCAACTTGCCGCCGGAGCGGTAATGGATCTTGGCGACCTGGGAGACGATCTGGTCGTAGGCCGGGTAGACGAAGCCGTCGAACTGGATCTCGCAGACCGGGCGGTAGCCGCGGATGGCCAGGCCGACCGCGGTGCCGATGATGCCGGACTCGGCCAGCGGCGTGTCGATGACGCGGTCCTCGCCGAAGTCCTTCTGCAGCCCGTCGGTGATCCGGAAGACGCCGCCGAGCTTGCCGACGTCCTCACCCATGATCAGGACCTTGTCGTCGTGCTCCATGGCGCGGCGCAGGCCGGTGTTGAGTGCCTTGCCGATCGTGAGGTTCTCCGCGGCGGCCATCAGTGCCCACTCCCCTCGAAGGACGCGAGGTACTTGGTGAACTGTTCCTTCTGCTGCGTGAGCTCGGGGGAGCCGTGCGGGTAGACGTGGTCGAACAGCGTCTTCGGATCCGGGTCCGGCAGGGACAGCACCCGCTCCCGCAGGCTGACGGCGGCCACGCGAGCCTCTTCGTCGATGGCGTCGAAGTAGTCCTCCGCGGCCAGGCCCTGCTTGGTCAGGAAGGCGCGGAGCCGCTTGATCGGGTCCTTGGCCTGCCACGCCTCGACCTCGCTGGCGATCCGGTAGCGGGTCGGATCGTCGGAGGTGGTGTGTGCGCCCATCCGGTAGGTGTACGCCTCGATCAGCGACGGTCCCTGGCCGTGCCGCGCATCGTCCAGCGCCTTGCGGGTGACCGCATAGCAGGCGAGCACATCGTTGCCGTCGACCCTCAGGCCCGGAAAGCCGAAACCGCTGGCTCGGTGGTACAGCGGGACGCGGGTCTGGCGCTCGAGCGGCTCCGAGATCGCGTACTGGTTGTTCTGGCAGAAGAACACCAGCGGCGCGTTGAACACCGACGCCCAGATGAAGGCCTCGTTCACGTCGCCCTGACTGGTGGCGCCGTCGCCGAAGTAGGCGATCACCGCCTCGCCGTCATCCGAGCCGACCTTGCCGTCCTTGGTGATGCCCATGGCGTAGCCGGTCGCGTGCAGCGTCTGCGCACCGATGACGATCGTGTAGAGGTTGAACTTGCACTCGTTGGGGTCCCAGGCGCCCTGGTCGACCCCGCGGAACAGGCTCAGCGGCAAGATCGGGTCGATGCCTCGGGTGTAGAGAACGCCGTGCTCGCGGTAGGTCGGGAAGGCCATGTCCTGCGCGCGCAGTGCCCGGCCCGAGCCGACCTGCGCCGCCTCCTGGCCCAGCAGGCTCGCCCAGATTCCCAGCTCACCCTGGCGCTGCAGGGCGGTGGCCTCGGCGTCGAGCTTCCGGACCACGACCAGGTCGTGGTAGAGCGAGCGGTACTCCTCGTCGGTGAAGTCGACCGAGTAGTCGGGGTGTTCGACCCGGTCCCCTTCGGGGGTGAGCAGCTGCACGAACGCGGGTTCCGGCGCGGCCCGTGTTCCTGACGCCCGGGCCTTGACTTCGCCCTTCGCCATCCGTATCTCCCTGTCGTCTCTCGCGTCGGCAGCGGGGTTGACCCGGCCGCGCGGCGGGGGTGTGTGCCACGCGGCGACCCGGTGGGGTCGCACGTCGCTACCGGGCATGACCGGGGTCATGCCCGGCGTCGGCCCCGGGCTCTGCCTCGCAGGGTATGCGGAGGCTACGGCGCCGTTGCCGGTGTGTGTCCAGCATCGCAGAAGGCGTGTGGATCGACACCATGGAGTCGCGCGTTCTCCGTGTCTTCGCCGGGTTGCGCCCAGTTAGTCCGGATGTACCGATCAGGCGGGATCGCCGGTTCGCGGTCGCTCGAGGTTTGGAGTTCTGGTGTCTTCGGACGTGCGCCATCATCGGCTGTTCTCGCCCAACCGGCGGCCGCTGCTGATCTCCGCGCTGCTGGTCCTGCTCACCTCGGTGCCGACCATGATCGTGGTGGTGGCCGGCAGTGCGACGCTGGAGACCGCGCCGCCGCCCCGCTCGCCCGTCATCGCCGACCCGCAGCCGGGGCCGGTCATCGTCGGCTCGGGACCCACGTCCGGACTGCACGCCTCCGGGCCCGCCGGTCGCAACTCCCTCGGTGCCGTTCCGACCGCTCCACAGCCACCTTTGCGGCCGCGGGCGTCTTCGCGACCATCGGGCGGATCCGGCGGTACCGGCGGAGGAAGCGGTTCGATTGTCAAGAAGGCACCGCCCCACCGTCCTTCGGTGGAAGCCTCGCCACCACCGGCCACCGACCCGTCGCCGATTCAGGATCGGGCGTGGCCCGGGTGGGACGACAACATCAAAGAAAGCGGTACCCATCAGGGTCGGTCGATCGGACAATTCCGGTCGGCCGATTCGGCCTTTCCGGCACTACCGTCCGGCGCGGGTGTTGGAGTTGCGCGTGACGATCGCCCATGCCGTGGAGAACGGTTTGCACGGCCACTGCGCACACCCCGCCGCGCAGCCCATGGCGGGCCGGCCGACGACGGGCTGGTGGCGCTCGACCCGGCGGCGGGCATCCGTTACGGCGTGGTCGTAGACAACGGCCATTGACGCTCCTCAGACGCTCTGGGCGACCGGCGCCGTCCACAGCAGGCGCGCGTTGTAGAGCTGCTGCGCCGTGGCCAGCGCAGCCTCGGCCGAACGGAACACGGCGACCTCGGTCTTGCCGTTGCCGAGGCGCCACGTGAGCACCGCCTGATCGGGCAGTTCGTGCCCCCAGGCAACAACCTGCGGGTGGTCGTCGTCGAGTGGATCGGCGACAATGCCGAAGAGTCGCGGTGCGTCTTCGAGCAGGAGCATGTCATCCTCGGGCACCGCTGATCTCCCTCCGGCAGAGGTGCGATCTGACGCCTTCAGAATGCACGTGCAGGTTACGCACGGCAATACGGTCTTGCGAACTTGAGTAGAGCAAGCCAATCGCTCACCGACCGCACGCTTGCGTAGCACCCCGGTAACGGACACACTCGACCTGAGTAATGGAGGTGAGCGGTGTCCAGCGCCCACAGCCCCACGTTCCCCCGGTTCCAGTTGGGTAAGCAACTGCGTGAGCTGAGGGAGAAGGCCCGGCTCACTACTGAGGACGTGGGTCTGCAACTGGACTGCTCGCCGAGCACTATCAGCCGGATGGAAGGCGGCAAGGTCGGAATCCGGCGCAGCACGCTGGAGCGCCTGCTCGAGATCTACGAAGTCACCGACCAAGAACAGATCGACACATTGGTCGTCCTCGCGCGACAGGGCAAAACGCGAGGCTGGTTCGCCCGCTACGGAGATCTGCCCGCGAGCTACTCCCGGTACATCGGCCTGGAGTCGAGCGCGGTGGAAATGCGCGACTACGAGGCGCTCGTCGTGCCCGGAATGCTGCAGACGGAGGAGTACACGCGGGCATTGCTGGCCGCGTCCGCCTCGACTGCGGAGTCCGACGAGACCGGCGAGGCGCACGTCAAGGCGCGCCGCGAACGGCAGAACCTATTGACCCGCGAAGAACAGCCCCTGCAGCTCATAGCCGTCCTCGACGAGAGCGTCATCCGGCGCAGCATCGGCGGAGTCGACGTCATGCGGTCGCAGCTCAAGCACCTGGCCGACATGGGCCGGGCGAGAAACGTGACGGTCCAGATCCTGCCCTTCTCCGGAGGGGCATATGCCGGCATGGCTGGATCGTTCGCGATTCTCAAGTTCCAAGATGCACCAAGCGTCGTGTACGCCGAGGCCATGACCGGCGACATCTACCCGGCCGCCGATGATGTCCAACGATACGCTGACGTGTTCGAGAATCTGCGAGCTGCCGCGCTCAGCCCGTTGGAGTCGATCAAGATGATCGAGGATTCTGCGAACTGAGTCCGGCCCTGACCCGAAGGAGTGCGCAGAGATGGCTGCGCTGAACGAGCAGTGGCACAAGCCCACGCGAAGCGGTAACAACGGACAGTGCGTCGAAGCGCGGTTCGTCGACGGCGTCGTCGAGGTCCGCAACTCCAACTCCCCCGATGCGGGCTCGGTTCGCTTCACCCGCGCGGAATGGGAGACCTTCATCGCCGCGGTCGACTCGGACGGCGAGTTCCGCCTTCCGTAACCTGATCTGTTTTTAAAACGAAGGGACGACCCCCGACCGGGTCGTCCCTTCGTCTTTACTGCGAGCCATTTCCGATGCTATCGCCCGGGTCGGGAACGGCGGTACTTGACGGTCCTTCCCGGTCCTCAGTCCGCGCGATGTAGCAAAACCGACGAATCGGACCGGGTAGCAATCCTGCGATGTGGGTGTCGCGAACGGGGCTCGGGGAGTAACTATGAGTTATGAGCACTCAGGTGTCGCCGGCGTCGCAGGTGTCCGCGCTCGCGATCCGGGCCTACCGGCCCACGGATCATCGGGAGTGCCGGCAGCTCTGGGCCGAGATGACCGCGGCCGACGCCGGCCTTTACGGCGCCGCGTCGCCCGATGACTCCGGGGCCGCGTTCGAGGAGTACCTCACCCGGCTCGACCTGTCCGGGATGTGGGTCGCCTCCGACGTCGGCGGTGGGGTCGTCGGGATGGTCGGGTTGCTGCTGGACGGGCGGGGCGGGCAGGTTGAGCCGCTCGTCGTCGCGGCCTCGTGCCGGGGGTCGGGGATCGGGCGGGCTTTGCTTTCGCACGTCGCTGACCAGGGGCGGCGGCGGGGGCTGGGGCAGTTGAGCATCTCGCCTTCGGCTCGCAACCTGGATGCGATCCGGTGTTTGCACGCGGCCGGGTATGACGCTCTGGCTCGGGTGACGCTGGCTATTGATCTCAGGCCGGCGGCTACTGGATTTGAGGACGGGATCGATCTCTACGATCTCCGGTTCCGATACTGAGCCGTCGGCTGCCGTTCGCTTCGGCTGCTGTTCGCTTCGCCACGATAAGTCGGGCGCTTCGCGCCACGACTTATCGGAAATTTCGTATTTTTATGGTTTCGGCGTTTTGGGGGATTTGCGGCGGGTTTGGTGAGCATGGTTCGCCTGTAGCGGAGTTCGGTCACGTTCGCCAGGCCTGTGGACAAGAGGGGTTATCCACAGGCGGAAAGTTTGTCTTCCGGCGGGGTGCGGGCGAGGTCAGGCTCGGTGCATGACTTACGACATGCGGCTGCGCGGACCGGCCGAGCTCCTCTCGGCCATGCCTTATCTCCTTGGCTTTCATCCCACCGACAGCCTCGTTGCGCTCGGCCTGCGCGGCTCCGGCCTGCACATGCAGCTGCGGGGTGACCTGCCCAGCGATCACGACGTCGGCGAGATGATGGCCGACACCTATGGACGCCTGTTCGGGCGCAACGCGATCAACGGCGCGCTGCTCATCGGCTACGGACCACCGGAGCGGGCCGACCCCTTCCTGCAGCTGGTCAACGAGGCGATGGTCACCCGCGGGATCGCGGTGCACGACATCCTGCGCACGCACGAGCGGCGATACTGGTCGCTCTACTGCCCCTCGCCTGACTGCTGCCCGCCGGAGGGCCACCCGTTCAACCCGGAGACCTCGTTCGCCGCGGCCGAGGCGACGCTGGCCGGCCTGGTCGCCATGCCGTCCCGGGCCTCGATCGCCGCGTTGTTCAAGGGTCCGGAGGGGCCGGCGCTCGCGGCGATCGAGCAGGCCGACAACCGGGCCAACCTGCGGGTCCTCCGACTCGTCGCCAACCGCGACCCGGCAGGCATCCGAGCGGCGGCGGTCGCCGCGGGCCGGGTGGCGCTGGAGGCCGCCCTACAGTGCTACGCCGCCGGTCAGCGGCTGTCCGACGACGAGCTGGCCTGGCTACAGGTCCTGCTCCACGTGCTCGACTTCCGCGACCGCGCCTGGGAACGGCTCGACCAGGACACCCGCTGCACTGGCAACCCGGCCATCGAGGCGCACCGGCGGCTCTGGATGGACATGGTGCGCCGCTGCGAGCCGGCGGCGGTCGCACCTTCGGCGACGCTGCTGTCTTACCTTTCCTGGCGCACCGGAAACGGGCTGTACGCGGCGCTGGCCCTGGACCGGGCGGTGGAGGCCGACCCTGGCTACACGGCCGCCGGTCTCATGGCGGAGATCCTGGGTCGCGGGCTGTCGCCGGCCGAGGTGCCGCCGATGATGCGTCGCCCCCGTCGGACGCCGCGGGGACCGACACGGTCGGCCGTTCTGCCGCGCTCGCTCCGCCGTCCCAATGCACCTCGTGCGCTTGGTGCTTTGTGGACCTCCGGTTCGTCCCGCACTCCCAGCTCGCCGACGGTGCCTGGTTCGCCCACGGTGCCTGGTTCGTCGCCGGTGCCTGGATCGGTGCCGGTGCCTGGTTCGTCACCGGTGCCTGGATCGGTGCCGGTGCCTGGTTCGCCCACGGTGCCTGGTTCGTCGCCGGCGCCCGGGTTGGTGCCCGTGCCTGGGTCGCTGCTGATGCCTGGGTCGCCGTTGGTGCCTGGTTCGTCGTCGGGCTCTCGTTCGTCGGCGGTCTCTGGGGAGTCGTCGGGCTCTCGTTCGTCGCCGGTCTCGGGTGAGCCGGGGGCCTCTGGTTCGTCTCGTGGTGGTGCTCGACCTGGGGTTCGGTTCGATGGATTGGGGCTGCGGCGGGGGCCGGATTCCGGGAACGGTCAGGATGGCGGCTGGGGCTTGCACCAGGTTTCGGGCATTCGTCAGCGGCCGGCGTACGCGTTCGGGTCGGGGCCCCGAGCTGGGACGTTCCTGTGCACGGACGCGGCGGGCGACCTCGAGATCGTCACGCGGCCGGTGTCGCCGGCGGCGGGCGGGGACGCGGCCGTTGCGACGGATTCGGTGCCGGCCGAGAGCGGTGGACCCGCGGTGGGGTTCGGGAGCGCGGCGGCTTCGAACGCGTCTGTGGAGGTCAGTGCGGTGGAGGTCGGCGGGGTGAGAGACGCAGGCGGTGTGGAGGTCCGCGGGGTGAGAGAAGTAGGCGGCGTGGAGGTCGGCGGGGTGGGGGACGTCGGCGGGGTGGGGGACGTCGGCGGCGTTAGCTAGTGGGCTGGCTGGTGGGTCTTAGTCGGCGGGAGGGACGGGACGCCCTGGACGCGATGGGGGGAGGAGTAAACGTTGAAGGTGGCGCCGCGCAGGAAGCCGATCAGCGTCAGGCCCGCCTCGGCGGCCAGGTCCACGGCGAGGGTGCTCGGTGCGGAGACGGCCGCCAGCAGGGGGATGCCGGCCATCCAGGCCTTCTGGCACAGCTCGAAGCTGGCCCGTCCGCTGACCATGAGGAGGTGTCCAGCGAGGGGGAGACGCTGCTGGCGGACGGCCCAGCCGATGACCTTGTCGACCGCGTTGTGCCGGCCCACGTCCTCGCGTAGGCAGACGAGCTCGCCATCGGGGGTGAACAGGCCCGCCGCGTGCAGGCCGCCGGTGGTGTCGAAGGCGCGCTGGCGTCGGCGAAGGGCGTCGGGCAGGGCGGCCAGGACTGAGGGGGCGACGGTGACCGGGTCGGCGCTCACGTCGAAGGAGGAGCGCGTGCGCACGGCGTCGATGCTCGCCTTTCCGCAGACGCCGCAGGAGGAGGTGGTGTAGAAGTTGCGGGCCGCCTGCTGAGCGACCGGCGCCGGCACGTCGGCGCTCAGCCGGACGTCCACGACGTTGTACGAGTTCGGCTCCTCGTCGCCGGCGCACAACTTGGCCGTGACGACGTCCGCGGCCTGCTGGATGACGCCCTCGGTGAGCAGGAAGCCGATGGCGAGGTCGAGGTCGTCCCCCGGGGTACGCATAGTGACCGCCAGCGCCGCCCCGCCGACCCGGATCTCGAGGGGCTCCTCGGCCACGAGCGTGTCCGGGCCGACTCGCGCTTCGAACTGCCCGACCTGCGCTTCGACCTGCCGGACCTGCGCCTCGACCTGCCCGGCCTGCGCCTCGACCCGTCCGGCCTGCGCTTCGGCGTGTCCCGCTTGCGCCTCGACCTGCCCGGCCTGCGCCTCGACCCGTCCGGCCTGC
>NZ_JBITDU010000020.1:28788-172147 GCF_044454505.1 Dactylosporangium sp. NPDC051541
GCCTGCGCTTCGGCGTGTCCCGCTTGCGCCTCGACCTGCCCGGCCTGCGCCTCGACCCGTCCGGCCTGCGCTTCGGCGTGTCCCGCTTGCGCCTCGACCTGCCCGGCCTGCGCCTCGATCCGTCCGGCCTGCGCTTCGGCGTGTCCCGCTTGCGCCTCGATCCGTCCGGCCTGCGCTTCGGCGTGTCCCGCTTGCGCCTCGACCTGCCGGACCTGCGCCCCGACCCGTCCGGCCTGGGCTTCGGCGGGTGCGGTGGGAGTTGGTGGTGGGGGTGGAATGGGCGTTGTTGGGCCTGGGGGTGAGGGGTGGGGGGCTAGGTTTACTCGGATTATCGTGCGGCGTTGGGTTACGCGGCCCATTTGCGCGGCCCTTCTCGCGTGGGGCTGGGTGGCGGGATTTTGGCGGTTCGGAGTCTTTCGTTGACGGTAGGTTCTTCTTGTGGGGGATGGCCACTTCGCAGGCTCAGAGGTGCGGGCTGTTGGTGCGGTGATCTTGGCTGGGGGGCGGGCGGCTCGGCTTGGTGGGGTGGACAAGCCCATGGTGGCTGTTGGTGGGACTCCCATGCTGCTTCGAGTCTTGGCGGCCGTTGACGAAGTGTCCGCGTCGCCTGTCGTTGTTGTTGGGCCTCATCGGGATGCTCTGCCCGCTGGGGTTGTGGTGGTGCGGGAAGAGCCTGCTGGTGGGGGGCCTGTTGCTGCGGCCGCCGCCGGGGTGGGGGGACTTGGAGATCAGCAAGGGCTCGTCTTGCTGCTTGCTTCGGATTTGCCCCATTTGTCGGGGGCGGCGCTGCGGATGCTGATTGATCGGGTTGCTGGGTACGACGGGGCTCTGTTCGTTGATGCAGGGGGGCGGCGGCAGTTGCTCTGCGGGGTTTGGGAAGTTCAGGCGTTGAGGCAGGCGATTCGGGACTTTGGGGAGACTGAGGGCGGGGCGCTTCGGCGGTTGGTTGGGGGGTTGCGGGTTGCCGAGGTTGCTTGGCAGGGGGAGCGGGCGCCCTACTTTGACTGCGATACCCAAGAGGATCTGCGAAAGGTGGGGCCGTGAGCGAGAACGTGCTCGGGGACTGGCTGGTTGAGGCGGCCGCGGCGTTGGGGGTGGAGGCGCCGGGGCGGGAGGTGCAGGTGGCTGTGCTCGATCTGGCTCGGGATGTTGCTCACAACGTTGCCCGGCCCGGGGCGCCGCTCACCGCGTTCCTGCTCGGGATGGCTGTTGGGCGGGGGGCGGATGTGCAGGCCAGCAGTGCTGAGTTGAGTCGTCTGGCCACCCGTGCCGAGTGAGCGATCCCCTCTGGATAGGGTGAGGACGCGGGCATAGGGAGGCGAGGCGATCATGGCTGGTGAGCCTGGCGACGGCGGCGGGGTGTTCGAGTCGGCGCTGTTCGACGACGAGGACCCGGTGGGCGGCAACCTCAAAGAGAAGGTGGCCGAGGCCTGGCGGGACTTCGCGCGGCAACTCGTGGACGGGCTGCGCGACCTCGCGCCCGGGACGACGCTTGATCTGACGCTTGACCCTACGGCGTCCGGGACCGGTGACGCGGTCTACTCGGTGCAAGTCACCGGGGAGGAGGACGACCAGCTCGCGGCCACCGCGGTGAGCAACGCCGACCTGCCGCCCGCCTACCGGCTCGACCGGGCCGTCATCGCGGGGATCGTGGCGCTCGGCTGGTCACCGCCCGGGGTTGTCGCCGGGTCGGGGGAGTCGTTCGGGCTGCGCGTCGGCAAAACGGAGGCGCCGCAGCTGGCCCGGCTCATCACGCGGACCCTGCGGGACATCTACGGCGCGCCGCACCCGGCGTTCGTGACCTACCTGGCGCACGACGCCGAGGGGCGGGTCGCCCCCGTGCCGACGCTCGGGGTGGCGCGGTCGCTGGCCTCGATCCTCGACGCCGACGGCGACGGGATCGTCGACGTGGTGCGGGCCGGGGCGGGTAGCCTCGCCGAGCTCAACCAGCAGACCGATGACCTGCCGCTGTACGACAAGGTGACGACCGTCGTCGCGAAGCTCATGAAGACCACGCCCGAGGAGCTGCCGATCGACCCCGACGGGGACATCGGCATCCGGTCCGGGTCGGCGATGGTGTTCGTGCGGGTGCGGGACAACCCGCCGCTGGTCGACGTGTTCTCGCCGATCCTGACCGAGATCGAGCCGACCGAGCGGCTTTACGTGAAGCTGTCGGAGCTCACCAACCGGATGCCGATCGGGCGGCTGTACTGCACGAACGACACCGTCTGGGCCAGCGTCCCGGTGTTCGGCCGCGACTTCCAGGCCACCCACCTCATGCTCGCCGTCCAGGTGATGACCGGGCTCGCGGACGAGCTCGACGACCGCCTGCACGGCGAGTTCGGCGGGAAGCGCTTCTTCGGCGAGGGCGACAAGCCGAAGCCGGCGATTACCGGCGAGGGCGAGCGAACCGGGATGTACCTGTAGCCAAAGACGATCAAAAAACCTAACCCAACGGAACCCAGGCCTGCTGGCCGAGCGTCGACAAGTCGTTCGCCTGCAGGCCCTGGGCCGACAGCGTCCACAGGGTCCCGCCGATCACCAGGGACCGGGTGATGTACGCGTACTGCCCGGGATGCGTGATCGAGCCGGACTTCGTGACCTGCCCGTCGTGGACCGACAGCACCAGCGCGGCGGAGTCCTCGCGGCTCGTCACCGGCAGCACCAACGCGCCGGTTGAAGGCCAGAACAGGAAGGCGTGCGGGTCGAACTCCGCGGCCGACCCGGTCTTGGGCAACTGGTACTGCGCCAGGCGGGTCGGCGCGGCCAGGTTGTGCACGTCGAACAGCGACACCTGCAGACCCTGCACGCGGCCCTGCTCACTGGCCTCCTGGCCGACGCCGATCAGGCGCCCGTCGCCGGCCGGGTGCAGATACGCGGAGTACCCCGTGATCTTGAGCTCGCCGACGGTGCGCGGGGCGGCCGGGTTCGACAGGTCCAGGGTGTACAGCGGGTCCGTCTGCTTGAACGTGACGACGTAGCCGACCGTGCCGATGAACCGCACCGAGTAGATCCGCTCGCCCTTGCCCAGGCCGCCGACGTGCCCGGCCTCGGTCAGGGCGCCGCCGCGCTGCTCGAGCACGTAGACCGTGGATGCGTCCTCGGCGGTCGTCGCCACCCGGAGCCGCCCGTCCCATTCCGACAGCGAGTACTGGTTGAGCAGCCACCCGGGCACCTCGCCGGCCGCCTGGTAGGAGGGTTTCGCCGCGCCCGCGATCGCGAATTTGAAGAGCTGCGTCCGCGGTGGCGCAACCGTAGATCGTTTCACCATGGGGCCGGTGGACCGCCAGCGCTGGTCGTTGGCGACATACAGGCTCGGGCCGTTGGAGTAGACGACCCCGCCGTCGGCCGCGACCGCGACGGGCTCGCCGGAGCCGAGGCCGGCCGCGTTGAGGTCGAACGTGAGGACGGTGAGCAGCGACGTCCCCGAATACGTTTCCGGCAGTTGTACCGCCCCACAGCCGACATGCCCGGAAGTCTTCGTCCCGGCGCCGTCCACCGCCGTCCACCGGGGCAGCCAGTCCTCGACCGGTGCGGCGTTGACGGCCGCGCGGTTGGCGGCGATCCGCTCGTCGTCGCTCTTGGTGCTGTTGATGCGCGGGAACTCGATGCGGGGCGCGGAGCGGATCACGACCCGGGCGACGCTGCCGACCTGGCGGGCGTCGAGCAGGGCGCCGTCGATGCGGAACGTGCTCACGACCTTCGGCGGGCCGGCCAGGTCGACCAGGGTCAGCAGCGGGCCGCCCCACTGCGGGTCGGAGTAGTCGAAGCCGAGGACCAGCGCGCGGTCGCCGACGAGGAGCAGCCGGTCGGCGCCGATCGCCTGCTTGCCCGCGTCGCCGGCACCGCTGAGCGCCAATGTGCCGCTGATCTGGCGGGAGGCGGCGTCGACGACCACGAGCTTGCCCCGCGCGAGCGTGACGATCCGCTTGCCGTCGGTCTTGACCTCGTCCGGCTCGTCGACGTTCGTCTCGTGATTGTTGGTACCAGAGAAGGCTTCGCTCGCAATAGCGGCGCTGTCGTTGGCCGCTTTGGCCTCGGGGACCGCGCCGCCGCCGTTGTTCAGTGTCCGGATGCCGCCCGGGCCGTTGAAGAAGCCCCAGGGTCCGACCGCCTCGGCGGTGGCCGTGCGCAGGCCGCGGGCCAGGTCGTCGCAGGAGTCGTAGGCGACCAGTTTCAGGGCCGGGGCCGCCGCTCCGGGCGAGGGACTCATTGAGCCCAGCGAAGACGTTGCAGTACACCCGGCCAAGGAAAGGCCGACGGCGCTCAGCATTGCGGCGGCGCGTTTCATGGCTTTAGGACGGTGGCGAGCCCTTCGCGGTTCCCAAGTCTTCGGCGATTCGTGGCGCGAGGGTCTCGACCAGCCGGGACAGCACGATCATGCTGCGGGTCGAGGTGACGAACGGCTCGGCCCGCAGCTTCTCGAGGGCTTCCTCCAGGCCGGACATGTCCATGGCCCGCAGGTGCACGAGAGCGTCGGCCTCGCCGGAGATCGTGTAGGCGCCGACGACCGCCGGATGCCGCAGCGCCGCCGCCTTCAGCTGGGCCGGCGAGGTGCGCCCGGTGCAGAACAGTTCGACGAACGCCTCGGTGGTCCAGCCGACCGCGCCCGGGTCGATCAACGCGGTATAGCCGCGGATCACTCCGCTGGATCGGAGCCGGTCGACGCGTCGCTTCACGGCCGGGGCGGACAGCGCCACCCGCTCGCCGATCTCCGCATACGATGAGCGGGCGTCTTCCTGCAGTAGCGCAATGATTCGCTGATCGATTGGGTCGAGACGCAACGAATCCCTCCTTGAAAGCAACTTTTCCCGCTACTTTGTGAAACATCGCGAATCTACCTTGATCTCGTGACGCGGTCCTACTTGATGTCGCCACCCGAACACTTTGTGGTGGAGTACGCGATCAACCCGTGGATGGACACCAACGCCCCGGTGGACACCGAGCTGGCCGTGAAGCAGTGGGAGGGCCTGCGCGAGACGCTGGTCCGCCTCGGCCACGAGGTCCACGTGCTGCCCCCGGAGATCGGCCTGCCGGACATGGTCTACGCGGCCAACGGCGCCTTCTCCGTCGACGGCGTCGTCTACGGCGCCAAGTTCAAGTACCCGCAACGCACGGCGGAGGCGGCCGCGCACCGGCGGTTCTACGAGACGCTGGGCTGGCGGTACCACCTGGCGTCGGAAACGAACGAGGGCGAGGGCGACTTCACCTATCTGCCCGCCGCGCACGGTGGCCTGGTGCTGGCCGGCCACGGCTTCCGCACCGAGGTGACGGCGCACGCGGAGGCGCAGGAGGTGCTCGGCCGGCCGGTCGTCTCGCTGCGGCTGGTCGACCCGCGCATCTACCACCTGGACGTGGCGCTGCAGCCGCTGGACGACGCCAACATCGCGTACTTCCCGGGCGCGTTCTCCGAGTCGTCGCAGAAGGTCCTGGCCCAGCTCTTCCCGCAGGCCGTGGTCGCGACCGCGGAGGACGCGCTGACGTTCGGCCTCAACCTGGTCTCGGACGGCCGCAACGTCGTGCTCAACAGCGAGGCGACCGGGCTGGCCGCCTCGCTGCGCTCGGCCGGCTACGTCCCGGTGCCGGTCGAGCTGAGTGAGCTCAAGAAGGGCGGCGGCAGCGTCAAGTGCTGCGTCGCCGAGCTACGGGCCTGAAGAGCCGGGAGCGCTTTCGCCGGACCGGACCACGACGTGCTTGGCGGTCCAGGAACTCTCGCCGCTGGCCGTGCCGAAGACGCTGACCTCGGCGCCCGCCCGCAGCGCGCCCTGCTGGCCGTGCACCTTCAGGTCCTGGGGCAGCTTCCAGGTGCGGGTGAAGTCGTCGGTCGAACGCACGGTCAGCGCGGTGTCGGTCACCTTCGTGGCCTCGCCGTTCTGGATGGCCACGCGCACGGGCCCGGTCTTCGTCTTGACGATCCCCTCGCCGTGCAGGACGTCACCCATCCAGTTCTGGTGTGACGACGCCGACGGCGGTGGGGCGGTCGGCTCGGGGGTCGGCTGAGCGGCCGCGGCCGCCGGGGGGAGCGTGCCGACAAGCGTCAGCAACGCCGTGGCAACGAGCAGTTTCATGGGGTACCCCTCCTCGTCCTTCGAGGCGAAGAGGTGAGCTACCTCGGATTCTGAGCGGCAAACCTGAGGTGGGGGGTGCCGAATGAGCGGTACCCGTCGCCGGGGCGCTCGTGGCCGTCCGTGGAGTGCCCGAGCGCGTCGGCCGGGTCTTGGCACATGAGCACGTGCGAGGCCTGCCCACCGAGCGCGGCCAGCGGCCAGAACAGCAGGTGGACGAGGAGCCCGAGGATCTTGATGGCGATCACGTCGCCGACCGCGCGGCCGGTGTACTCCTGGCGGTACCAGCACAGCACCAGCCGCCAGTAGGACTGCCGCTCGACCTCGACGCCGTCACGGTCGCGGACGGGACCGCGCTCGTATCGGACCCCGCGCAGGATCGTGGCGATCGCCTTGAGGTTGAGCAGCCGGCGCACCGGCATCGACAGGACCGTGGCCACGCCGCCGATCCACCAGCCGGGCTGGTCCAGCCGGGTCAGCAGCAGAAACAGGGCCACGTGCAGCACGGCCAGCGGAACGCCGACCCAGCGCAGCGCGACACCCTGCGTGAAGATCCCGACCGGATCGGTGCCGACCCGGCGCAGCCGCAGCCAGAACAGCACCTGGACAAGCAGGATCCCCAGCGCCGCGCCGGCGCCGGCGAGCCCGAGGACCACCCACCAGGTGTGCATAGACGGCCATCATGCCACGGAGCGCAACGGTAAGGTGACCGTGAATTTCGCGCCGCCTTCCGGGGCGTGCCCGGCCTCGATCCGCGCACCGAGCCGCCGAGACAACCGCGCGGCCAGCGCCAGCCCCAGCCCGCTGCCGACTTTGCGCACGCCCTGATACCGCCGCGACAGCGCACCCCGCTCGAACGCGACGGCCAGATCCTCGTCGGTGAAGCCCGGCCCGCCGTCCCGGACCTCGATCGACGCCGACGCCGACGCCGCATTCGGGAAAAGCGCCAAAACCAGAGGGGCCTGCGTTGGTACTACCCTGAGGGCGTTCTCCAGCAAGCCGTCGATGATCTGACGAATCCGCCCCGGGTCCGTCAGCACCGGCACCGCGACCGGCGGCAGCTCGGTGCGCAGGATCAGCCCGGCCTGCGCGACCCGCCCGCCCCACGCCTCGGCCGTCGTCGCCAGCAGCTGCGTGAGATCGACCTCGACCACCTCGATCGGCAGGTCGGCCGCCTCCAGCCGGGCCAGCACGAGCAGGTCGGCGATGAGCCGGTCGAGCCGCTCGGCCTCGTCGAGCACCGTCTGCCCGGCCCGCTGCGCACCCTCCGCGCCGACCACCCCGTCGGCGAGCGCCTCGGCGTAGCCGCGGATCGTCGTCAGCGGCGTGCGCAGCTCGTGCGAGACCGACAGCAGGAAGTCCCGCTCCCGCCCCTCGCTGGTGGCCAGCGCGGCCGCGAGCCCGTTGACGGCCTGCGCCAGCTCGGCGACCTCGGTCGGCCCGTCCGGGGACAGCCGTACCGCCCGGTCGCCCTCGCTCAGCCGCCTGGCCGCCGACGCCACGTTGCGAATCGGCCGCGAGATCCGCCGCGCCAGCAGCGGCCCGGCGATCAGCCCCGCGGCCAGCCCGGCCAGCAGCGCGATCCAGAGCTGACCGGCGAACCGGGCGAGCGCCCCACCGGGCGGCACCTCAGCCAGCACGACCCCGTTGCCGTCCTTGCCGATCGCGCGCCCGGCCACCAGCCGCAGCTCCCCGCCGACCCGGGCCAGGCGCACGTCGACGTTCTGGCCGGCGGCGATCAGCTTCACAACACCTGCGGGGAGTCCGGCTCGATCGGGCTGACCGGCGCGGATGAGGTACACCTCGATGCCCTGGTCGGCCAGACGCTTGGCCACGTTGGCCTCGTCGGCCGGGTTGCGCGGCGTGTTGTTGAACCGCGGGCGCATCAACTCGGCGGTGAGCTTGGTGTCGTCGGCGAGCCGCTGCCGGGCCGCCTTGTTGGCTTGCGTGGCCGTCAGCGGGATACCGACCGCGGCCGTCACGATCACCGAGAGCACCGCGACGATGCAGGTGACCAGCGCCGTTCTCGCGGCCAGGCTCTTAAGCATTGCTACGCATCCGCGGTGTACCCGACCCCGCGGACGGTCCGGATGACGTTCGCGGCCGCGCCGAGCTTGCCGCGGACCTGGGCCACGTGGACGTCGACGGTGCGCGTTCCGCTGTGCGCGGCGTACCCCCAGACCGATCCCAGCAGCTCCTCCCGCGTGAAGACTCGCCCGGGCCGCCCCATGAGATGCGCCAGGAGGGAGAACTCGGTGGAGGTGAGGCTGACGGGGGAACCGTCGACCAGGCACTCCCGCCGCCCGGCGTCGATGCTGATCGGCCCGACCGTCCGGATCGGCTGCGTGTCCGGTGCCCCCTGCGTCCGCCGCAGCACCGCCTTGACCCGCGACACGAGCTCGCGCGGGCTGAACGGCTTCGTGATGTAGTCGTCCCCGCCCAGCTCCAACCCGAGAATCCGATCAACTTCGTCATCCCGGGCGGTCAGGAACAGTACGGGCGTCCAGTCCCCACTTTCCCGCAGCCGCCGGCAGATCTCGGTCCCGTCGAGCCCGGGCAGCGCGATATCGAGCACGCAGGCCACCGGCCGCAACTTCCGGGCCGCCGCCAGCCCAGCCGCCCCGTCATGCTCGACGTGCACGCCGAACCCGTCGCGCGTGAGGTACATCCGCAGCAGGTCCGCGATCGGCCGCTCGTCCTCGACGACAACCACGAGCCCCTTGCCCTGATCCACCGCCTCATTCTGCCGCCCGCACCCCGGTTCGCACGCCGGCCGAATGTTCGGGAGATGTTTGGGAGAGCGCGATCACGGCAATCAGCAAGACGAGATCGGCCCACCCGAAACGGCAGCCAGCGCCCGCAACGGATGGGCCGATCACTGTGTCTGTGCATATTGAAGGCGGGGGAGACTTCGCCTCCACCCACGCCCCCGCACAGCCTGCGCCACCGGTTCAGGCCGTGCGGGGTTGCTCCGCGCTGGACTCCGAGCCGCCTCGATAAGTCGGGCGCTCCGCGCTGGACTCCGAGCCGCCTCGATAAGTCGGGCGCTCCGCGCTGGACTCCGAGCCGCCTCGATAAGTCGGGCGCTCCGCGCCGCGACTTATCGGATTTTTCGCCTGACGGGGTATCCGCACCTTTTGTTCGGAGCTGCCGGGCGATACGAGCTTTCTCGGAGATAGCTCTATCGCGGGGAGAGTCTTCGGGCTGCCGCTTACGCGAGGCGGAGCTCGGGGCGGGCCTTGACGGCGGCGGTGGCGCGGGCCGTGGCCGGGGCCGCGATCGTGGTGCGGGCGCCGGCCGGCTTGGGGGTGCGGGCCGGCTCGATGACGCCGAGCGGGGTGCGGAAGGCCTGCTTGAGGGCCTCGTCCAGGCGCCACATCTCGGCCTTGGAGCCGAGGCGGATCCAGAAGTTCTCGCGTACGCCGTCGATGGCCGTGACGCCGAGCTGGATGCCGACCCGGTCCGGCTCCGGGGTCCAGGTGACGTCGGCGAGCTGGTGGAGGTCGGCGTTGAGGTGGAGGGCGACACGGCGCAGTACCGCTGATTCGCTTGTCACGACGAGGCGGTTGCGGGTCAGCATCAGCACGTTGCGGCGGCCCCGGCTGGTGGTGCACCGCGCGACCACGGCGACCGCATCCCGGTCTCCGGCGCAGCGGCGCAGCACCTGGACGTGGCGGGCGACGGTGCCGTCCGGCAGCTTGGCCAGGGCCGTGGCCGGCAGGAACGTCCGTGAGAAGGTGTCCAGCGCTTCCATACCGTGCGCAACGACCCGCCACCCGCACCGACACGCGTTGTGGGCGCCGATCTCGCGGCCTCGACGTCCGTACACTCCCACGATGTCCGGAATTGTCGAATTGTGGCCGCGAGACCGGCGCACAGCGGGTGCGACGCCGACGCACCCTGGAGGGAAGCTGCTGCGGTTCAGGGCCGACTACCCGGCAATTCGCCCGGAAAACCAGGCTTTGAGGTGACCCGCTCGGTTGGGCGCTGGGCGCAGTGACTCGACCGGCGCGGGGCCGCCGAGTCCAGCGTCCAACCGAGCGGGTGGCTCAGGACGCCCGCGGGCTCGGCTTGAGCGGCGCGCAGGCCGTGATGGCGGCGGCGACCTTCGCGTCGCTGGTGTCGAGCTGGTCGGTCGAGCCGGTGACGGTCACGCCGTGCTCGGTGAGGCAGTTGCGGTAGGCCGCGTCGCGCCCGTTGCCACCCCCGCCGCCGTTGCCATTGCCGTTGAAGCCGCCACCGGGGAACGCGCTCGGACGCAGGGACGCGCACGCCTTCTGCGCCTTCTCCCAGACGTCCTGGGGTACGCCGCTCGGGGCCGCGGTGCCGAAGAAGCCACCACCACCCGGGCCGCCGCCACCGCCGCGGAAGCCGCCGCTGCCCGAGGGGCGCGGTTCGCCGGAGGGCCGGACCTGGCCGGAGGGGCGGCTGTCCGGCATGCCCGAGGGCCGCGCGGTCGGTCGGCCGGACGCGTTGAACTGCGGGAGGTCGACGCCGTTGTTACGCAGGCAGGACGCGTAGTCCGTGCCGCCCGAGGCGCCGGCCGCCGGTGCGTTGTCGTCGGAGGAGCCGCAGGCGGCAGCGAAGAACGCCACCGCGGCGAGCGCCAAGGCGGCGCCGCCGATCCGCTTGTTCATCACCCGAGTGATGGAACGACGTGAAGCTCGATGGGAAGTCGGTCGAACCTCAAAGTTTCCTCACAACCCGAAGCCGCGCAAAACCCGTCGCGGATCATCGAATCGGGCGAATGCCCTGCCGGGCGATAAATACGATAAGTCGGGGTGCGGAGCGCCCGACTTATCGTGCGCGGTGGGCGCCATCGCTCTCAGGGAACTTTGAGGTACGGCCGAGGTAGTCGGGAGGAGGAGCGGCTGAACTTCCATTCCATGAAGGTCTGGTGGCTGGCCGGAGGCGTCGCCGTGCTCGCGGCGGCGGCTGTGACGGCGGTTGTGGTCACGCATAGCGATAAGCCGGCGCCCGTGGCGGTCAGTACCTCCAAGGTGGGGCGTGGGCAGGTCAGTAGCACTGTTTCCGCTTCGGGGACCATCCAGGCGCAGGCCACGCGGACGCTTGGGTTCTCCACGAATGGGACGCTGACGGAGCTCAACGTCAAGGCTGGAGACGTTGTGGCGCAAGGAGCGGTGCTGGCGAAGATCGACGATGCCGATGCCCAGGCGTCCGTTGACCAGGCCTCGGAGAATGTTTCCAGTGCTCAGGACGCGCTCAGCAAGGCTGAGGACGCGCACGACGCCGCGCTGGCTACGCCCACCACCAATCCCACCACGGCTGCGGCCAATCCCTCGAAGTCCGCCGGTGGACAGAATCCGCAAACCGGTCAAACCGGTCAAACCGGCGGACAAGGACAGGGGCAAGGGCAGGGACAAGGGCAAGGTCAGACCACTACCCAGAACACGGCGCAGAACCGGGCCAATCAGATTCAGCAGACCAGTGACAATCTCATGAGCGCCCAGCAGCGGCTCAACAACGCCAAGCTCACCCTCACGCAGGCCAACACCAAGCTGGCCGGGACCGTCATCACGGCGCCGGTCGGCGGGAAGATTCTGGCGGTCAGCGGGTCGGTCGGGAGTCAGGCCGGGTCCAGTGTCGTCACGCTGGCCGGGAACGGGGATGCCGTGGTCAAGGCCCAGTTCACCGAGGCTGAGGTGGCGGCGCTGAAAGTGGGGCAGACGGCGAACATCACGCTGCCGGACAACGCCACTGAGAAGTACGCCGGCAAGGTGCTGCAGATCGATCCGGCCGGGACGCTGACGAACCGGCTGGTGCGATACGCGGCGTTGATCTCCTTCGACAAGGTGCCCGACACGCTGCTGTACGGGCAGAGCGCTACTGTCGCTGTAGTCACCGCGTCCGCGGACGACGTCCTCTTCGTTCCCGGGACGGCCGTGCACGACGGGTACGTCACCGTCCGGGTCAACGGCAAGGACGAGCGGAAACAGGTCGAGACCGGGCTGCGCGGCGACGTCAACACCGAGATCAAGAGCGGACTTGCCCAAGGCGACGAGATCCTGACGGCGGGTCAGTGACGATGGAGCCGATGCCGATCAGTCCGATCCAGGCGCCCGAGCGCCAGCCGAAGGTCCTCGTCGTCGACGACGAGGCGAGCATCCGCGCGCTGCTGTCGGCCACGCTGCGGCTCACCGGGTTCGAGGTCCGGGTCGCCACCGGGGGCAACGAGGCCCTGGCCGCGGCCGCCGAGTATGCCCCGGACCTGGTTGTGCTCGACGTGATGATGCCGGACCTGGACGGGTTCGAGGTCGCGCAGCGGCTGCGCAACTCCGGGCGGCCGGTGCCGGTGCTGTTCCTGACCGCGCGGGATTCCGTCGAGGACCGGATCTCGGGGCTGACCGTTGGCGCCGACGACTACGTGGCCAAGCCGTTCAGCCTGGAGGAGGTCGTGCTGCGGATCCGCGCGATCCTCCGCCGCAGCCTGGGCGAGCAGCAGCAGCTCGTCGACGGCGGGGTGCTGCGCTACGCCGACCTGGAGATGGACGAGGACGCCCACGAGGTGCGCCGCGGCGGCCACCGAGTCGACCTGTCGCCGACCGAGTTCAACCTGCTGCGGTACCTCCTCACGAACGCCGGCCGCGTGGTCAGCAAGGCCCAGATCCTCGACCGGGTCTGGAACTACGACTTCGGCGGCGACGGGCGGATCGTGGAGAGCTACGTCTACTACCTCCGCCGCAAGATCGACAAGTGGGACCCGCCGCTGATCCACACGGTCCGCGGGGTCGGCTACGCGCTGAGACTGCCGAGAACCGAGGGGTGAAACACCTGCGGCCCTGGCGACACTGGACGGTCCGGACCCGGATCGTCGTCTCGGTCGTGTCGATCGCCGCGGTGGCCCTGATCGCGGCCAACTTCATCGCGGTGCTGCTCCTCAAGTGGTACCTCATGCAGCGCATCGACCAGCAGCTCATGAGCTCGCCTCGGGGCGGGCGGCCACCGACGAACGCGCGGAAGCCCGAGGGCTTCTCCCCGGGGCCGGACTTCCAGGTGTTCCACTTCACCAGCGGTGGGCAGCTCGATACGACGAGCGCCGCGGCGGAGACGCCGCCGCTCGTCGACCCGAGGCTGTTCGGGGACATCAAGCAGCGCGCGGCCGAAGGCCAGCCGTTCACGGTGGAGGGGCCCACCGCACAGTGGCGGGTCCGGGTCACGCAGTCGTGGAACGGTGACTACGGTGCCTTCGCGGTCTCACTCAAGGACGTCGCGGCGACTCGCGACCAGATGGTGCAGTACACCTCGGGAGTCAGCCTTTTGCTCCTGATCCTGGTCGGTGTCGCCACCGCCGCGCTCGTGCGGGTGGGCCTGGCCCCCCTGACCCGGATGGAGGAGGCGGCCGCCGAGATCGCCGCGGGCAACCTGTCGCGCCGCATCGACGACGCCGACCCGCACACCGAGTCGGGCCGGCTCGGCGGCGCGCTCAACACCATGATGACCCGCATCGAGGGCGCGGTCGACGAGAGCGCCGCGTCCGAGCGGCGGCTCCGGCAGTTCCTGGCCGACGCCGCGCACGAACTGCGCACACCGCTGACAAGCGTGCAAGGCTTTGCTGAGTTGTACCGTCGCGGCGGCGCTCCGCCCGGCCCCGCGCTGGACGAGGCCATGGAGTGCATCGAGCTCGAGGTCGGCCGGATGCGTCTGCTCGTCAACGACCTGCTCACGCTGGCCCGCCTCGACGAGGAGCGCCCGCTGCAGCAGTCCCCCGTCGACCTGCTCGCGGTCGCGGCCGACACGGTCCGCGACGCGCACGTGCGGGTGCCGACCCGGTTCGTGCAGCTGGCCGCGCTCGACGAGCGCTCGGTGACGTTCGAGCCGGTGACCGTCGAGGGCGACGAGGCGCGGCTGCGGCAGGTGGTGGCCAACCTGGTCAGCAACGCGCTGCAGCACACGCCCGAGGACACCCGGATCGTGGTCAAGGTCGGCCGGGCCGAGCCGCCGAAGATGCTCCCGATCGCCACGATCGGCGGCGCGCTGCCCGAGGGCGTCGCGCTGGGCTGCATCGAGGTCAGCGACACGGGCCCGGGGATGAAGCCGGAGGACGCGAGCAGAGTCTTCGAGCGGCTGTATCGCGCCGAGGGCTCCCGATCCCGCCGGTATGGCGGTGCCGGCCTCGGCCTGTCCATCGTCGCCGCGATCGTGCAGGCCCACGGCGGCCGCGTCGAGCTGTGGACGGCTCCCGGGCAGGGCGCGACATTCAGAGTACTGCTGCCAGCTCTGGACCTTGGTTTTTTTGAAGACGCCGAGCTGGGTGAACCGGTCGAAATACGGTCAGACGGATTCCGAGGCAACTCCGAGGTTCGCTGAGGTTTGCTCCGAGGGGCGGCCACCACGATTCCCCTCATGCGTTTGTCGCTGCCTTCGCTGGGCAAGCCACGGCTCAACTCCGTGACTCTCGTGAACACCGTGCTCGTGCTGGCCGCTGTGGGCGGGGCGTTCTGGGCGTATCAGATCGTCCACGGGCCCGCCGCGGCCGCCAACACCGGCGCCAGCACGTCCCGCACCCGCCTGGTGGCGGTCACGCAGGGCACGGTGTCGCAGACGGTCACCGCGACCGGCTCGGTGGCCAGCGCGGCGACGGCGAACGCGAACTTCACCACCTCCGGGACGGTCACCGAGGTCGACGTGAAGGTCGGCGACGTGGTCACCAAGGGTCAGACCCTGGCCAAGGTCGACGCGACCGCCGCCCAGGCCGCGCTGACCACCGCTAAGGCCAACCTGACCGCGGCCCAGGCGGCGCTGACCCGGGACCGCAACAACTCCGCCGACGACGCCACGATCGCCTCGGCCGAGGCGCAGGTCGCCACCGCCCAGGCCAACGTGACCTCGGCCCAGACGACGGTGAACGGGACGGTGCTGACGGCCCCGATCGCCGGCACGGTCACCGCGGTAAGCGGGGCCGTCGGGTCGTCGTCCGGCTCTTCGTCGCAGGGGTCGTCGTCGCAGGGGTCGTCTTCCTCAACCTCCTCGTCCGCGTCCACCTCGAGCGGCTTCGTCCAGCTGGCGGACCTCACGAAGCTGCAGGTGAACGCCAGCTTCGCGGAGTCCGACGCGACCAAGCTCAAAGCCGGTCAGACCGCCAACATCACCTGGAGTGCCCTGTCCGGCACGCGGGCCACGGGCAAGGTGGCCACTATCTCGCCGACCGCCACGACCAGCAACAACGTCAACTCCTACGCGGTGACGATCGCTCTGGACACGCTTCCTGAGGGGGTACGGCTCGGTCAGAGCACGACCGCGGTGGTGACAATCGCCGAGGCCGCCAACGTGCTGCGGATCCCGAGCACGGCCCTGCGCACCGCCGGCGGGCAGCGCACGGTGCAGGTGTCGGTCAACGGGGCCACCGAGGAGCGGCAGGTCGAGGTCGGCATCACCGGCGGCGGCTTCGTCGAGGTCAAGTCCGGCCTGCAGGCCGGCGAGCAGGTCGTGATCACCACGACGACGACCAACTCCACGACCGGAACCAACAACCAGTTCCCGGGCTTCCAGGGTGGCGGCGGCGGCTTCCAAGGCGGGGGCGGCGGCTTCACCGGCGGCGGCGGTACCGGCCGTGGGGGGAACTGACATGAGCGTCGCCGAACTGGTGGTCACCAAGCCCGTCCTCGACATCCAGAACGTCGCCAAGATCTACGGGCACGGCGAGACCGAGGTGCACGCGCTGCGGGGCGTGACGCTGACGGTCGAGCGCGGCGACTACGTCGCGATCATGGGCTCGTCGGGCTCGGGCAAGTCGACGCTCATGAACATCCTGGGCTGTCTCGACATTCCGACGACCGGGCAGTACCTGCTCGACGGGGTCGACGTCAGCCGGCTCAACGACCGCCAGCTCGCGCTGGTGCGCAACCGCCGGATCGGCTTCGTGTTCCAGTCGTTCAACCTCATCGCCCGGACCTCCGCACTGGCCAACGTCGAGCTGCCGCTCGCCTACGCCGGCGTCAAGGCGGCCGAGCGGCGCCGCCGGGCCCGCGCCGCACTGGCGATGGTCGGCCTGGCCGAGCGTGAGGACCACGAGCCCAACCAGCTCTCCGGCGGCCAGCAGCAGCGCGTCGCCGTCGCCCGGGCCCTGGTCACCGCGCCGGCCCTGGTGCTCGCCGACGAGCCGACCGGCAACCTCGACACCCAGTCCACCAACGACGTGCTCGCCGTGTTCGACCGCCTCAACCGGTCCGGGCGCACCATCGTGCTGATCACTCACGAGCCGGACGTCGCCGAGCACGCGAAGCGGCTGATCCGGCTGGTCGACGGACGCATCGTCCAGGATGAGCGGCTGAAGTGAACATCTTCGAGACGATCCGCTTCGCGCTGCGCGCGATCTCCGCGAACAAACTGCGCTCCAGCCTCACCGTTCTGGGGATTTTGATCGGTGTGGCGGCCGTGATTTTGCTGGTCGCCGTGGGAAATGGGTCGGCTCAGGCCGTACAAAATCAAATTGAGGCCCTTGGAACGAACACCCTCACGGTCACGGCCGGGGCCGGTGGCGGCGCGCGCGGAGCGGCCTCGACCCAGAACACGGCGCTGACGATGGACCTGGTGCCCGCGCTTTCCGACAAGGACGCGGCGCCGCACGTGAAAAGCGTTTCGCCGGTGGTGAGCGGCTCGCAGACGGCGACCTACGAGGGCACGGACCACAGCATCACGCAATTCGTGGGTACCTATCCGGGCTATGTGGGTGCCTCGAACTTCAAGCTCGCCAAGGGTTCCCTCTTCACCGCCGACGACGTGGCGGACTCCCGCAAGGTGGTGGTGATCGGATCGACGGTGGCCGAAGAGCTATTTGGCACCGTCGATCCGCTGGCCAAGCAGATCACCGTCTCGGGCAAGCTTTTCACGGTCATCGGGGTACTGGCTGAAAAGGGCGGCAGCGGCTTCAACGACCCCAATGACGTGGCCATGGCGCCGGTCAGCGCGGTGCAGGAGTCGCTGACCGGATACGGCTCGCTCAACCAGCTCCTGGTCCAGGCGACGGCACCGGACGAGGTCAGCGCGGCCCAGTCCGAGATCACCGCGATCCTCAACGAGAAGCTCAACATCAGCGGGTCGTCGACGACGTCGGCGTACCGCATCCTGAATCAGTCTCAGCTCCTGGAGACCCGGGCCAACACCGCCGAGACCTTCACCCTGCTGCTCGGCGCGGTTGCCGGCATCAGCCTGCTCGTCGGCGGCATCGGCATCACCAACATCATGATGGTGACGGTGACCGAGCGGACGCGGGAGATCGGCATCCGCAAGGCGCTGGGCGCTCCGAAGCGCACGATCCTCACCCAGTTCCTGGTCGAGGCGACGGTGCTGTCGCTGATCGGCGGCCTGCTGGGCGTGGCGGCGGCGGTCATCGGCAGTCAGTTCACGATCGTCAGCATCAAACCGGTGATCGTGCCGAGCTCGATCGCGCTGTCCCTGGGCTTCTCGGTGGTGATCGGCCTGTTCTTCGGCAGCTACCCGGCCTCCAGGGCGGCGGGCCTCCGTCCAATTGAAGCACTTCGATACGAATGACCGATTCTCGTAGTTCGCTTTGGTAGTTCGGTTCTTCGTGCGGGCGGGTCCTGGTTGCGATGTCAAACCCCCCGCGGACATCGCAACCCGGTCCCATCCGCACGGCCCTGTTTCTCGAGGAGTCTTACGTGAGCCACGCCGCTTCGCCCTTTCGCCGTCCGGAGGCCACCCCCTATGAGCGGCCGTTGGGGGACGACCCTTCCGTAGCGGCCTCTTCCGCCGAAACGGAAGTGATTCCGGTCGTTGTCGATCTCGACGAGGAGCCGGACCTGCTCGCCGAGCCCCCGCTGGACGACGACCTCAACGAGCGCATCGCCAAGGCCGCTCCCCGCCGCCTGGCCAACCGGGCCACCTATGCCCTGGCCGGCCTGGCCCTGCTGGTCGTCGGCTTCGTAGGCGGCGCCCAGGTCCAGAAGAGCTACGGCACCGCCCCGACCGCGACCGGCCCCGGCGCCAACCCGGCCGCACTGGCCAGCGCTTTCGCGGGCCGCAACGGCGGCGGCGGACAGTTCCCGGGCGGCGGCGCACAGGGCAACACCGGCACCGGTACCCGCGGTGGCGTGACCGGCACGGTGAAGCTGGTCGACGGCACCACGGTGTACGTCGAGACCGCCGACGGCCAGACGGTCATCGTGAAGACCAGCGACAAGACCGCAGTGTCGCTGCCGGGCGCCCTGAAAGACCTCACCGCCGGCGCCACCGTCACCGTCCAGGGCCAGCAAGCCGACGGGTCCGTGACAGCAACCTCGATCACGAAGACGAAGTAGTTTTAGCTGGGCGGCGTGCCCGCTGATTACGCTTCGGTCGTCCGCCGCCTGATGTTCCACGAGCACCCCTGGGACGTCCGCATGGCCGGCCGCCTCATGATCTGGCACCTCTACGCCTGGCCGCCGACCGCACACGTGGTGGGCTCGACGGACGCCCTCTTCACCCGCGCCGAGATCACGTCGCTGACCTTCGGCGACCTGATAGAACACGGCCTCGACTCCCCGCGCGGCCGCGAAATCCTGCGCTTCGTGAACCGCAGCCACCGCAGCACCCCGGTGACGGTTGAGCACAACCGCTTCGCGCTGGTCGCCTTGGCCGTGACCCTGATCCGCTGGCTGGACCGCTACGGCAAACGCCCGCTCACCCCGCCCGAGCGCGCCGCACTATTACGTTTCTACGCCGAACTGGGCCGCCGCATGGGCGTACGCGACTTCCCCGCCGACCCCTCCGCTTACCTGGCCGACTGCGAGGCTTCGTTCGCCTTCACCGAGGCCGGCCGGCTGTGCAGCGAACGAACCCTGGCGATGACCCGCGCCCGCGTCCACCCGTGGCTCCGCTCCCTGGTCGGCCCGGTGATCTCGGCTCTGCTCCAGCCATCCGTCAGGGACGCGGTAGGCCTGCCGCATCCCTCGGGAGCGATCCAGTACTCAGTTCTTGCGGTGTTGCGAATCCGCCGCCACGTGGTGCGCTGGCTACCAGCCCGAACAACGCCGACCACACCCAGGACGCGCCGCACGAAGTCGCTGTCGGCCGGGCCGCAATCTGCGATATAGCAGATTCAATAAGCGGGCTATGTCCGGATTCACGTGCGGATTCAGCAGAAAGCTTTTCGCTGATCGCCGCTTCCCGTCGGCTTTGACGCCCGCCATGGGGAATCCGAGAGTGCTACACCGCAAAATGAAGTATGGCGATCTCGAAAACCGTGCTCAATACTTGCTGTAGCGACAATAGTCACTACAACGAGAGCAGCGCCCGGCGGCCACCGAGCGCTGCCTTCGGTCATCCCGCTGCGAGGAGGGGAGGACCTGTCGCGTGTCCAATAGTGCTCCCGCCACCCTCCTCCAAGCAATGGCTCGCCGGGAGGGGTTGCGATGCCGATCTTCTTCACGGACCCCCGGGTCCGAATTGATCACCTGCGGTTTCGGGTGCTGGGGGCCGAACCGCACGACTACCTGTTGACCGACCTGACCTCGGTCTGGGTCGTCGAGCCGGCCGGAGTCGGCCCAACGACCATCCTGGCCGTCTCATGCTCGGGCACCGCCGCGGCCGCCGCGGTGGTCGTATTCGCCTGGGCCGACTCGAATCCCGCTTTGGGATGGGTTTGCGTTGCGCTGTCGGCGGTCATAGCGCTGTTGCGGGTCCGGAGCTTGCGGAGGGCCCCGGCCCGGCAACACGAACTCTGGGCTGACTGTCGCCGAGGTCACGCAGTGCTCCTCTACGCAACGACAGATCTCCGCGAGTTCGGCCGCGTCCGCCGAGCCACGGCCAGAGCCCTGGAGTGGCGAGACGTCGTCTCAGGTTGACGAAATTTGGCAACGCACGCGGTCATTTCGGTATTGACAGGCGGTGAGAAAGTACCGATACGGCAACCTGCGGTACAGCAGAGTGCCGACTCGCAATCTGGGGAGAGACCCGGGGAGGAATTAGCGATCATGACGGCGACGGGCTCACCTGCTGGCGCCAGGTTGCGGCTTCGTTTCGCGCTCCGCAAAGCGCGCGACGCCGCCGGCCTGACCCAGCAGCAAGTGGGCGAATCGCTCCACTGGTCTCTCTCCAAGGTTCAACGCATCGAAGCCGGCGAGTCGACGATCTCGCTCACTGACTTGGCCGCTGTGATCCGACTTTTCGATCTACGTGATCCGGCACAGATTGACCAGATGACCGCCGATGCACGCCTGGCCCGTCGGCGGGGGGTGTGGAACCAGTCGGAGTATCGATCGCAGCTGACGTCGGCCCTCCTCCAGATCGGGCAGTTCGAGCATGAAGCGACCGCAGTGCGCGTGTTTCAGCCGGCAGTGTTCCCGGGACTGCTGCAAGAGCGCGGGTACGCCAACGCGGTCATCGGTGCGGTTGTCGATCACATGCCGGCCGACATGCAGAATGCTCGTCTCGACTTTCGGATGCAACGACAGCGAGACTTCTTCTCGCGCCCTGATGGAATGCCGTTGTACTTCGTGATTTTGGACGAAGCCCTGCCGGAGCGTATTCAGGGTGACAAGGCGACGATGGCGCGTCAGCTTGGTCACGTGCTCGATGTCGCGCAGCGGCCGGAGATCCGGATTCGCTTCCTGCCCAAGCATGAGGCCATCTACCTGCTGCTCGGTGCCTTCACGGTCTACGCCCTCGCCGGGGACGAGGATGCGGCCGTTTACAAGGAATACAGCGTCACCGACGACCTGATCCAGGACCCCGATCTGGTAAAGATATATCGCCATCGATTTGAGCAGATGTGGAATCTCTGCCTCAGTGAGCAGGCATCGATGGACTTAATTTCAGCGCGTTACGCAACCATGATTTCCGAGCTGAGTCGTGGATAAGGCCCGCGGCTCGCAATGGTGCGAGCCGCGGTGAAATTATATGGAGGTAGAGTGGCGAAGGAACAGTCGCTGGACTGGCGGAAGAGCAGTCTTTGCGAGGCTGGGAACTGTATTGAGGTGGCTTGGGCCGACACCGAGATTCTGATCCGAGACTCCCAGCGTCCAGAGCAGGTTTTGCAGGTGTCCCGCTCTGATTGGGATGCCTTCGCTTCCGGTGTGGCGAGGGGTGACTTCGCATTTGCTTAGGCTCGGGGCGGCGGATCTGATCTTGAGATCCGCCGCCCCGTCCAGTTGTGCCAGCCTTCTGCCGCTCACTATGGGTGCGGCGGCCGTTCTCGTACGCTTGAACCTTGGTGTCGAGAGTGGAGGCCCTCGATGGCTCACGGTTCAGGCGAAGGTGTATGGAGGTCAGCGCCGAAGTGCGGGGATGGCAACTGCATTGAGGTGTTGGTCAGCGCCGGCCATGTCTTTGTCCGGGACAGTGTCGACCCGGACGGCAATGCGCTCCGATTTGAGGCGGGCGCATGGGCTGGGTTCGTGGATTTGCTGAAAAGGCGGTCGCTCGGCGAATAAACATTCTGCTGAAATCAGACGCCGGCGTAGGAGTGGAGGCCGTTGGCTACCAGGTTGACTCCGAACAGGTTTACCAGCATCGTGGCCCAGCCGATTATGGCGATCCAGCTTGTCACGCGGCGGCTTACGCTCGGGGTTGAGCGGGCGTGCAAGTAGCTGGCGTAGACGACCCAGGCGATGAACGACCAGATTTCCTTCGGGTCCCAGTTCCAGTAGCGGCCCCAGGCGGCTTCGGCCCAGATGGCGCCCGAGATCACGCCGAAGGTCCAGATCGGGAACGCGAACGCGTGGACGCGGAAGGTGACGCGCTCCAGGACGGCGGGGTTTGGGAGGCGTTCGCCCAGGGAGTAGGGGAAGCGGGTCTTGCCGGCGTCGTAGCCCAGGCGGATCACGTGCATCGCGGCGGCGACGAAGCCGACCAGGAAGATGCCCGACGCTGTTGACGCGGCGCCCACGTGGATGACCAGCCAGTATGAGTGCAGGGCGGGGACCAGCGGGCCGACCGGGACATACAGGCTCATGCCGGCGACCGACAGCAGGATCGCGGCGACCAGCGTGACGAACAGGCCGAGGTGGCGCAGGTTGCGCCAGCGGGCGGCGGTGACCAGCCAGGCGGTCATGCCGACCGCGGTGGCCATCATGACGAACTCGTACATGTTGCCCCATGGGGCGCGGTCGGCGGCGATGCCGCGGGTGACCAGCGCTCCCACGTGGGCCAGGTAGCCGAGGACCATCAAGGCGATCGCGGTGATGCCGGCCCGGCGGGCGCCAGCAGACGACCCGGGCGACATTTCGGAAACGTCGGAAATGTCCAGATCACCCGAGGCGCGCGAAACAGCCGAGGCGTCCCAGACGGCCGAGCCGTCCGAGACAGCCGAGCCGTCCGAGCCGCCCGAAACAACCGAGCCCCCCGAGACAGCCAAGACGTCAGAAGAGGCGCCGCTACCGACAGAAGAGGCGCCGCCCCCGACACCGACCAGCGCGGCCTCAGAAGCCGGCGAACGCACCGCCAAACGGGCAACCGCCCCGCGGCCACCGAAGGCGTATTCAATCGCGTACGCCATCATCGACAGCACGTACGAAAAAATCGTGACGACCAGCAGCTGGTTGGACAGCCCGCCCATTACACAACCTCCTCGACGTTCTCAGTCTGCGCCACCTGCTCCGGCACCGAAGCAGCGGGGCCCGCGGCCCGCACCAGCGAAGCGAACTCGTCGGCGAAGCCGGGGTAGTCGCTGCGCGGCAGGCCGCCGGCCGTGATGCCGGTCGGGGCGATGCGGAAGAAGATCCGGCGGCGCTTGCCCCACAGCGAGCCCAGCAGGCCGACCAGCAGGGCGATGGCCCCGCCGAGGACGATCGGCTGGCCCGGGTCGTGGCGGACCGAGATGCTGATCCACTGCTGGGTGCCGACGAACTGGACCTTGGTGCCGTCCGGGAGGGTGGCGGTCTCGCCGGGCTTGAGCATGAGTGGGTCGCCGAACTTGGCCAGGCGGCCGGCGTCGATCTGGCGGGTGTCCAGCGTGTAGACCGACAGGGGGGCGCCGGCGTCGAAGCCGAGGATGCCGCGGTAGGGCTGCAGCATGAGCCGCGGGTCGCGTTCGGCCGGGAACGCCGACGAGTTGAACGACGGATCGGACGGGACTGTCGGCAGGTAGATGCCGGAGAAGCCGATCTGCGACTTGTCGTCGCGGGTGCCGGTCTGCGGGTTGATGTTGACGTCCGGGAACGTGGCCACGCCGGTGCTGGTCAGCAGGCCGTCGCTGGGCAGGAACGGCGAGACGTTGTCCGAAGTCTTCCCGTACTTGTCGGTGTAGCGCAGGATCGGCGCGTACCCGTGGCCGAGTAGTGAAACGTTGGCGCCGTCGAGCCGCAGCGGGTTGTTGACCTGGAGCAGATCCTCGGACGAGCGCCCATTCTGCTGAACATTGACGTTGGCCTTGTAGGTAACCGGCTGGCCGTTGTCCAGATAGGTCGCGTTGAACTTGTCCAGGCGCAGGCAGAAGCGGGGCAGGTCGTTCTCGCCGACCTGGGCGCCGAGCGCGTGCTCGTCGTAGTTGAGCAGCGTGTTGCAGAATGCGAAGTCGTCGCCCTCGACCAGAATGCGGTTGCCGTGCCAGCCGAACCACGAGCCGAACGCGACCCCGAACAGCAGTGACAGCAAGGCGAAGTGGAAGACCAGGTTGCCGGTCTCCTTCAGATAGCCCTTCTCGGCCGAGATCTCCACGACGTCGCCGTCTTCGCGAACGGCGGCCCGGAACCGATGCTTGCGCAGCATTACCCGAATTCGGGCGGCGTCCTCGGCGGTCCCGGATTTGGCCACGGTGGCGTGCTCGGGCAGTCGTTCAAAACGCGAAGGCGCTTTCGGGGGTACTTTCACCAGCGCCACGAAGTGCATCCGGAATCGGGGCACCAGGCAGCCGACGAGCGAGATGAACAGCAGCAGATAGATGGCCGAGAACCAGGGCGAGCCGTAGACGTCGAAGAACGACAGCCGGTCGAGCGTCGGCCCCCATTGCCGGTGGGTGTCGAGATACGTGTCGACCTTCTCGGGTGACACGTTGCGCTGCGGCAGCACCGAGCCCGGGATCGCGGCCACAGCGAGCAGGAACAGCAGCACCAGGGCGGTGCGCATGCTGGTCAGCTGGCGCCAGGCGCGGCGGCTCACGGAGACGGTGGTGTGGAAGAGCCAGCGCATCAGATCGGCACCGTTCCGGCCGGGCCGATGTTGGCCTGCAGGGCGGTCATGAGGGAGCTCCAGACGCCGGTGACCAGGGCCAGTCCGATCAGCACGAGCAGGGCGCCGCCGATGCGGGTGACCCACTGACTGTTGCGGCGGATGAACTTCACGACCCCGATGAGCCGCTGGAAGCCCAGCCCCATGGCGATGAACGGGATGCCGATGCCCAGCGAGTAGGCGACCGCGAGCGTCACCGCGCGGGCCTGCGAGCCGCTGGTCGAGCCGAGCGCGATCATGGCGCCGAGCGTCGGGCCGGTGCATGGGGCCCAGGACAGCGCGAACACGACCCCGAGCACGGGCGCGCCGATGAGGCCCGCGGACGGCAGGCGCTGGATCCGCCACTGCCGCTCCAGGCCCGGGACCAGGCCGATGAAGGCCAGGCCGAGCACGATGACGGCGACGCCGACGATCACCTCGATCAGCCGCCGGTGCACCAGCAGCGTCATCGCGGCCCGGGTGGCCAGGATGATCAGGCCGATGAACACCGCGGAGAACCCGGCGATGAACAGCCCGACCCCCGCGAGGACCCGCCCCCGGCGCTTGCCGGAGTCGAGGTCGGCCCCGGCCAGCCCGGTCACGTAGGACAGGTAGCCCGGCACGAGCGGGAGGATGCACGGCGACAGGAAGCTGACCAGCCCCGCGAGCGCCGCCACGCCGATCGCCAGCAGGAGGGGCCCGCTCGCGGCGACCGTCCCGACGTCCATGTCAGGCCTGCTCGGCCAGCAGGTCGCGGACGATCGGTTCGAGGAGCTTCTGATCGACCGCGGAGCGCAGCACGGCGGCGATCCGGCCGGCCTTGTCGATCACGAGCGTGGCCGGGATCGAGTTGGGCGGCACGTCGAAGTTGAGCGCGAGCGACCCCGACGGGTCGAAAATGCTGCCGTAGGTCGGCTTGATATCGGCCAGGTAGTTCTCGGCCGGGCTCTTCTGATCCCGAATATTGACGCCGATAAACGTGACGCCGTCGGCCTTGGTCGCCGCGAGCACCTTCTCCAGCTCCGGCGCCTCGGTCCGGCAGGGCGGGCAATACGAGGCCCAGAAGTTCACGACAACGACCTGACCCTTGTGCTGCGCGAGCTCGAACCGCCCGCCGCCATTCATCAGGTCACCGCCCATTGCCGGCGCCGCCACCCGCTCGGTCACGGCAATTTTTCGACTGCCCAAAGCGTTTTTGGGGGTACTGCTCGAGCACGCGGCCAGTGCCAGCACGAGCAGCAACACCAGGGCCCGCCGCATCTCAGGCGCCTTTCGCATTGCGGGCCGAGGCGGACAAAGCGATCAGGTGCGCGGCGGGCTCGGAGTATGCGATCCCCACGATCTTCGCATCCTCGAAATGGAAGCTCGTGAGGCTGGCCAGCTGGCATTCCCGTTTGCGCGGGTCGTGCCACAGCCGCTTCTTCTCGACGTGCCGGCGCAGGGTCCAGATCGGCAGCTGATGGGAGACGCACACGGCCTCATGGCCCTCGGCGGCCTCGCGGGCGGCCAGCAGCGCCTGGTACATCCGGGCCGCGATCACGTTGTACGGCTCGCCCCAGGACGGGGTCACCGGGTCCCGCAGCACCCACCAGTTGCGGGGGTCCTTGAGGGAGCCGTCACCGACGCCGACCTGCTTGCCCTCGAAGAAGTTAGCGCTCTCGATCAGCCGGTCGTCGACCGCGATCGGCAGCCCCAGCTGGGCCGCGAACGGCTCCGCGGTCTGCTGGGCGCGCTCGAGCGGGCTGGCCACCAGGTGCGTGATGTCGCGGCCGGCCAGCGACTCGGCGGCCGCCTTGGCCATCTGCACACCGAGCTCGGACAGGCGGTATCCGGGAAGGCGGCCGTAGAGGACCTTCTCCGGGTTGTAGACCTCGCCGTGGCGCAGCACGTGGACGATCGTCTTCATGCCGCTGCCTCCGCTGCGGCGCGGGCCGCGTGGGGCAGGGCCGCCTCGAGGTGTGTCAGGGCTTCGTCGTCGATGGCCGTCGAGACGAACCAGGCCTCATACGCGCTCGGCGGGAGGTAGACGCCCCGGTCGAGCAAGGCGTGGAAGAAGGCCTTGAACGCGCCCACGTCCTGAGTCTGCGCGTCGGCGAACGAGTGCACCGGCGTCTCGGTGAAGAAGATCGAGAACATGTTGCCGGCGGTTGACAGCACATGCCGTACCCCCGCAGCGGTTAGAGCGTCTGAAGCCAGCTTCGAGACCGTCGCCGCGGTGGCGTCCAGGCGGGCGTAGACCTCGGGCGTCGCCAGGCGCAGCGAGGTCAGGCCGGCGGCGCAGGCCAGCGGGTTGCCGGAGAGCGTGCCGGCCTGGTATACCGGGCCGGCCGGAGCCAGCCGGGCCATGATCTCGGCTCGGCCGCCGAACGCCGCGGCCGGCAGACCGCCGCCCATGACCTTGCCGAACGTGTAGAGGTCGGCATCCACCGGCTCGAGGCCGGCCCAGCCGCCGCGGCTGACCCGGAAGCCGGTCATGACCTCGTCGAGGATCAGCAGGGCGCCGTGGTGGTGCGCGAGCTCGGCGAGCTTGGCGTTGAACCCGTCGCGGGGCGCGACCACGCCCATGTTGCCGGCCGCGGCCTCGGTGATGATCGCCGCGATCTGGTCGCCGTGGGCCGCGAAGGCCGCCTCCAGGGCGGGCACGTCGTTGTAGGGCAGCACGAGCGTGTCGACGGCGGAGGCGCCGGTGACGCCGGGGGAGTCGGGCAGGGCCAGCGTGGCCACCCCGGAACCGGCCGCGACCAGCAGCGCGTCGACGTGGCCGTGGTAGCAGCCGGAAAACTTGATCACCTTGGGCCGCCCGGTGAAGCCGCGGGCCAGGCGCAGGGCGCTCATCGTCGCCTCGGTGCCGGAGTTGACCAGCCGGACCTGGTCGACGGCGGTCCGGGCGACGATCTCCGCGGCCAGGTCGACCTCACCCGGGGTCGGGGTGCCGAAGCTGGTGCCGCGGGCGGCGGCCGCGGTGATCGCGGCGATGACCTCGGGGTGGGCGTGGCCGTGGATCAACGGCCCCCACGAGCAGACGAGGTCCAGGTAGCGCCGGCCGTCGGCGTCGGTGAGCCAGCAGCCGGAGCCGCTGACCATGAAGCGCGGGGTGCCCCCGACCGCCCGGAACGCCCGGACAGGTGAATTCACCCCACCCGGCACGATGGCCCGGGCACGGTCGAACAAGGCCTGGGAGGCCGGCGCGGCGCCCGAATACGGGACGGGACCGGCGGTGTCAATATCGGTCACAGCCTGCCCATTCTGACAGCTGTTCCCGAACCGCGGCGCGCGGCCCTCGGCGCCGTGTGCCCGACACCACTACCGGTTAGGCTGTTTCCCGTGGATCGACCTGATCTCTCCGTATCCGTCCGCCGTGCACCCACGGAGACGGTCGTCGCGCTGACCGGAGAGATCGACATGTCGACCGTGCCGCGCCTGGCCGCCGCCGTCGACGAGGTCCTCAACGAGCCGCCGGCCCGCGTCGTGCTCGACATGGCCGGCGTGACGTTCTGCGACTCGCAGGGTCTGGGCACTTTGGTGGTACTGAGCCGCAAGGCGGCGCTCGCCCAGAGTTATCTGGTCCTGGTGAACGTCGGCGCCTTCCTGATCCGCGTGCTGGACATCACCGGGCTCCGCAACGCCCTGATGATCCAGGAAGCCTAGATCTTGGCGCGGGCCTTCGTCAGCGCGGCGATGGCCTTCTCGACCTGCTCGCGGCCCAGCTCGCCGTCGGCGGCCAGGGCGCCCTTGAGCAGGGCGGTCGCCTCGTCGACGGCGACGCCCGCGTGGCGCAGGTCGGCGTCGCGGGACCGGATCAGCTCTGTGGACGCCGCGAGCTGCTGCGTCATCGTCCACAGCTCGACGAAGACCGAAACCTTTGCGCGCAGTACCCATGGATCGAACGGCTTCGTGAGGTAGTCCACGGCCCCGGCCGCGTAGCCGCGCAGCGCGAGGTGCGAGTCCCGGTCGGCGGCCGTCAGGAAGATGATCGGCATGTGCCGGGTCTTCTCCCGGCGCTTGATGTGCCGCGCGGTCTCGAAGCCGTCCATCGTCGGCATCTGGGCGTCGAGCAGGATCAGGGCGAAGTCGTCGACGAGCAGCCGCTTGAGGGCGTCTTCGCCGCTGTCGGCGCTGACCGTCTGCACGGGCAGGCCCTGCAGGCTCGCCTCCAGGGCCAGCAGGTTGTCCCGCCGGTCGTCGACGAGCAGCACCTTCGCGGGCCGATCCGGACCAGTCAACGGTGCCGCCCCTTTCCAAGACTCGAACAACCTACACCGCGCGACCCTCCCCGTTTACCCAGGCCGCCATGACGTCAAGCAGCTCGTCCAGGTCCACCGGCTTGGTGATGTAGTCGCTCGCCCCGGCCTCCAGTGACGACTCCCGGTCGCCGGGCATCGCCTTGGCGGTCAGGAACACCACCGGCAGCTCGGCGAAGCGGCGGTTGCGGCGGATCGCGCGGGTCGTCTCGTTGCCGTCCTGGTCGGGCATCATCGCGTCCATCAGGACGATGTCCACGTCCGGGTGCTCGGAGAGGATCCGCACGCCGTCGGCGCCGTTGTCGGCGTACAGGACCGTCATCCCGTGCAGCTCCAGCGCGCTGGTCAGGGCGAAGACGTTGCGCACGTCGTCGTCGACGATCAGCACGGTCGCGCCGTCGAGCTGGTTGGCGGCGGCGGTCGCCTTGCGGTCGGCGGCCGGCAGCGAGCGCAGCATCGGCGGGGCGGCGGGCAGCGGGCGGGCGGCCACCGGCGGCAGCGAATGCGGCTGAGCCGGCAGCATCTGGTGCAGCTGCTGGTGCAGCGACGGGGTGACCTCGGTGGCGATGACGTCCGGGAGGTACAGCGTGAAGGTCGCACCGTGCCCGACCTCCGACGTCACCCCGATCCCGCCGCCGAGCAGCCGGGCGAGCTCCCGGCTGATCGACAGGCCGAGTCCGGTGCCGCCGTACTTCCGGCTGGTCGTCCCGTCCGCCTGCTGGAATGCCTCGAAGATGAGGGCCACCTTGTCGTCGGAGATCCCGATCCCGGTGTCGGAGACGGCGAACTGGATCACCCGCCGCGCCCCGGCCAGTGTCGGCGCCGAGAACTCCAGGTCGGCCGCGGCCACCCCGATCGCCAGGGTCACCTGGCCGTGGTCGGTGAACTTGACGGCGTTGGAGACCAGGTTGCGCAGGATCTGCTGGAGCCGCTGCGGGTCGGTGACGATGGCCGGCGGCAGCGCGGCGTCGGTCGTCACGACGAACTCCAGGCCCTTGTCCTCGGCCTGGGGTGCGAAGGCCTGCTCGACGTAGGCCCGGATCTCGTCGAACGAGACCTCGCCCGGCTCGACGTCCATCCGGCCCGCCTCGATCTTGGACAGGTCGAGGATGTCGTCGATGAGGGCGAGCAGGTCGGAGCCGGCGTTGTGGATCGTCGCGGCGAACTCGATCTGCCGCGCGGTCAGGTTGGTGTCCGGGTTGTCGGCCAGCAGCCGCGACAGCAGCAGCATCGAGTTGAGCGGGGTCCGCAGCTCGTGGCTCATGTTGGCCAGGAACTCCGACTTGTACTGCGAGGCCTGCGCCAGCTGCTGCGCCTTCTCCTCCAGGCCGAGCCGGGCCATCTCGATCTCGCGGTTCTGCTTCTCGATGTTGCCCTTCTGCTCGGACAGCAGCGTCGCCTTCTCCTCCAGTTCGGCGTTGGTCCGCTGCAGCTCGGCCGACTGGTCCTGCAGCTCCTCGGTGAGCCGCTGGGACTGCGAGAGCAGCTCCTCGGTCCGCCGGTTGGCCAGGATCGTCTTGAGCGCCACACCGATGGTGACGACGAGCCGGTCGAGGAAGGACAGGTGTAGCTCGCTGAACGGCGAGACGCTACCGAACTCGATCACGCCGAGCGGCTCGCCCTCGAAGAGCACCGGCAGCACGACCAGGTCGGCGGGCGCGGTCTCGGTGACGCCGGAGCGCACCCGCAGCCGCGCCTCGGGGTCGGCCTGCACGCGGATCGCCCGGCGGGAGAGCGACGCCTGGCCGATCAGGCCCTCACCGGGGGCGAAGCTGAGGTCGGCGCCAGGGGCCACGTAGCCGTATGACGCCTCGAGCCGCAGCCGCAGCCCGGTCTCGGCGTCCGCGCCGGACAGGAAGAACGCGCCGATCTGGGCGTCGACCAGGGGCGTCACCTCGGCCATGATCATGCGGCAGACCTCGACGAGGTCGCGCTGGCCCTGCAGCAGGCCGCCCACGCGGGCCAGGTTGGAGTCCAGCCAGCCCTGCTCGGCGTTCTTCTTCGTCGTCTCGCGCAGCGTGACGATCATCTGGTTGATGTTGTCCTTGAGCTCGGCCACCTCGCCGAGGGCCTCGACCGCGATCCGCTGGGTCAGGTCGCCGCGGGTCACGGCCGTGGACACCTGCGAAATCGCCCGCAGCTGGGTGGTCAGCGTCGAGGCCAGCTGGTTGACGTTCTCGGTGAGGTCGCGCCAGGTGCCGGAGACGCCCTTCACCTGGGCCTGGCCGCCGAGCTTGCCCTCCGAGCCGACCTCGCGGGCCACGCGGGTGACCTCGTCGGCGAACGAGGAGAGCTGATCGACCATCGTGTTGACGGTCGACTTCAGCTCCAGGATCTCGCCGTGCGCGTCGACGGTGATCTTCTGTGACAGGTCGCCCTTCGCCACGGCCGTGGTGACCTGGGCGATGTTGCGGACCTGGCTGGTCAGGTTGGACGCCATCGAGTTGACGTTGTCGGTGAGGTCGCGCCAGGTGCCCGAGACGCCCTTCACCTGGGCCTGGCCGCCGAGCTTGCCTTCGGTGCCGACCTCGCGGGCGACGCGGGTGACCTCGTCGGCGAACGACGACAGCTGCTCCACCATCGTGTTGACCGTGGACTTCAGAGCCAGGATCTCGCCCTGGGCGTCGACGGTGATCTTCTGCGACAGGTCACCGCGGGCCACGGCCGTCGCGACCTGGGAGATGTTGCGGACCTGGGCCGTGAGGTTGGAGGCCATGAAGTTGACGTTGTCGGTGAGGTCGCGCCAGGTGCCCGCGACCCCGCGGACCTGGGCCTGGCCGCCGAGCTTGCCCTCGGTGCCGACCTCGCGGGCCACGCGGGTGACCTCGTCGGCGAACGACGACAGCTGGTCGACCATCGTGTTGACCGTCGACTTCAGTTCGAGGATCTCGCCGCGGGCGTCGACCGTGATCTTCTGCGACAGGTCACCCCGGGCCACCGCGGTCGCCACCGAGGCGATGTTGCGGACCTGGCTCGTCAGGTTGGAGGCCATGAAGTTGACGTTGTCGGTCAGGTCGCGCCAGGTGCCGGCGACGCCGGTGACCTGGGCCTGCCCGCCGAGCTTGCCTTCGGTGCCGACCTCGCGGGCCACGCGGGTGACCTCGTCGGCGAACGACGAGAGCTGGTCGACCATCGTGTTCACGGTCGACTTCAGCTCGAGGATCTCGCCCCGGGCATCGACGGTGATCTTCTGCGACAGGTCGCCCTTCGCCACCGCCGTCGACACCTGGGCGATGTTGCGGACCTGGCTCGTCAGGTTGGAGGCCATGAAGTTGACGTTGTCGGTGAGGTCGCGCCAGGTGCCGGCGACGCCGGTGACCTGGGCCTGCCCGCCGAGCTTGCCCTCGGTGCCGACCTCGCGGGCCACGCGGGTGACCTCGTCGGCGAACGAGGAGAGCTGGTCGACCATCGTGTTGACGGTGTCCTTGAGCTCGAGGATCTCGCCCTGCGCGGCCACCGTGATCTTCTGCGACAGGTCGCCCCGGGCCACCGCGGTCGCCACCTGGGCGATGTTGCGGACCTGGCTGGTCAGGTTGAACGCCATCGAGTTGACGTTGTCGGTGAGGTCCTTCCAGGTGCCGGCCACGCCCGGCACGTCGGCCTGGCCGCCGAGCTTGCCCTCGGTGCCGACCTCGCGGGCCACCCGGGTCACCTGCTCGGCGAAGATCCGCAGCGTGTCGACCAGCGAGTTGATCGTCTCCGACAGCTCGGCGATCTCGCCCTTCGCGCTCACCGTGATCTTCTGCGACAGGTCGCCGCGGGCCACCGCCGTCGCCGCCGCCGAGATCGACCGGACCTGCCCGGTCAGGTTGGCGGCCATCGAGTTCACCGAGTCGGTGAGGTCGCGCCAGGTGCCGGCGACGCCGGTGACCTGGGCCTGGCCGCCGAGCTTGCCTTCGGTGCCGACCTCGCGGGCCACGCGGGTGACCTCGTCGGCGAACGACGAGAGCTGGTCGACCATCGTGTTCACGGTGCGGCCGATGGTCAGGAACTCGCCCCGCAGCGGCCGCCCGTCGATCTCCAGGGCCAGCTTCTGCGACAGGTCGCCCTCGGCCACGGCCACGATCACGCGGGCGATCTCCGTGGTCGGGCGGCCCAGGTCGTCGATGAGCGAGTTGACCGAGTGGACGCGGTCGAGCCAGGTCCCCTCGAAGCCCTCCTCGTCGAGCCGCTCCGTCATCCGCCCCTCACGGCCGACGACGCGGCTGATCCGCAGCAGCTCCCGGGTGTGGTGCAGGTTGATCTCGGCGAGCCGGTTGAACCGCTCGACCACTTCGCCCGGCAGCCCGTCGCGGCGGCTCAACCTGATCTTCAGGTCGCCGGCGAGCAGGCTGTCCAGCGCCCCGGAGAGCTCCTCCAGCAGCACCGTTTCGGGACTCTTCTGGGTGACTTCTTCGACTGTGGTCATGGCGTCTCCACCGGTCTCGGGGGCAGGCGGTGTCCACCCATCGTCGTCCTTCAGGTTGGATTGTTACCACCGTTCAGTGGAGACTGCGATATGTGACAACCCAGACCGTCCGGAGGATCAGGCTCCCGGCCGACCATAGCTCTCCCGGTCTGGCCCGTGATGCGATCCGGACGATCGCGCACGAACGGGGCCTCGGCTCGGTCCTGGACGAAGCACTGCTCCTCGTCACCGAGCTCACCACCAACAGTGTCGTGCACGCCGGCACCGAGGTCGACCTCGAGATCACGGCGAGCGACGCATCGCTCACCGTCGCCGTGCTCGACTTCCGCCCAGGCGCCATCGCGCCCGTCTTCCCCGAGCCCTCCGGCGAACTGCCCGAGCGCGGCCGCGGCCTGCTCCTCGTCGAGCAGCTTGCCACGGCCTGGGGAACTCTGCACTTCAGCGGCGGGAAGGGGGTGTGGTTCCGGCTCGACGCCGCGCCGGCCTCGGCGTTCGGCAAATCCGACATTCCCGCCTTCGATCTCCCGGCCGCGGTGGACTCGCTGGTCTGGTCCGGCCAGGGCACCTCGCTCGAGGAGCTGGCCGAAGAGCTGCTGCAACAGCTGTGCCGGGCCATCGGCGCGCAGGGCGTGGCGCTCACCGTCGACGAGGGCGAGGGCCCGCACACCGTCACCGCCTTCGGCCGCCTCGGTGGAAGCCTCGACTATCAGGCGACACAGGCCTCGTCGGCGGAGGCCCAGTCGGCCGGCGGCGGCTTCAGCCGCCGGGTCATGCTGCGGGTCGCCCGTCCGTGGCGCGCGGAACTGCTCATCGCCGGCGGTGACGGCCGCCCCGACGCCCGCTCGCTGACCGCCCTGGCCGCCGACCGGCTCACGCTGCTGGTCGAGAACCACCGCCTGCGCCGGGCCGACGCCGAGCGGCGGACCTGGCTGACGTTCCTCGCCGACGTCTCCGAGCTGCTGGCCCAGTCCCTCGACGTCGAGCTCACGCTGGCCCTCATCCCGCGCCTGGTCGTGCCGCGGCTCGGCCAGTGGTGCGCGATCCACGCCGCCGACGCCGGGGGCGAGCTGCGCCTCGCCGCCACCGCGCACGCCGACGAGTCGAAGGTCGGCGACCTCCTCGACGCGCTCGCCCAGGCCACACCCCAGCTGAAAGAGGCGATGCGAACCGATGCGGTGGTGCCGCTCGGACCTCCGCTGGAGGGGTACATCGTCGCGCTCATCGCCCGCAACCAGCACCTCGGCACCCTGACCGTCGGCGGCAACCGCGACACGTGGCAGCGCTCCGAGGAGGTCGCGGTTGTCGAGGACGTGGCCCGCCGGGCCGCCCTCGCCATCGACAACGCCAACATCCACGCCGAGCGCCGCCGCGTCGCCCAGACCCTCCAGCGCTCCCTCCTGCCGCCCCAGCTGCCGCGGGCCGACGGGGTCGAGTTCGGCGCCGAATACGTCCCCACCGGCGAGGGCGTCGAGGTCGGCGGCGACTTCTACGACGTCGTGCCGCTCTCCGGCCGGCGCTGGCTGGTCGTCGTCGGCGACGTCTCCGGCAAGGGCGTCCAGGCCGCCACCGTCACCGGCCTCGTCCGCGACGTCACCCGGGTGCTGGTCCGCGACGGTCGGCCGCTGCCCGAAGTGCTCCTGCGCCTCAACGAGACACTGCTGGAGCGGGGCGGCGGCCGGTTCTGCACGCTGTGCCTGGCCCAGGTCCTCCGCCGCCAGGACGGCCGGCTCGACGTCACCCTCCACCTGGCCGGCCACGACCAGCCGGTGCTGCTCCGGGCCGACGGTTCAACAGAACTGGTTGGCGCCTGTGGTACTGCCCTGGGCCTGCTCGACACCATCAACACCCCGCGCACCCAGGTATCTCTCGACCCCGGCGACACGCTGATCTTCTTCACCGACGGGGTCACGGAGCGGCGCCGCGGCATCGACCTGTTTGGCGTGGACCGCCTCCGCGACGAGGCCGCCAACCTCGCCGGCTTCACGGCCGACGTGGTCGTGGCGCGGCTGCGGGCCCGGACGCTGGCCTTCTCGCCGGAGGCGCCGCGCGACGATATCGCCATTTTCGCCGTACGAAACGACTCGTTTTAGCGTTTATGCCACCCATCCCCGATGGAGGAAATGGGCGGCCAGAATGCCCTGCGTGGTCAGGAAAATCGTGGTGACCGCCCGGTCGACCCAGCGCCGTTCGCCGAGCGCGCCGAGGGCCATGAACGCGGGGAATGCCTCCAGCCCGATGCGTGACGCGGAGTACAGCGGATTCGGGATATCGCTGGTGTACCGGCTGGGAAAGCTCACCGCGAACATCAGCAGGGCCAGTCCGAGCAGCGGATAGAGGGCGGTTCCCGGCTTTCGGAGCCACGGGTTTCCGAGCGACGGTCTTCGGAGCCACGGTGTCAGGAGTGCGGCCAGCCCGATGACGGTGCCCAACTCCAGGACGTTGTGGGTCCAGATCTCGGTGAAGGGCGGTCCGGCTTTGGTCATGGCGTCGACGGGCGCCTGCCAGGGCCACGCGAGGTGACGGCCCCAGTGCTGCGCTTGCGTGTGCGAGAACGCGAGCGGGTCACCGTACGCGATCCAGTCCGTCAGCATTACGCCCCCGAGCCCCGCTGGGATGACCATTAATGCCGATATTTCAGACAATTTCATTTTTCTTTGGGTGTACTCGATCACGAATGCGAAGGCCAGCAGGATGCCCGCGGACCGGGTGGCCGCCGCGAGCCCGCCGAGCAGCCCGGCCGACCACCACAGCTGCCGGCGCAGGCAGTACACGGTGCCGACGGCGAGCGCGATGAACAGGCTCTCGTTGTACGCGGCCCCGAGAAAGAACCCGGTCGGAAACGCCACGAGATAGAAGACGGCCCGCCCAGCCGCGCGCTGCCCGAGCTCAAGATCCGTCAGCCGGTACAACAGGATCAGCGCGGCCGCCAGCGCGAGGTTGGCGACCAGCAGTGCCGCGACCCACGATTTGCCCAGGCAGAGCGGGGTCGCGACGCGAATCAGCAGCGGATACAACGGGAAGAAAGCAGCCGGCGAGTCGTCCGCAGTTCGCTGATACCCGTGCTCGGCGATCGCGATGAACCACGGCGAATCCCACTGGCTCGCCCACAGCCAGGCAACGTGCGTGGGCGACTTGCGCGGTCCCGGGTCGCCGACCCAGGCGAACACCGAGATGGCCACCATCCCGGCCCGACTGACCGCGAACACCCCCAGCCCGACGATGACCGCCCGCCGCCAGGGCCGATCGCCCCCCGCATGCCTCTCGCCCGGCGTGGCGGCCATTTCGCCTGGCGCGGCGACCGCCAACGTGTCCGCCGCATTCGTTGATGCCTCCGCAGTGTGCGTTCCCGAATTGGGCGGCGCCTCACGTGGGCATTCGGTCTCCGCGGGTGTGAGGGCGAGTGCGACGGCGGCTGCGCGGACGGCTGTGGCGGCGGCGTCAGCGGGTGTGGTGGCGGGCGCGGTGGGCGGCGCGGCGGCGTGCGCGCGGGCGGGCGCGGCGGCGGGCGTGGTAGGCGGCGCGGCGGGGTCAGGCGGAGCGGCCACTGAGCGACTGGATTCGGGCCAGGTCGTCGGCGACGTCGGCCGGGCGGGCGTTGAGGTCGTAGGTGCTCAGCAGGTGCAGGGTGTCGCCGGTGTCGATCTCGAGGAGTTCGCTGCGCAGGCCGGCCCGGGTGCGGGACTCGAGCCGGATCCGTTCGATCTCGTCCCAGGCCAGCCGTCGATGCCCGGCGTATCCGGTGACCACCGTCAAGCCCTCCGGGTCGGCGGCGAGGCGGACCGGGGCGAGCACGTCGCGGAGGGCGTAGGCACCGGCGACCACCGCGGCGACCACGATCGCGGTCAGCGCCCGGTGGTCGTCGGCCAGGAACACGGCGGCGAGGATGAGCACCACCGTGACCGCACACTTCATGGCGGCGAACCCGGGCGACACCCGCCACCGGAGCTCGGTCGGCTCCGGCCCGGCGACGTCGCCCTCATGCTGGTCGGCGGCCGGTGAGGGCTCGTCGGAGAAGGCACCGCTGCGCATCTGCACACTCCTACGATTACGCGACCCAGCCGCCCCGGACGAAGAAAGCGGCCAATATCGCCTGCAGCATGAAGAAGAGGGCGACCACGATCCGATCGACCCACGGCCGCGCCCCGATCCGCGCGAGAATCATGAACGCCGGAAAGATCTCGAGCCCGAACCGCGACGCGGAGTACAACGGATACGGCTGGTGCGACGACGGGAAGCTGATCATGAGCAGCGTCAGCCCGATCCCGACCAGCGGCATGACCCACTGATCCCGCCGGACCTTCCACGGCCCGACGAAGTTGAGCACGAGCAGCCCGATGCACAGCAAGGCCGTGGCCAGCTCGAGCAGGTTGTGGACCCAGACGTCACTGAACCCGTAGCGCAGCCCGAACCCGCTGTGCAGCGACTGCACCCCGCGCCAGACCGGCATCCAGGGCCAGTCGAGGTGCCGCCCCCAGTAGCGCTGCGCCTTGAGGAACGCGAACGGCTCCCCGTAGGCGTTCAGTGAGAACACCGCCACGCCGGCCACCCCGACCGGCACGAGCAGCACCGCGAGGGCACTGCTGCGGAGCTTGAACCGGTGCACCCGCACGTACTCCCAGACGAACGCCCCCGCCAGCAACACCCCCGCCGACCGCGTGAACACCGCCAGCCCGCTGAACAGGCCGGCCCACCACCACAGCCGCTGGCGCAGGCAGTAGACGGCCGCGAGCATGAGCCCGATGAACAGGCCTTCGTTGTATCCGGCGGTCAGGAAGAACGCGGTCGGAAACGCCACGAAGTAGAAGACGGTCCGCCCGGCCACGACCCGGTCGAACTCGCGCTCGGCGAGCCGGTAGAGCACCACGAGCGCCGCGAACGAGGCCACGTTGGCGACGAGCAACGCCGCCACCCAAGGCTTCCCAAGACAGAGCGGCGTGAGCACCCGGATGAGCATCGGATACATGGGGAAGAAGGCCGCCGGCGCCTTGTCCGGCTCCGGGTAGTACCCCCGCTGGGCAATGTCGATGAACCACTTGGAGTCCCACTGCGAAGCCCACTGCGCCGCGATGTAGCTCGCCGTGACGTTGGGCCGCTTCTCCCCGATCCACGAGAACGCCGTGACAACAGCCAACGCAATCTTGCTGGCCGCAAAGATCCAGAACCCCGCGACAATCGCCCGCCGCCAGGGCCGATCCCCACCCACCGACACGTCATCGCCGCCCGCCACGACCGGCCCCCTGCCGTCCGCCGCTTGGTCCCCGCCAGTCCCGGCGCTCGCTCCGTCTCCTCCCACCGAGGCGATCCGCACGGAGCCGTCCAGCGCAGTGTCCGCCGGGACCGCCGAAGCGTCCGCCAGGTCAGCCGTCCGCCCATCCACGGTCGCGCCGGCCACAGCCGCTCTGGTCGCCTGGCCGTCCGCCGTCACGCCACGGTGCTCAGCGCCTCCCGCCACGTCGCTCGCAGTCATCGACCCCACCGCCCGTCAAGGCTCGTCGCACCACGAGCCACACCACGACGGAACACAGGACCGGCCGCCCCTGGGGCCCCTGCGGCCGCCGGCGCGGGGACTGGCTGCGGTGCTGCAGCGGATGTGAGGGCCAGAGTGCACGCCGTCGGTGGAGCGAGACTGGGCGCGGCGGCGAGTGGGCCGGCCGCGGCGAGAGCGCTGGGCTGGGTGGGGCCGGTGGGTGCCGGGGGAGGGGCGGGGGCCATGGGCGGCATCGTAGAGGGGGGCATCGCTACGGGCGTAGTCCGCTGCGGATCACCAGGTCGAGCAGGGCGAATACGAACAGGGCTATGCCCACGAAGCCGTTGGCGGTGAAGAAGGCGCGGTTTACGCGAGACAGGTCGGTCGGGCGGACGATCGCGTGCTCGTAGGTGAACGCCACGGCGGTGACGGCCAGGCCGATCCACCACAGCCAGCCCAGGTGGACCAGGTAGCCGAACCAGACGAACAGAGCGAACGTGACGACGTGCGCGATGGTCGAGGCGCGCAGGGCGAAGGGGACGCCGTAGCGGGCCGGGACCGAGTGGACGCCGATCTGACGGTCGACCTCAGTGTCCTGGCAGGCGTAGATCAGGTCGAAGCCGCCGATCCACAGGCCGACCGCGGCGCCGAGGACCCAGGCCGGGCCGGAGCCGCGCAGGTCGCCGGTCACGGCCAGCCAAGCGCCGACCGGGCCGACCAGCTGGGCGATGCCGAGGATGGCGTGGGGCCAGTTGGTGAAGCGCTTGCCGTAGGGGTAGACGACCAGCGGCACGACGGCCAGCGGGGCCAGGGCCAGGCAGAGCGGGTTGAGCAGGGCGGCGGCGCCGAGGAACACGACGATCGCGACCAGCGCGCCGGTCCAGGCGGTGCGGACGCTCACGGCGCCGGTCACCAGCTCGCGCTTCGACGTGCGCGGATTGCGGGCGTCGATCTGGCGGTCGATGATCCGGTTGGCGGCCATGGCGAAGGTGCGGGCGCCGACCATGGCGATCGTCACCAGGAGCAGGTCGAGCCAGCCGACGTGCGGGTGCTCGCCGCCGGTGGTGGTCATCACGGTCAGGGCGGCCAGGTAGGCGAACGGCAGCGCGAACACCGAGTGCTCGATCGCGACCAGCCGCAGGAAGGCCTTGACCCGGCTCGGGGGTGCCGCAGGTGCCTCAGCGAGTGTCATCGTGAAGTCTTCCGTGTCCAACGGTCGCCCAGGGCGTTGTCCTGGAACCCGTACTCTCTCCAGCGCTTGTCCACCCGGGCCACGACCTCGGGCGACATGACCATCTCTTCCGGCCAGCCGCGATGGTAGCCCTCGGCCGGCGTCTTGCGCGTGGCGTCCAGCCCCGCCTTGCCGCCCCAGAACTGCTGATAGGACGAGTGGTCGAGGTGGTCGACGGGGCCCTCGGTCAGCAGCAGGTCGTGCTTGTAGTCCACGTTGCCGAAGGCGCGGAAGGCGACCTCGGCGTAGTCGTGGACGTCACAGTCCTCGTCGACGATGACGATGAGCTTGGCCAGCGACAGCAGGTGGGCGCCCCAGACGGCGCTCATCACCTTCTGCGCGTGCTTGGGGTAGCGCTTGCGGATCGACACGATCACGCAGTTGTGGAACACGCCGGCGGCCGGCAGGTCGTAGTCCACGATGTCCGGGATCAGCAGCTTGAGCAGCGGCAGGAAGATCCGCTCGGTGGCCTTGCCGAGGCCGTGGTCCTCCTGCGGCGGCTTCGACGTGATGATCGAGTGGTAGATCGGCTGCTTCCGGGTCGTCATGCACTGCACGTGCAGCACCGGAAAGTCCTCGACCGGTGTGTAGAAGCCCGTGTGGTCGCCGAACGGGCCCTCGGGCAGCCGCTCGCCGGGCTCGAGGTAGCCCTCCAGCACGATCTGGGCGTTGGCCGGCACCTGCAGCGGCACCGTGAGGCAGTCGACCATCTCGACGCGCTCGCCGCGGAGGAAGCCCGCGAACAGGTATTCGTCGATGTCGCCCGGCAGCGGCGCGCTCGCGGAGTAGCAGACCACGGGGTCGGCGCCGATCGCCACCGCCACCGGCAGCCGCTGGCCGAGCCGCTCCGCGACCGCGTGGTGGGCGGTGGAGTCCTTGTGGATCTGCCAGTGCATGCCGATCGTGTTGTGGCTGTGCTGCTGCAGGCGATAAAGCCCTAGGTTGCGCTTGCCGGTCTCCGGGTGCCTGGTGTGGGTCAGGCCGAAGTTGTGGTAGATCCCGCCGTCGTCGGGCCACACCTGCAGGCCGGGCAGCTTGTTGAGGTCGACCTGGTCGCCCTTGTAGACGACCTCCTGGCAGGGCGCGGTCTTGACGTGCTTCGGCGGGACCGACTTGAGCTGCATGAGCTTGCCGATGCCGTCGCGGATGCCGGCCCAGCCGACCGGAAGCTCGGGCTTGACCAGCTCGCCGATCCGGGCCCCGACCTCGTCGAGGTGCTCGACGCCGAGGGCCATGGCGGTGCGCCGCTCGGTGCCGAACAGGTTGATGGCGACCGGCATGTCGCCGCGGGTCGGCCGGTCGAAGAGCAGCGCGGGACCGCCGGCCCGCACGGTGCGGGTGACGATCTCGCTGATCTCCAGGTGCGGGTCGACCGGGGCGGTGACCCGATGCAGCTCCCCCGCCTTCTGCAGGGCGGCCAGGAACTCGTTGAGGTCTGCATAGGGAAATCCGCGAGCCATACCTGCATCCTGCCAACCGGGTACGACATTTTCTGCAGCACCCTCGCCCGGTGTGACCGCGGCCGTCGCGCCGGCGCAGGGCGTGCTCGCGCATCGCGGCGAGGCCGGCGTCGCGCCGCCGCTCGCCGCGCCGCCGCTCGCCGCGCCGGCCTGGCGCCGCGCCGGCCTGGCGACGCGCCGGCCCGGCGCAACGGTGGCGTGGTGGCGCGCTGTGACCGTGGCAGAGTTGTGGCGTGGATCAGCGCAAGCCGTGGGTCGTCGGAGTGTCCGGTGCGTCAGGCACGCCATATGCGGCGGCCGTCATCCGGGCGTTGTTCGACGCCGGCGAGGCCGTCGACCTCGTCGTCTCCCGCGCGGCCCGGCTGACCATCCTTGACGAGACCGGCGTGTCCTTCCGTGATGCACATTGGAAGGACGATCTCGCCAACTGGATCGGCCGGTCGCTCGACGGTGCCGACATCGCCTACTGGCCGGCCGGCGATCTCGCGGCCGGGCCGAGCAGCGGTTCATACCCCGTGAAGGGCATGCTGGTGGTGCCGGCGAGCACGGCGGCATGCGCCGGCATCGCCATTGGTCTGTCCAAGGACCTCCTTCAGCGCACCGCCGAGGTGAACCTCAAGGAACGCCGCCCGGTCGTGGTCGTGCCACGAGAGACTCCGGTGACACGCAGTCACCTGGAGCACCTCATCGCACTACACGACGCGGGTGCGGTGATCCTGCCCGCGAGCCCCGGCTTCTATGCCGCCGGTGCCGCGGCCACGGCCGCCCAGCTGGTCGATTTCGTCGCCGGCAAAGTTCTCGACGCCGCCGCCGTATCGCACAGCCTGTTCACTCGTTGGTCGGGTGAGCTCGGCCATTCCCACTAGAGGTGTCATCAAGAGCGTCATCCCCTTCGAGCAACGCCCTTACCTCGGATTCCCGGAACCGCCGGTGTCCACCCGGGGTTCGGATGCTGCTGATCCGGCCGGCCGCGGCCCAGCGTGTCACCGTCTTCGGATCGACGCGAAACAAGGCAGCGACTTCACCGGGCGTCAGCAGACGATCTCCCGTCTCCACGGCCCCTCCTTTACCCTGGGTGGCTCGCCGGGCTCGCGCACCCCCATGCTGCGAAGCTGAAAGCGCGAGTCATCCTGGGATGTACGCCCATTACAGCACCGCTCAAGTGCCGTGTCCGGGAAACGAGGAAAACGCACTTCTGGGTAATTAGTTGTGTTAAAACCCGGACCGCTACGCTTGTCACGATGGACGCGATCGACCGCCAGCTCATCGACCTCCTCCGTGACAACGCCCGGCTTCCATATGCGGAGCTCGCCAGGAAGGTCGGCCTGTCCGCCCCGGCCGTGCACGAACGCGTCGGCAAACTTGAATCCTCCGGGGTCATCCGCGGCTATCGGGCCGAGGTCGAGCCCGAGACGCTGGGCCTTCCGCTGACCGCCGTCATCGGCATCGTGCAGGACAGCAGCGGCGACACCGACGCCGTCCTGGCGGCTCTCAAGGAGCGGCCGGAGATCGAGTCGTGCTACTTCATGGCCGGCGAGGAATCGTTTCTGTGCAAGGCCCGGGTGGGCACCATCAGCGACCTGGAACGGCTCATTGTCGACCTGAATCGGGTGCGGGGGGTGGCCCGGACCCGCACCACCATTGCGCTTTCCACGAAATGGGAGGGGCGGATTCAGCCGGCCGGTTAGGCGAATCCGGCGAGGTAGGTTTTGGTCGCGGACGCGATTCACGCGAGGGTCGCCAAGCCGGAGTATTCGGTCACGTAGCCGTCGTCGGTGATGTCGAGCTCGGCGGAGAAGTTCTCAGAGCGGTACCGAATCCGCCGCTTTGCAAGCACTTCATAACTCTGCGCATAGGGCAGCACGGCGAGGCTCGGGAACAGCACCCAGGCGGCCTCGATGTCGACCTTCGTGCCCGGCTCCGCCCGGTGCAGCCCGAGGCGTCGAATGGGCAGCGTGTTGGTGAGGGGCGAGTTGTAGAGGTCGATGTCGAGCACCGCGTGCAGCCGGTCCGGCTCCTCGATGCCCGGCATCGGCGCCGTCGGCAGCATCCGCTCCAGGTCGCCCTGCTCGCTGGTGGTCACCCGCCAGCGCCCGGCGGCCCGTTCCATGCGCAGATTGCGCAGCCAGCCGGCGCCCTCGACGGTCACTTCCAGCCTGGTGCTCGCCCACGACTCATCGGTCTGCAATGCATAGCGGCAGGTGTACAGCGCATTGTCGGACGCGAACGCGACGCCCTTGGCGAGCAGGCCCCGCCGGTCGTCGAGCGTGACGAACTCGCCGCCGACGGTGTCGGTCCGCTGCCAGGCGAACGCCCGGGGTAGCACGGTCATCCCCGGACCGTACTCGAACCCGGGCGCTTGTGTGGGGTACGTTACCCAGCGTTATCGATGCCGGGGCGGCCGCCGGTCGTTGGTGCGCTTCGCATACTGGTCGTTGGGCCGCTTCGCGTTCGGGGCGAACCGGACCGGCACGCCGCTGGGCTGGCGGGCGCCGGTGACCTCGGCCAGCGCCGGGTCGCCCGCGCGGACGCGCAGCTCGTTGGGCGTGACACCGGCCTTGGCCAGCAGCGCCGCCGCCATCCGCCGCTGCCGTGGCAGCACCAGCGAGACGACCGTGCCCGCGGCCCCGGCGCGCGCGGTGCGGCCGGCCCGGTGCAGGTAGTCCTTCTGGTCGCGGGGGAGATCAACGTGGACCACCAGCGAGACATCGTCGATGTGAATCCCGCGGGCCGCCACGTCGGTCGCGACCAGCACGTCGACCGTGCCCTCGCGGAACTCGGCCAGCGTGCGGGTCCGCACCCGCTGCGTCTTGCCGCCGTGCAGCGCGCCGGCCCGCACCCCGACCCGCGCGAACTGCTCGACCAGCTCGTCGACGGCCATCTGCGTCTTCACGAACAGGATCGTGCGGCCCTTGCGCGCGGCGATCGACGCGGCGATGGCGAACTTGTCGTGCGGCGGAACCAGCAGCACGTGGTGATCCATCTCCGCGACCGACGCCGTCGCCGGCTCGATCGAGTGCGTGACCGGATCGACCAGGAACTGCTTGACCAGCGCGTCGACGTCCTTGTCCAGGGTCGCGGAGAACAGCAGCCGCTGCCCCGCCGCGGGCGTCTGGGCCAGCACCTCGGTCACCTCGGGCAGGAAGCCCATGTCGGCCATCTGGTCGGCCTCGTCCAGCACCGTGATCTCGACCGCATCGAGCCGGCAAGCGCCCCGCTTGATCAGGTCACCGAGCCGGCCCGGAGTGGCCACCAGCACATCGACACCACGTTCCAAGGACCAGATCTGGCGGTCGTACGGCACACCGCCGACGGCCGTCTTGGAGTAGAGCCCGAGCGACTTCGCCAGCGGCGTCAACGCGTCGTTGACCTGCATGGCGAGCTCCCGGGTCGGCACCAGGATCAGCGCCTTCGGAGCGTGCGGCTTGGACCGGCCGGAGGCGGCCAGTCGGGCGAGCATCGGCAGGCCGAAGGCCAGCGTCTTCCCTGATCCGGTGCGACCACGACCAAGCACGTCGCGGCCGGCGAGCACGTCGGGGACGGTCGCCGTCTGGATCGGGAACGGTTCGGTGATGCCCTCGGTCGCCAGCGCCCGGACGAGCTTGCCGGGCAGGCCGAGCCCGGCGAAACCAGGCTCTACTTCCGTGGGCGATTCGAAGACTGAGGGATACGTGCTCGGGTCAGCGAGGAGCAAGGGAGCTGGGACCTTCCGATTGGAGAACGGTTAAGAGTATCCGATCCCAATGGGAAGGTCCCAATCCGTTATTTCGAACCGGGGATGTTACCGAAAACACTTTGGATGAAGTTGTGTGCGAGTGTCACGGCGAAGTACCCGCCGACCAGCAGTACCACCACCATCACAGCGATGATGATCATCACCCGTCGGGTGCCGTTCTGGCGGGGCGCCGCGTCGTCGTCTTCGTCATCCGACTCCACCGCGCCCTGACTCAGGATGTGCCCGGTGAGTGACCCGGAGTTCTCGAGCGGACTACCCCCGTCGGTGGCCGGAAGGGGCGTCGGTTGCACGCCGTCCTTCCCGCCGTACACGGTGCCGACGGAGGCCCGCTCGTTCCGGGCCCACTTCCCGTAGCTGCTCTCGGCTTCGGCCTCGTCCCTGTCCACCGGAGTCTCGGCCGGAGACTCCTCGACGGACTCGGGCGGTGCCGCGGCCTCGTCTTCCTCCGCTAATTCGCCCTCCTCAGGCGGCGGGTTGGCCGGGGGCTGCTGGTGCTCCGGCCCGTGGTGCGGAGGGTTTCCGCCGGACGGATAGACGTTGCCCGGCCCTCGATTGGCCGGCGGCGGATACCCGGGTGGCGTTGGCCAATGCTGCGGGGGTACCTCATGTTCGTCGCTCTCCGTTCCAGGAGCGCCCGGCTGCCCCGGCGGCGGCGCCCACGCGGGCGGCTGCCCCCAGCCTTGCTGCGGCTGTTGTTGCTGCGGCGGGGCGGGCGGTGCGGATTGAGGCGGGTTCCAGCCGGGCTGCTGCTGATACCCGGGCTGCTGGGGCGACCCGTACTGCGGCGGCTGCCACGCCGGCGGCTGCGGCGCGGGCGGCCCCGACTGCGGCGGGTTCCACCCGGACTGCTGCGCGGGCGGTGCGGACTGGGGCGCGTTCCACCCGGGCTGCTGCGCGGGCGGTGCGGACTGGGGTGCGTTCCACCCGGGCTGCTGCGCCGGGGGTGCGGACTGGGGCGCGTTCCACCCGGGCTGCTGGGCCGGCGGTGCTGATTGCGGTGCGTTCCAGCCCGGCTGCTGCCAGCCCTGGGGCGGCGGCTGCGGAGGACGCCAGCCCGGCTGGCCCGGCTGCGGGGGCTGGCCCTGGTAGCCCGGCTGCCCGGGCGGCGGCTGCCAGCCCTGGACGGGCGGCGGCGGCTGGGCCTGCGAGTTCCAGCCCGGCTGCGGCGGGTGCTGCGGCGGCTGCCAACCCGGCTGGCCCGGCTGCTGGCCGGGGTGTCCCGGCTGGGCGCCCTGCTGCCACTGCGGAGGCGGCGGCTGGTGCGGCGGCTGCTGCCCGGGGGGCGGGCCCCAGCCCTGCTGACCGGGCGGCGGAGCGACGTAGCCGGGGCGGTTCCAACCCTGCTGCACGTGCGGTGGGGCGGACTGGTCGCCGGACCCGCCGTCGTTGTGGCCCCACGGGTGCTCCGCGGACGGGGTCGTGTATGCGGGGGCCTGGTCGTTGCCGGGCTTGTCCTCGGTGGGGAGCGGCGGGGGCTCCTCGGCGGCCAGGAACGGGGAGCTGGAGGCCGGGGGTGGGGTGCGGCTCTGGTCGTTGCCGCCGAAGGGGGCGGCCGGGTTGTAGTCCGGGACGCCGTACGCGGGCTGGGTGCCCGGGCCCGGGCCGAACGACGAGGCCGGGCTCGAATCGGGGACGCCGTAGGCCGGTGCGCCGCCCGAGGCCGGTGCGCTGGTGCCGCCGAACGACGGGCCCGGCTGAGCGTCGGGCACGCCGTATGACGGAGCGCCTGAGGCCGGGGCGTTGGTGCCGCCGAACGACGGGCCTGGCTGAGCGTCGGGCACGCCGTATGACGGGACGCCCGAGGAGGGCACGCCGGAGGACGGTGCGTTGGTGGCGCCGAAGGGGGCGGCGGGCTGGGAGTCCGGGATGCCGTACGCCGGGGGCTCCGGGAGCGGCGGCGGCGTGTAGACCGGCGGGGCCGGCGGTTCTGGAGGGGTCGGGAGGCCGAGGGCGCTCGGGCTGCCCAAGTCTCCCGGGTAGCCCTGCGCGCCTGGATAGCCCTGAGCGCCTGGATAGCCCTGCGCACCTGGGTAGCCCTGTGCGCCTGGGTAGCCCTGTGCGCCTGGGTAGCCCTGTGCGCCTGGGTAGCCCGGGGCCCCGGGGTAGGCGGGAGGTTCTTGGGCCTGGAACGGGCCGGGCTGGAACGGGGCCGGGCCCGGGAACGGTGGCTGGGGGAAGGGGCCCGGCTGCGGGGTTGGCTCCGGCTGGGGGAAGGGGGCCGGTTCGGGCGCGGGCGGGTATGGCGTCGGGATGGGCTCCGGGGTCGGGGCCGGCGGGAACGGGGTGGGTTCGGGCTGGGGTACCGGCTCCGGGCTCGGGAACGGCGACGGGGTCGGGCCTGGGAGCGGCTCGGCCGGGTCGCCCTCGCCGGGGGCGTCGTTCTGGGGAGTGTCCTCGGTGGCGGCGCCGCCCCGGTAGACGGTTGGGGCGGCGGCTCGGGCGGCCTGCGCGGCCTCTTCGGCGCTCACCGTGTGCAGGCCCGGTACCGATGCGCTGGCCCGGGCGCCTGCGGCTGTGGCACCTGCGGCACCGGCCACTGCGGCACCGCCTGCTGCTGCTCCGGCTGCGGCCGCGCCGGCGAATCCGGCACCGGCGAATGGCGGGTCGGCAAACGGGGCGTCGGCATTGGGCTCGTTGCCGGCGATGCCGTCGCGTTGCGGCTGGTCACCAAACGCGGGCTGGTCACCAAACGCGGGCTGCTTACTGGACGCGGGCTGCGCGCTGAACGCGGGTTGCGCGCCGAAGGCGGGCTGGTCACCAAACGCGGGCTGTTCACTGGACGCGGGTTGCGCGCCGAAGGCGGGCTGGTCACCAAACGCGGGCTGTTCACTGGACGCGGGCTGCGCGCTGAACGCGGGTTGCGCGCCGAAGGCGGGCGGCTCGCCAAACGCGGGCTGCTCACTGGACGCGGGCTGCGCGCCGAAGACGGGGGGTTCGCCGAAGGAAGGGCGATCGCCGAAGCCCGGACGATCATCTAGGCCGGGGCGGTCGTCGAGGCGGGGGCGGTCACCCAAGCCGGGGCGGTCGCCGGTGGGGCTGTCGGTGCTGCTGGCGAAGACGGATCCGCCGCTGACCGGGGCGTCGCTCGTGCCTGGTGCGTCGGCGGATGCGGCGGCCGGCTCCGGCACCGCGGGGGGCTGCGGGGGGCGCTGGGCCGCGAACGGGTGGACGGCGGGGGCGGGCTCGGCGGCCTGGCCGTATGCCGGTGCTTGCGCGGCCGGCTGGGACCACGCGGGTCCGGGCTCGCCGGGCGGCGTGTAGGCGGGCGGGTCGTAGGCCGGGGCTGAGTCGCCGGATTGGCCGTATGCGGGTGCGGGACTCGCGGGCTGGCCGTATGCGGGGGCCGGGTCGGCGGGCTGGTCCGCGGCGGCCGGGGACTGGGGCTCGGGGGCCTTCCACGGCTTGGCGAACGCGTCCCACGACGACTCCATCGGGGCCCGTGGGGTCCGGAGGCGGCTCGGGAGCGGTGGGGGCTCCTCCGCTGGGGGCGATGAGGTCGGGGCGGCGGGTTCGGCGGAGGCGCTCGACGGCTGGTATGCGGGGGGCTCCTCCGACACATCCGGCGTCCGCGGCGCGCCGAAGGTCGGCGGCGTGTATGGCGCGGGGGCGTCCAGCGGCGACGGTGTGTATGGCGCGGGCTCGTCGGAGGCGGCGGGCTGGCCGTACGACGGGGGCGTGTATGGGGCCGGGGCGTCAAGCGGCGACGGCGTATAGGGCGCATACGGCGCGGGCTCGTCGGAGGCGGCGGGCTGGCTGTACGACGGGGGCGTGTATGGAGCTGGGGCGTCCAGTTCGGACGGCTGGTAGGCGGCCGGGGGGAGGTCCAGCGGGGCTGAGTCCGGGTCGGCGGCGGTTGAGGAGTAGGTGCCGGCTCGGTATACGCCCGCCTGGTAGGTGCCGGGCTCGTGGCGAGGCTCACCGCGACCTTGACCGGCGTCCGCTTCCGGAGCGGCTGTGCCGGCTACTGTTGCGCGGCCCATGACCGGGATGATCGGGGACTGTTCGTCCGATACCGGGTCAGATGCCGACGCTTCCGGCGCTTCGGCGATGTCGGCCGAGTCGAACTCGTGGGCGGCGCGGCCGAAGCCCTCCAGCGGTGCCGGGCCGAACGGGGCGGCGAGGCCGTCTGACGGCTCGTCGGCGGCGCTGGGTTCGAGGGCGGCCGGCGGTGGTGGAGTCGGGTCGGTCGGGGGTGGGCCGTAGACGCCGGGGGACGGGTTGAGGTTTGGGAGCTGGAACGCCGGGGAGTCGTGCACCGCGGCCGCGATCACGTCGGAGTCCGGCTCGCGGGACAGCGTCGGCGGGAGCGGGGGTGCGGACGTCGGCGCCGGCGGTGGTGGGGGAGTCGCGGCCGGCGGCGGGGGTGTGGGCGTTTGGGGCGTGTCGGCGGCTCCAGGCTGTACCCCCGCGAAAGGCTCTGCGGTTGGCACAGAGAAAGGCGAAGGAGCGGGCGCGTCCGAGGTATCGGCGAAGGCGGCCATCATCGCGGCCAGCTCCGGGTCGTCGTCTTCGGGCGCGGAGCCGGATTCGAAGGGGTTGCCGCCCGGCCAGAGGGCGCCGTCCACCGGGGTCGGCGGGGGCTCGAAGGCCTGGTCCGGCAGCTCCTCGTCGGACGGCTCCGGCGGGAGCTCCGCGCCGACCGGTGGCGGGGGCGGCAGCGGTGGCAGGTCGGCGCTGTCCTCGGGCGCCGACGTGGGTGCGGCCGGTGCCGGGGCTCCGGTCGGCGAGGGTGGCGGATAGCCGTACGACGGGCCGCCGCCTGGCGCCTCGCCGCGTGTGCCGTCCCGCGTGTCCCGATCGTCCATCGCTGCCTCCATGAACCGGTGCCCTCGACAGGCGTCATTGCGTGCCCGACGGGCTCCCCCGTCCGTCAGTCAACGGGTCCACGGTGCCACATCGAGTCACGCAGTGCTGGATCGGAGTCCGTCGGGTTTTGGATCACATTCCGCGCTCAGCTGATCACAGAAATTGTGCTCAGCCTCCGGCGGCGCTCGATGACGTGGTGGCCTGCGTGCTCGCGCCCGCCTGCACCGACTTGGTCGCGGCCGGCTTGGACGCCAGCTTCGACGGGGTCGGCGCCGGCGACGACGGCGGCTGTGACGACGGCGGCGGCGAGGTGGTCTTCGACGGCGTCGGCGAGGTGCTGGTGGGCGGCGGCGACGTGGTGTTGGACGGGGTCGGCGAGGTGGTCTTCGACGGCGTCGGCGACGTGGTCGTCGGCGGCTTGGTCGTGGTGCCGCCACCGCCGGGGTTGACGACGATCGGCGGGAGCGTCGTCGCGCCGCCTGGGCCCGGGATCGCGTCGAAGATCCGGGTCGCGCCGTAGAGCCGCGACCAGCGGACCTCGGCGATCTTGACCTTCTGGCCGCTCGTCGGGGCGTTGACCATCTTGCCGCCGCCGACGTAGATGCCCATGTGGTAGATCGTGCGCCAGTCGCTCATGTCGGTGGCGAAGTAGACGAGGTCGCCGGGCAGGAGCTGGTCGCCGGGGCTGTTGACGCTCGGGCGGATGGCGTGGGTGCCGTGGTACATGTCGGCGGCGACGCGCGGGACGTGGACGCCGACCTTGCCGTAGGCCCAGTAGGCCAGGCCCGAGCAGTCGAAGGTGTCGGGGCCCTCGTCGCCCCAGACGTACCAGGAGACGTTGACCTTGCTCAGTGCGTAGTTGAGCGCCTGGATGGCCCGGGGGTCGGCCTTCATCCCGTTGATCGTCGGGTTGTCGGCCAGGTTGGGGCTCAGGGACTGCTCGGCCGCGTCCTGCTCGGCCTCGAGCTGCAGGACCAGCGTCTCGTTCTCGGCGCGCAGCTTGACGTAGGCCGCGTTCTGGGTCTGGAACTCGGTGTCGACCGGCGTGTAGACGTCCTGGGCGGACTGCATCGCCTGCTGGGCGGCCTGCAGCTCCTGGCGGGCGGCCGACTCGGCCTGCTGGGCCTTGAGCAGGTCGCGGGCCGCTTCCTCACCGTTGGGCTGGCCACCGGAGCCCGGCGCGATCAGCCCGAGGCCGTGCAGGTCGTTGGCGTATCCGTCCAGCGGCCCCAGGCCGGTCGCGCGCTTGTAAGCCTCGGCCGCGGCGTCGTCGGCCTTCTGCTGCTGCTCCTGGACCCGCTGGGTCGCTTCGGAGAGCTTGAGCTCGGCGTCGGCGAGGGCGTTGCGGGCGGTGTCGACCTCCGTGGAGGCCTTGTTGCGTTTCTCACCGAGCTGGGCGACGGTCAGGCCGAGCGCGGTGAGCTCGGCCGCCTTGGGGCCGCGCTCGGTGGTGGTCGTGGCCGGCGGGGCGGTCGTCGCGCCGGAGCCCGGCAGCGTGAGCTCACCCGAGGCGACCGGGCGGGAGCCGGTGTCGGGGATGTCACTGCCCGGGTCGGCGTAGGCCGGCCGCGTGATGAGCGAGCACAGCAGGGTGCAGACCACGACGGCGGTGCCGAGAGGTCCGCGTCCAGCTCGCCGGTTGATTCGCGGTCGTCGATGGACCGGGGCCGGAGCCGGCTCCGCCTCAGCCACAAACGCCGAGCTCTCGCCCGGGTACGCCGCCCTCAACACCAGGCCGCTCATCGCCACCGTCCCCAGTCGGTTAGCCATGCCAATGGTCGATCGCTGCCGATCGATCAGTCGGTCTGCCGCCCGACCGTGTTTCCTGACACTTTTTCTTACCCCACGAAGGCAACGTGCGTCGAGGGCTGATCAATGTCACGTTCCTCGTCCGCAGGTGAATGCGAAGGGAACGGCCGGGCCGACGTAGGCTGGCGGGCGTGGATGCTGGGTTGAAGCGGGAACTCGAAGCCAAGGTCGCCGCCGGTGAGCGGCTGAGCCGGGAGGACGGGGTCGCCCTCTACGAGTGCGATGACCTCGTGTGGCTCGGTGGCCTGGCGCACCAGGTGCGCACCGAGAAGAACGGCGACCGGGTGATGTTCAACGTCAACCGGCATCTCAACCTGACGAACGTCTGCTCGGCCAGCTGCGCTTACTGTTCATTCCAGCGCAAACCGGGCGAGAAGGACGCATACACCATGCGCATCCACGAAGCCGTCGCGAAGGCCAAGGAGATGGAGGACGAGCAGCTCACAGAGCTGCACATCGTCAACGGCCTGCACCCGACGCTGCCGTGGAAGTACTACCCGAAGGTCCTGCGCGAGCTGAAGAGCGCGCTGCCCAACGTCAAGCTCAAGGCGTTCACGGCGACCGAGATCCAGTGGTTCGAGAAGATCTCCGGCCTGCCCGCCGACGCGATCTTCGACGAGCTGATCGACGCCGGTCTGGAGTCACTGACCGGCGGCGGCGCGGAGATCTTCGACTGGGAGGTCCGCCAGCACATCGTCGACCACGCCACCCACTGGGAGGACTGGTCCCGCATCCACCGCCTGGCGCACAGCAAGGGCCTGCGGACGCCTTCGACGATGCTGTACGGCCACATCGAAGAGCCCCGCCACCGCGTCGACCACGTCATGCGCCTGCGTGAGCTGCAGGACGAGACCGGCGGCTTCACGGTCTTCATCCCGCTGCGCTACCAGCACGACTTCGTCGACTCCGCCGATGGCAAGATCCGCAATCGCCTCCAAGCCCGCACGAAGATGGCCTCGCCGGCCGAGAGCCTCAAGGTCTTCGCCGTGTCCCGGCTAATGTTCGACAACGTGCCCCACGTGAAGTGCTTCTGGGTCATGCACGGCCTGTCGGTCGCCCAGCTCTCCCTCAACTTCGGCGTCGACGACCTGGACGGCTCGGTGGTCGAATACAAGATCACGCACGACGCCGACAGCTACGGCACGCCCAACACCATGCACCGCGAGGACCTGCTGCACCTGATCTGGGACGCGGGCTTCCAGCCGGTAGAGCGCAACACGAAGTACGAGGTCGTGCGCGAGTACGACAAGCCGACCCCGCTCGCCGAGCGCCGCTCGCAGCCCCAGCAGGTCTGGGCCTGACCCTCAGCCGATCTCCCGCACCAACTCCACGACGTCGTCGGCGCACCCCCAGGAAACGGTGACGCCAGCGCCGCCGTGCCCGTAGTTGTGCACTATGTGCACACCGTCGGCGGTCAGTTCCCGCTCGAGCCGAATCCGCGGCCGCGCGGGCCGCAGTCCAACCCGGTGCTCGAGTACCGGCAGCCCGCGCACGCGGCCATCGATCTGGGCACATCGGTCAATGATTCTTTCCGCGGCGACCGGATCCGGCGTGGTGTCGGCTACCCGGGGCCGGATGGTTCCACCGAGGACCAGCAGATCTCCGTGTGGCAGCAGATACGTCGGCTCCGGTGTTTCATCGTGATCCGCAAAAAACTGATCAAGGCCCGGATTTGGTACTACCACAAGCTGGCCGCGCACAGGAAAGAGCGCCGTATCGCCGGTGAGTGGCCCGGCTCCCAATCCGGTGCAGTTGACAACGGGCCGACCCGCCGCAAGATCGGCGTCGAGCGCGGCAACCTCGCGTATCTTGATCGCGATTCCAAGATCGGCCATCTGGGCCTGCAGGAACTTGAGATAGGCCGGCATGTCGACCAGCGGTGCCTGGTACCACCACCCGTTGCTGAATTCTCCGAGTTCTTCTCGCTTCGCGATCCGAAAACCCGGCAGTGGCGGCGCCCATGTTGGCACGGGTGCGGGTTCGCGGGCCGCCTCGAGGCCGAGGGTGAGGCGGACGCCGGTCGGCGAGTGCTCCTGGGCCAGCTCGTCGAGCTTGTGGAAGGTGCGCAGGCTCCAGTGCAGGATGCGCTGGTCATCAGCGAGATAGGGGCCCCAGAGGGCCCCAGCGGCGCACGAGGTGGTCTGATCCGGGTCGTCCCGGGTGACGACCTCGACCGTGAATCCAGACTCCGCTAGACGAATGGCCGAGGTCATTCCGGATACGCCCGCGCCTACGACCAGCACGGATCGATGCGGAGACATGTAAAGACAGTAAGCCAAACGAGTCATCAAGTGAATACGGGCAGTTGCATAGATCGGGATGATGCGATGGAATCAAAATTCGCGCAGCCGCACGCCGCGCGCAGGGGGAGGAAGGATATGTCCGAAGCGCCTCTTCTTGCGATGGGCGAAGTCCATACCGCGCTGCTGCAGAGTTCTCAGGCCGTTCCCCTGAATCTTGCGGCCGGTCTGGTCGGCCAGCCCGGTGGTGAACAAGTTCGCGTTTACCACCGCCCGATCGCGCACGCGGGCTCACCCGACGTATTGACCGGCATCGACTGCCGGTTGCCGACCCGGACCGGAACCAAAAGCCGAGGTGTCGGTACCGTCGCCGCGCGCGTCTCGATCACCGGCGGTCACCTGCTGCAGAGCACGGCCCGGATCCGGATCTCGACCGGTCCCCAGAACCGGCGGCTGGGCTGGTCGCACTACCTCACCCGGCCCGGCCACGTGGAGCTGGTCGGCAAGGGCGACGCCCAGGACCTGGCCGACGGGTTTACCGCCGAGGAGCGCGATCCGCAGACGCTCGACCTGGGGTCGGTCGCGGCGCGACTGCTCAACGCGGTGCAGCGCTCCGATCGGCTCGACCGCCGGGCACCCCTGAAGGCGGCCCGGACAACCCTGCGCTGGGTCGCGCTGCCCGCCGCCGATCCGTCCGAGGTCGGCGGACAGTTCGCCATCGAGCGGGGCGGCCAGCGAACGCTGGTCGTCCGCTGCGACCCCGCCGACCTCGGCGTGGTCGGCGACTTCTGCGACGACGTCGCACTGCACGACTGGCTGCTGGCGACCCTGCTGCACCTGGTCGAGGACGGCCGCAACGCCGCCTCGGACGACTTGGCGCGCATCGCCCGGGTCCGGCCCGCCGTCGAGCATCTGCTGCACCTGTGGATGCCGCGGGCCCGGCTGACCGATGCGGTCTCACAACTGTGGCGCGGCCTGGACGACCGTCCGGGAATGACACGGCAATGGCGCTCTTGTGTCGACCGCATCAGGGATCAGCTCACGCTCGGCACCCTGGCGCAACTCGCCGGACGGGCCGGGCCGGAGCCACAGGGGGAGGGCAGCACATGACCCAGGGGGAGTCGCGGCGCGATTACGAGCCCGCGCAATCGCCGCGGGTGGTCAGAAAACTCGCCGCATCGGTCGCGATCGGCGTCTTCGTCTACCTCGTGACCAACGTCTGGATCACGCATATCGACGAGACCCAGATCTGGGTGATCACACTGTCGCTGCTGATCGGCGCCGTGGTGTTCCTCACTCAGTTCCTTCACGACATGGACAGCCGCATGGGCTCGGTGGAGCGGGCCGAGGCCAAGCACGCCCAAGTCATCGAGAGCCTGGTCGACGACCGGCTGACCCGCATCAGCGACGAGGTCACCCGTGGCTTCACCAAAATCAACGAGGCGACGGAGCTGTTCGGGCTGGTCGAGGCGTCCGCACTGCGCACCGACGCGATGACCCAGCTGGTGCGGCACGCCACCCAGATCCCGTCCGACGCTCCGGCGCTTGTCCACAGCTTCGCGCAGGCCGAGATCGGCCGCACCTCCGAGTTCCTCAAGGAGCTCAGCGAGGGCAGCAACGTGATCTACGAGGGCGAGGACCGCGACTGGATGCTCGCCCTCGCCCGCAACACCCGCCACAGCATCGACGCGACGAGCCTCACGACGGTCGACGCCCGCGGGACCGGCTTCGTCGACGGCGGGCTCTGGAGCAGCGATCTCGGCCAGCGCTATCTCGAGGTGCAGCGCGACGCGATCCAGCGCAAGGTGCGGGTCCGCCGCGTCTTCATCATGGACCGGGCCACTCTGGCCGGCGATCCGATGTTCCTCGAGGTCTGCAAGCTACAGACGGACCTCGGCATCGAGGTCCGGGTCCTGGACACGTCCGCCATTCCCGGCACCCGGCGAAGCTCGCTGTTCGACTTCATCCTGTTCGACGACACCGTCAGCTACGAGACGACCCCGGCCTCGAGCATCGACGGCTCGGTGCGCCCAGCGATCGTCAACACCCGCCTGGAGCTGCGGGCGTCACGGGTCCGCGACCGCATCGACCGGTTCCAGGACCTGTGGACACACGCCCGCAACGTCGACGGATGATGTCGAACTTCTCGATAGGTGGCCCGCCGAGACGCGATTAAGGCTGGTTGCGCCGGTTGTACCTGTCAAGTGCATAAACCAGGCCGGTGGTAGCGAGGATGATCCCGGTGACGTAGGCCGTGGGCTCGCCGAGTGCGGCCAGGACGATTGTGGTGGCGAGCGTGGCCAGCACGGCGATCAGCGCATAGCTGTTCCCGCTCCGACCGGCGTTGCCGATTTCCGTGGGAGGTCTCTGCGGCTGGGCCGGTGACACCTCGTCGGACGGGACGACTTCAGCGGCATCGCTGTGATCGGAACCGGTAGCTGCGGCGCTCTTCGTTCGCTGGCCAGGCAGCCGCCAAGCTCGTCTACGGCTCTGTACGCTCTCAGGCACGCGGTCACACTCCGGCTCAAGTCAAGGATGTCCGTGTAGCGGCGGGCTGTCGGTTGCCGCCGACGCCCGCCGCGTTGCCAAGGTTCGTGGTCGTAGAGCCCGGCTATCAGGCCAACTACGTGGAGCGGCGGCGATCTAACCACGCTGGTCGCCACTGCCGCTCTGTAACCGATCTACGTTGCGCTTGCTTCCGATAGCTCAATCAACGATTGCGGCCTCGGAGCGATGCAGATCGTAAGACCAAGAGGTTATGGGTGTGTCGGGCGCCGACTCTCGATCAATCGATCAAGATTGCCTTATGCCTGGTTATGTGCCCTGCGGGGCGATAGCGCCCAAGAAAAATTCACCCTTTCGGACAGGCTCGGGTGTTCACGATTTGTAAATTCGGGCACTCGACCTTGTCAAACGGCGTTCGAACGTTTGATGGCAGGAGGCCGTCGTTACCGAACGAATACACAGGTCAGACGGCTCAATAACGGTCCTGATCGCGATTGGCGCCGCCTCTTATACACCATGAGCCACCCGACTCAGTATTGCGGCGAGCGGGAGTCAAATATGCCTATAATTACCAATAAATTGTCATGAATAGGACGAACATATAAGTTGGAGCTGTCTAGATGAGGCGCGCTGTGCCGACGTTCAGACGAACAGGTAGCGGATCCGGTCGCGAATCTCGATCGGCAGGTCCAGCTTCTCGGCCGCGGCGCGCTTGATGATCGTCTCGTTGACGAGCGGGTCGACCACGATCTGGCCGAGGATCGTGCGGACGGCGTGCTCGGTGGGCAGGAACCGCCCGCCGAGCACTGACATCGTCCGGTAGGCGCTGAACGGCTGAGCCCGGGGGTTGAGCCGCATGACCGTCGGCAGCTCGGCCCAGTCCTCGGGCCACGGACCCTCCCAGTCCCGCGGCTGAGCGACGGCGGCACCGTCGTGGCGAAGGGCGCCCAGGCGCAGCAGCTGCCAGATCGAGGCCAGGTAGGCGCACGACCACTTGCCCTTGCCGCGCAGCTCGACGTCGACGAAGACTGAGTGCCGCAGCGTCCCGTTCTCGATCGGCGGTTCCCATTGCCGCAGCGAGGCCATCGCCGCCCCCGGCTGCGCCGCGGTGACGCCACTGCGCTGGCCGTTGCTCAGCCAGCCGCTCTCCTTGGCCGGTGGGCGCGAGCCGTTTGTGTCGGGCGGCGGGTCGGCCACGATCCGTTCGTTGACCAGCTCGGCCAGCGCGATGCCGTCCGCCTCCGCGCAGCCCGACTCCCGCGCGAGGTAGTCGATTTCCAGGCCGGCCTCCTCGGCCGCGACCAGCACCGGCGGCAGTACGTCGCGCGGGGAGAGCGTCGGGCCGAAGTAGTCGTCCATGAGGAAGCACGTGCTGATCCGTGGCCGCCGCTCGCCCAGCTCCTCGAGCAGTGCGGCGCGGATCGCCGAAATCCAAGGGGCGATCTGGCGGAAGTACCGCGCGAGCCGTCCCTCGTCACCCTGAAAGTCCTCGAAGTACAGGTGGCCAAGCTCGATGCTCACGTGGGAGAGCGCCACCGAGGCCGGTCGGGGCTCCGCGCTCGCCTCCCGGAACGCCGTGCCGGCGCGGGTCACAGAGCCTCCCAGGCCCGATCATCGTGGAGCTTCGCGGCGAGGTCCTTGAACGCGTCGATGGTCTCCTGGTTGGCGGTGCGGCGCTGCCGGACGTCGTAGTCCGAGATCAGCTGCTCGCGGAACTGCAGCAGCGGCTCCAGCGGCACGCTGCCGAGCAGCGAGGTGCGGCCGAGGCCGAGCCGTCCGGCCAGAGTCTGCAGCGAGTTGTTGCAGTTCTCCAGCCATGCGAGCTGCTCCGGCCGCAGCCCGGACAGCGACGCCGAGCTGGGCTGCACCACGGCGGTGCGGATGAACCGGATCGAGCGGCGCAGCTCGCTCTCATCGTGGTCCTGGGCCTTGCCGGCGGACAGGATGCCCCGGTCACCGAAGACAAGGTTGTGCGCCGCCCGGATGTGCTGGTGGGTCCAGCGATGAAAGACGAGCCAGCGATAGGTGACGTGCTGCAGCTGCTGGGCGGCGGTGGCGGCCAGGACCGTCTCGACCGCGTACGACCGGCCGGCGCTCAGATCGACGAGTACCACATCGAACTGCTCCTCCAACGAGAGGAACAGATCGGCGCAGCGGTCGACGGTGTCGTCCGATGTGGAGAACTCGCCGCCGTCCCGGTCGCCGGGGTAGAGCTCCAGCCGCCCCGACCCGGGTGGCTGCCGGCGCAGCGTGTCACCCTCGGACTCGGCCCACACGTCGACCGAGAAGGGGTTGTCGGTGCGGCCTTGCAGGTAGGAGTGCAGTCCGGTGCCGGGCAGGCCGGTGACCAGCTTCTCGATCTGGAACACGGTGCCGGCGGTCGGCGACCCGAAGTCGAAGTCCAGGTAGCAGACATCACGGCCGTTGAGCGCGGTCCGGTAGACAATATTGCTGCTGGTCACCGAGCGCCCGGTGCCACCTTTGTCGGAGACGGCGAAGACCAGCATGCTCAGAACACCTCGGCGCCATCGAGGCGGGCGGCCGAGATGCGATCGAGCGTCACCAGGACCTGCTCGGCCAACGACTTCGCAGTGCCGGGCCGCCGTGCGACCAGCTCATTGGCCCGCCGCAGTGTCTCCTCGACGTCCTGCAACTCCAGGTGCATCGACGGACCCGCGTCGACAACCCGGATCAGCTCGCGGTCGAAGACGTGGTCGGCCTCGGCCAACAGGTGCTTGGCCTGCTCGATGAGCTCCGGGCTGGGCAGCGGATCGCTGCGGATCAGGGCGATGGCGGAGACCACGCAGTTGACCACGCGTTCGGTGTAGTACCAGGACGGACGCGGATCCGACGCGGACAGGCCGGGGAAGATCGCCTCCGGTCGATCCCACAGGCCGCCCAGGCGCCGCGGGCGCAGATGCTGCTCCCAAACGTTGTCGGCCAGCTCCGTGAGGTCCGCGCGGGTCTGGACGGTGCCGGCGAGCAGGGCCGTGCGCAGGATCTGCCGCAGCAGCTGGGTGGAGAAGTCCGTCAGCAGCCACTGCAGCCGGGGCCCAGCCCCGACCAGCTCGCTGCCCTCGAGCTGGAACGCGTAGCCGGGGCTGTGCAGCCGGATCGCCGGGTCCTGGGCGGTGGTCGGGCGCCGGGTGATCCGGGCCCGCTGGGCCAGCTCCTGCAGCACCGCCGCGACCCGGGCGGTGTCGCCCTCGGACGTCGGGTTATTGGTCAGGTCGAGCGCCACGATCGAGGCGACGAGCAGGCTCAGGTAGTCCGAGGAACTGCCGTCGGTGGTGGTCCAGGGAATGTCCTCCAACGGCCAGCGGCCGTCGCCGAAGCGGGCCAGCCGCGACCAGTACGAAAGCGTCAGGTCGAAACGCACCTGCAGCGCCCGGGCGAGGCGGTTCTGCTCCTCGTCGAGGAGCGTGAGCATGCGGGTGCGGCGGGAGAACAGATGCTGGATGGCGTCCAGGGCCACGACCGTGAAGTACAGGTAGGGGGCCTGCTGCGCGTGTCCCGGCGGCTGCAGGATGGTCGAGTGGACCGGAGTCTCAACCGGCGGCGACTCCACGGTGACACCCCATGACCAGCCACACTCGAAGAGCTTGTTGGTGTTGGCCAACTCGTTGGAGATGGCGATGCCGATGGTCATGTCGCGCAGACCGGCCCGGATGTCCGCGAGGCCGGTGCGGAACGCCTCCCGGATCCGGCTCGGCGGCTGGCTGCCCTGGTTGATGGTCAAGATCAGCAGCTTGCCCTCGTCGACGTCGGCGTCCACGACGTTGATGGCGAAGCCGCGCAGGAGGCCAACCATCGCTGCGGTGAGCCGCCGGTTGGCCTGGGTCTCGACGAACTCGATCTCCTTGAGCACCTCGGCCCGGCCGATCGACCGGCGATAGACCCGGACGAAACCGATGATGGCCAAACTCAACCGGATGGAGATCGCGTAGGAGTCGACCACGTCGATCAGCCGCTGGTCCTCAACGGGCTGCAGGCCATCGACCGCCGTGAAGTAGGAACCGCCGCTGAATGTCGGCCGGCCTTCCTCATCGGAGTAGGTCGTCAGATAGTCCCGCATGATGCGCAGCAGCTTCAGCGGGATCTCGATGTTGTCGCCCAGTTGCCGCAGCGCCTTCGCGAGATCGTCCGCCGTCTGATCAGGCTGGTCAATGCCGAACGCGTCGTCGCTGGTGGCCGGCCCGAGCAGGCACAACAACTGCTCGGCGTCGGAGATCGAATTGCGATCGACGCGTCCGCCCCAGACCCAGCTTTGCTTCGGATAGGAGTACTCAGCGACCGCTCGCCAGGTTTCGATGAGCTGTCGCCTCGGCTGGATCCTCATGGGCCTCCCGCCCTTTGCTCAGCGCTTGGCTTTCCCGGCTCGTCCGAGTGCGAGGATCATGCCTCGGTAGTCGCTGCGGAGGAGCTCACCAGAGAATATCGTTTGAACGTCGACCGCATCAACGTGGCGTTCCAGCGCATGCCGAACATCGGCCTCCGTCACTGGCACGGCGGGGAAGCGGATGCCCCCGTTCAAGTAGCCGCGAGACTCCTTCATGAATGCGGCCGCGAACGGCGCACCGGGGCGCAGGGCTCCCACGAAACGCTCGATCGCAAGGTTGAACTCGCGCTTCTGAGTAGTGATCGACTCCGCGACGTAGAACATCACCCCGAGATTCCACCGCCGGCGCGGGAGCTGGAAGATGTTGCCCATCTTCACGGTCGCCATTTTTGCGACCGCTTCCCGCGGTGAGATGTCCCGGTAGATCGGGTCCTTCGGGGCGAGCTGATGCCAGTAGGGCTCCCACAGCTCGGAGAAGTGCTCCACCTGGGTGTTCAGCCACTCGCGGTTGGATCGGCTCCACTCGTGCAACTCGATCTCGTCACAGAACGGAAGCATCGCCAAGGTCGGGTACAAGTTGGCGCCCGGTCCGACGTCGATGCCAATCCCGCCGACCGGGCCGATCTCAACGAAGAAATCTCGCACCCGCTGTAGGATTATCAAGTCGTCGCGGAAGGGGTGGAGGTAGTTGTCGGCAACGTATTGCTTTGGATCGAATTGATCCCAGGCATACGCGTCGTTACCCCCACCGTCAAGCACTGGATCGATGAAAGATGTGCTTGGACCAGCGGCGAACGACGGCGTGGACATGGCGGAGCTCCTCAAGATCGGCTCCAGCGGCGATCCGTAGGGGTAGCTCGCTTGAGCATAACTCGGCGTGACAAGGTCATGCCGCCCCGTTGTTCGAAAGCCGGCACATGCCCCATCCATGTCCGCAACGATCCTGGCGCGCGGGCGATGCGATCGTAGTGGTGAATCGCGGCATCGGTGTTACCGGGGCTTAAGCCGAGCTTCTGCTTCTGCTGGACTCCACGCACCATCCCTGGCGGAGGACTTGCGCCAAGAAAACTTTTGACCGTTCGGGTGAGCCCGAATGTGCGTCATGTGCAAACTACGGCATACGCCAACCGTCGTGACGGGCCGCCATCAGGGCGTTTACGCTCCGTATATCTTAACACCCGGATGCCGAGATAATCCGGGTTCCGACCAATGTCTTACGGTTGCGAGAGCCATTGCTGATCGACTTCGTGGGCGGACAGCCACCAGCTCTCGAAGTTGTCGAGCCGGCGTTGGACGGCCTCCGGCCTGAGTCGTAGTTGCGGGGTCGGGGACAACGTGGCATCCCCGCTGACCGTTTGCTGCTGCGGAAACTCCGCACACACCTGATCGTCGAAGACGATGAACTCAAGGAGGCCGCTGCTCGGTAGCGCATCGAGGATGCGGACCTCGATCAGGGCGGCGATGTTGCGGCGGACGATTGCGCGAATCTGATCGTCGTTGCGCCAGTCGGCGCCGACGATGAACAGGCGCTGGACCTTCACCTGCCGTCGCTGGATGGCGGCACGCTGCAGCTGAAGGTACGTCTCCGCGAGCTGGCTGCACCAGAATTTGTGGTCCACGGAGAGCTTGCCCACCATCGTGGTGGCCTTGATGCTCGTCTGCGCTTGGAGGGTCAGCAGCAACATCCAGTCCACCTCGTCTCCTGGGTGGTCCGCTACCCGTTGATGCGCGAGTTGCCGCAGTACGTCGGATTGGTGCAGCAGCAAGTCGTCTACGAAGCGGGTGAGGATCGGGCTGCCCAACTCGGCAACCTGGGTAGCGCTCTTCACCAGGTCAATGGCGGTCTCGGTGCGGAGGCCGCCGGACTCGATGCGGCCGAAGAGCTCGGTGGCCTCGTTGATCATGTAGAAACGACGGTCGATCTGGCTGACTCGTCCGTCGAACTCGATGAGGAACTGGACGACCAGGGAGATGCCGCCGATGAAGACGGCCATGGTCAGAGCCCAGATCAGTGGCTGCCGGGCCAGCGACGTGAGTAGGTAGCCGAGGCCGGCGGAAGCGAGCGTGATCAACGATTTTCTGAGTAGATTGCTGCCCATGTGCGCGGTCTCCATCGTCGGCGGGCTTTCATGCTTGCGGACGACGGTTGGGCGCACATAGAGCCTCGTGGGTGCTTGAGTAGTGACTGATCGTACTGGTGGTAACCGCGAACGGTGGAAGGGTTCCGGGCGGGTCTAGGGTGGAAGCACCATGTCACCGTTTTTGAAGTACACGCTCGCCCGGCTGGGGTTGTTTGGGCTGGCCGCGCTGATCATGCTCACGCTGCCCATCGACATCAGCGTGTTGCTCAAGCTCATGATCGCTGTGCTGGTCTCCGCCGTCTTGGCGTTCTTCCTGCTCAAGGGGTTGCGGGACGAGGCTTCCGTGTCGGCCGTGGGGATGGCTGAGCGGCGGGCGGAAAAGCGGGAACGGCTGCGTGCCGCCCTCAACGGGGATGATGATGGGGGCGAGGGCGCCACCAAATCGGACTAGAACCCATTTACACCTTGGATGGCGCTTAACCACCCAGGGGGAATTTTATGGGACGCAAGTTCGGGTCGATGGTGGCGTTCGCGACAGTGGCGGTGGTGACCCTCGGTGTGGTCAGCCAAGCGTCGGCGAGTCCGACAAGTCCGAAATATCAGCAAAAATCGGCGAGCTACACCGTCGACGGCGCGCGCACGCAGGCTGACCGCAACCGGGTCGGCTCGACCGGGGCCAGCATCGACAGCGTCGAAGGGGCGCGGCTCGACGTCACGGCCACGGCGGTCGAGGCCATGAAGATCGAGCGGCTCGGATACAAGGTCACCCAGCAGCGCACCGAAGGGTTCCCGGCCGCCGACTCCGGCTATCACGACTACACCGAAATGCAGGCCGAGCTGGAGAAAGCCGCCAAGGCCTACCCGAAGATCATGCAGAAGCTCAGCCTCGGCAAGTCGTACGAGGGCCGGGACATGCCGCTGATCAAGATCTCGGACAACGTGGCGAAGGACGAGAACGAGCCCGAGATCCTGTACGACGCCCACCAGCACGCCCGCGAACACCTCACCGTCGAGATGGCGCTGTACCTGGTGAAGATGTACACGGAGGGGTACGGCAAGGACCCCCGCATCACCAAGCTCGTCGACAGCCGCGAGATCTGGATCGTGCCGGACATGAACCCGGACGGCGGCGAGTACGACCTCAGCGGCGGCAAGTATCACAACTGGCGCAAGAACCGGCAGCCCGTCGGCAACGGGGGCGTCAAGGGCGTCGACCTGAACCGCAACTGGGGCTACAAGTTCGCCTGCTGCGACGGCTCCTCGCCGGTCACGACGTCGGAGACCTACCACGGCCCGTCGGCGTTCTCCGCGCCCGAGACCCAGCGCCTGCGCGACTTCGTGCTGAGCCGGCGGGTCAACGGCGTCCAGCAGATCAAGGCGAGCATCGACTTCCACACGTACTCCGAGCTGGTCCTCTGGCCGTACGGGTACACAACGCAGACGACCGCCGCCGGGCTCAACGGCGACCAGCAGAAGACGTTCGCCACGCTCGGCAAGACGTTCGCCAAGAGCAACGGCTACACGCCGGAGCAGTCCAGCAGCCTGTACATCACCGACGGCTCGATCATCGACTGGCTGTGGGCGAACCAGGGCGTGTGGGCGTTCACCTTCGAGATGTACCCGACGACACCGGGCAAGGGCGGCTTCTACCCGCCGGCGAGCGTCATCGACCGCGAGACGGCGCGCAACAAGGACGCGAGCCTGACCCTGGCCGAGTACGCCGACTGCGCCTACCGGGCCATCAAGAAAGAGAACCAGTACTGCGCTACATCGCCCAGTCCTCGGTGAACTCGATGACCGCGAAGTGGCCGCCCGTCGGGTCGGCCAGGCGCGCGTAGTACCCGGCCGACGCCGGTTGTGGACCACGGGCCACCGAGCCGCCCAGCTCGGTGGCCCGTTCGCATGCGGCAACGATGTCCGCGACCATGAACGCGACCGTCCAGTGGTCGGGCACGCCGGCCGGGAACCGCTCGTCGATCGGCACCAGGCCGCCGACGGTGTCGTTGTGGTGGTGGAACTCGAAGTACGGCTGGCCCTCGCTGTCGGCCTCGATCGTGTGCCAGCCGAAGACCTCCTTGTAGAAGGCGCCGGTCCGGTCGAGGTCGCGGGTGGCCAGCTCGTACCAGCAGATGGCGCCCGGCTCGTAGGAGACCTGCGCGCCGACGAACCGGCTGCGCAGCCAGGTGCCGAAGAGTGCTCCGCCGGTGTCGGAGAAGACGGCGGTGGTACCGAGGTCACGCACGCTGGTCGGCGCGAGGCGCACGGCGCCACCGGAGCGTTCGACGGTCGCGGCGGTGCCGGCCGGGTCGTCGGTGCTGACCGAGATCAGCCACGCGCCGCTGCTGCCGGCCCGCCCCTCGCGCAGCCCGGCCGCGGCCCGCTCGCCGAGCGTGAAGTGCCCGTCGGCGTTGCGGCCCCAGCCGAACAGCGCGCCGTAGAAGCGTTCGGCCGCGGCCACGTCCGGGCTGACCAGCTCCGCCCAGCACGGCGTGCCCGGTGCGTAACCCCGCACTCGCATTTCGTTACCTCCGGTAATCGCGCAGACGGCGATCCTTCCATCTTCCTGTTCGGGCGACACAGGCCCCCTGGGGCGAGACCTGATCGGCCGGCGGCGGCTTCGGGGGTCAGGACAGTCCCTGGAGCGCGTCTGGCAGAGGGTGCGAATGCAGGACGTCGAGCCGGGAAACGGCCCGGGTCAGCACGACGAACAGCCGGTTGAGACCGCGCGGCTCGGCGGCCACGATGTCGGCCGGCTCGACCACGATCACGTGGTCGTACTCGAGGCCCTTGGCCAGGCTCGCCGGCAGCACGACGATCCGCTCGCCGTCCTCGAGTCCGGCCTCTCGCAGCGCCTCGGTGAGGCGATCGACGGCCGCGTCGGCGGCGATCACACCGACCGAGCCCGGATGGTTCAACGCGGCCCGAGTCTTTTCGACAACTGCAAAAGCGACATCTTCCACGGTACTGACAGTGAGTGCACCATCCGTCCGCAGCGATCGGGCCTCAGGCACGTCCACCCCGAGCGCGGGCAGCAGCCGGTTGGCCAAGGCCACGACGGCCGCGGGCACCCGGAAGCCGGTGGTCAGCGGCACCACCCGGGCCGCGGGCTTGCCGAGGTGGGCCAGCAGCACCCGCCAGTCGCGGGCCGCCCACGGCGCCGTGCCCTGTGCGAGGTCGCCGAGCAGCGTGATCGAGCCGTGCTCGCTGCGCCGCGCGATGACCCGGGCCTGCATCGGCGAGAGGTCCTGGGCCTCGTCCACCACCACGTGCCCGAACGACGTCACCCGGTCGATCAGCCCGGCGGCCTCGTCGATGAGCACCGCGTCGGCCGCGCTCCACTTCGCCGACTTCGCGCTCTTGGGCGGCTTGGCCCAGGCGATCGCCTGCCGCTCGTCGTCGTCGAGCCGCTCACCGGCGGGGTCGCTGAGCACCTCGAACACCAGCTGCTCGGGGGTCATCGCGGGCCACACCCGATCGAGGACCGCGACCACCGGGGCGGCCTTGCCCATCCGCCGCTGCCAGCCCTCGCTCGGCGAGTCGCCGCGCCGGGCCTCCGACTGCAGCATCAGCAGCGACACGATCCGGGCCCGGACCCGCTCCCGCCCGATCCCGTACGGTGGCGCCTCCCGCCGCACGTCGTCGACGATCCGGCGGAGCGCCTCGACCGAGATCCTCCAGCGATACGAGCCGTCCGACACCTGCAGCGGCTCGTCCGGGCGCTCGATCTTGGACAGCAGACGCTGTTGCAGTACCCCCGCCATCTTGTCGTCGTTCTTGACCGCCGCCGCCGCTTCGGAATCGATCGATCTGATCGGCGTGCTCAGGAGGCCCTCGATGGTCGACTGTCGGACCTCGAGCTCGCCGAGGGTCGGCAGCACGCTGGCGATGTACTGCAGGAACGCCGAGTTGGGCCCCACGATGAGCACGCCGGCCCGGCGCAGCCGCTCCCGGTGCAGATACAGCAGGTACGCGGCCCGGTGCAGCCCGACCGCCGTCTTCCCCGTCCCGGGCGCCCCTTGGACACAGATCGACTCGTCGAGCTCGGCCCGCACCAGCGCGTCCTGCTCGGGCTGGATCGTGGCGACGATGTCGCGCATCGGCCCGACGCGCGGCCGCTCGATCTCGTCGAGCAGGATCTGGCTGGTCCCCTGCTCCTCGCCCCGGTTCAGGTGCTCGTCCTCGAAGCTGGTGAGCTCCCCCTTGACGAACCCGAACCGCCGCCGCACCTCCACGTCCTGCGGGTCGACGGCGCTGGCCTGGTAGAACTTCCGGCTCAGCGGCGCCCGCCAGTCGAGCACCATCGGCTCCCCGACGGCGTCCGTGACGTGACGGCGGCCCACGTGATACCGGTGCTCGTCGATGTCCAGGCGCCCGAAGAACAGCGGCGTGTCCGGGTTGTCGGCCAGGTCGGCGATCCGCCGGGCGAGATGCCGGCCGAGGGTCTCGGCCGCGAACGGGTCGCCGGCCACCTGATCGCCGCTGGCGAAAAGGTCCTCGGCGTGCTCCCGCATGCGCTTGAGCGCCAGCCGGGACGCGGTGAGATGCGCTCGCTCTTGGGCGAGCTCGGTTTCGAGTGCGGGCACGGTGATCCTTAGATCGCATTCGGCTCGCTCGCGTATCCGGGCATGGCGTTTTCCAGGCCGCCCGGCGCGTGGAGACGTCCGCTGCGGTGCCTACCTCACCGCGGCCGTCAAGCGGTCGACCATGTTACGCCCGATCCGGCGCCGACCACACTGCATTTCCAGTACAAGGTCAGGACAAGTCCTGCAGCAGCAGCGGGAGGAGCCGCTCCTCCATGACGGCGCGTCCGCTACGGATCATGGCGGCGGCGAGCGAAGGGTCCCACGGTGTTGCCGTCGGCGTGCCGATCAGGGCCAGGCCGTCGGCCGCGTTGGTGGTGTACGTGGCGGTGTCCATGCGCCACGGTACGGCGTTCGGGTAGCGGGTCAGCGCGGCTGCGGTGAGTCGCACACCCGCCCAGTCGAAGTCGTTGCGCCATCGGATCACCGTGTCCGGGGCGGCGGCGCGCAGCAGCGTGTGCAGGGCGGTCGACGGTACGCCCTCGGTGCAGATCAGCGGCCGTGAGGTCCCGGCCGCGGCCGCGCGCAGTACCGCCGGATTCTCGCAGACGAAGAGCTCCCGGGCGGTCAGGGTCAGCGGCTCGAGGCGTAGCTGGTGCAAGGTCACTCGCATCGGCACCCGGGCGGTGGCCGCCTCGGTGAGCCACGAGCCGAGCAGGCCGCCGCCGGCCGGGACGTTGAGCACCAGAACCTGGCTGGCGAGGTCGTCAGGCACGACGCCGACCAGGTCCCACAGCGCCCGCTCCGACTCGGCGCCGGCCGGCACGGGCACCTGGTGCCAGGCCGCGAGGGCGCGCAGCGTCAGACCGCGCACCGGACCGTCGGTCAGCGCCTTGGTGTCGCCGAGCAGCCGTTCGGCGAACGCCGGCATCGGCTCCTCGGCGGCGGGGAGCGCGTCGAGGACGGTGAGGACAGCTCCCAGGTCGATGCCGCCGCGAGCGATCCGGGTGAGCGTCCCGTCGCGACGCATCGCTTCCAGCCATTCCTGGAACCATGGTGACGTGGCGTGGCAGCTGGTGGCCGCCAGCGTCAGCAGCTCAGCGCGCCTGTCGATGATCTCCCGGCGCTCCCCGGGGCGGTCGCGCAATGGGCCGAGGACCGAGGCGAGCCCGGTGCCGCGGACGTCCCTCAGGTGCGCGTCGAGGTCGGCGAGGCGCACGGCGAGCCTGGCCCCGCCGGTCGGGCGGTACACACCCGTGACACCGATGACGACCAGCCGTTCGTCGTCGGTGGGGGCGGTGATCGACACGCTGCCGGCGAGGCTCCCGCCGGTGCGTTCCAGGCTGCGCCGGGCCGCTTCGAGCAGGCGCCGCCAGCCGGGCTCGGCCCAAAGATCAGTCACGGAGCGCGTCGACGGCGAAGGCGGACGCGTGCCGGGTCTCCGGCGAGCCGAGCGCGCGAGCCAGCGTGCCGTCGAAGTCGGCGATGTTCATCGCGCCGTCCCAGACCAGCAGCACGGCCGACACCGTGTGGTCGACCGCGGAGTGCGATAGGTCGTAGTGCGCGGCGCCCCGCACCGCCGGATGGGTTGCCCACAGGTCGTAGCCGGTCATGAACAGGTCCAGATCGAACTGCTTCGCCAGGGACATCAGCTCGCCGCGGCCGTTGTCGTCGACCCCGGCGAACGCCTCGTCGAGACCGAGCAGCCGTGGCGCGTCGGGCCGCGCCGAGCCGAAGAGGGCGTTCGCGGCGGCGAACAGCGGCAGGTGGAGCGAGACGGACTGCTCGCCGCCGGAGAGCTGGCTGTGCCGGGCGCGGGTGAGCGGTTCGGCGATCCCGCCCGGCCTGTGCAGGGTGAACGCGAACTGTCGCCACTGCCGGTAGTCGAGCACCTCGGCCAGCAGCTCGCGGTAGGGCTTCTCCGGCGTGGCGGACCGGGCGGCCTTGATCCGGTTGGCGAAATGTCGCCGCATCGACGTCAGCTGCGCCGGGCCGAGCCGGGCTGGGTCCCGCTCCAGGAGCTTGCAGATCTCGCGCTGCTCGGCGTCGAGGTCGTCGGAGAGCCGCCAGCCGACACCGACGGTGAGACCGGAGGACATCCGCCGGGCGCGCATCTGGGCATCCATCGCGGCGACCAGGTCGCGCGCCTCGATGGTGCGCCGGTGGATCTGACCGGCGAGCTGCCCGAGCAACGCGTCCTCGAAGACCCGCTGCTCGGCGTCGGTGAGCAGCTGCTCCTGATCCCGGCGGTCGGCGGCGATGCGCTCGGCGAAGCGGGCGACCGGGGTGAGGCCCTGCTCGTCGGCCACCCGCACGACGATGACGCCCTCGTCGGTGTCCCACTCCGGCCGGTGATCGAGGCCGGCGGCCGGCAGTTGCGCCTGAAGGTCGGCGAGCGCCGTGGTGAGCCGGGTGGCGCTCTGCTTGAGCGAGGTCTCGGTCGGGGTCAGCTCACGGGTGGCGGCGAGCACCGCCTCGTGCAGTGCGACGACGGCCGGGTCGAGCTGGTCTCCGGTGGTGTCGACGGCGGGCCACAGCAGGCCGGTCGGGCAACGGATCAGGCCGAGGAGGTCGGGCTGGGCATACGGTCGCAGCCGCGACGCGTCCTGCCGGGCTTCGCGCAGCGCGGTGGCGACGGCCTGGCGGCCGAGGTCGACCCGGGCCTGCGCGGCCGAGCGCTGCTGGACGCCCTCGGTGTAGGCGTCGCGGGCCGCGGCCAGGGCCGCCTCGGCGGCGGCGATGTCCTCGCCGGCCGCGGCGACGTCGGCCAGAATCTGTTGTGCCTCGACACCGATGCCGCTGCGCAGAGTGCGAAGCTCCTCGTCTTTCTCCACGTGCCGCCGGTCGGCGGCGGTGGCCGCGCGCCGTGCCCCCGCCAGTCGTTCGACCGCCTCCTGGTGCCGGTCGTGGGCTTCGTCGGACCGCTCGGCGGCGGTGGCCGCCGCCTGGTACGCGGCCTCCAGCCGTAGCCCGCCGCGTTCGAACCGGGTGATCGCGTCGGCCACGGCGTCGAGGTGTGCCACCGGCAGGGAACGCTCGGCAACGGTCCGCTGCAGCGCGGCCGCGGCCGCGGCCCGCACGGCGACGGCCGCGTCGAGCCGCCCGGCGGCGTCGACGGCCGCTTCCCGGCGGACGGCGAGCGTGGCGGAGGTCCGGTCGTGGTCCCGGCGGGTCGACCGCAGCCGGTCGAGCGTCGGCAGTGCCTTGCCCGCCCGGTCGGCCTCATCGATGACGGCGAGCAGCGCGGTCCGTGATTCGTCGAGCCGGGCCAGGTCCGATTCGAGCGCACGGAGCCGGCGGTCGCAGTCGGTGAGGCGGAGCGCGCGGCGGGCGGCGCGGGCGGTGGCGCCGATGTATTCACACCGGTCCTTGCGCAGCAGGCCGGTCCCGTGCGCCTGTGCCCATCGGCCGGCCGTGTCGACGCCCGAGCGGGTGGACAGGTCACCGAGCGCGATCGATGCCAGTACCGCGTCGATCGTCGCGGCGGGAACGAGGTCCTGTGTCTCCGCGACGAGCACGTCGGCCAGGCTCGGGCCGCCGACCGGCCGGCCGGCGCTCAGGTAGGCGTCCTGGACACCGGTGCTGAGCGCGCCGGCGGTGTCGTCGGCGGACGGGTACAGCCAGGCGTCAAGCAACCCCGCAGCGTGCAGTGCGGCCTCGACGCCGGCCGCGTCGGCCTCCGGTACGTGATCGGCGAAACGGACCAGGCGCCACAGCGGCGCGCCCGGGCGACGGTCGCGCTGGGCCGGGCGGGTCGCGGACGGAGGCGGGGCGTCGTCGTGCTCGGCCGCGATCCGCGCGCGCTCGGCGGTGGCGTCGGCGTGCTCCGACTCGACCGCGGCGCGCTCCGCGGCGAGTGCGGCCAGGGTTTCCCGGCGGGCGGCGAGCGGCGCGGCCACCGCCTCGGCGAACACGTCCTTGAGCGGTGCACCGTCGATGGCGTCGACGAGCGTGTCCGTCAGGTCGGGCACGCCCAGCCGCGTGAGCGGCCCGGCCCACCGCGCGCTCCACGCGTGCAGGTCCTCGACCACGGCGGCGTGCGCGGTCTCCACGGCGGCCGCGGCCGCGCTCTCGGCGAGCGCGGCGTCGTCCATCGCCGCGCTCGCGGCGCGGTCGGCCTCGGTGGCGCGCGCATGGTCATCGTCGGCCCGGGCGGTCCTGGCCATGTGGTCGCGCACAGTGCGCAGGTCGTCGCGGCGGGCCGTCGACCGGGCCGCCAGCCGGGCCGGGAGCCCGTCCGCCTCGGCGGCGCCGTCGCCCCAGTCGACTCCGGCGACCTGGGCGTCGGCGGCGACCTCGTCGGCGAGCCTCGCCACCTGCGCCAAGGCGTCGCGCGCCGCGACCTCGGCCCGTTCCCGGTCGCCGCGCCGGCGCTGCTCGGCGGTCTCCTCGACGCGCACGGCCGCCTCGGCGTCACGGGCCGCGCCGACCAAGTCGTCGACGTGCCGTTCCAGGTCGGCGAGCTGCTCGTGGGAACGGTACGCGGCGGAGCTCTTCAACCGGTCGAGGTGCGCCCGCAACCTTCCGGGCTCGGCCTCGGCCGCCTGCAGTGCCAGGTGCGCGCTCCGGGCCGTGTCCTCGGCCACCGCGGCCGCGTTCTCGGCCCGGGCCGCCTCTTCGGTGCGCCGATCCGCGTCGGCGCGCCGTGCGGTAAGCGTGTCGGCGGCGGCACGGGCGTGGGTGCGCAGGTAGGTGGCGTATACGCCGAGGAACGCCGAGGTGGCAATGTCGGCCGCGACCAGGCCCTCCAGGGTGCGGGCGACCGCCTCCATGTCGTCGAACGACCGGGCGGCCTCGGTGAGGAGATGGTCCTCGACGGGCCGCAGCCCCCGCTGCAGGGTGCGCGACAGTTCCGCCGGGTTGAGGTCCTTCGCCAGCTGCGGCTTCCGCAACGTCAGCACCAAGTCGAGCAGTTGCTCGAACCGGGCCGACCCGAGGCCGAACAGCTTCGCGTCGACCAGTTGGCGGTACTCCTCCGTCGAGTCCCGCACCGCGTCGGCGCCGAACTGCTCGACGAGGTCCTTGCGGGACAACGGGCGGTCCTCGGCGTCCAGCAGCGAGAAGTTCACGCCGACGCGGCCGTCGGCAACGAAGTGCCATCGGGTGACCCGGTCGTTGTGCCGGTGCGCGCGCAGCCCGATGCCGATCGTCACGAACGAGGAGCCATTGCCGAACTCCATCCAGACGTAGGCGTGCGCGCCCTCCTGCCCGCGGTACAGCAGATTGGACTTCATCGTGCGGTCCTCGCCGGCGAACGGGTTGAGCCGCCGCGGCTCGATCCGGCCGTCGAGCACGAACGGGAACAACACCTCCAGGGCCTTGGTCTTGCCCGACCCGTTGGGCCCGCGAAGCACCAGCCAGCCGTCGACGAAAATGAACTCCTCGTCGCGGTAGTCCCACAAGTTGATGATCCCGGCGCGGGTCGGGGAGAAGCGGGCCACAGGGACTTCCTTAGAAGAGGGTCCGTTGACGTATCTGAGCAACCGTTCCGCGGTACCGGCCGGCCAATGGCCGCACCAGTACCCCGCCTGGTACGGGCGTCACCGCACCGAATCTGGCCAGCAGTTCGACCGCCTCGGTCCGCAGTCGGTCGGGGTCGGCGTGCCAGGCGGCGCCGAAGGCCGCCCCGTAGCGCTGGAGGATCTCGGCCACCGCCTCGCGCAGGAAACTGTCCGTCACGAACGGCAGCCTGCTCGGCTCCATGTCCGGCTCGCTCGTCGGTTTGGCCGGGGCGTCGCTGATGTCGCCCGGTACGCCGCCGACCGCCGCCGGTAGCGCGGCGTCCACGGCGGCGATGAGTGCGGCCTGCTGCCCGCCCGGGTCCGGTGCCGGCATTCGCCTGACCCGCCGGCCGTCCGGGTCGAGTGCCCGCGCCGCGAGCTGGACCGTCAACAGCACCGCCGCCTGCGCCACGGACCCGGTGCCCGGGAACCGCTCCACCGAGAACCCGAGCGTGTCGGTGAGCAGCACACCCTCCGCACGCCGCTCGACCCGCAAGCCGGTCAGCCGGTACAGGTCGGCGGGCAGCGCCGTGCCGCGCAGATGGTTCGCGACCATGGTGGTGACGTCGCCGAAGTACACGACGGGCGTCTCGATGACGGCCCGGCGCGCGGCCTGCGCGGCCGCGCGCCGCTCGGCGTTGTCGCTGGTGGCCGCCGAGCGTTCCAGAAGGGCCGTGACGCTGTCGAGGTGCTGCAGCACTCGAGGCGGGTGGAACATGGCGACCAGCGCATCACGGGCAATGTCGTAAAGGGCCTCTCCGGCCATGGGATCGCTGGCCCAGGACGCGCTCGAGCCGTCCGCCAGGCGGAGCACCCCGCGCTCCTCCAGCCAGGTCACCGCGTCGACGAACGCGCGACGGTCGGCGCCGGAGTCCGGGTCGAGTCCTAGGCCGCCGATCCGGTTGGCGTCGGCGGACACGACGTCGGCGAGCTCACCGACCGTGGTCTGGATACCGGCCCGGCCCAGCGCGGCGAGGCACAGCGCCAGGTAGGCGTACCGCCGGCGGTCGAACGGCCGGCCGGTGCGGGTGACCGCCGGCCGGTCGGGGTCGAGCCGGTCAGCGGTCCGCACCAGCCGGGCCGTCGAGCCGTGCAGTTCCAGCCGGTAGCCGAACGCCTCCGCGAGATCACGGCGCAACTGCCCGGCGAACCGCCGGACGCGGACCAGCGCCCGCTCGTCGGGGTAGGCGGCGGTGATCAGGGGGTGGCGCAGGACCAGCCGCACCGCACGCTGGTAGTCGGCCAGATCGAGATCGGATACCTCCGCGGCGAACCTCACGGGACCGGCACCAGCGCGGCCGCCGTGTGCTCCGCCGGTGTGACGCTCAACGCGTAGCCGTGCAGATGCAGGCGACCTGTTGTCGTCGCCACGGTGGTGAAACGGTGCGGGGTCGGCGTGAGGGTGAGCCGCACCCCGTAGGCCGCCGCCGCCAAGGGAGCGTCGACGCGCCCGCCCGCCCTGGCTGCGAGCGCCACGTCCAGCAGGCGCCGCAGCACCGCCAGCTGCTGATCGTCGAGCTCGACACCGGCGTCCAAGTCGCCGTCAGCATGATCCTCGATCAGCCGCGTGGCGGCCGCCGTGTTGTGGCGTTCCGCGGCGAGCTGTCGCTCCCGCAGCCGGTCACGCTGTCCGGGGGACCGTTCCAGCCGGGCCGGTCGGCCGTTGCCCTGCCCAGGTGCCCGGCCGGACTGCACGAGCGTGCGGGACAGCTCGACCGGCGGCGCCTCCCACCAGGACAGGCGGGTCGGGATGAGCTCCGGATCGGCGTGGGTGACCCCGAGGTGGCGTGGTGCGCCGAGACCGAAGACCACGTCGAACAAGGCATGGGCGACCTCGACGGAACCGGTCCCGGTGAACCATGCGGCGAGGTGCCGCAGTTGCGACTCGCGGCTCACACCGCCCCGGCGGGCCTCGGTGACCCGTCGCAGCAGGGCCAGGACGTTGCCGATCGCCGCCATCGTCGCGCCGGAGAGTCGGTCGGCCTCGCTGGGCACGCCGTCGTTCGCCGGCGCGAGCCACGAACGCAGACCGGCCCACCGGCGTCGCCAGTCCTCCAGCCGCTCGGCCGGCGTCGCGAACAGCCGCTCATCCGCCGCGGCGGCCGCCTCCACCATGCGGTCCAGGCCGGTGGCCTCCACCTCGAGGACCGCTTCGCGCAGTCGGGGCGTGTATCGCTGCAGCTCATCGTGAAAATCACGCAGGTGCGTCAGCAGCGCGTCCTTGTGCGCCAGGAACGCCTCGGGTCGCACGTCGGGCGTGCGGCTGAGGTCGCCCAGCATGTGGTAGAACCGCGCCGCGCGCTCGGCGATGTCCGCGAGTGCCCGGTCGAGCCGGCTGAGCTTGCGGTAGACCTCTTCGGCATCGCCGCTCGCGTTCGCCGTGGCGAGCGCCTTCAGGTCGGCGAGGAGGTCGGCGAAGACCAGACGGGAGAGCGAACTGTCACCGAGGCCGGCCGCGAGCACGGACTCGACCGCGCGGTGCGCACGGTATCCGGCCTCGGTGAACTGATACACCGAATGCCGATTGCGATACTCGGCCAGTGTCGCCGCGCGGGCGCCGTCCTGCCCGCGGTCCAGCACACCCCACTCGACCAGAGCGTCGAGCAGCCGCGGCAGCTCCAGCCCGGCCGGCTCGGGACAGTCGGGATGGATCGCCGCCAGCCCCGCCATCGCGGCCGCCACCTCGGACGTGTGCAGGACCACCTGATAGCTGGAGCGGGCCGCGTCGAGCGACCGCAGGACCCACAGATACGCCGTCCGGTTGTCGGCCGTGACGTAGCTGAACAACCGCATCCGGTCGTCGAGCCCGAAGTCGTCCAGACCGAAGGACGGCGGGCTCGGCTGCGCCATCGGGACCCCCTCGAATCAACCGACCCAACGTAGTCGACCCATCCGCAAGGGACCAGGTGCCACCCGATCGGGTCGGCCGGGGTGCATCGGCGCCGCCGGCGTGCCGGGCAACGCCGCAAGGCCCCGCACCGGCCATGGACACGGCCGCTGCGGGGCTGTGCGGTTTACGCTTCAGGGCAGCGGCATTTGCCGCGTTTCCCGAGCAGACTAAGATTGACGCCGTGGGGCCATATGGGCCAAACTGAGATGCGGAGGTGAATCCGCTCATGAATGTGGCTTTGGTTCCCCACCCCGGTCCCTGGACCGAGGACGAGTACTTCGCATTGGGTGAGACTCCGATTCGGATCGAACTGTTCGATGGGAGTCTGCTCGTGCACCCGGCGCCGACGTCGACGCATCAGCATGTGCGCAGACTGGTCGCCAATTCGCTCGAGTCCGCGGCGGACGAGGCGGACCTGTGGGTCTTCGAGGGCGTAAATGTCCGGCTGGCCAGCTGCAGAGTCTTCATCCCTGACCTGGCGGTCACTCCGGTCGACGACGCCACCTTCACCGATGCGGCCGACGTGAAGCTGATCGGTGAGGTGGTCTCGCCCGGAAATGCCGGCACCGACCGCGTCTTGAAGATGGCGCTCTACGCGGCGGCGGGAATCGAGTGGTACCTGCTCGTCGAGCCGGAGCGGTCCGGTTCCATCACGTTGCGGCTGCTCCGGCTCGACGGCGAGCATTACGTCGAGCACGCGGTGGCGAAGGACGGTGAGACGCTGAGCGCGGACGGCCCGTTCCCGATCGAGATCGACACCGGCGCGCTGTTGCGTCGCCGTCTCTAGCGGCCCGGCCGCTCAGGGGCGCAGTTCGGGGATCACGTCGATGGCCAGGATCGGGCCGCCGGTGGGGTCCAGGATCTGGCAGGCCTGGCCGATGCCGGCGTCGACCGGGCCGGCGAGGACGCGGCCGCCGAGGTCGGCGGCGCGGGCCATGAAGCCGGTGCAGTCGTCGATCGAGAAGATCGTGCGCCAGTGGTGCGGGGTGTTGGGCGGGTAGCGCTCGTCCATGATGCTCAGGCCGCCGACCACGCGGTTGTGGGAGACCCACTCGTGGTACTCCATGGTCACGCCCGGGGCGGTGCCGGCCTGGTCGACCCAGCCGAAGATCTGGCCGTAGAAGGCGGCGGAGGCGGGGACGTCGCGGGTGACGGTTTCGCTCCAGCAGATGGCGCCGGGTTCGTCGTGGACCTGGGCGCCGGCGAAGCGGACTTTCTGCCAGGCGCCGAAGACCGCGCCGGCCGGGTCGGTGTAGAGGGCGGCGCGGCCGCGGGTCGCCACGTCGGTCGGGGGTTGGACGACCTGGCCGCCGGCCGCTGTGACCTGGGTCGTGGTGGCGTCGAGGTCGTCGGTGGCGATGTACGTCAGCCACGCCGAACGGTCGGCCGGTGACGGGATCAGACCGGCCACGACCAGGTCGCGCAGGAGGAACAGCGTGGTGCCGTCCTCGGCCTCGGTCGTCGTCCAGCCGAACAGGTCGCAGTAGAACGCGGCCGCGGTGGCCGGGTCCGGGCTGGTCAGCACCGACCAGCAGGGAGTCGCGGCGGCATACCCTCGTACTCGCACGGAGGCACTCTAAGCAAAACGTCAGACGTACTGAGATCGTCTGAAGGGGTACACATTGATCGACGAGAGTCGGCGGCAGACTCGGGTTCGCGACGCGGCGACCATGCGGGCGCTGTCGCATCCGGCGCGGATCGCGGTGCTCGACCGGCTCTTCAGCGGCGAGCCGGCCACCGCGACCGAGCTCGCGGAGGTGTGCGGGCTGTCGCCGAGCGCGACCAGCTATCACCTGCGGGCCCTGGCCAAGGCCGGGATGATCGAGGAGGCGCCGAGCCGCGGCGACGGGCGGGAGCGGCTGTGGCGCAGTCAGCACCGCGGGCTCGACGTGGCCACCGGGCCCGAGCGCGGGCCGGCCGAGCAGGCCGCCGACCGGGAGCTGGCGACGGTGTTCCTGGATCTCGAGGAGGCGCGGGCGCGGGAGTGGCTGGCGCGGCGCGACTCGGAGCCCTACGAGTGGTATCTCGCCTCCGCTTCGGCCGGCGTCCGCCTGGTCGCCACGGCTGAGGAGCTGCGGGAGCTCAACGAGCGGGTACTGGCGCTGCTCGAGCCGTACGCGCGCCGCAGCCGCCCGAACCCGCCCCCGGAGGCGCGTGCGGTGGACGTCACATATCGGACATTCCCCCGCGCATAAGGACCGCGTAGCAATCGACGGGCTTGCCGACAGTACATGTGAAGGATTATTTTCGAAGTATGTCTTTCACATCTCCCCGGGATGTGTACCTCCTCGCCGGCGCCCGCGGCGTATCGCTGTTCGGGGACCTCCTCGCGACCACCGCGCTCGTCCTTGCCCTGCAGGAGCGCGGGGCCGGCGGGAGCGCGATCGCCGCCGTGTTCATCGCCGCCGTCCTCCCCGAAGTCGTGTTCGTCGCGGTCGCGGCCCGGATCGTGGACCGGCTCGACAGCCGGCTGCTGCTCACCGCGACCGGACTGGTGCAGGCCGCCGCGTGCGCCGCCATGGCGTTCACCAACGGCACCTGGACCCTGATCGGGCTGGTGGCGGTGCTCGGCGCCGGCCTCGCGATCACCGCGCCGACCTTCAGCGCGCTACTGCCGGAGATGGCCGGCCCGGCCGCGCTCGGCCGGGCCATGGCGATCGGGCATACGGCCAACACCCTGGGCTCGCTCGCCGGCCCCGCCCTCGCCGGGCTACTGGTCGGCGGGTTCGGGCTGCGGGTGCCACTGCTGATCGACGCCGCCACATACCTGGCCGTCGTCGCGGCCGGCCTGCTGTTCCGAACCCACCGCAAAGGCGCCGCCGGCACCCCTCCAAAAGGGCGACTCCGCGGCGATCGGCTGCTCATGACGACCATCGGGCTGCTGGCCGCGCTCGTGCTCACACTCAACATCAACGTGGTCGTCGCCGTGTTCTACATCCGCGGGCCGCTCGGCGGCAGCGCCACCGAATACGGCCTGGTCGACGCGGCCTGGCTGGCCGGCATGCTGGCCGGGGCCTGGCTCGCCACGTCGATCCGCGGGGACGACGCCCGCCTCGCGCGGATCCTGGCGGCCGTGTTCACGGGCACCGCCATCGTGGTTCTGAGCTCTGGTTTCGTGCAAAAGCCTTGGCAGTTGTACTTCCTGTGGCTGCTCGGCGGCGCGCTGAACGGGGTCGACAACACTGTGCTCGGGGTCCTCGCCGCCCGCCGCGTCCCCGAGGCCGTGCGGGGCGCGTTCTACGCCCGCTTCGGGGCGATCATCAACGGGGCCAACCTGATCGGCTACGCGGCCGGCGGAGCGCTCATCGGCCACTTCGAACCGCGCGCCATCGTCATCGGCTGCGGAGTGGCGGGGGTGGCGGCCGCGGTCGTGTTCGCAGTACCCCTGCTCAATGCTGCGTCAGCAGTTGCTTCGTCACCTCCCGGCACGTCTTCACCCCGTAGTCCTTCCCCAGCGAGCTCGGGTAGTGGGCCATGATGCTCAGGCTCCAGCCGTCGCCAAGGGCCATGCAGGCGATGTGCCACTGCCCGTCGTCGCGGGCCAGCCAGCCGTTCTTGATCGCGGTCGACTTCTGCAGCTCGGCCGGCAGGACCTCGATCGGCCCGAACCGGCCCGGCCCGCGGACGTTGCGCATCTCGTTGAGCAGCCAGTTGGTCCACTTCGGGCCGGCCGCGCGGCCATCGCCGATGCACTTGGCCAGGCGGGCCACGTCACGGGCCGACATCTGGGTCAGGCTCCAGGAGTTCTGCGTGCCCTTCGTCTCGGTCAGGCCGCAGGTCGTGATCATCCGCTTGATCGAGGTCAGGTTGCCGTTCTCGACGTGATACTTGAACGTGTTCTCGGTCTCGGAGTCGCGGATCATCCGGCTGAGCTCGTTCAACGCGGTGCTGCTGGGCTGCTTGTTAGCGGCGCCCTGGCGGCGCAGCCAGTCGGCCGCGACCCAGGCCTTGGCCATCGAGGCGGTGTCGCTGGTGGTGTAGGGCGTGGAGCCGAACAGCTGATCGGTCTTCAGGTCGTAATACGCCCACGACCAGAACCCCTTGACGTTCACCGACACCGGCTGCGTCGGCGTGAACAGCGGCCCGCTCTCGCTCTTCGCGGGTGACTCCGCCGGGAGGGGCGACTCCGACGGGGCGGCCGCGGCGGGCACGTGGCTGCTCGCCACCTCGGGCGGGTCCTCCGAGGCGGAGCAGGCGGTCGTCGCGAGCGCGGCGACCAGTGTGAGCACGGCGAAAGGGCGGCGCACCTCACGAGGGTATCCGCTGTGACAATGGCCGCCCCGCCCGTGTGGCGCCGTGACTGTGGGGCACGATGGGTTGTGTGCCAGCACTGCAACGGCCCCGCGTCGGTCACATCCAGTTCCTGAACTGCCTGCCCATCTACTGGGGCCTGATGCGGTCCGGCGCGCTGATCGACGTGGATTTGTTCAAGGACTCGCCGGAGCGGCTCAACGCGGCCCTCGTCGCCGGCGACCTGGACATCGGCCCGATCTCGCTGGTGGAGTACCTCCGCCACGCCGACGAACTCCTCCTGCTGCCCGACCTCGCGGTCGGCAGCGACGGCCCGGTCCTGTCCGTGAACCTGGTGTCCACGGCCCCGCTCACGTCGCTGGACGGCCGCCGGGTCGCGCTCGGCGCCACGTCCCGCACCGGCGTCCTGCTGGCCCAGATGTACCTGGAGTCCGCCGTCGGCGTGCGCCCGCAGTACTTCAACAGCCCACCCGACCTGGCCCGCATGCTGGACGAGGCCGATGCCGCCGTGATCATCGGCGACGTGGCCCTGCGCGCGATGCACGACGCCCCGCAGCAGTCCTGGGACGTCACCGACCTCGGCCAGGCCTGGCGCACCTGGACCGGCCTGCCGATGGTCTTCGCCGCCTGGGCCGTCCGCCGCGACTTCGCCGCCGCCCACCCGGGCCTGGTCAAGGACGTGCACGAGGCGTTCCTGCGCTCGAAGGAGCTGTGCCTCACCGAGCTCGACGAGGTCGCCGCGGCCGCGGCCCGCTGGGAGTCCCTCTCCGCCGACTCGCTCGCCACCTACTTCCGGGCACTGGACTTCTCCCTCGGCGCCCGCCAGGTCGAGGGCCTGCGCGAGTTCGCCCGCCGCGCCGCCGAGCGCGGCGCCGTCCCGCCCCTGCCACCCGGCGGCCCGGCCTTCTTCCAAGGCTGATCCAGTGCCCCGGCCCAGGCGAAGCTTGTTCATAGGACTACAAACAGCTTGTACTACAAACTGTTTGTAGTACGGTGAGTTTGTGGATGTCATAGGCCGCCGGACCGAGTTGGCCGAGCTGACCACCGCCTGGGCTCGGGTCACGTCCGGCCGGCCGGAGCTGGCCGTTGTCTGGGGACGGCGGCGAGTCGGCAAGACCTATCTGCTGACCCACTTCGCCGAAGGTAAGCGCTCGGTTTACTACACCGCGACGCGGCAGGACACCGACGACCGGCAACTCCGGCGGTTTGCCGAAGCGCTCCGTGAGCAACTCGGCGACGAGGTCGCGGACCTGGCCCCGGAGACCTTCCCGAGCTGGGAAGCGGCTCTACGGTTCGCGGCTCGGCTGGCCCGCACCGAACCCCTATTGGTGGTTCTCGACGAAGCGCCCCGTCTGACCGGTGGGCACGCCGACTTCGCCGACACGGTTTCCGCCGTTTGGGAGAACCACATCCGGGACCAACGGCTGCTGCTGGTGCTTTCCGGATCGGCGGTCGCGGTGATGGAACAGATGCTGGGTCCGCAGGGCGGCCTGCACCGCCGAGCCGGCGTCGAGCGACGGATGGACCCGTTTCCGTTCATCGACGCGCGGGCGTTCCTGCCGGATCTGTCGCCGACCGACTTCGTCCAGGCGTATGCCGCCTGCGGTGGCTATCCCCTGCATCTGCGTCGCTGGTCGGCCCTGAAGTCGCCCGAAGAGAACTTGACGGAGCTGGCTTTCACGCCCGGCGGCCTGCTCTTGCGCGACGCGCCCGACATCCTCTCCGAGGACCTTGACTGGCGCGGCGGGTATGAGCGTGTGCTCACGGCCATGTCCGGCGGTGCTCGGCGCCGGTCCAGAATCGCCGGGCGGGCCCAGCAGAGGATTGACTACACGCTCGATCGGTTGCGGCGCGCCGGTTACGTCAGGACGGTTCGCTCCCTTGGCGAGGGCGGTTCGACCGATCCGCTATATGAGATCGCCGACGACTACCTCGCCTACTGGTTTGCTGTGCTGCGTGATGACGCCGATCTGATTGAGGGCGGCCAGGGCGCGGCCGTCCAGGAACGCGTCACCGGGCGCTGGCAGACGCACCTGGCCCGGGTGTTCGAGGCCGGGGCCCGTGATCACGCTCAACGATTGGTGACGTCCGGCACGCTGCCCGGTGACACGGTGATCGGCCGCTGGTGGAAGGACGAAATCGTCGAGATCGACGTGCTCGGCCTTTCGGGGAGCCGGCCGGTCCTCGTCGGCGAGTGTCGATGGCAAGCGAAGCCGCTCACGCAGCGTGACCTTTCCGACCTGCAGCGCCGGGCCGCCCATCTGCCGGCTCCTGATCAGGCCGGGCTCATCTATGCGCTCTGGTCCCGTGGCGAGGCCGATCCGGCGCTGGCCGCCCAACCCGAGGTCCGGACGTTCAGCGCGGCCGACATGCTCGGAGCCCGGTCAGGCCTGTAGCTGTTGGGTGACGCTGGAGCAGATGTCTTCCCCGTAGCCCTGGCCCTTTGCGGCGGGGTAGACGGTCAGGACGCTCAGGACCCAGTCGGTGCCGATGGCCAGGCAGTTGACGTGCCATTTGCCGTCGCTGCGGGCGATCCAGCCGTTCTTCACCGCGGTGCCGGCCTGTTCGGTGGCGGGGAGGGCGGGGGTGATGCCGAACTTCTGGTCCTTGGCGACGTTGCGCATCTCGTTGAGCAGCCAGTCGGTCCATTTCGGGCCGGCCGCGCGGCCGTCGCCGATGCAGGCTCCCATCCTCGCCGCGTCGCGGGCGGAGACCAGGGTGGACGCCCAGTCGATGTACGCCTTCGAGTCCGTCAGGCCGCACGTCTGGATGAGCCTGGTGATGCTCGCGGACTTGCCGTCCAGGCCCCAGAAGTACGATGCCGCGTCGTTGTCGCTGTTGCGGATCATCTGGCTGAGCTCGGACAGGTTCGATTTGCTGGGGTTGGGGGTGCGGCGCAGGTAGTCGGAGGCCAGCCAGGCCTTGATCATGGAGGCGGTGCGCTGGGCCGTGCCGGCGTTGTCGGAGCCGGCGGTCGTGCCGGTGCGGCGGTCCAGGACGGTCCAGGACCAGAAGCCGGTCGCGTTGACCGTGACCGGGGCCGAGTGCAGGAGGGCCTCGGGGAGGGTCGGAGCCGTCGGGGCGGCCGGGGCGGCTTTGCGGGTCGGGGCTTCGCTGGCGGCCGGGCTTTCGACGGCCGGGGCGGCCGGCGCGGCGGCGTCCGAGCTGGCGCCCAGCATGTTGCTGCCCCAGACGAACGGTACGCCGACCAGCAGTGCGGCCACGAGCAGCACGAACGCGGTCAGTCCGACACGCTTGCGCATCAGTGGCGATCCCTCCCTTCCGGCCGGTTACAGGCGATTCCATCGACCGTCGGTCATGAACAGGTGTTCCCTGCGTTAACACCACGTAAGCGAACAGAAGGTTCACCCGGCGTGGGCGATTACCCGGTCAGTCTTTCGTTCAACCCCCGGACCCGCAGCCAGGACGCGCTCAAAAGTCCCTGGTAGTTGGCTCGACGGGTTGTGACACCTTCTTGCCGGATGTGTCGACAGCTGTAACACTGGGAGGGTGTACGGCAACGACTTCGCCCCGCTGCTCGAGCAGGTCGACAGCGCCGAGCGGGACCTGCGGACCAGCGCTGAGCAGGCGCTCGGCGAGAAGGACACCGCGGAGCACTTCGACGCGATCGTGGCGGCCGACCAGAAGGTCGAGCCGCGCGACTGGATGCCGGAGGCCTACCGCAAGACGCTGATCCGGCAGATCGCCCAGCACGCGCACTCCGAGATCATCGGCATGCAGCCGGAGGGCAACTGGATCTCCCGCGCGCCGACGCTCAAGCGCAAGGCGATCCTGCTGGCCAAGGTTCAGGACGAGGCCGGGCACGGGCTGTATCTCTACGCGGCCGCGGAGACGCTCGGCGTCGACCGTGAGGAGCTCGTCGAGATGCTGGTCGACGGGCGGCAGAAGTACAGCTCGATCTTCAACTACCCGACGCTGACCTGGGCCGACATCGGCGCCATCGGCTGGCTCGTGGACGGGGCGGCCATCGTCAACCAGGTGCCGCTGTGCCGCTGCTCCTACGGGCCCTACGCGCGGGCCATGATCCGCATCTGCAAAGAGGAGTCGTTCCACCAGCGGCAGGGCTACGAGATCCTGCACACGCTGTCGCACGGCACCCCGGAGCAGAAGGCGATGGCCCAGGACGCGGTGAACCGGTGGTGGTACCCGTCGCTGGCGATGTTCGGCCCGCCCGACGGCGACTCCACCCACTCGGAGCGCTCGATGGCCTGGAAGATCAAACGGTTCTCCAACGACGAGCTGCGGCAGCGGTTCGTGGACATGTGCGTCCAGCAGGCCGGCGTCCTCGACCTCGAGCTGCCCGACCCGGACCTGCGGTGGAACGAGGAGCGCCAGGCGCACGACTACACCCAGCCCGACTACGACGAGCTGATGCGCGTGATCAAGGGCGAAGGTCCCTGCAACCGCCAGCGCATGGAGCACCGCCGCCGGGCCTATGAAGATGGCGCCTGGGTCAGGGAAGCGGCCCGAGCATATGCGGAGAAGAACCATGTCTGAACCGCTCTGGGAAGTGTTCGTGCGGCCGCGCCGCGGGCTCTCGCACGCGCATGTCGGCTCCCTGCACGCCCCCGACGCCGAGATGGCCCTGCGCAACGCCCGCGACGTCTACACCCGCCGCCAGGAGGGGGTGTCGATCTGGGTCGTCCCGGCCACCGCGATCACCGCGAGCAGCCCCGATGAAAAGGACGCCTTCTTCGCACCGGCGGCCGACAAGGTGTACCGCCACCCGACTTTCTATGCCGTTCCAGAAGGCGCGGAACACATATGAGCACCGCGTTGGAACTTGGCGATGACGCGCTCATCGCGGCGCAGCGGCTGGCCGAATGGTGCTCGCGCGCGCCGGAGATGGAAGAGGACATCGCGCTGGCCAACATCGCGCTGGACCAGCTCGGCGCGGCCCGGCTCTTCCTGACGTACGCCGGCGAACAAGTGCACAAGACCGAGGACGACCTGGCCTATCTGCGCGACGACCGGGAGTTTCGCAACGCGCTGCTGGTCGAGCTGGACAACGGCGACTTCGCGGTGACGATCGGCAAGCTGCTGTTCCTCGCCGTCTATCAGCGGCTGCGCTACGAGCGCCTGGCCGCCGGGGGCGACCCGCGGCTGGCCGAGATCGGGGCCAAGGCGCGCAAGGAGTCGCTGTATCACGTCGAGCACGCGGCCCTGTGGACCGTGCGGCTCGGCGACGGCACCGACGAGTCGCACCGGCGCATGCAGGCCGCGATCGATGCGCTGTGGCCCTACACGCACGAGCTGTTCGAAGGCGACGAAGCCGACCTCCGCCCGCCGTGGCTCGCGGAGATCACCACAACGCTGGCGGAGGCGACGCTGAGCGTGCCCGCCGACGGCTGGGCGCCGAACGGCGGGCGCCGGGGAGTACACACGGAAGCGCTCTCAAAATTGCTCGCCGAAATGCAGGTGCTGCACCGCGCCCACCCCGGAGCGACGTGGTGAGCGCCCGCGCGACGGCGGCCGCCGTGCGTGACCCGGAGCTGCCCGTCGTCACCATCGAAGAGCTCGGCATTCTCCGCGACGTGACCGAGCGGGACGGGCGCGTGACGGTCACGATCACCCCGACCTACTCGGGCTGCCCGGCGATGGACGTCATCCGCGCCGACATCACCGCCGCCCTGCGCGCCGACGGCTACGACGACGTGCGGGTCGACACCACCCTGGCCGAGCCGTGGACCACCGACTGGATCACGCCGGCGGGCCACGCCAAACTTCAGCGCGCCGGGATCGCGCCACCGACCCGGAAAACAACGCTGACCCTGACCGTGCGCTGCCCCCGCTGCGGCTCGCCGGAGACCGAGGAACTGTCCCGCTTCGGCGCCACGGCCTGCAAAGCGCTGTGGCGGTGCCGGTCCTGCCGCGAACCGTTCGAGCGCGTGAAGGCGATATGACCGTCTCCGAGATCCGCCGCCCGGTGAAGCGGCGGCCGCAGTTCCACCGCCTCGCCGTCGTCGACGTGGAGCGGCTCACCGACGACGCCGTCGCGGTGACCTTCGACGTGCCGGCCGGACTGCGGGAGCTGTTCACCTTCCAGGCCGGGCAGCACCTGACGGTCCGGCGGCATTCCGAGAACGGCGAAGAGATCCGGCGGTCGTACTCGATCAGCTCGACCCCGTCCCGCCTGCGTGCCGACGGCGAGCTCCGGATCGGCATCAAGCGGGTCGTCGGCGGCCTGTTCTCGACCTACGCGCTGTCCGGGCTGGCACCGGGCGACGAGGTCGACGTCCTGCCACCGCTCGGGCACTTCACGACCGCGTTCGACCCCGGCCGGGAGCGGCACTACGCGGCCATCGCCGCCGGGTCCGGGATCACGCCGGTGCTGTCGCTGGCCGCCACCGCGCTGGAGCTCGAGTCCAAGAGCAAGGTCTCGCTGGTGTACGGCAACCGCGCGGCCGTGTCCGTGATGTTCGCCGAGGAGCTGGCCGACCTCAAGGACCGCTATCGCGAACGGCTGCACGTGATGCACGTCCTGTCGCGGGAGCAGCAGGAGTCGGCGCTGCTGTCCGGGCGCCTCGACGAGGCCCGCATCGGCGCCATCCTCGACGCGCTCCTGCCGGCCGGGGCGGTCGACGAGTGGTTCCTCTGCGGGCCGCACGGCATGGTGCTGGACGCGAAGATCGCGCTCTCCGGGCGGGGGGTCGCGGATCAGGCAGTACACACGGAGCTGTTTCATGTGGACGACAGTCCGCCGGTGGCCCGCCCGGCCGCGCAGGCCGACCCCGGTGACCAGGCCGAGGTCGCCATCGTGCTCGACGGGCGGGCGACGACGTTCACGATGGCCCACGACGAGCGGGTGCTGGACGCGGCGCTGCGGGCCCGGCCGGAGCTGCCGTACGCGTGCAAGGGCGGCGTCTGCTCGACCTGCCGGGCCAAGGTCGTCGAGGGCCGGGTGGAGATGGCCCGCAATTTCGCGCTGGAGCCCGACGAATTGGCCGCCGGCTATGTACTTACTTGTCAGTCAATGCCGATCACGGACCGTGTGGTGGTTGACTTCGACGCATGACGCGTGTCACAGGCGAGGCCGGACCCATCCGGAATGGGGGCCGCTCCGAATGAGCGACATGAGACCGGAACAGGAGCTGCCAACGCAGCGGCTCGTCGCGCTGCCGCCACCCCAGGTGCAGCCGCCGGACGCCGGCCAGCTGCTGACCGCGGTGGCCCGGGGCGACGAGCGGGCCTTCGCCGCGCTCTACGACCAGGTGTCGGCGCGGGTGTTCGGCCTGATCCGGCGAATCCTGCGGGACCCGGCCCAGGCCGAGGAGGTCGCGCAGGAGGTGATGGTCGAGGTCTGGCGCACGGCCGGCCGCTTCGACGCCACCCGCGGGTCGGCGACCTCCTGGATCTTCACCATCGCCCACCGCCGGGCCGTCGACCGGGTCCGCTCCGAGCAGGCCGGTGTCGAGCGGGTCCGGCGGGCCGCCGCGGCCGGGGCCGAGACCCCCTACGACGACGTGGTCGAGGCCGCGACCGCGCACATCGAGCAGCAGCAGGTCCGCCGCTGCCTCGACACCCTGACCGAGATCCAGCGCGAGGCGATCAAGCTGGCGTATTACGGCGGTCACAGCTACCGGGAGGTCGCCGACCTCCTGCGCACGCCGTTGCCGACGGTCAAGACCCGCATGCGCGACGGGCTCATCCGCATGCGCGACTGCCTGGGGGTGAGCATCTGATGGCCGCGACCGTGGACATTCACGCCCTCGTCGGCGCCTACGCGCTCGACGCGGTCGACGACATCGAACGGGCCGCGTTCGAGCGGCACCTGCGCGACTGCGAGTCGTGCACGGCCGAGGTGGCCGAGCTGCGGGAGACCGCGACCTGGCTGGCCCAGCCGGTGGCCGAGCCGGCACCGCCGCGGATGCGCGACGCGGTGCTGTACCGGATCCACAGCACCCCGCAGGAGCGCCCGAAGGCGGGCGCCACCTCGAGCCGGCCGGTCCGGCGGAGCCTGATGAAGACCTGGATCGTCGGGGCCGCGGCCTCCGTGATCTTCGCGGGGGCGGCGAGTGCCGGCACCTACGCGATCACGCAGCAGCAGTTCGCGCAGAGTGCCAGCATCGACGCCGTGCTCGCGGCCGCCGACGCCCAGCTGGTCACCAAGCAGATGGAGGGCGGCATCGTCACCATGGTCGTCTCTCCGTCCCACGACGCCGGCGTGGCCGTGCTCAACGGGCTGCGGAAGCCCGAGGGTTCCTATCAGCTCTGGATGATCTCCGACAGCACCGCGAGCACGGCCAGCTACCGCTCCGTCGCGGTCACCGACTCCGGGAGCGGCCGGTTCTACATCAAGGGCCTGACCCCGGACTTCGGCCTGAGCCGGGAGAAGAAGGGCGGGACCAAGAACGCGACGCCGACCGACGTCGTCGGAAGCCTAAAGCTGCGCTAGTTCGGCCAGGTCGTCCGCGGTGGGTTCCCAGCCCGCCGCGGCGACGTTGGCCGCGACCTGCTCCGGCTTGGTGGCTCCGGCGATCACGCTGGCCACCGTCGGCTTCGCGGCCAAGCCCCCGATCGCGACCGTCAGCGGGGTGAGTCCGCGCTCGGTCGCGTACCCCTGCAGCCGTTCGATGCGGTCCCAGGGTGCGTCGGCGAGGACGCGCTCCATCCCCTCCCGGGCCAGCCGGGTGTCCGCGGGCGGGGCGTCACCCCGGCGGTACTTGCCGGTCAGCAGCCCCATCTCGAGCGGGAAGAACGGCAGCAGGCCCAGGCCGAAGTGCTCCAGGGCCGGGACGAGATCGGTCTCGACCTCCCGGTTGAGCAGCGAGTAGCGGTTCTGCGCGCTCACGAACGGGGTCAGGTGGCGCGTCTGCGCGACCCAGGCGGCGTCCGCGGCCTGCCAGCCTTTGAAGTTCGAGTGTCCGATGTACCGCACCTTGCCCGACCGCACCAGGTCGTCCAGGGCGGCCAGGGTCTCCTCGATCGGCGTGGCCGGGTCCGGCTGGTGCAGCTGGTAGAGGTCGATGTAGTCGGTGCCGAGGCGGCGCAGGGAGGATTCGGCGGCCCGGACGATGTAGCGGCGGCTGCCCCGGGCGCCCCAGTCGGTGCCGTGCAGGCCGCGGGCGTCCATACCGAACTTGGTGGCGACGACGACCTCGTCGCGGTGCTTACCGAGGGCCGCGCCGAGCGCCTCCTCGGACGAGCCGGGCGTGGCGCCGTAGATGTCGGCGGTGTCGAACAGCGTGACACCGAGGTTGAGGGCGGCGTCGACGACCGCCTGGCTCGCGGTGGCGTCGATCCGGCCGAACTGGTTGCAGCCGATGCCGACCACGGAGACGGTGAGGCCCGAGCGCCCGAGGCGCCGGTAGCGCATGTCAGTCACGCTCGTGATCCTAGGCACGGCCTCTTCATCCGCAGCCGGGCCTGGGTAGGCTCTGGGGTGTGACTGCTCCGGTGATCAGCGAGATTCTGCGGCGTGCGGCCGACGGCGGGCGGATCACGCCCGACGAGGCGCTGCTGCTTTACACGGAAGCGCCGTTCCACGCGCTGGGCGAGGCCGCCGACACCGTGCGCCGCCGCCGCTACCCGGACAACATCGTCACCTACATCATCGACCGCAACATCAACTACACCAACGTGTGCGTCACGGCCTGCAAGTTCTGCGCCTTCTACCGGGCGCCGAAGCACGCCGAGGGCTGGACCCACGGCACCGAGGAGATCCTGCGCCGCTGCGCGGAGGCGGCCGACCTCGGCGCGACCCAGGTGATGCTGCAGGGCGGCCACCACCCGGACTACGGCGTGGAGTATTACGAAGAGCTCTTCTCGGCCGTCCGCGACAACTACCCCGGCCTGGTCATCCACTCGATCGGCCCGTCCGAGGTGCTGCACATGGCCAAGGTCTCCGGCGTGACGATCGAGGAGGCGATCACCCGCATCAAGGCCGCGGGCCTCGCCTCGATCGCCGGCGCCGGGGCCGAGATGCTGCCCGACCGCCCGCGCCAGGCGATCGCCCCGCTCAAGGAGTCCGGCGCCCGCTGGCTCGAGGTCATGACGGTCGCGCACCGGCTCGGCATCTCCTCGACCGCGACGATGATGATGGGCACCGGCGAGACCAACGCCGAGCGCATCGAGCACCTGCGGCTGATCCGCGACGTGCAGGACAAGGCGGTCGCCAACGGCTACTCGGTCGAGGCCGACCTCGCCGGCACGGTCGGCGGCTTCCGCTCCTTCATCCCGTGGACCTACCAGCCGGAGAACAACCACCTCAAGGGCCGCACGCAGGCCACCAGCCTGGAATACCTGCGGCTGGTCGCGGTCGCCCGGCTGTTCTTCGACAACATCGCGCACCTGCAGTCGTCCTGGCTGACGACGGGCAAGGACGTCGGCCAGGTCTCACTGCACCTGGGCGTCGACGACCTGGGTTCGATCATGCTGGAGGAGAACGTCATCTCCTCCGCCGGCGCCCGCCACCGCTCCCGCCTCACCGAGCTGATCGAGATCATCCGCGGCGCCGACCGCATCCCGGCGCAGCGTGACACGCAGTACCGCCACCTGAAGGTCCACCGGACCGCGGCCGACGACCCGACCGACGACCGCGTCCAGTCGCACTTCTCCTCGATCGCCATCCCGGGCGGCGGCACGGGCCGCACCCTGCCCCTGACCCCGGTGAGCTCGAACTCATGACGACCGGTCCGGAGCGCGGCGACGCCCGGCCCGGGTCGATCGCCGCGAAGCGCCATCGTGCCCGGCTGGGCGCAAGGAACGGTCATCGGCATGCCACTGCCGAGCGGAACGAGGAGGCGGCATGACGCGCGCGAACCTGGACAAGGAGCCGCACGAGGTCGCGGCCATGTTCGACGGCGTGGCCAAGCGCTACGACCTGACCAACACCGTCATCTCCGGCGGTCGCGACCGGGTGTGGCGCAAGGAGACCCGCCTGGCCCTCGACCTGAAGCCCGGCGAGCGGGTGCTGGACCTCGGCGCCGGCACCGGTGTGTCGACGCTGGAGCTGGCCCGCTCGGGCGCGCACGCGGTCGGCGCCGACATCTCGGTCGGCATGCTGCAGGCCGGCCGGGCCAAGCGCCCCGAGGTCCCGCTCCTCGCCGCCGACGCCCTGCACCTGCCGTTCGCGGACGCGACGTTCGACGCGGTGACCATCTCCTTCGCCCTGCGCAACATCGCCGACACCACCGCCGCCCTGACCGAGATGGCGCGCGTCACAAAGCCGGGGGGCCGCCTCGTGATCTGCGAGTTCTCCACCCCCACCTGGCGCCCGTTCCGCGCCGTCTACCAGGGCTACCTGGTGGGCGCGATCCCGCCGATCGCCAAGCGCGTGTCGAGCAACCCGGACGCCTACGTCTACCTCGCCGAGTCCATCCGCGCCTGGCCCAACCAGGAGGGCCTGGCCGCGAAGATCGCCGAAACCGGCTGGCGCAAGGTCGCCTGGCGCAACCTCACCGGCGGCGTCGTAGCCCTCCACCGCGGCTTCCGTATTTGATCGGCCGTGAGTGGCTGAGGTCACGGGCCGCGATGCGTGCATCCGGCCGCGCCTCGTTGGCGCGGCCGCGGTCACTGTTCGCGGCCTACGCCACCTTGAGCTGCTCGTCGCCGAAGTCGGCAATCAGTTTCAGGGTGCCGCCGAGCGCCTCGATGTAGCGGGCGAGCACCTCCTGCGTGGAAACGCTGCCCGCCTCGATCTGCGACACCCTCGCCACCGAGACGCCCATCCGGGCCGCCACCTGCTCCTGCGTCATCTCCCGCCGCTTGCGAAGCTCCGAGAGCCGCCAGCCGCGGGCCTCCTCGAGCATCTTCCCGACGGCGCCGTCGAACGCCTCCTGGCCACCGGCGGTCTCAACGGCCCGCTCCAGGTGACCGGTGTCCCGCCACCGCTTGACGTCAGTCATCGCCGATCTCCATCTCGCGCTCCTTCAAGTATGTGGCGTACAACTGCTCCGCCTCCGTGATGGCGCCCGTATACCAACCGCTCCACCGACCCGCCTTGTCTCCGGCAATCAGCAGGATCAATGACTCCACCGTGCTCGCCGCGCTGCTGACGGAGCGCCACGGGTCAAAGGCGAACAGAATCCTGATCTCGCTGCGTCCACGCGATGGCGGCCGCAACTCCTTCATGTTGCTCAGTCGCGAGGCAGTGATGCTGTCGACCAGGGGGCCGACCTTCGCTCGGGCCGTTGCGCTCCAGCACGAGGATCGCCTGGTTGACCAGGCGGTGCGAGTCGCGATCAACGGTGTAGAGCGCATCAAGGAACTCTTCAACCCGATCGGTCAGCAGGATCTCCATTCCACGGCCGGAGGTTAACAATATCCTTAACCATGTGTTGGCGCCAGAACTAAATGGTTACTGCGAATCACCGTGCGGCCACCGGCTGTTGACGTACAAGCTAGGGCAGTGGGACACGAATCGTGCGTCGGGTCATGTGGTCGAGGGTCAGCCCGGACGGGTGAAAAATTAGGGTCACCTTACCGACAGCGGTGCACTTCACGGTTCTAGACTGCTCCACGGACGACTTTGTGAAGACTTTCACGAACGCGGAAGTGACCGCGAAGTAACACGAACTGAGCGCGAAACTGAACGGGTAGGAGGTGTGACGGCTGTGATCGACATCGGGAATGACGCGGATGTCATCGTCGTCGGCGCCGGGCCGGGCGGATCGTCCGCGGCGTTCCACCTCGCCCGGCACGGGCTCAAGGTTCTGCTGCTGGAGAAGACCGAGTTCCCGCGCGAGAAGGTGTGTGGCGACGGGCTCACGCCGCGCGCGGTCAAGCAGCTGATCAACATGGGCATCGACACCACCGAGGAGAAGGGCTGGCTGCGCAACCGCGGCCTGCGCGTCATCGGTGGGGGCGTGCGCCTGGAGCTGGACTGGCCCGAGCTCGCGAGCTTCCCCGACTACGGCCTCACCCGCACCCGCATGGACTTCGACCACATGCTGGCGACCGCCGCGACCGACGCCGGCGCCGAGCTGCGGGTCGGGACCAACGTCACCGGGCCCGTGCTCGACCGCACCGGGCGGGTCGTCGGCGTGACCGCCGTCGGGCCGGACAAGGAGCCGCGGGAATACCGGGCGCCCCTGGTCATCGCGGCCGACGGCGTGTCCGGTCGGCTCGCGCTCGCGCTGGGCATCGCCAAGCGCGACGACCGGCCGATGGGCGTGGCGGTGCGGCAATACTTCCGCAGCCCGTCGCGTCACGACGACGACTACCTCGAGTCCTGGCTGGAGCTGCGCAGCCGCGAGTCCGGCGACAAGCTGCTGCCGGGCTACGGCTGGATCTTCGGTCTCGGCGACGGCCGGGTCAACGTCGGCCTGGGCGTGCTCAACAGCAGCTCCGCGTTCGGCAAGACCAACTACCGGACGCTGCTGTCGGACTGGCTGGACAACACGCCGGCCGAGTGGGGCCTCAACGACCCGGCCAACGCCGACGGCAAGTCGTCGGGGGCGGCGCTGCCGATGGGGTTCAACCGGGTGCCGCATTACACCCGGGGCGTGCTCCTGGTCGGCGACACCGGCGGCATGGTCAACCCCTTCAACGGCGAGGGGATCGCCTACGCCATGGAGTCCGGCGAGCTGGCGGCGGAGATCGCCATCCAGGCGCTGGCCCGCCCGCAGGGCACCGCGCGGGAGCGCGTGCTCGCCAACTACCCGACCGAGCTCAAGGCCCGCTACGGCGGGTATTACCGGCTCGGGAACGTGTTCGTGAAGCTCATCGGCAATCCGCAGGTCATGCGGATCGCCACCAAGCACGGCATGCCCCACCCGACCCTCATGCGGTTCGTGCTGAAGCTCCTCGCCAACCTCACGGACCCGCGAGGTGGAGACGCGATGGACCGCGTGATCAACGCAATGACCCGGCTGGCCCCTGCAGCCTGAGCAAAACCTGTGCAAGACGCGACAAGGCACGTTGCCCTACCCAGAGATCCACACCCCAAACATGCTGGCCAAGGCCACATTTGGGGTGCCCCGGACGAAGTCGTCCAGCCATCACCGAATAGTGTTAAACCGCATACAGCTTGAGTGGTCCCCAGGGCTACGCCCCGCGGGCTCGCCGAAAGGACGGAGCAGCACGATGTCGCTCGCGCCGTACGTACCAATTCTCGGGCTCTTCGCCCTCGCCTTCCTCTTCGCGTTCTTCTCGGTCGCCGTCGCGCCCTTCGTCGGGCCGCGCCGGTTCAACCGCGCGAAGCTGGACGCCTACGAGTGCGGCATCGAGCCGACCCCGCAGCCCGTCGGCGGTGGCCGCTTCCCGGTCAAGTTCTACCTGACCGCGATGCTCTTCATCGTCTTCGACATCGAGATCATCTTCCTGTACCCCTGGGCCGTGAACTTCGACGCGCTCGGCCTGTTCGGGTTCGTGGAGATGGTGCTGTTCATCGTCACCGTGTTCGTCGCCTTCGCCTACGTCTGGCGGCGCGGCGGGCTGGATTGGGACTGAGCCATGGGCATCGAGGAAAAGGTTCCGACCGGCGTCCTGCTGACGACCGTCGAGAAGCTGGTCAACTGGTCACGCAAGGCGAGCTTCTGGCCGGCCACCTTCGGTCTGGCCTGCTGCGCCATCGAGATGATGGCGACCGGCGCCGCCCGCTACGACCTGGCCCGCTTCGGCATGGAGGTCTTCCGGGCCAGCCCCCGCCAGGCTGACCTGATGATCGTGGCCGGCCGGGTGAGCCAGAAGATGGCCCCGGTCCTGCGCCAGATCTACGACCAGATGCCGGAGCCCAAATGGGTGCTCTCCATGGGCGTCTGCGCCTCCAGCGGCGGCATGTTCAACAACTACGCGATCGTCCAGGGCGTCGACCACGTCGTGCCCGTGGACATGTACCTGCCGGGCTGCCCGCCGCGGCCGGAGATGCTCATCGACGCCATCCTGCGCCTGCACGACAAGGTCATGGCCGAGCCGCTGGGTGACCGGCGCCGCCGCATGATCGAGGCCCGGGTCGAGCGCGAGGGCGCGCCGGTGGTGGCACCGGGCGCGATGCCGTCGAGCTACCGCTTCGACAAGGCCAAGCGGGCCGAGTGGACCAAGGCCGTGGCCCAGGGCAACGAGGAGCAGCTGCGCATCCAGAAGTGGATGGAAGAGCGGGCCAGCCTCCTGGCCGACCCCAAGGGTGGTAGCAAGTGACTGAGGCGAATGTAGAGCCGGTCGGCGCCCAGCTCGGCGCCACCGCGCAGACGCCGCCGTCGACGGCGGCGGGCCGCGGCATGTTCGGCGTCCAGGGCAGTGGCGACACGTCGGGCTTCGGTGGCCTGCGCCGCCGCCGCGCCGTCGAGCTCGACTCGCCGCGGCCCTACGGCGGCGACTTCGACGAGGTCGTCGACGCGCTGGAGGAGGCCTACCCGGGCTTCCACGACGCGATCGAGCGGATCGTCGTCGACCGCGGTGAGCTGACGCTGCACATCGTGCCGGAGCGCATCGCCGAGGTGGCCCAGTCGCTGCGCGACGACCCCGCACTGCGCTTCGAGCTGTGCTCGTCGGTCTCCGGCGTCGACTACCTGGGCCAGGACGGCCGCCGCCTGCACGCGGTCTATCACCTGACCTCGATGACGTTCCGCCGGCGGATCCGCCTCGAGGCGGCCGTCACCGCGGAGGACCCGCACCTGCCGAGCGTCACCCAGATCTACCCGACCGCCGACTGGCAGGAGCGGGAGACCTACGACATGTTCGGCATCGTCTTCGACGGCCACCCCAACCTGACCCGGATCCTGATGCCGGACGACTGGGAGGGCTTCCCGCAGCGGAAGGACTACCCGCTCGGCGGCGTGCCGGTCGAGTACAAGGGTGCGGAGATCCCGCCGCCGGACCAGCGGAGGAGTTACCTGTGAGCACCGACTACGCCGCCGCCCGCGAAACCACCGAGGGCAAGGTCTTCACCGTCACCGGCGGGGACTGGGACTCGGTCGTCAACGAGGCCGGCTCCGAAGAGCGCATCGTCGTCAACATGGGCCCCCAGCACCCGTCCACGCACGGCGTGCTGCGGCTGGTGCTGGAGCTCGAGGGCGAAACCGTCACGGAGGCGCGCACCGTCATCGGGTACCTCCACACGGGCATCGAAAAAAATCTGGAGTTCCGCAACTGGACCCAGGGCACCACGTTCGTGACCCGCATGGACTACCTCGCGCCGATGTTCAACGAGACCGGCTACTGCCTGGCGGTCGAGAAGCTGCTCGGCATCGAGGACCAGATCACCCAGCGGGCCAAGACGATCCGCGTCCTCATGATGGAGCTCAACCGGATCTCCTCGCACCTGGTCTGGCTCGCCACGACCGGCATGGAGCTCGGCGCACTGTCGATGATGATCTACGGCTTCCGCGAGCGTGAATACATCCTCGACATCTTCGAGCTCGTCTCCGGCCTGCGGATGAACCACGCCTACATCCGCCCGGGCGGCCTGGCCCAGGACCTGAACGACGAGGCCGTCGTCAAGATCCGCGAGATGCTCGGCTGGATGCCGGACCGCATCGACATGTACGAGGACCTGCTGTCGGGCAACACGATCTGGCGGGAGCGGACGCAGGGCGTCGCCGTGCTGGACGTGACCGGCTGCGTGGCGCTCGGCATCACCGGGCCGGTGCTGCGCTCGGCCGGCCTCGGCTGGGACATCCGCAAGCAGCAGCCCTACGCCGGCTACGAGACCTACGACTTCGAGGTCCCGACCGAGACGACGGCCGACGCGTGGGGCCGCTACAAGGTCCGGCTCAACGAGATGCGCCAGTCGCTGCGGATCGTCCAGCAGGCGATGGACCGGCTGGAGCCCGGCCCGATCATGATCGCCGACAAGAAGATCTCGTGGCCGTCGCAGCTCGCGATCGGCGCCGACGGCCTCGGCAACTCCCTGGAGCACGTCGCGAAGATCATGGGCCAGTCGATGGAGGCCCTGATCCACCACTTCAAGCTGGTGACCGAGGGCTTCCGGGTCCCGCCCGGCCAGGTGTACGTGCCGATCGAGGCGCCCCGCGGCGAGCTCGGCGTGCACGCGATCTCCGACGGCGGCACGCGCCCGTTCCGGGTGCACTACCGCGAGCCCAGCTTCGTCAACCTGCAGGCGATCCCGGCGATGGCGGAGGGCGGCCTGCTGGCCGACGTCATCGTCGGCGGCGCCTCGCTCGACCCCGTCATGGGTGGGTGTGATCGTTAATGGTGTTCAGTGAGCTCACGCGCGAGCGCGCGCGTCAGATCATCGCGCGCTACCCCGAGGGCCGCTCGCGCTCGGCGCTGCTGCCCCTGCTGCACCTGGTGCAGTCGGAGGAGGGCTTCGTCTCCCCGGACGGCGTCGCGTTCTGCGCCGAGGTCCTCGGGATCACGAAGGCCCAGGTCGGCGCGGTCGCGACGTTCTACACCATGTACAAGCGCAAGCCGACCGGCGACTGGCTGGTCAGCGTCTGCACCAACACGATGTGCGGCGTGCTGGGCGGGGACAAAGCGTATGAGGCCCTGAGCGAGTACCTCGGGGTCGGCCACGACGAGACCACCGCCGACGGCAAGATCACCCTGGAGCACGCCGAGTGCCTCGCGGCCTGTGACTACGCGCCGGTGATGACCGTCAACTACGAGTTCTTCGACCAGGTCAACGACGACACCGCGCTGAAGCTGGTCAAGCAGCTGCAGGCCGGCGAGCGCCCGCAGCCCAGCCGCGGCACCCGCCTCTGCACGCTCAAGGAGATGGCGGTGCAGCTGGCCGGCTTCGCCGACGACCGCGGCGACGACGTCATCGCCGACGGGCCGGCCGGGGCGCCGACGCTGGCGGGCAACCGCCTGGCCGAGCGCTTCGCCATCTCGGTGCCGGGCTTCGACCCCGAGACGCCCATCGCCAAGAAAGAAGACGCGGCCAAGAAGAACGACGCCCCGCCCCCATCCGCGCCGAAGGCGGCGTCGGACGGGAAGCCGGCCGGCGATGGGCCGCTGCCGCAGAAGGAGGCGAAGGCCTGATGGGCCTCGACGACTACCAGCCCTCGCGGGAGTCCCTCAACACCCTCACTCCGGTGCTCACCAAGCGCTGGCTCTCGCCGGACGCCTGGAAGATCGGGGTCTACGAGCGGCTCGACGGCTACACCGCACTGCGCAAGGCGCTGAAGGCCCACCCGGACGACCTGATCCAGCTGGTCAAGGACTCCGGTCTGCGCGGCCGCGGCGGCGCCGGCTTCCCGACCGGCATGAAGTGGGGCTTCATCCCGCAGAACGACGGCAAGCCGCACTACCTCGTGGTCAACGCCGACGAGGGCGAGCCGGGCACCTGCAAGGACCTGCCGCTGATGATGGCCGACCCGCACGCGCTGGTCGAGGGCGTCATCATCGCCTCCTACGCGATCCGGGCCAACTTCGCCGCCATCTACATCCGCGGCGAGGCGGTCCACGCGGCCCGGCGGCTGCGGGCGGCGGTCGAGCAGGCCTACGCCAAGGGCTACCTCGGCGCGAACATCCTCGGCAGCGGTTTCTCGCTCGACCTCGTCGTCCACAGTGGCGCCGGGGCCTACATCTGCGGCGAGGAGACGGCGCTGCTGGACTCGCTGGAGGGCTACCGCGGCCAGCCCCGGCTGCGTCCACCGTTCCCGGCGACCCACGGCCTCTACGCGTCCCCGACGGTCGTGAACAACGTGGAGACGATCGCCAGCGTGCCGTACATCGTGCTCGGTGGCTCGGCGTGGTTCCGCAGCATGGGCACCGAGAAGTCCCCGGGCCCGAAGATCTACTCGATCTCGGGCCGGGTCAACCACCCCGGCCAGTTCGAGTGCGGCCTCGGCGTCACGCTGCGGCAGCTCATCGACCTGGCCGGTGGCATGCAGCCCGGCCACTCGCTGAAGTTCTGGACGCCGGGCGGCTCCTCGACGCCGATGCTCACCGACGAGCACCTCGACACGCCGATGGACTTCGAGGGCATGATGAGCGTCGGCACGATGCTCGGCACCACCGCCGTGCAGGTGTTCTCCGACCAGGACGACATCGTCTACGCGACATACCGCTGGATCGCGTTCTACCACCACGAGTCCTGCGGCAAGTGCACGCCCTGCCGCGAGGGCAACTACTGGATGGTCCGCATCCTGCACCGCATCCTGGCCGGCCAGGGCACCCACCAGGACCTCGACACCCTGCTGGACGCCTGCGACAACCTGCTGGGCCGCTCGTTCTGCGCGCTCGGCGACGGCGCGACCAGCCCGGTGACGTCCTCGATCAAGTACTTCAAGCAGGACTACCTGGACTACATCGAGGGTCGCAAGGCACCGATGTTCCACGGTGAGCTGGTAGGAGCGCACTGATATGACCGACGTGGTTCCCAAGGTCGAGACGGTCAAGCTCACGATCGACGGCATCGAGGTCGAGGCGCCGAAGGGCGCGCTCGTCATCCGGGCCGCCGAGCAGATCGGCATCTCGATCCCGCGCTTCTGCGACCACCCGCTGCTCGCCCCGGCCGGCGCCTGCCGCCAGTGTCTGGTCGACGTCGAGGGCCAGCGCAAGCCGGTCGCCTCCTGCACGCAGCCGGTGGCCGAGGGCATGGTCGTGAAGACCCAGATCACCTCCGAAGTGGCCAAGAAGGCCCAGGAGGGGATCATGGAGTTCCTCCTGATCAACCACCCGCTCGACTGCCCGGTCTGCGACAAGGGCGGCGAGTGCCCGCTGCAGAACCAGGCGATGAGCAACGGCCAGTCCGAGTCGCGGTTCGTGGAGCACAAGCGGGAGTACCCGAAGCCGCTGCCGATCAGCACCCAGGTGCTGCTCGACCGCGAGCGGTGCGTGCTCTGCCAGCGCTGCACCCGGTTCTCCGACGAGATCGCCGGCGACAAGTTCATCGACCTGATGGAGCGCTCGTCCAACGAGCAGATCGGCGTCTTCCGCGGCAATCCGGAGACGCCCGAGGACGACGCGCCGTTCAACAGCTACTTCTCGGGCAACACGATCCAGATCTGCCCGGTGGGCGCGCTCACCAGCTCGCAGTACCGATTCCGCGCCCGGCCCTTCGACCTGGTGTCGACGCCCAACACGTGCGAGCACTGCGCCGCCGGCTGCGACCAGCGGGCCGATCACCGGCGGGGCAAGGTCATGCGGCGGCTGGCCGGCGACGACCCGGCGGTCAACGAGGAGTGGAACTGCGACAAGGGCCGGTTCGCTTTCCAGTACGTCACCGCGACCGACCGGCTCACCACCCCGATGGTCCGCGACGGCAAGACCGGTGAGCTGCGCACGGCGAGCTGGCCGGAGGCACTCAGCGTCGCTGCTGCCGGCCTGGCGGCCGCGAAGGACAACGGCGGTGTGGGTGTACTGGCGGGAGGCCGGCTGACGGTCGAGGACGCCTACGCCTACGCGAAGTTCGCCCGCGTCGCCCTCGGCACCAACGACGTGGACTTCCGGGCCCGGCCGCTGTCGGCGGAGGAGACCGAGTTCCTCGGCTCCCACGTCGTCGGGCAGGCCGACGTCACCTACGCCGACATCGAGCGGGCTTCCGCGGTCGCCTTCGTCGGGCTGGAGCCCGAGGAGGAGTGCCCGATCATCTTCCTGCGGGCCCGCAAGACCTACCTCAAGCGGGGCCTGGCCAGCTACGCGGTCGCGCCGTTCGTGAGCCGCGGCTTCGCCAAGCTCGGCTCGACCGTCATCCTCACGGCCCCCGGCGCCGAGGCGGAGGTGCTCGGCCAGTCCGAGCAGCTGCGCACCGCGCTGTCGGCCGAGGGCGCGATCCTCTTCGTCGGCGAGCGCCTGGCGAGCGTCCCCGGCGGTCTGTCCGCTGCGGCCCGCCTGGCCGAGTCCACCGGCGCCCGCCTCGCCTGGGTCCCGCGCCGCGCGGGCGACCGGGGCGCGGTCGAGGCTGGTGTGCTGCCGACCCTGCTGCCCGGCGGCCGTCAGGTCTACGACCCGGCGGCGCGGGCCGAGGTGGCCACCGCGTGGGACCTCGACGCGGGCGTGCTGCCCAGCTCCACCGGCCGCGACACCGACGGCATCATCGCCGCCGCCCGTGAGGGCCGGCTCGGTGCGCTGGTCGTCGGCGGCGTCGACCCGGCCGACCTGGCCGACCCGATCGCCGCGGAGGAGGCCCTGGACCGGGTCGGCTTCGTGGTCAGCCTCGAGCTGCGGATGAGCGCCGTCGCCAAGCGCGCCGACGTGGTCTTCCCGGTCGCCCCGGCGGCCGAGAAGTCCGGCTCCTACGTCAACTGGGAGGGCCGGGTCCGCCCGTTCGGCACGGTGCTCAAGACGCCGGCCATGAGCGACGCCCGCGTGCTCGACACGCTGGGCCGCGAGCTCGGCGTGCAGCTCGGTGTCGGTGACGTTGAGCGGGTCCGCACGCAGCTGGCCGCCCTGGCTCAGCTGCCGCTGCCGGGCACGGTCGCGGTCGGCACCATCGGCGGGGTCTCCGCGGGTGGCAACCCGAGCCTGGTCCGCGGCACCGCGCCGGACGTGGCCGCGGCCGCGCCCGCCAAGCCGGCCAGCGGCCAGGCGATCCTCGCCTCCTGGCACCACCTGATCGACGGCGGCTCGTTGCAGGACGGGGACGGCCACCTGGCCGGGACCGCCCGCCCCGCCGTGGTCCGGATCTCCAAGAGCACCGCGGCCGACCTGGCCGTGGTGGACGGGGACGCGGTGACGGTCGGCACCGAGCGGGGCGCGATCACCCTGCCGGCGCTCATCACCGACATGGTCGACGGGGTCGTGTGGATCCCGACGAACTCACCGGGCTCGACCCTGCGCCGCACGCTCGGCGTGACGGAGGGCGCGCTGGTCGAGATCAGCACTGGGGGTAGCACACGATGACACTCTCCGCCGGAAGCCTTGACCAGTTCGGCAAAGACGTCTGGTGGCTGGTGCTCGCGAAGGTCATCGTGATCTTCGCGTTCCTGGTCGTCATGACGCTCTTCGCCATCTGGTATGAGCGCCGCGTCGTCGCCCGCATGCAGGTGCGGCCGGGCCCGAACCGCAACGGCCCCTTCGGCCTGCTGCAGTCGCTGGCCGACGGCCTGAAGCTGGCGTTCAAGGAAGACATCATGCCGCGCCTGGCGGACAAGGTGGTCTTCTTCTTCGCGCCGGTGATCTCGACCGTCTGCGCGTTCACCGCGTTCTCGGTCATCCCGTTCGGCCCGGTGGTCTCGGTCTTCGGTGAGAAGACGCCACTGCAGCTGACGGACATTCCGGTGGCGGTACTGCTGGTCCTCGCCTGCTCCTCGATGGGTATCTACGGCATCGTGCTGGGTGGCTGGGCCTCCGGCTCGACCTACCCGCTGCTCGGCGGCCTGCGCTCGAGCGCCCAGATGATCTCCTATGAGGTCGCCATGGGCCTGTCGATCGTCTCGGTCTTCCTGGTGTCGGGCTCGATGTCGACCTCGGAGATCGTCGCGGCTCAGGCCGGCAACGGCACCGCGGACGTGTTCGGCATGACCTGGCACCTGCCGGCCTGGTACGCAATCCTGCTCATCCCGAGCTTCCTGATCTACTTCACGGCCGCGGTCGGCGAGACCAACCGGGCCCCGTTCGACCTCCCCGAGGCCGAGTCGGAGCTGGTGGGCGGCTTCCACACCGAATACTCGTCGCTGAAGTTCGCGCTGTTCTTCCTGGCCGAGTACATCAACATGGTCACCGTCTCGGGCCTGTGCACGACGCTGTTCCTCGGCGGCTGGCGCGCCCCGTGGCCGATCTCGATCTGGGACGGCGCAAACACCGGGTGGTGGCCGGTGCTGTGGTTCACCATCAAGGTGCTGCTGCTGCTGTTCGTCTTCGTGTGGCTGCGCGGCACGCTGCCCCGGCTGCGCTACGACCAGTTCATGCGGTTCGGCTGGAAGGTGCTCATCCCGGCCAACCTGGTCTGGATCCTGGCGCTGTCCGGCATCCGGGTGCTGCAGAACGGCGGCATCAGCACGGGCGCCCGCACCGGTGTGATCATCGGCCTCGTCGTCCTGGTGGTACTGGTCCTGGCGCTGGTGGCCCTGCAGCGCAGCCGCAAGGGCGGCGTCGAGCTGCCGAAGGCGCACCCGGGCGGCCGCGTCGGCGGGACGCAGGGCTTCCCGCTGCCGCCGCTGAACCTCGAGGTGCCGCCCAGCCCGCGGGCCAAGCGCGTGATCGTCGAGCGGGAAACCGTCCCGACCGGCAAGGAGAGCTGACGTGTCTATTGGTGGAACCCTCAAGGGGTTCGGGGTCACCTTCTCGCACATGTTCAAGAAGGTCGTCACCGAGGAGTACCCGGAGCAGCGCAAGCCGCCGGCCCCGCGGTACCACGGCCGGCACATCCTCAACCGCTGGCCGGACGGGCTCGAGAAGTGCATCGGCTGTGAGCTGTGCGCGTGGGCCTGCCCGGCGGACGCGATCTTCGTCGAGGGTGCCGACAACACCGAGGACGAGCGCTTCTCGCCCGGTGAGCGCTACGCCCAGACGTATCAGATCAACTACGCCCGCTGCATCTTCTGCGGGCTGTGCATCGAGGCCTGCCCGACCCGCTCGCTGACCATGAGCAACGAGTACGAGCTGGCCCGCGACAACCGCCGCGACCTGATCTTCACCAAGGAGCAGCTGCTCGCGCCGCTGCTGCCGGGGATGGAGCGCCCGCCGCACGACATGCGCCTGGGCGACACCGACAAGGACTACTACGTGGGCGCGTTGGAGAACCCGGGCACCTCCGCCGGTGCGGAGCAGTACAAGGGGGTCCACTCGTGACGACCGAGGTGGCCCTGCACACGCTGGCCGCGGCCGGGGACGTGAAGGGCGGCGAGGCCGTCGCCTTCTGGATCCTCGCGCCCATCGCGGTGCTCGGCGCGTTCGGCATGGTGCTGGCCCGCAACGCCGTGCACTCGGCGCTGTCGCTGGTCATCACGATGCTCTGCCTGGGTGTGTTCTACATCCTGCAGTCCGGCCCGTTCATCGGCATGGTGCAGATCATCGTCTACACCGGCGCCATCATGATGCTGTTCCTGTTCGTGCTGATGCTCGTCGGCCGCGACTCCTCGGACTCGCTGATCGAGACACTGCGCGGGCAACGGATGGCGGCCGGCTTCCTGGGCCTCGGCCTGGCGCTGCTGCTGGGCATCGGGCTCTACCGCGCGCTCGGCGACCCCAACCCGCAGGGCCTGACCGAGGCCAACTCGGCCGGCAACGTGATCGGGATTTCCCGGCTGCTGTTCACCAAGTACGTCTGGGTCTTCGAAATCACGTCCGCCCTGCTGATCACCGCCGCGGTGGGCGCCATGATCCTGGCGCACATCGAGAAGCGCAAGGAAGACAAGATCAGTCAGCCGGAGCGCATGGCGGCCCGCTTCCGCCCGGGCAACTACCCGGCGCCGAAGCCCGGCCCCGGCGTCTTCGCCAGCTCGGACTCGGTGGCGACGCCGGCGCGGCTGCCCGACGGCACGCCGTCCGAACGCAGCATCTCCAAGATCCTCCCGACCCGGGAGCTGACGTCCGCCGACGTCGCACCAAAGGGGACCGAGAAGTGACTCCGACCTATTACATCGTCCTCGCGGCGATCCTGTTCACGATCGGTGCGGTGGGTGTACTCATCCGCCGCAACGCGATCGTCCTGTTCATGTGCATCGAGTTGATGCTGAACGCGGCCAACCTCGCGCTTGTCACGTTCAGCCGGATCAACGGCACGCTCGACGGGCAGATCATGGCGTTCTTCGTCATGGTCGTGGCGGCGGCCGAGGTCGTCGTCGGCTTGGCGATCATCATGTCGATCTTCCGGACTCGGCGCTCGGCCAGCGTCGACGACGCGAACCTGCTGAAGTACTAAGGAGCGGGTGGTGGAACAAATCGCCTACTCGGCGGCGACCGGGTGGCTGGGCTCGTTCTGGCTGCTTCCGACGATTCCGCTGGCGAGCGCGGCAGTGCTGCTGCTGCTCGGCAAGCGGGCCGACCGCTGGGGCCACTGGCTCGGCGTGTTGAGCGTCGCGGCCTCATTCGTGCTCGGCCTGACGTACTTCTTCACCCTGCGCGGGCTGGAGAACCGTTCCGGTGTCGAGATCAAGCTGTGGGACTACATCGGCGTCGGGGACTTCCACGTCGACATGGGTCTCCTGTTCGACCCGCTGTCGGCGATGTTCGTCCTGCTCATCACCGGCGTCGGCTCCCTGATCCACCTCTACGCGGTGGGCTACATGGAGCACGACCCGGGCCGGCGGAAGTTCTTCGGATACTTCAACCTCTTCATCGCGGCGATGCTGTTGCTGGTCCTCGGCAACAACTACGTGATGCTCTACTTCGGCTGGGAAGGCGTGGGTCTCGCCTCCTACCTGCTGATCTCCTTCTGGTATCTGCGCCCGAGCGCGGCGACCGCCGGGAAGAAGGCGTTCCTGATGAACCGCGTCGGTGACGCGGGCTTCGCGATCGCGATCTTCCTGATGTTCGCCTACTTCGGCACCGTGGACTACGACAAGGTCTTCAACAGCGCCGGCAGCCTGGGCCACAACGCGATCCTCTGGATCTGCCTGCTGCTCCTGCTCGGCGCGGCCGGCAAGTCCGGCCAGTTCCCGCTGCAGGCCTGGCTCCCCGACGCGATGGAGGGCCCGACCCCGGTCTCGGCGCTGATCCACGCGGCCACGATGGTGACCGCGGGCGTCTACCTGATCGCCCGCTCCCACCCGCTCTTCAACGCCTCGCCCGACGCCCAGACCGTGGTGGTCGCGGTCGGCGCGCTGACGCTGCTGATCGGCTGCGTCATCGGCTGCGCCAAGGACGACATCAAGCGGGTCCTGGCCTGGTCGACGGTGTCGCAGATCGGCTACATGTTCCTGGGCGTCGGTCTGGGCGGGGCGGCCTACGGGCTGGCCCTGATCCACCTGCTCGCCCACGGCTTCTTCAAGGCCGGCATGTTCCTCGGCGCGGGCTCGGTCATGCACGGCATGCACGACCAGACCGACATCCGCCGCTTCGGCAACCTGCGCAAGTACATGCCGATCACCTGGATCACGTTCGGCCTCGGCTGGCTGGCGATCATCGGCTTCCCTGGCCTGTCCGGCTTCTTCTCCAAAGAGCCGATCATCGTCGCCGCCTTCGAGCGCGAGGGCTGGACGGCCTGGCTCTTCGGCGGGGCGGCGCTGCTCGGTGCGGGCCTGACCGCCTTCTACATGACCCGGCTGTTCTGGCTGACGTTCCACGGCCCGGAGCGCTGGACCGAGGACATCAAGAAGCCGCACGAGTCGCCGGCGGTCATGACGATCCCGCTGATCCTGCTGGCGGTCGGCTCGGTCTTCGCAGGCTGGCTGCTGTCGACGTCGGTCCCGGACTGGCTCACGCCGACCTTCGGCACCGAGCAGGCCGAGGCCGAGCCGGTGCTCTCGCACAGCGTGATCACGATCCTGTCGCTCGTCTTCACCTTCGTCGGTGCGGGCCTGGCGATCGCGCTGTTCAACCGGGGCACCGCGCTCGCGGAGGAGCCGGCCAACCCGCTGGTCACCGCCGCCCGCCGCAACCTCTACACCGACTCGTTCAACGAGATCGTGTTCGAGGCGCCCGGTCGCTACCTGACCCGGGCCCTGGTCTACCTCGACAACCGCGGCATCGACGGGCTGGTCAACGGCCTCGCCGCGGGCGTCGGCGGCGGATCGGGCCGACTGCGCCGGGCCCAGACCGGGTTCGTGCGCTCCTACGCCCTTTCCATCCTCGGAGGTGCGGTGCTCGTGCTGGCCGCCACGCTTGCGGTGAGGTTCGGATGAGCCACTTCCCATACCTGACCGTCCTCACGGCCGCGCCGCTCGTCGGTGCGGTAGGTGTCGCGCTGCTCCCCAAGGACCGGCCGAACCTGGCCAAGCAGGCCGCGCTGGTCTGGTCCGTGGTGATCCTCGCGCTCGGCGTCGGCATGTGGGCGAAGTTCGACTCCAGCCCGGACGCCGAACGGTTCCAGATGAAGGACTCCTGGACCTGGATCCCGCAATGGGGGGCCAAGTTCACCTTCGCCGTCGACGGCATCGCGCTCGTCATGATCGCGCTGATCGTCCTGATGGTGCCGCTGGTCATCCTGGCCTCCTGGCACGACGCGGAGAACAGCAAGCGGTCGGTGCCGGCCTACTTCGCGCTGCTGCTGTCGCTCGAGTGCACGATGATCGGCGTCTTCGCCGCCCAGGACGTGTTCCTGTTCTACGTGTTCTTCGAGGTCATGCTCGTGCCGATGTACTTCCTCATCGGCTCCTACGGCGGGCAGCACAAGCAGTACGCGGCGGTGAAGTTCTTCCTCTACTCGCTGCTCGGCGGCCTGTTCATGCTGGCCGCGCTGGTCGGGCTGTGGGTGCTGGGCGGCCAGACGTTCGACTGGCAGACGCTGGTCAACGCCGACTTCTCCACCAACACCGAGCGCTGGCTGTTCCTCGGGTTCTTCGTCGCCTTCGCGATCAAGGCGCCGTTCTTCCCGTTCCACACCTGGCTGCCCGACGCCGGTGGCGCCGCGCCCGCCGGGTCGGCCGCGTTGCTGGTCGGCGTCCTGGACAAGGTCGGGACCTTCGGGATTCTGCGGTACTGCCTGCCGCTCTTCCCCAACGCCTCCAAGGACTTCGCCTGGCTCGGGCTCACGCTCGCGCTGGTCGGGATCATCTACGGGGCGCTGGTGGCCATCGGCCAGAAGGACCTCAAGCGCCTGGTGTCATACACCTCGATCGCGCACTTCGGCTTCATCGGCGTCGGCATCTTCGCCTTCACGACGCAGGCCGGCACGGGTGCGGTGCTCTACATGGTCAACCACGGCCTCGCGACCGGCCTGCTGTTCCTGGTCGTCGGCATGCTGGTGGCCCGCCGGGGCAGCGCCCTGGTGACCGACTTCGGCGGCGCCGGCAAGCTCATGCCGGTGCTGGCGGGAGTGTTCTTCATCGCCGGCCTCGCCTCCCTGGCGCTGCCCGGCACCTCGCCCTTCGTCTCCGAGTTCCTGGTGCTCATCGGCACGTTCACGGTGAACAAGACGGTCGCGATCATCGCCACCGCCGGCATCATCCTGGCCGCCGGCTACGTGCTGTGGATGATCCAGCGCACCACCCAGGGCACTCCGAACCCGAAGCTGGCCGAGATCAAGGCCATGGGCCGGGACCTGTCCGTCCGTGAGGCCGTCGTCGTCGCACCCCTGATCGCGCTGATCCTGCTGCTGGGCTTCTACCCCAAGCCGCTGACCGACGTGATCAACCCGGCGGTGAAGGCGACGATGCAGGACGTCGGCAAGACCGACCCGAAAGCCACCGTGGGTACCGTGGAGGCCGGCAAGTGAACGACAAACTCCAACTGCCGCATCTGGACTACGCGGCGCTCTCGCCGATGCTGATCCTCTTCGGCGTCGCCTGCGTCGGTGTCCTCGTCGAGGGGTTCGTCCCCCGGCGCATCCGCCACGTGGCGCAGGTCACGCTGGCGCTGGCCGGCCTGGTGGCCGCGCTGGTCATGGTGATCCGGCAGGGCAAGACCGAGGTCATCACCGCGTCCACGGCGGTCGCCATGGACCGGCCCGGCCTGTTCCTGTCCGGTGCCATCATCGTGCTGGGCATTGTGGCGGTACTGCTGATCGGCGAACGGACCCTGGAGTCGGGCGGCGCGTTCGTCGCCCAGGCCGCGGTCACCGCCAACACCGACCGCGACCGTGAGCAGTCCGTGCGCACGAGCGGTGCCACCGAGGTGTTCCCGCTGACCATGTTCGCCCTCGGCGGCATGATCCTGTTCACCACCGCCAACGACCTGCTGACGATGTTCGTGGCGCTCGAGGTCTTCTCCCTGCCGCTCTACCTGCTCTGCGCGCTGGCTCGCCGCCGGCGGCTGCTGTCGCAGGAGGCCGCGATGAAGTACTTCCTGCTCGGCTCGTTCGCCTCGGCGTTCTTCCTGTTCGGCATCGCGCTGGTCTACGGCTACGCGGGCCAGATCGACTTCAAGGCGATCGACGGGGCCATCCAGGCCGGCGGCAAGGACGACATCCTGCTGTACGTCGGGCTGGCCCTGCTCGCCATCGGCCTGCTGTTCAAGGCGGCCGCGGTGCCGTTCCACGTGTGGACGCCGGACGTCTACCAGGGCGCCCCGACGCCGATCACGGCCCTGATGGCGGCCTGCACCAAGGTCGCCGCCTTCGGCGGGCTGCTGCGCCTGGTCTACGTGGGCTTCCACCGGACCGAATGGACGATCCAGCCGGTCCTGGGCACGATCGCGGTGCTGACCATGATCATCGGCGCGATCCTGGCCGTGACCCAGACCGACATCAAGCGGCTGCTCGCCTACTCCTCGATCGCCAACGCCGGCTACGTCCTCATCGGCGTGATCTCGCTCAACGACAAGGGCCTGTCGAGCTCGCTGTTCTACCTCGTGGCCTACGGCTTCACCGTGCTCGCCGCGTTCGGTGTCGTCACCCTGGTGCGCGACGCCGATGGCGAGGCCACGCACCTGTCGCGCTGGGCCGGGCTGGGGCGGCGCTCCCCGCTCTACGCCTCGCTGTTCACCTTCATCCTGTTGGCCTTCGCCGGTCTGCCGCTCACCAGCGGTTTCACCGCCAAGGTCGGCATCTTCGCGGCCGGTATCGACGGCGACCAGACCTGGCTGGTGATCGCGGGTGTGGTGAGTTCCGCCATCCTCGCCTTCCCCTACCTGCGGGTCGTCGTCATGATGTGGCTGTCCGAGCCGGGCGAGACGACGCCGGCCGTGTCCATCCCGGGCGCCATGACGGCGGCCGCGCTGGTCATCGGGACCGTCGCCACGCTGGTCCTGGGCGTGGCGCCGGGGGCACTGCTCGAGGTCACGCAGAGCGCCGGAAAGTTCTTGAGTTAGCCACTCGCTAGTCTGGAAACACCGACGGTGACGTCCCCCGTGGCCTGCCACGTGGGGACGTCCCTGTATCGGGAGTCGGGAGTTCGTATGGCATCGTTGGAGCTGTGGTGAGTACGGGAACCGTGCAGTCGAGTGCCGCGGTCGGCTTGACCCTTGCCGATCCGCAGCTGGAGCGCAACGTAACGGCGATCCTGCGGGACGTCGAGGCGGTGCTGATCGACTCCGTGCACAGCGCCAACCCGCTGGTCACCGAGGCGGCTCGGCACCTGCTGCACGCGGGTGGCAAGCGGATCCGCCCGATGCTGGTGGGCCTGGCCGCGCAGTTCGGCGACCCGACGTCCCGTGATGTCGTCATCGCGGGCGCGGTGGTCGAGCTGACCCATCTGGCCACCCTCTACCACGACGACGTCATGGACGAGGCCCAGGTCCGCCGGGGCGCGCCCAGCGCCAACTCCCGCTGGGGCAACGCGCTGGCCATCCTGGTCGGCGACTACCTGTTCTCCCGCGCCGCCGACCTGGCCGCCGAGCTGGGCGTCGACGCCGTCAAGATCCAGGCGAGCACGTTCTCCCGGCTGGTGCACGGCCAGATCGACGAGACCTCCGGCCCGCTGGACGGCGAGGACGCGATCCAGCACTATCTGCGGGTCCTGGAGCACAAGACCGGCTCCCTGATCTCGACCAGCGCCCGCTTCGGGGCGATGTTCGGCGGCTGCCCGCCGGAGCAGGTCGACGCGCTGGCCCGGTTCGCCGAGACCTTCGGCATCGCCTTCCAGCTCTCCGACGACCTCATCGACATCGCCAGCGACGCCACCGAGTCCGGCAAGACGCCCGGCACCGACCTGCGCGAGGGTGTCCGCACGCTCCCGGTCTTGTACGCGCTGGCGTCCTCGGACGACGACGTGTCCGCGGTGCGGCTGCGTGAGATCCTCGCCGCCGGCCCGGTGACCGATGACGCACTGCACGCCGAGGCTCTGGGCCTGCTGCGCGACTCCGCGGCCCTCAAGCAGGCCCGGGAGACCGTCCGGGGCTATGCGGACGCCGCTCGGGAGGCCCTGGCCGTGCTGCCGGAGGTGCCCGCCCGGGTCGCGCTGGAGTCGCTCTGCGACTTCATCGCCGACCGCACCAACTAGTCCGGCCAACCTGCTCCTAGACCGACGCCGGTCAATGTGATTTTCACCGGCGTCGGTCTTTGCGTGCGGCATGGGCAGCGCAAACAGGGCCGATGAGTGCAAGGTGCACGTTGCTCAATGCCATCTGGCGGGATACCTCTGCCGACGACAAGTCGCAACGGCGCGATGACACGGCGGAGTGACGCATGCGCAGTATTGCTTCAACTACTCACTAGCGTCGCCTTTACTTACTCAGGCATCCTAGGGCCACATGAGGTCATTACTTATGCGGGACGGCGTGTCGCGTGGTGAGTAGCACGATCGGCATGTCCAAAATGGTCCGTTCATCGCTATGTGCAGCCCTCGAATTTCCCCTGACCTCGCGCCATAAATGATCAGATTGTTCCCTCGACCCTCTCTAATTTCATATGGTGTGACTCCAGTTACTGCTGCGGCTGGGGAGGGCGGCGGTGCGGGATCCACAAGCCGAACCCTCGGATCTCATCCGAAGCGTTTCGAGGGCCCTACGAGTCTTGGAGGCGGTTGGTCAGTCGCCCCGTGGTCTGACAGTGAAGCAGATCGCGCGTCGATGTGACTTCACCGTCGCCACCACCTACCACCTGGTCCGGACCCTCGCCTACGAGGGCTACGTGATCCGGCGGGAGAACGGCACCTATGTGGTCGGTCTGGAGATCGCCGACCGCTACCGCGAGCTCGTCCTGGCCTTCCGGGGCCCGGGCGCCGTCATCGACCGGCTGCGCCGCGCGGCCGCCGAGACCGGATACTCGCACTACCTCGGCCGCTTCGTCGGCGGCCGGGTCGCGGTGACCGCCATGGCCGAGGGTCCGCGGACCCCGCCGATGGACGATCTCGTGCCGGGCTATGACGAGGCCGCGCACGCGACCGCGCTGGGCAAGGCGCTCCTCGCGACGATGAGCGCGGACCAGCGGTGGCGGTTCCTGAAGGAGTACGGCATGAAGGCCTACACCTCCGCGACCCTCACCTCACCCGAGGCGCTCGACTCGGACCTGGCCGCCGGCGACCGCCGCGGCATGCAGATCGAGATCGGGCAGTTCCGGCAGGGCCTGGCGTGCGCCGCCGTCATGGTCGTCAACGACCGCGACCAGGACCGCCGGGTGGTGCTGGCGTGCGCGCTGCCGCCGGCCGAGCTGATGTCCTCGGCGAAGGTGGTCCGCACCCGCCTCCTGGCCACCGCTCACCACTTGGCGACGGTCCTCGCCGAGTAACGGTTGGGTCTCACCGCTGTCCTTTTCATCCGATAAGTCGGGCACTCCGTGCCGCGACTTATCGGATTTTTCGTATATGTCCGGGTCCGTTGGCGCGATTGCCGATGTCGCGTGCGCGACAACTCCCATACCCATGAACCTCTGTGCGTATTAGTGCGTAGAAGCTGGTGGAAGGAATCGGAAACATAACGAAGCGTGAGTAGAGACGATGCTGACCTGCTGAAGGCGCTCCACGCGGAGCACGGCGACGCGCTGTTCGCGCACACCTTGCGACTGACCGGCGGCGACCGCCAACGGGCCGAGGACCTCGTGCAGGAAACTCTGCTGCGGGCCTGGCAACACCCGGAGGCGCTCGACCCGGCCCGTGGCTCGGTCCGTGCCTGGCTCTTCACCACCGCCCGGAACCTGGCCATCGACGCTTGGCGAAGACGTTCCGCGCGGGTGGGCGAGGTTTTTACCGACCAAATGCCGGAGACTCCGGTTGTGGTCGATGAAACTGAGCGCGCGGTGGAGTCCTGGGTGATCGCGGAGGCGCTGGCCCGGCTCTCCCGTCCGCACCGAGAGGTGCTGGTGGAGTGCTTCTACGCGGGACGCTCCGTCGCTGAGGCGGCAGAGCGGCTCGGTGTGCCTGCGGGCACGGTGAAGTCGCGGACATACTACGCACTGCGTTCGCTGAAGGTCGTCCTAGAGGAATTGGGGGTGACGCAATGAGGTGTGAGCACCTCCATGACTCGGCCGTCTACGTGCTGGGGGCGTTGTCGCCGCCCGAGCGCGAGGCATACGAGCGGCATCTCGCCGACTGTGCGCAGTGCCGTGCGGAGGTGGCGGAGTTCTCCGACCTGCCAGGCCTGCTGGGCCGGCTCGACCCGGAGATCGCCGCGCAGATCGCCTTGGCGTCCGACGACGACCTCGACGCGGACGGCCCACCTTTTTTGGCCGATGCTCCGGCCGGCCGCACCGCTGGGGGCGCACCGGCCGCAACGGGAACGCGCTGGGCCGGTCCTACCGTCACGCCCGATGACGGCCCCACCGTCAGCCCGACCGACTCCCGCTGGGCCGGCCCGACCGCCGTACCGGCTCCGGCCGCTTCGCGGGTGAACGGCAGCCCCGTCGACCCGCTGCTGCCCCGCGTCCTGGACCGCGCCCAGAACGCCCGCCGCACCGCCCGCCGCCGCCGTCGTTGGCAGACGGCGGGCACCGCGCTGGTGGCCGCGTTCCTGGGCGTCATCGCCGTGGTCGGCATCCGCGCGGCCGGTGTCGGCCAGCCCGACTGGGAGGCCATGCGGGAGGTCGCCTCGGCGGTGCCCGTCTCCGCCTCGCTGGCCCTGTCCGACGATTCGGGCGGCACCGAGGTCCGGATGAAGTGCGGCTACAAGGCCGGCGAGAACGGCGCCGAGTACTCCAAGTGGACCTACACGCTCGTCGTCGTCCCCAAGACCGGCCAGCCCCAGGAGATCTCCACCTGGAGCGCCCGGCCGGGCGACCAGATGGAGCTGTCCGCGCACAGCGACATTCCGGAGTCGAACATCGCCCGCGTCGAGATCCGCAAGGGCGACGGGACGCCGCTGCTGACCCTCGCCACCTGATCTTCCGTCCTCTACTCACTCACACAGGTGCGGCGGCCGACCCCTAGCCAGGGCCGGCCGCCGTGTCGCTTTGTACAGTGCCCGCCTCGCCGACCGCTCCTGGGCCGCCGCACGCGCTGACCGTGCGGTCGCTTTATTCGGCGGCGCCGACGGTGGCGAGCGGTGCGGCCGTCTGTCGCGTCGTTCGGTGGCGTTTATTCGGCGGCGCCGACGGTGGCCGGTTCGTTGGCGGCGGTGGTGGCGGCTGATTCGCGTTCCGCGCGGTTGCGGCGGGCGGTGCGGAAGGCATCCCAGCTGAACAAGGCCAGCGCGCACCACACGATGACGAAGCCGGCGAGCCGCACGGGCGGGAGCGGTTCACTGAAGACGGCGACGCCGATGATGAGCTGCAGGGTTGGCGTCAAATACTGCAAAATGCCCAGCCCGGAGAGCGGCACGCGGTTGGCGGCCTCCGCAAAAAGCAGCAGTGGTACTGCCGTGAGGAGCCCGCTTCCCGCCAGCATCACCGAGTGCCACGCGGAGACCGTGCCGAATGTCGACTGGTGCTGGGAGGTCAGCCACAGGAGGTACACCAGCGCAGGCAGGGTTAAAACGCCGGACTCCAGGAACAGGCCTTCGGCCGCGGGCAACCCGAGCCGCTTCTTGGCCAGCCCATAGCACCCGAACGACGCGGCCAGGGTGAGCGCGATCCATGGCAGCTGTCCGTAGTCCACGCTCAGGATCACCACCGCGACCGCACCGATCCCGAGCGCGACCCACTGCAGGGCACGGAGGCGTTCACGCAGGATGAGCACGCCGAGCAGGATGACGAAGAGGGGGTTGATGAAGTACCCCAGCGACGCCTCGACCACCCGGTCCGTGTTCACGGCGAAGATGTAGACGCCCCAGTTGACCGCGATGAGCACGGCCGCGGCCGCGAATCCGGCCATCCGCTTGGGCTGGCGCAGCAGCTGCCCGACGCTCCGCCAGTGCCGGATGACGACCAGCACCAGCACCATGCTCACCAGCGACCAGACGATCCGATGCGCGAGCACCTCGACCGCGCCGGCGGGTCGCAGCGCGTGGAAGTACAGCGGGAAGCCGCCCCACAGCACATTGGCGGTCAGGGCATAGAGATATCCACGGCGCAGCGGGTCCACGCTTCCACCGTATGCCTATCGCGGTAAGGAGTGGGTGCTGTCCCACTCCTCACGCGATGTCGTTCGTCACCAGCTGGCGGGCGTTATCGGTAGTCGTCGTACCCCTGGTCGCGGTTGCCGTACTGCTGGCCGCCACCGCCCCGGTTGCCGTATTGCTGGCCGCCGCCGTATTGCTGGCCGCCGTACCCCTGCTGGCCGCCGCGGTTGTCGTAACCTTGCTGGTAGCCGCCGCCGTACTGCTGGGGCTGTTGCGGGCGCTGCGGAGGCCGCCGGTCATAGTCGTCGTCCCGCCGCCGCTTCTTGTCCTTGCCGTCGGGCACGAAGAAGTTGAGCAGCCAGCTGACCACGCCGATGAACAGCGCCCCGAGCACCGCCGTTGGCCAGAACTTGTCAACCCGGAACGGCAGGTCGAGCGTCTCCGCAATCTTGCTGGTGAGCAGCAGCAACGCCCCGTTGACGACGAGCGAGATCAGTCCGAGGGTAAGAATGTAGGCGAAGCACCCGATCGTCTTGATGATCGGCCGCAACACCGCGTTGACCACCCCGAAGATCGCCGCCACCACGATGAGCGTGAGGACCTTCTTCCCGGTGTCGCCCTGAACCGTGATCCCCGAGATCACAAGCGTCGCCAGCCAAACCGTGAACGCACTCACGGCGAGCCGGATGAGGATTCCCATGCCGGTGATCGTGCCACGCTGGAGCCAGCCCAGAACAGCCCGCTTTCAACCCATCTCACCCTGAGATCCCCGCCGCCCACGCCCGCCGCGGCTCAGCTCGCGGCCGGTCAGTGCGGCGGCTTCCGGGCTCACCAGTCGGATGCGGGCGGTGGAGTTCGGCGTGGAGGGCGGATGCGGGGGCGGGGACGGGTGGGCGGCCCGATCAGTTGGAGCTCGAGCGGGGTGGGGGCGAGGTGAGTCCAGCGGACGGTTTCGCGGTTGGCGACCACGGCGAGCATCGCGGGCCCGACGCGGATGAACCAGTCGTGGGACTCGTGCAGGTCGAGGACGCCAGCGGCCAGGTCTGCCTCGGGCGGGGTGAGGGGCTGCAGCAGGGTCAGGTCGGAGCGGATCAGCAGGTCCGAGTCGGCGGTAGTCAGCTCGTTGCGCAGGAACAGCATCGTGCGCCAGGGCGATTCCAGGATGGGGTTCGCTTGACCGGGCACCGGCCCGACGTCAAGGAGCAGCAGCTGCGGCGACGTGGCGGTTGCCGGTGGGGGATCGGGCACCGGGCCGGACGCGATGAGGCTCAGCGACTCCACGTTGCCCAGAGCGCGCAGAAACGGTTCCCAAGTCTGTGGCCTAGCCGACTGCACCAAAACACGCGCACCGACCGCCAGAGCCCGCAGTACGACCATCTGCGCGCACCGCACCCCACCGACCAGCGCGACCCGAGTCGGTTCGGGCCGAAACAGCCGCACGACCAACGGCGCCCGATGCCGGTCGACCCCGAGCATGACCCCGTCCCCGCCGAACACCGCCTCACCCGCCGCCCGCACCGCCCCAGGCACGCCATCGCCTCGCGGGCTGCCAACTCCATCGTCCGTGCCACCGGCCTGGGCACCGGAAGCGCCGACCGCCCGTGCGCTGAAAGCGCCGACCGCTTGTGCGCCGGAAGCGCCGTCCGCCCGTGTGCTGCCAATCCTCCTGCCAGCCCTTTGGTGAACCCTCCAGTCGCCCGACTCCCCGAGCACGTCTTGCCCGGACACGAGACCGGCCAGCAGCGCAGCATCTCGGCTCGCACCGCCGCCCAGAGGCAAGGTCGCCGCCAGCCCATCGACCCGCGCCCCATTGAGCCGACTCACCTGCGCGCCCGTCGCCTGGGCCAGCTGCCGCAGCGCCGCCTCACCGTACGCAAGCAGCACCGAACTCGGAGCGGCCAACCGCACCAAACACTCAGCCCGAACCGTCTCCCCCTCCAGTCCCGGCGGCCCTAGACCACCGCCACCCCACGCGCCCGAGCCGCCTTCGCCGCGCGCGCCTGAGCCACCGCGACCGCGCGCGCCTGCGCCACGGTCACCTCGAGCGTCCGAGCCGCCGCCATTCCACGCGCCCGCGCCGCCGCTCTCTCGCGGGCGCGGGCCGCCGTTGCCCAGCGGACCTGATGTCGTCGTGTCGCGGCCTCCGATCGCCGCAAGTACGCCCACCCGCCCCGAGTCACCGTTGACTTCGCGGTCGTCAGGTGCGGGCGAAGCTAGAAGATGCGCTGAATTTGCGAACTGAGCGGTGACCGAGACGGTCGTCGCCGCGGTGGGCAGCATCAGGAGCCGTTCCATGAAGAACGGCTGCTCAGGCCAGTCCCGTATTCGGAACACCGCATGCTCCAGGCCGCCGACCTCCAGCCGCGACCGGCTCTCCCGGACCGGATAGACGGGATCGTGCTGGGCCGCCTCCGCCAACGCCGCCAGCGCCGGTCCCGTCGCCAAGGGCCGAGCAGGGAGACCGGCCTTGGTGAGGAGCCGCACGATCCGCTGCGTGGCCAGCAGGAGCGTCTGCTCCAGATCAGAGTGCTGAAACCCGCCGGCCCGGCGCACTCGCACGGCGATCAGTACTCGCTGCTGCGCCAGGACCCGGCCCTCGCTGAGCTGGCGATATGAGTCGGCCGAGGGTGAAGTCGGCCGCGTCCTCGGCGCGGTGACCGCGGTGACCAGCAGCTGCACCCGGGCCGCGGGCACGCCGGGACCGGGCGGCGGCAACAGCGCACTCAGCGAGGGCAATGGCGCCCATACAGTGCCGAACAATGCCGACAAATCTCCCACGCGCACGATGGCCGCGAGGCCGTCGATGTCCTCGAGCACCCCCACGTCGGCCTCGTCCATGGCAATGGCCGAGACCGAAGTGCCCGGCCGGACCAGGGAGAACAAGCGCTCGTTCGAAACACCCGAAGGCAGCCCCGCCAACCGTCGCGAGCGGTGCGGTACCAATGCAAGAAAGAGCACTGCCAGCACAAACGGAAGCGCGACAAAGATCCAAATCCCACCGGCGACCCAGGCGAAAGCCGCGAGCGCGACCGCCGCCTGCGCGGACACTATTCGCCTGGCCAAAGACATATCGCCTCCCGCCGATCAACTGGACGGGCTTATCGTATGGCGCCGGTACGACATTTTTGGGGGCCCGATGGCGTCGCGGCAAGACCAACTACAGTCGTACCAGTTCATCGCCCAGCGGGTCGCCGCCGCGCTCGTCGCCAGGGAGAGTGACCCTGTTCAGCGGCCCTTTCGGCGGGTCGGCGGCGCGGTCCTGGTGGGGCTGCTGCTCGCGTCGCTCGGCGTCGGCGGGGCGGCGGCGCTGGCGGTTGTTCGATCCGGGAGTTCTGGCAAATGGCGCAATGACAAAGCTGTCATTGTGGAGGCGGAATCGGGCGCTTTGTTCGTGTACCGCGGCGATGTCCTGCATCCTGTGCTGAATCAAGCGTCGGCGCTGCTGATCCTCAATACTGCCGGTGCATCTACGGTCGTCGTGCCACGATCGGTGCTGGCTCAGGCGCCGCGCGGTGAAACTTTGGGCATCCCCGGTGCGCCGAGCTCGATTCCGGCCGCATCCGCTCTGCGGAAAGGGCCGTGGACGGTGTGCTCGACGCCTGAAGGATCGGTGCTTTTTGTTGGCGGCGGGCCTCAGGGCGGTACCCCCGCAGAAATAAAAGGATTGCTCGTCAACGGTCCGGACCGGAAAACGTATCTGCTGTGGCACGGGTTCAAGCACCTCATCCGCGATCCGGGCGCCGTTCTGCCTGCTCTTGTGTGGTCGGCGCGGCCGCCGGCGGAGGTGGCGCAGGCGCTTTTGCACGCGGTACCGAGCGGGACCGACCTCACCATTCCGGCCGTGCCCGATCGGGGCCGAACCGTGGCCGCCGGCAAAATCGGGCAACTGTACGGCGTCGCGGTCGGTCAGCGCACTGACGCATTCATTGTCACCGAAGACGGCCTGGCATCGATAACGCCATTGCTCGCACAGTTACTCCTCGCGGCCCCGGAAACGCGCAGCGTCCAGCCCGACGGGCGATTCTTACCACTCACCCCCGCCGCACTCACGGCGATGGTTCAGGGTGGCTCGGTGAAGGCGTTCGCCCCGGATTCGGGAGGCGCGGGCGCCTTGCCTGCGGCACCGCCGGAGTTGATAGAAGCAAATGCCGATTCCGTGTGTACTGCCAATGCTCTGACAATCAACGTCGAGCTTCCCGATCTCACGCACGCCTTGTACACGACATCGGCCACGACCGCCGGGGCGGTGCTGGCGGATCGCATTGTGGTACCACCCGGAACCGGCGCTTTGGTCCGCACGGATACAGGTGTAGTCACCCTGGTCACCGATCTCGGAAGGCGCCACACTGTGCCAGTACCCGATGCGCTGGGCGCCCTCGGATACAGCGGCGAGCAGCCCACGGCCGTCCCCGGTGAACTGGTCGCACTGTTACCCGCGGGACCGGCGCTCGACCCAGTCGCGGCCGCAGCGGTCGTGCAATAAGCCATGCACTTAGGGGCGAGCGACGAAGGCGGTGAGCTTGTCCTATTGTCGGCTACTCTCAATCAATAGTTGGTCAGCACCAGGTCGAAGCTTGCTCGGGCGGCCGCGCGCAGGTTGATGTCGCGACGTGTCGCCATGCGGGCAGTCTGGAATCCGGCATAAATGGTGCGGGTCGCGTCGGTGTCGCTGTTCGTCATCGTGAGCAGGACGCCGCGCCGGGAAGCCGCGTGCATTTCGGCGGCCAGCCGTTCGTGGTCGGCGTTTCGGAACTGCCCCGAGGTGTACCGTTTGAAATCGGCGAACCCGCCCTCCGGCAGATACGGCGGGTCCAGAAACACCCAGTCGCCGGCCTCCGCCTCCTGCAACGCATCGGCGAAGTCGCACAGCCGCACATCGGCTCCGGCGAGTGCCTGGGAGGCTTCGAGGAGCGTTTCCCGGCGATAGTACGGCCGATCGTAGGCTCCATAAGGAGTGTTGAACACGCCGCGCCGGTTTACCCGCCACAGGCCCCGGAACGCCGTCTTGTTCAAATAGATGACCCGGGCCGCTCGCTCGATCGTGCCCAGGTCAGCGGGGTCCTGACGGCGGATGCGGGCGAAGTCCTCGGGCGTGTTCGCCATCGCGTCCAGGCGCTCCATCACCGCCTCCGGCTGGGCCGCGACGGCCTGGAAACAGGCGACGAGCTCGGGGTTGGCGTCGGAGAGTACCGCTTTAGCCGGGCGCAGCTCGAAAAAGACCGCGGCGCTGCCCATGAACGGTTCCCAGTAGCGGCCGGTGAACGGGGGAGCGGCCGCGACGAGCTGCGCCGCATAGCGCGTCTTCCCGCCGGCCCACTTGATGAACGACCGGACGTCCCCGCGTGAAGATCGCCCCGCCGCAGCCATGCCGGACATCATAAAGGCGAAATGCCGGAAGTTATCCACAGCGGGGGATTGGGTCTGGTGGGGGAAAGCCGGGGGCCGATACCTTCGGCTGGTCCCGAGTTGGCCACGGGATTTTGAGGCGCCTGGTTGTTGAGATCAAGTGTCCGCTTCGAGGAAACGGGGTGATCGCCGGTGGCGCAGACGACGCACGCGCAGCAGGCCGAGCTCAACTCGGCCGCGCAACGGTTCGAGCAGGTGAATGGCGAGCTGCAAACCATGCTCAACACGCTGATGCGGGAGCTGGAAGTGACCCGCGCCGGCTGGCAGGGCGCCGGCGGCCGGACGTTCGCCCAGGTGAAGCTCGCGTTCAAGGCCGACCAGGACGTGCTCAACCGCAACCTCCTGGAGACGTCCGAGGGCCTGCGCACCGCGGGCCGCAACTATGACGCCACCGACGCCGAGGCCGCGGGCCACCTCCGCCGCGCCGGCAACACCGACCTGTCCGCACTCGGCGGCTGACCCCGGAGGCATGTCATGGACGACACGCTGGTAGTCGACTTCGGCGCGCTGCAACACGCGAGCCAGTCCATCCAGACCGCGCTCAACACCCTCCACGCCCGCCTCGACGAGGTCTCCGATCTGGGCAAACGACTGACCGCCAGCTGGCAGGGCGACGCCAAGGACGCCTACGCCCTGCGCCAGGCCAACTGGGAACGCGCCGGCACCGACCTGGCCCAAATGCTGCGCGACGTCCGGCTCGGGGTCGAGGATTCGATGCAGCGATATCAGGAGACGGAGGCCCGCAACACCCGCCTGTTCCCTGGTCAGAGCTGACCCGCACGGTGGCCTTGACGGCGGCGGCGCTCTTCTTCGGGGAGCGCCGTTCAGCCGTTGCGCTCACCGCACCGCCCCACCCCGGCCCGGGCCGGCGGGGCGAAGCGCTGCCCGGCCCGCGGATCGCCCGGCCCGCGGATCGCCCGGCCCGCGGATCGCCCGGGCGGGAAACGCGCGGACGGAATTCGAGTGGCCGCCTCAGGACGATCGCGGGGGATGTGCGAGTGGTCGGCCCGAGGCGCTGCGGCGAGGTCCGGCGACCGGAGTTACGGCTTTGGGCACATGGTGACGATCCCCATGCGCACGACCCGCCCCGGTTGCCTCGGCAAGGGCCGGCGGCCAGCGCTACAGCCTTGCCTGCGGCGACGTCTGGCGGCCGAGGCTACGGCTTTCGCCACATGGTGAGGCTCCCACGAGCGCGAACCCGCCCCGGTTGCGCGGCGAGGTCCGGTGGCCCGCGCTACGGCTTTGGCGAGCGTAGGCCGGGTCGCCAGCCGCGGCGGCGGGCTCGAGGGAGGATCACGGCGAGGCTGACGGCCAGTGCGATCGCTGTCAGACCAGACAAGGCCCAGGTCAGGGTCGTTCGGGTCGCGGCGGACTGTGCGGCTGACTGGGAGGTGGTGGCGGGCTGGGTGAGGTGCTGCGTGACTGGCCTAGGGGAGGCGCCGGTCCATTCCGTCAACGCGCGGTACGGGTTCAGGACACCAGCGCCGTAGCCGTCGCCTGCTCGGCCGCCGTCGGCTGTGGCGATTAGCTGGGCGGTTACCTGGGCGGCGGTTAGGTCCGGGCGGTACTGGCGAAGGAGCGCGGCGGCGGCTGAGACGAACGGGGCGGCGAAGCTGGTGCCTTCCATCGTCGTCCAGCCGTCTGGTGTTGCCGTCGTCACAATTTGCGTGCCGGGTGCGACGAGGTCGACGTACGTGCCCCACTGGGACGTCGTGGCCCGCTGGCCGTCCGGCGTGATGGAGCCGACGCCTAGGACGCCGTCGTACGCGGCCGGGTATGGCGTGCGGTTGCCCAGCTCGGCGCCGTTGCCCACGGCGGCCACGACCACCACGTCGTGATCGAGGGCGAACTTGACGGCGTCGCGGATGGCCTGGTCGTCCGAGTACGACACCAGGCTCAGGTTGATGACCCGCGCGTGCCCGGCGACGGCGGCGCGGATGGCGTTGGCCAGGCCGGCTGGAGTACCACGGCGGCCTGTTGTCGTGCCATCGGCGGCCTCCGTCTGCTCGCTGACCCGCAGGGCGAGGATCGTGACGGCCGGGGCCAGGCCGCGAAACTGTGTGGCCAGCGACGGACGGGCGGCGATGATGCCCGCGACACCGGTGCCGTGGCCGACGCAGTCGAGGGTCGAGCCGCCCCCGTCCAGCTGGTCGGGGCCGGCCTGGACGGCGCCCTTGAGCTGGGCATTCCGGGCATCCACGCCGGAGTCGACCACCGCCACCACGATTCCGCGGCCGTCGGCAAGAGCATTCAAGCGGCTTTGGTCGTACCGCTGCAGCGCCCACGGCAAACCCGACGCCACCGACACCGGCCGCTGCGGCGGCTGACTCGGACACGCCGCGGGCGCCCGGGCCGCAGGTGCGAGAGCCGCACCTCCGCCTCGAGCCGCTCGGAACCCGGCGGATGCCGATCCCGCCAAACCCACGGCGGCCGATCGCGCGCTGACGGGCGGCGGACCCGAGTTGGGTGATCGCGAGGGAGTCGATGTTGCTGTCGGTGAGGCCGCGGTGACCGTTGGGCTCATGGTGGAAAAAACCGCAAGCATCGACAAAGCCACCAAAGCGGACAGTGCGCGCCGGCGGTGGGGCATGGCGTCATGGTAGGGGGCTGGGCATTGATGGGGTGCCCCGTAGCCAGGTCGCTGTCGTCCGTCTTGACTGGTTCGGACGTCGAACGGCTCGTATGGGTGCTGCGAATGAGACAGCCTTGTGAACGGTCCGGCTTCGATCGCTATGCTGGCCGGAGCGCTTGCCCGCGTCGCACCCCTCGAATTGCCGTGGCCATATAGGTTAGGTTTCGGCGACGCGGCGGTTTCCGAGCCCGAAGAGGGGGTGGCCGTTGAGCGAGTGGGAGCCGGCCACCGAGGCCGAGGTCGCCATGCGTGACGCGCTGCGCGCAAACGACCAGGAGCAGTATTTCCGCATCCTGGCGCGCACGGACGTCCTGCTGCCGATCGCGCCCGAGGGTTCGTCCGGCAGCGATGGCGGGTGGGGCACGTGGACCACCGAGGGCCGCACGCACGTGCTGGCCTTCACGTCACCGTCCGCGCTGCAGGAGTGCCTCGCGGGGCATCCGGGCACGCATCGCCGGGTGCCGTTCCGGGACCTGGCCGGGATCTGGCCCAACGTCGAGTGGTGGCTGGCGGTCAACCCCGGCCTGCCCGTCGAGGGCTACCTGCCGTCGTGGTTCGTGGCGCAGATCAGCCGCGGCGACGTCCGGCTGCCCGGCCGCACCCTGGGCGCGCGGGCCCGCATGGAGCAGGCGTCGTCGCGCACCCGTGCGACCGCGCAGGTGCCGCTGCGGACCGTGCCCAACCAGCCCGCCCCGACGCCCATCGAGCGCCAGCGCATGAAGGCGGACCAGGCCGGCTCCTCGGCCCCGCCGGCGTCGACGGTTCCGCCCCGCCGTGAGGTACCCCCGCCGGATGTCGCTCCTCCGGGCGCCTTCCTCCCGACAAGGGCGGACCGGCCCATCCACTTCGAGCGTTCGGCCGGCCGCCCCTTCACGCCACCGCCGCCCGCCTCGGCCCGCCCGACTCCGCCGCCGTCATCGGCACCGCCGGCCGCTCCGCTGCCGGTGCCCCCACCGGCGTCCGCACCACCCGCACCGCCCCTGGACAACGGCCCGACCTCCCCGGCGCCGACCTCAGGCGCCGGTGCCGTCCGCGGCCGCGCGTCGTTCCCGGGCCCCGGCCCCCACGGCCTGTTCGACGACTCGGACCGCCGTTCGCTGGACATGCCGGGCGAGCGCGAACTCTTCACCGGCGTCGACCGCCGCGCCGAGCGCCCGCAGAACGGAACGCCATCCTCCGGCCTCCCGTCGCGCCCCTCGAGCGTCCTGCCGTCCTCCCGCCCGGTCAGCGGCGACGCCGCCCTGCCACCCCGCCCCACCGGCCGCGACTCCGGCCTCCCGCCACGCCCCATTGATCGCGACCCGGGCCTGCCGCCACGCCCGATCGACCGCGACGCGGGCTTGCCACCACGCCCGATCGACCGCGACCCGGGCTTCCCGCCGCGTCCCATCGACCGCGACCCGGGCCTGCCGCCACGCCCGATCGATCGCGACCCGGGCTTCCCGCCGCGGCCAATCGACCGCGACTCCGGCCTGGCCCCGCGCCCGCTCAGCGACCCGGGCCTCCCACAGCGCCCGCTGCACGACCCGGGCCCGTCTCCGCGCCCGCTCGGCGAGCCGCGTCCATACGGTGGCGACTCCACCCCACCGTTGCGAGCAGCGGGCAGCGCCGGCTCCGGCCTGCCCCAGCGCCCGATGGGCGGCGACTCCGGCCTCCCGTCCCGCCCGCCCGCCGGCGGCTCCGGCCTCCCGTCCCGCCCACTGGGCAACGACTCCGGCCTGCCACAGCGCCCGCTCGGCAACGACTCCGGCCTTCCGCAACGCCCTGCCAGTGGCGACGACCGCGCCCGTGACGACCGCCCCCGTGACGACCGCGCCCGTGAGGAGGGCCGGGACCCGCGCTACTGGCCCCGCCGCGAGCCGGCCCGCAACATCGGGGAGGTCTACACGGAGCACGCCGCTCCCGTACTCCCCGCCGCCTGGCAGCCGCCACCGGACCTGCCGGTCGTCTCTGGCCCGCCGTTGCCGACCAGGCAGCCACAGGCGACGCGCCCCGACGACTCGGCCCCGACGTTCCGCCCCGGTGGCACCCTGCCGCCGCGCCCGCCCGTGCAGGAGTCGTCGGCCCTGCGCGAACCGCCGCCGTACCGTCCGGGGGATCGCCTCGCTCCCGGCGGTGGAGAGCCGCTGCCGTCACGCCCACGGCCCGGCGAGCCCCAGGGGTACCGCTCCGGTGACTCCCTGCCGTCACGCCCCCTCTCGGGCGAAGTCTTCCGCCCCGGTGACCCGCTCCCGTCGCGCCCCGGTGCGGGCGAACCGTTCCGCGCGAACGAGCCGTTCCGCGCGAACGAGCCGTTCCGTCCGGGTGACCCGCTGCCGTCCCGCCCGGGTGCCGGTGAGCCGTTCGGCCCCGGCGATCCGCTGCCGACGCGGCCCGGTGCCGGTGAGACGCGGCCCGGTGCGGGGGAGTCGTTCCGCTCCGGTGACCCGTTCCGCTCCGGTGACCCGCTCCCGTCGCGGCCGGTGCAGGGCCAGCCGTCGGCGTACCGGTCGGCCGAGCCCACCCCGCCCTCCGAAGACACGCAGCCGATCCCGCCGGGCTGGGCCAACGCCGCCGGCGCCCGCCCATCGTGGTCGCCGCCCCCAGCCAACGAGCCGGCCCGCCCGTTCGGTGAAGACCCGGCGCGCTCGTTCGGTGAAGAGCCGGCGCGGCCGTTCCGTGACGTGTCGGCCGGTGCGCGCAGTGCCGGATTCGGCCGCAGCGACCTCGACGAGCACCCGTTCTTCGCAGCCGACCCGGGCCCCGCTGACCCCCGGCTCGCCGACCCTAGGTCCGCCGACCCTAGGTCCGCTGACCCCAGGCCCGCCGACTCGCCGCGCGGCATGTTCGACCCGGCGCCCCAGTCGGGCCGTCCAGAGCCCGCCGCGCCCGTCACGCCACCACCGCCACCTGCCGCGTGGTCGAGCGCGCCGGCACCGCACTCGGCCCACCCCGAACCGCCCGCGTCCGTCACCCCGCCACCGCCACCGCCGCCGTCGTCGTCGCCATCGAGCGCCGCGTGGTCGAGTGCGCCGGCCCCGGCCTGGGACGAGCAGCGGTCCGAGCCGATCGGACAAGAGCCGCGAATCGCGCCCGCGCCCGAGGAGCCGGCTGGCTTCTTCAGCGGCCGGGCAGAGGTACAGTCGCCGTTCTTCCAGCCGACCACGGAGCCGCAGCACTCGTTCTTCGGTGACCAGCCGGCCGACCCGACCCCAGCGCCGCGGCAAGAGGAGCAGCGGCCGGAGGAGCAGCGGGCGTTCTTCGACGACGAGCCCGAGCCGCAGCGGTTCAACGCGTTCGGTGAGGCCCGCAGCGACGATCCGCCGATCCGTGACCCGTACGCGGCCCTGGCCGACCTGCGGTCCGAGCCCGACACCGATGACGAGCCGGCGCAGCTCTCGTTCGCCTCCGGCGCGCAGGAGCTGGTCGAGCACCCGCCGGCGGTGGTCCCGGAGGAGCCGGCCAAGGAGCCCGAGCCGCCCGCGGCCCCGGTCAGCTGGGCCGAGTCGGCCTGGTCGGCGTCGACGCCGACCGAGTCGAGCTGGTCGAGCGCGAGCGGTCCGGAGAAGGAGAACACCGGCTCGTTCTTCCTGGTCGGGCCGGGTCGCGAAGGCGAGGACCGGCCCGCCGAGGAGCCGTCCGCCGGGCTGCGTTCGTTCTTCGAGGACGGTGCGGCCGAACGGCCGGACTTCCAGCAGGACGTGGTGCAGGACCTGCCGCAGGACTCGGTGCAGGACTTCCGGCCGGTGCGTGAGCCGGAGCCGGAGCCGGAGCCCAGCCTGGACCCGGAGCCCACCCCGGAGTCGGCGCCGACCAGCGGTGGAGCGGGCGCGGTGCCGGGCTTCCGGCCAACGCTCGAGGATTCGCTGCCGTCGACCGGGCCGGGGTACCAGACGGGCTCCGAAGCAACGCCGGAACCCGAGGTCGCGTGGGCGTACCAAAGCGAAGAACAAGCGGTGATCGAGCCGGTCTATGAGCCGGAGATCGTCGAGGACGCGCCGCCGGTGCGACTGCACGACGAGATCGTCGACGCCGAGGTCGTGACCCCGGAGCCGGAGCCGCCGCAGCCCGAGGAGCCGTCGGCCGAGGAGCCGCCGGCCCAGGAGCCGGAGCCGCACCAGCCGGAGTCGCACCAGCCGGGCCCGCCGGCGGCGGCCGAGCGGCCGGAGGAGCAGCCCAAGGCGCCGATGGCACCGGGTGACTTCCGCCCGGCCAACACGGTCGAGAAGGACCTGTTCGAGGCCGTTCAGGCGAACAGCACCGACCGGTTCCTGTCGACGCTGCTGCTGGCCAAGGTGCTGATTCCGTTCTGGACCGGTGACGGTCCGGTGGAGCCGGCGCGGTGGCGGACCGAGCACATGAACGGCCTGCCGCACCTCGTCGTGTTCACGTCGCAGGAGCGGATGACGGAGCGTCTCGGCGAGGACGCGCGCGGTAGCTGGATCAAGTTCACCCGCATGATCCGGCACTGGCCGCCCGGCGACGAGCTGGCGTTCGCGATCAACCCGGAGACGCCGGCCGGCGCGGCGCTGCCCGGCACCGAGGTCGTGCAGCTGGCGAGCTGGGCGACCGAGATGGGGCTCGGTGTCGACGACCCGGACGAGCAGCCGGTGGCGGTGGCCGAGCCGAAGCCGGAGCCGCCGGCCGAGAAGCGGCCCGCCTACGAGCCGCCGGGCTCCGGCCGCGAGCAGGTCATGCAGAAGCCGATCTCGCCCGAGCAGCTGTCGTACTACCTCGAGCGCAACTACGACCGCGTGTCCGGGTTCGTGCACCGGGCCGGCGAGGTCGCGCACCTCGAGACGCCCGAGCAGCTCTACAACGCGCTCGGCCTCAGCTATGCCGGGTCATCGTTCAAGCCGGACGCCGACGAGGCGTACGTCCTGCGCTGGATCGCCTACCGCGGCGACCTGTACCGGATCCCTTACGGTGGGCAGTCACCCGAGGCCATGCGGGCGATGGAAGGCTGGGTCATCGAGCGCGGCCCGTTCCGTGGCAACGGCTTCGCCCCGAGCGAGACCGGCGACGTGATCGCCGAGTTCAAGGTCGACAGCGCCCGCCTGCCGCACAATGCCGAGCTGTGGCGCCTGCGCCGGGACGGCCGCCAGGACCTCATCGCCCGCCTCGACGCGGACGGCCCGTCGTGGCGAAAGGGCCCGTAGTGACGCTCACCCGAGAGGCGACGCGGTGATCCGCGACGGTTACGCAGCGCGATGGCACGGCGCGGAGTACGAGGCCAGCCCGGACGGCGACGACGTGCGCCTGTACCGCCCCGACCCCAGCGACGGCTTCGACGAGGTCCGCCCGGGCCGCTACCGCCGGGTCGTCGCCCGCGGCGAGGTCGACGAGCTGGTCTACGTCCGCACGACCTGCTTCTGGCGGGCCGAGCCGTTCATCGTGCTGGGCGAGCACGAGGGCTGGCTGCGCGTGGAGTACACGGGCGGCCGGGCGCCGGCCGCGGCCGAGCTCGGCCTCGAAGAGTTTGATTACGGCGTATACCAAGGCTGGGCCCCGCGGGCCGAGGTCAGCGAGCTGCGCGAATACCGCGTATAGAAACTCAGGCGGCCTTGGCCCAGCGGATGAGCTCGCCGGTGACGAGGTCGGGCTGCTCGAGGTGCGGGAAGTGCGACGCGTTGGGCAGCAGGCGCCATTCGTACTCCGCCAGCACGTAGCGGCCCGAGCCCTGCGCCGTGCGTGGCAGGACGGCCGGGTCCAAGGCTCCGTGCAGTTGCAGCGTCGGTGCCGTGATCGGCTGTTGCAGGAGCTTGACGAAGCGGTACCCCTGCAGCCGTAATGCCGACCGCACCGCCCACCGGTAAGTCTCCAGAGCGCAGAACGCCGCCTGCGGAATCTGCATCGCGGAGCGGCAGATAGCCTCGTATTCGCGGTACGACTCCCGCGCCGTCCACTCCGGCGCGCCCCACCGTCGCAGATAGTCGCCGACCAGTGTCGCATCGTGCCGGGTCAGCACGTGCTCGAAGCGTGGCACCTGGAAGCGCAGGACGGGCTTGGCCGCGGCCAGCTGCCCGCGCGGGTCGGTGACCAGCCCGGCCCGTAGTCGCAGCGGGTGGGCCGCGCCGAGGACGACCAGGCGGCGGACCATCTTCGGGTGGAAGGCGGCGGTGGCCCAGCCGATCATCCCGCCGTAGCCGGCGCCGACCACGATCGCGCTGCGCTCCCCGAGGGCGCGGATGAGCCCGGCGACGTCGCCGGCCATCGTGTAGCCGTCGTAGCCGCGCGGTGGCTTGTCGCTCGCACCGTAGCCGCGCAGGTCGACGGCGACCGCGCGGAAGCCGGCGTCGGCGAGGGCGGGCAGCTGGTTGTGCCAGGAATACCAGAACTCGGGGAACCCGTGCAGGAACAGCACCAGCGGCCCGGTGCCCGCTTCGACCACGTGAAACCGGTTGCCGTTGGCGCTGACGAATCGGTGTGACCATGGCCCGTCGATCATGACGCAGGAGTCGTCCACCGCGGGGTTCATGCCGCTCAGCGTAGAACCAAGCGGGGCGATATCACGTCAGGCGACCGACTAGGGTTGGTGCACATGCAGTTACCGTTGCCGCTTATCACCTCTTCGGGCACTCCCCGTAAGTGCGGCAACACATACGGTTCATTGGCGGCTGCGGCAATTGCCGCGAACACCGCAAACTACATGGCGCGTTTCGCGGCCGTAGGCATCGGCGCTGAGCAGGCCCGTGAATACGGAGCGCTATTCCGGGCCGCCTCCCACGAGTACGCCCCGCGCGTGGCGGAAATGCTCGACGGCGTGGCCGAGGGTGCCCGCATCAACGTGGACGAGATCTACGCGCTCAACGGCCGCACCGAGCTGATCTACAGCGTAGAGCCCGGAGTGGCGCGCACCCAGGAACCCGCCGAGTGCACGGCCCTCGCCGTCCTCGGTGAGCGGAGTGCCACCACGCACACCCTGCTCGCCCAGAACTGGGACTGGCACCCCGACCAGCGCCCCTACGCGCTCCTCCTCGACACCACCGACGACCAGGGCCGCCGCGTGCTGGCCCTCACCGAGGCCGGCATGCTGGCCAAGGCCGGCCTCAACAACGCGGGCCTCGGCGTCTGCGTCAACATGCTCGGCACCCTCCGTGACCGGCGCGACGGCGGTGTCCCGTATCACGTGCTGCTCCGCGCCGCCCTCGAAGCACCGCATCTCGGCGGTGCGATCAAGGCCGTCTGTGGCACCCCGCGCGGCGCGAGCATCAACCTGCTCATGGCCCAGGCGTATGACGGTGGCACCCCCGGCGAGGCGATCGACCTCGAGGTCGGGCCGGACGACGTCGGGTTCCTCCACCCGATCGACGGCGTGATCACCCACGCCAACCACTTCGAGAGCGCGCTGTCGGCCGTCGACACCTTGAAGTACATCGGCGGCTCATCGTTCTTCCGAGCGGCGCGGGCCCGGCGCCTCCTGGGTGCCGGGCGCATCGAGGAGGAGCGGATCAAGGGCGTCCTGCGCGACCACGGCGGGTTTCCGCAGTCCATCTGCCGGCACGAGGAGCCGGGCGCCGCGGACGTGGATCGAACCGAATCGCTGTTCTCGCTCATACTCGATCTCGACGAACGGCGTATGTCGATCGCCAACGGGCCGCCGTGCACGGCTGTGGAGTACCACCACATAGGCCTGGAAAAAACGGGCTGAATCGGGCACTTTCCGAACTGCAACGGTACCTTAAAATTACCTGTGTAAAGATCGCCCGCACGGGATCGTTGTTACAAGTGTTTCAGCAGCTCAGAGCCCAAAATTAGCCAGCTGTCACATGGCCCGTGACCTCGGGCCGCAGAGATTGTCTTAAGTCCCGATCAGGGCGCTTGAAGCGTGGGTTGTACGGCATCTGACCAGCCACTACCTTCCGCTAACGACAAGCGCGCTCCATTTCGCGATCGGGACCTGTAGATGAACGAGCGTTACGACCCGTACGCCGACACGTACTACGACGCCGGCTACGAGGACCAGACGGGCCGCTACGCGGAGCAGACGGGCCGCTACGCCGAGCCGGCGGGCGGATACGCGGACCAGGCGGGCGGATACGGCCGGCCCGGTTCGATGCCCGCCGACCGCGGCGGTTCCGGACCGCACTTCTACGACCCGAACGCGACGCCCCGCGGCCGCGGCCGCCTGCCCGACATCGACGACGAGGACCTCGACGAGGAGCCGTCGCCCTGGCGCCGCCGGGCCACGATGATCGCGATCGGCGGTGGCGCGGCCGCGCTGATCGGCGGCGGGGCCTACGCGGTGACGCAGTTCTTCGGCAAGGGCGCGCACCCGGACGCCGACCCGGTCGCGGCCGACGCGCCGGTGGACACGACCGGCCCGGCGTACGTGGACCAGAACCAGAGCCTCATGAACGGCGAGGCCGGCCTGGGCATTCGCAAGAACACGCCGACCACCGGCTCCTCGTTCGGCACCCCGAACGACGCCGCGAAGGCCGCCGTGGTCAAGGCCAACACCGTGCTGCCGAAGAAGGACCCGGTGCGGCACCTGGCCAGCCGGCTCACCTACGGGCCCAACAACAAGGTCATCAGCGACATCAACAAGCTCGGCATCAACGGCTGGATCGACAAGCAGATGAAGCCGGAGACGATCGCGCTGACCCGCGGCGAGCAGAAGGCCGACACCGAGCTCGTCACCTACGCCATGTCGTACGACCAGCTCAAGGCCCAGCGCGACGACCTGGACAAGAAGGGCATCCACGCGGACGACCAGAACGTCCGCTACGCGATCGCCAAGCAGATCTTCTCCGACCGCCAGCTCTTCGAGATGATGGTCGACTTCTTCAACGACTACTTCCACGTAGCGGCGTTCCACGACGGCAACGAGCTGGTCCGGGCCTCGTTCGACCGCGACGTCATCCGCAAGCACGCGATGGGCAACTACGTCGACATGTTCGTCGCCGGGAACAAGCACCCGGCCCTGCTGCGCTACCTGGACCAGCAGGAGTCGACGAAGGACCAGATCAACGAGAACCTGGCCCGCGAGAACCTCGAGCTGTACACGGTCGGCGCGTTCAACGGGTACAACGAGACCGACGTGCGCCAGGCGGCCATGCTGCAGACCGGGCGCAGTATTCGCGACAACCAGTACGTCTACCGGCCAGAGCAGCACTACGTCGGGCCCGTGAAGATCATGGGGTTCGCGCACCCGAACGGTGACGCGGCCGGGGGCGAGGCGGTGCAGGAGGCCTACTTCCGCTACATCGCCCTGCACCCCAACACGGCGCGGTACATGGCCCAGAACCTGGCGACCCGGTTCGTCTCGGATGTGCCGCCGAAGACGCTTGTCGATGCTATGGCGAAGACGTACGTCGACAAGAAGAGCAACATCCCGGCAGTACTGATGACGATGCTTTCCCGCACTGAATTCTGGGAGTCCGTCGGCCAGAAGGTGCGTCGACCCGGTGAGTATCTGACCGCGACCTACCGCGCGCTCGAGGTCGGCGCCGACGCCCCGGCCACGTTCACGTCCAGCAACACCAACGTGAGCCCGATGGTGCAGGGCCTCGGCGACATCATGCGCAAGCTCGAGGAGTTCGGGCACGCGCCGATGGAGCTGCCGACGCCGAACGGCTACGCCGACGTGTACGTCGCCTGGACCTCGGCCGGGACCATGGTCAACCAGTGGAACGACGCATACACCGCGATCACCGGCGGCCGCCGCCAGTTCACGTGGGCCAAGCCGGAGACGCTCATCGCCAACCCGCCGGCGACCGCGGGGGCGTACCTCGACGCGCTCACCAAGAAGCTGATCAACGTGACGCTCGACAACGACCGCAAGACCGCGATCCTGCACATCGTCAGCCCGACGATGACGGCCTCCACCCCGGTCGACGCCACGTTCAACGGCGGCATCGCGGCGGTCGTGCGCGCGATCTTCGCCACTCCCCACCACCACCTCCGGTAGGCGGCACACGATGGAGAAGCCAGTGAACTCGCTCCACCCGGAGGTCCCGGACCTGCTCCGGCTCGGCCCCAACCGCTTCGAGGCCGCCCTGCGGGCCGAGGCGATGGTCGTCAAGGAAGAGCAAAAATCGGTCCGCGATCGGTACCTCGAACTCTCCCGCCAGGAAGATGAGCAGGAGGACAGCCGGGGTGTGACCCGCCGCCGCTTCTTCGTCGGCGCGGCGGCCACGACCACAGCCCTGGCGACCAGCCAGTTCATCACCACGCAGGCGTCCTTCGGGGCCACGCCGACGGGGACGCTGATCCACGTGTTCCTCTACGGCGGGGCCGACGCCCTCTCGCTCTTCGCGCCCATGAACGACCCGACCCTGAACCGGGTCCGGCCCAGCTTCACGCTGCCGACGAACACCTCGATCCCGCTCGATCGGGGCTTCGGGCTCAACGAGTCGTTCGCGCCGCTGAAGAAGTACCTCGACGCCGGCCAGCTCGCGTTCATCCCGGCCGTCAGCGACCGCCGCCTCGACCGCAGCCACTTCGCCGCCCAGGACACCTGCCAGCTCGGTGGCCTGCCCGCGGAGACCGGTGGCATGGGCTGGCTCACGAACCTGGCCGACAAGCTCGGGCCCGGCACCGCGTTCCGCGCGGTCGGCATCGGCTCGACCCTGCCCCGCTCCCTGGTCGGTGGCGGCGGCGCGCTCGCCCTGAACAGTGTGGCTTCTTTGAACGTGAACGGCGACGGGAAGTACAAGCAGCCGACCGTCGATGCGATCAAGGCGCTCTTCACCGGGGTCGACCACCCGATCGCCACCCCGGTGAAGGCCGGCATCGACGCCCTGACCCTGGCCAGCAAGCTGGCTCAGGAGGGCTACACGCCGGCGGCGGCCGTGAAGTACACCGGCGTCGGCAACGCCTTCAAGGAGCTCGCGCAGCTGATCAAGGGCGGCGCGAACGTCCGCATCGCTACCGTTGGCATGGGCGGCTGGGACACCCACGAGAACGCCGGCACCCGCGGCGGCTACCTCGCGCAGCACTTCGGCGAGCTCGCCACCGGCATGGCCGCGTTCTTCGACGACCTCGGCCCCGACCTCGCCGCCAACGTCACGATCATGGTGTCCAGCGAGTTCGGCCGCCGCGTCGCGCAGAACGGCACCGGCTTCGACCACGGCCACGGCGGCGGTGTGGTCGTCCTGTCCGGCAAGAAGCTGGCCGGCAAGGTCCTCGGCGTCTGGAGCGGCCTGGACACTCTGGTCAACGGTGACGTGCCGGAGGAGAACAACATGTTCTCGGTCTTCGGCTCGGTCGCACAGGGTCGCTTCGGCCTCTCCGACGCGGAGGTCGGCCAGATCTTCCCGCGCCAGACCTACACTCCAGTCAAGATCTACGCGTAGCTTCCACCTGCGCGTTTTGGGGCGGCCTCGGCCCGGAGGCCGCCCCGCTCAGCGTTCTGGGACGTGCGGGGCCTATGCGGGTCCGACTCCAAGGCCCCGCCGTCCGCTCCGTCAACTTCCGCTCATCCGCCTCCCACGTTGTCCTCGTCGAGGTCCACGGCTTCTCCAGGGCCGCCGCGAACGCTTTGCACCGGGCCGGCCCGGGCGCGGGCCGCCGCCTTCAGCCCGGTCCGGGTCGTCACCTCCACGGTCACGGTGACGATCGGCCCGGCGACGGTGCACCCGGCCAGCCGCCCGCCGTTCTCGACGACCAGCCGCCCGGCCGCCGCACACGCCACCGTGGATCCGCGCCAGGCCACCAGGGCCGCGGCGAGGGCACCGGCGTCGGCGGCGTTGCGAGCCCGATGCCGGGCCACGATGAGGCCGCCCCCGGTCGCGAACCCGAACGCCAGCGCCACGAGGGCCAGCCCGACACCGAGGCAGATCAGCGACGCCGACCCGAGATCCCGTCCCCGCCGTCGCGAGCTCAATGCGGCTCGACCATCGCCACCGCCGTCTCCTCCACCCGCAGGTCGGCACCGATGAGGTTGGAAACCTGCCGCCGCACGGTCACCCGCACCAGATCCCCGTCCTGCGTCACGGTCCGGTCGAAGCTGGCCGGCAGCGGCGGCAGCGGCTCCCCGCGCGCCGCCGCCCGCGCGGCCGCACCCGCCCCGTCCGCGGCCGACACCTTCGCGGCCAGCGCACCGAGCAGGAGGACCCCCGACACCAGGAACAGCAGGATGATCGGCACGGCCAGCGCCACCTCCAGCGCCGCCGACCCGCGGTCCCGCCCGGTTCTCTCCCGCCGGTGCTTCGCCCCCGTGCGCCGCCGCTGCGGCTGCCCGGCCCGCTCCGGCTTCCGTCGTAGGGCGACCTGCACGACCGGCATGGCGGTCGGCGAGTCGGGCGCGAGGAACCGCGCGATCACGGCGGCCCGGCCCCGGGCGCTCACGGCACGAGCCCGGTCAGGAGGTGGTTCATGTAGTCCCGCATGCCGTCGGACCGGACGATGGCCAGCAGGATGCCGACGAAGACCATCGCGGCCACCACCACGCCGCAGTACTCCATGGACAGCGCCCCATCATCCCGGCGCATCCGTTGTCTCGTGATGAACATCTGACTCCTCTCTACAAAACGGCAAACACGTCGTGCACCAGCCCGACGATCACCGGCACGACACCGGCCAGAACAAAGGCGGGCAGGAAGCACACCGCCACGGGCAACACGGCCAGCACGCCCACCCGCCGCACCGCCGCCGTAGCCGCTGCGGCCTGAGCCACCCGCAGGTCGCAGGCCTGCCGGCCGAGGGTCCGGGTGAGCGCCAGCCCGTGCTCGGCACTGCGCGCCGCGGCCCGGCCCAGCCGCGCACCGCCCGGCAGGTCGTCCAGGCATCCCCAGGCCTGCTCCGGGGCCGCGCCCTGTCGCAGCGCCCGCCCGACCCGCAGCAGCCGCTGTCCGACCGGCCCGCCGAGCACCTCCCCGACGGCCAGCACGGCCCGATCGGGCGGCGCCCCGGCCCGCAGCGCCGCCGCCAGCAGGTCGGCCGCGAACGGCAGATCGGACCGCGCGGTCGCCCGCTCCCGCCGCACCCGCGCCGGCTCCACCCGCCCGAGCAGCACCACGCCTAGACCCGCGCCGACCGCGCCGGCGACGACCCCGCGGACGCCCCCGGCGGCCAGTGCCACCCCACCGCCCCCGGCCAGGGCGAAGAGCCACCGCCGCCACCCCTTCACCGCCGCACCTCCGCCGTGGCCGCCCGGACCATCCGGCCGGTCCACAGCAGCCCACCGCACTGCAGCCCGCACGCGGTCAGCGCGCACGCGGCCCCCAGCGTGGTGTGCAGCAGCTGCTGAGCCGGGTCGGCCCCGAGCGCCGAGCCGACCCACAGCCCGATGAGGGGCAGCGGCAGCAGGACCACCGTCGACGTCTGCGCCCCGGCCAGCTGCGCCGCCATCTCCCCGCGCAGCGCCTGCCCGGCCCGCAGGTCGGCCTCCACCCGCTCGAGGAGGTCGGCGAGGGGGACGCCGAGGTGCTCGCTCAGCCGGTAGGCCGCGGCCAGCCGCCCCCGCGCCACCGCCAGCGTCCGATCGGACCCGGCGGCCAGTGCCGGCACCGCCGACCCGTCCGGCAGCGCACCGGCGCGCAGGCCCTCGGCGGTCGCGTCCACGGCATCGATCAGCCGGGCGACGTCCCGCTCCGAGTCCCGCCGGCGGATGCGGTGGTGCAGGGCGAGCAGCGCCAGCAGGCAGTACACCGCGACGATCACGGACGCGACCGGCCAGCCGAGCAATCGGTTCATGACCAGCCCTTTCCTTGGGTGTACCGCCACTGCGCCCGCGGCCGCGGCGGGTCAACGCCCCTTCCGACCAGCAGGTCGTCGAGGTCGGTCGCGGCCGGACCGGGCCCGGTGCCGCGCCGCCACGCGGTCGCGACCACGGTGTTCTGCCGGTCGGCGTGCGGCGCGAGCAGGCAGATCTCGGTGAGCTCGCGCAGCCCGGTGGGGTCCCGGCGCAGGTGCACCACGACGCGCAGGGCGGAGCCGACCATGGCGTGCAGCGCCGCCCGCGGTATCCGGCCGAGCAGCCCCAGCGCCTCCAGCCGGGGCGGCACGTCGGCCGGCGAGTTGGCGTGGAGGGTGGCCGCGCCGCCCTCGTGGCCGGTGTTCAGCGCGCCCAGCAGATCGACGATCTCGGCGCCGCGGCACTCGCCGACGACGAGCCGGTCGGGGCGCATCCGCAGGGCCTGGCGCACCAGGTCGCGCAGCGACACCTCGCCGGCGCCCTCCACGTTGGCCACGCGGGTCTGCAGCGCCACCACGTGCGGGTGGGTGGGGCGCAGCTCGGCGGCGTCCTCGACGATGACGAGCCGCTCGTGGTTGGGCACGGCGGACAGCAGTGTGGCCAGCACCGTGGTCTTGCCGCTGCCGGTACCGCCGGTCACGAGATACGGCAGCCGCGCCTGCACGACCGAGCGCAGCAGGTTGGCCGCGCCCGGGTCGAGGGTGCCGCACTTGATCAGCTCCTCGATCGTGAACGCCTGCCGCCGGAACGTGCGCAGCGACAGGTATGGCCCGCGCAGCGCGACCGGCGGCAGCACCGCGTGCATGCGGGTGCCGTCGGGCAGGCGCACGTCCACGAACGGGCTGGCGTCGTCGAGGCGCCGGCCGGCGTCGGACGCCAGCCGCTGGGCGAGCTTGCGCACGAAGAGCTCGTCGCCCAGCCGGCCGGCGACCCGGCGCAGGCCGCCGGTGCCCCGGTCGACCCATACCTCGCCGCCGTTGACGAGCACGTCGGTGACGGCCGGGTCGGCGAGCAGGGGAGCGAGGGGTCCGGTCGCGGCCATCTCGTCGACCACCCGCTTCGGCTCGGCCGGCGGCGCCGGGGCCAGGGCGGGCGGGGTCGCGAGGCGCGGGGGTGCGCCGGTCCTCATGCCGCCGCTCCGGCTTCGGGGCTGACCGGGCCGAGGCCGAGGCCGTCGAGGATCTGGTGGCACAGGCCGACCAGGTGCCCGGACTTGGTCTGCGGTCCCTTCCCGCGCTCGAGCCGGCCGGGCAGGTCCCGCTCGGAGCGCAGGTCGCCGGCGACCGGGAGGCGCAGCACTTCGCCGATGTGCTCGGAGCGCATCTGCAGCGGGTCGCGCACGACGATCTGGGTCGCGCTGCTGTGCGGGGCGATCGTCGCGGCGACGCGGGCGGCGGCCACGCAGGCGCGGGTCTCGGCCGGGACGACGAGCAGGACCCGGTCGGCCGCCCGCAGCGCCATGGTCGCGGCCTCGTCCAGGCGCCGGGGGAGGTCGGCCACGATCAGGTCGCAGTTGCGGGCGCCGTCCTCGAGGGCGCCGGCCATCGTCTCCGGCGGCAGGCCGGGCTCGGCACCGCACGACAGCAGCCGCAGGTTGGCGCGCTGGGTCAGCGACTTGAGCGCGACCCGGCCCTGTGGGCCGCGGACCTGGTCCCAGCCGATCGCCAGGCTGGCGCCACCGCCGAGCGGGTCGGCGTCCACCAGCAGCGTGCGCAGGCCGGCGCCGTCGGCGGTCAGGGCGAGACCGGCGGCGAGCAGGGTCGCGCCGGCGCCGCCACGGCCGCCGATGACGGCCAGGATGCGGCCGCGGACCACGGTGGTGAGGCGGCGGAGCTCATTGGCGAGGTACGCGGCGCCCTCGGGGGTCCGCGCGATCGGCTCGGCCCCGATGTCGTCGGCGATGGCGGCCAGCCGGCCGCGGCGCTGCACCGCCGAGCCGCCGCGGAGCAGCAGCGGCGCGGGGCGATATCGGTGGCGGACGTCGTCGGCCCCGGGCGCCACGTCGAGCTCGGCGGTGGGCCGGGCTGCGGGCCGGGCTGTGGGCCGGGCGGCGAGGTCCTCGACCGGGCCGCGGAGGGCGGAGTCGGCGGAGATGAACAGCGGTCGTTGCACGGGTGGCTCCACGATCGTGAGCGGGTCGGCTTGGCGCGGCCACTGTGCCGCGGTCCGGGGGCCGTCCGCTCGGCTCTGGAGCAAGATCTGTGGATAACTGGTCGCTTGTGGATAACTCCCACGCGCGGAGTGGATCTGCTATGAGAACCCCGACAAATCGGGCTAGGTCGGGCGTGAAGTTGTGGCAGTACCGAATGAAAAAAGTTGGGACCTGCGCACCGAAATCGTGAACGCTCAACAAAGCATCGGACGTCAATGCTGGCTAAGGCCGCAAAGTTAGGCAGCCACCATCCAAAAGGCCATGTGGCCGAAATCCGGCAAGACGCTCGAACTGCCTGTATGCAGGCCACGGCGCCGGAGAAGGGGACGACCCCCGCCGGGGGGTGACGGGGGTCGCCGGGGGTTCGGCTCCGGGGGGGTCGAGCCGAACCCGCTCAGCGGTTACGGGGGGTGCAACCGCCGAGGGTCAATAACAAGGTCTCCGTCATGCTGACGTGAAACCTCGTCGCAAACATAAGCATGCCTGAGTCGACCGCCATACGTCGAGTAGGACTGGCCCGCAACACGCGTCGGACGCCAATCAATATTTCACTCTGAGGTAACTCAGGCGTGATCACATGCGCGCCGAGCGTGATCCAGTCGGACTTTGGACTGGCTTTCGTCTAGTCCGGACACCGTGGATGGCCCCGCGCGGCTACACTTGCCCGCCGTGGGGCGTAGCGCCGCGTTCTTTGATCTGGACAAAACGGTGATCGCCAAGTCGAGCGCCTTGGCCTTCGGTCGACCGTTCTATCGCGACGGGCTGATCAGCCGTCGCGATGTGATCAAAGGCGCCTATGCGCAGCTGATCTTCCGGGTCGGCGGCGGCTCGGACGAGCAGACGATGGCGCGCACCCGCGACTATCTGGCCGCGCTGGTCAAGGGTTGGCGGGCCGAGCAGGTGCGCCAGATCGTGCGGGAGACGCTCGAGGAGCTGATCAGCCCCTACATCTACGCCGAGGCCGTCCTGCTCATCGAGGAGCACCGAGCGGCCGGCCGCGATGTGGTCCTCGTCTCCACCTCCGGCGACGAGATGGTCCGGCCGATCGGCGAGCAGCTCGGCATCACCGACATCATCGCCACCCGCATGAACGTGGGTGACGACGGCTGCTACACCGGCGAGCTCGACTTCTACGCGGCCGGCCCCAACAAGGTCGTCGCGATCAAGGAGCTGGCCGCCGAGCGCGACTACGACCTCGGCGCCTGCTACGCCTACTCGGACTCGGTCACCGACGCCGGCCTGCTCGGCTCGGTCGGCCACCCCACCGCCGTCAACCCGGACCGCGGGCTGCGCAAGGTGGCGGTCGAGCGCGGCTGGCCGATGATCGAGTTCCGCCACCCGATCCCGCTGAGCCGCCGCCTGCGCGAGCGCCCGGCCGTCCCGGTCGCGGCGGCCGCCCTCGGGCTCGGCGCGGCGGTGGCGATCGGCCTGGCGGTCTACAGCAAGTACCGCAAGGCCCGCGCCCTCCGCCTCGCCGCGGCGGCGTAGGGCCGGTGCCGTAGCCGGCTTCCCGCGCTGTGTGGGCGGCGCGCCCGGACCGGCCGGGCAAGAAATCTGCGCCCGGTCTGCTCAGCGGGGCCGGTCCCGAACCTCACCAGTCACAATCTGCGGCTCGGGGGTTCCGATCGTGGTGAGGGCGGCGTAGAAAAGGAAGTGCGAGGTCACGGCCTCGTGCACGGCCGCCGGGCACCCACGAGCGACCAGCCGCGGTAGGCGCGTTACAGCGGATCCGCGAGGACCGCTGCCAACGGACTTGAGGTGCACGCCTGGTAACCCGGTCGGACGTGTGTGACGGCGCCTCCCCATACGAGGCGCCGTCCACTGTGTCCGCGAGGTCTACTCCACGGCCTTCTCGCAGACGTCGGTGAGCTCCTCGGCGGCCCGCTCGGCGGCGGCCGCGAAGTGCCGGAGCCAAGAGCGAATGCCGTCGGGGGTACCGGTGGCGAAGGCATTGGCCGACCCGACGTACTCCGGCTCGCGGCTTCGGTGCCCGACATCCATCGCGAGGAGTCCCCGGGGGTCCAGCCCGCCCGCGATCAGTGTCAACCGGGCCGCCGCGCGCGCGACGACGCCGTTGGGACCCGCAAAAGCTTTGAGCGCCAACAATTCCGCGTGTACTACCGCCGCCTGCAGCAACACCGGGGCGTTCGTGGCTCCGGCAACCAATGCCGCCAGAGCGTCGATTCGCGGTACCACCGCCGGATCTTGAGGGCGACCCAGCTCAGCTCCGGTCACCACGTCCCGCGCGGCCAGGGTGTGCAGTTTCGCCAGGACCTGCCGCGGCGCCTTCGGCCAGGTCGCGGTCAGCCCGTCCAGGGCCGCTGTCGTGCGCAGGGCGCCCTGCACGACGGGGTCGGTGACCACGCCGGCCCGCACGCCCTCCAGGTCGAAGCCGTGCGTGTCGAGGGCGGCGCTGGCCACCGACGTGCGCAGGGCGATCTCGGCCGCGACGGGCCCGCCGGAGCGCCGCAACGCCCGGTGGCGCATGGCCGCGTCGACGGCGGATCGGGCGCCGTCCAGCGCAGCACGGACGTCGGTGAGCTCAAGGAGCGGTGCGAGTGGGTCGGTCGGCACCCGATGACGGTATCGTGCGCTTACTGTCAACAAAGTTAAGAGAAGACCCGGCTGTTTTCTGTCACACCCCACGTCTAGCCTCAGTTCGAGAGCTGGGACCACGTCGAGGAGCCATCACCGATGAGCGAAACCTTGGAAAACCTTCTCAACGAGACACGGCAGTTCCCGCCACCTGCCGAGTTCGCCGCCGCCGCCAACCTCACCGAGGGGGCCTATGCCGAGGCCAGGGCCGACCGCCTCGCGTTCTGGGAGCGCCAGGCGCACCGGCTGAGCTGGGCCAAGGAATGGGACCAGGTGCTCGACTGGTCCAACCCGCCGTTCGCGAAGTGGTTCGTGGGTGGGCAGCTCAACGTGGCCTACAACTGCCTCGACCGGCACATCGAGGCCGGGCGCGGCGACAAGGTCGCGATCCACTTCGAGGGCGAGCCGGGTGACACCCGCACCATCACCTACGCCGAGCTGCACCGCTCGGTGTGCCAGGCCGCCAACGCGCTCACCGACCTTGGCGTCGTCGCCGGTGACCGGGTCGCCATCTACCTGCCGATGATCCCCGAGGCCGCGGTCGCCATGCTGGCCTGCGCCCGCATCGGCGCCACGCACTCGGTCGTCTTCGGCGGCTTCTCGGCCGACGCGCTGTCGGGCCGGATCGACGACGCCAGCGCGAAGATCGTCATCACGGCCGACGGCGGCTTCCGCCGCGGCAAGCCCAGCGGCCTCAAGTCCATCGTCGACGAGGCCGTCGCGCGCACGCCCAGCATCGAGAAGGTGCTCGTCGTGCGGCGCACCGGCCAGGACATCGAGTGGAATTCGAAGCTCGACCTGTGGTGGCACGAGACGGTGGAGACCGCCTCGACCGAGCACACGGCGCAGGCGTTCGACGCCGAGCAGCCGCTGTTCATCCTCTACACGTCCGGGACGACGGCCAAGCCCAAGGGCATCCTGCACACCTCGGGCGGCTACCTCACCCAGGCCAGCTTCACCCACCACGCCGTGTTCGACCTCAAGCCCGACAGTGACGTCTACTGGTGCACCGCCGACATCGGCTGGGTCACCGGGCACAGCTACATCGTCTACGGGCCGCTGTCCAACGGCGCCACCCAGGTCATGTACGAGGGCACCCCCGACACCCCGCACCGCGGCCGGTTCTGGGAGATCGTGCAGAAGTACGGCGTCACGATCCTCTACACCGCCCCGACCGCGATCCGCACGTTCATGAAGTGGGGCGACGACATCCCGGCGCAGTTCGACCTGTCGTCGTTGCGCCTGCTGGGCTCGGTCGGTGAGCCGATCAACCCCGAGGCCTGGATGTGGTATCGCGAGAAGATCGGCGGTGGCACCACCCCCGTCGTCGACACGTGGTGGCAGACCGAGACCGGCGCCATCATGATCTCCCCGCTGCCCGGCGTGACCGCGGCCAAGCCCGGCAGCGCCATGCGCCCCCTGCCCGGCATCACCGCCGACGTCGTCGACGACCAGGCCCAGTCCGTCCCCAACGGCGGCGGTGGCTATTTGGTCCTGCGCGAGCCGTGGCCGTCGATGCTCCGCACCATCTGGGGCGACGACAACCGGTTCAAGGAGACCTACTGGTCCCGCTTCGAAGGCATGTACTTCGCCGGCGACGGCGCCAAGAAGGACAACGACGGCGACCTGTGGCTCCTGGGCCGCGTCGACGACGTCATGCTCGTCTCGGGCCACAACATCTCCACCACCGAGGTCGAGTCCGCCCTGGTCAGCCACCCGAAGGTGGCCGAGGCCGCAGTCGTCGGCGCCACCGACCCGACCACGGGCCAGGCGATCGTCGCCTTCACCATCCCACGCGGCGGCGTCGAAACCGAGGGCGAGGCCGGCGAGGCCCTGATCCAGGAGCTCCGCAACCACGTCGCCAAGACCCTGGGCCCGATCGCCAAGCCCCGCCAGATCATGCTCGTCCCCGAGCTCCCCAAAACCCGCTCCGGCAAAATCATGCGCCGCCTCCTCCGCGACGTAGCCGAAAACCGCAGCCTCGGCGACGTCACCACCCTCCAGGACTCCACGGTGATGGACCTCATCTCGAGCGGCCTCAACTCCGGCAAGTCCGAGGACTGACACAACGCAGGGCCACGCCGCCGGACCCGCGACTCAACCTCGCGGGTCCAGCGGCCCGCGCCCACACCGCCCACGCGAGCTCTCACCGCACGGCTGTGCGGCGCCCGCACGGCGCCCAGACGCCGCTAGCACGGCTGCACGGCGCTCGCACACAGCGCCCATGCGGCGCCGTGTGCGCCGCTCGCACGCGGCGTCCGCACAGCTGCGCGGCCGCCGGCGTGGCGCTCCCGCGCGGCGGGCTCGCACGGCTTTCGGGCGGCTGTGACCGTGTCCGCACCGCGCTTGCACGGCTGCGCGGCGCCCGCACGGCGCGGCCGCACGGCTGCGCGGTGTCCGCGTGGCGCTCGCACGCGGCTCCCGCGCGGCGGGCTCGCACGACGTGCGGGCGGCTGCGACCGTGTCGGCACGGCGCTCGCGCGGCTGTGTGGCTCCCGCGCGGCGGGCTCGCACGACGTGCGGGCGGCTGCGACCGTGTCGGCACGGCGCTCGCGCGGCTGTGTGGCTCCCGCGCGGCGGGCTCGACG
>NZ_JBITDU010000020.1:172244-172563 GCF_044454505.1 Dactylosporangium sp. NPDC051541
CACGACGTTCGGGCGGCTGCGACCGTGTCCGCACGGCGCTTGCACGGCTGCGCGGCGCCCGCGCGGCGCGGCCGCACGGCTGCGCGGCGCCGGCGTGGCGCTCGCACGCGGCGCCCATGCGGCGCTCAGACCCGCTGGCACGCGGCGTCCGCACGGCGCGGCCGCACGGCTGCGCGGCGTCCGCGTGGCGCTCGCACGCGGCTCCCGCGCGGCGGGCTCGCACGGCGTGCGGGCGGCTGCGACCGTGTCCGCACGGCGCTTGCACGGCTGCGCGGCGCCCGCGTGGCGCTCGCACGCGGCGTCCGCACGGCGCGGCCGC
>NZ_JBITDU010000021.1:0-171773 GCF_044454505.1 Dactylosporangium sp. NPDC051541
ACCGCACCGCACCGCACCGCACCGCACCGCACCGCACCGCACCGCACCGCACCGCACCGCACCGCACCGCACCGCACCGCACCGCACCGCACCGGCGGAGTGTGTCAGCCGGCCGCCGGCCAGTCCCAGCCGAGCTGCAAGAACATCCCGAGCCGATCGCTGACCGCCCGCAGCTCGGAGATCTTCCCGTCGCGCAAGGTCAGAATCCAGATCTGCTCCACTTCGCATGACCGGCCGGTGGGCTCCGGCATCCGGGGGTGGTATCCGGTGTGCGTCCCGCGGACCAGCAGCCGGGCCACCACCGTGTCACCCTCGGCGATGAGCTGTTGCGGGAACATCCCGCCCGCGCCGAACGCCTCCAGCTGTTGCCGGAACGCCTCGAACGCCGCTCCCGGCCGGTCCTCCTCGCCGAAGATCACCTTGTTGTGGTCCACCACGTCGTCGGCCATGTACTTGGGCCAGTCCTCGATCCGACGCTCGTTCACGGCCGCGAAGAAGTCCTCCACCACCTGCTTGTTCGCGCTCATGGCCAGCCCCCTCATTCTTACGCCGTAAATTTCCCGCCCCCAGAGTAGTCTTACGCCATAAGAAGCCGCAACCCCCAAAATCCGGAAGGCAGGCCCGTGGCCGCAAAACGCCGGCGTGGTGAGCGCGCCGGGTTGACCCGGGCGCAGGTGCTCGACGCCGCCCTCGAGCTGGTCGACCGCGTCGGGCTGAGTGGGTTGACCATGCGCGCGCTGGGTGCGGCCCTGGACGTCGAGGCGATGACCCTGTACCACTACGTCCCGAACAAGGACGCCCTGGTCGACGGGCTGGTCGAGCACGTCTTCACGGCCGCCACGCCGGCCGCGCCGGGCGATGACTGGCGTGAGCACCTGCGCACGTATGCGCACGAGTTGCGCACGCTGCTGCTCGAGCACCCCGGCGTCCTGCCCGCGATCGTGCGGCCGGCCGCCACTCCGGCGACGCTGGACGCGGTCGAGACGGGGCTGCGGGTGCTGACGGACGCGGGCTTCCGGCTCGGCACCGCCCTCGACGTCATCAACGCCTTGACGCTGTTCGTGATCAGTCATACCGCGGCCGAGGTCGCGATCGGGGAGGCGGCGGCCCCGGCGCTGGATGCGGAGCGTCACCCGCTCCTGCTGGCCGCCGCGACCTCGGGGGACGGCGGCGACGACTTCACGCGGTTCGCGTTCGCGGTGGAGGCCCTGCTGACGGGGTTTGACGCAGCCCGCTGAACACGATGTCCAGCGTCCGCCGACGCAGGTCGGGCGAGCCGGTCAGTGCCGTTTGCGTGACGCCGGCCAGCAGCGCCATCACCGCGTCGATGCGCAGCGAAGAGCGCAGCTCACCCGCGGCCTGACCCTGTTCGAGCAGGCGTTGCGCGGCCGCGGTGAGGGTGCCCAGCGGGCCGGCCAGGGGTACCTCGACCGCCAGTAGCTCGACCACGGTCCGGTTCGCGGCGGTCCGCTCGACGATCAGCTCGAAGAACGCCGCCAGACCGCCCGGTCGCCCGTCGAGGTCGGCCGCGGCCGTGGTGAGCTCGTCCAGGAGCCGCTTGAGCAGCGCCCGCAGCAGGTCGTCCTTGGTCGGGAAATGCCGGAACACGGTGCCGATCGCCACCCCGGCCCGCCGGGCCACCTCCTCGGTGGACGCTTTCGCTCCGCCTTCGGCGAACACCGTGTCGGCCGCGGCCAGGATGCGCGCCCGGTTGCGCTGCGCGTCCGCGCGCATCGGTCTGGACAAGATGAGTCTCCACTCATTATTTTAAGCTGAGTTGGTACTCATCTTAGGAGGCGCTGCACCATGGACGGCACCCCGCGCGAGTTGTTCGACCGCATGGCGAACGAGTGGCTGACCCGGCCGACGGAGGTGACGGGCGATCAGTTCGCCGACGACGTCGTCATCGAGATGCCGTTCGCACCACCGGGTGCGCGCAACCGGTTCGCGAGCAAGCAGGATTTCCTGGACTTCGCCCGGCCGCAGCGGGCCGCCTTCCCGGCCCGCATCGACGAGTGCCGGGTGATCGCGGTGCACGACACCGCCGACCCGGGGACGATCGTCGTGGAGTACGAACTGTCCGGCGTCGCGCACAAGGACGGCGCCCGGTCCGCGGCCGCCTTCGTGCTCGTGCTGACCGCCCGGGCCGGAAAGATCACGCACTGGCGGGAGTATCAGGATGTCGCCGCTATGCGGCGTGCCCTCGCTTGAGCCGTAGCCAGTATTCTTTTCGGCGCCAATGCCTTCGAAGAAGGAGCCGAAGTGAGCGAGACGCTGGAGTTCCAGGCCGAGACGCGGCAGCTGCTGCAGTTGATGGTCCACTCGATCTACTCGAACAAGGACATCTTCCTGCGCGAGCTGATCTCGAATGCCTCCGACGCGCTGGACAAGCTGCGCCTGGAATCGCTGGTGAACAAGGAGCTGGACGTCGACACCAGCGATCTGCACATTCAACTGGAGATCGACAAGGATCAGCGAACTCTCACCGTCCGGGACAACGGCGTCGGCATGTCGCACGACGAAGTCGTCTCACTCATCGGCACGATCGCCAAGTCGGGCACCGCGGAACTGCTCAAGCAGCTGCGCGAATCGGCCGAGCAGGAGGGGCGGGCAGAGCTGATCGGGCAGTTCGGCGTCGGCTTCTACTCGACGTTCATGGTCGCCGACAAGGTGACGCTGGTGACCCGGCGGGCCGGGGAGAGCCAGGGCACGCGATGGGAGTCCGCGGGCGAGGGCACATATGAGATCGAGACCCTCGACGAGGCGCCGCAGGGCACCACGGTCACGCTGCACCTCAAGCCCGAGGACAGCGAGGACCAGCTCTTCGACTACACCGCGGAGTGGAAGGTCCGCGAGATCGTCAAGAAGTACTCCGACTTCATCGCCTGGCCCATCCGCCTGGCCCCGGCCAAAGACGCCAAAGACACAAAGGACAAAGACACAGAAGACTCCGGGGGTACTGCTGCCGCGGAGGCCGAGACCCCGGCGCCGCTGAACTCGATGAAGGCGCTCTGGGCCCGGCCGCGCAGCGAGGTCGCCCAGGAGGAGTACAACGAGTTCTACAAGCACGTGAGCCACGACTGGACCGACCCGCTCGAGACCATTCACATGAAGGGCGAGGGCACCTTCGAATACGAGGCCCTGCTCTTCATCCCGGCCCGCGCGCCGTTCGACCTCTTCATGCGCGACGGGCACCGGGGCGTCCAGTTGTACGTCAAGCGCGTCTTCATCATGGACGACTGCGAGGCGCTCACCCCGCGATACCTGCGCTTCGTGAAGGGTGTCGTCGACGCGCACGACCTCTCGCTCAACATCTCCCGCGAGATCCTGCAGCAGGACCGTCAGATCCAGGTCGTGCAGCGGCGCCTGGTGAAGAAGGTGCTCTCGACGCTCAAGGATCTGCCCGCCGAGCAGTACTCCACGTTCTGGAACGAGTTCGGCCGCGCGCTCAAGGAAGGTCTCCTCGACGACACCGACAACCGCGAGACGCTGCTCGATCTGCTGCGCCTCCCGTCGACCCATTCGCCGGACGAGCCGACTTCGCTGCGCGACTATGTGGAGCGCATGAAGGAGGGCCAGACCGACATCTACTACATGACCGGTGAGAGCCGCGCGACGGTCGAGCACTCGCCGCATCTCGAGGCGTTTCTGGCCAAGGGATACGAGGTGCTCATCCTCACGGACCCGGTCGACGAGGTGTGGGTCGAACAGGTCACGCAGTACGACGGGAAGAATTTGCAGTCCGTTGCGAAGGGTCAGGTCGACCTGGGCGCGGAAGAAGTCCCCGCGGAGCGCACCGAGGAGTTCGCGCCCCTGCTTTCGTGGATGAGCACGGCGCTGGAGGCGGACGTCAAGGAGGTCCGCCTTTCCACGCGGCTGACGACGTCGGCGGCGTGCATTGTCGGCGACGCCCACGACATCACGCCGACACTCGAGAAGATGTACCGCGCCATGGGCCAGGAAATGCCGCACACCAAGCGCATTCTGGAGCTCAATCCCGAGCACGCGCTCGTGACCGGGCTGCGTGACGCGTTCACGGCCGACGCCTCGTCGCCGGCGCTCGGCGAGACCGCGGAACTGCTCTACGGCATGGCGTTGCTGGCCGAGGGCGGCGAGCTCACCGACCCGTCCCGCTTCACCCGGCTGCTCGCCGACCGGCTGGCCCGTTCGCTGTGAGCCTGCCGGTGCGGACCGCCGTCCTCGTCCTGGTGGACGGGGACGGCGCGGTGCTCGGGGAGCTGCCGCCGTTCGACGCGCGGATCCCCTTCTGGCCCGAGACCGAGGACCTGGTCGACGGGGCGCGCGCGTTCGGCGCCGAGATCAGCGTGCTGCGGTTCCTCGGCGCGGACGGGCCGGGGCCCGTCGGGGGCGTGGTGACCTACCTCGCGCAGCTCGAACATGGCGCTCCAGAACTCGCGCCGACCTCGTTCCGCCTGGAGCCGCATCCGCTCCGGGCGCCCTACGCGGAAGTGGGCGGGCCGGCGGCCTCGCTCGCCTGGGCGCGCGATGAACTCGTGCGGGCGGGTTACAGTACCCCCGCGAAGGCTGTGCAAAGAAAAACTTGGAACTTGTCCGGCCTTTGGCGGCTCGAAACGGATCGCGGAACGGTCTGGCTCAAGCATCTGCCGCCGTTCCTGAAGGCCGAGAGCGAGGTTCTGGCCTGGCTCAACTCGGTCGCGCCAGGTTCGGCGCCGCCATTGATATCCGCCGATGGTAATGGTCGGCAGTTGATCGGCCATCTGCCGGGCGAGGACGGGTTCGGCGCACCCGCGGCCGCGCGGTACGGCATGGCGGATCTGCTGCACGGGCTGCAGCGGCGCGCCGTCGAGGACGTGGATGCCCTGGCCGCGCGGGGTGTGCGGGACCGTCGTGGCCCGCTGCTGGCCGATCAGATGGTCGCGGCCGCGCTGCCCTGGCTCGAGGAGATCCCCGGCCTGGAGGCGTTGCTGGACTCACTGCCCGAGCGGTTCGCCGAGCTCGCGGCGTGCGGGCTGCCCGACACGCTCGTCCATGCCGACTTCCACCCCGGCAATGTGCGATTTTCCGCATCGGTACCGCCGGCCGCGCTCGACTGGGGTGACTCGTTTCTCGGCCATCCGGGCTTCGACGTGCTGAGTCTGAGCGGAGGGCTCGCCCCGCCGGACGAGGTGGCGCTCGTCGAGCACTGGGCCGCGCTCTGGCGGCAGGTCGTGCCGGGCAGCGACCCGGTGCGGGCGGTGGACCTGCTGCGACCCCTGTCCCCGTTGTACGGCGCCCTCATCTACAGCACCTTCGTGGAGAACATCGAGCCGAGCGAGTGGCCCTATCACGCCGAAGACGTCCCGCGCTGCCTCAAATTGGCGGTTGACCAGGGCTGACAATTTTTTGTCGTACCCATGCGATACAACTTCTGGCGTCGGGGACACCCGATCATCGCAGATGCTGGAGGTTGATGGTCTTGAGCGTCGAAACGCGCTCGACGGCGGTTGTCATACCGCCCGTACAGCCCCGCAAACTGGCCAAGGTTCCGTTCGTCGAGCTGACCGACGGCCGGCTGCAGGGCGTGGTGTCGAGCGGATCGGACATCGAGCGGGTCTACGTCTCCTCGATCGGCGCGGGCAACCACGGGCTGAGCTGTAGTACCAACAACAACCGGCCGTGCGGCGGCCTGCGCGGGTCCTATCCCTGCAAACATCTGCAGGCGCTGCTCGACGAGGCCGAGCTGCAATACGGGCGCGAGCGGGTGGCGCGTTACCTGCGCATCGAGATCGACGAGAGCACGTCCCTGCTGCACGGGCTCAAGCCGCACCACGAGCCGTCCCCGGCCGCGACCGTGTTCAGCGGGTTCCTGCGCCACCTGGCCTATCTGGAGCTGCCGGGCAGCGACGAGCCGATCCCGGAGCTGCACTGGTTCCCGTCTGTTTCGCCGTCTGTCTCGCCCGCGGGGGAGCACTGATGCTGACCGAGCTCTTCACCGGCGACGACGGCGTCGCCGACGCGCTCGCGGCCGCCGGCGCCGTCGATGACGGCCTGCTGCACGGGTTCGCGCGCCTCGACGAGGACCGGGCGGCCGCCCTGACCGCGCTGGCCGGGGCGTTCGCGGGCAGCCCGCTGCGCGAGCCGGTCGCCGAGGCGGTCGACAAGATCGTGGCCGGCTCCGTCGCCGACGAGCACCTCTTCGCCCTCGCCGCCGCCCGCATCGCGCTCTTCGGCGCGGTCCACGACGCGCTGCTGGCCCGGGCCGACGCCGCGCTGGGCCGCACCCGGGCCGACTGGGCGGGTTCGCTCGAAAACGGGGACCGCCTGAATGTCCTCGCCGGCGCCCGGTCCTGGCTGCGCGAGCTCGCGATCACCGGCTGGCGGGGTGTCGACCACGACCTCGTCGCCGCGTCCGGTCAGGCCGTCGAGGCGGCGCTCGCCGAGCCGGAGCTGCGGCGCCTCGGGGTGCTGCTCGACGGGCTCGCCGCGGAGCTGCGGGCCGGGAGCCCGATCGCGACGATGGCGCACGTGCCCGTCCGGCGCTGGGCCGATCTGTGGAGCCGTGCCCTGCTGCTGGCGCGCGGACCTCAGCGGGTCGCCCTGGAGGGGACGGTCACCGGGCGGCTGTTCCCGCTCGGCGTCGACGTCCACGAGCACCCGACCGCGGTGCAGGTGCAGGTCCACGGCGTCCTCGAGGCCGGCGGCACGACCCGGCTGGTGCGGGCCAGCGTCTCCGCGGCGAAGGTCGACACGATCGTCGGGCCCGCGATCTGGCGCCTCCTGGACGGGCATCCGATGCTGCTGACCGCGCTGGCCGAGCACCGCGCCCTCGACCTCACCGACATGCCGCTGCTCTCCGGCGGCGATCTGATCTGGCGCGACGCGCAGGCCAAACCGGGCGAGGAGGCCGACCCGTTCACCACCGCCCGCGTGCACCTCGCGGCCGCGACCGCGCCGGCCACCCCGCCGTTGGAGCGGCACCCGGCCCGCATCGCCGAGCCGGTCCTGGTCGAGGACGTCTCGGCGGTCGCGCTCGACACGACCCGGCTGCCGGCCTGCGGGCCGCTGACCCCGGCGACGGTCACCGCCGCGACCGCCGGCATCGGGCTGCTGCGCTGGGACGACGGCACGTGGACGGTGCAGCCGCTGGGCGTGCAGACCACCGTCAAGAAGAAGGCGGTCGCCGTGCACACCGCCGACTGGGCGCTCGGGCCGACCGACGCCAAGCTGGCCAAGGCGGCCGGCGAGGCGGTCGAGGTGCTGCGCGAGCGGGCCGGAAGGTTGCTGCGCAAATGACTGACGTCTCGGATTCGACATCAGACGAGAACCGGCGGCAGGTTCTCTACTGGCGGATGCTCGGCCGTCTCTTCGAGGCTGACGAGCAGATGGCGCTGGAGTCGGCCAGTGTCGCGATCGTCGACGACATCGGCCTTCCGCCCGCGCTGCTCGACCCCGGTGTGTCCGTCGACAACCTGGTGCAGCGCCACCCCGAGCTCGCGGCCGAGTTCGAGGGGCTGATGGCGGCGGATGTCGCCGCCACCGACGGGCTCGAGGTGCGGCGGGCCGCGCTGGTGTCGAAGCTGCTCATCAATGTCTTCAACACCGGGCACGGCAATGTCAGCGCCACCCAGCTCGCCAACTGGCAGGCCGACGCCGGCTGGTTCGAGAAGGCGCTCGGGATGGACCCGGGCGAGCTGCGGGGCAAGCCCAACGCCGGTGGGCTCGGCGGGGTCCTGGGCGGCATCGAGGGCGACCTGATCAAGCGGATGCACCTGCGGGAGGTGCTCGCCAACCCGGCGCTGGCCAAGCAGCTGACCCCGAGCATGTCGCTGATCGAGCAGCTGCTGCGGGACAAGAGCAACCTGTCCGGCGTGGCCCTCGCCAACGCCAAGGCGCTGATCCGCAAGTTCGTCGACGAGGTGGCCGCGGTCCTGCGCACGCAGGTGCAGCAGACCAGCGTCGGCGAGATCGACCGGTCGGTGCCGCCGAAGCGGGTGTTCCGCAACCTCGACATCGAGCGCACGATCTGGAAGAACCTGACCAACTGGAGCCCCGAGGACGAGCGGCTCTACGTCGACCGGCTCTTCTACAAGCAGACCGCGAAGCGGACCACGCCGGCGAAGCTGATCGTCGTCGTCGACCAGTCCGGCTCGATGGTCAACGCGATGGTCAACTGCACGATCCTGGCCTCGATCTTCGCCGGGCTGCCGAAGGTCGACGTGCACCTGATCGCGTATGACACGCGGGCGCTGGACCTGACGCCGTGGGTGCACGACCCGTTCGAGGTGCTGCTGCGCACCAAGCTCGGCGGCGGCAACGACGGGCCGGTCGCGATGGCCATGGCCCAGCCGAAGATCACCGACCCGCGCAACACGGTGATGGTCTGGATCTCCGACTTCTACGAGTTCGACCGCTCCCAGCCGCTCTTCGACATGATCCAGTCGGTCTACCGCTCGGGCGTGAAGTTCATCCCCGTCGGCTCGGTCGGCAGCGGCGGCGAGCAGAGCGTCAACCCGTGGTTCCGTCAGCGCTTCAAGGACCTGGGCACGCCGGTGCTGTCCGGCCACGTCCGCAAGCTCGTGTCCGAGCTCAAAAGCTTCCTCGCATAGGAGACCCCTCATGACTGAAATGCTTCGCGCCCCCGCCGAGGTCAAATACGCCGAGGAGCTCGACTGGCTGGAGTCGATCGACGACGGGCCCAAGCCGTTCTCGTGGCGGCTCAGCCCGCGGATGGTCCGGCTGTTCGTGCTCGGTTCCGAGCGGGCCGACGGCCTCGACCGGGAGGTCTCGCAAAAGTGGTTCGGCGACCGCAGCTTCGTCGAGCGCAGCATCGTGACCCTGGCCTCCGACCGCGGTCTGCTGCTCATCGGCGACCCCGGCACCGGCAAGAGCTGGCTGGCCGAGCTGCTCGCGGCGGCCATCTCGCGCAACTCGACGCTCGTGGTGCAGGGCACGGCCGGCACGACCGAGGACCACATCAAGTACTCCTGGAACGTCTCGATGGTCATCGCCAAGGGCCAGTCCCGGGCCTCGATGATCCCGTCGCCGATCATGACGGCGATGGAGCGGGGTGTCATCGGGCGGTTCGAGGAGCTGACCCGGTCGACCAGCGACGTGCAGGACGCGCTGATCTCGATCCTGTCGGAGAAGTACGTGTCGATCCCCGAGCTGGAGGACGACAACATCGTCTTCGCCCAGCCCGGCTTCTCCATCATCGCCACCGCCAACAGCCGCGACCGGGGCGTCAACGATTTGTCCTCGGCCCTCAAGCGGCGGTTCAACTTCGTGCGGATCCCGGTGGTGACCAACAAGAAGAGCGAGGCCGAGATCGTCCGGTTCCGCACCACGGAGCTGCTGCACCGGCACCAGATCGAGCTCGACGTGCCGCCCAACCTGCTCGACATCCTGCTGCAAAGCTTCGCCGACCTGCGGGCCGCGGCGTCGTCGGCGACGAGTGACGACGAGAAGCTCGAGTCGGCGCTGTCGACGGCCGAGCAGATCGGTGTGCTGGAGGACGCGATTCTGCACAGCACGTTCTTCGGCGATCGCAGCCTGAAGGCCGAGACGCTCGCCGGGTCGCTGGTCGGGTCCCTGGCCCGGCGCAGCCCCGAGGACCTGGCGATCCTGAACAAGTACTGGCACGGCGTGGTCGAGCCGCGCAGCAAGGAGGACGGCGGGGAGTGGCCGGCGTTCCTCGAGGGCGGCCGCCAGGCGATCGCCACCCTGTCATGATCTTCGACGACCTGCGGACGCAGTTGGTCGGCGCCGCCACGGCGCTGACCGACCGCGGCGCGGTGCCCGAGATCCTGGCCGGGATCGTCGACGACGTCGACCGGGCGCTGCGCGAGGAGCTGGAGATCTTCCCGGTCTGCCACCACTCGCCGGCCTCCGGGCTGGCCATGGTCCGCCGCCTGCGCGAGAAGCAGCCGAAGGTCATCTACCTGGAGCTGTGCGAGGACCTCGGCCCGCTGCTGACCGAGCTGCGCAACTGCCGGCTGCCGGTCGCGTTGCAGGCGTTCGCGTCGCAGCTGGACGGGTTCCCGCAGGAGTGGGGGCCGCTGAGCATCGTCGCGCCGATCACCGAGGCGTCGGCGGAATACCAGGCGATCGCCTATGCCCTGGAGACGCCCGGGGTCGAGCTCGTCCTCGTCGACCGCTCCACGGATCACGTCTTCCAGTGGGAGCCACGCTCGTCAGCGGACACCGCCGCGGCGGGGGACGCCGAAGAGGCCGAGGACACCGACCTGCACGGCGACGCGGTCGGCATCGAGATCGGTGACCTGCGCCCGCGCTTCGCCGAGCTCGAGGAGCACCTGCTGCACCACGGCAAGGTGCGGCACTGGTCGGAGTGGTGGGACCAATACGTCGAGCAGCCCCTCGCCGGGGCCGACTACGAGACCTACCGGCAGGTCATGGTGCTCATCGGCAGCCTGTTCCGGCGGCTCGCACCGTCCGGCACCCGGCGGCTCAGCGTCGACGAGGACCGGGAGCGATACATGTGGACCCGGATGCGCGAGCACCTGGCCCGCACCGGTGTCGACAAGGCCGACTGCCTCTACGTCTGCGGCGCCTTCCACGCGGCCAGCCGGGTCGCGGAGTTCGGCACCGCGGACGGTGTCCCGGACTTCGAGATCAGCCCGCGCTCGGAGACGAAGTGGCTCTACGGGCTGATCCCGTCCAGCCATTCGGCGATCGAGGCACAGTTCGGGCTGGCCTCGGGCTCGGTGTCGATCGCCGCCGCCACCTGGCAGAAGGCCCTCGCCCGGACCCGGCTCACACCGTTTCAGCTGGAGGGGCAGAAGGGCAGCCGCAAGCGCAAGAACGTCGCGGCGGCCTCGACGGCGGTGGTCCCCGAGCCGGTCGCCGACAAGCTGACCGGGTTCCTGGCCAGCCCGCCGACGCTGGACGGGCTCGACGAGGACGAGCTGCTCGGCTGGTGCGTCGACATCGTGCGCCTGGCGCGGCGCAACGGCTACCTGTCCAGCACCGCCGACGCGATCGCCGTGTTCGAGACGTCGATCCTGCTGGCCGGGATGCGCAACCGGGCCCGGCCGACGCCGTACGACTTCCAGGACGCCGCGGTCACCTGCATCGAGAAGGACGCCGTGCCGGGGCGGCGCGATGTGCGGCGGCTCTGCGAGATCCTGCTCGGCGGGGACCGGGTCGGGCAGGTCGGCTACGAGGCGCTGCCGCCGCTGGCCCGGGACGTCTACGACCGGCTGTCCCCGATCGGGCTGGACCTGACCAAATCCACCGTCCAGCGGGCCCTGCTCGACCTGGCCGGCAATCCCGCGCTCGGGCCGGCCTCGCACCTGTTGTGGATGCTGCGATACCTGCTGCCGGAGGGGGCCGTCCGGCCGATCATGGGCAGCCGGCGGCTCGGCGAGAAGTCCATCCAGGAGAGCTGGGACCTCTCGATCGGCAAGCACCAGCGTTACATCATCGAGCTCGGCTACGAGGGTGTGACCGTCGAGCAGGTCGTGGAGCAGCGGCTGCGTCGATCGGTGTGGGCGGCCGACGCCACGGCCGCGGTCGCGCTGCGGGCCGTCGAGGACTCGATCCTGTTCCTCGGCAGCCGCCGCTTCACCGACGAGCTCGGCGCCCGCGCGGTCGAGCTGCTCGCGGCCGAGCGCACGGTCGACGAAGCCCCGGAGGTCCTCAAGCGCATCCGCCGGCTGCTTGCCCACTACCGCGCCACCGAGCCCAACCTGCCGGCCTGGGCCGAGTCCTTCGTCACCGCCGGCTACGCGCACTACTGCACGCTGCTGCCCACCGCCTTCGTCGACGACGAGACGGGCGTGCGGCAGGTCGCGGCCATGCTCGGCTTCCTGTTCACCATGGAGGGCCTGGCGCTGGCGCTCGGGTGCGACCGGGCCCAGCTGGAGATCGCCGTCCGCCAGTCGCACCCGGAGAGCCCGGCGAAGCTGGCGCTGCTCTGGTCGGCCAACCACCAGCTCGGTCTGCTGCCCCTGGCCGACCTGCGGGCCCGCGGTGCCGAGCTGCTGGGCAACCCGCTGGTCGTGCCGGCGGTGCCGCAGTATCTGAGCGGGTTCATCCAGGCCCTCGACCCGGTGCCGAAGCTGACCCCGTTCGTGGTCGAGTTCATGTCCAACGCGTTCGGCAAGCTGCCCGACCCGGTCCTGCTGCCGTGGCTGCCGACGCTGATCACGACGCTGCGGGAGCAGGCGGCCGAGCTCGTCCCGGTCCTGATCCGCGAGGCGGGCCGGACGTTCCCGGGGACGCTGGCGGCGGTGGACTCGTTCGTGCCGCCGTGGCGGGCTTCGCGTGCGCCGGCCGGCACTGCGGGCGCGGCCTCAGGTCCGGCGGCGTCCGGTCTGGCCGCATCGGGTCTGGCCGCGTCGGCGGCGGCCGGTCTGGTCGGCGGGTTCCTGGCCACGCACCCGGCGACGACTGACGCATTGGCTTCGGCGCTGGGTCTACCGGTAGCCTGGCAGCCCATCACCTCCACGCCGGCCGTCGGCGGGCCGTTGCCATTGCCTTTGCTGGCAACGCATCCCGTGACGGTGGACGCGCTGGCCGCTGTGCTCGCCGTTCCGGTCTAGGCCGTATCGGAGCGGCGCGCCGGGCCCCCGACGACACGTTCGCCGGGGGCCCGGCCCCTTGCACTCGCAACACCTCGCACCCTGCGCTCGGCACATCCCGCACCCGCGCTCGCCACACCTCGCCGCCTGCGCTCGGCCAGCCCGCGCCCGCCACCGCCCCGCACCCTGCGCTCGGCACACCTCACCGCCTGCGCTCGGCCAGCCCGCGCCCGCCACCGCCCCGCACCCGCGCTCGGCACACCTCGCCGCCTGCACTCGGCCGAGCCGCGCCCGCCACCGCCCCGCACCCTGAGCTCGGCACATCCCGCACCCGCGCTCGCCACACCTCGCCGCCTGCGCTCGGCCGACCCTCGCTCGCCACTGCCCCGCACCGTCTTTGCGGCGGTGGCGTCTGGCTGAGTGCGGCGGGGGTTGATGGCTGTGCTTAGCGTGGGGGCATGGACTCGTCGGTGATCGTGGGCGGGCTCGCCTGTATCGGCGTTGCCCTGGCGCTGCTCATCACAGCGGCCGTGGTGTCGCGGCGGCGGGAGCGGCAGCGGCGGGAGCGGCTCGAGGTTTGGGCGGTGCGCAACCGGTGGCAGTACATTGCGCGGCCGGCCAACGAGTGGTGGCGGCGACTGCCCGGGCACAACAAGCGTGGGGTGAGCCTGGCGCTCAGCGGGGTCATCGGAGGGCGGGCGGTTTCCGTCGGCGAATACTCGTACACGACGACGAGCACCTCCCCCGGGCCGGACGGCAGCACCTCCACCAGTAGCCAGACACACCACTTCGTCGTCTGGGTCGTGCAGGTCCGGGGATCGTGGCCGGAGCTCTCGGTGCACCGGCGCGGGGCCATGTCGCGGTTCGGGCGGACACTGTTCGGGGACCGGGCCACGGCGCTCGGGTATGAGCCGTTCGACAGCGCGTTTCGGGTCCGGGCGGCCCGGCCCGAGATGGTGCGGGGCGTGTTCGGGCGGGAACTGGTGGCCGAGCAGCTGTCGGGGCGGGTGCCGGAGTGGAGCCTGCACGGGAGCGAGCTGCTGGTGGTGGAGAGCGGGCGGCTGGCCGAGCCCGACGGAATTCCCGCCCGGCTCGGCCCGCTGGTCCGGATCGCCGACCTGATCGAACACCCGCGTTAACGGGCCGCCCGGCCGTTGCCACCGGGCTGAGCTTCATCGCCAGGTCGAGCTTGGTCGCCGTTTTGCGCGTTACCGCCGTTTGGGCTCCGTCGGCGCTTGGAGCTTTCGCCGTGCTGAGCTTCGTCGCCTCTTGCGCTTGCGCCGTGCTGAGCTTCGTCGCCTTTTGCGCTTGCGCCGTGCTGAGCTTTGTCAGCGTTGGCGCTTTATCTGTGTTTGGGGCTTTTGTCGGCGGTTCAGAGCGTCTGGAGGAACTCGGCCAGCGTCGTGGTGGGGCGGCCGATGAGGCGGCTCAGGTCGCCGGTCACCACGTCCAAGGAGCCGTGCTCGATGGTCGCGTCGACCTCGGCCAGGACGCGGGCGAACCCGGCCGGGACGCCGAAGCTCTCCAGCGCGGCCGCGTAGTCGTCGACGGGCAGGTTGCGGTAGACGACCGGCTTGCCGAAGCGTTCCGCGATCGCGGCCGCCAGCTCGCTGAGCGTGATGGCCCGGTCCCCGCCCAGCTCGTACGCCTTGCCGTCGTGCCCAGCGGTGGTCGCGACGACGGCGGCGGCCGCGGCGTAGTCGGCCCGGGTCGCGGCGGCGATGCGGCCGTCACCCGCGGCGCCGAGCACCGCGCCGTGCTCGAGCGTGCCGGCCAGGTTGCCGGTGTAGTTCTCGAAGTACCAGTTGTTGCGCAGGAACGTGTACGGGATGCCGGACGCCTTGATGAACTCCTCGGTCGCCTTGTGCTCGGGTGCGAGCGGGATCGAGTTGGTGTCGGCGAGCGTGATGCTCGTGTACACGATCCGGCCGACCTTCGCCTCGACGGCCGCGTCGACGACGGCGCGGTGCTGGGCGGTGCGCTTGCCGGCCTCGCTCGCGGACACGAACACGAGGGTGTCGGTGCCGGCGAACGCGTCCACCAGCGTCTCGGGGCGGTCGTAGTCGCCCAGGCGGGCCTCGACGCCGCTGATGGCCTCGGGCCGCCGGGCGACCGCGCGCACGTCCTGTCCCTGCAGCTCACGCAGGATCAGCTGGCCAAGGTGCCCGGTCGCGCCGGTTACGGTGATCGTCATTTCTGAATCGTATGCACTAACTTTCAGAAAGTGCAACCCCATCGAAAGTGCTACCGGTGAGTTATCGTGGTCTCATGTCCAGGGACCCGTCGGTGTTCGACGTGTTCGCGCGCAACTGCACGTCACGGCCGGTGATGGAGAACATCAGCGGCCGCTGGGGCGGGCTGACCCTCGCCGCGCTGCTCGAGGGCACGCACCGCTTCAACGAGCTGCGCCGCCGCGTGGACGGGGTCAGCGAGAAGATGCTGTCGCAAACCCTGCACGCCCTCGAGCGTGACGGTCTGGTGGTGCGGGAGGTACGCAGCGCGATCCCGCCCCGGGTCGAATACAGCCTGACCGACGCCGGGACCAGGATCGCCACCAAGCTCGTCGAGCTCATCGAGCTCATCGAGGCCGAGATGCCACAGATCACGGTCGCGCAGGAGCAATACGACCAAGCGAAGTCTGATTAAGGCAAATCTCGCGGTTGTACTGCGAATGCGGCGCCCATGAACACGAGTGCGTAGGCACCGAGTACCGCCGCGGCGGTGCCCTGGCTCAGGCCCGCGTCCATGCCGCCCAGGGACATCGCCGCCCGGAACGGCAGCCACCGGGCCGCGTCCTGGCCGACCAGTTCGGCCGCGACCCCCTCGATCAGGGCCAGCCAGGCCAGCGCGCCCGCGATCGCACCGACCTGGCTGCGGACCAGCGCGCCGAGACCGACGCCGATCGCGGCGAACAGCGCGTTCCAGGCCACGATCCCGGCCAGCACCTTGAACGGCACGTTGTCGGCGATGATCGTGACGGTCAGGGCGCCGACAAGCCCGAAGCCGGCCCCGACGAGGGTGTACAACGCGAATTTGCGCAGCAGCACCACCGTACGACCGGGAGTTGCGAGGTAGGTATCGGCGATGGTGCGGTGGCGGTACTCCCCCGCCATAGCCATGATCCCGAGCATGAGCGGGAACAGCGCGGCGAGCCCGGCGTGGGCCGCGGCCCCGACGGCGTCCTCGGGGTGCTTGGCGACCCGGCTCCCGGCCCCGGCCACCACCAGCGCGAGGGCAGCTACGAGCAGGAGCCACGGTGTCCGTACCGTCGTGAGTTTCCGGATTTCAGCCCGCATGACCCGCCCCCGTCACCGCAAGAAATGTCCTCTCCAGATCCGGCTCGACCGGGCCGGCGTGCCGGAGCTGTCCATTGTGGACGATGACGATCTGGTCCGCGGTCTGCGCCACCTCGGCCAGAACGTGACTGGCGACGAGCACGGTCCGCCCCTCCGCCGCCCGGCGCCGCAGGAGCGCCCGCAGCCAGGCCATGCCCGCGGGGTCCAGGCCGTTCGCGGGCTCGTCGAGCACCAGCAGCCCCGGGTCGCCGAGCAGCGCACCGGCCAGCCCCAGGCGCTGCCGCATGCCGAGCGAATAGGTACGGATTTTCTGTCCGGCGGCTGCGGTCAGGCCGACCTCATCGAGTACCCCCTCGACTCGGGCTTCTGCGAGATTGGCCTCGTCGGCCAGGATCCGCAGGTGGTCACGGCCGCGGCGGCCCGGATGAAAACCGTTGGCCTCCAGCAGCGCGCCGACCGTGCGGCGGGGGTTCGGCAACTGCGCGTAGCGGCGGCCGTCGATGAGCGCGGCACCGGCCGTGGGCCGGGCCAGCCCCACCAGCATGCGCAGCGTGGTCGTCTTGCCGGCCCCGTTCGGGCCCAGGAAGCCGGTCACCGCGCCGGCCGGAACGTCGAAGGAGAGGGCGTCGACGGCGGTCCGATCGCCGTACCGCTTGGTGAGCCCCCGTACCTGAACCTCTGTCATGCCGACGACTCTCGGCGCTTCCCGGTGTGAAGTCGTCGTCCGGCCGCGGCATCCGGAATACCGCGGCCGTGGGACGTTTTTGTCGTACCCCGGGAGTACGGTCACGGACATGAGGATGGACCTGGTCATCGGGCTCGTCGTGGCGATCGTGGCGCTGGTCACGACCCACGGCTCGCCGACCGGCCTCCCCCTCGAGCCCGCGACCCTGACCGCAGTGATCGTCGCGTGCGGCGCCCTGGCCCTGCGCCGCCGCCACCCGCTGGCCGTGTTCCTGGTGAGCTCCATCGCGGCCGAGGTCTACCTGGTCCTCAACCACAGCAGCACCAACGGCGCCCTGATCCTGACGGCCCCGCTGATCGCCCTCTACACGGTGGCCGAGTCCCACGTCCGCCGCCGCGCCCTGATCATCGGCGTCCTGGCCGTGCTCGCGTTCGCCGGCCTGCACATGCTGGTCAAGCCGGCCTCGTGGCTGGGCGTGGAGAACCTGGCCCTGGCCGCACTCGGCGGCCTGGCGGTCGCGGCCGGGGACGGCGCCCGCAGCCGCCGCGAATACCTGGCCGAGGTGGAGGCCCGAGCCAGCCGTGCCGAGCAGGACCGCGAGGCCGAAGCCCGGCGCCGGATCACCGAGGAGCGACTGCGGATCGCCCGCGACCTGCACGACGCGGTGGGCCACCAGCTGGCGCTGATCACCGTCCAGGCCGGTGTGGCCGCCCACCTGCTCGAGGGGCAGCCCGCGCGGGCCCGGGAGGCGCTGTCCAACGTGCGCAGCGCGGGCCGGACGGCACTGTCGGAGCTGACCGAGACGATCGGCCTGTTACGCCGCCCCGGGGACCCGCTCGTGCCGGTGGAGCCGCTGCCGGGGCTGACCGGGCTGCCGGAGTTACTGGTCTCGCATCGGAGCGCCGGGCAGTCGATCACGATCGCGTCCACCGCGGAGCGCGCCCTCCCGGCACCGGTGGATCTGACGGCTTATCGGGTGGTGCAGGAGGCGCTGACCAACGCCTGCAAACACGCCCCCGCCGCGCCCGTGCAGGTGTCGCTGGACTACGAGCCGGCCGCGCTGCGGATCCGCGTCTCCAACGCTGCGCCACCGACGCCGGCATCAGCATCGGCGGCGGCGACGCTGGCGGCGGCGAGCGCCGGGCGGGCTGGGCTCGGGCTTGGGCTCGTCGGGATGCGGGAGCGGGTTGTGGCGCTGGGCGGGAGCTTGGAGGCGGGGCCGCGACCTGACGGCGGGTTCCGCGTCGAGGTCGTCTTGCCGGCCCCGTCCGACGGGGCGAGCCCATGAACCCGCCGATCTGGGTGGCCACCGGGCGAGCTGGGCTCGGACCTGGTCTTGTCGGGATTGCGGGTCGGCAGTGCGGTTCTGCGTCGAGCCGTCATTCCGGCCGTGGACGAGATGGGGTCGTGAACTCGCCGCCGCTCCACGTCAGCATTGGGCGGGTGGGCTCGAAAGTGGGCTGGACGCTGCGCGGAGCGGGCTGTGGCGCTGGGTGGCAGCTTGGTGGCGGGCCGCGACCGGACGGCGGGTTCCGCGTCGAGGTCGTCTTGCCGGCCTCGTCCGACGGGGCGAGCCAATGAACCCGCCGGTCTGGGCGGCCACCGGGCAAGCTGGCCTTGGACGGAGTGCCCATGAGGTCGCCGATTCGAGTGGGCACCGGGCGGGATGGGCGTTGGGCGCGGGCTCGTCTCAGTGTGGCAAGGAGTTGTGGGGCTGGGTGGGAGTCGCGGCGTTGGGTGGGAGCTGGTGCGGGGCGGCGGTCGGGTGTGCGGGTCTGGGGCGTAGTTGTCTTGGCGGAGCTGGACGGGGTGCGGTTGTGAGCGCGTCGGTGCGCGGGCTGCGGGGCGGGGGGCATGCGCTTGACCGCGAGCGGGTCCTGGTGCTGGGTGGGGTGGGGTTGTGAGGGGGCCGATTCGGGTGGTGTTGGCCGACGATCAGGCGTTGATTCGCAGTGGGTTCAGGGTGTTTGTTGAAGGCGCTGACGACGTTGTTGTGGTTGGGGAGGCCGGGACCGGGCGGCGGGCGGTTGAGGTGGCTCGGGGGGTTCGGGCTGATGTTGTGCTCATGGATATTCGGATGCCGGATCTGGACGGGTTGGCGGCTACCCGGCTGATTGTGGGTGATCCGGATCTGGCCGGGGTTCGGGTGCTGATTTTGACGACGTTCGAAGTTGATGAGTATGTCTTCGCGGCGCTTCGGGCTGGGGCCAGTGGGTTTCTCGGCAAGGGGGCGGAGCCGGAGGAGTTGCTGGCTGCTATCCGGACTGTGCACCGGGGGGATTCGCTGCTGTCGGCGGCCGCTACCCGGAGTCTTATCAGTCGGTTTCTGGCCGAGCCGGGCGGCGGTGGGGCTTCGGCGGCGCTTGGAGACAGGCAGTTGGTCGAGCTGTTGACCGAGCGGGAGCGGGAAGTTGTCGGGCTCGTCGCCACCGGGATGTCCAACGATGAGATCGCGGCGCGGCTGTTCGTCAGTCCGCACACGGCGAAGACGCACGTCAACCGGGCCATGACCAAGCTGGGCGTGCATGATCGGGCCCAGCTGGTCGTGGTCGCATACGAGTTCGGGCTCACCGGGCGTCGGGCTCGACAACCGGAGACCGGCACGTAGACCGCAGGCGGTGCTACATGCGGTCAGGAGTGGCTATCCCCAGCAGGTCCAGGCCCGTCGACAACGTGCGGGCCGTCAGTTGGCACAACGCCAAGCGGCTGGTTCGGACCGGGTCGGGGGCCTTCAGCACCGGGCACTTCTCGAAGAACGCGGTGAAGGTCACGGCCACGTCGTGCAAGTAGGCGGTCAGGCGGTGGAACTCCAGCGTCTCGGCGGCCCTGGCTATCACCGACGGGAACGCCAGGAGCTCCAAGGCCAAGGCGTGTTCGGCCGGGTGGGTGAGCAGGAAGGCGGCCGGCACCTCGCCGACCTCGCCACGGCGGAAGATCGAGGCGATCCGCACATGCGCATACTGCAGGTAAGGGGCCGTGTCACCGGTTGTCGCCAGCATCCGGTCGCAGTCGAACGTGTAGTCCTTGATCCGGTCGCTGGACAGGTCGGCGTACTTCAGCGCCCCCATGCCGATCGTCGCGTTGCCGGCCCGCTCCACCGCCTCGGCCAGCAGCTCCGTCAGCTTGCTCGCGCCGCCCGTGCGGCTGCGGAGCATCTTGCCGTCCGCGCCCAGGACGGAGCCGAACGCCACGTGCTCGGCCCGCACCGTCGGCGGTAGCCAGCCGGCCGCCCGGGCGACCGCGAAGACCATTTCCAGATGCTGGCGCTGCGGGGCGCCCACGACGTAGAGCAGGCGGGTGGCCTTGAGCTCGTCGACCCGGTGGCGCACCGCGGCCAGGTCCGTCGCGGCGTAGCCGTAGCCGCCGTCGCGTTTGCGGACGATCAGCGGCAGCGGTGCCCCGTCGCGGGTGGTGAAGCCGTCCGGGAACGCGCACAAGGCGCCGTCGCTGTCCCGCAGCAGGTCCAGCGCCAGCAGGTCGTCGACCACGCCGTCGAGGGCGTCCCGGTAGCCGCTCTCCCCCGCGAAATCACTCTCCAGCAGGCGTACTCCCATCCGGTCGTACACGCTCTGGATGTACCCCCGCGAAGTCTCGACGATTGAACGCCACAGCGCGACCGTCTCCGGGTCGCCGGTCTGCAACAGCAGGACCCGCCGCCGCGCGCGCTCCTGGAACGCGGTGTCGGTCGCGAACTTCTGCCGGGCCGCCGCGTAGAACGTGGCGAAGTCGAGCTCGCCGCCCTCGACGAGGTGCTCGACCAGCATGCCGAAGTTGGTGCCCCAGTCGCCGAGGTGGTTCTGCCGGATCACGGTGTGGCCCTGGTACTCCAGCACCCGCACCGCCGCATCCCCGATGATCGTCGAGCGCAGGTGGCCGACGTGCATCTCCTTGGCCGCGTTGGGGCCCGAGTAGTCGACAACGACCGTCTCGGACTCCACTGTGGACACGCCGAGCCGGGCATCGGCCGCGGCGACGGCCAGCCACTCGGCCAGCGCGGCGTCGGACAGCGTCAGGTTGATGAAGCCGGGGCCGACGACGCGAACGTCGCCGCACAGGTCGGCCAGGTCGGCCGCCTCGACCACGGCGGCGGCGACGGACCGGGCGCCCGGCTGCCCGAGCGCCCCGTCGGCCTGAAAGTCAGCGTGCCGGGATCGGCGCAGGACGGGATCGACGGTCGAACCGGTCACAGTCCCGAACGCGGCCGCGAGTCGATCCCGCAGCTCCTCGCCGATATCAGCCATGCCCCTGGACGGTACCCACCAGCTCCGGTTCGTGCGCCTGAATTTTCACGGCGGAGGGCGCCCACAGGAAGACCAGTGCCGCGACCTCGCACACCAGGGAGAGCGCCTGCAGCGTGATGATCGGCACCGCGTAGCCCGGCATCTGCGCGACGACACCCGGCAGCATGGCGTGGGCCAGGATCTGGATGCCGAGCACGACAGTGAGGATGCGCCGGGCCTTGGGCCTACCACTGCGCAGCTTGTACGCCCGCAGCGGCAGCAGCACCGCGAGCACGAGGTGCGGCACGACGGCGCCGGCACCCGCTGAACCGAGCGCCAGGTACGTGACCCCCATGGCGAGAACGTGCAGCGCGGCGATGGCGAGGGCGGCGGCGAGCGTGCGGTTCATGTTCTTCTCGGTCATGCCATGACGGTATGGAAACGCGGGCCCCGGTACCGCTGCCCGCCGTCACCACCGGGGCATGACGGATGTCATCCTCGTAGCCGTGACCTTTCACGCCAGTACCGAGACGTTCGCCGGGCGGCCCGTGGTCGCGCTGGAGTCAGGGGCGCCCTTGCCCGTCGTCGATCGGCCCGTCGCCTGGCGGTTCGAGTACTTCGACGAGGACTTCGACGACAGCGAGGGCCCCAACGAGGGGTACAACGCCGCGCTCGACGAACTGCTGGACACGGTCGACACCGGGGCGATCGAGGCGCTGGTGCTGGGGTCGTGGGGCTACGCCGCGTTCGCCGACGCCCCGATCGTGAAGCTCTGCGAGGTCGCGCACCGGCTGCCGAACCTCGAGGCGCTGTTCCTCGGCGACATCACCGGCGACGAGTGCGAGGCCTCCTGGATCCGGCAGGGCGACCTCAACCCGCTGCTGGAGGCGTTCCCGAAGCTGCGGGTCCTGCGTGTGCGCGGCACCGAGAACCTGCGGCTGTCCCCGCTGCACTCCGCGCACCTGCGCGAGCTGGCGTTCGAGTCCGGCGGGCTGCCGGCCGAGATCGTGACCGCCGTGCTCGACAGCGACCTGCCGGCGCTGGAGCACCTGGAGTTCTGGCTCGGGGTGCGCAACTACGGCGGGGACGTGGCCGTGCGGCACCTGGAGCCGCTGCTGGCCGGGGGCCGGTTCCCGGCGCTGCGCCGCCTGGGTCTACGCAACGCCGAGATCGCCGACCGGATCGCGGCCGCCCTGGCCGGGGCCCCGCTCGTCGGCCGCCTGGAGGAGCTGGACCTCTCGATGGGTGTCCTCGACGACTCCGGGGCCGAGGCCCTGCTGGCCGGGCAGCCGCTCACCCACCTGCGCCGGCTCAGCCTGCGGCACAACTTCCTGTCCCCGGAGTTCGCGGCCCGGGTCGTGGCCGAGCTGCCCGGCGTGGCGGTGGACGTCGAGGACCAGCAGACCGAGACGCAGTGGGGCCGATACACCGCGGTCGGTGAGTGATCAGCCCCAGTGCTGCGGGGCCGGGGTCTTCACCAGGGCGTTGATGCGGTTGAAGAAGTTGGTGGTGGCGATCCACAGCACGATCGCCCCCAACTCCTCCTCGCTGAAGTGTTCGGCGGCCGCGTTCCACAGCTCGTCCGGCACCGCGTCGGCCCGGTCGGCCAGCCGGGTCGCGGCCTCGGCCAGCGCCAGGGCGGCCCGTTCGGGCTCGGTGAAGTACGGCGTCTCCCGCCACGCGGCGACGGCGAAGAGGCGGTCGTCGGTCTCGCCGTTCTTGCGCATGCTGCGGGCGCCCGAGTCCACGCACGGGCTGCACCCGTTGATCTGGCTGGCCCGCAGGTGCACGAGCTCCAGGACGGTCGGCGAGACGCCGGACGCGTGGGCCGCTTTGTAAAGGAGGTTCACGGCCTTCGGCGTCTCGGTCGCGAGCACGCCGGGGTTGATCAGTCGAGCGGACACGATGGTTCTCCTGTCACATCGGAGCGGTTTGCTTCGTCGCCCCTATGACGCCCCCGGACCGAGCATTGTGACAAAGGGAGTAAACGTGACCGACGACATGCTGGCGCGGGAGTTCGAGGCCCAGCGGCCGCGGCTGACGGCCGTGGCGCAGCGCATGCTCGGCTCGGCCGGCGAGGCGGAGGACGCGGTGCAGGAGGCGTGGCTGCGGCTCACCCGGCAGGACGACCGCAAGGACAACCTGGCCGCCTGGCTGACCACCGTCGTCGGGCGGATCTGCCTCGACATGCTGCGGGCCCGGGCCAGCCGCCGGGAGGAGCCGATGCCGTTCACGGACCCGCCCGTCGAGGCGGCCGACCCGGAGCAGGAGGCGCTCCTGGCCGACTCCGTGGGACTGGCACTGCTGGTGGTGCTGGAGTCATTGACCCCAACCGAAAGGCTGGCATTTGTACTGCACGACATGTTCGCCGTCTCCTTCGACGACATCGCCATTGTCGTGGGCCGCAGCCCGGCCGCCGCCCGCCAGCTGGCCAGCCGGGCCCGCCGCCGGGTCCAGGCGCGCGAGCCGGAGACCGGCGAGCGTCCGCACGCGGTGGTCGAGGCGTTCCTGGCCGCGTCCCGGGGCGGCGACCTCGGCGCCCTGCTGGAGCTGCTCGACCCCGATGTGGTCATGCGGGCCGACGAGACCGCCGCCAAGCTGGGCGGCCGCGGCGAGACCCGCGGCGCCGAGGTCATCGCCGCGTTCTTCAACGGCCGCGCCCAGGGGGCCCGCATGACGGACCTGGCCGGTGTCCCGGCCGCGCTCGTGATCCACGGCGACGAGCTGAAGCTGATCCTGTCGTTCACGGTGGAAGACGGCCGGATCACCGTCATCGAGGCCATCGCCGACCCTATGGACCTGGCAGAACTCCACCCGCCGCGCTGACCGTCGCCGCGTCGAGGGCGAAGGCGATGGTGTCCGGGTAGGTGACCGACAGGCTGGAGACGATCGACGCGTAGCGGTTGGCCGCGGCCAGGTCGAGCCCGCGCCCGAGCGCCACGATCAGCGCACCCAGGTGGGCGTCCCCGGCACCGGCCGTGTTGACCGGCTCCACGTGCAGCGGGGCGGCGTGGGACAGCGACTGCCCGTCCCACGCCCAGCTGCCCTGCCGCCCGGCGGTGACCACCAGCGAGCCGGCCCCCATCTGGTCGATCGCGGCGGCCATGACATCGGCCGCCTCCGGTGAGGTGAACGCCACCGCCTCGTCGATGTTGAGCACCAGCAGGTCGACCCGGTCCAGCAGCCGCCGCGCCGCCGGCCACTCACCGGACACGAACGTCGCCACCCGGAACAGTCCCGCCTCCGTGGCCAGGTCGAGCAGCGCCTCCCGGGCGGCCAGGGGCACCTCGGGCAGGGCGACCGCCGTGCCCGGGCGCAGCCGATCCCGGGCCGAGTAGATCAGGCCGGGGCCGACCGAGTCGCTCGCCGACGACGCCGTGGTGATGTTGCCGCCCGTGCCGTCGGGGTACTGGAAACACACCGAGAACAGCGTCGGGCGGGACGAGAGCACGCCGACGAGCGAGACGTCCATCCCCGCCGAGCGCATCTGCTCGAGGGTCTCCCGGCCGGCCGGGTCGTCGCCGACGAGGCCGATCGGCAGCACCGTCGTGCCGGCTCCCCCGAGGCGCCGGACGTAGTGCAGCACGATGTGGAGCTTCGCCGCGTCGCGCCGGTCGAGCAGGGTGGCGGCGCGGCTCTCCTCGCGGCCGAGGGTGTGCTCGCCGTGCAAAGCCAGGAACAGGCCCGAGCCGAGGCCCCCGGTGCCGACGACGAACATCAGCTCAGATCCCATTCCGGGTGCTCGGCCACCGGGTGCCGGGCCGTGTCCACGGTCGCGGTCAGCAGCACGTCCGGGTGCTCCTGCAGCAGGGTCAGCGGATACTCGGCGGTGGGGTCGGCGAACAGCGCGACCCGCAGCGCCGTCTGCTTCCACGCGCCCGTGTCGCTGAACAGCCGGATGCGCCGGGCGGCCAGGATCTCGCGCATCCCCAGCGTGACCGACATGGGCGGCACGAACTGGTAGGCGCCGCCGAACGTGCGCTGGGCCAGGGCGACGATCGTGTCCACGTTGTTCTCCTGCACCCGGGCCGTGGACGTGCGCAGCTCCTCGACGGTCTGTGGGCTGAACGGGTTGCGGCGGGCCTGGTTGTACGCCACGTGACCGTCCTGCCCCCAGCCGCCGTACACGAGATCGGCCGGCCGCGCGAGCAGCTCCTCGGTGATGCGGGCGAGGTTGCCGGGTGCGGGCCAGTGCCGCTGTGACTCCGGGGCGGCCAGCTCCGGCGCGATCGGGTCGTAGAACTCGCGCTGCATGAAGCCGCGGAAGCTGTACGGATGCCGCAGTGGCACCGGCCGGGCCTGCCAGTCGAGGCACTCGTCCATGTGGAACACCTCGAGCCCGGCCAGGCTCACCCGCTCGGCGTTGACCAGCTCGGCGAACGGCGCGTACCAGGCCGCGGGCCCGCACGGAACGACTGCCCGCAAGGGTCCCGCTTGTATGGCCTCCACGAGCTCCCGGGCCATCAACCGGCCCATCGCCGCGCTGTCCGGGCAGATCCGCAGCCGCAGCCGGGCCTCGGGATGCTCCGCGAGCCGGTCCGCGGGCACGGCACACCAGCGCCGCAGATCATCACGGTCGACCATGAGGCAGCCCGCTTTCGAAGGTCTCCTACGAATGTTGACCGCAGAGTAGGAGCAAGGCGCGGATGAACACAACCCTCTTGACAACATTTACCAGGAGACCATCATTATCCCATCCATTGACGCGAGGGGGCCACGATGACCGCACGGCGCGGCGACGGCCGGGTGGCCACGCTGTTCCTGGCGCCGGCCGCGATCGGCTTCGCGGTGTTCTACCTGTATCCGAGCGCCAAGGCGGTCTGGTACTCCCTCACCGACTGGAACCTGCTGTCCGACCCCGAGTTCGTGGGCCTGGACAACTACCGCGAGGTGATCCGCGACGCGCGCTTCTGGGGTTCGCTGTGGGTCACGGTCAAGTTCGTCGTCTACACCCTCGTTTCGCAGCTGGTGCTGGCCCTCGGCCTGGCCGCGGTCATGCACCGGCTCACGCGGTCGGTCGTGCTGCGGGCGCTGCTGCTGGTCCCGTGGCTCGTCCCCAACGTCACCATCGGCCTGCTCTGGCTGTTCCTGCTCGACACCAACGTCGGGTTCGTCAACGGCGTGCTCGAGGCCGTCGGCCTGCCGGTCCAGGGCTTCCTCACCTCCACCGGCCTGGCCCTGCCCTCGATCGCCGGCATCACCACCTGGGCCGGGACCGGCTACGTGGCCCTGCTGCTCTACGCGGGGATGCTGCAGATCCCGCAGCAGCTGTACGACACCGCCGCCCTCGACGGCGCCGGTGAGCTGCGGATGTTCTTCCGCATCACGCTGCCGCTGCTGCGGCCGATCCTCGCGCTCGTGCTGGTGGTCTCCATCATCGGCTCGTTCCAGGTCTTCGATGTCGTGGCGGTCACGACCCAGGGCAGGCCGGTGAACCTCACCCGGGTCATCTACTACGCCATCTACAACGAGGCCTTCCAGCGCTTCCGGATGGGCTACGCCATGGCGATGGCCATGGCCCTGGTGCTGCTGCTGGCGGTCTTCACGGTCGTGCAGATGCGGCTGCTGCGGGCGTCGCGCTCGGATCTGAGCTGAGGGGAGTCCAGATGCGACGGTTCGTTGGCGCCTCGTTCCTGGTCGTGTTCATCGCGATCACCCTGTTTCCGTTCCTGTGGATGGTCCGCACGGCCTTCATGCCCGCGTCGGACCTGTTCACCGACACGTTGAACCCGATTCCGCAGCGGCCGACGCTCGTGAACTTCGAGCGGGTCCTCGGCCTGTCCACTGTGGAGGAGGCGCAGGCCGCCGGCGGCTCCGGAGCCCGGCTGGACTTCCTGCTGTACCTGCGCAACTCGGTGCTGTACACGGCCGCCACCGTCGCCGGCCAGATCACCAGCTGCTCGATGGCCGCCTACGCGCTGACCCGGCTGCGGTTCCGCGGCCAGGGCTTCGTGTTCGGCGTCTTCATGGCCGGGCTCATGGTCCCGGCGATCTTCACACTGCTGCCGAACTTCGCGCTCGTCAAGCAGCTCGGCCTGCTCAACACGTTCGGTGGCCTGGTGGCGCCGACGCTGCTCATGACCCCCTTCACGGTGTTCTTCCTGCGGCAGTTCTTCCTGTCCATCCCGATTGAGGTGGAGGAGGCGGCGCGGCTGGACGGCGCCGGGCGGTGGGCGGTGTTCTGGCGCGTCGTGATGCCGATGAGCCGCGGCCCGCTGCTGACCATCGCGCTCACCCAGGCCGTCTGGACCTGGAAGGACTTCCTGTGGCCGCTGCTGGCCGCGCCGGGCGAGAGCACGCGGGTGCTCACCGCCGCCCTGTCGGTGTTCCTGCAGCAGGCGCCCAACTCGCGACCGGACTGGACCGGTCTCATGGCGGCCGCGACGTTGACCGTCGTGCCGGTGCTGGTGCTGCTGGTCGCGTTCGGCCGGCGGCTCGTCGACTCGATCAACTTCACCGGTGGGAAATAACCCCGAAAGGACTTCTCGTGCGGGCAACGATGAAAGCCGTCGCCTTGCTGGCGGTGCTCGGCCTGGCCGCGTGCGGCACCGAGGACAACAGCGCCGACGGTGCGGTGACGCTGAACTACACACTGTGGGTGGACACCCAACTGCCGGCCTATCAGGCGTGCGCCGACGCGTTCCACACCAAGAACCCGAACATCACCGTCAAAGTCACGCAGCTGGCGTGGGACCAGTACTGGACGAACCTCACCACGAAGGTCGTCTCCGGCGACGCGCCCGACGTGTTCACCGACTCCGTCGCCTATTACCCGCAGTTCCTGCAGAACAACCAGATCCTCGACATCGCGCCGATGGTCGAGCGGGACCAGATTGATCTGGGGCAGTACCAGAAAGGGCTCCCGGATCTGTGGGTGAAGGACGGGAAACGCTACGGGCTGCCGAAGGACTGGGACGCGATCGCCCTGCTCTACAACACGGCGCTGCTCAAGCAGGCGGGCGTCGACCCGGGGACGCTGAAGGACCTCAGTTGGAACCCGCCCGACGGGGGTACCTTCGAAAAGCTCATCGCGCGAATGACCGTCGACGCCACCGGGAAACGCGGCGACGAACCGGGTTTCGACAAGAACAACGTCAAGACCTACGGCCTCGTCGCCGACCTGGACGCGGGCTCACTCGGGCAGACCAGTTGGGGCAACTTCGCGGTCAGCAACGGCTGGTATTACGTCGACAAGAATCCCTGGGGCACGAAGTTCAACTACGCCGACCCCAAGTTCACCGACACCATCGCCTGGTTCAACTCGCTGCCGGCCAAGGGTTTCAGCCCGAAGTACGACAAGCAGAGCACGGTCGGCACGGACGCGGTGCTCGAGTCGCAGAAAGCGGCGATGGGCATGACCGGGTCCTGGATGGCGGGGTACTACCTCGGCTCGACGGTCAAGCAGAAGTACGCCTTCGCCCCGCTGCCCACCGGCCCGGCCGGGCGCAAATCGGCGACCAACGGCCTTTCCGACGCCATCTACGCCGGCACCAAACACAAGGAAGAAGCGTGGCAGTGGGTCAAGTTCCTGGCCTCGCCCGAGTGTCAGGACCTGGTCGCGGCGAAGGCGGTGGTGTTCCCGGCGGTGAAGACGTCCTCGGAGAAAGCCCTCGCCGCATTCGCCGCGAAGAACCAGGACGTCTCGGTATTCGTCGAGGAGTCCAAGGCCGCTGACGGCACATTCCTGCTGCCGATCACCGAGAACAGCGCGCAGATCAGCGAGACGGTGCAGACCGCGCTCGACACGGTCTGGCTCGGTCAGCAAGACGCCAAGGCAGCGATGGCCGACGCGACCAAGCAGATCAACGCTCTCTTCAAATAGAAAGGCTCAGCCATGGCTCGCATCGCGCTGATCGGCGCAGGCAGCGTGACGTTCACCCGGCGGGTGCTGTCCGACCTGTTCTCCTACCCGGAGCTCACCGGACTCACCGTCGCGCTGCACGACATCGACGCGGGCCGGCTCGCCACCGCCGAGGCCATGGCCAAGTGGATGGCCGATCGGCTGGGCACGGACGCCCGGGTGGAGGCCTGTCCGGAGCGCCGCCGCGCGATCGCCGGCGCCGACTACGTGATCAACGTGATCGCGGTCGGCGGGCACGCGGCGGCCAAGCTCGACTTCGAGGTGCCGGCCCGGTTCGGCATCCGCCAGACGATCGCCGACACGCTCGGCATCGGCGGGATCTTCCGGGCCCTGCGCACGATCCCGGTCGCGCGGGCGATCGGCAACGAGCTCGCCGAGCTCAGTCCGAGAGCACTGCTCTTGAACTACACGAACCCGATGACGATGATTCCGCGGGCCGTGTATGAGGGCTCGCCGTTCACCCAGGTCGTCGGCCTGTGCCATTCCGTGCGCGACACCGAGGGGCGGCTGGCCCGGCTGGCCGGTGTCCCGCGCGAGGAGTGCGCGATGGTCACCGCGGGCGTCAACCACCAGGCGTTCGTCCTGCGGTTCACGCGCGATGGTGAAGATCTGTATCCGTTGCTGGACCGGGCCATTGCCGCAGACCCAGAACTTTCCCGGACCGTGCGCGTGGAGATGTACCGACGACTCGGCTTCTTTCCGACGGAATCGAGCGAGCACGGCTCCGAATATGTCCCGTGGTTCCTGCCCCACGACGAGCAGATCGAGCAGTTCCGCATTCCGATCGGCGAGTATCTGACCTGGCTCGACCGCGACGCCGGCGTCTATGACGAGCACGTGCGCGGGCTGGCTTCCGGGGTCGGCGTGCCGATCGAGCCCAGCTCCGAACTGGTCTCCGAGGTGATCCACTCGATCGAGACCGGCACGCCCCGGGTCGTATACGGAAATATTCGAAATGACGGACTCATCGGCAATCTGCCCCCGCAAGCCTGCGTCGAAGTGCCCTGCTTCGTCGACCGGGCCGGGATGCGCCCGATGCCCGTCGGTGCCCTCCCGCCCCAGCTGGCCGCCCTCAACAGCAACTTCCTCAACGTCGGCGAGCTGACCTTGCGGGCGGTTTTCGAAGAGCAGCGATCGCACGTGTACCACGCAGCGATGCTCGATCCCCATACCGCCGCTCGGCTGCCCTTGGACCGGATCACTGCTCTCGTGGACGCGATGATCGAGGCCCACAACGATCTCCTGCCGCCGTTTCTCCAGAGGCCGTCGATGTCCACCATGGCGCCGTCGGAGGGCGCGGCCAGTGCGCATCCGCTGTACAACCTGCCGCTGCGGGAGTGGCGGCCCGAGACCCAGCTGCAAGTGCCCGCGTCGGCGGAGGTCACGTCGCCGCGGCGGCCGGTGATCGACGCGCACAGTCACCTCGGCCGGTGGCTCACCGGCGACGGCAGCTGGATGGTGGCCGACCCGGGCGCGCTGGTCGGCCTGATGGACCGCTGCGGCGTGCGGGCGATGGTCAACCTCGACGGCCGCTGGGGCGACGAGCTGGCCGCCAACATCGCCCGCTACGACAATGCCTACCCGGGCCGCTTCGCCACGTTCTGCCACGTCGACTGGGACGAGCTGGCCACGCCCGGCTTCGGCGAGCGGATCGCCCGCGGCCTGGCCGCCTCCGTCGCCGCCGGAGCCCGCGGCCTGAAGGTCTGGAAGGACCTCGGCCTGCACCGCCGCGACCACTCCGGCGAACTGATCCTGCTCGACGACCCGCGGCTGGCCCCGCTGTGGGCGGAGGCCGCCGCGCAGCGTATCCCGATCGCCGTGCACACCGCCGACCCGCGGGCCTTCTTCGAACCCATCGACGAGCGTAACGAGCGCCTGGAGCAGCTCCTGCACTATCCACAGTGGTCGTTCGCGGGCCCCGAGTTCCCACCCTTCGAGCGACTCATCGACGCCCTCGAAACGGTCGTCGCGGCCCACCCCGGCACCACGTTCATCGGCGTGCACGGCGGCTGCTACCCGGAGGATTTGACCCGGGTCGGGGCCATGCTCGACGCCTACCCCAACTACCACATCGACATCTCGGCCCGCCTGGCCGAGCTCGGCCGCCAGCCTCGCACCACCCACGACCTGTTCACCCGCCACCCCGACCGGGTGCTCTTCGGCACCGACAGCTTCCCGCCCGACGAGCGCGTGTATCGCCTGCACTACCGCTTCCTGGAGACGCGCGACGAGCAGTTCCCGCACGACCCCGACGGCGACCTGCTCATGGGCCGCTGGGCGATCGACGGGCTCGGCCTGGACGACGCGACGCTGGGGGCGCTCTACGCCGGAAACGCGGCCCGGCTGGTCCCATCACTAGGATTGACCGGGTGACGGAGGACGCGGTCGCGGGTGGCGACCTCAACCGGCTCCGCCAGCTCAACGCGCTCTCGGTCCTGCGGTCGCTGCGGGAGGGCCATTCGCTGACGCTCACCGAGCTGGCCCGCCGGACCGGCCTGTCCCGGCCCTCGACCGAGGACGTGGTGCAGGACCTGCTGGCCCAGGAGTGGGTCGGCGAGGTCCTGCCGCTGCCCGGGGCCCTGGGCCGGCCCGCGCGGCGATACCGCTTCCGCGCCGACGCCGGCCACGTCGTCGGCATCGACGTGGGCGCGCACAAGGTCCTCGCCCTCGTCGCCGACCTCGACGGCCAGGTCGTCGCCAGCCGCCGTATCGCCGTGCGGCCGGAGACCCCGCAGCGCGAGCGCCTCGACGTGATCGAGGAGGCCGCCCTGGGCGCGCTGCGGGCGGCCGGCCTCACCCCGCCCGATATCTGGGCGGTCAGCGTGGCCAGCACCGGCCTGGTCGACGCCAAGGGCACCGTGTCGTTCTCGGTCGTGCCCGACTGGACCGGCGTCGACCTCGTCGGCCACCTGGGCCGCACCTTCGACTGCCCGGTCCGGGCCGAGAACGACTGCCGCCTGGCCGCCCTGGCCGAGCGCTGGCGCGGGGTGGCCACCGACTTCGAGAACATCGTGTATGTCCTGGCCGGGTCCCGCACCGGCGCCGGCATCATCGTCAACGGCCAGCTCCTGCGGGGCGCCTCGGGCGCGGCCGGCGAGATCGGCGTGCTGCCCGAGGCCGGCTGGGGCCGGGCCCAGGAGCACCTGCGCGGCTGGGACGGCGCGGCCCAGGTGTTCGCGGCGGCCCGCGGCGGCGACCGCAGCGCGGCCCAGGCCGTGGAGGCGTACACCCGCGACCTGGCCCTCGGGACCGCGGCGCTGATCCTCACCGTCGACCCGGAGCTGGTGGTCCTCGGCGGCGGCTTCTCCCGCTCGTCCGACATGCTGCTGGAGCCCTTGCGCGCCGAGCTGGCCAAGGTCGTCATCAACCTGCCGCAGGTCCGGGTGTCGACGCTGGGCGACGAGGGCTCGGCCCTGGGCGCGGTCCGGCACTCCCTCGACCTGGTCGACCGGCTCGTCTTCGCCCCGTCGGCCGGCCTCGCGCCGCCGCGGGCGCCACGGCGGGCGTGAGCGGCCCGCCCGGGGTTTGCTGTGCGAACCGGCAAATCACGTTTCCATGACAGGAACCCGGTATTTCGTCACGAATCTGTCGTCCCCGCCGGGAACGACCGCTTCTCCGGAGAGATCGACGGCGGCTTTTGCGGCTTTGGTCCAATTCACGCCGACCGGACTACACCGTTCGGGTTCCTTGTCACACGGCGTGATGCTTTAGTCTCCAGGCCATGTCTGTCGTCAACGCCGACCGCACGGCCAGCGAACGAGTGACCGCCGAGGAGCCGGAGACCCCGGACACGACCTCCGACGAGCCAACCCGTTTCCGACGGATCCGCGCCGACCTGCTGATCCTGGCCGGCTTCATCGCCGTTGGCGCCTACCTCTTCGCGCACGTCTGGCTGTCGCCGGGCGAGCGCTACCTTGCGCACAGTTACAACGACCACTATCAGTTCGAGTGGTTCCTGGCCGTTGACACCTATAACCTGACCCACTTCCAGAACCCGTTCTTCACCGAGTTTCAGAACTCCGGGATCGGCGTCAACCTGATGGGCAACGCGAGCGTGCTGGGCCTGGCCCTGCCGCTGCTGCCGATCACGCTGCTCTTCGGGGCGAGCGTGAGCTTCGTGATCGCGGTCACCCTCGGCTTCGCACTCACCGGGTTCGGGTGGTATCTGGTCCTGCACCGCGACGTCGAGGTGCACCGGGCCGCAGCCGTGCTGGGCGGCGGGTTCATGGCCTTCGCGCCGACGATCGTCTCGCACGGCAACGCGCACCTCAACCTGGTGTCGATGTTCCTGGTGCCGTGGATCGTGCGCTTCGCGCTGAAGCTCTTCCACACCACCCGGCCGGTCCGTGACGGGCTGATCCTCGGCCTGCTGATCACCTACCAGGCCTTCATCGGCGAAGAGATCCTGCTGATGACCGCGATCGCGCTGGGCCTGTTCGTGATCGCCTACGCGTTCCCGTGGCGGCCGGACGTGCGCGCGATGGTGCGGCCGTTCCTGACCGGACTCGGCGTCGCCGTCGGGGTCTCGCTGCCGCTGCTGGCCTACCCGCTGTGGATGCAGTTCGCCGGGCCGCGGCACTACGCCAGCCTCGGCGGCCTGGCCTACGTCACCAACGACCTCAACACCCTCTTCGAATACTCCACCACCTCGCTCGGCAACCTCGACGGCACCCTGACGTCGACGAACTACTCCGAGGAGAACGGCTACTTCGGCTGGACCCTGCTGATCCTGGGTGCCGGCATCGCGGTGTGGCTGTGGCGGGAGCGGCTGGCCCGCACGGTGGCCATCGTGGGCGCGATCGGCCTCGCGTTCAGCCTCGGCCCGGACGTGCGGTGGCACTACGAGAGCACCGGGGTGCCGGGGCCGTGGAAGCTCTTCGTCGAGCTGCCGGTCCTCGACTCGATGAACGTCGGCCGCTTCACCTTCCTGGCCGTGGTCGGGCTCGGCGTGCTGCTGGCCCTGTCCACCGACCGGATCCTCAAGGCGCGGACCGAGGGGGTGCCGCTGCGCCTGGTGTGGGCGGCCGTCCTCGCCGCCGTGCTGGTGCCCTTGCTGCCGCTGCCCCTGCCCGCGATCGGGCGCGCGCCGGTGCCGAAGTTCTTCACCGCCGGGACCTACAAGCAGTATGTGGCCGATCAGCACACGGTCGTCCCGGTGCCGGTCCTGCAGTCCGTCGGTGACATCACCGCGCTCGAGTGGCAGATGGCCGCCGACATGCACTTCCGGCTGCCGGAGGGGTACTTCATGGGCCCGCTCGGCCCTGACAAGATCGCGACCAACTCGCCCCCGCCGGGCCCGGTGAACACCGTGCTACTGAGCGTCACCCGCACCGGCAAGGCCGTCACGCTGACCGCCACCCAGAAGGCCGACATGCTGGCCGAACTTCGCACCTGGAAGGCCGACGCGATCGTGGTCTACCGGACCAAGTCACTGCCACAGCTCCGTGAGACGCTTGACCCGCTGCTCGGCACTGGCCGGCAGGTCGACGACGTCTGGGTCTGGGACGTCCGCGCGCTGACCAATGGTTGATTTCCGCACCGAGACACCCAGGGAGCTTGGGGCATGAGCACGACCGCAGAAGAGACGACACTGTCCGTCGTCGTGCCGATGTACAACGAGGAGGCCGTCCTCCCGATCATGGCCGAGCGGCTGCGCAAGGTGCTGGACGGGCTCGACGTCTCCTACGAGGTGGTCGCGGTCGACGACGGCAGTACCGACGCCACCGCCGCCGTCCTGGTCGGCCTGCGCCGCTACTGGCCCCAGCTGCGGATCATCCGGCTGCGGCGCAACGGCGGCCACCAGGCCGCCCTCACCGCGGGTCTGCACCGCTCCACCGGCGCCTTCGTGGTCAGCATCGACGCCGACCTGCAGGACCCGCCGGAGCTCATCAAGGACATGCTCGACCTGGCCCGGTCGCAAAACCTGGACATCGTCTACGGCGTGCGCGACGACCGCAGCACCGACACGGTCTTCAAGCGCTGGACCGCCGGCGTCTACTACCGCATGATGCGCCGCATCGCCGGCAACCGAGTCCCGCACAACGCGGGCGACTTCCGGCTGCTGAGCCGGGTCACGGTCGACGCCCTGCGGGCCCTGCCGGAGCAGCAGCCGGTCTACCGCCTGCTCGTGCCCTGGCTCGGCTTCCCCAGCGGCACGGTGACCTACAGCCGCGAGCGCCGCGCCGCCGGCGAGACGAAGTATCCGCTGACCAAGATGGTGCGCCTGGCCGCGGACAGCGTGACCAGCTTCTCGGCCGCACCGCTGCGCATCGCCACCTGGCTGGGCCTGGCCGGCTTCGCCATCTGCATGGCCCTGGTCGTCTGGGTCCTGGTCGCCTACTTCCTCGGCGTGACCGTCCCCGGCTGGGCGTCGCTGTCCGTGGTGCTGCTCTTCCTCGGCGCCGTCCAGCTGCTCTGCCTGGGCCTGCTGGGCGAATACGTCGGCCGCATCTTCGCCGCCTCCCAGGGCCGCCCGACGTTCTTCATCGCCTACGACTCCGCCGAGGACCCCACCCCCCTCCCGACCGCCCCCCTCCAGCGCCAGCCCGAGCCGGACCCGGTCTCCGCGACCCGCTGACCGAGCTCGCACAGCACGCGGCCGGCGCCCGAGTTCGGGGCGCCGGCCGGTTTCGTTCTAGCCCTGTTGCTGGGTTGGGCGGACCAGCATTTCGTTGATGGCCGCGTGGCGGGGGCGGGTCACGATGTAGGCGATCGCGTCCGCGATGTCTTCGGCCTGTAGGCGCTCTACGCCCTCGAAGCGTTGGGCGATCGTGTCGCGGACCTCCGGGCGGTTGTGGCCGGCCAGTTCGGTGGCGACCGCGCCCGGTTCGACCAGGGAGATGCGGACGAAGCGGCCGGTGACCTCCTGGCGCAGGGCCTCGCTGAAGGCGCCGACCGCGTGCTTCGTGGCGTTGTAGACGCCGCTGCCACTGCGGGCGACCCGGCCCGCCACCGAGCTGATGTTGACCATGTCGGCGACCTGGCGCGGGGCTTCGGTGGCCGCCGTGAGCAGGTGTGGCAGGGCGGCTTTGGCGCAGTACAGCAGGCCGAGGACGTTGATGGAGACCATCCGCTCCCACTCTTCGACGGGAGCGTCGGCGACCGGGCCGAGCAGCATCACGCCGGCGTTGTTGACGAGCGTGTCCAGGCGGCCGAGCTCCTGCACCGTCCGGCTGACCGCCGCCTCGGCCTGCTCGCGCTGGGTGATGTCGGCCTCGATGACCAGTGCCCGGCCGCCCGCGGTCGTGATGCGGCCGGCCAGGTCGGCGAGGCGGTCGCCGCGCCGGGCGGCTACGGCCACCGCGGCGCCGCGCTCGGCCAGGGCCAGCGCGGCCGCCTCGCCGATGCCGCTGGAAGCGCCGGTCACCAGCGCGACTGTTCCGTCGAGAGTTCCCATACCCGCGACGCTACCCACTCAGCGACAGGTACCCGTCCTCGAGGCTCGGCTCCAGGGGCTTGGCCTGGCTGCCCGGGGCCCGCTGGGCCACGATGCGGTAGCGCATGCCGTCCTCGTGCGGGAGCGCCGAGACCACGGTGCCCTCGGGCGGGGGCGGCCCGGCGGTGACGACGGACCACACGCGGCCCTCGGCCCGGCGGGTCAGCTCGGCAACGGTGCCGCGGAAGGTGAGCCGGCCCTTCGCCAGCACCGCCACCTCGCGGCAGGTCTGGGCGATATCGTCGACGATGTGGGTGCTGAGCAGGACGGTCCGGCGCCCGGCGGACTGCGACAGCAGGTTGCGAAACCGGATGCGCTCCTCGGGGTCCAGGCCGGCGGTCGGTTCGTCGACGATCAGCAGCTGGGGGTCGGCCAGCAGCGCCTGGGCGATGCCGACGCGCTGGCGCATGCCGCCGGAGAAGCCCCGCAGCCGGCGGTCCGCGTGCTCGGTCAGCGCGACCACCTCGAGCAGTTCGCCGACGCGCCGGCGGCGGGCGGGCCGGTCGTCCAGGCCCTTCAGCAGGGCCACGTAGTCCAGGAACTGGCGGGCCGTCAGGTCCGGGTATACGCCCAGGTCCTGCGGCAGGTAGCCGAGCTCGCGCTGCACGGCGGTCCGGCCGGGGGCGGTGGCGATGTCGTGGCCGCCCACGGTGACCCGGCCGGCCGTCGGGCGGGCGATGCCGGCGAGGATGCGCATCAGCGTGGTCTTGCCGGCCCCGTTGGCGCCCAGCAGCCCGAACATGCCGGTCGGCACGGTCAGGTCAAGCCCGTCGAGGGCGGCCACCCCGCCGCGGTAGGTCTTGGTCAGGCCGGCGATCTCGATCCGCATAACTGGAAGTCCTCTCATCGAATCCGGCGGGCGCGCAGCGCGGCGCCACCGGCGAGGGTGGCGGCCGCGATGGCCAGCAGCACACCGATGGACAGCCACGCGGTCGCCGGCGTCGGGTCGGGCCGCAGGAAGTTGAACACCGCACCGGGCACCGGCCCGGCCAGAGCCTGGTCGCCTTCGATGCCGTGGAAGTCGAGCAGGCCGGCCATCGGGTAGCCGCCGAGCGGGTGGATGAGCGTCCCGGCCAGGGTCGGCATCATCTCCGGGGCGGCCAGGTTGCCCCAGAGCCAGTAGCCGACGAAGAGCACCCGGAACAGCGGGGCGGGCATGGTCAGCGGCACCGCGAGGGCCACCGCGGCCACGAACAGCAGCCCCGGCACCATGACGACGCCGATGGCGGCCAGCGCCCAGCCCAGCGCGGCCGGCGCGCCCGTATTGACGGCGTAGGCGGCGGTGAAACCCAGGTATACGACGAAGACCGGGATCGCGGTCGCGGCCGCCGCGCCCAGGTATTTGCCGACCAGCCGGCCCCACGGGTGCGCGGGCGTGGCGTCCAGGATCGGCGCCACCCGCAGCCGGTCGTCGCGGACCAGGCGGTCGGCCAGCAGGCAGCCGTAGCCGATCGTCAGCAGGGCGTGGATCTGCAGCGCCAGGCCGATGACCGCGGTGCGGGCCGCGGGCGGGCGCTCGGCCGGGTCGAACAGGTCGCGCAGGAGGCTCCCGCCGATGAGGATGAACAGCAGCACCGACAGGGCCGGCACGATCCACACCGAGCGCTTGCGGATCTGCATCCGAAACTCGTACTTGAACGTGGACGTCATTCGTCTTCCTCCCGGATGAGCCGTTCGGAGCGGCCCAGCACCAGCAGGGCCAGGGCGGTGAGCACGACGCCGGTGCCGAGGAGCGTCAGCCGGTTGGCCGTCCAGTCGTCCGGCTTCGCGCCGCGGGTGGTCGCGAAGAGGTACAGCAGCCGCCCGGGCAGTCGCTCTTGCGCCGCACCGGCGAAGAACTGCTGAATCGCCCACAGCGTGGTGACGATGGCTCCGGCCCCGGCCGGGCTGCGCAGGATCGCGCCCGCGGCGAAGCCCAGTCCACTCAGGCCGGCCGTCGGCGCGATCCAGGTGAGCTGGCCGGCGAGCACGCCGTGGCTGGCCGGCCAGCGCGCCCACCAGCCGGTCGCGATGAGCGTGGCCGCCGTCAGCGCCGCGACCACGGCGGCCCAGCCCAACGTCACCGCCATCCGCCGCAGGAGCGTGAAGCGGTATCGCGTGCGGGTGGTCAGCTGCAGCTCGATCGCCGGGTCGCGGCCGACGAGCGAGGCGCAGGCGACGGCGGCGGCCAGCGGCACCGCCATCTCGAGCCCGGCCAGCAGGATGCGCGCGGTGCTGGTGTCGCCGGGCAGCGGATTGGCCAGCGCGGCCGCGACGCCGGCGGCGACGGCGATCGGCGGGCCGAGGACCGCCGCCCAGCCCGCCCGTCGGACCTCGTGCCGCCAGAGGGTCAGTGGTCTCACATCGGGTTGGTTGCACGCCATCCGTCGCGAGGTTCACCGGCCAGCACGATCGCCGCGACGGCGACGGCGGCCGCCACCACGAGCACCGGCGCGTTCGTCGACCAGGCGGAGACGACGAACCGGGCCGGCCAGCCGTCGGAGGCCGGCAGGCCACCGGCCATCACCCGCACGACCCACAGCCCGACCGCCACCGCGAGCGCCACGTCCGGGCCGAACCGCACCGCGGCCAGCAGGCTCAGCGCGGACAGCAGCACCATCGGCCCGAGCCAGGGCCGCACGCCGACGCCCAGCCCAGCCGCGGCGGCCAGGGTGAGCACCAGGTCATAGCCGAACACGAGCGCGATCCGGATGAGCACCAGCAGCCGCCCGGGCGTCGGCATGGTCCCGATCAGCTCGGCCACCGGGTCCCGCCGCGACCGATACGTCCCGGCGATCCCGGCCGCCGCGACGACCGGCGCGACCAGCCCCAGCATCGGGCCCGCGCCGATCGGGGCGGTGCTGCGCAGCAGCACCAGCGCCACGCCCAGGGCCAGCACCAGCGCCGAGGCGATCGGCACCGCGAACCGGATCAGCCGCAGCTCGGCCAGCATCAGCGCGGCCAGGTTGGGCTTCGCGGACCGGCGCACGGCCGGCTCCTCGAACGCGCTGCGGTGCAGCACGGCCCGCACCAGCCGCTCCGGGTCCGGCGGGGCCTCGGCCGGGGCGGCGGCGGCCGCGATCCCCTGCCACGCGGCGAGCTCGGCCCGGCAGCCGGCGCAGCCCTCGAGGTGGGCGCGGAGCCGGTCGCGCTCCGGACCACGCAGGGCCCCGGCGGCGTATGCGGGCAGCCAGTCCTTCATTCGGTCACCTCCTGGGCGGTGAGCTGCGCGACGACCGCGGCCCGGGCGTGGTAGAGGCGGCTCTTCACCGTCCCGACCGGAATCGCCAGCACCTCGGCCACGTCGGCCAGCGGCAGCCCGGCCACGAACACCAGCGCGATCACGTCCCGATGATGCTCCGGCAGCCGGTCGATGGCCGCCGCCACGGGTGTGCCACCGGCCGCCGCGATCGCCAGCTCCTCGGGCCCGGCACTGAGATCGGCCCGCTCCGGCAGCTCGGCCCCGGCCGGCGTCGGCGCGCCCCGTCCCCGCAGCCGGTTGTGCGCCTGCCGCCGCGCCACCCCGAACAGCCAGGTGCTGACCTTGGCCCGCCCCTCGAACGCGGCCGCTGAGCGCCAGACCGCGAGCATGGTGTCCTGCAGGATCTCCTCGGCCACCATGCGGTCCCCGGCGAGTCGTTGCAAATAGCCGAAGAGCGGTCGGCGGTACTGCGTGTAAAGCCGCCCGAGCGCACCCGCGTCCCCGGCCGCGACCGACCGCAGCAGCTCCTCGTCGCCGCCGGCCTCCATGCCACATGGGTAGCAGCGCCCCCACCCCGAGGTTCACCGCCGCACAGCCCGGTCTCAGCCGGGGTTGTGCTGCTGCCGGCCGGCCTACTCGGCGCGAAGGGCGGTGGCGATGCGGGACCGGGCCGCCCAGCCGGCCGGCACCAGCGCGCCGAGCACCGCGATCACGATGCCGACCCCGCCCAGCAGCGCCAGGGTGCCGCCGTCGTAGACGTCCGTGATCGACGCGGGCAGGGTCGTGTTCGCCGCGTTCCCCACCGCGGGCATGATCCAGCCGTGGACGGACACGCCGAGCGGTACGGCGATCATGCCGGCCACCACGCCGAGGCCGACCATCGACGCGACCACCATGGCCCGGACCTGGCGCGGGGTCATGCCGACGGTCTTCAGCACGCCGATCTCGTGGACCCGCTCGCGGACGTTGAGCACGACGGTGTTGAACACGCCGAGCGCGGCGACCGCCGTCAGCACCAGCGTCAGCGTGGCGATCAGCGAGTACAGCAGGACGAAGCCGTCCTCGCTCTCGTCCTGCACCCGGTTCGTCGCCCGGAGACCGCCGGAGGCCGCGTCGAGCCCTTGGATGTAGGCGTCGATCGAGGTCCCCGGTTTGAGGGCGATGTCGTACTCCTGCGGCTCGATCCGCGTCGTGAGGCCGGTCAGGGCCGACGAGTCGACGACCAGCCCGGCATCCGCGTCGCCGAAGTATTCCCCGACGACGGTCAGCGAACGTTGCCCACCCTCGGCGCTGACGGTGATCGTGTCGCCGACGTGGTGCCCGGTGGTGCGCAGCAGCGCTGAAGCGGCGATCGCCTCGCCGGCGCCCTGGTACCAACGCCCGGTGACCATCGTCAGGCCGGTCCAGGTCGCGTCGCCCGCATACCAGTTGACGCGCACCTGGTCCTTCGCGCCGATGACGGTGGCGTCGAAATTGCCGCCGGCCACGTAGTGGGCCGTGCCGGCCTGGGCCTTGATCGCGGACTCCAGCTTGGTCAGGTCCGGGGTGCCGTTCGGGTTGCCGATGTCGCGCACGTGCGGGATCGGCACCGCGACCGGGACCGCGTCCGTGCGGCTGATCGCCTGCGACACCCGGCTCAGCGAGCTGGTCAGCCCCACGGCGAAGACCATGGTCACCGCGCCCAGCAGGATCGCCACCACGGTGCCGGCCGAGCGCCCGGGCCGGGACAGCGGTGTGCCGAGGCCGAAGCTGACCGGCCGGGGCAGGCCGGTCGCGGCCAGCCAGCGCCGGACCCGGAAGCCGCGGCCGGTCCGCGGGGCCCGGCCCATGCTGATCGCCTGCATGGCCGGCAGCCGGCCGGCCCGCACCGCGGGGACCGCGGCCGCCACGGCGAGGATCGCCGCCACCCCGGCCAGCGCGGCCAGGTCGACCCACACCGGGATGCTCGACTGCCCCGACGCGTTGTAGGCCCGCGACGCCTGCGCCAGCAGCGGCAGGGCGAGCAGGTTGCCGAGCAGCACCCCGCAGGCACTGCCGACGACCCCGGGGATGAACATCTGCCCGGCGTACATCGAGACCACCTGGCCGGGCGTGAAGCCGAGCGTCTTGCGGATGCCGATCGTCTGGTAGCCGGCTATCACGGCCCCGCTGACCACGTTGGCCACCACGAGCGCGGCCATCACCAGCCCCAGCACGGCGAACGCCAGCACGAAGGGGACCAGTGGCGCGGTGTGCCGGCCCGCCTCCTGCTTCGAGCTCAGGTAGCTCGACGACCCGGACAGCGCCTTCTCCGGCAGGGTCGCGGTCACCGCGGCCAGGCTCGCGTTGACCGCGGCGGTGTCGGCGGCCGAGTCGAACCGGTACAGCATCTCCAGCCCGGTGTGCGGTTCGCCGGCCGGGCGCAGGACGTCGGACTGGGTCGGCCAGACCCACGCGCCGGCCGTGCCGGTGACCGAATACGCGATGCCGACCACGGTCAGGTCGACCTTGCTGTCCCCGGCGGTCAGGGTGACGGTACCCCCGATGCTCGTGAACGCATCCCACGGCGGCCCGTCGCCACTGCGGCCCAGCACGATCTGCCCGGCGCCGGTCAGCCAGTGTCCACTGTCGAGCGTCAGCCGGTCCACCGCGCCCTGCTGCTCCTGACGGCCGGCGACGAGCAGCTCACCCACAAGGTGCCGACGGCCGGCGGAGATCTCGGCGGAGACCGTCTCGAACGGGCCGGCGCCGGCCCGCACGCCCTTCGTCGTCGCCGTGGTCGCGAGCGCGGCGGTGCCGGTCACCGCCGGATCGAACTGCGCGGTCACGTGCGCACCGGACTGGTCCTTGAAGGCGTGGTCGAACGGCGCGTCGGAGACCACCAGCAGCCCCAGCCCCAGGACGGCGGTACCGGTGGACAGCAGCGTGACGGCGGCCACGACCGCGCTCTGCAGCCGGCGCCGGCGCACCCCGGCCCGGATGGATGCCCAGACCGCGCTCATCGCAGTGCACCGGCCTCGACGCGGCCGTCGCGCAGCGTGATCAGCCGGGTGGCGCAGTGCCGGGCCACCTCCGCGTCGTGGGTCACGACCACCAGGGTCTGCCCGGACTGGTTCAGCTCCCGCAGCAGCTCGACCACCTGCTCGCCGGTGCGCGCGTCCACGGCCCCGGTCGGCTCGTCGGCCAGCAGCAGGGCCGGGCGGTTCATCAACGCCCGGGCCACCGCCACCCGCTGGCGCTGGCCGCCCGACAGCCGGGCCGGGTAGGCGTCGGCCTTGTCGGCGATGCCCAGCGACTCGAGCAGCTCCGCCGCCCGCGCCCGGGCGGCCGGCTTGGACCCGCCGGCCAGCTGCGCGGGCAGCAGCACGTTGTCCCGGACGGTCATGTCGTCGAGCAGGTGGAAGAACTGGAAGATGACCCCGATCCGGCCGCGCCGGAACCGGGCCAGCTCGGCCTCCGACAGCCGGCCCAGGTCCTCCCCGGCCACCTCCACCGCGCCGCTGTCGGCCCGGTCGACCCCGGCGATGAGGTTGAGCATCGTCGACTTCCCACTGCCCGAGGGGCCCATCACGGCCACCGCCTCGCCCGCCTGGACCTCGACGGTCACGTGATCCAGCGCCGGCGGCGCCGCGGACTCGTAGCGGCGGGTGACGCCGCGCAGGCTCACCACTGTCTGGTTCGTCATGGGTGCTGACGCTATGAAGGTCGCGACGTCCGGGCGTCCGGCAAAGTGCGGAACTCCGGCCACCGATTCGAGCACGCCGTCAACCGAGCGAGGTACGCGCATCGATCACGCGATGGATGCCGGCGCCCGGGCCGCCCGACACAATGAGGTGGTGTACGCGTGGCTGCGCCGGTCCGTGCCGGGTCTGAGGGTGTCACGGGGCGACCTGCTCCTCGCGCTCGCCCTCTCGGCCGCCACCCTGTGGCTGGCCGAGGACCAGGTCGGCGACCACCCGCCCGGGGACCATACCGTCATGGTCCACTCCGTGAAGGTTCCGTGGACCGCCCCGCCCGAGCCGGAAGTCGACTTCTTCCGCCCGGAGCCACCCTCCGCCCTCGATCACTGGATAGCCGCCCTCAACCTGCTCGTCACCCTGCCGCTGGCGTTCCGCCGGCGCCGCCCGGTGATCGCGTTCGCCGCACAGTTCGCCGGAGTGTTCGCCGCGACCGGCGGGCTGACCCTGTTCAGCCTGATCGCGCTCCTCATCGGCGCCTACACGGTCGCGGCCATGGCTCGCCGCCCGGCCTACGCGCTGGGCATGCTCGCGGCGGGGGCGGCCGTCGCCGGGGTCTCGTTCGCCCGCAACGAGCCGAACCTCGACGTCCCCAGCGCGCTCGCGCCGTTCGCGCTGCTGCTGCCGGTGGGCCTGGCCGGGATCGCGATCCGCGCCGCCCGGCTCCGCGCGGAGGCGTCGCAGCAGCGGGCCGAGGCGCTGGCCCGGGAGCGCGAGCAGGCCACCCGGGCGGCCGCCGCCCAGGAGCGCGCCCGGATCGCCCGCGAACTGCACGACGTGGTCAGCCACCACGTCAGCATGATGACCATCCAGGCCGGCGCCGCCACGAAGATCCTCGACAGCCGGCCGGACCTGGCCCGCGGCGCGATGACCGCGGTCGAGTCCAGCGGCCGGGAGGCGATGCACGAGCTGCGCCAGCTGCTCGGCGTGCTCAGCCCGTCGGCGGCCGAGGGCGGTGCTTCGCCGCGGGCGGGGGTCGCGGTCGGCGGCGGGCCGCTCGCCCCGCAGCCCGGCCTGGCCCAGATGACCAGCCTGGTGGAGTCGGTCCGAGACGCCGGGCAGCCGGTACGGGCGAGCGTGCCGGACGAATTGGAGCTGCCGGTGACGATCGACCTGGCCGCATACCGGGTGGCTCAGGAGGCGCTGACCAACGCGCTGCGATACGCGCCGGGTGCGCGCACCTCGGTGCGGGTCGAGGTGGACGGTGACGATCTCGTGGTCGATGTCTCCAACGAGGCGCCCGCGTCGTCGCCGCCGGGTGGCGCCGGTACCGGCTCCGGCCTGGCCGGCCTGGCCGAACGGGTCCGGCTCTGCGGCGGTACCCTCGCCGCCCGTCCCCTCGTGGGTGGCGGCTTCACGGTCCACGCCCGCCTGCCCCTGCGGCCGGACGCCGCGTCGTGACCGCCCCGAAGGTCCTCATCGTCGACGACCAGGCGCTGGTCCGCACCGGCTTCGCCATGATCCTCATGGCCGCGGGCATCGAGGTGGTGGGCGAGGCCGCCGACGGCGAAGCAGCGGTGACCGCCGCCCGGCGACTGCGCCCCGACGTGGTCCTCATGGACATCCGGATGCCGGGCCTGGACGGGCTGGCCGCGACCCGCCAGATCCTGGCCGACCAGCCGCTGACCGAGGCCGGCACCCCGCTCCGCGTCATCGTGCTCACGACGTTCGACCTGGACCAGTACGTCTACGCCGCCCTGTCCGGCGGCGCCAGCGGCTTCCTGCTCAAGGACGTGACCCCCGACCACTTGGTGGCCTCCGTCCGCCTGGTCCAGACCGGCGACGCCCTGCTCTCCCCGAGCATCACCAGACGCCTCGTGGAGCGCTTCGCCGCCCCCAACCCGAAGATCCGCGACCTTGAGATCCTGACGACCCGCGAACGCGAGGTCCTGACCATGCTGGCCCGCGGCCGCAGCAACCCAGAGCTGGCCGCCGACCTAAACCTGAGCGAAGCAACAGTAAAAACCCACGTCACCCGCATCTTGACCAAGCTAGCCCTACGAGACCGAGTCCAAGCAGTAGTACTGGCCTACGAAACCGGCCTGGTAAGCCCCGGCTCACCCGAATAGCGCGCCAGCCGCGCCCCGTGAATGCCGCCAACCCAAAGCCAAAGGCGAGAAAATCCGAAGCCGAAGGCGAGCCAAACCGAGCCGAAGGCGAGACCCCCGACGGCGATCACAGCGGGGCAGAAGTCCAAGCGGCGACTGTTGAGGGGGTGTGGGTGGAGCTTGCTCCACCACTGGGGAGCGAAGCGAAGCGAGCGCGAGGAATGCGCGACTAGCAAACGCAAGCGGCCCCCGCCGCGAAGCAGGGGCCGCCGATCTAGTCGCGCGCCCGAAGGGACTCGAACCCCTAACCTTCTGATCCGTAGTCAGATGCTCTATCCGTTGAGCTACGGGCGCTTGGTGCTCGCCTAGTGTACACACCCGCCACACCAGGTTTTGCGCGGAGGCTCCGGGATTCGAACCCGGGATGGGCTTTAAGACCCAAACCGCATTAGCAGTGCGGCGCCATAGACCGAACTAGGCGAAGCCTCCAGCTGTCCCCGTCACCGGGGACCGCCGTCCGAGGATACAGGCAGGCTATGTAACCCGGCAAAGCGGGTACACCTATCGGCGGGTCGGGTCGGCGGGGGCTGAGCGGTCGCAGAACGGGTGCTCAGGGCGGTTGGCCATTACGCTCGTGCAGATGGGAGAGGACGTGACTCCGCCTCGGCGTCGGGAAGAGCCGAAGGGCCAGGATCCGGATTCGGTACCGCCGGCAGGCCGGGCCCTCGGCGATACGTCTTTGCGGTTTGAGCCGCCGCCGCAGGAGGCGGTGGAGGATGAGGCGGCGAAGGCTCCACCTCGGCCGCGTACTCCGGCTCCGATCACGCCTTTCGCACCGGCTCAGCCGACGGTGGCCAGCACCCCGTTCCAGAAGGCCACACCGCCGCCGGCCCAGAAGGCCACACCACCGGCGCAGCAGACGACCCCGCCGGCGCTGAAGGCCACTCCTCCTCCGGCCCGAAAGGCCCCACCCCCGCCAGCTCAGAAGGCCGCGCCGCCGCCGGCTCAGAAGGCCGCGCCGCCAGCGGAAAAAGCCATGCCCGCAAAGAAGGCCACGCCCGCGCAAAAGGCCGTGCCCGCGCAGAAGGCCATGCCCGCGCGAAAAGCCATGCCCGCGGAAGAGGCCACGCTCGCGCAAAAGGCCATGTCCGCGCAGAAGGCCACACCTGCGGAAGAGGCCACGCCCGCGAAGCAGTCGGCTCCGGCCAAGAAGACGGCCGCCGCGAAGAAGACCACGCCGCCGCCCGAGCCCGAGCCCGAGCTGCCACCGCCACCAGCACCGCCCGCCGCGGCCAAGAAGGCCGTCGCGAAGAAGGCCACTCCGACCAAGAAGGCCACCCCGGCCAAAAAGGCCCCAGCTACCAAAGCCCCAGCTACCAAAGTCCCAGCCACGAAAGCCGCGGCCAAGAAGACCGCCCCGCCCGAAGAACCCCCGGCGAAGAAGACGGCCGCCAAAAAAGCAGCAGTGAAAAAGGCCACTCCCCCAGCCGCGACCACCCCCGAACCCGAGCCGATCATCGAGCCACCACGCCCCGTGATCAGCGAGGAACCCAAAGTAGAACCCACCCAACCCGTTTCAGTTGACGAACAAAGTGACGAACCGACCGACTCGAGCGGCCTCAATCCGGCCTACATCCCGGAGACCCTGGCCCTGGCCGCCGTCGACCGCCTCGCCGCCGGAGCCAAGCGACGAGTCGGCTGGTATCAGCTGACGTACCCCGGCGTCGACGGCGAGGCCATCTCCCGGGCCATCACCCGCGAGTTTGTCCGCCGCGCGCGCCGCCTGGGCTTCGCCGCCGGCCTCGTCGGGCCGACGGGACTGGTGGTGGAGGCGGCCGGCGTCGCCTGGCTGCAGGCCAAGCTCGTGCTGCACCTGGCCGCCGCGTTCGGCCACGACCCGCAGGACCGGCGCCGCGCGGCCGAGCTGCTCGTCCTGCAGCGCATCCACGGGACGGTGGAGACGGCGGAGGCGGCGGTGCGCGCGGCCGAGCGGGCGGACGGCCGGCGGGCCAATCCGCGGGTCGCGGCCGATCGGGTCGGTGGCCCGCTGGCCCGGATGGTCGGCGGCGGGCTACTGCGGGCGGCCGCGGCCCGGCTGGCGCGGCGGGTCGTCCCGGGCGCCGGGCTGATCGTGGGCTCCGTCACTGCGGCCCGCAGCACCGAACGTTTAGCGGCGCGCGCGGTGCGGTACTACCGCGGTTTTCGGTAAACATCGGAGTCCTTGAACTTCTGAACAAGTGCTTACGACCCGGGCCACGCTGAACTGCGAGTGGCGCGCCGGGGGTAGAACTACATGTACGGGGAGTAAGGAGCGCCATCGTCGTGGCCTCGAATAGCGGGCTGGACAGCAACCGGAAACGAACCGGCAACGTCTTGGTCACTGTAGAAGCCGAACCGGGGCAAGATGGGGGACGCCAACGTGAACTGCGCTTATGTATAGTCCCACCCTGTGTCGCTCTCCTCTGGCGCTATCGAATCTGACGCCGCCGACGTGAACGATATCGACATCTATGGATTGCACGCGGAGCGAGATCCGGTGAACGGCGAGGCCGGGCCCAAGGCCGTCGCCACCCCCACCGTGCCGGTGGACACCCCCAAGGCTTCCGTCGGCGCACCCGTCCTCGACGACTCCCCCACCGACGAGCGCGCGGCCGATTCGGTCGAAGCGACGGGTGAGGCATCCACGGACGTCGAGGCCGACGGCACGTACGACGCCGATCGGGCCGCGACCCCCAAATGGCGGGCGTGGATGCGTCCGTGGATGGAGCCGTGGCTGCGCTCCTTCCGGGCCGCGTTCGGTGTGTGGCTGGGCGCGATCACGGCGTACCTCTTCGTGACGTTCTTCGCCTGGCGCTTCGTGCCCACGCGCGTTCCGCCGGTGCACGACCTGATGGGCACCTGGTACAAGTACGACACGGTCTTCTATGTCCGCATCGCCGAGGACGGCTACCTGTGGAGCAAGTTCGCCCCGGCGTTCTATCCGCTCTACCCGGCCCTCATCAAGGGGCTCAACCCGATCTTCCCCGGCGGCGGCCTGCCCGCGGCGCTGTTCATCAGTGTCATGTTCGGCCTGGTCGCGCTCGTGATGCTGCACCGCCTCGTGGACTTCGAGTTCGGCGAGAAGGTCGCCAGCCGCACGACGTTTTACATCGCGGCCTTCCCGGCCGGCTTCTTCCTGTTCGCGGCCTACAACGAGTCGCTCTTCCTGGCGCTGGTCCTCATCTCCCTCTACGCCGCGCGCAAGGGCAACTTCTGGGTCGCCAACATCGCCGCCGCCTTCGCGGGCTCGACCCGGCTCTTCGGACTACTCCTGGCCGCGCCGCTGGTCTATGAGTACATGCGGCAGCGGGGCTGGAGCATCCGCAAGATCCGCTGGGACGCGCTCGGCTTCGGGCTCATCCCGACCGGCGTGGTCGCCTTCTCGATCTTCCTGTACCGCACGACCGGCGACTGGCTGGCCTTCAGTCACGCCCAGGACGGCTGGAAGCGCAAGTACGACTGGCCCGGCGCGCCGATGTGGAAGACGCTGAAGCTGCTCAACGACAAGCCGTATCTGCAGGACTGGCGGCTGCTGCAGCTGGTCAACCTGGTCGTCGTGGCCGGCGCGATCATCCTGCTGCTGCTCGCACTGCGTCGCAAGAGCCGGCTGGGCTTCCGCCCCGACCAGTACTACCTGCTCGTCTACGCCGCGGTGCCGATCCTGCTGTTCATCTCCACCGAGACGGGCTGGCCCAACTACCTGATGTCGGCCACGCGCATCGCGCTGGAGTGGTTCCCGGCCTTCATCGTTCTGGGTCTGATGGGCCGCAGCCGGGCGTTCGAGCGGTTCTACCTGATGCTGGCGATCATGGCCCAGGGCATGTTCCTGGCCCCAATGCTCGTCGGCCTCCAGTTCACCGCGTAGGCAAAAGCCCGAACCCCCAAGCTCACGGAATCGTCGGCCGCTGCGGCCCGATCGCCACGGTCGTCCAGGCCCGGGCCGCAGTACCGTCGCCGAACTCGATGAGACCCAGGTAGCGCTTCGAGGGCTCCAGCCCCTGCCAGCCCACGTCGAAGTGCAGGGCATCGTTCGGCGCCACCGGCCGCACCTTCGGCGACACGGTCAGGTTGCCGGTCAACGGGGCGCCGACCACGAACAGGTGCGCCTTCGCCACCTGCTCGTTCAGCGTCGGCGGCAGTCCGAACTGCACGACGTACACCTGGAAGACTCCGGAGCCCCCGGTCAGCGGCACCTCTTCGTCGGAGGTGGTGCCGTCGCTGCGGCCGACCAGCTCGCCGTCCTGGTAGACGTAGAGGTCCAGGTCGGTCCCGGGCGCGACGTCGGCGTCATACGTGGCCAGCCGGGCCAGCTTCATCGCCGGCGGCAGCGTGAACTCGAAGCTGAAGATCGCCGGCGACAGCCCCGGCGCCGACGGCACGAACGCTGCGGTCGAGCCGATCAGCTTCTGGCTGTGCTCGCTCGAGGCCGCGAGGCCGTAGGGGTGGGCGGTGATCGTGCCGCTGTACCCGGCGAGCAGGTCGATGCCCGCGTGGCCGGCCGCCCCGGTGCCGGTGATCTCGCCCGGGCCGGTCAGCGCGACCGGGCGGACCGCGATCGGGCTGCGCACGGAGTGGCCGCGCAGGTCGGTCCAGGTCAAGGCGCCGAAGGTGTACTCCCTGTAAGTCGCATCGGTCCGCTTCACGGTGACTTTGAACGACGCGGAGCCGCCGGCCGGGACGGTGAGCGTCGGCGGGCTGACCTCGACCGTGGTCCCGGGCGGCGCCGTGACCGCGGCGACGTACACGCTGGGCAGGCCGGCGACGTTGGTCACGGTCCGGGTCACGGTCTGGTCGCCGGGCAGCGAGCCGATCCCGATCGACGGGTAGTTCAGATCGCTCGGGTCGATCCGGCCGACCACCGGGCACCAGTCGCTGGCCAGCTGCAGCTGGTCGATGCCGCAGGCGTACCGCGCCCAGTCCGACGCCCCCGCGTCGTACACCAGCCCGGGGTCGAACGCGCGGGCCGGCCGGACCTGGCCGGAGCCGTCGTCGAACGGGTTGGCCGGTCGGCTGCCGCGCTGGATGGCCCCGCCGGTGTTGTCGGCGTTGCCGGCCGTCGTCATCAGCGCCGACTTGAGCGCGGCCGGCGACCACTGCGGGTGCCGGGCCCGCAGCAGCGCGGCGATCCCGGCGATGTGCGGGCTGGACATCGAGGTGCCGCTCTCGCCGTCCCACATGTTGCCGTGGTGGCCGGCCGGGGACACGCCGGCGACGATGTCGACGCCCGGTGCGGTGAGGTCGGGCTTGATGAGGTCCCCGGAGCCGGCGTCGGCCGGGCCGGTCGAGGAGAACGCGGCCATGGCGGGCGCGCGGGCGACGGTGGTCGTGGTCGCGGAGAGCGCGGCGTGCGGGTTGACGCCGCGGGTGTACTCCTTGATGGCCGCCCCGGCCACCTCGTCCACGTGCACTGTGGGAATGACGTGGTAGTCGGCGTTCAAGGAGTTCTCGCTGGGGTTGTAGAGCACCATCCCGACCCCGCCGGCGTCGCGCACGGCGATGCTCTTGTCGACCCGCGGGTTCACGCCCCGCTTGCACAGCACGATCCGGCCCTTGACCTTTGCCGGGTCCAGCGCGCCCGGGTAGCACAGCTCGACCTTGTCGGCCGCGGCGTCGGCCAGTCCCGCGTTCACGGAGTCGACCAGCGGCGCGTCCGGTACCGGATCGCCCTGCCCGATGCCCTGATAGGTCTTGCCGTTGCCGAGCGTCACGCTCTTGATCGCACCGCGGTCGTGCGAGCTCGCGGCGACCGTCGTCACCCACGGCGCGTTGTGAGCGACGCTGGAGGCGTCCGGGCCCTCGTTGCCGGCCGACGCGGCGATGAACACGCCGGCCGCGGCCGCGTTGTAGAAGGCGAGGCTGATCGGGTCGACGACCAGCCGGGTGGAGCCGGAGACGGAGTAGTTGATGACGTCGGCGCCGTCGGCGACCGCGTCGTCGATGGCCGCGAGCAGGTCGACGGTGCCGCCCGAGCCCTCGCCGTCCTCCTGCCGCCACAGCGCCTTGTACACGGCGATCCGCGCGGCCGGGGCCATCCCCGAGACGTTGCCGACCGGCTTGCCGTTGATCGTCGCCGGCACGTAGTAGTCTCCGGCGGCGGTGGTGGCGGTGTGGGTACCGTGCCCGTCGTAGTCCCGCGGCGACCGGAACTCCCCGGTCCAGTCGCCGAAGCCGCTGCTGTCGTAGTACCGGGCCCCGATCACCTTGTTGTTGCACGTCACCTGCTGCTGCGGGGTGCCGGTGCCGCTCACGCAGGTGCCCCGCCACTTGCCGTCGATCGCCGCCTGGTCGGGGCGCGGCTCGGGCAGCGCGGCCAGGCTGGGGTTCTCGGGCCAGAACCCGGTGTCGATGTCGGCGATGATCATGCCTTCGCCGGCGTGGCCGGGGTCGCCGAACTCCTTCGCCCACACGCCGTCGCTGCCGGTCAGCCCGAGGAACGCGGGCGTGCCGAACGTCTCGGCGGTGCGCCGCTCGTTCTTCCAGATCCGCGCGACCCCGGGGGTCCGCTGTACCTTCTCGCGCTGGGCGGCGGTGAGCGCGGCCGCGAACCCGTTGAACACGGTGTCGTAGTCCCGGACGGTCTTGCCGATGCCGGCCCGGCGCCGGACGGACTCCCGGTTCGCGCGCACGGCGGCCTTGGCGCTCTCGGTCCGCAGCGCCGGATCACCCGCGAGCTGCACGATATAGAGTGTCGTGTCCGATTTTGCAGAAGCCGGCGTTGGTACTGCGAACACGCCGGACAGCACCAGGGTGACTACGAGAAGGATTCGGCCCACACAGCCAGGCTAATTGTCGGATTTGCTCTAGTTCAGGAATCCGAGATGATCCTTGAGCAGCGCATAGCCGACGAAGGACACGATGTCGAGGATCGAGTGCGCGACGATGAGCGGCATCACGCGCTGGGTCCGGCGGAAGAAGTACCCGAAAACCAGCCCCATCACGAAGTTGCCGACGAACCCGCCGAAGCCCTGGTAGAGGTGGTACGACCCGCGGATCACGGCACTCGTGACAACCGCCGCCCACCAGCCCCACCGCAGGTCGCGCAGGCGGCTCAGGAGGTACGCGATCATCACGACCTCCTCGAGCACCCCGTTCTCGACCGCCGACAGGATCAGCACGGGCGTCGTCCACCAGTGCTCGGTGAGCCCCGAGGGCACGATCTGCGCACTGATGCCGAGCTGCCGGGCCGCCCACACGAGCCCGAGCCCGGGCAGGCCGATCAACGCGGCCATGGCGACACCCCGCCACAGGTCGCCGACCGGGCGGCGGGCGTCCAGCCCGATCTCGTGCGGCTCCGGGTCGCGGCGCAAGAGGTGCACCGCCAGCAGCGCCGGGATCAGCGGACTGGCGATGTAGTAGAGCTGGTAGATCAGGTCGAGCCAGGGCCGGTCGGCGACGATCGTCGGGTTGAGGGTCGCGGTCTGCTGCGACAGTGGCGCGACGTAGGTGAGCCGGTCAACGATCCTGATGATCGAGTAGACCGCCGACGCGCCGAGCGAAACACCGAGCACGAGCAGGATCTCGGCCCTGAGCCCACGCTTCTCGATCACGCGGGCAACTGTACTGAGCCGAGGGCGAGCGGGCGGCCACCGCACCTGGGCCGCCCGCCCGCTCAGACATCACCGAAGGCGTCGTACTTGATGCGGATCGCCGGGACCTGCATCTCGGCGAGCGTTCTCAGGGTGGACCGCACCATGGTCGGCGATCCGGAGACGAAGAAGTCGTGGTCCCGCCAGGGCCCGTAGCGGGCCACGATGTCGGAGACGTTGCCGTGCTCGCCGGGGAAGTCCGGGTCGTCGCTGGTCGCCGCCACGACCGACAGCCACGGGTAGCGGGCCGCGAGCCGGTTCAGGCAGGCCAGGTCGTAGAGGTCGTCGCGGTCCTTGGCGCCGAAGAAGACGTGCACCCAGCGGGTCCGGTTGGCCCTGGTCATCTCCTCGATCAGCGCCTTGATCGGCGCCAGCCCGGTGCCGCCGGCGACGCAAACGATGTCCCGGGTCGAGCGGCGGTCCAGCGTCATCTGGCCCATCGGGGCCCCCAGGCGGATCATGTCGCCCGGCTGCACCCGCCGGACCAGGGCCGACGACACCCAGCCGGCCCCGACGGCGCGGACGTGGAAGTCGAGCGAGCCGTCCTTGCGCGGCGCGTTGGCCACCGAGTACACCCGCCACAGCCGCGGCTGATACTTCGTCTCGACGCTGACGTACTGCCCCGCGCGGTACTCCAGCGGCTGCAACGGCTTGACGGTCATGACGGCGATGTCCCGGCTGCGCCGCTCGTGATATAGCACCTCGGCGTGCCAGTAGGGCGGGTTGCTGGAGTCGGCCTCGGCACCGGCGATCATCTTGGCCGCGATGACCGCGTACGCGTCGCTCCAGGCCTGGTCGAACTCGATGGACCACTGGTCGCCGGCGAACGTGCGCAGAGCCTCCATCAGCGCGCTGCCGACGACCTCGTAGTGCTCCGGCTGCACGTGGAACTTGCGGTGGTCCCGGCCGAGCGACTGCAGGTACTCATCGAGGTGCTCCGGATCGTCGACCGTCTGGATGGCCGAGACGATCGCGCCCATCAGCCGGGAGCGCTGGACGTCCATGTGCACGGGGAACAGGTCCCGCAGCTGCGGGTTGCTGAGGAACATGCGCGCGTAGAAGTAGCTGGCGAGCTTGTCCTGGTGCTCCTCGACGAGGGTCCAGCTCTCCTTCAGTAATCGCGACAGATTGCTCATCGGTGCCCTTCGCGGTCAAACGTAGGTGCCGTCCGCGAATCAGCGTCACTACCTGCGAAGACAACGCGACGCACTGCATGTGCGACGTGGCGTGTGCGGGCGCGAAATCCCCCGTGACGCGCCGGTGCGAAGCACTGGACATGCCACGTCGCATCCTCCGAACGGCGGCGTCGCACCGGCTGTCCGGCTGGTCCCGGGCGCTCCGGCGCACGGTTGGCCCCAGGCGTTCAGAACCCGCGGAGGTGCCCGTGCCCACCCTGTCCGATCGTGAGGTCTTAACCGCACTCGACGAACGGATGCAAAGCTTCGTCCGCCGTCAGGAGATGATGTTCGTTGCTACCGGTGACCCTGACGACGGCCATGACTGCACGTTCGTCACGGGCGGCACGGGCTTCGTCCGGATACTGAGCGTGAATCGTCTCGCGTGGCCCGAGTTCGACGACGTGAGCCTTTCCACCGCGGTCGCCGACATTCAGCACGACCCGCGAATCAGCCTGTTGTTCGTCGACTTCGCCCGGGGCGCGATCGGTCTGCACGTCAGCGGCCTGGCGAAGGTCCTGGACGACGACGCCATGCGCCGGGCCTACCGCAAACTCAACCTCGACCCCTCCCTCGACCTGGTAGCCGAGCGCCGACCGGCCCGCTGGATCACCGTTTACGTAGCGGAGGCATACCTGTCGGCGGCCGGCGAACTCGACTGAGCACCGTCGAAACTAAACGTTACCTAATCCCTTAAGAATCGCACGCATTCATTCACGTTCAACGAGACCTAAAGGGGTTCACACCCGGCTCACCGCCACTCACACTGGGTGGATGGCGCTGAGCCGGGCCGACGCATTTCCGCAACTGCACCCGTACGATTCTTGCCGCCGCGGTCCCGCCAGACCGCGGCTTTTGCACAACTGGCTCGCGTCCATTCACGTGGCGATTGCAGCAACCCGCCCATGAAGGAGCAGCGATGACCAGCGACGTGGCCGACGACCGCAAGACCGCGCCCGCCCCCGTACCCCGCCGCCCGACCGGCATCCCCCGGCCCAGCGAGATCATGGCGGACCTCGGCATTGTGCAGCTGGGCGACCCGATGCTCACGAACGGCACGCGCCCGTTCGATCTGCCCCGCGAGCGGGACGAGGTGCTGCGCATCCTGGATCGCCTCACGAAGGTCGCGGACGCGGTCGAGCGGGTCCACGAGTTCGTCGGCGGCCAGATGGGCCTGGCCGCGCCCCAGATCGGCGAGCCGCGCTCGATCGCCATCTTCCGCTCGGCCGGCCGCCCGCAGCTGGCTCTGATCAACCCGCAGGTGATCGAGGTCGGTCCGGCCGCCCCCGCCGACTGGGAGGAGGCGACGGAGGGCTGCCTGAGCTTCTTCGACTTCCGCTGCACGTTCCCCCGCCCCCGGACGGCGGTGATCAGCTACCGCACGCCCACCGGGGACGAGGCGATCGCCACGTTCGACCAGGGCCGGCTGGCCCGGGACGTCCTGCACGAGGTCGACCACCTGTACGGCGTCCTGTGCGTCGATCACATCGAGTCCGGCGCCCCGGGCGTCTCGATCGCCTGACGTTCCGCCTTAGACGTGCACGGGGACAACACCGAACGCGGCTGACCCGCTGGGCGCCGGCGCGGTGTCCAGCGGGGGTATGTAGCTGAGCGCGGAGCGGTCGCCGAGTGCGGCCCGCAGCTCGGCCACCCCCACGTAGAACAGCGACGGGGCCCAGGTGTGGGCGAGGTCGCTGCGCATCATCGGGGCGACGTTGAGCACCGCGCAGCCGGCGACGTGAGCACTGGCCACGCCGACCGCGGAGTCCTCCACGGCGACGCACCGGGCCGGGCCGAGGCCGAGGGCGTCCATCGCGGCAAGGTAGGGGGCCGCATCGGGCTTCGGCCGGTGCCCGTCGTCGCCGCAGACGACGGCGTCGAAGGCGTCCGGGCCGGCCTCGGCGAGCACATACTCGACGAGCTCGCGATAGGTGGACGTGACCAGCGCCACCCGCAGCCCGGCCGCGCGCACGGCGGCCAGCAGGGACCGGGCACCGGGGAGCCAGTGGACACCGCGGGCGTAGGACTCCCGCACGCGCCGCTGCACCCAGGCGACGTCGGCGTGGACGTCGAGCCCGGCCCAGCCGTACTGCTGATGGATGCGCCGCATTGCCAGCGTCGCATCGAGCCCGCTCAGGCTCCGCAGCAGCTCATCGGTGACCTCAGCGCCGCGGGCACGCACCAGAGCGGTGTTGGCCGCGGCCCAGACGGGCTCGCTGTCGATGAGCGTGCCGTCCAGGTCGAATAAGACCGCTTCCGCCACGGGCGCCATCGTAGCGACGCCGATAGAAGGTTCTCACGCGGTGTGCACCTTTTTCACGCGCGCGGTGTACAGCCAGTAGTCAATCCCTCAGCATTTTGTTTCAACAACACAGCTGGTGTGTGTTCGTTTACCGGAACAGCCGGTGCGTTTTAGTGGGGCTTTAGCCGCAGAAAGGGTCGCGGCCAGCCCTCCGGTGCATCTACGCGGAGAGCTGGCGCGCTGAAGGCGGTACAAATGGCGGATCCGGCCAGTCATCGGCGTCCTCCACCGCACCCTCCGGCCGGCTGCCTCGGAAGCGCCACTCCAGCCGGTAGTAGTCGTGCAGCGTCGCGGCCTCCGTGTGCCAGGAGAACACCGCGCGGCCGTCCTCCGAGAGCTCCTGCGTGATCGGCGTGCGCAGGGGCACCTCCTCGGCTGACAGCGACGTCTGCACGCCCCACACGACAGGGCGCATCCGGGCCGGGAACTCGACCTCGACCGTCAGGGCGCGGGTCGGCAGGCGGATCGCCCGCTCGAAGAAGTTGCCCCACTTGTCGATGCCGATGTGCCACGAGTATGCGATCGTCGTGCGCTGCCCGGGGTACAACGGGAAACGCCCTTGCGCATTCTCGAAGAGCAGCCAGAGCTCCTTGAGGGTGTCGCGGTCGGTCTTGGTGCGCCACTCCATCGGCTCGCCGGCGCAGGACGCGACCAGGGACAGCTCGTCGAGCGACATCGGGTGGTCGTGGTGGTGGCGATTGGACCGCGCCGGGTCGTCGGGGTAGCGGTCGACGGAGATACGCACGAGATACCGCGTGATCGGCTCCGTGCCGGCGTTGTACAGCGCGCGGCGGACCGTGCAGCGGTACTTCCCGTCGACATACGACAGCCGCGCGGTCTCGCGTTCCACGACGAGGCCCGTGCCCGGTGGCAGCCACTGGTCCGGCACCGGCGGGTCGCGCCCGGGCACCCCGACCCGGCTGCGCGCGGTCGCCCGCAGCTCGTCGTATTCCTTGTAGCGCTGCCAGACGGACCCGCCGCTCTGGAGGATCGCCTCGGCCCGCCGCGCGAAGTCCTCGGTCGGCCGGTGCCGCGCCGCCTCCACGTGGCTGACGTAGGACGCGTCGAAGCCCATGGCCGCGGCGAGCTGCTTCTTGGACATGCCGCGCTCAACGCGCCACCGCGCGAACTCTGCGACGAACGCCTCCGCCGCCCGTTGCACGGGAGAAGGGTCGCTCGTAGTCATGTCCGGTCCAGCCCTACAGGGAGACGGCCCCTGTCCGGTTAGTGTCCCCGAGTCCTGCTGTTGACCAGGTCAGGGGGACAGATTCCTGACAAAATGGTTGACACCACCGGGATATCGGTCTTGATCACCGAAGTTCGGTCACTGACCGCCCCGCAAGCGGTGACACAATGTCACTTATTTTGGCGGCGGAAACACGACCGGGCCACCCTGGTTAGGCTTACCTACGTAGCTGTATCGTGGGCGCTTGGCAGGCACTTCTGGGGGTACGTGATGGTGGTGAGCACCAACGGCAGGCACGCGATGAGCGCCGCGACGCGGTGCTCGACCGCCGTGCCGGCGCGGCGGGACGGCGACCCAACGTGACCGCCCTCATCAGCCGCGAGGGGGTCGAACCCCTCCGTCCGGTCGTCGCGACCCTCGCCGCGCTGCAGAATCGGCACGGCAAAGATTCACTCCAGGGGCTGGCGCCCGGCCTGGTGGCCGACGCGGGCCCGCAGTGGCGCCTCGCCGCGGATCTGGACGTAGCGGATCTTCTGGACACGGCCGCCCGCCGCTGGAGCGCCCAGCCCCACGCGGTCGCCGCCCTGGCGTGGAAGTGCTACTCATACTGGTGCTCCCTGCCGGCCGTCCTCGGCTTCGCCGCCGCCCGCCGCGTGCCGCTGATGACGCCGGACCACGTCCTGGTCCGCTACCGCGAGCCGCGCCCGTTCCTGACGCTCGCCCTGCGCGCCCCGGTCACCGCCGTCCTGGCCACCGACCCGATCGTCGCCACCGACGCCCCCGGCCTGCTGATCGTCGAGGACGAGGACGAGCTGCTGGGCGTGCTGCGCCGGTCACTGGTCGACGCGCACCTGCACCCGCTGCTGGACGAGTTCCGCAAGCACGCCCGCATCGGCCGGCGCACCCTTTGGGGCTCGGTCGCCTCCGGCATCGCCTACGGCCTGTCCCGCGCGGCCGACTCGCTGCCCGGCCCGACCCTGGACATCGCTAACCGGCTGCTGGCCGCGCTGGACGCCGAGGACCTGGTGGACCTGACCCCGCGCCCGGGCGGCGGCGTGGACATCCAGCGCCGGACCTGCTGCCTGGCCTTCACCCTCCCCACGCCGAAGGTGTGCACGACCTGCTGCATCCGCTCGCATTAGGCCGGTGTTTCGCGGTCGGCGCCAGTTGGGTAGACCCCGTAGGTTGAATCACATCAGTGAACCGATCTCCACCACGCACGCCGGCCACGTTCGGCCCGGCGATCACCTCTGCCTGCCCTTCGCGAGCGACGCCCAGCAGCAAGAAGTCGTCTCGGCGTTCATCGCGGACGGGCTGCGCCGGGGTGAGCGCGTGCTGTACTTCGCGGACCGCACGAAGCCCGACGTCATCGACGCCTGGCTGGGGCCGCGGGGCATCGACGGAGCGCTCGCGATCGCGCGCGGGCAGCTCGAGGTGCGGGTCGTCGGCGACGTCCGGCCCGAGACCACGGGGCTCCGCGACGCTGTCCGGGACGCGCGGGCGGCCGGGTTCCAGGGGCTGCGGCTCACCGGCGAGATGAGCTGGGCGCTGCGCGAGCAACGCGGCGGCGGTGCGGCGCGGGCGCACGAGTATGAGAGCGGGGTCGCCTCCACCGTCGTCGACGCCAAGGATCTGGCGGCCGTGTGCCAGTACGACGAGCGGCTCTTCGCGCGGGCCGACCTCACCGGGCTCGTCTCCGTGCACCACGGCCTCCTCTGCATCGACCCGCTGCACGACGACCGGCAGCTGCGGATCATCCCGACCTACTCGCCGCGCGGGCTGCGGATCGCCGGAGTCGTCGACGACGCGACCGCGCTGCCCCTGGCCGACGCTTTGGCGCAGGCCGCGGCCTGGCCCAGCGGCGAGCCGCTGCTGGTGCTCGACCTGACCGAGCTCACGTTCATCGACGTGGCCGGCATCCGGACCCTGGTGCGGTTCGCCGAGACGGTCGCGCCGGAGCGGCGGGTGCGCGTCAAGAACATGCCCGCCTCGATGCGCAAGGTGCTGTACATCGCGCGCTGGACGCTCGAGGACGCGGACGACCTGCCGTGAACTTCATCCACCAGGCACTGGTCTTCGACTCGGCCGCGGCGTTCCTGGCCGCGGCGGTGCCATTTGTGACCGAGGGGGTCCACCGGGGGGACTCCGTCGTCGCGGTCACCTCCGACGAGAACGAGGCACTGCTGCGCGAGCAGATCGGGGCCGACGCGGAGCGGATCATCTTCCTGGCCACCTCCGCCTGGTACGACTCGCCCGGGCGGACGCTCGACGCGTATCACCGGCGGATCGACGCGCTGCCCGGCACCACCGGGATCCTGCGGGTGCTCGGGCAGCCGATCTGGACCGGGCGGGACACACTCGAGACCTCGGAGTGGGGCCGATACGAGTCCGTCATGAACGTGGCCCTGGCGGAGAGCCGGGCCTGGATCATGTGCGGGTATGACAGCCGCAGCCTGCCGACCGCGATCGTCGACGACGCCCGGCGGACCCACCCGACACTGGCGGTCGGGCCGCAGAGCGAGGTCAGCATCACCTACGCCGACCCGGCCTTCTACTACGCGGAGCACAACGGGCCGCTGGCGGCGCGGCCCGCGCACGGCGTCGAGCAGCTGGTGGACTTCATTGACATGGCACCGGTACGGCAATTCGTCGCCGACCACGCCGTGCGCCTCGGTGTGCCGGCGGACCGCCTCGACGATTTCACGCTCGCGGTGAACGAGATCGCCACGAATGCGATCCGGCACGGCGCCGGCCGCGGTGAGGTACGGCTGTGGGCCACCGATCAGCGGGTCATCTGCGAAATCGCCGACACCGGCGGAGCACCGAAGAAGAACGGCCGCAACGGCTTCCTCGGTTTCCTGCGCTCCGATCCGCAGGCCGGCCAGGGCCACGGACTTTGGATCGCCCGGCAGATCTGCGATCTCCTGGAAATGCGCACCGGCGCCGACGGCACCACGGTGCGCCTGCACATGCGGCGCGAATAGGCGGACGGCGGCACCCCGCGCGGACACCGCCGCCCACCCGTTCCGTCTCGTGGCCACCCCCAGCGCACGAGATGCGATCGCCTATCTGCACCACCCCTCTCGGCTGAGCAAGCATTTCGCGGTTGCATCACCTTGGCATCGCGCCGGATACGGACACCATCAGCGAACTTGTTCACTTCAGGGGGCGTACGGCGTACCCCGTTGGATGGACGAGCGCCCCGCTTGAGTAGTTGAATCAGGGGCGATGAGCGATTCTCCCTACGCGGCCGAGTTCGAGCTGGACGGTCCGCCCGAGGCGGAGTTCAACCCGGGCATCGCCAAGCGGATGGCCCACAAGACCGTGGCCAGCGGCGCCCTGATCCGGGACACGGCCGGGCGGTTCCTGTTCGTGGTGCCCAACTACAAGCCTTTTCTCGACATCCCGGGCGGCATCGTCGAGCCGGGCGAGTCGCCGTCGGCCGCCTGCGCGCGCGAGGTCGCCGAGGAGGTCGGGCTGCGGCTCACGGTCGGCCGGCTGCTGGTGGTCGACTGGACGCCGGGCCGCGGGCCGTGGAGCGATCAGGTGCAGTTCGTGTTCGACGGCGGCGTGCTCGAATCCACCGCCGCGATTCGCCCGGCCGCGAATGAATTGACCGGTTTCCGATGGGCGACGCTGGAGGAGGCGCGGGCCGACCTACGACCGTCCGTCCACCGCCGGTTCACACTCGCATCGAGGGCTATCAGCGCAGGTCAGACCCTGCACGCCGAGTTCGGCCACTTACTCAATACCGTTTGATTGCGTACTCACCTACTAACAGGGGAATCCGGACGGTCGCCGGATCCGGACTGTTCGTGGTCTAACGAATCTGTCGCCGTCCCCGCACACTCTGTGTTGTGAACATTCAAGGAAGCGGCATCGGCCACGTCGCCCGGCACCGAGCCGCCGGCCCGGCGACCCGGATGCTGCGCAAGGTGCGCTGGCTCCGGGTGACGCACCCGCGGGAGTCCGCGCCGATGAGCATGGAGCTCGACGCCGCCTGCCGCGCCGCCACACCCAACACGAAATAACTGTCACGGGGACTCTGCACATGATGCGACGCCACACGAAGGTTATGCGCCGGATGGATGAGGACGAGTACATTCCGCGGCACGCCGCGGACCTCCGCAACACCCGCAACGACCTCGACCTGCGCGACCGCTCCGACAGCGAGCCGGCCGTGAGCGAGCTCGGCGACTCCGCCGAGGACGCCTGACCGGGGGTGCGGGCGCCCCGCGAAGGGCTTCACACGAAGCCTCGAAGGGCTTCGCACGAGGCCGCGAGAAGGCTTCGCACGGAGCCTCGAAGGGCTTCGCGCGAGGCGTGGGGCGAAACCCCGGAGGGGCGGCACCAAGGCCGCCCCTCCGATAACGCAACTGTCAGCTGATCACGCGATAGTCAGCTGGAGCTAGTCGTCCAGCCAGTCGAGCGAGCGCCGGTTGCCGTTGCCGCCGCGGCCCTGTGAGCGGGCGTCGTCGTAGTCACCGCCGCCACCGTTGTTGCCGGGGCCGTAGCCGCCGCGCTGGTCGTAGTCGCCGCTCGCCTGGCCACCACCGCCGGGGCCGTAGCCGTTGCCGGCCCGCGGGGGCTCGGGGACGCGCTCGTAGCCGTCGCGCTCGTAGCCGGAGGCTGGCTCGTAGCCGCGGCCCGGACCCTGCGGCTCGTAACCGCCACGGCCCGCGTATGGGCCGTCGTAGTCACCGCCGCCGCCGTTGCCGCCTGGGCCGTAGCCACCGCGATCGTCGTAGCCACCGCCCTGGCCACCGTCATAGCCGCCACCGGCCGCGGGGCCGTAGCCGCCGCGCTCACCGCCGGGGCCGTAGCCGCCGCCCGCAGAAGGGCCTTCGTAGCCGTTGCCGCCGGCCGCGGGGCCGTAGCCACCGCGATCGTCGTAGCCACCGCCGGGGCCGCCTTGACCACCGGCGGCGCCGTAGCCACCGCGGTCGTCGTAGCCGCCACCGCCGCCCTGGCCACCGCGGTCGTCATAGCCGCCGCCACCGCCCTGGCCACCGGGCGCACCGTAGCCACCGCGGTCACCACCGGCGTGCGGGCCGTCGTAGCCGCCAAGCGTCGTGGGCGGGCCCTCGTAGCCGCCGCGGTCGCGCTGGCCGCCGCCGTAGTTGTTGCCGCCGGTCGACGGGCCGTCGTAGCCGTTGGCGCCGTAGCCGCCCTGGCCACCGGCGCCACCCGGGCCCGCGCCCGGGCCGTATCCACCGGTCGGCGGGTTGTTGTTGTAGCCGTTCGCGCCGCCGCCGTAGCCATTGCCGCCGGTGCCGGGCTCGTATCGCTGCGTCGAGTCGGCGTAGCCGCCCCCGCCGCCGTTGTAGTCCGGCGCGTAGGGGTCGACCGCGGGGCCGGGGGCGGGCCGGCCGGGCTGGGCGCCGTAGCCGTTGCCGCCGCCACCGTTGTAGCCGCCGCTGGCGAAGCCGGCCCGGTCGTCGTAGCCGCCCGCGGACGGGTAGCCACCGGCGCCGAGCGGAGGCGCGCCGTAGGGGTCCGGCGGGACGTCGTCGAAGCCGCCGCGGCCGGGCCGGACGATCGCGGTCGCGTCGTTGTTGCCGCGGTTGATCATCGCCGGGGCGCCGCCCATGCCGGCGACCATCGTCGGGTCGGGGCCCTGACCGGCGTATGCGGGGCGCGGGCCTGGCCCGCGGCGCGGGGCCGGCTCGTCCTCGACGTCCTCGTCGTCGTCATCGCCGCGCCGGCGCAGCAGCATGACGATCGCCACGATGCCGAAGCCGACGAGCAGGACACCGAGCGCGATCAGGATCCAGGAGACCCCGCCGCCGCTGTCGTCGGAGGCGTTGTTGGTCTTGGTGTTCTGCGGCACGACGCCACCGGCCGACTGGCCTTCGACGATCGCCGGGTCACCCGCGCTCGGCGGCGCGACCGGCGAGGCGGTGTCGGCCAGCTTCGGCAGGCCCATCTTGAGCCCGGTGTTGGCCTTGCCCGCGGTGCCCGTGACGGTCTTGTTCTGGTTGTCGAACCCGGTCGCGCCGGCCTGCAGGGTCAGCTGGCCCGGTGCGATGGGGCTCTGCTCGGTGCCGGTGAACTTGAAGGCGCCGGCGTCGTTGGTCGTCGAGGTCTGGCGGGTCTTGCCCGCGCCGTCCTCGAGCACCACGGTGGCGCCCTTGATCCCCTTGCCGGTCGACGAGTCGGTGATGTTGCCGCTGACCTCGGTGACCGTCTGCGGCGCGGCCTGCGTGGTCGGCGCCGCGGCCTGCGCCTTGAGCGTCGCCTGGAAGCCCTTGGTGTCGGAGCCGCCGTCGGTGATGATCACCTGGCCGCCGCCGGACTTCTGCTGGCCGGCCGGGATCGAGCTCTGCGCCGGGGGCGAAACGCCGATCGGGACATTCTTCGTCTGTCCGGGACCCAGTGGCGAAGTGACCGAGAACGTCACAGTGCAGCTGAGATGAGTGCCGCCGCCATCGCAGCCGCTGGGCTTGCTGGAGATCGACAGGCCAAGGTCGCCCGGTATGTCAATGGTGAGCCCGACATTGGCCACCTGTGGTGCATCGCCGGTGTTCTTGATCTGCACATTGACGGTCTGCGCTCCGCCGCCTACGGTCAGTGTCACATCATTTGCGCCGCTGACCACGACCTCAGGACCGGCCGCAAAAGCCGGTGCTGCTATGCCGATCAGAGCGCCCGCAGCTAGAACAGCCACCGTCCCCGCTCTGAGCAGCAGGGCTCGTCGGTGCGCAGTCACGTCCACACCCCTCCGGATCTTGACCTTCACCCGAGCTTCGCCGCCGAGCATGTCTGTCTATGGTCCAACATGCGAGCGAGACTCGCCTTGCATGGTGCGCCGCAGCAAACTATGCCCTGTCCGGCGGGGTCGGCGAAACCCGGAGAGTGTTGCGAGCCGCCCACGGAGGGTCGTATCGTCCGCTTATGTCCTCTGCGCACCGATATTCCGGCACGGTGCAAAGCGTCCTTGATGCCCTGAATAGCGGAGCCGACCCGGACCGGATCGCGCTTCGCGACGGCGTCCGGGAACTCCTCGCCGACCTGCGGACACGCGCACCCGGACGTTCGGTGGAGGTCCGGGTTCCGCCTTACGGTGCGATTCAGTGCATCGAGGGGCCGAGACATACGAGAGGTACGCCACCAAACGTCGTGGAGACGGACCCGGTCACGTGGATCGAGATCGCCACGGGTCGGAAATCGTGGCATGAAGCCGTCACCGCCGGGAAGATTCGTGCCAGTGGCATCCGGGCGGATTTATCCGGACATCTACCGTTGTAACGCTGACGAACCGCCCGGCCCACACTTCACCAACAGACTTCGATACGTCGCTCTGCGTCATGCCCGCAACCTCGCGTACACTGGCTGCGCGACGGCGACCCAGCGTGTGGCGCCGACCAGCCCGCCGGGCAGTCACCAACCGTCCGGCTCGCGTCAACCTCAGAGCCACCCCCCACACACTTCAGCCAGCCCAAGGCAACTGCGACGACAGGAGCGGCAAGTGCCCCGAGGCGATGGCCGGTTGAGCCACGAGCTCGACCCCCAGCGTCCAGGTCCACAGGACAAGTGCGGTGTGTTCGGCGTCTGGGCGCCGGGCGAAGAGGTCGCCAAGATGACCTACTACGGGCTGTATGCACTGCAGCACCGTGGTCAGGAGGCGGCCGGCATCGCGGTGTCCGACGGATCCGGTGTGGTGGTCTACAAGGATCTCGGCCTGGTGTCCCAGGTCTTCGACGAGCCGACCCTGGCGAGCCTGCGCGGCCACATCGCGATCGGCCACGCGCGCTACTCGACCACCGGCGGCTCGACGTGGGAGAACGCCCAGCCCACGCTGCGCTCGACCCGGGGCGGCGGCGACCGCGCCGGCACCACGATCGCGCTGGCGCACAACGGCAACCTGGTCAACACGGCCGAGCTGGCCCGCCGGGTGGCCGAGCTGCCCGACATCGAGCCGGACGCGATCAACTCCACCAACGACACCGCCCTGGTGACGGCGCTGCTGGCGGCGCGGCCCGACCTCTCGGTCGAGGCCGCCGCGCTGGAGGTGCTGCCGACCCTGCGCGGCGCGTTCAGCTTCGTCTTCATGGACGAGGACACCCTGTATGCGGCGCGTGACGTCAACGGCGTGCGCCCGCTGGTGCTCGGCCGCCTCGAGCGCGGCTGGGTCGTGGCCAGCGAGACCGCGGCCCTGGACATCTGCGGCGCCAGCGTGGTCCGCGAGGTCGAGCCGGGCGAGCTCATCGCCATCGACGAGCACGGCCTGCGCTCCAGCCGCTTCGGCACCCCGGACCCGAAGGGCTGCCTGTTCGAGTACGTCTACCTGGCCCGCCCCGACACCAACATCTCCGGCCGCAACCTGCACGCGGCCCGGGTCGAGCTCGGGCGCACCCTGGCCCGCGAGCACCACGTCGAGGCCGACCTGGTCATTCCGGTCCCCGAGTCCGGCACGCCGGCCGCGATCGGCTACGCACAGGAGTCCGGCATCCCGTTCGGACACGGCCTGGTCAAGAACGCCTACGTCGGGCGGACCTTCATCCAGCCGTCACAGACCATCCGTCAGCTGGGCATCCGGCTGAAGCTCAACCCGCTGCGCGACAACGTGCGGGGCAAGCGACTGGTCGTCGTCGACGACTCGATCGTGCGCGGCAACACCCAGCGCGCGATCGTGCGCATGCTGCGCGAGTCCGGGGCCATCGAGGTGCACGTGCGGATCTCCTCGCCGCCCGTCAAGTGGCCCTGCTTCTACGGCATCGACTTCGCAACCCGGGCCGAGCTGCTGGCCAACGGACTCGACCTCGAGGGCATCCGCCGCTCGATCGGCGCGGACTCGCTCGGCTACGTGTCACTGCCGGGCCTGATCGCCGCCACCGAGCAGCCGGCCACCCGGCTGTGCAGTGCCTGCTTCGACGGGCACTACCCGATCGAGCTCCCGGCCGACAATGTGATCGGCAAACACGTGCTGGAAGGTGTCGCGCGCGCCGCGGGGGCCGCGCCGACCACGACTGACGGTGTCCAGATCACCGCCAGTGTCGGTGGAGCGGACGCACTGCTGCGCCCGTGACCGCCACCCATCAACGCAAAGCCGCCGCAGAGGCAATTCAAAGGGGAGAAAGTGACGCACGTGGATGAGCGCGCCGACAAGACCGGGAAGTCCGGTCAGGGCAGCACCCCCGAGCGGCAGCTGTGGACCGCCGGCAACGGCCGGAGCCGCCGCAAGACCGTGACCTACGCGGACGCGGGTGTTTCGATCCACGCCGGTGAGCAGGCCGTCGAGCTGCTCCGCACCAAGGTGCACCGGACGCACCGGCCCGAGGTGATGGGCGACATCGGCGGGTTCGCCGGACTGTTCCGGCTCGACCTCAAGAAGTACAAGAGCCCGATCCTCGCCTCTTCGACGGACGGTGTGGGCACCAAGCTGGCGATCGCCCAGGCGATGGGCATCCACGACACCGTCGGCATCGACCTCGTCGCGATGGTGGTCGACGACCTGGTCGCGTGCGGTGCCGAGCCGCTGTTCCTGCTGGACTACATCGCCTGTGGCGAGGTCGTGCCGGACCGGGTGGCCGAGATCGGCGCCGGCATCGCCGACGGGTGCCGCTACGCCGGGTGCGCCCTGCTGGGTGGCGAGACGGCCGAGCACCCGGGCGTGATGCGCCCGGACGAGTACGACATCTCCGGCACCGGCGTCGGCGTCGTGGAAGAGGACAAGATCCTCGGCCGCGACAACGTCGAGGTCGGCGACGCGGTGATCGCGCTGCGCTCGACGGGCCTGCACTCCAACGGCTACTCCCTGGTTCGCCACGTGCTGCTGGGCGCCGGCCGGATGCGGCTGGACAGCGTCATCGACGAGTTCGGCTCGCAGCGCACGCTCGGCGAGGAGCTGCTTACCCCGACCCGGATCTACGCGAAGGACTGCCTCGACCTGATCAAGGAGAGCGACATCCACGCGTATGCCCACGTCACCGGCGGCGGCATCCCCGGCAACCTGGTCCGGGTCCTGCCCGAGCACCTCGACGCCGTCGTGGACCGCTCCACCTGGCGCCCCCAGCCGATCTTCGAGCTGGTCCGCACGAAGGGCCGCATCGAGGACATGGAGATGGAGAGCACCTTCAACATGGGCATCGGCATGATGACCGTGGTCGCGGCCGAGGACGCCGACCGCACGCTGGCCTTCCTGGCCGGCCGCGGCCTCGACGCCTGGCAGGTCGGCGAGGTCATCGAGGGCACCGGCACCGTGCAGATGGTCGGCTCGCACACCCGCGGCTGAGATCGTTTGCGAGAGGCTTCTCTGGAGGGGCGGCGCGGCCGCCCCTTTACCAATAGTGCACCAGGGCTTACCGCGGCGTAGTGATGGACCTAGGCTGGAGCGACACGTCCCTACGCCCAAAAGGAGGACGGGGCGGTGTCGTGGAGCGGCATGCAAGGCATCACGCCGGTCCCCGGCTATGTCGTGATGCAGCCGACGACGTTGTGCAACCTCGACTGCACCTACTGCTACCTGCCCTTCCGCTCCCGCAACGACCGCATGAGCCCCGCTGTGGCCGCGGCCGTCGCCTCGTCGGTGAACCCCTGGGCCGCGGCTTCTGACACACGGTTCTCGGTCGTCTGGCACGCCGGGGAGCCGCTGGCCGCCGGGCGAGCCGCGTTCGCCGAGCTGATGGCCCCGTTCACCGGCGTCGAGCACCACGTGCAGACCAACGCCACCCTGATCGACGACGCCTGGTGCGAGTTCTTCACCGAGCACGGCGTCCGCGTGAGCGTGAGCGTCGACGGCCCCGCCGAGCGCAACGAGCAGCGCATCAACAAGAGCGGTTCGCCGGTGTACCGCCAGATCATGCACGGTATCGAAGCGCTCCACCGCCACCAGGTGCCGTTCTCGGCACTCTGCGTGGTCAGCGACCCGCGTCCGGGGCTGGCGGCGGAGCTGTACGAGTACTTCCTCGGCCTCGGCTGCGAGGTCCTCGGCATCAACATCGAGGAGCAGGAGGGCGTCAACGCCCGGACGAACGCGTTCGCCGACGAAGCCGTCCGCGCCTTCTGGGCCGAGCTCGTCGCCGCGTGGCGGGTCGACCCCCGGATCCACGTCCGCGAGATCGAGTGGACGCTGCGCTACGCCGAGGCCGTCCTGACCGACCGCGCCGACGGCCTCCTACCGGCCGCCCTGGACCCGATCCCGACGATCGCCGCCGACGGCCGGGTCTTCCTGCTCTCCCCCGAGCTGGCCGGCTTCACCGACCCGCACTACGGCGACTTCTCCTCGGGCAACGTCCTGGAGACACCCCTGGCGGCGATCCTGGCCGGCGCCGCCACTTCGGCCCCGTGGATCGGCGAATACTTGACCGGCGTCGAAGCCTGCCGCCGGACCTGCCCATACTTCGGCTTCTGCGGCGGCGCCCACGCGGCCAACCGCTACTTCGAGCACGGCCGGTTCGACGGCACCGAGACGAACCACTGCCGCAACAGCAAGATTCGCCTTCTGGAGGGAGTGCTGGACCATGCCGGAGCACGCTGACCCCGTCACCGAGCGCGTCCACCGGGCCGCCGACGGCCTGAGAGTCCTACTCGACGAGGCCGCCGCGGCCCGCGCCGCCCGCGCCGAGGCCACGGGCGAGGACGGATCCAGCGCCGTGTGCGCCTGGAACCACTTCGAGAACATCCCGACCTTCTACAACTGGAACAACCGGCCCAGATAGCGCTGAGGGCCGCCGCCCACTCCCGGTCACTCCTGTCCGATCCGTGCGCCGCGAGTCGGATATTTCCGGCTTTGTCGTGCGATGCGTAAGGACTGGGTCGGGGCCGGGTGCGCCCATGGTTCGGGTGTAAGGACCATGCGCATCGCTGTGCCGTCGAACGGATGGCCGTCGAGCGGGTGGCTTCGAACGGATGGCCGTCGAACGGCCTTCGCTAGGGCACGAAATATCGCGGGCGCGAAGCATCGCGACCTGGCGCTGGCGTCGTCTCGTCTCGGCGTGGACGCGGGCCGCCCGATTTGAGGCGCGACGGGTCGGCTGGATCGAGGCGTGACGGGTCGGCTGGTTCGAGGCGCGACGCATCGCGATCTGTGCACCCGGCGAAGCGGCCGGCCCGCACTGCACAGCGTCCGCCTCAGCCGACGCCACGGAGGCGCGACGGATCGCGACCTGTGTACCCCGGCGGAGCGGCCGGCCCTTGCTACCCCTGGCGTCCGCCTCAGCCGGCGCCGCTTAGGCACGACGGATCGCGACGTGGCCTTCGAGCGCCTTGACCGCTCTCAGGGCGCGTGTCATCGCGGCCTGGCCATAGGGCCGGGTCAGGGAAGCCTGGGCGCCACATCGGAGGCGGTGCATCGATGCACCGCCTCGTGAGGTGTGTCGTGGCGCTGCGCCGGGGGGTGGTGGGAACGCACCCTGGCGATGGCTACGCCGACGCACCCGCATGGCGGGCCGTCGAGAGAACGGCCGCCGTGCGGGTGCTGTGGACACGACTCGGGCACGTGGTTGTCCACGTGCCCGTGAGCCGGGTTGACCAGCTGGTCAACGACCCCGTGAGCGCCAATCACTGTCGCTAGAGGGGTCGTCGTAGTCGTCCTCGTCGTCAGCCTCATCGTCGACCGCGCCTGGCTCAGCGTGATCGTCGTATGACTTAGGGCCGCCCGCCGCGAGCTCGCGCTGCAACGCTTCGAGGTCGGTGTTCGGTGAGTGATATTTCAACTCCCTGGCCACCCTAGTCTGCTTGGCCTTCGCACGGCCGCGCCCCATGGCTCGACCCCCTCGCACAGAATTACGGGGCAGCCATTACCGGCAGGCCCCGACAACGTCAGGCATCTCTCGTGGCTCTTACGGTACATGTCGAGAGCACCTTTCGGCATCTCGCCCCTGCCGACCATTTCGGTGGCGTTGCTTACCCGTCCGGCCGGTCGGGTTCCCGGCGGGTAAGCACCACCGCGGTCGACGGGTCGTCACTGCCGTGCCGAGCCCCCGCACATGGTTACACCAAGATGGTACGGAGCCTGCCGACCTCGGCCATCCGCCGTTCGGCGAGCCGGTCGGCGGCCAGCGCGGGTGGCACTCCGTCGGCCGCGGCGAGGTCCAGGATCTGCTTCGTGGTGTCGTAGATCCGTCCCGCGCGTTCCTTCGCCCGGGCGAAGTTGAAGCCCTCGATCTCGTCGGCCACCTGGATGACCCCGCCCGAGTTGACGACGTAGTCGGGGGCGTAGAGGACGTCGCGCTCGGCCAGGAGCTTCTCGACGCCGGGGTGGGCGAGCTGGTTGTTGGCGGCGCCGGCGACGATCTTGGCCTGGAGGGCCGGGACGGTGTCGTCGTTCAGGGCGCCGCCCAGGGCGCAGGGCGCGTAGACGTCGATCGGGGCGGCGACGAGCTCTTCATTGCTGTCCAGAAGCTCGATTTGGGGGTACGTCACCCGCGCCCACTCCCGCGCCCGCTCGGAGACGTCCGTGGCGACCACCGCGGCTCCGTCGTCGAGCAGATGCTTGGCCAGGTGCTTGCCGACCTTGCCGAGGCCGGCGATCCCGACCCGGCGCCCGGTGAGGCTGGAGACACCCCAGCGGTGTCCGGCAGCGGCCCGCATGCCCTGGAAGACGCCGTAGGCGGTGAGCACGGAAGAGTCGCCGGCGCCACCGTGCGATTCGGAGCGGCCGGTGACGAACCTGGTCTCCTTGGCCACGATGTCCATGTCCTGCACATAGGTGCCCACGTCGCACGCGGTGTAGTAGCGCCCGCCGAGGGACTGGACGAACCGGCCGTAGGCGCGCAGCAGGGGCTCGCTCTTGTCCCGGTCCGGGTCGCCCCAGATGACCGCCTTGCCGCCGCCGAGGTCGAGGCCGGCCAGCGCGTTCTTGTACGCCATGCCGCGCGCGAGGTCGAGCACGTCGTGCAGCGCCTCCTCCTCGGAGGAGTACGGGTAGAACCTCGTCCCGCCGAGGGCCGGACCGAGGGCGGTGGAGTAGACGGCGATGATGGCCCGCAGGCCGGATTGCCGGTCGTGGCAGAAGACGACCTGCTCGTGGCTGGTGGTGAACACACTCATGGGCGCTCCCGGAGCGAGTTGGCGGCCCGTCCTCGTGAGACGAAGCCGTTCACGACTGTGCGGTCTTGCACGTGCGGTAAGTCCGACCCTAACTCCGACACATCGACATTGGATCGAGGGCACCTTCGCGCCGTTCGGCCGTTTCGTGCGACGATCGGGCCGTGCCGTCGCTCTTCGCGTCATACCTGCGGGTGTACGAGCCGCTGGCTGCCTTCGACCGTGACCACCAGCTGTACTGGCGGCGCTACGTCAAGGAGGGCCGCGCCGTCGCCCTGTCCGACGGCCCGGTCCGCCAGCGGACCGCGGTCCTCGAGGCGCTCGGCGCGGGCTGGACCCGCCTGCCGGCGCTGCCCGAGGAGGCCTACGTCCTGGAGGCCGACGACACACTGCTCGTCTGCCCCTGGAACCTGCGCATCCGGGTGGCCGAGGCGGCGCTGACCGCCCGCGACGGCGTGCCCAGCGTCATCGCCGATGCGTTCGTACCGCCCGTGCTGGCCGGCCTCGCGCAGACCATCGTCGACGACTGGCGCAGCGGCGACCACGTCCTGGAGCGGGGTCTTCCACGGGTGCACGAGCAGGTCGCGACCTGGGGTGTGCCTCTGCGCTGGTTCGTGTTCGTGGACCTGGAGGAGCGGGAGCTGTCGCTGCGGCCCGGCCGTCGCGTGCTGCGGTATCGCACGGAGATCTCGAAGGCGCGGCGGCGGGCCCATCGGGCCTACGCGGTGCTGCGGCGGGCCATGGGGGACGCGCCGATCACCGTGGCGGTCGAGGAGACGGCCCGCTGGCTCGAGGAGTTCCACTCGCGGTCGATCGTCGAGCTGGACTACGGCGGCCTCGTGAACCTGATGCCGGACGACGCGCTCGCCGAGGACGACTCGCCGGGGCTGGTGTCGGCCGGGCTGTCGAACGTGGCGCGGGGCGATGCTGACGCGGCTACCGAGGTGTACGAGAAGCTCGTCGAGCGGTGGCGCATCGTGCAGCTGTTGGAGCGCTGCAACTGAGTCTCACGTGAACGGCCGGCCCCCTGGGCCGGCCTTTTGCTTTCGCGGCCTTGTCGCGGCCCTTTGCGGCCCCGCCAGGGGTCGCTGCCCTTTGGTTCGGACCGTTTTCACCGCGGACCTGGCAGGGAGGCGCCCCGGCGCCGACCGGTGTCTGGCGGGAGCGACGGCGCCCGCCCACCGCGGACCCGAGTCATCGCTTTTCGCCTGTTCATGAATCTGTCTCGGATTCTGACCGGGCTAAATGCCCGGTTCGTCACCTACCCGATCGGGTGTCACCCTCAGCAACCGAATCGCACCTCGGTCGTGTCCGTTATGCCTTTTTGAACAGACTTTGTGGGGTACCCATCACCCCGAAGAGTGAGCTAGATTCGTGGTGAGTCGCTCACCCTCCGTCAAAATGAGTCCGAATTTATCCGGTTTTGCGGTGTCAAAGTCGGAAAATTCACTTATTCATCATCCGTCCATACAGGGACCTTCAGCCGTTCGGCCCATGTCGGACATCGGGGACTACCCGGACCATAGGAAACGCGTCGACCGGCGGGACCCCGGCCGGCGTTCCTGGGTACCTGTGGAGGAGTGACCGATGCCATCTCGCACGCATGAGCCTGAGCCGTTGCTAACGCCGGCTGAGGTCGCGTCGATGTTCCGCGTCGACCCGAAAACCGTCACCCGTTGGGCGAAGGCGGGCAAGCTGAGCGCGATTCGTACGCTGGGCGGCCACCGTCGCTACCGGGAGTCCGAGGTGCGGGCCCTGCTTCAGGGCCAGATTCCCACGCAACGCACGGGCGACTGACGAGACAGTACCTCGCACCAACCCCCCGCGCCAAAACAACACGACTTCTTACCGCAACGCGCTCGGATCGTCACCCCCCGGTGATCCGAGCGCGTTGCTTTTCCGCCCCTGCGGGGGAATTTGTCCGGTCAGTCCAGCGTGATCCGGACACCGACGGTGGCGTCCTTGCCCCGCCGCAGGACGCTGGTCCACACGACCAGCCGGCCCTGCAGGCCGTACTTCTTCTTCATCAGCTCGCGCGCCCGCGCGGCGCCGTCCGGGCCGAGCACCTCCGCCTGCGCCGAATGCTCGTCGCCGGTCGGCTTGCCCCGGACCGTGCACGGCGCGACGGTCACGTGGCCGTTGTTGCGAATCCGTTTGACCTTGCCCGAGGCGCCGACCGTCCACACCATCAGCGCCTCGCCGTCGCGCGCCGCCCATACGGGTGTCGGCACTGGGGTACCGTCCCGGCGGAACGTCGTCACCAGGAGATACTGTTCCTCGCTCAACCGCTCCACCGTGGCGGGAGTGTTCGTCATACGACACACGGTACGAGTGACTGCTCGACAGCGGGAGGGTCACACCCCCGGGTGACGGGCCGCTAGTCTGATGGTCCAGCCAAAACGTCCCGGAGAGCCCTGATGAAGCTGTCGATCCTGATGCCGGTCTACAACGAGGAAGCTCGTGTGGCCGACGCCGTGAAGCAGGCGCTCGACGTGAACTACCCGACCGAGATCGAGTTGGTCATCGTCGACGACGGCAGCCGCGACCGCACGGCCGAGATCCTCCGCGGGCTGCACGACGAGCGGCTCAACGTGGTGGTCCACCCGCGCAACAAGGGCAAGGGCGCCGCGATCAAGACCGCCGTCGACAACGCCACCGGCGACTACATGGTCATTCTCGACGCCGACCTGGAGTACGACCCGCAGGACATCCCGAAGCTGCTCGAGCCGGTGCTCGACGGACGGGCCACGGTCGTCTACGGCAACCGGACGTTCGGCTCGCACAGCTCCTTCTCGTTCTGGTACGTGATGGGCAACAAGGCCGTCACCACCGCGGCGAACATGCTGTACAACTGCTACCTCGGCGACCTCGAGACGTGCTTCAAGCTGATGCCCGTCGCGCTGTATCGCTCGCTGCAGGTGCGCTCGGCCGGCTTCGGCATGGAAGCCGAGGTGACCGGCAAGCTGCTGCGCAACCGGCACCGGCCATACGAGGTCCCGATCAGCTACCGCGCCCGCACCCGCGAAGAGGGCAAGAAGATCACCTGGAAGGACGGGGTCGAGGCGCTGTGGATCCTGTCCCGCGAACGGATGCGCAAGCCGTCCCGCAACATCGGGACCTCCTGACCATCGGCGAACTCTCCGCCCGCAGCGGCGTGGCCCCGTCCGCGCTGCGGTTCTACGAGAAGCTCGGCCTCATTCAGGCCACCCGCACCGGCGGCAACCAGCGCCGCTACGAGCGCTCTTCGCTGCGGCGGGTCGCCTTCATCCGCATCTCCGCCCAGGTCGGCGTCCCGCTGGAGACCATCAAGGAGGCGCTCGCTTCCCTGCCGGCCGGCCGGACCCCGACCAAGGCCGACTGGGCCCGGCTCTCCTCCGGCTGGCGCGTGCACCTGGACGACCAGATCAAGCTCCTCGAGCGCCTCCGCGACACGCTCACCGGCTGTATCGGCTGCGGCTGCCTCTCACTGAAGAGCTGCGCCCTGGCCAACAACGACGACCGCCTGGCCGCGAAGGGCCAGGGCCCGGTCATTCTCACGCGACCGTGAGCAAGATTTTTCCGAAGTGCTCGTTGGATTCCAGAAGCCGGTGCGCGTCGGCGGCTTCGGTGATGGGCTTCCGGGTGTCGATCACGGGCCGGATCATGCCCTCGTCGAGCAGGGGCCAGACCTCTTCCCGTACACCGCGCACGATCGCCGCCTTCTCCCCCGCCGACCGCGCCCGGAGCGTGGTGCCGGCGACCAGGGCCCGCTTGGTGAGCAGCTGCCCCATGTCGAGCTCGCCCGTGCGCCCGCCCTGCAGCCCGATGACCACCAGCCGCCCGCCGACTTTGAGGACATCGACGTTGGGCTTGAGATACGGCCCGCCCATGATGTCGAGCACGACATCGGCCTGCACCTCTTTGGCGAAGTCGGCCGCCGTGTAGTCGATCACCCGGTCCGCGCCGAGCGCCAGCAGCCTGTCCCGCTTCGCGGCGCGAGCGGTCGCCACGACTTCAGCGCCAAGAGCCTTTCCCAGTTGTACTGCGAACGTCCCGATCCCGCTCCCGCCCCCGTGCACCAGGAGCGTCTCTCCGGGCTTGAGCCGGGCCAGGTCGACGATGTTGGAGAAGACGGTCGCGGCCACCTCGGGCAGCCCAGCCGCGTCGACGAGCCCGACGTTCTTCGGCACCGGCAGCACCTGGGCCGCGGGCGCGACGACGAGCTCCGCGTAGCCTCCACCACCGAGCAGCGCACAGACCTCCTGCCCGACCTGCAAGGTGTGCACCCCACTCCCGAGCGCCCGGACCCGCCCGGACACCTCGAGCCCCGGGTAGGGCGGCGCGTCCTTCGGCGGCGGGTAGAACCCTTGCCGCTGCAGCGCATCAGCCCGGTTGACACCGGCCGCCACCACCTCGATCAGGACCTCACCGTCCCCGGGTGCGGGATCGGCTACTTCGGTCCAGCGCAACGCTTCAGGCCCACCGGGACGTTCGATCGTGATCGCATGCACAGCTCTATCATTGCCGTTCCCACCACGGCCGCCACTGGTGGCCGTCACCCCACCAATCGCTCTGCGAGTCCCGCTGCCAGTTCCGCCCCTGGTCCTGGTCTTGGTCTTGGCCCTGGTCCCCGCGGTCCTGGTCGCGCCGATGCCTTCCTTGCTGCACCGGCTCCTGGACCGGCTCCTCCGCGGGCTCCGCCGTGGGCCCCACCGTCGGCTCCTCCGTGACCGGCGGCACCTCGATGGCCGGAATCTCGGTCGCCGCGGTCGTAGGAGCCGCATGCCGAGGACTCCGGGTGCTGCTCTCCACCGTCACCACGGCCCGCCGCTTGGCCTGCTGCTGTTGCTGCGGATCGCCCTGCCCGGCCGGCACCGGCGAGGGCGCGACGGTCGGGGTACCCCCGAAGTCAAGAATGGGCACGGGCGCGGCCGGCACGGTACTCATCCCGAGCGGCCCACTGGCACTGGCCCCCCGATCCCCGCCCCCGGCAACAGGCATGGCAAACCCACCATCCTGCTCCCGCCCCCGCTCATCCCGCCCCCGGGTCGAATCAAACCCAGCCGACCCCACAATGACCCCGATGGCCGCAACCCCAACGCCACCAGCCACAAGCGCAGCCAACGAGGGCCGCACAATCCGCCGATGCCGAGTGACGCACCCGACCCGAGGATCGTTGAAGAAGAGGTGCACAGTCCCGTCCCCCCGTCAGCGGTCTGCCGTACCTCGAGTCTGCGCAGCTCATCCCCGCCTGGTGCGCATTTCGGACACCCAGCCCGCGGTTTCACCGCCCCGCGTTCCCCCGAACGACGTCCCTCACGTGGGTGACACCCGCGCGGCGAGCAAGCATCTGGCACACTTAGCGTCGTTCCGCCGGGAGGGCTCGCCTAGTGGCCGATGGCGCCGGTCTTGAAAACCGGTGAGGCGTTCCGCGTCTCCGTGGGTTCGAATCCCACGCCCTCCGCTTCCGCTCGCTAATCAGTGCAAGCACCGGCTGATGCCGGAAGCGGAACGGACGGCCCGAATGCTCGTCCGCTAACGACGTTCGGACCTGAGAATCGCCTGGTCGGCTGCGCCGCGCTGCCTGCCACCGCAGATATCGTGCGGCGATGACGTCACCTACGCCAGGCGGAGTACCGACGTGGCTTACCGCCGTCATTACCGCTGCGGGGGTCGTTCTCGGTGCCGTGGCCAGTGCTACGGCGGTGGTTGTCGCCGCTAACCGCAAGGTTCGCGAACTGGAAGTCACGTACCGACAGAAACTTCAGGACAACTACCTGGAGAACGCGCGCGCCTATACCAACAGCGTCTACGTCCCCCTCGCGACCTCGGTCACGAAACTGGCAGCGGAATACGAGCGGCTTCGAACGAAGGCGCCCGAAGACGACGATGCCGTCGTCCGGACGGCGGAGTTCGATGCCGCCGTCACGTCGTTCATCGCGGCGATCGAGGGCTTGCAGGACCGAGGTGCGGCTGCGTTTCTCACCGTTTCGATCGAGGAGGAACTGGGACGTTTCGTTGCGTTCTTGAAAAACTCACAAGGCGCCTCCGAGACTACGTGGCGGGCGATAATTACGGCGAGCATCATGGGCCTTGCAGTAACGCGGGAGGTGAACTCGGCGCTCATCATTCGGCAGGCCGCCATGCTGAAGGCACTGCGCTACCTGCCCATACCGTGGCCGTTGACACCACAGATTGACGTCGTGGAAAACCGCGTCGGCGCCGCGCCTGTCTTCTCGAAGGACTTCGAAGCCGAGTTCGCCGTATACATCAGCCGACTACGGCTCCTCGTGAAAGAGGTGACGCTGGGCGCCCACGCGAGACAGTGACCGGGGTGTCAGCGGCGGAAGGCCCACCACTTGCTGAGTTGGTAGTTGATGAGGGGGGCGGTCACGATCAGGATGGCCTGGGCCGGCAGGACTGGGATGTTGGCCAGCTCGACCAGGAGCGGCAGGCCGGCGTAGGTGAAGAGCAGAGCCCACAAACAGATCACGTAGAACTTCAGGAAGCCGGCCACCAGTGGGCCCTTTGACTGGAAGACCCAGTGGCGCTGCAGCGGGTACGTGGCGAAAGCGCAGCCCAGATTGGCCAGGATCGGGATGGCCAGGTAGTGCAGGTGGGTGCGGGTGGTCAGGTAGATCGCGGTGAACAGGGCGTAGTACACGGCTGAGGAAATGGCGCCGACCGCCACGTAGCGCACGCGGCGGTCGGAGAGGAACCGTTCTACCGTTGTTGTCACTTGCCGCACGGGATTGTCGGGCGGGGGCGGCGGATCGGGCGGTAGGACTCGACGGCATTGATGACCAGGTCGATGTCCTCCTGTTGCATGCCCGGATACAGCGGGAGGCGGAGCAGGCGGTCCGCCACGTCTTCGGTTACCGGGCAGCCCGCGGTGCGGCCGTACTTCTGGCCGGCGGGGGCCTGGTGCAGGGGCTGGTAGTGGAAGGTGCCCAGGACGCCGTGCTCCAGCAAATGGGACAGCATCGCCGAGCGGCTTTCCAGGTCGGGCAGCAACAGGAAGTACAAATGCGCGGGGTGGGTTCTGTCTTCTGGAACGGTGGGCTGGATGACGCCGTGTTCGACGGCCCACGTGGCCAGGCGGTTGTGGTAGCTGTTCCAGATGTGCAGGCGGCGGCGCTGGATTTCGGTGAAGTGCTCGAGCTGGGCGGTCAGGAACGCGGCCAGCAGGTCGGACGGCAGGTAGGAACTGCCCAGGTCCATCCAGCGATACTTGTCCACCATGCCGCGGAAGAACTGGCCGCGGTTCGTGCCCTTTTCCCGGATGATTTCCGCGCGTTCGTAGAAGCGGTCGTCGTTGAGGATCAGGGCGCCGCCCTCGCCGCAGTGGACGTTCTTCGTCTCGTGGAAGCTCTGCGTGGCCAGGGCGCCGATCGAGCCCAGATTGCGGCCGCGGTAGGTGCCGCCCAAGCCGTGGGCGTTGTCCTCGATGACGACCAGGTTATGGCGCTTCGCCAGGGCCATGATCGCGTCCATTTCGACCGCCACGCCGGCATAGTGGACGACGACGATTGCGCGGGTACGGTCAGTCACGGCCGACTCGATAAGGCGTTCGTCGATGTTCAGGGTGTCGGGGCGGCAGTCGACGAAGACGGGTACCGCGCCGCGCAGGGCGTAGGCGTTGGCCGTCGAGCAGAACGTGAACGACGGCAGGATGACCTCGTCGCCGGGCTCGAGCTCCAGCAGCAGCGCGGTCATGTCCAGGGCGTGGGTGCAGGACGTCGTCAGCAGTGTGTGCCGAGCGCCGATGATCTGGTTGAGCAGTTGGTTGGCGCGTTTCGTGAAGGGGCCGTCGCCGGTCATCGGGCCGTTGACCATCGCCTGTTGCATATACCCGGTCTCGGCTCCGGTCAGGTAGCCCTTGTTGAACGGGACGGCGAGTTGCTTCGTGGCTTTCACTGGCGGGCGCCTACCTAACGTCAGGGACGGGGCAGCTCGTACACCACGCACACGCCGGATCGGTAGCGAATGCTCGCAAAGTCCGCAAGGCGTGGCGAAACGCTGCTCTGCGTCTCATCAACGAACAGCCACCGGACTCGGTAGCGATCGCGAAGAACGTCCACGTTCGTGGCGCTCGGATCCGCGAACACGGCATCGTTCGCGGCGAGCACGGCCGGCTTCCAGTACGGCACCGCGCCGACCCAGGTGCCGAGCCGCGCCGCCTCCTCGTGTGCGGTCGTGGCGAAGCCCCAGCCCTCGACCAGCATCCGCCGCTCGGAATACGCCGTCATCGAGAAGTGCAGATTGCTGCACTGGCCCTGGAAGGTGAGGCAATGCGCATTGGTGGCGACGAGGTCGTTCGGGGATGAATGGTCGCGCAGCCAGCGGCCGGCCTCGAGCGTGCCGGGGCTGATGTATCGCGGCGTCCGCACGACGTCCCGGAACCCGCTCTGCCGCGACTCGGAGGCGATCAACAAAAAGTGCTGCACACTGGTATTCACCCCGAATCCCAGAAGCAACCCAAAAATCATGATATGTCCGAAATATCCGTTGCGGAGCGGCGGATATTTCGACACCAGCCAAACGGCACCGAGAACAACAAGCAGAATTCCATACGGAAGAACTAGGTCAAGCAACGGCGCTTCTCGTGGGATGTCGTTTCGACCCAGCGTTTGTACGGCCTGAATGACGACGATCCCGGCGACGCTCCACGCGATCAGAATCCGGCCGTTGAAGCGGGCAAGACCGGCGACGGCAGCGATGCACAGGTATGGCCGTGCCGACTCCAGGAAATAGCGCTGACTGTCGCCGTCCTGGCCCAGCAGCATTGTCGCCGCCGCCCCCGCCAGGCCCATCCCCAGCATCACCACCAGCTCGGGCGACGGCCGGCGGAGCAGTGCGATCCCCGCCCACATCGCGGCCCAGCACAGCACCGTCAGGAACGCCAGCACGAGCAGGTTCCACGGTTCGCGGCCCGCACTGAATCCCGTCGTGGCGCCGATTCCTCCGGTGGCGACATCGGTCAACGGCGCCAGCCGAGTGCCCTGACTGCTGGCCCCGAACAGCAGCAGCATGCCGGCGAGGAAAGCCAGTACGGTGCCGCCCAGCGCGAGCAGCGCCACCCGGTGGAAACGGCGGACCACGATGAGCAGGCCGAGACCGGCGGCCAGCAACGGCAGGTAGGTCGCCTTGGCTCCCGTTACGCCGGCCAGCAGTACCGCGAACAGCACCCACTGCCGCCGCGAACCGTGCAACAGATCGACCAGGACCAGCATCACCGGGACGAACAACAGCGCGCCGAAGGTCTGGGTTGGGCCCGTCCACGCGGTCTGCCGCAGATAGGCGCCGTCGTCGAAGCCGGAGAACGCGAGATCGCGGTAGAAAGCGTTCAGCTGCCACTGGTACGGGTTCGGAGCCAGGACCAGCAGTGTCACCGCACTCGCGGCGGCGCCGGCCCACCAGTTGCCGATGACGCGGCGGCCGAGCATTGCGATGAGCGCCGTGAACGCCATCAGCATCGGCAGCATGGAAAGGCGCAGCAGCAGCACGTTGGGCTCGATGCCGGTGACCCAGCTCGTGGCCGCCATCTCCGGGTAGACGAACCAGTGGTACAGCAGCGGCTCGCCCTGAATCCACGGGATCGTGAGCGGCATGTGGTGTTTCGCCTCGCCCAGCAGCGCGAGGTGAAACGGGCTGTCGGTGTCGGGGGACGCGTTGGCCGGGTATTGCAGGCCGTACACCCGGAAGAATTTGATGCTCCACACGAGCGTCAGCCCGGCCAATGCGGTCAGCACCCACTGGAACGGCAGCGACGGGCGCTCCGGCGAGAGGTCGGGGCGGAAATGCGGCCGCCAGGCCGGGATCAACGCGAACAGCGCGACCGTGGCCAACGGAAAGACCAGCACCAGGAGTGGCGCACCGAGCAGCCGGGCGATGACATAGCAGAAGACTTCGCCGATGTACCCGACCGCGAGCCCGGCCGCCAGATCCCCGACGAGCCATTCGGAACGGCCGCGGCCCAGCCGCCACCAGAGCGTTCCCGGCAGCGTGATGCCGAGCGCGAGATACACGAGGAAAATGGCCGTCGTCAGCGGTGGTACGCGGTAGAACCACAGCACCGCGAAAACGGAGACGAGCAGCAGGAGCGGGGCCGCGAACCGGACGGCGAGCGCACCCTTGGGCGCCGCGGTCATGGGCTCAGCGGGCGCCCTCGTCAGGGTCTGCACAGTCGTGGTCAACGATCGTGCCGGTCAAGTGCGGCTTTCCTGTCCTTCGATCGTGTACGGCGATCTGCCCGCCGTTCGCCGCGAACTCCACGGTCGCGGGCAGCAGGATCGGCAGTTTGAACTGCACGGAGACGGCGAACTTGGCCGGCAGCCGGCCCTCGAGCGCGGCCAGGCAGCGGGCTTTCGTCCACATGCCGTGCGCGATCGTGCTCTTGAATCCGAAGGCGCGAGCCAAAAGGCGGCTGGTGTGGATGGGATTGCGGTCGCCGGACGCGCGGGCGTAGTCGGTCCCGGTCCGCCGCGGCACCCGCCAGACCGCTGTCGCACGCGGCAAATCAAAAATGTCGGATTTGTTGATCGAGGATTGGGCGGAGCCAACAGCGCGGGTAGAGCCAACAGCGCGGGTGGAGTCAGAGTCCCGCCGCAGATACGTCGACCGCCCGATCCAGACGGGCGAATCCGCGATCGAAGCGGTCGCGACGACATCGAACTGCCGGCCGCGCTCATGTGGACGCAGGGCCTCAGCGCGTACCGACAAGGAAAATGCATCTGAAGACCGCAGCGGACGCAGCACCTGGATCTCATTGGCAACGTGCACGATGCCCAGGGCCGGAAACGGGAAATCCGCAGCGGTCATCAGGGACAAGGCCATCGGAAACGCGAGAACGTGCGGATAGGTCGCCGGGAGTTCGTCGCGAAGGCGAAAGCCACAGACCCGGTTGTACTGCGCGAGATGCGCGACATCCACGGTGACGTTCGGGAGGCGCAGTTCTCGCGACGGCAGCGAAGCACCGTTTGGCCGCCGCAGCACCGCCGCACGGTACGACGGAAACAGCTTCGGCGTTTGTTCCAAAACCAAGAATTCCAACTCAGGCTCCCAGCAGGCTCTGCCCGCACACGCGCACGACGTTGCCGTTCACGCCGCCCGATGCGGGGCTGGCCAGCCAGGCGATGGTCTCGGCCACGTCGACCGGGAGGCCGCCCTGGGCCAGGCTGTTGAGCCGGCGGCCGCTCTCCCGCAGGAACATCGGCATCGCCGCGGTCATTTTGGTCTCGATGAAGCCGGGCGCCACGGCGTTGATCGTGAGGCCGTTCTCGGCGACCGCCCCCGCCGTGGCCTGGACCAGGCCGATCACGCCGGCCTTGGAGGTGGCGTAGTTGGTCTGGCCGCGGTTGCCGGCGATGCCCGACACCGACGAGACGGCGACGATCCGGCCGTTGGTGCCGAGGAGCCGCTCGGCCAGCAGCACGTCGTTGATGCGCTCCTGGCTGGTGAGGTTGACGTCGAGTACCGACTCCCACTGCCCGGCCTCCATCCGGCCGAGCGTCTTGTCGCGGGTGATGCCGGCGTTGTGGACGAACACGTCGGCGTGTACGTGCCGGGTCGCGATGAAATCGGCCAGCCGGCGCGGGGCGTCCTCGGCGGTGAGGTCCAGCTGGAGCGCGGTGCCCTTGAGCTCGTTGGCGACCCGGGACAGGTCTTCACCCGCCGCCGGTACGTCGAGACAGACGACGTGCGCCCCCTCGCGGGTCAGCACCTGGGCGATGGCCGCGCCGATCCCGCGGGCGGCGCCGGTGACGATCGCGGTCTGGCCGACCAGCGGCCGGTCCCAGTCGTCGGGGACGTCGACGGTGGCCGGGCCGATGCGGATGACCTGGCCGGAGACGTACGCGGAGCGCCCGGACAGCAGGAACCGCAGCGTCGACTCGGTGGCCTCCTCGGCGCCCGGGGCGACGTAGACGAGCTGAGCGGTCGAGCCGCGGCCGATCTCCTTGCCGGCCGAGCGGACGAACCCCTCCAGGGCCCGCTGGGCCGTCGCCTCGCGGGCGCTCGTGCACAGCTCGGGCGGGGTGGCCAGGAGGATCACCCGGCCGGAGGGGCGCAGCGAGCGGATCACCGGATGGAAGAAGTCGTAGAGCGCCCGCAGGCCGGTGCTGTCGGTGATCCCGCTGGCGTCGAAGACCAGCGCCGCGGTGCCCTCACCGGCCGTCGGCAGCTTGTCGAGGATGTGCCGGGTCGGCTCGGCCAGCCGCCCGGAGCCACCGAGGGTGACCGGCCCGAAGTCGTTTCCCGCTCCGAATCGCCGCAGTTTGGGTGGGTCGGGCAGGCCCAGGCGTTTGACCAGGAACCTCCCGGCGCCCGAGTGGGCGAAGGTCGCGTAGCGATCGGTCATTGCGGTGCCTCCCCAGTCACACTTCCGCGCGCTAACCTACTCGCGAGTAGGGTACCGCCTCGTGGAGAAGGAGAACCCCATGAAGGTCGCGATCGTCGGTGGCAACCGCATCCCCTTCGCCCGCTCTGGCAGCGCATACGCCACTGCATCAAACCAGGACATGCTGACCGCCGCCATAGATGGACTTGTGTCCCGCTTCGGGCTGGCCGGGGAGCGCCTGGGCGAGGTCGCGGCCGGGGCGGTGCTCAAGCACAGCCGCGACTTCAACCTGACCAGAGAGTCAGTGCTCGGGTCGCGGCTCGATCCGCGGACCCCGGCCTACGACCTGCAGCAGGCCTGCGGCACCGGCCTCGAGGCGGTGACCCTGGTGGCCAACAAGATCGCGCTGGGCCAGATCGAGGTGGGCATTGCCGGCGGCGTCGACACCACCTCCGACGCGCCGCTCGGGGTCAACGAGGACGCCCGGCGGATCATGATGGAGCTCAACCGGTCCCGCTCCCTCGGCGCCCGGCTGCGCGCGGCGAGCAAGTTTCGCCCCGGCCAGCTCCGCCCCGACATCCCGCGCAACGCCGAGCCGCGGACCGGGCTGTCGATGGGCGAGCACGCGGCGCTGACCGCGGCCGAGTTCGCGATCGGCCGGGCCGAGCAGGACGAGCTGGCCTTGGCCTCCCACCACAACCTGGCCGCGGCGTACGACCGCGGCTTCTTCGACGACCTGGTCACGCCCTATCTCGGCCTGGCCCGCGACCAAAACCTCCGCCCGGACACGTCGCTGGAGAAGCTGGCCTCGCTCAAGCCGGTTTACGGTCCGACCATGACGGCGGGCAACTCGTCTCCGCTGACCGATGGGGCGGCGGTCGTCCTGCTGGCCTCGGAAGAGTGGGCACTTAAACGGAAATACCCAATTTTGTCGTATTTCGAGACGGCCGAGACCGCCGCCGTCGACTTCGTCGGTGGCGCGGACGGCCTGCTCATGGCCCCGGTCTACGCCCTGCCACGAATGCTCGAGCGGGCCGGCCTCACGCTCCAGGACTTCGACTACTACGAGATCCACGAGGCGTTCGCGTCGCAGGTCCTGGCCACCCTGAAGGCCCTGGAGAAGACGCTGGGGACGATCGACCGGGCCAAGCTCAACGTCAACGGCTCCTCGCTCGCGGCCGGCCACCCGTTCGCGGCGACCGGCGGCCGGATCGTGGCCACCCTGGCCAAACTCCTCGCCGAGAAGGGATCCGGTCGCGGGCTGATCTCCATCTGCGCCGCGGGCGGCCAGGGCGTGACGGCCATCTTGTCGCGCTGAAATCGCACCGGGCCCATAGGGTGTTCGGCATGACCGTCCAGCCCACGATGCTGCGCCCGGCCACCCCGCGACCCGCCTGGCAGGTGGTGGTCGGCCTCGTACTGGTGCTCCCGGCGCTGGTGCTGCTCATCACCTCATACGTCGAACCCGTCTTCTGGACCTTCAAGAGCTCCTTCAACAAGCTCGGCGGCGTGCGCTTCCTGACCGACGGCGACACCGGCGGGTCCGTCGGTTGGGACAACTATCGCGAGGCCTTCGACAAGGGCCTCGGCGGCGCGATCGGCTGGGCCCTGCTCCTGGCCCTGCTCCCGCTGGTCGCCGTCCTGGTCGTCGCGCCGGCGCTGGCCTGGGCGGCCGACACGGCCGGGCGCCTCGGCCGCTGGGTCACCCGCGGCCTCCTGGTGATCCCGCTGGCCGCGTTCGCACCGCTCGGCATCGCCGTCGCGCACTTCGTCGGCAAGTCCTCCCAGCTCTCCGCGTTCTGGCTCGGGACGTTCGGTGTCGTCACGGCCGCCGCCGCGACGCTCTACCTGGCCGCGTTCCGCAGCGGCCGCAGCCCCTGGCCCGGGGTGATCCTCGGCGCGCTGCTGGCCGTGCTGACCGTGCTCGCCCTGGCCCTGCAGGAGTTCACGTTCCCGCAGATCTTCCAGAACGTCCCGGCGGACGAGCGGCACGCCACGCCGGTGCTGCAGATGACGCAGGACGCCTTCGTCCGCTTCAACTTCGGCGTCGCCTCGGCCATCTCCTCCGTGCTGCTCGTCCCGCTGATGCTGCTCGGGCTGGCCGCGACCGCGCTGGTGATCGTCACCAACCTGCGATTCCAGGTGACGTCCACGGCGAAGCCGGGCAAGGCCTGGGCGTGGGGGCCGCTGGGCGCGCTGCTCCTGATCGTGCTCGTCGTCACGCTCGTCGGGATCTGGCCGTGGCTCGGCCACATCGCCGGCGACGACGACCGGATTCCGGGCACCTTCGTCAACACCTGGATCCCGCCCCTCATCGCCACGCTCATCGGGGTCACCGTGGCCGGCCTGGCCGCGTTCGGCATCAGCGGGTTGCGACCGCTCGGGAAGTACAGCGAGCTGCTGTTGCTGCCCTTCGGTCTGTTCTTGTTCGTCGGCGTCGGGCCGCTGGTGCTGCGGGAGTACGCGGCCGGGCAGACCGCCGGCCGGCTCAACACGTTCGTCGCACTCATCCCGCCGTCGCGGGTGACCATTCCGGCGCTCATCCTCCTCGCGATGCTGTTCCGCGGGCAGGCGCTGCGCCGCGAGGTGCTGCTCCAGGAGGGGCGGCCGGCCTCGTGGTGGTCGGTGATCTGGCCCGGGCTGCCGGCGCTCGGCCTGGCGTACTTCGCGACCTGGCTCGTGCTGGCCCAGGACGCTTTGTGGCCGTACGTCAGCAGCAACGGGAAGCAGCCGACCGGGTTCTATGCGGTGTTCCGGGTGCTCAGCGAGTACGGGCCGGCCCGGGACCTGCCCTACAGCCGCCTCCTTCCGCTGCCCATGTTGCTGCTCTTCCTGGTCGTCGGCATTGCCGGGCAGCTGTTGTACCTCGACCGCGTGGCGCTGCAGTACGGGCTCCCCGAGCGCGATCACCCACCACGCACTTAGGCACAATGGGCGGCGTGACCAAAGCTCGGATTCCTGACGTTCTCGCCGCCCGTTACGCCTCTCCAGAACTGGTCGACATCTGGTCGCCGGAAGAGAAGGTCCGCCTCGAGCGGCGGCTCTGGCTCGCGGTGCTCAAGGGGCAGCGCGAGCTCGGGGTCGCGGTGCCGGACGGTGTCGTCGAGGCCTACGAGCGGGTCCTCGACGACGTCGACCTGCCCTCGATCGCGGAGCGGGAGCGGGTCACCCGGCACGATGTGAAGGCCCGGATCGAGGAGTTCTCCGACCTGGCCGGCCACGAGCACATCCACAAGGGCATGACCTCGCGGGACCTGACCGAGAACGTCGAGCAGCTGCAGATCCGCCGCTCGCTGGAGCTGGTCCGGGACCGCATGGTCGCCGCGCTGGCCCGGCTGGCGGCGCGGGCGAAGCAGTATGACGAGCTGGTCATGGTCGGCCGCTCGCACAACGTCCCGGCCCAGGCCACGACGCTCGGCAAGCGGTTCGCTTCGGCGGCCGAGGAACTGCTCATCGGATACCACCGGATCGAAAATCTGCTCGAACGCTATCCGCTGCGGGGCATCAAGGGGCCGGTCGGCACCGCCGCCGACCAGCTCGACCTCTTCGGCGGTGACGCGGAGAAGGTCGCCGAGCTGGAGCGCCGGGTGGCCGAGCACCTCGGGTTCGGCAATGTGCTCACGAGTGTCGGCCAGGTGTACCCGCGTTCGCTGGACCTCGACGTGGTGTCCGCGCTGGCCCAGGCCGTCGCCGGCCCGTCGAGCCTGGCCACCACGATCCGCCTGATGGCCGGGTATGAGCTGGTCACCGAGGGGTTCAAGGCGGGCCAGGTCGGCTCGTCGGCGATGCCGCACAAGATGAACACCCGGTCTTGCGAGCGGGTCAACGGGCTCGCGGTGATCGTCCGGGGTTACCTGTCGATGGTCGGGGAGCTGGCCGGCGACCAGTGGAACGAGGGGGACGTGTCCTGCTCGGTCGTGCGACGCGTCGCTCTACCCGATGCGTTTTTCGCGGTTGATGGGCTTTTTGCAACCTTTTTGACGGTACTGGACGAATTTGGGGCGTATCCCGCGGTTGTAGCGAGGGAACTCGATAGGTACCTGCCGTTCCTGGCGACGACCCGGGTCCTGGTCGCCGCCGTCAGCCGCGGGGTCGGCCGTGAGGATGCTCACGAAGCCATCAAGGAGCACGCCGTCGCCGTGGCCCTGGCCATGCGCGAAAAGGGCATTTCGGACAACGATCTGCTTTCGCGGCTCGCCGGCGACTCCCGCCTGCGCCTTACCGAGGGCGACGTCCAGGCGCTCGTGGCCTCCCCTTCGGAGTTCGTCGGGGCGGCATCCGCGCAGGTCAACGCCGTTGTCGCGCAGATCGACCGGGTCGTGGAGCGCTACCCGTCGGCCGCCGCCTACGTGCCCCCGCCCATCCTCTGAGCCTTCCCATTGCGAAAGATCTTGGCCGTTCGGCGGGCCGCTAAGATGCGTAGCGGGCGATGCTTTCACGGCCGGTGAACTGCGGTGGAACGCTGCCCGGTAGGCTCGTGTCGCTCGCCCTCGAGCGCCCGACTCAACTGTCAGGAGTGCCCCGTGGCCCGCGTCGTGGTGGACGTCATGCTCAAACCGGAGATCCTGGACCCCCAGGGTCAGGCCGTCGCGAACGCGCTGCCACGCCTCGGCGTGGACGGCGTGTCCTCGGTGCGCATCGGCAAGCGCATCGAGATCGAGTTCGACGGCTCCGCCGATCTCGACCGGGCTCGCGAAATCGCGGACAAGTTGCTGGCCAACCCCGTGATCGAGGACTTCTCGCTGCGGGTCGAGGAAGTTGTTGAAGAGCCTGCTGAGGTCGCGGAGGGCGAGGAGCAGTGACCGCCCGCATTGGGGTCGTCACGTTCCCCGGCTCGCTCGACGACCGCGACGCCGCCCGGGCCGTGCACCTCGCCGGGGCCGCGGCCATTCCGCTCTGGCACGCCGACGCCGACCTCTATGGAGTGGACGGCGTCATCCTGCCGGGTGGCTTTTCCTACGGCGACTACCTGCGGGCCGGCGCCATCGCCCGGTTCTCCGCGGTCATGGACTCGATCGTGCGGGCGGCCGGCGACGGGCTGCCGGTGCTCGGCATCTGCAACGGCTTCCAGGTCCTCTGCGAGGCCCATCTGCTGCCCGGTGCCCTCACCCGCAACCAGCACCTGCACTTCCGCAACCGCGACCAGGGCCTGCGCATCGAGAACAACACCACCGCCTGGACGGTCGGCTTCCAGCCCCGCCAGGAGATCGTGATCCCCGTCAAGAACGGGGAGGGCTGCTACATGGCCGACGAGCGCACCCTCGACGAGCTCGAGGCCGAGGGCCGGGTCGTGGCCCGATACATCCGGGGGAACCCCAACGGTTCGCTGCACGACATCGCGGCGATCAGTAACGCGGCCGGCAACGTCGTCGGGATCATGCCCCACCCGGAGCACGCCGTCGAGGTGCTGACCGGGCCGTCCATCGACGGCCTCGGCATCTTCACGTCCGTGCTCGCTCACCTTGGAGCGCGAGTATGACCGCCGCTGGCTTTGACACCGTCGAGCAGGCCGACAAGACCCCCGACGAGGAGCAGCCCTACGAGGAACTGGGCCTGCGCGAGGACGAGTATCAGCGGATCCGCCAGATCCTGGGCCGCCGCCCGACCACGTCGGAGCTGGCCATGTACTCGATCATGTGGAGCGAGCACTGCTCATACAAGAGCAGCAAGGTCCACCTGCGCCAGTTCAGCGAGAAGGCGCCCAAGTCCGAGCTCATGCTGGCCGGCATCGGCGAGAACGCGGGCGTGATCCGCATCTCCGACGAGATCGCGGTCACGTTCAAGGTCGAGTCGCACAACCACCCGAGCTTCGTCGAGCCCTACCAGGGCGCCGCGACCGGCGTCGGCGGCATCGTCCGTGACATCCTCGCCATGGGCGCCCGCCCGGTCGCCGTGATGGACCCGCTGCGCTTCGGCGCCGCCGACCACGAGGACACCAAGCGCGTCCTGCCCGGCGTCGTCGCCGGCGTCGGCGGCTACGGCAACTGCCTGGGCCTGCCCAACATCGGCGGCGAAGTCGTCTTCGACCCCTGCTATCAGGGCAACCCGCTGGTCAACGCGCTCTGCGTCGGTGTCCTGCCGGTCAACCGCCTGCAGAACAAGGAAGCCCACGGCCCCGGCAACATCGTCGTGCTGCTCGGCGCCAAGACCGGGCGCGACGGCATCGGCGGTGTCTCGGTGCTGGCCAGCGCCACCTTCAACGCCGACGGCCCGGCCCGCCGCCCATCGGTCCAGGTGGGCGACCCGTTCATCGAGAAGCTCCTGATCGAGAGCTGCCTGGAGCTTTACGAGCGCAGCCTGATCGTCGGCGTGCAGGACCTCGGCGGCGCCGGCCTCACCTGCGCGCTCACCGAAACCGCGGCGGCCGCCGGCACCGGCATGGACGTCGACTTGAACACGGTCCCGCTCCGCGAGGCCTCGATGGACCCGCAGGAGGTCCTGGCCAGCGAGTCGCAGGAGCGCATGCTGCTCATCGTCGACCCGGCCAAGCTCGACGAGGTCCTCAAGGTCGCCGACCGCTGGGGCGTCATCGCCACCGCGATCGGCACCGTCACCGACACCGGCCGCCTGGTCATCACCTGGCACGGCGAGACGGTCGTCGACGTGCCGCCGGGCTCCCTGGTCGACGACGGCCCGGTCTACGCCCGCCCGATGCGCGAGCCCGCCGACCTGATCCTGCTCCAGGCCGACCGGGCCGAGACACTGTCCCGCCCGCGCACCGGCGTCGAGCTCCGCGAGACCCTGCTGCGCCTGGCCGCCAGCCCCAACCTGTGCGACAAGAGCTGGGTCACCGAGCAGTACGACCGCTACGTGCAGGGCAACACGATCCTGGCCCAGCCCGAAAACTCCGGCGTCGTCCGGATCGACGAGCAGACCGGCCTGGGCATCGCCCTCTCCGTGGACGGCAACGCGCGGTTCGCCCGCCTCGACCCATACAACGGGGCGAAGCTGGCGCTGGCGGAGGCGTACCGCAACGTCGCCACCGCCGGCGCGACCCCGCTTGCCGTGACCAACTGCCTCAACTTCGGCTCCCCGGAAGACCCGCAGGTCATGTGGCAGTTCGCCGAGGCCGTCCGCGGCCTGGCCGACGGCTGCGCCGAGCTGGGCATCCCGGTCACGGGCGGCAACGTCTCCTTCTACAACTCCACGGGCTCCCAGGCCATCCACCCGACCCCGGTCGTGGGCGTCCTGGGCATCATGCAGAACGTCGGCAGCCGGGTCCCGATGGGCTTCGGCGGCGACAGCGACCTGATCATGCTCCTGGGCGAGACCACCGAGGAGCTCTCCGGCTCCGAGTGGGCCTGGGTCACCCACCAGCACCTGGGCGGCCAGCCCCCGCGCGTCAACCTGACCCGCGAGCGCATCCTGGCCGCGGTCCTGACTGAGGCCGGCGAGCGCGGCCACCTGTCCAGCGCCCACGACCTCTCCGACGGCGGCCTGGCCCAGGCCCTGGTCGAGGCCACGCTCCGCTACGACTGCGGCGCCAACATCACCCTGCCCGAGTCCCTCAACCCTTTCGTGGCGCTGTTCTCGGAGTCAACGGCGCGAGCGTTGGTCTCGGTCCCGCGCGGCCACGAGAAGGCGTTCACGGCCCTGTGCGCCCAGCACGGCCTGCCGGTGACCACCATCGGCACCGTCGACGGCCGCAGCCGCGCGCTGGACGTCCGCGGCCAGTTCACGATCGCGCTCGACGAACTCCGCTCGGCCTGGATGGGCACCCTGCCCGCCCTGTTCGGTGAGGTGTCGACCGAGGCGCCCGCATACCGCGCTCCGGCCCCTTACTTCGAGCCGGTCGAAGCTCCAGAGGTACCGCACGCGCCGCTAGACGACTCCACCTCGTAACGCCGATGGCCGAGGCCGTCTACAGTCAGCCCGGCTCGGGCGCCCGCTTCGACTGGGGCCCAGCAGGCGCAGCCGAACTGTCCCGCGTCTGCTCGGTCCTGGTCGTGGTGGACATCCTGTCCTTCTCCACCGCGGTGGACATAGCCGTCTCCCGCGGCATCCGCGTCCACCCGTTCCCGTGGAGCGACCAGGCCGCCGACTACGCCACCCGGCTGGGGGCAGCGGTGGCCGTGGGCCGCCAGCAGGTTTCGCCGACCCAGCCGTGGAGCCTGTCACCGGCGGCCCTGCAGTCGGCCCCGCTGGTCGACCAGCTGGTCCTGCCCTCCCCGAACGGCGCCACCATCTGCTCGGCCGCAGCGTCCACCGGCGTGCCGGTAGTAGCCGCCTGCCTCCGCAACGCCCCCGCCGTGGCCCGGTGGCTCCACGCCCACGGCCACGGCACGCCGACGTCGGCGGTGGGCGTGGTGGCGGCCGGCGAACTCTGGCCGGACGGCACGCTGCGACCCTGCGTCGAGGACCTGCTGGGCGCCGCCGCAGTGCTGGACGGTCTCTCGATGCTCGGCTCACCCCTGTCCGTGGAGGCCGCCGTCTCGCTGGCCGCCCTGGCCGCGGTCCGCAACGTACCGGCGGCGGTGCGGCGGTGTGTGAGCGGCCAGGAACTGATCCAGCACGGCTACGCGGACGACGTCCGCCTGGCCACCCAGTCCGGCGCCTCCCACACAGTCCCGATCATGACCGACGGCGAATCCTTCGCCCCCGCCTGACGTTCCGCTCCGAATGGTCAAGCTCCCAGCCATCGCAAACCGTCCGCCCGGCTGAAGGTTTCCGGCTGCGACCGGGGCCACGATCAGCGAATGCCCATCCGTCACCTCGCCGCGGCCGCGCTCACGCTGCTAGCCCTGACCGCCTGCGGACCCGCCGCAGCTCCGGCGACACCTACCGGTCTCCTGGCCTCCCCGGCCCCGTCAACGTCGTCGAGCGAGCCCGCCAGCCCGGCACCCCCAACCGCCGCCCCCGCGATCACCGACCCGCCGACCATCGTCGCACCCGCCCCGACGACCGCCGCAGCGCCGAAGACAACGACCGCGACACCGAAGCAGACAACGCAGAAACCCCCGCCGCCTCCGAAGACGACCGCACCGGCCGGCCCGAAGACCGTCACACCGGGCGCGTTCTGCTCGCCGGTGGGCGCCATGGGCGTGACCAGCACCGGCAAGCCAATGCGGTGCACCCTGAAGGCCGGCGAAGACAGAGCCCGCTGGCGAGCAGCCTGACCAGGGTCCAACTCTCCCAAGCGAGCGACCTCGCCCTGTAGAAAGTCCGATTGGCCGCGAAGCCCGCGCAAACGCTCCGCGCCGTGCGGCGGATCGGTCCAAGAGGCTGGCCTGCGTCGGACTCGTGCGCCACTTTCCGGAGGGCTTGCCGAAGCACGGCTCGCGGTGAGTCTCACCCAGACTTGCCAGGATGGTCGCGCGACCGTGTGAGGCGCCGGCTAAGTTGCTTTTGAGCTGGTCAGCGGACGTTTGGCTGGTGCTGTGCGGAGGCGTGGGAGTCGAACCTACGGCGATGTGGAACACCTCAGCCATCGTGCGGCTCGGCCGGGCGCGCTGGCGCGAATCCCGCTCGCGACGTTCGGCATCCGACACGGCACGCGCGGGGGACGCCTTGAGGCGCTCATTCCTCTTGACCGTGATCATGATGGTTAGCAGGCGTCGTGGTGCGTGGATCGGTCAGTCGTGAGGTGCAGTGGGTGAGTTGGGGCGGCGGTGGTCGTGGGGGTGGGGCCAGGCTTGGGGGGCGGTCCAGTGGCGGAGCATGGCTACTACGCGGAAGGTGAAGACGAAGGCCACGGCGGTTGGGGCGGCTACCGCCATCGGCAGGTCGGCTCGGTGGGCGGCGGCTACCGCGGCTGTGCCGACCATCGCCGGGATCGAGTACAGGTCCGTGTCCTTCTGCATCAGGATCGGTGTCTCGCGGGCGATGATGTCGCGGAGCAGGCCGCCGCCGACCGCTGTCGTCACGCCCAACAGCGCGGCCTGGACCGAGCCCAGGCCGAAGTCGAGCGCCTTCAGCGTGCCCGTCACGCAGAACAGGGCCAGGCCGGCCGCGTCGAACAGCAGCATTGTGAAGTTGAGGCGGGCCACGACCGGGTGGGCGAAGAAGGCGACCGTCGCGGCCGCCAGCGGGACCAGCAGGTAGGCGGTCTGCCGGAAGGCGGCGGGCGGGTTGTCGCCGATGATCAGGTCGCGCAGCACGCCGCCGCCGAGGGCGGTCACCTCGGCCAGGACCAGGATGCCGACGGCGTCGAAGCCCTTCTGGATGGCCGTCAAGGCGCCGGAGATGGCGAACACGAAGATGCCGACGTGCTCCAGGACGACCAGCGCGGTGTGACTCGACATCGCACCAGTGTCAGGTGTCGCAGTAGACGGCGATCAAGGTCCTGGCCCGGTCCGCCTCCAAGGGGACATATAACGCGTTCAGCACGTCACCGAAGTGGGAGCCGGCGCAGTAGGAGCCCGTGTAGGCGACCTCCTCGCCGCCGACCACCGAGCCCGACGCGTCGCGGTAGACCAAGGCGGCCGCGGACGCGGACAGGCCCGCGCACGGCTGCGAGCCCATGTCGGCCGGCAGCCGGAGCTGGCCGCCATCGCTCGCCTCCGCCAGGGTGTCGTAGCGGCGGAACAGGCGGTTGTCCGGCTCCACGTCCACCCAGTGCGTGCCGCCCAGCTCGACGGACACGCCGGCGACCGGCACGACGCGGTCGGGCGGAAGGTCGATGGCCACTCCGGCGGGTAATCGCGCGCCGGGCAACACCATCGGCAGCGTCCGCTCGTCGAACGCGAAGATCACCGCGCCGGCCGAGTCGAGCAGCCGGAACAACACCGTCGTGCGATATGCGGCCCGCGACGAGGAGTTGGACACGATCGCGCCCAGGCTGAACGACGACCGCCCGACCCGCGCGAAGCCCCGCTCGGCCACGACGAGACCCGGACCGGCCAATGCCGGCGAACCCAAGCGCGCCGAAGGCGCGGCCGGCGAGCCCAAGCGCACCGGCGGCGTGGCCGGCGAACAACCGGCCGTGACGGGAGCGGGCGAACAGGCGGAGGCGAGACCGAGCACCAACACGAGCACCGCAAAGCCTTGCAGCATCACGGAATCCAGGTTCCGCGCGGCGGGCCGGGGTCACAAGCAGGAACCTCGGCCTGTGGATAACTACCCTTCCCGCTTCAGGAAGTGCTCGCGAACCACATACGTCGGGCGGCCCATCCCGTGGGCGTGCACCCGGCCCAGGTACTCCCCCAGCACCCCGATCCCGATCATCTGCGCCGACGAGAAGATCGTGACCAGCGAAGCCAGCGTCGTGAAACCCGCGACCTTCGTGTCGCCCGTGAAGTACAGCCACACGAGGCGGAGTGTGAGCAGTACCCCGCAGACGCCGATCAAAAAACCGAGGTACGTCACCAGCCGCAAAGGCTTGGTCGAGTACCCGAGGATCATGTTCACCGCGTGCTTCATCAGCGACTTGAACGTGAACCCGGACCGGCCCTCGGTGCGCTGCTCCATCCGGACGACGACCGAGCCGACGCGGGTCGTCGTCCACGACAGCACGATGTCGACCGACACGTGCGGGCCGCTGACCTGGTCGAAGCCGGCCCGCAGGAAGGTGCGGAAGATGCGCAGCGCGCCGAGGACGTCGGCGTTGGGTATGCCCATGGTGCGGCCCATGACCAGGTTCTTCGCGCCCCACGACGTCAGGTTGCGCAGGAAGCCGTGCTCCTCGGCCTCCGAGACGGCGTAGACCACGTCCAGGTCGTCCGTCAGGGCCGCCACCAGCTTCGGCAGCTCCTCCGGCGGGTGCTGCAGGTCGTCGTCCATCGTGATGATCCGCTCGCACGAGGCGGCGCGGATGCCGGCGATGAGGGCGTTGTGCTGGCCGTAGTTGCGGGCCATCCGGATCGCCTGCACGTGGGGGTGGTCGGCGGCCAGTGCCCGGGCCGCGTCCCAGGTGGCGTCGGTACTGTCGACCACCAGAATGATCTCGTGGACCGGGTCGATCGCCGGTAGCACCGCGTTGAGCCGCTCCACCAGGCGGGGCAGGATGCTCGCCGAGCGGTAGCAGGGGACGACAACGGAGACGGACACGCGAGGACTCCAGAGATCAGGCGGCGATCGTGATGATGCGGGTGAACTCGTGCAGCAGGTCGAGGCCGTCCCAGACGCCCGCGAACGTCAGGGCCTGGCCGAACGGCACGATCCGGTCCAGGCCGCGGCCGGCGACGAGCGTGACGAAGTCGTCGAGCTCGGCGCGGGTGAACCCGAACTGCGCGAGGGTCTGGTCTTTGCGCTGCACGGCCGGGGCGAGCTCGGCCAGCGAGCCGACCGTGACATGGCAGACGGTGCCGGCGCCGAGCCAGCCGCGCTGCAATGCGCCCAGGCCGGCCAGGTCGACCTCGGCGAGGGCGTTGCCGGCGAACGAGATGCGGGTGGCGGCGCCGGTGGCGGCCAGGCCGTAGGTGGCCACGTACTTCTCGACCGCCATCGCCGGGTCGACGGTCCAGCCGCGCAGCGAGATCTCCTCGGCGAGCAGGCCGGTGAACTCGGCCCGCGCCTCCGGGACCGAAGCGGCGTCCCCGACCCAGCAGAGGTTGCGCGGCGACGAGCAGGCGGCCTGGTCGAACCAGTACAGGTCGTTGGCGAACCCGGCCACCGCGGCCCGCCGCTCCTGAGCGGTGGCCGTGCGCCAGCCCGCGACCGAGATCGCGGCGAACGAGCTGCGGTCCGGGAACGCCAGCTCCCGGGCGAGCGGCCGGACCGGGTGGCGGCGCAGCGCGGCGACGGAGGCGTCCCCGCCCCACAGCACCCGCAGGTCGCAGGCCGCGCTCAGGGCCGCGGTCAGCGTGTCGTCGCGCTCGTAGGTCACCATGCGCTGGGTCTGCGCGATCGCCGGGTCGGCGTCGGCGAGCACGTCGTTGAGCGCGTCCAGCACCGCCGTGGCCGCACCGGCCGAGCGGCCGGAGATCCGGACGATGTTGTGGTTGCCGGCCAGAGCCGAGAGGGCCCAGCTGTACACGAAGATGGTGTCCACGTTCGCGGGCGGGAAGTGCAGCACGAGGCCGCGGGGCGCCCGGCGCTGACCGGCCACCCCGTCGCCGAGCCGGGCCACGGCCCGGGCCAGCTCGCCCTTGCGCAGGAAGAAGCCGAGCGAGCCCAGCTCCGGATAACGCCGGGCCAGATCGGGCCGCAGCAGCCGGCGGGAGAACGCGGCCAGGAAGTCGCGCACCCGCTCGTCCCCGACCACGAGGCGACCCCCGGGCGGCTCGGCCGCGACCTCCCCCAGGAGATCGTCAAGGCCGACCGGTACCGAAAAATGCGGAAATTTCACCCCAAAGGGCGCCGAGACCGAGACCGTCATACCGATGCACCCACAAACGTGTCGCTGCACCCACGGGCCTCGGCCCGCGGCAGTCGCCCGAGAATCGAGAACCGCTTCCCCGGCCAGGCCCCGTCGTCAACGCCGTGGACCACGCCGAGGTCCTCGGTCAGCAGCACATGGCCGGGGTAGGACTCGGGCAGCGTCGACAAGACCGAGACCAGGCCGGGGCGACCGGGCGGCAAAGGCTCCCAGGTCGAGGGGTCCCGGATCACGATGTCCGCGAAATCGGGGCAGTACAAGGAGTCCCCGTCCGGCCCCTCGAGGTACACGACCCCGATCTGCTCCACCATCCCGTAGAAGTTGTGGATGCGCGTGAGCCCGGTATCGACCCGGAAGGCGCGCCGGAACTCGGCGTTGCCGACCCGGCGATCGGCGAGCTTCTTCCACCCGCCGGAGTGGATCAGGATGCCGTTGGACAGGTCCAGCGAGGAGAACCGGGCGAGCTCATACAGGTACAACCAAACCATGAAGGTGAATCCGAAGATCAGGAACGGCCGGTCCCCGTGTGCGGCCAGGAAGGCCCGGACCGCCTCCACGTCGGGCCGCCCGTCCTCGTTCAGGGCCCAGACGTGGTCGCGCCCGAAGGTGGCCATGCCCAGCACGCCGGCGCCCCGGGCGCTGAACGAGCGGCGGTCCTTGATGACGGACTTGGTGTCGACGATGAGCATCGGCAGCCGGCGCGGCCCGAGCACGGTCTGTAGGGTCTGGCCGAGCATCCGGGTCTGCGCGGCCGCCGCCGCCTTGTCCAGGTAGATGCGGCTCACGTCGCCGGTGGTGCCGCTGGACGTCAGGACCTTGAAGACTTCCTCGTCGGGGATGCTCTTGAGGGTCTGGGTCTTGAACAGCCGGACCGGCAGCCACGGCAGCTCGGCGGTGTCGCGGTAACTGCGGCCGGCGACATGTCCGGTGGCGGCGAGGATGTTGGCGTAGGCGGCGCTGCGGGCCCGGTGCCGCTCGGTCAGCTCGACGAGCCGCGGCAGTAGCCGGGCCTCGCGCTCGAGGCCCGACAACGTGAACACGCTCATCGCATGGCCTCCAGCGCCCGGTAGTCGACCTTGCCGTTGCTCAGCAGCGGGAAGGCGTCGACGGAGCGCACGTCAAAACCGGTCCAGTGCAGTTTGAGCCGGTCGGCAAGGGAGCGCCGCAGCACAAAGGGCTCCCCCTCCAAAACAAAGACCAAAATTCCGTCATCAAAAGCAACCGCAGCCGCCGGAACCGGCAGCATCCGTTCAACATCGTCCAGGTTGAGCCGGACCCCGAAGACCTTGCCGAACCGTTTGAGCCGGCCTTCCAGGAACAGGAATCCATCACTGTCGAGATGGCCCAGATCCCCGGTGACGAGCAGGCCACCGGCGACATCGCCGTGCGCCAGGTCGGCGGCGGTTTCCGCGTAGCCGAGCATGACGTTGGGGCCGCGATACAGCACCTCACCGGAGACATCCGGCGCGGTCGTCTCGGTACCGTCCGCGAGCCGGATGCTCAGCCGCCCGCCCGGGACCGCCGGACCGACCGAGCCGAGCTTCTCCCCGAGCCGCCCGGCCGGGAGCGTGGTGAGGCGCGGGGCCGCCTCCGTCTGGCCGTACATGACGAACAGCCGGCCATCGACGGACGCCATCCGCTCGTGGAAGTCGCGCACGAGCTCCGGGCGCAGCCGGCCACCGGCCTGGGTGAGCGTGCGCAGCGCCGGGTGGCGGCCCGGGTTGAAGCGCAAGCGGACCAGCATCTCGTACTGCGAGGGAACGAGCGCCAGCGACGTCACTCCGAACTCGTCGATGGCGGGCCAGAAGCCACGCCCGAGCAGCCCCTCGGCCTCGACGACGAGGGTGGCTCCGGCGGCCAGGTGGGTGTTGAGCACCGACATGCCGTAGCTGTAGTAGAACGGCAGCGCGCTGATCGCCACCTCGGCCCCGGTGATGCCGAGCGCCTCGATGATCGAGTCGGCGTTGGCCAGGACGGCGCGGCGGGAGAGCCGGACGAGCTTCGGGTCGCCGGTCGAGCCGGAGGTGGCCAGTAGCACGGCCAGGTCCGGGTGCGGCGCGGTCTCCGACGGGGCCTCGCGCACCCAGGCGCCGCCGACCAGCTGATAGCGCTTCGGGACCTCGTCGCCCAGGGGCCCGAGGACCGCGGCGGGCTCGAACCGGTCGACGAACTCCAGCAGCGTCTCGTCAGAGAGCCCGGGGTCGAGCAGCGCCACCGGCCGGCCGGTCTCGAACGCGGTCACATAGCGGACCACGGACTCGACGCCGGTCGGCATGCGCAGGAACACCACGCCCGGCGGCACGCCGTCGAACAGCGCGGGCCGGACCAGGTCCCGCACCACGTCCCCGGTGGCGGCGTCGATGACTCGGGCGTTCGGGTGCAGCAGCGCGGTCACACGACCACCCCGCCGTCGACGCCGATCACCTGGCCGGTGACGAACCGGGCCTGCGTCGAGAGCAGGAACGCGACCACGTCGGCCACCTCCTCCGGGCGGCCCAGGCGGCGCAGCGGGGTCGCGGCGATCCGTTCGGCCCGGCCGGCCGCGTCGAGCGAGGCCAGCATGTCGGTCTCGACGAACCCCGGTGCGACCGCGTTGACCCGGATGCCGGCGGGCCCGAGCTCCTTGGCGGCGGCCCGCGCGAGTCCGGCGACGGCCGCCTTGGCCGCGCCGTAGACGGCCTGGCCGGGGGCCCCGGAGGTGCCCATGACGGAGGCCAGCAGCACAACGGCGGGGGCGGTACCGCGCCGAAGCAGCTTGACCGCCGCCTGCAGGGTGTGTGCGGCGCCGGCCGCGTTGACCGCGAACAGCCGGTCCACCGCCTCGGCGCCCATCATCCCGAGCAGCCCGGCCTCGTGCACGCCGGCGTTGACGACCAGCGCGTCGAGGCGGCGGTGGCGCTCGAAGACGGCCCGCACCATGGCGGCCACGTCCTCGGGCCGGCTCACGTCGCCGTGCACGAGCAGGTGGTCGCCGGGAATCGCCTCGGCCGTGGCTTTGGCCGAACCCTCCTCGCGGCCGTGCAGCACGAGTTCGTAGCCGTCGTCGGCGAGTGCGGCCGCGATGGCCCGGCCGATGCCGCGGGAGGAGCCGGTGACCAGCGCGACCCGCGCGGCCTCAGTGGGCGAGCGCAACGTCGTGCTTCCCCAGGATCTCGACGGCCTTGTCGAACGAGCTCAGGTCGATGACCTCATCGGTGTCGATCATGACGTCGAAGGCGTCCTCGATCTCGGCGACCAGCTGCAGGTGGGCGAGGGAGTCCCACTGCTCGATGCCGCGGTACTCCAGCCGGTCGACGTCGAGGTCCTCCGGCAGTCCCAGCGCCGTACGGAACGCGACGCGGAGGCGGTCGAGGTTGCTCATCGGCGGTCCTATCGTTGTACGGGACGAACACTGGGTTCAACGACCTAGGAGGTCCCGGGGTGCTACGTGCGGCGCGCGAGTCCGACGTGGAGATGATTCGCACCTGGCGCAACCATCCCAAGACGCGGGGCGCGAGCATTCACACGGCGTACATCACGCCGGAAGGCCACGCCCAGTGGTGGAGCAACGTCCAGTCCGACCCGGCCCGGCGCGTGCTCATCTTCGACTACCGCGGCAATGACTCCGGAGTCGTCACTTTCAACGACCACGATCCTTTTGGCGGTACCGCCGAATGGGGCTTCTTCCTTGACGTCGACGGTCTGGAAGCCCGCGGCGAACTCCTTCCGGCCTGGATGGAGCTGGAAAAAGCGGCCGTCTCCTACGCCTTCGAGGAGATGGGTCTGCGTGCGTTCGGGGGCCGCACCCTGGCCTGGAACAAGCCGGTCATCGCCCTGCACAAGCGCTTCGGCTTCATCGAGATTCCGTCGCGGCGATACACCGTTCAGGTCGACGGCGCCGACCAGCTCGTGGTGTGGACGGAGCTGGAGAGGCCCGCAAGGGCGGACCTCCCCAGCGATCGTCAGGCCTTGCCGACCTGGTCGAGCAGCCAGGCCGCGACGAACGCCTCCTCGCGCCACGCGTCGTAACGGCCGCTCCGCCCGCCGTGCCCGGCGCCCATCTCGGTCTTGAGCAGGACCTTCGTCGACGGGGAGAGCGCACGGAGGCGGGCCACCCACTTGGCCGGCTCGTGTGACAGGACCCTGGTGTCGTTGAGGCTGGTCACGGCCAGGATCGGCGGGTACTGCACCGCGGCCAGGTTCTCGTACGGGGTGTACGACTTCATGTACGCGTAGACCTCGGCGTCGGCCAGCGGGTTGCCCCACTCCTCCCACTCCGTCACCGTCAGCGGCAGCGACGGGTCGAGGATCGTGTTGAGCGCGTCGACGAACGGCACCTGGGCCACGATCCCGCCGAACGCGTCGGGGGCCAGGTTGGCCACCGCGCCCATGAGCAGGCCGCCGGCCGAGCCGCCGCGGGCCACCAGGCGGTCCGGCGCGCTCCAGCCGGCCTTCACCATGTGCTGGGCGCAGGCGATGAAGTCGGTGAACGTGTTCTTCTTGGCCAGCAGCTTGCCCTCTTCATACCAGCGCCGGCCCATCTCCCCGCCGCCGCGGATGTGGGCGATGGCGAAGATGACGCCGCGGTCGAGCAGGGACAGCCGCGGGATCGAGAACCACGGGTCCGTCGAGGACTCGTAGGAGCCGTAGCCGTACAGGATCGCCGGGGCGGAGCCGTCGCGCGGGGTGCCCTTGCGGGCCACGATCGAGATCGGCACCCGGGTGCCGTCGTCGGCGACCGCCCACTCGCGGAACTGCTCGTAGCGGGTCGCGTCGAAGCCGCCGAGCACGGGCTTCTGCTTGCGCAGCGTCAGCTCGCCGCTGTCGAGGTTGCAGTCGAACACCGAGTCCGGGGTGACCATCGAGTTGTAGTGCAGGCGGAAGGACGTGGTGTCGTACTCGAGGTTGTTCTCCGGCCCCACCGAGTACAGCGGCTCGGGAAAGGTGATGTCATACGGCGCCGAACCCTGCAGCGGCACCACCCGGATGCCGGTCAGCCCGTCCCGGCGCAGCGAGACGACCAGGTGCCCGCTGAACGCGTCGACCTGCAGCAGCCGCGTGCCCGGCTCGTGCTCGATGAGGCTGGTCCAGCCGCCCGGGGCGTCGACCGACGTGTAGGACAGCGCGAAGTCCTCGGCGCCGTCGTTGTGCAGGATCAGGAAGCGGTGGCCGTGGTGCTCGACGGAATACTCGACGCCCTGCCGCCGCGGCGCGATCGAGCGCGGCCGGGTCAGCGGCTCGTCGGCCGGGATGACCAGCACCTCGCTCGTGACCTTGGAGGTGACGTCGATCAGCAGGAAGCGCTCCGAGCGGGTCAGTTCGACGCCGACCCAGAAGCGCTCGTCCGGCTCCTCAAAGACAATGGCGTCTTCATTGGTACCGTCCGTGCCCACCGCATGCCGCCAGACGCGATACGGCCGCCAGGCCTCGTCGACCGTCGTGTAGAACAGCGTCGAGCCGTCCGCCGACCAGGCCGAGCCGTAGAACACGTTCTCGATGACGTCCGGGAGGTCGGCGCCGGTGCGCAGGTCGCGGATCCTCAGCGTGAAGCGCTCGTCGCCGGAGAGGTCGGTGCTGTAGGCCAGCAGATTGCCGTCGACGCTCAGGTCGGACGTGCCGAGCGCAAAGTACTCCGAGTCGCCGGCGAGCAGGTTGCCGTCGAGCAGGATCTCCTCGCCGGGCAGCGGTGTGCCGTCGCCGATCTCCGGGGGAGCGGTGCGGCCCTCGGCGGCGCGGACCCGGCAGTGGATGCCGTACTGGCGGCCTTCTTCGGTGCGGGTGTAGTACCAATAGCCGCCCTTGCGGGTCGGGACCGAGAGGTCGCTCTCCTTGGTCCGCGACTTGATCTCGTTGAACAGCGTCTCGCGCAGCGGCTCCAGGTGCGCGGTCGCCGCGGCCGTGAACGCGTTCTCGGCCTCCAGGTAGGCGACCGTGTCCGGGTCGTCGCGATCCTGGAGCCAGAAGTATTCGTCGGCCACGGTGTCGCCGTGGTGGACCCGCTCGTGCGGGACCCGTTTGGCCGCGGGCGGCTGTTCGGTCGTCACACGACCAGACTCTACTTACCTCAACCGCCGGATACCTGTTCTCGGAAGGACGCAACCAGGCGCGTCATTTGGAGGTCTGTCCATTCAGAGAGAGCGACGCCGGTACCGTCAGGGTCTCGTAGTTCGGGCGAGACCACGGAGGGATGCCGGTGCGGCGTCGTGGGGTGTTGCACATCGGGGTGACCGGGCTGGCAGCAATGCTGGTCCAGGCGTGCTCCGAGGGGTCGTCGACGACACCACCTGCGGGGAGTGGGTCCGCGGCGGGGGGTTCAGCCTCGCCGAGCACCGAGCCGCAGGCGGCGTCGACGTTCGACCCCTCGGGGTATGTCCCGCCGCCCGTCGCGCTCGCGGAGCTCAAGAAGCTCTACAACTACGACAAGGGCTCCACGCTCAACGCGCAGCTCACCGACAAGCGCACCGGCGACGGGGTGATCCTCGAGGACATCACCTACTCCGACACGCGCGGCAACGATGAGATCCCGGCCTACGTCGTGAGCGCCGACATCCCCGGCGACACGCTGCGGATGCCGGCGATCGTCATGGGCACCGGCCCCGACGGCGACCGCGACAAGCTCCTGGCCGAGGCCACGGCGATCGCCAAGATGAAGGCCCTCGTCATGATCCCCAGCCTGCCCATCAAGCCGACCGGCGACCCGGCCGCCGACGCCAAGGTGCTGGCCGGCGCCGTCGTCGCCCAGCGCCGCGCGTTCGACCTGCTCATCCGGCGCAGCGACGCGGACGGGACCCGGGTCGGCTACGCCGGGCACCACTCCGGCGCGGCGCTCGGCGCGGTCCTGCTCGGCCTCGAGTCCCGGATCACCGGCGCGGTGCTGGCCAGTGGCTCCAGCCGGTTCTCCCGGTGGATGGTCAAGCAGAAGGTGCCAACGGACTGGCACGCCTACCTGGACTCGCTGTCCCGCTTCGACGCCGGCCCCTACGTCGCCGCCGGCGGCAAGCGCTCGGTCCTGCTCCAGTTCGGCCAGCAGGACACCGTCGTGCCCGAGGCCGAGCGGGCCGAGCTGACCACCGCCGTCGCCGGGGCCAAGCAGCGCAAGGACTACCCGACCGGCCACGACCTGGCCGCGTTCGCCGCCGCCGCCACTGACCGCGCGGCCTTCCTGAAGCAGGTCCTGCGACTGTCGTAGTCGGCCGGCGGGCTTGCGGCCGGGCGTCCGACACCATAGGCTTTCGAACACATGTTCGGTGTCGGTTGGTGCACCATGTGCATCCGACCGGCGCTCGACCTTATTCGAGCGTGTCATTGGGAAAGCCTGGATCATGTCGTCCTCGTCCAGGCTGCCGCGAAACCCAGCGACCGGTCTTCCCCACGTCCACAGTGGCCGCGGCGAGTGCTTACGCACCCGCCGGTGAGCAGGGAAGCGGGATTAGCGGTGACGGTGATCGAGGCGTTGGCGGCGGCGTGCGGCCCGGACCACGCGTGGGAGGCGGGCCCGGCCGACACCGTCGACGGTGTGCCCGTCGGCTGGGTGGCCGAGCCGGCCGACGCCGACGCGGTGGCCGCGGTCCTGCGCTTCACGGCGACCGAGGGCCTGTCGGTCCTCCCCACCGGCGCCGGCACCAAGCTCGACTGGGGCGCCCCGCCGACCCACGCCGACGTCCTGCTGGACGTGGGCCGCCTGACCGGCGTCCTGGCGATGGAGCCCGACGGGCACAGCGCCACGATCGCCGCCGGCACCTCACTGCGCGCGCTGCGGGCCGCCCTCATGAAGGAGCGGCGCCGCCTCCCACTGGACGTCGGCTCCCCCGGAGCGACCTTGGGTGGCATCCTGGCCACCAACGAGGCCGGCCCGCTCCGCCACCGCTTCGGCGCACCTCGCGACCTGGTCACCGGCGTGCAGGTGGCGCTGGACGAGGGCAGCCTGACCCGCACGGTCGACGGCTATGACCTGGCGAGGTACGTCTGCGGCTCCTACGGCACCCTCGGCGTCATCACCGAGGCGACGGTCCGCCTGGAGCCGCTGCCGGCCGCCCGGGCGTGGGTGGTCCGCCCGGTGTCGACGCCCCGCGAGGTCCAGCGGCTCACCGAGGCTCTGGTCGCCTCGCCCTTGGAGCCGGCCGCGATCGAGGCCGATCTGCCCGGAGCGTTCGCCGGCACCGCACCCCGCCCGTCCGAGCTGGCTGCCCTGTTCGAGGGCGACGCCGCCTACGTGGCCCACCGCGCCGAGTCCGCCGCCAAACTCCTGGGCGGCGGTGCGACGGTGGAGTCCCTTCCCCCGGCCTGGTGGGGCCGCTACCCCTTCGGCACCGACGACGTGGCCTTGAAGATCTGGGGCCGCTCGAGCGAACTGTTCGCCGTGGTCTACGCCCTGCGCGACGCCGCCGGCGGCCCGGTGCCGGTCCGCGGCTCGGTGGGGTTGGGCGTGGCCCACGTGGCACTGCCGGACACGATCACGCCGGAGCGCCTGGACGGCATGCTGACCGCCGCCCGCACGGTCCTCCTGGCCCGCGGAGGCGGCGGCTGCACGCTCCTGCGCGCCCCTCTCGACCTGCGCGAACTGGTCGAGACACACGGCCCCGAGCCCCTCCCGGCCACCGCCGCCCGGCTCAAGCTGGCCCTGGACCCGGAAGACCGGCTCTCCCCCGGCCGCACCTCCGAGCCGTCCTGATGTCAAGTTGTCCACAGGCTGTGGACAAGGACCTGTGGACAACCCGTGGATAACGCCCCATCTGGCTGTGGATAACGGCGGCGAATACCGCCCTACCTGCGGCGTCAGAAGGTCGGTCGGACCGCAGCGGTCTGCTCGTTTTCGCAGCCCGCTGCCAAATATATCCGATATTTCGGACATCGGAACGCGGAACGAGTGTCGATGCTATGGGTGACTGTGTGGATCCACACAGGCATTACACACAGGCTGTGGATAACCTCAGGCGAACAGCTTCGCGGCCAGCTCAGGGGCGATGTTGCCGCCGCTGATCACGGCTACCGTGCGGCCGGCCGGGAGTTCGTCGCGGCGGTGGAGGACGGCGGCGGTGGCCACGGCGCCGCTCGGCTCGACGATCAGGCGGGCCTTGCGGGCCAGCGTGCCAACCGTGTCGAGGATTTCCTCCTCGCTGACGGTCACGATCGCGTCCAGGTAGGTCGACAGGTGGGCCAGGGTCAGCTCGGACAGCGGCGTGCGCAGGCCGTCGGCGACCGTGCTCAGCATCCGGGCCTCCGGCCATACCCGGACCATGCCGGCCGCGAGGCTCTCGGCCGCGTCGGCGGCGACCGCCGGCTCCACGCCGATGACGGCCACGTGCGGGGCCAGCGATTTGACCGCCGTCGCCACGCCCGATGAGAGGCCGCCGCCGCCGACCGGGACGACGACCACGTCGACGCTGGAGAGATCCTCGAAGATCTCCAGGCCGACGGTGCCCTGGCCGGCGATGATGTCCGCGTGGTCGTAGGGCGGGATCAGGGTCAGGCCGCGCTCCTCGACCAGCTGCCGGGCCTGAACTTCGCGCTGCGACTGCGGCACCAGGATGACCTCGGCGCCATAGCCACGCGTCGCCTCGATCTTCAGCGGGGTGGAGACGTCGGGCATGACGACCGTGACCGGCACGCCCAGCGCCCGACCCGCGTAGGCCAGCGCCTGGCCGTGATTGCCGGAGGAGTGGGTGACCACGCCGGTGCGGCGGCGCTCGAGGTCGAGGCGGTGCAGCGCGTTGGTGGCGCCACGGAGTTTGAACGCGCCGATCGGCTGGAGGCTCTCGGGTTTGAGCCACAGCTCCTCGGCCCAGGGGCTGGGTAGCAGCGGGGTGCGCACCACGAGCCCGGAGATCCGCGCGGCGGCGTCGCGGATGTCATCCAGGTGAACGAGGTTTTGCTGGGGGGCGGTCACGGCGCAATCCTGACATCACGCCGGCATGACCGCCCTAGTCTCTTGGATCGAATGAGAGATCCATAACGTCGCTAACCAGCGCTGTAGTAGCGGGCCGCACCCGGATGAAGGGGGATCGGGTCGGTCTGCGGCGCGGCGCCCTTGTCGAAGTTGCCGCCCTCGGGGTGTACGTGGCTGAGCTCGGTCTGGTAGTCGAACAGAACCTTGGTCAGATCGTGCGCGAGCTGCTCGGGCATGTCGGGCGAGACCACGATGAAGTTGCCGATCGTGATCGTATCGACGTCGCCCGGCGTGTTGTATTTGTCCTTGGGGATCTTGCCGGTGCCGTAGACCGGGCCGTACTTGGCCTGCAGTGGCTGCACCAGGGCGTTGAGCGGCAGGACCGTGTAGGCGTTGGGCGCGCTGCTGAGCATGTCGGCGATGCCCGGGGTGGGCACGCCGCCGACGAAGAACAGCGCGTCGGTGGTGCCGCTCTGCATGCCCTTGGTCGTCTCCGGCAGCGACAGGCGCTGGCGGATCACGTCGGTGTCGGGGTTGAGCCCGCCGGCGGCCAGGACCCGGCCGGCCGCAGTGTCGGCGCCGGAGCCCAACGAGCCCGTGGAGACGCGCTTGCCGCGCAGGTCGGCGAATTTCGTGATGCCCGCCGACTTGCGGACCACCAGCTGCACGTAGCTCTGGTAGATCCGGGCCAGGGCGACCACCTTCTGCGGCCGGCCGTCGAACGCGCCCTTGCCCGCGTAGGCGTCGGCGGCGGTGTCGGCGATCGTGAACGCGACGTCCATGTCGCCGGTCGCGACCCGCTGGATGTTCTCACCGGACGCGCCGGTGGCCTCGGCCCGGGCCTCGTAGCCCTTGACGTGCTTGGTGATCAGGTCGGCCAGGCCGCCGCCGATCGAGTAGTAGACACCGGTCGTGTTGCCGGTGGCGACGAAGAGACGGCCGCCGTGCCACAGACCGGCGCCCGGGCGCTGGATCGAGCTGGCGCAGCCGGTGACGGCCAGGACCGCCACCAGCGCGAGCGCTAACTTCCGGATAATCACACGGGCCTTCTCAAAAGGGGGGATCAGCGGGACAACGCGTCGCGCGGCAGGGGGTCGAGCGCGTCGGCGACGCGGTGGACCAGCATGGCCGTCTCGTAACCGACCTGGCCCAGGTCACAGCCGGGCGCCGCCAGCACGCCGAGCAGGGCCCGGTCGCCGACGGACATCACGATCATGACGCCGCCGTCCATGTCGACGATGGTCTGCCGCACGTGGCCGGCCTGCATGACCCGGGCCGCGCCGAAGACCAGGCTGGCCAGGCCACTGATCACGGCCGCGAGATGGTCGGCCTGGTCGATCGGGAGGTCGGCCGACGCGGCCAGGCGCAGCCCGTCGCCGGACACGGTGATGGCGTGTGCCACGTCCGGCACCTGACGCGCGAAGCTCACCATCAGCCAGTCGAGCTGCCCGGCGCCGTGCGGTTGTTGAGACATCATGATTCCTTGTTCCCTGGGGTACTGCTCTGCCCTATTGCGGTGCTGGTGTTGCGTCGTCCGGCCGCCGAGACTCCCTCGGCGAACGCGGACAGCCGGGACCGGATCTGCTCCGGGTCGACCGCCGCGGCTTTGCGGCTCTCGGCGGGTGGTTCGGTGGTTTCCGGCAGCAACTGGGCGCCGGGGCGACGGCGAGGAAGATTCTGGTCCTGCTCCGACATCGAGCCACCTCCGGCACTGGAGGACGGGCTCCCCGGGCGTGGCGGCCATGTGCCGGGGGATCCCCAGGTGGTTTGCGCGCTGTACTGCGGCGGCCGGACCGGCGGGTTCGCCGGTGGGGTGGCGGCCACCTGGGCCACGCCGCGCGGCGGGGTGTTTCCGCCCGGCTGGACCCGGCTCGTCGTCGGCGGCGGGGTGGAACCGCCGGCGCCGTTGTTGCCACTCAAGTAGGGACGGAACCAAGGCGCCACGCCTCCAGCTGACGGACCGGCGGCGACCGGCACCGGCGCCGCGGCCGGCTCGGGGCGGCGCTGCTGCGGAATCTGCGCCGAGGCGTATTGCGGCTGGGCGAGCTGCGGCTCCGGGCGGCCGATCGGGGCGCCGACCGTGGAGGGCACCTGCACCGGCCGGCTCGGCGGCGGCTGCACCGCCGGGATCGTCTCGGTCGGGGCGGACCGGCCCGTCGGCAGGGCGCTGACGGTGTCCAGGAGCCGGTGCGGCAGGGCCACGTAGGCGACCGTGCCGGACCCGTTCGCGTGGAGCTGGACCCGGATGCCGTGGCGGGCCGCGAGGTGGGAGACCACGTGCAGGCCCATGGTGCCGGCGGCGGCACTGGACAGGACGCTCGGCACGGCCAGCCGGGAGTTGATCTCCGCCAGCCGGGCCGGAAGGATGCCGATGCCCTGGTCGTGGACCCGGATCAGGGCGCCGTCGGTGGTGGCCCGGGCGTCGACGGTGACCGGCTCGGTCGGCGGCGAGAAGGCGGTCGCGTTCTCCAGCAGCTCGGCCAGCAGGTGGACGAGGTCGCCGACGACGGGGCCGGCGATGGCCAGGTCGGCCGGCTGGAACTCGACCCGGGCGAAGTCCTCGATCTCGGACGCGGCCGCGGTGATGACCGCGCCGAGCCCGACGGCCTTGGTCTGCGGGCGGCCGGGCTCGCCGCCGGAGAGGACCAGCAGGTTCTCCCCGTTGCGGCGCAGGCGGGCGGCCAGGTGGTCGAGGGCGAAGAGCCGGGCCAGGACGTCCGGGTCGGTCTCGTCGCGCTCGAACTCGTCGAGCAGCCGCAGCTGGCGGGTGATGAGGGTACGGATGCGCCGGGCCAGGACCTCGGCCATGCGGCCGACGTCGACGCGCAGCTCGGCCTGCTCACCGGCGAGGCGCAGGGCGGTGCGGTGCACCGTGCTGAACGCCTCGGCCACCTGGCCGACCTCGTCGTTGAGCGCGGCGATGCCCCGGGTGACCTCGGCCGCGGTCTGGCCGCCCTCCATGAGCGAGGGGGCCGGCGCGGACGAGCCGGCCGAGACGGCGTTGATCGCGTCGGGCAGGTCGCGCCGGGCCACCTGCAGGGCGGCCCCGCGCAGCGAGTTGAGTCGGCGGGCGGTGCGCACGGCCAGGACGATGGCGATGGCCAGCGCGCCGAGGGCGAGCAGGACGGTGAGGATACCGGTGGCCCAGGCCCGCCGGGAGGCGCCGACGGCGACCTGGTCGGCCCGGATGTCGAGGTTGTCGGCGATCTCGACGGAGACGATGCTGACCCGGCGGATCACGCCGCTCTGGGCGACGAACCAGGCGTCGGCGTCGACCTTGAGACCGGCCGCGTCCCGCTCGGCATCGCGCACCTTGGCGGTCATGCCGTCGGCCGTGTCGACGTCGGTGCCGCGCACCTCGTTGGAGTACAACTGCCGCTGTTGGTCCGTTGCGACCCGGCGGAACTCGGCCTCGCGCTGGCCCTTGGCGCCTTCGATCAGGGCCAGGTTGCCGAGGTCGCCGGGCTGCAGGTTGCCGCGGCTGAAGATGGTCCGCAGCAGGTCGCGCTCGACGGCGGCGTAGTGCTCGATGAATGCGCTGGAGGCCAGCGCCCGGGCCGCGTTGGACAGCTCGATGTCCTCGATCTGGCCGGGGACCGCGTCGGCGACCGTGAGCAGTGCGTCGGCCAGGCCGCCGTAGACGACGTCGGTGACGAGGACCATCGTGGCGGTGCCGTTGTCGATGGAGGCCCGGGTGAAGCCGAGCTGGCCGTAGTTCTCGCCGGCCACGCGCACCCGATCGGACAGGGCGGGCACGGCGTCGACGGCCCGGGCGGCGTCGGCGAAGAACCGCGACGCGGCCTGGTCGGTGCGCGCCCGCTGGGCGGTGACCAGGGCGGCACCGCTCGTGCCACCGCGCTGGCGGAGCGCGGCGGTCTCGGCCAGCTCACGCTCGATCTCGTGGACGAAGAGCACCGCGCTGGTGGCGGTGATGCTCAGGGTCCGGGCGTTGCCGGCGTCGCGGGCCGAGTTGACCGCGTTGGTGACCTGGATGCCACCGAGGACGAAGAGGCCGACCATCGCGACGATGATCGGCGCCAGGAGCTGCGCGCGGACGGACCGGAGCAGGCCCGAGCGCGGACCACCGCCCCGGCGGTGCCCGGCAACAGACGTGTCGGTGCCCGCCGCACGGCGGATCGGGCCACCGGAGCTGACGCTGTGACGCGGAACCGGGGCGCGGGAGGGGCCGCTGCCTGCCACCGCCTGGCCTCCTAAAAGTAGCGTCTCCAATACGGAGCGTGCCGCTGAGAGCGCTCCAGCGCCGCAGCGCCAGAGTCGGATCCATTACGGAACACGATCAGGCACGCTACTGGAAGAGGTTGAATCCCTAAAGGGTCCTTAGCCGAACGTCTGAGTATTTGTGACTAAGCGTGACGACGGCGTCGCACAATGACCCAAATACCGGCTCCGACGAGCACAAGGGCCCCTCCGCCGAGGATCCACGGGGTGGAGTCGCGCGATGACACTTCCACTGCGGCCGGCGTCGGGGAGATCGCGCTCGGGCCGGCCGGCGGGCTCGAAAACACCGGAGCGGCCGCGGACGACACCGGCCGTCCGCTCGGCGCCACGGGCGTCGTGAGCGGCGGAAGCGTCGCCGGACCGGTCAGGTCGGGCAGCGTCGGGGAGGGTCCGACGGGCTCCAGAATGGGCGGCGGCCCGGGCAGTGGCGGCCCGGGCGGCGGCGTCGGCCCGAGGGCCGCGCCACCGATGAGCAACGCGGCCACGAGCGACTTCACATGAGTCCCAACGGCAGCGGCGGGACCCGGTTGAGCCTTTTGCGACGGTTAAGCGAAGCTTTCGCCGATCAACCGCGGCGGTCGTTACGAGGGACGGTCCTCACGAGGAACGGTCGTTGCGAGGGATTCGCGCCGGGAGCGGCTCGCTGTCGCGCAGGTTCTGCATGAACTTGTAGAACAGCACCCCGGACAGCACCACGCAGACGGCCAGGACCGTCGCCGCGGTCAAGGCCGTGCGCGAGCTCGCCACCCAGCCGGCGTCGGCGAGCAGGACGAGCAGCCACATCGCGGCCGTCGCCTTCAGGACCCGGTTGCGGTATCGACTCATGCGGGGATTGGTACCCCGGCGGCCGGATTTCACTCCTCCACGAACACCGCCACCGTCCGTGCCGGGACTGTGAACGATCCGTGCGCACCATCGAAGGTGGACTGCCGCGCCACCGGGTCGGCCGACGCCGCCTGCACCGGGTGGAGCGACACGTGGGCACCCCGATACGCCGCGACCGTCTGGGTCGTCGCGACCGCACCGGCGTTGAACACGACCACCAGCGACCTCCAGTGCCCGTCGAGGCCGCGGGCGTCGAGCACCATGGTGATCACGCCGGGAGTGGCCTGCGCGCCCGACAGCGGGAAGCTCAGCCGCTGCTGGACCTGGGCCGCCGTGCCGAGGGCGAACACCGGGGAGCCGGCCCGGATGCGCAGCAGCTCCTGGAAGCGCGCGGCGGCCAGGTCGATGGCCGCGCAGCCCGGCACCAGCGCCGGGTTGGCCAGCAGCGGCTGCGCATACGGCCACTTGTCCTGGTTGTCGGCCGCCGGTGGGAGTCCGGCGCCGAAGCCGTTGCCGTCGGCACAGTTCCAGCGGATCTGGTTGAACCAGTCGCCGGAGTTGAACGAGTTGCGGTCGAGCGACTTGGAGCGCAGCCGGTCCGAGCCGGCCGTGACGAAGCCGACGCCCTGCCCGAAGATCGTCGTGGCCAGCGCCAGGACCTGCATCCGGGCCCGCTGCTCGGCGGTGGTGCCGGCGGGCAGCTTGAAGGCCATCGTGTCGTAGAGGATCTCGTTGTCGTGGGCGTCGACGTAGGTCACCGCCTCGCTCGGCGACCGCGTGTATCCGGCCGGCGAGCCGTTGTAGTCGACCTGCGCGCCGGTGACCCGGTGCCCGGTCGAGTCGGTGAACTCGTAGGCGGCCAGGTTGCCGGTCAGCCCGACCTGGATCAGGTCCTGGTAGTGCAGGAGCCGGGTGCGCTGCTCGGCCGCGGTGCCGTTGGCGGTGTCGCCGTTGGGGTCGGTGTAGAGCCCGGTGGCGAAGCCCTGGATGCGCGGGTTGCCGTCGAACGGGCCGCCGCCCCGGACCGCGTCGCGGAGCCGGTCGTTGAAGGTCCCGACCCCGGTGCCGGCCATGTTGGCCTGGGTGGCCTGCACGAACCGGGCGTCCCCGGCGACCTCGCCGAAGTTCCAGCCCTCGCCGTAGAGGATGATCTTCTTGCCGTCGACGCCGTCCTTCGCCACGGTGAGCTGGTCGAGGGCGGCCCGCACGGCCATGATGTTGGCCTTCGGGTGGTGACCCATCAGATCGAACCGGAAGCCGTCCACCTTGTACTGCTTGGCCCACTGCACGATCGAGTCGACGACGAGCTTGCCCATCATCGCGTTCTCGGGCGCGGTGTTGGCGCAGCACGTGGAGTTGGCGACGGTGCCGTCGTCGAGCAGCCGCTGGTAGTAGCCGGGCACGATCTGGTCGAGGACCGAGTATTGGTCGGTACCGGCCGCGGTCGTGTGGTTGTAGACGACGTCCATGACCACGCGCAGGCCCGCGTTGTTGAGCCCGGCGACCATCTGGCGGAACTGCGTGATCCGCGGGGTGCCCTGCGGGTCGGTCGCGTAGGAGCCCTCGGGCGCGTTGTAGTGGAACGGGTCGTAGCCCCAGTTGTAGCCGTCCCGGTCGGCGATCTGCGCGATGCAGGCCTGCTGCTGCGGGGAGTCCGGCGGCAGCGCGGCCAGGTCGCACGGCGGCTGGGCCTGGTCGGCGCGGACCTCGGGGATCGTGGAGATGTCGAAGACCGGCAGCAGGTGCACGTAGGAGGTGCCGGCCTGGGCCAGCTCCTTCAGGTGTCGCATGCCGGCCGACTGCGACTGCGTGAAGGCCAGATAGGTCCCGCGCTGCGCGGCCGGCACGGTGGTGTCGGCGATCGAGAAGTCTCGGACCGACAGCTCCTGGATCTGCGGCCGGTTGGGAGCCGGCGGCTTGCGCAGGTCGCTCCAGCCGCCCGGGCGCAGGCCCGGGTCGCCGAGATCCACCAGCTGGCTGTGCGTGCCGTAGGCGGCCAGCGAGACGGAGTAGGGGTCGGTGACGGCGGCCGTGGTGACCGCGTGCACCGCCGGCTGGTAGGCCGTGACCCGGAACTTGTAGTAGAGGTTCTTCCAGCCCTTGTCGCCGGTCGCGGACCACACGCCGGTCCGCTCGTCCCGGCGCATCGCGATGACCTGCGGCGGCTGCTGGAGATCGCGGTACAGCTCCAGGGAAACGTTCTGAGCCGTCGGCGCCCACACGCTCACACCAGGCTTTCCACCGTCGAAGGTGGGCCCGAGCTTCGCGCTGAGGGCCGCGCCGTAGAGGTCGTCGAGGGCCCCCGCCAGCTGGACGCCGGTCGCCTCGGTGACCTGCCCCGAGCCGTCCCGCTCCACGGCCACCACCTGCCCGCGCAGGGCGGCGGTGAAGGCGTCCCGATCGCCGTTGACATGGAAGGTCTGGTATGCCCACAAGTGCGGAAACTTCGCCCGTTGCGTCTCGGTCAGGTTGCCCGGCACGGCGCTCATGGCGAGCTTGGTGCCGTTGCCGATCACCTGCCCGTCGACGACCTTGAGCCCGCCGGCCGGCGCCGACCACAGCTCGTAGCTGTGCCCGTCGGTCGGCCCGGCCCGCCACGCGACCGTGCTGCGGTCGATCCAGACCGCCTTCGCCTGGTCGACGTCGGTGTCGGGGGTGCCCTGGGCCGGGATCGGCAGGAGGTACTTCTCCACCCCCGACAGGATCCACACCTCGTGCCCGACGGTGACGAGGTCCAGCGCCTGGTCGGACGGCAGGTCCTTGGTGTCGCCCTTGTGCACGATGTAGTTGAGCAGGGGTGCGTTCGCGGCCAGCGGCACGGTGAACGTCTTGCCGAACGCGTCGGTGCCGGACGGCTGGAGCGGGCTGCCCCAGTCGGTGCCGGTCGCGGCGCCGGTCCAGACGTGCAGCCCCCAGCCGTCGTAGTCGCCGGCCGGGCGCCGGTAGTGCAGCACCGCGGTGTGCTCGGCCGCGGCCCGGGTCGGGTGCACGGTCGCCTCGCCGGAGCGCACCCAGGCCTCACCCTGGGTGCTGGGCAGCACGGACTGGTCCGGGCCGGGGTCTTTCGTGTCGCCGTTGTGCACGATGAAGTTCACCGGTTTGCTCGGGTCGGAGACGGGGACGTGCCAGTAGGCGCCGAACGAGTCGGTGCCGTCCGGCGGGCGCGGGCTGGCCCAGTCGGTGGCGGTGCCGGCGGCGAGGCCATCGCCCCACAGGTGCAGGCCCCATCCGGTGTAGTTGCCGTCGGCCCGTCCATAGTGGACGGAAACACTGCCGGTGGCGGCCGCCTGGGAGGTGTAGATGGTCGCATCTCCTTGCTTGAGCCAGATCTCCGGATGTTTCGTCGGATCGAGCGAGCGGTCCGCCTCGACGTCCTTCACGCCGCTGCCGTCGACCACCAGGAACCCCATGTTGGTGGCCCCCGGCTTCAGCTTGACCCATGCGAAGCGCCCGTACGAGTCCTCTCCGGCAAATGGGGCGCCCTGCGGCCAGGTCATCGGGTCCTGAACGTCACCCCACGCGTACAGGCTCCAGTTGTCATACCCGCCGGCCGGCCGCTGGTAGTGCACGACCGCGTAGTCCGGGGCGGCGGCACTCGGCGGCGTGCCGACCTTCGTCGCGATTTTTGTTTCGCTGGTACGTCCTGAGGCGTCGCGAACAACCGCCTTGTACTCGAGCTTCGTGCCCGCCGCGAGCCCGTCGAGGTCGTGCGAGGCCGAGTACGGCGCGGCCTTGTCGGTGCCGAGCAGCTGCCAGGCGCCGTCGCCGACCTTGGCCGCGAACGTGACGGCGGACATCGGATCGCCGGTGACGCTGGCCTTGACCTGGGCCACGCCGGCCGGCGCGGGGTCGACCGACAGCGTGATCGTCGGCTTCGCCGTCGCCTTCTTGATCTGGCCGCGGGCCTTGAACACCACCGTCGTGAGCGCCGGGATGTTCACCTGCAGCGAGCCGTCCCCGGCGGTGGCCGCGATCGCCCCGGTCGACGGGTAGAGCTGGTCGAACGTCGTCGTGGCCATGTACGTCGGGATCGTGACCGTCTTCGTGCCCGGGCCGTTGTTGCTGGCCACGATGTATTCGACCCGCTGGTCGGGGTCGATGCGGGAGAAGGCGAAGACGTTCTGGTCGGCGTACCGCGTGACCTGCACGCCCTGGCGCAGGCCCGGGTTGCGCTCGCGCAGGTTCGCCAGGCCCGCGATGGTCCGGTAGATCGGGTGGTTCGGGTCGTAGTGCGCGGTGGCGTGGGTGGTGTCGGTGCCGAGGAGGTCGTCGTCCAGGTAGTCCGCCGTCTTCGTGGCGAACATGTCCTGCCGGGCGTCCTTGTCCCCGCCGGCGCCGGTGAAGCCCTGCTCGTCGCCCGAGTAGACGACGGGCTGGCCCCGGGTCAGGAACATCAGCTCGTGCCCGAGCTGGTCGCGGCGCAGGTGGGTGGCCGGGTCGGTGCCGCCGGTGGCGACGAAGTAGCCGATGCGGCCCATGTCGTGGTTGCCGAGGAACGTCGGGAGGTACTGCGCGCTCGTCCCCGGCGAGGTGTAGAGATCGTCCTGGGCGTACATGTCGGCGAGCTCCTGGCCCGAGCCGCTCCTGGCCACGAAGTCGGTCGCGGCCTGCTGGAACGGGAAGTCCAGGGTGGCCGGCAGCCGACCCTTGCGCACGTACTGCGAGTCGAACGCCGGGTTCGCGTCGTACACCTCGCCGAACATGAAGAAGTCGGGCTTGCCGGCCTTGGCCGCGGCCGCCTCGACGCCCTTGGTGAACTGGGGCCAGAACGGCATGTCGACGTGCTTCGTCGTGTCGATGCGGTACCCGTCGATCCCGCTGTCCTTGACCCAGTCCGAGTAGATCTTCGTCATGCCCTGCACGACCTCGGGCCGCTCGGTCCACAGGTCGTCCAGGCCGAAGAAGTCGCCGTACTCCGAGTTCTCCCCGCTGAACGTCGAGTCACCGCGGTTGTGATACATCGTCGGGTCGTTCAGCCACGCCGGCGTCTTCGCGGTCTTGTCGGCGTTCGTCGGGAACACCGGCGTATAGGGGAACGAGTTCAGATTGACCTGCGGGAATCCGTGCGTTCCGTCGGCATAGTTACGGTCGTCGAACTTGTTCCCGTTGGCGTCTTTGTACGGGTAGTCCGTCTTGTCGCGGTAGGAGTACTGGTTCTGCGTATACCGGATGATGTCGGCGGTGTGGTTCGTGATCACGTCGAGATAGATCTTGATCCCGCGGTCGTGCGCCTTCTTCGTCAGCACCTTCAGGTCGTCCCGGGTCCCGAAGTGCGGGTCGATCTGGGTGAAGTCGGTGATCCAGTACCCGTGGTAGCCGGCCGAGACGTCGGCCCCGCTGCCCTGCACCGGGTTGTTCTTGAACACCGGCGCGAGCCAGATCGCGGTGGTGCCCAGGCCCTGGATGTAGTCCAGCTTGTCGATGACGCCCTTGAGGTCGCCGCCGTGGTAGAAGCCCTTGTCCGTGGGGTCGTATCCGGTGCTCAGCCGGTCACCGGGCAGCCCGCCGGTGTTGTTGCGGGCGTCCCCGTCTGCGAACCGGTCGGCCAGCACGAAGTAGAACTGCTCGGCCCGCTGCGCCTTCTTGTTGCCATTGCCGTTGCCGTCGAGCAGGCCGTTGTCGAGCAGGCTCGCGATGGAGGGCTCGTTCGTCCACTCCGGCACCCCGGTCACGGAGTAGCTGGTCGGCTCCTGGGGCACGTCCGGTGTGCGGGGATTGTCCCCCGGCACCGCGGCCAGCACGGCGAGCGTGGTCAGGATGCCTAACGTCAGATGCTTTGCGGACGGCATGGCGGGCCTACCTCTCTGGCGAGGTGGGCACCGTATCGACCGATGGAGATCCTTACAAGCCTTGACAAACTAAGTTTTGAGGGTACTGCTTATCGCTTCACTGATCTGTTTGAGCTGCTCAACCTGTTGCGGCGTGAGTGGGTCGAACAAATGCGCCCGTACCGTCTCCACATGCCCCGGCGCCGCGGCGACGAGTGCCTCGAAGCCGTCGTCGGTGAGGTCGGCGAACTGGCCGCGCTTGTCGTCGTCGCAGTCGCGGCGCCTGACCCACCCGCGGGCCTCGAGCTTGGTGACGGCGTGCGACAGCCGGCTGCGCGAGGAGCGGGTCTTGACCGCCAGCTCACTCATCCGCAGCGAGCGGGCCGGGCTCTCGGAGAGCACGACCAGGATCTCGTAGTAGGCGTGCGGCATGCCGGCGTCGTGCTGCAGCTCGCGGTCGAGCCGGTCGATCAGCAGCGTGGTCGCGCTGTAGAAGGCGCGCCAGACGGCCTGCTCTTCCTCGTCGAGCCAGCGGGTCATGTCGTTTATTTTTGCACGAGCAGAAAGTTTGTTAGAGATTGTCGCGATGAGGCCCGCGTGAACACCTACGATGACCTGGTCAACGACTATCTCCGCGCCGTCGAGCAGGCACTCGCCGGCGTCCCTGCCAACCAGCGCGCGCAGCTGCTCGCCGGCCTCTCCGAGCACATCTCGGCCAAGCGGGCCGAGCTCGGGCCCGAGGGTGGCACCGAGGTCGAGGTCCGCTCCGTCCTGGACCTGCTGGGCGATCCGGCCGAGGTCGCCGAGGAGCTCGTCCGCGACGCCGAGCCCGTCCTGATCCAGCCGAAGGGCAAGCCGGCCGCGCTGCTGTGGGTCCTGATCACCATCGCCGCCGCGGCCAGCCTGTGCGTGCTCGGCGTCCTGGCGATCGGCCTGCTCGTGGTCCTGAACCGGTAGCCCCGGCCCCCTGCGCAACGGGAGCCGGGGCGCTCGTCGCCTAGCGGACGGTGCCGGCGGAACCGGTGCCGCGGCGGACCGGCTCGGCGCAGGCCAGGAGCTGGCCGTGGGGCAGGAACTCGATGGCCGTGGCCGCACCGATCTCGGCCATCGGGGTGAACGTGTGGCCGAGCGCGGCGAGGGCCGTCCCCTCCGGCGAGCTGATGAACGCCGGCTCCGCGGTCACCGACGCGGTGTTGCGCTGCGACGCCCGCGGTGCGGCCACCGCCTGCGGCAGCGTCATGCCGAGGTCGATCCGGTTGACCAGGATCTGCAGGACGGTCGTGATGATCGTCGATCCGCCGGGCGAGCCGACCGCGAGGAACGGCTTGCCGTGCTGCAGGACGATCGTCGGGGCCATCGAACTGCGCGGCCGCTTGCCGGGGCCGGGCAGGTTCGGGTCGGGCGCGGTGCCCTGGGTGGGCGTGAAGTTGAAGTCGGTCAGCTCGTTGTTGAGCAGGAAGCCGCGGCCGGGCACGACGATCGCGTTGCCGCCGATCTGCTCGATGGTGAGCGTGTACTCCACGACGTTGCCCCACTTGTCGGCGACCGTCAGGTTGGTCGTCGACTGGCCCTTGTCCGGGCTCGCGCCGCCGGTCGCCGTGGTGCAGTGCCGGTCGTAGCGCCCGTCCGGGTTGCCCGGGAGCACCGGCTTCGCCTGGGCCTTGGCCGGGTCGATCTGGCAGGCCCGCTCGCCCGCGAAGCCGTCGGTCAGCAGCGCGTCCAGGAGCCGGCGGGGCGTGTAGTCGCCGACGTAGCGATTGCGGTCGGCGAAGGACAGAGCGCTGGCTTCGAGGTACCGATGCAGCGCCTGGGTCTTGTCGAGTTTGGACAGGTCGGACCGCTCGAGGATGTTCAGCGACTCGCCGACGGTGGAGCCGCCGGACGACGGTGTGGCCATGCCGTAGACGTCGTAGCCGCGGTAGGAGATCTTCGTCGGGGCCGGGTTGCGCACGTCATAGGCGCGCAGGTCGTTCAGCGTCATGCCGCCGGGACGGATCTGGTACTGCCACGGCTGCCCCGGGTTCGCGGCGACCGGCGGGTGCTGCACGGTGCTCACGATGTCCCGGCCGACCTCGCCGTTGTAGAACACGCCGGTGCCGCGCCGCGCGACGAGGTCGTAGGTGGCGGCCAGGTCCGGGTTGCGCAGCGTGGTGCCGACCGCGGGCGGTGCGCCGCCGGGCAGGAACAGCTTCGCCGTCGGCTCGAACTGCGCGAACGCGGCCGCGTTGTCGGTGACCTGCTGGTTGAAGGTCGGGTCGACCAGGAAGCCGTCCCGGGCGACCTGGGCCGCGGGGCGCAGCGCCGAGGAGAGCGGGCGGCTGCCCCAGCGCCGGGCCGCCTCCTGCCAGGTGGCGAGGGACCCGGGCACACCGGCCGAAAGACCGCTGACGCGGGCCTCCTGGAACGGCAGGGCGGCGCCGGTGGCCGGGTCGACGAAGGCCTTCTCGCCCATCGAGCGCGGCGCGGTCTCCCGGCCGTCCAAGGTCGAGATACGGCCGGTGCGGGCGTCGTAGTACACGAAGAATCCGCCGCCGCCGATGCCGGACGAGAACGGCTCGGTCACGCCCAGGGTGGCCGCGACCGCGAGCGCGGCGTCGACCGCGTTCCCGCCGTCGCGCAGCACCTTGAGCCCGGCGGCCGTGGCGGTGGGGTCGACGCTGGCGACCGCGCCGCCGTAGCCGGTCGCGGTCGGTCCGTTGACCGCGGGAGCGCTCGCGGCCGCCGGTAAGGCGGGGATGAGCAGCGCCGGGGCCAGAACGAGTGGGATGAGCCTTCGCACAGTTGCCTCCCTGATGGGGATCGACGGCGATCGCTCCTCCTGCCTACCCGCCGTTGACCTCCGGCACAACCCGGAACGTGCGGCGGTATGCGCTCGGGGCGACGCCGATCGTGGCCTGCAGGTGCTGGCGCAGCCCGGCCGCGGTGCCCAGCCCGGAGCGGCGGGCGACCACCTCGACCGGCAGGTCGGTGCTCTCCAGCAGGGCCCGCGCATGGTCGACGCGCCGCTGCAGCAGCCAGCGCGCCGGGCTCACCCCGGTCTCCTCGCGAAACCGCCGGGTGAACGTGCGCACGCTCATATTCGCGTGCGCGGCCAGGTCCGGCAGCGACAACGGCGCATCCAACCGTTCGGCCGCCCACGAACGGGTGGCGGCGAGGGTGGCGTCGGCCGGCCGGGGCAGGGGCCGCTCGATGTACTGCGCCTGCCCGCCGTCCCGCCACGGCGGCACCACGCTGCGACGGGCCGCCCGGTTGGCCACCTCGCTGCCGAAGTCCGTGCGCACCACGTGCAGGCAGAGGTCGATGCCGGCCCCGACGCCGGCGCTGGTCAGCACGTCCCCGTCGTCGACGAACAGCACATCCGCGTCCAGCTTGACCTGCGGGAAGAACTCCCTGAACCGCTCCGCCCACCACCAGTGCGTGGTCGCCGGCCGCTCGTCCAGCAGCCCGGCCGCGGCGAGCACGAACGCGCCCGTGCAGATGGACATGACCCGCTTGCCGGCTTTGTGGGCCTTCTGCAGGGCGTCTCTTACCGCGGGGTCGACCGTGCCCCGCTCGACCGGGTCGCCGGCGTGAATCCCGGCCACGACTACGGTGTCCACCTGATCGAGCAGCTCAAGCCCGTGGTCGGGCATCACCTTGAAGCCTCCCGCCGTTTCGACCGGGCGGGCTCCAGGGCTACAGACCTGCGTCTTGTACTTCCGCTGCCCGGTCTCGTCTCTGGCTGTGCCGAAGATCTGGTTCGGCGTACCCAGGTCGAACGGCACCAGTCCGTCCATGACCAGGATGGCCACGCGATGCTTCATGGCTCAATTCTTGCGCATGATGGCTGTCGGGCCACTCGTCGGCGCGGGCCAGATCCGTTGCAATGGTCACGTGAAGAGACTGCACCCGGCCTGGCTCGTCGCCGCCGTCGCGTTCGTCGCCCTGGTCGGCGCCGCGGGCTTCCGCGCGACGCCGGGCGTGCTCATCCATCCGCTGCACGACGAGTTCGGCTGGTCGCTCGGCACCATCTCCCTGGCCGTCTCCATCAACCTGCTGCTCTTCGGCCTGACGGCGCCGTTCGCCGCGGCCCTCATGGAGCGCTTCGGCATCCGCCGGGTCGTCGCCTACGCGCTGCTGCTGGTCTCCGCGGGCAGCGGCCTGACGGTGTTCATGAAGCACAGCTGGGAGCTGATCGCGCTCTGGGGCGTGCTCGTCGGCCTCGGCACCGGCTCCATGGCTCTGGCCTTCGTGGCCACGATCACCGGCCGCTGGTTCGTCAAGCGCCGCGGCCTGATCACCGGCGTCCTGACCGCCGGCGGCGCGGCCGGCCAGCTCGTCTTCCTGCCGCTGCTGGCCCTGCTGACCGACGCGCACGGCTGGCGCACGGCCGCGCTCACCGTCGCCGGCGCCGCCCTGGCCGTGGTGCCGCTGGTCCTCTGGCGCCTCCGCGACCACCCCTACGACCTGGGCGTCACCGCCTACGGTGCCGACGGCGCGGTCACACCACCGCCCCCGGCCACGACCGGCGCGGCCCGCCGAGCCCTGGGCGCCCTGCGCACGGCCGCCCGCGTGCCCGCGTTCTGGCTGCTGGCGGGCGGCTTCGCGATCTGCGGCGCGACAACGAACGGCCTGATCGGCACCCACTTCATCCCCGCCGCCCACGACCACGGCATGGCCGAGCCGACGGCCGCGTCGCTGCTGGCCCTGATCGGCCTGTTCGACATCGCGGGCACCATCGCCTCCGGCTGGCTGACCGACCGGATGGACAGCCGGGTGCTCCTCGGCTGGTACTACGCCCTGCGCGGCCTGTCGCTGCTGGTCCTGCCCGTGCTGTTCGCGTCGACGGTCCGGCCCAGCATGCTCGTGTTCATCCTGTTCTACGGCCTGGACTGGGTGGCGACGGTACCGCCGACGGTCGCTCTTTGCCGTGAGTACTTCGGCTCCAGCGGCCCCGTCGTCTTCGGCTGGGTCTTCGCCTCCCACCAGTTCGGCGCCGCCATCGCCGCGACCGCGACGGGCCTGCTGCGCGACCGCCTGGGCAACTACGACCTGGCCTGGTACATCGCCGGCGCCCTGTCGATCAGCGCGGCCGCCTTGTCCCTGCTGCTCTTCAAGACCCGTCAGGCCGCACCGACCGCAACTCCCCAGGTCGCGGCGGCCGCCGCCTGACCCGCTTGAACACACGATCGGCCGGATCCGCTCCGGGATCCGGCCGATGTGTCGATCCAACCGATGTGTCCTCCGATAAGTCGGGCGCTCCGCGCCGCGACTTATCGGTTATTTCGTATTATTTCGCCTCACACGGTTTCCGCCCGTATTATCCGGCGTCGGCCGTGCGCCTTCAGCTCTGTCGCAGCGCACGACGCCGGCGGGTCGCGAACAGCAGCGCACCGCCGCCGAACACGGTCGCCAGCCCCAGCTGCAGCATCGCCACGATCGGAGCCCCGGTCACCGCGAGCCCGCTGCCACCGCTGCTGGCGGCGGCCACCGTGATCGCCATCTTCAGGCTGTGCGGCTGCCCGTTCGGCCCGACCCCCGCGGCGACGAGCGAGTGCGCGCCCACCACGAGGTCCGGCGGCACCCGCACCGGCTTGGTGAAGTTGCCCTGCGCGTCGGTGACCGCGGTGCCGAGCTCGATCGGCTGGGAGTACACGACGATCGTCGCCGTCGAGTAGGGCATGAAGCCCGTCCCGATCACCACGATGTCCTGCCCCGGCTCCGCCGTCTTGATGATCCCCTGGTCGGTGGTCAGCGTCAGGTCGGTGTCCGGCGGCGTGGCCGGAATGACCGGCGCGGTCGGCGTGACCTGATTGGACGGTCCGGCCTCGGCGGAGTCACCGAGCGGGTTGTTGGTGACGACCGTGATCGTGTATGTCACGCCCGCCGTCCCGCCCATGACGCACGACGTGGTGGCGGCCGAGCTCGTCATGCACTTGGCCGGCCCCGGCTTGGCATACGCCGTGTATCCGGTCACGCCACTGACATCGCCCGGCGCCGCCCAGCTCACGCTGATCGACGACACGCCGGCGGTCGCGGTGACCGACGACGGTGCCGGGATCGGCCCGCTGACCGTGAACGTGTGCGACACCTGCACCGCCGCGTCCCAGGTCGTGTTGCCGGCCTGGTCCGCGAGGATGGTGCACGGGCCCGCGCTGACCAACGTGACCGTGCTGCCGGAGACGGTGCACACGGGCAGGGTGGAGCTGGTGAACGTCACCGGCAGCCCCGAGACCGCCGCCGCGACGAGCCCGACCGTCCCCTTCGACACCGACCAGTTGGCCGGCGCGGTGAAGTCGATGGTCTGTGGCTTGAGCGAGACGTGCAGCGATGGCCCGCACTCCCCCTCGGTCCGCCGCTGCCCGTGCACCGCCCGGCGCTCGGCGCAGCCGCCGCTCATCCGGGCCTCGACACCGACCGGGTTCGCGATCACCGTGTCGTCGAGCGCGTAGTTGCCCGCGACCGAGCTGGTGATCGGCAACGTGATCGAGCAGTTGGCGGAGGCCCCGGTCAGCGACCCGCCGGCCAGCGTGAACGAGGTCGCGCCGGCCACCGCCGTGACCGTCCCCCCGCAGGTGTTGGTCACGCTGCTGCCGGTCCCGATGGTCACCCCGGTCGGCAGGTCGAGCCGAAACCCGAGCCCGCTGGACACCGCGGTCGGGTTCGCGTCGGTGCGGTCCAGCCCGACGTGCAGCGAGCTGGTCTCCATCACGATGATCTGCGACGGCGAGATGCTGGCTCCGACCCGCGGCGGCGCGGAGGTGACGGTCAGCGTCTGCGTGGTCTGACTGGCGGTGAGCCCGGTCAGGTTGCTGAACTGCGCCGACGTCATCTGATACGACCCGGACGCCTCGGCCAGGACCGGGAACGTGATCGTGCAGTCCTCCTGCACGTCGGGCATCGAAACGCCGGTCACGGTCAGCGTCGGGTCCCCCAGGCTGGTCGTGATACCGGTCGTGCTGCAGGTCGACACCTCACTGCCCTGGGCCCGCCACAGCGACCCACCACCGGGCAACGTGATCGTGAAGTCCATCCCGCTCACCGTGGAGCAGGTGATCCCCTTGTTGAGGGTCACCACCAGCGTCGTGGTGTCGTGATCGTCAACGGTCGCGTCACCCCAGACCGCCGACAGCGTGACCCCAACGCTCTCAGCACAGGCGAACGCGCGCGCATCACTCGTGCCCGCCGCCTGGCCCACGACGTCCGCCGCACCTTTGACGTCGCCCTTGACCGGCTGAGCGCCTTGGTCCTGCGAGACGTCCAGCCCCTTCTTGACGTCCAGGCCCTTCTTGACGTCCTTGCCCAGCGCGTCGCTCTTCGTATCCGCGCCGGCCTTGACCTTGACGTCCGCCTTGTTCCCGGTGTCCGCCTTACTCTTCGCGTCCGCCTTCTTCTTGGCGTCCGCCTTGCCCTTCACGTCCGCCACGCTCCCGGCGTCCGCCTTGCCTTTCACGTCCGCCATGTCCCCGGCGGCCGCCTTACCCTTCGCGTCCGCCTTCTTCTTGACGGCCGCCTTGCCTTTCAGGTCCGCCTTCTTCGCGGCGTGCGTGTCGCTCTTAGCGGCGACATGGCCGGTCCGGGCGCCGGCCGCGCCCTGGCCCGGCTTCGCCACCGCCGCGAAGCTCGTCTGTGGCACGGCCAGCACGCCGCAGGTGGCCAGCATCGCCACCGCAGCCCAGCGCGTCGGCCGTGCCCCTTTCTGCCGAAACATCCTTGGTTCCCCCCGTCCGGGGCGTCCGCATCGGCCTGAGCGCGGACCACCCCATCGGGGAATTTACGGCAAATATCCGATTTACTCCGGGTCGAGCCGATAATCCAGGTCCGGAGAAATGGTCAGCGTGTCCATCTGCGCCCGCTGCAGACGCCCCGAGTAGTCCCAGTTCATCGACTGCCACCGGGTGAACTGATCGAGCACCCACACCCCCGACTGCCGGCTGCCGTTGCCCGAACGCCCATTGCCCCCGAACGGGAGGTGCGCCTCCGCCCCCGACGTCGAGTTGTTGATGCTGACCATGCCCGCCCGGGTCCCGCGCCGGAACTCGAACGCCTTCCGCGGGTCGGTCGTATAGATCGCGGCCGACAGCCCATATCCGGGCGCGTCGGCGAGCTCGATGGCCTCCTCCAGCGTCGAATACCGCGTCACGCCCACCAGCGGCCCGAACGTCTCCTGCTGGAAGATCTTGTCCTCCGGCCGCACCCCGTGCACGAGGACCGGGTGGTAGAACAGCCCGGCCGCCGGGTCGCCGACGAACCCGGCCCGCGGGTTGTCCGCCGTGATCCGCCCCGTGCCCGACGAGCCGGAGACCCGGTGGTGGTCCTCGATCCAGTCCAGATAGTCGTCATACCGCTCGGCGAACCGCTCGCTCATCAGCGGCCCATAGAGCACCGACGGGTCCGCCGGGTCGCCGACAACCGCGCCCCGCACCGCGTCCTCCAGCCGCCGGGTGAACTCCTCGAGCACGCTGTCGTGGACGATCAGCGTGCCGAGCGAGGTGCAGCGCTGCCCCGCGGTGCCGAAGCCGGCGAAGAGCGCGCCGTGGACCGCGAGGTCGAGATCGGCGTCCTCGGTGATGACCATCGGGTTTTTGCCGCCGAGCTCCAGGCAGGCGCTCTGCAGGTGCCGGCCGGCCAACTCGCCGATGCGGGCGCCCACCTCGGACGAGCCCGTGAACCCGACCTTGTCGATCACCTGCTCCCGCAGTCCCGCCTCCAGCCCGGCGTATGTGGTCGCGCCGTCGCAATACACCACCTCGAAAACGCCTTCGGGGACGCCCGCGCGCCGGATCAGCTCCGCGAACGCCTCGGCGCACGCGGCCGCATACTCGGCCGGCTTCCACACGACGGCATTGCCGCACAGCAGCGCGGGCACGATGTACCAGCTCGGGACCGCCACCGGGAAGTTGCCCGCCGTCACGATCGCGGCCACGCCCACCGGCACCCGGAACGTGAACAGCTGCTTGTCGGGCATCTCGCTGGGCACGGTCTGCCCGTAGAGCCGCCGCCCCTCACCGAGGAAGAAGTCGCAGGTATCGACGATCTCCTGGACCTCGCCCCGGGCCTCGGCCAGCGTCTTGCCGACCTCGCGGGTGACCAGGGCGGAGAGGGCCTCGAAGTTGGCCTCGACCAGGCGGCCGAGGTTGGCCACGACCCGGCCGCGGACCGGCGCCGGCACGTCGGCCCAGGCCTTCTGCGCGCGCCGGGCCGAGCGGGCGGCGGCGACGAACGTGTCGGCATCGGCGAGCGCGACCTCGGCCACGACGTCGTCCAGGCGGGAGGGGTTGAGGGAGGAGACGCGGTTGCCGGTCGCCGCAACGGGTTGGCCGCCGACGGTCGAGGTGATGAGGCGCTTCATGGGTCCCATCTTGGACCCCGGGTCCGACAGATTCGGGGCGGGCGCGGCGATCGCTACGAAGCGTGGTCGGACGACTCCGCCGGGTCGAAGGCGAGCTGCCCGCCGAACTTGTCGCGCAGCCGCTCGTCGTAGTAGTCGGCCGTGTCGGCCACCCAGTCGCAGGCGTTGCTGAGCTCGATCGGGTCCAGCGTCGACGCCAGCATCTCCGCCGCCGCCAGCACGCTGCCGTCCCGCCAGAACAGCCGGATGAAGTTCAGCCGGCCGTTGAGCTCGTTGAGCTCCACCAGCAGCTCCGGCGTGCACTCCAGCTCGCGCAGCACCGGCGAGAACACCCGCACGAACGGCGGCTCGCTGGCGATCAGGCGCAGATACACCACTGCGGTCCCGCTGCGGATCGCGATCGGCTGCGTGACGAGATCCGCGGGGACCTCCGGTCCGCCGAGGTACTCCGTGACGAGCCCGTGCACCCTCGCCCGCAAGCCGTCGTCTATCGACACGCGTCCACGATACAAAAGGCTGTCACCCGCTCTTGCCTGGCCTTCCGGGCGGCAGGAACCCGCGCCGCCGGGCCTCTTTCACCCAGCGGTGGGCCGTGCTGACGGGCACGCCGTGCTGATCGGCCAGATCACAGGCCGGCCGCGGCGAGGCCTGCGCGTATTCGAGATACACGTCCGCGACCTGCCGGTAGAACACGTCGGGCCGCCCGCGCAGCCGCACCCCCTCGGGTGCCGCCCGCACGAACGCGAACGCGGGCTCGACCATCTCCCAGCCGATGTCGGCGGCGACCGGCGGCCCCGCGGGCGCCTCGCGAAGACTCACCACGGGAGCGGTACTGCCGGCAAAATCATCGGCCGCCAGTTGTGCATTGGCCGCCGCCTCGATCCGCCCGACCGGGATGGCCCGCAAGAGTTCCGCACTCGGCGTCCCGTCGATCCGCAGCCCGGTGAGCACCAGACGGCCGCCCGCCCCGACCGCGACGCGCACCAGCACGGTCCCGGCCAGCGGAGGCTCGTCCTGGCGCCATTCGTACCAGCCATCGGCGACTGGAAAGAGGCGGCCCCGCACGACGCCAGGCTAGCCACATTTCCTCAAATCAACAATTGCGCTCAGTTAGACGTCTAGATACGCTGATCTGGACCCACCAGCCAACAGGTGCTTTCGGGACCGGGGGGTCGGTCGTGCGCGCGGCATAAAACCAAGCTCACAACCGTGGCAGGCCGGTGGCATCGTCCGCGTCGAGATACGGGGGAACGGGGCGACGCGGACGATGGCCGCCGAGCGGGCCGTGTACAGGCACGGACCGCTCGGCGGCGTCCAACTCAAGAGCTGCGGTCGCGGGGTCTCGCCGGACCCCGCGACCGCTTCCTCTTTCCACCGACAAGACGCATGGACGTGAAACGCCCCCGCCGGTCCAATGACTCGACGGGGGCGCTTCGGCCTCAGTGCAGTACCACTAAAAAGGGCTTCTACCAGGGCTGTGGCGCCGGAGGCACCACGACCGGCGGGCGGTCGTCGCACGTGATCGTGTTCGGCAGCTCCCACGGCGCGAACCACGGACCCGTGGTGCCGCCGCCATCGTTGCCGCCCAGGTCGGTCAGGGAGAACTCCGAACCGGCCGGGGTGAAGTGGAACGATCCGCAGTTGTTCACGCCGACCGCACCCACGTTGCGGGCGTCGACGTTCTCGAAGGTCGCCGAGCCGGCCACCCGGGCCGAGACGACCGAGGTGCCAGTACCGTCGACCTTGATGTCCTTGAAGTGGACATTGGTGATCGAATACTGGTCCTTCACCGGGAAGTCGACGACCAGCATGATCGCGTTGTAGGTGTTGTCGAGGAAGTTGTCCCCCACGACCTGGATGTTGGCGTCCATGTTCTTCTCGAGCGCATACAGCCAGATCGCGCCCAGGCCGATGTTCCAGTTGAGCTCGTAGGTCCCGGCCCGGACCGTGGTGTTGTTCGTGACGTTGATCGTGCCGGCGAACGGCTGGGCGCCGAAGCGGGTGCCCAGGTGCAGCGCGCTGCCTTCCCGGATCGGGTCCGCGACGAGGTTGTTGGACACCGTGATGTCCTTGCCGCCGTAGATCGCGATGCCGTTGGCCAGCGTCGGGGTCTGCACGGTGTTGTGATCGAACGTGTTGTTGGCGTTCGTGGTCGTCTCCGCCCACATCGCCAGCGCGTCGTCGCCGGTGTTACGGAAGAAGCTGTTCGACACCGACGAGTTGGTGACGCCGGTGTGGAAGTTGACGCCGTCGGCGATCTGGTCGACGACCGTGGTGTTGGTGACCTTGGTGTTGTTCATCGGCCCGTCGAACCACAGGCCCACCTTCGTGTGCTGGATGTACAGCCCGTCGATGGTGGAGTCCGACAGCGCGCCGCCGATGCCGTTGACCTGATCGGTGTCGATGCGCTCGCGCACGTCACCGATGATCGAGAAGCCCGACAGGTGCACGTTGCGGCTGCCGCCGTCCGGCGCGTACTTGCCGTAGAACCCGACCCCGGTGTGGATCGACTTGTCCGGCGCGGGAGTGCTGAGCGCGACCTCGTGGCCCTTGATGATCGTGTACCACGAGCCGGCGCCCTCGACCGTCACGTTGTCGACGATGATGTGCCGGTTGACCTGGTACGTGCCCGGCGGGACGTACACCTTCAGATGCGTCCACTTGGCGAACGCGATCGCCATGTCGAACGCGTCCGCGGAGTCGCGCTTGCCGGTCGGGTCGGCGCCGAAGAACAGCACGTTCGACGCGATCAGGTTGACCTTCGGCGCGCCGACGACCTGCGAGTCGAGCAGGTCGATCGCGGTCCAGGCGGCCTTGCTGCCGGCCGGAACGCTCAGCCGGACCTTGTCGCCCGCCTTGTACGTCTTGCCGAGCAGCAGTCGCTGCTCGTCGTAGAAGTGGAAGGGCCGGAACGGCTTGGTGATCTGCGGCGTCGGCGTCGTGCCGGCCGGCACGCAGGCGCACTCCGTGATCCACCAATCGGGGTGCAGCAGGCCGGCGTTGGGGTCATTGCTGAAGGGGTACTGGTTGTAGAGCCACGAATACTGCGACGTCAACGTCATCGTCTGCTTGGACTTGCCGTTGACGGTCACATCCAGCGGGGCGGTGATGCCGCCGCCGTTCGCGGCGTCCGGGATGCTGTAGCGGACGTTGATCGCGTTCGCCGCGCTGGGCAGCGTGAACTCGACGTACTGCCCGGGCGCGAGCTTGACCGCGGACCGGCCGGAAGCCTCGGCCGGCAGCGTGTAAGCGGTGCGGTCCGGGCCGATGACCACCCCGTTGGTCGCGGCCTTTTCGGCCTCCTGCTCGGCGAAGCCGACGTTGGCGCCCCGGCCCGCGACCAGCGCGGGGTCCAGGCCCGCCCGCGTCACGGCCGGCGCCGCCGACGCGGCGAATGCGGTGGTGCCACCGGCGACGATGACCCCGAGGCCGACAGCGGCCGCGGTCGCCGCCGCGGACCACCGCGATGGTAATCCTGTGGTGCTCCGTGACATCGATTGACTCGTTTCTCTCGGGTAGGCGGCGCACCCAGATGCATCGAGTTGGCGGAACGTTCGAGCGGCGGTGTTGGGGTGCACCTCGACGCTCGAGGCGGGGTGGGGGCGGTCGCCATGAGGTGAGGTGACATTAGGGCGGCCGCACCTCCTTGCACAAGGTCTTGCGACATAATTGCGTAACACTGCCGCCTTCTTGCACAACGGGATGTCGGTTATGCCGCTTCCGCTGCCCCTACGACGGCCGCGCAGACGCGGGCCAGGTCGGCGTCATCGGTCACATACGGCGGCATCGTGTAGACCAGATCCCGGAACGGCCGCAGCCAGACCCCGAGCTCGACCGCGGCCTTCGTCGCCGCACCCATGTCGACGTCGTGGTCGAGCTGCACGACGCCGATCGCCCCCAGCACCCGCACATCCCGCACGCCCGGCACCGCCCGCGCCGGCTCCAACCCCGCCCGCAGTCCGGCTTCGATCCGCCGCACGTTGCCGGCCCAGTCCCCGCCGAGCAGCAGCTCGATCGACGCGTTGGCGACCGCCGACGACAACGGGTTGCCCATGAACGTCGGCCCGTGGGCCAGCACCGGCAGCTCCCCGCGGCTGATGCCCCGCGCCACCCGCGGCTGGCAGAGCGTCGCCCCCATCGACAGGTATCCGCCGGTCAACGCCTTGCCGACACACATCACGTCAGGCGCGACGCCCGCGTGATCGGCGGCGAACAACGCCCCGGTGCGCCCGAACCCGGTCGCGATCTCGTCGAAGACCAGCAGCACATCGTGCGCGTCCGCGAGTTCGCGCAGCGCGGAAAGGTACCGCGGACTATGAAATCGCATTCCACCGGCGCCCTGCACCACCGGTTCGACGATGATCCCGGCGATCTCGTCCCGGTGCTCGTGCAGCGTCTCGGCGATGAGGTCGACATACCCGGAGTCGTACTCGACCGGCGGCATCGGCACGAAGACCTGCTCGGGCAGCACACCGCGCCAGAGACTGTGCATCCCGCCGTCGGGGTCGGTCACCGACATGGGGTGGAAGGTGTCACCGTGGTAGCCGCCGCGCCAGGTGAGCATCCGGCGCCGCCCCGGCCGGCCCATCGAGCGGTGGTACTGCAGGCACATCTTCACCGCGACCTCGACCGACACCGAGCCGGAGTCGCACAGGAACACGTGGCGCAGCGGCGCGGGCGTGATGTCCACGAGCGTCTTCGCCAGCCGCACCGCGGGCTCGTGCGTCAGCCCGCCGAACATGACGTGGCTCATCCGCCCGAGCTGCTCGCGCACCGCCGCATCGAGGACCGGGTGTCGGTACCCGTGAATCGCCGCCCACCACGACGACATCCCGTCGACCAGCTCCCGCCCGTCGGCGAGCTGGAGCCGGACGCCCGATGCCGACGAGACCACCAGTGGCGGCTGCGTCGCCGGCATCGGAGCGTATGGGTGCCAGACATGCTCGCGGTCGAGCGCGACCAGGTCGTCCTCAGTCGACATGCCCTGACAGTAGTCAGCCCTGCGGCTGCGTGATGTTCACCATCCACTGGATGCCGAACTGGTCGGTGCAGGAGCCGAACTCGTCGCCCCACATCTGCTTCTCCAGCGGCATCGACACCTTGCCGCTGCTGGAGAGCTTCTCCCAGTAGCCCCGCAGCTCGGTCGCGTCGGTCCCGCTCAGGCTGATCGTGATGTGGTCACCCGGGTTGAGCGCCATGGTGGCCGGCGTGTCCGAAGCCATGATCGTGTATCCGCTCGGCGTCTCGAGCTGGCCGTGCATGATCTGCTCCGCGGTCGCGGCGTCGTCGGAGCCGTACTGGCCGAACGTATTGAGCCGTAGCTCACCGCCGAACACACCCTGGTAGAACTCCATCGCCTGTCGAGCGTTCCCCCGGAAGTTGATGTACGGGTTGAGCACCGAAGCCACAGCAAACTCCTTTGGTCGTGTGACGTGCGCGATTCACTGGCAGCCTAGTTCCGCCACCCGGCCCCGGCCCCGCTTTGCCGAGAAGGATCACGCCCAGGCCGCACCTTGGGCCGCGAGGGCGTCCCCGAGCGCCGTCCGCCGATACAGCACACTCCGCCCGGCCCGAGCGGAGTCCACCAGCCCGCATCGCCGCAGCACGGCCAGGTGATCCCCGACGGCGCCGACGGCCAGCCCGAGCCGCCCCGCCAGCTGCGTGGTGCTCCCCGGCTCCTCCAGTGCCAGCAGTACCCGGGCCCGGGACGGTCCGACCAGCTCACCCAGCGCGCCACCACCGACCGGTACCGGCTCCCACAGCGCCGCCACCCCTCGGGCCGGATACACGATCGCCCGCCGCCAGGGCGCCTCCGTGTACGCACCCACCCCCGGCCAGATCAACGCCGACGGCACCAGCAACAGCCCTTCCCCGTCCGACGGCACGACCCGTACATCACCGCTGCCGGAATCGGGCCGATCCGCCAGTTCGATGGCGCCGTCCCGCCATCGGACGCGCCGGTGCAGCCCCACGAACGCCGCCGCCCAGCCGCCCTCGCCGAGCCGCCCGGCGCGGTGCACCACATCGCTCTCACAGATCGCCCGCAGCTGCGGCCAGCCGGGCGCCAGCAGCTCCCGCCAGGCGACCTCCAGCGCCACGGCCAGCCGTTCGACCACGTTTTCGGACCGCAGCACCCGCAAGGCCTCCGCACCGACTCGCGGCCCCTGGGCCAGCGCCCGCTCGATCTCCCGCCGGGCCACGTCCAACGGTGTCGCCCGCACCGCGGCCAGATCAGCGGCGAAGGTCTGCTGCATACCGGTGGGCGGCGGCCCGACGAAGTCCGCCCCGTATCGGGCCGTGTGCAGCGCCACCACCGCGTCGAGCTCGGTCTCGGCACGCAGCCGCGCGTAGACGGGCCGCAGCCGCGCGAACGGCCCGAGCGGCGCCAGCCCGTTGAGCCGCCGCAGCAGGCCCCCGAGCTCGAACAGCGGCGAGACCGCGAACCGCGTCCGCAGCAGGTCCTCGGCGGCGACCTCGAGCCGGAACATGCCCCGACCTTACGTCCCTGGACGTAAGAGTCCCGTGGAGTCGCGACCACGGCCAGCCTGAACTTCATGACCACCTACACGGCGGTGCTGCGCGACCACACATTCCGCGTCCTGTTCGGCACCAGGACCCTGAGCATCCTGGCCGACACCCTGCGGATCGTCGCGCTGTCGCTGCTCGTCTACGCCGCCACCGACTCCCCGGCCCTGGCCGCCCTCGCATACGGCATCGGCTTCCTGCCCCAGCTGATCGGGGCCAGCGTCCTGGGCGCCCTGTCCGACCGGGTCCGCCCACGGCTGCTCATCGTGCTCGGCTACCTGGCCGAGGCGGCCGTGGCCGCGGTCCTGGCCACCGTTCACCTCCCGGTCTGGGCCGCGCTGGCGCTGGTTGCCGCGGCCGCGCTGCTCACGCCGGTCTTCATGGGCGCACAGAACGCGCTCATCGCCGAGACCCTCACCGGCGACGCCTACGTGCTGGGCCGCTCCCTGGCCAACGTCGCCTCATCGCTGGCCCAGCTGGTCGGCATGGCCGGCGCCGGTCTCGCCGTCGCCACGCTGGGCGGCCGCAACGCCATGCTCCTGGCCGCGCTCGGCCACGTCGTCGCCGCCGCCTGGACCCGGCTGGCCCTGCCCGACTTCCCGGCCCCCACGGCCGCCGGCCGCCGGCCCACGCCCAGGTCCGGTGGTCTGGCCGCGGTCAGCTGGCAGGGCAACGTGGCCCTCCTGCGCGACCGCACGGTACGCCGCCTGCTCCTCGTACAGTGGCTCCCGCCCGCGTTCATCACCGGCGCCGAGGCGCTCATGGTCCCCTACGCGGCCGAGCGCGGCTTCCCCATCGGCGCCGCCGGCTGGCTGCTGGCGGCGATCCCGGTCGGCATGGTCGCCGGCAACCTGATCGTCGGCCGGCTGCTCGCCCCCGCCCGCCGCGAACGGCTCGTCCCGACCCTGATCGCGCTGATGGGCCTGCCCTGCCTGGCCTTCGCCGCCCCGGCCGCCTGGGGCCTGTCCTGGCCGGTGCTGGCCGCAGCCCTGATCGTGGTCGGGACCGGCTTCGCGTTCGGCCTGGGCGTGCAGGCCGCGTTCCGGGACGCGCTGCCCGCCGACGGCCGCGGTCAGGCCTTCGGCCTGCTCAGCACCGGCCTGATGACCGCGCAGGGCCTGCTGCCCGCGCTGGCCGGCCTGCTCGCCGAGGCGCTGCCGGCCAGCCTGGTGATCGGCCTGCTCGGCGCGGCCACGCTCCTGGCCGCCGCGATCGCCACCGTGGGGCGGATCGGCTCCGGCGCGCCGTCGTACGCTGGTTCGTTGGCCGGGAAAAGTGTCGTACCTGGTGCCTAGACTCACGGCCGACAAACGCGTTGGTTCATAACTCAACAGGGATGGCAGCGGCCTTCCGCTCGAGGTATCGCTGCTCGGGAAGACTGGTGGTGCGCTTGGCGGCGAGGGCATACCACCGGCGGGCCTCCGCGTGCGATCCGGCCATCTCCAGCAGATGCGCACGCACCGCGGCCAAGCGGTGATGGCCGGCCATGCGGTCGTCGGTGTCGAGGGTGGCCAGCAGCTCCAGCCCCGCCTGCGGGCCCTTGACCATGGCGAGGGCAACGGCGTGGTTCAGGGTGATGACCGGGTTCGGGACGACCCTGGTCAGGAGCTGATACAGGGCGAGGATCTGCGGCCAGTCGGTCGCCGCGGCGTCGCCGGCCTCGTCGTGGACCGCGGCGATCGCGGCCTGGAGTTGATACGGGCCCGTCGGCCCCTGCGGCAGCGTGCGGGTGATGAGCTCGGTGCCCTCGTCGATCATCGGGCGCAGCCAGCGCGAGCGGTCCTGCTCGGCCAGCGGGACCAGGGTGCCGTCCGGGCGGGTGCGCGCCGGGCGGCGGGCGTCGGTCAGGAGCATGAGCGCCAGCAGGCCGGCCACCTCGCCGTCGGCCGGGAGCAGCCGGTGGACCTCGCGGGTCAGGCGGATCGCCTCGGCGGTGAGATCACCGCGCTGGAGGTCGGTGCCGGAGCTGGCGGTGTAGCCCTCATTGAAGATGAGGTAGAGGACGTGGAGCACGACCTCCAGGCGGGCGGCCCGCTCCGGCGCGGGCGGCGGGGCGAACCGGGCGCCCGCGGACTTGATTTTGGCCTTCCCGCGGCTGATGCGCTGGGCCATGGTGGCCTCGGGGACGAGGAAGGCGCTGGCGATCTCCGCGGTGGTGAGGCCGCCGACGGCGCGCAGGGTCAGGGCCAGCTGCGACGCCGGGGACAGGGCGGGGTGGCAGCACAGGAAGAGCAGGGTGAGAGTGTCGTCGTGGTCGGGCACCGCCTCGGACGGCTCGGGCTCGAGGGCGGCCACGGCCGCTTCCCGGCGCCGGCGAGCGTCGTCGGAGCGGAACTGGTCGGTCAGCCGCCGCACGGCGACCGTGATGAGCCAGCCGCGCGGATTGGCCGGCACACCGTCGGCGGGCCACTGCAGTGCGGCCGCGAGGAGGGCCTCCTGCACGGCGTCCTCGCAGGCGTCGAACTGCCCGTAGCGCCGGATCAGAATGCCCAGCACCTGCGGCGCGAGCGTGCGCAGCTCCTCCTCGACCGTCACATCACCATCTCTACACCACGACCGGCCGGGCCTTGTCGGTCGCCAGCTTCACCGCGATCAGCCCCAGCAGCGTGCCCGTGACGTACCGCTGCATCCGCAGCCACGTCGGCCGCCGCTCCAGGAAGGCCGCGATACTCCCGGCCGCGCACACGATCCCGGCGTTCACGAGCAGGCTGACGACGATCTGCACACCGCCGAGCAGGAACGCCTGGGCCACGAGATGGCCGGCGCGCACGTCGACGAACTGGGGGATGAGGGAGGCGTACATGATGGCGGCCTTGGGGTTGAGCAGGTTGGTCATCAGCCCCATCGTGAACAGCCGTCGGTTGGAGTCCGGCTCCAGCTCGACCGGCGCGAACACGGACGTGCCGCCGGGCCGGACCGCCTGCCAGGCGAGGTAGGCCAGGTATGCCGCCCCGGCCAGCTTGACCGTCGTGTACAGCGCGGGGACGGCGGCGAAGATCACGGACAGCCCGGTCGCGGCGAGCGCCAGGTAGACGAGGAAGCCGACCGCGACACCGCCGAGCGAGGTGATGCCGGCCCGGCGCCCCTGGGTGATGCTGCGCGAGACGAGGTACATCATGTTGGGCCCCGGCGTGAGCACCATCCCGAGCGCCACGAGCGCGACACCCACAACCGCACCAACAGAGATCATGTCCCCCACAATGCCCGCCTGGTGCCGCAGGCTGAACGGCCAATTCGCATCGACTGGCGGGGCCCGGACGAACCGCACCCCGCCGAACCGAGCGGGTGTCTAGGGCCTAGCGCCCGCGAGCCATGTTGATGACACCGCGGACGACCTGAATCACGCCCCAGATGATCGGGCCCCAGGCGACCACGTAGACGGGGATGTCCGCCACGTAGGTGCACACGGTGACGCCGACGCCGACCGCGATCCAGATCAGGCCGAAGATGATGTCCCGCTGGCCCTTCTGCGCCAGCGCGCTCTTGGCCTCGGTCCCCTGCTGCACCTGCATGTAGTGCGGCTGCCCGCCCGGCGCTCCCGGCACCCCGGGCGGCTGACCGTACGGCTGCTGCTGGCCGTAAGGCTGCTGTTGCCCGTAGGGCTGCTGTTGCCCGTAGGGCTGCTGCTGACCGTACGGCGGCTGGCCGTAAGCCGGCGGGGCGGAGTTCGGTGGCTGCCCATACGCGGGCGGGGCGGAGTTCGGCGGCTGGCCGTAGGACTGAGCGGGCGGGGCCGAGTCCGGCTGCGGGTAGGGCGGCGCCGAAGCGGGCTGCTGGCCGTAAGCCGGCGGAGCGGAGTTCGGCGGCTGGCCGTAAGCCGGTTGCTGGCCGTAGGACGGTTGCTGCCCGTAGGCCGGTTGCTGGCCATACGCGGGCTGCTGCCCGTGCGAGTCCGACGCCGGCGGTTGTCCGTAGGCGGGGGGCGCCGAGTAGGGCGGCTGGCCGTGCGGAGGTGTCGCCGGAGGCGGCTGCCCGTATGCGGGCGGCTGCTGCGGAGCGTTCGGGTCCGAGGGGTATCCAGGTTGCATAGCAGGGGTTCCTGTCAGGTGATCGGTCGGCCGTGGCGGCTCAGCGCCGCGATGAGGTGGTCCAGGAACTCGTCCCGCCCGTCGACGATGTCGATCGGGATCATGACGGGTGCGTTTCCCTGGAGCAGCAGGTTGTAGTGGCTCAGCTTGCCGGCCCCTTCGCCGCGCGTGCCGAGCACCGACTGCAGTCCGGTGGTCTCAGGCCACGAGTACGCCTGGACCTTCCCGTTGTGTCGGTAGATGAAGCCCTCGCTGAAGACAAAATACGAACGATTGCCCACAACCAGCTGCCGGATGGCGGTGACGAGAGCGCCGACCATGCCGAAGCAGAAGAACAGGCCGATGAATCGGACGATCGAGTACCAACCGCTGAAAATGCTGAGGCGACTGCCGAGCGCGCTCGTCGCTATCAGCAGGCCCAGGCACGCAATCGAGATCACCAGCCACAGAATGAACCGGTTGCGCGCGTTGGCCAGCTGCCGAAGGCTCACCAGCGGGCCGAACCCGCGAGCCAGTGCGGCCTGGCCGACATCGGCCGGCACCTCGCCGACAGGCAAGGTGTTACCCCCGTAGGTCACCGTGTCCTCCCCGTGTCCGGTAACCGGCGGCCCTTATGGGCCTAGCGCACGATAACAGTCGATGACGGGCCGCAAAACCGACGTGTTTAGGATCATCGGATGCTGTACGTCGTGTTCGACGACACAGGCCCTTACCTCGTCGGTCGCGATGATCCGGCCCGCGGGAAAAGCGCCGATCGGCGGGAATACGACGGCGTGATCGCCATCCGCCTCGACGGCGAACAAGCGGCCGGGCCGGACCTCTCCCGGGCCCGGTTGCTGACCGGGAGCGCGCTGGTGATCGTGGCCGGGGCCGGCCTCGCGGCCACCGCGCTGGTCCCTGCGCTGCTGGTGGTGCCGGTGGGAGTGGCGGTCGCGGCGTACCTCGGCCGGCGGCACAGCATCGCCGCGGCCGAGGTCGAGCGGCGCTGGGCGAGCCGTAACCGGTGGCTCGAGACGCGAGAAGCCCGGCTGCGAGTGCTGCGCGCCTTCAACGAAGGTGCCCAGGCCGCCCAGCTCTGGGAAGCCGCTGAAAACGGCGATAAGTCCGATATCTCCGAGCGTGAAGCACCCGGCATATCGGACAACAGTCACCTGTGACTGGGCTCGGCGCCGTCGAGGCCTTCCTTGCACTCGACGGCGCCGAGGTCTTCAGGGGGTTAGGGGAGTCTTCAGGGGTTGAGAAGAAGCGAGCTCAGAAAGCGGCCCGGCGCCGGCCCCGCGAGCCGCGGAACATGCGGAACGCGGCGATGGCACCGATGGCGACGGCCAGTCCGGCAACCGCCCAGATGGCATCCGGGTGGAAGGTCGCGTCGGGGGTTCCACTGGCCTTCGTCGCCGGATTGGCGGCGCTGACAGGCTCGGGAAGCGCCGCGAAGTTGACGTTGCCGATGCTCTCCAGCAGCGTCATGTGCTTCATGACGACGTTGACGGCGGTCTGGGCGAAGGTGCGGACGAGCTCGTTGCGGGTGCCGGCGCGAATCTGTGACACCAGCGCGAAAACCTTGCCATGGGCGGCCCGCAGGCGGTTCGAGAAGACGTCGTCGAACTGCTGCTGGGTCGTGGCCGCGCTCATCTCGTTGAGCCAGCCCTGCTGCTCATCGCTCGGTTTGTCCGGCAGCGGCACTCCCAGCTGCGCGGACGCCTGTCGCACCTGCGTGTCGAGGCCCTTGTGGTCGGTGGCCAGCTGGCGACCGACCTCCTTGAGGCGATCGTCACCGGACTTCGTCTGCGCCATGTTGCCGGCCGGGCCCTCCCAGAGGCCGGCCTGGCGCACCTTGACCAGGAACTCGCGATCGAGCGGGCCGAGCGGGCCGAAGCTGGTCATCGTGTAGCCCGCGGGCAGGGCCCCGCCGGTCGCCTGCGGACCGGTCGCGGCGACCTGCACGGGAGCCTTGGCGTTGTTGGCGGCCGGCACGTAGCCGGCCGGGTCCGCCGAGCCGGCCTGACCACCGGTCAGAGCAGCGCGCACGGAGGGCACAGCCATGCCGATGCCTGCGGCCACGACGATTGTCAGTAGCACCCAGGGCCACGTTCGGCGGCGTTGCCACGGCCGGGGTCCGGCGCCATCAGGCTCGACGGAGTACATCAGTAGCCGCCGGATCCGCCGTCACCGTTTGAGGTGGCCTCGGCCGAGGCGGCCGGCGGCTGCACCGCGGTGGGGGCGGGCGTGGGCAGGCAGGTCAGGTTCTTCTTGCCGGTGGGGTCCACGACGAACCAGACGCCGCCGACGTTCTGACCCTTCCAGGCACCCGGCTTCGGGTCGCCGATGTAGCGGTACACGGGCCAGCCGGCCAGCGTGATCTGGCGGGACCCGTCGGCGCGGGTGACGGTACCGACAACCGAGGCGTCGACACCGGAGAGGTCCGGGTTGCCGTCGGTGATCGCCGGCGGCCACACCTGCGCGCACTTGTCGACACAGTTGGACTTCGGCGGCTTGGCGGTGTCCTTGTCGAAGCGGTACAGGACGAAGCCGTCCTGGTCGGTGACAACCTTGCCCATCTTCGGGATCGACGCCGCCTTGAGCGTCGTGGTCAGCGGCACCGGCGGCGCGGTCGAAACCGGGGCGAGGCTCTCGCCGCCGACCTCGTTCAGGGCCGGGACCTGCTGCTGCGCCGCCACGTCGTTGGTGTTGTCGGTGTTCGCGCCGGGGGGCGCGCACGCGGTCAGGGCGGCCAGCGCGGCCGCCGCCGCGGCGCATCCCGCCACGGTGGCGGTGAGCCTGGTTGCTGCCACTGGATCCTCCTCGGTTGGCGTATTTCGTGTTCCGCCGAGTGGTACGTGGGGCGGGTGGGGCCGAGACTGAAGGGATCCACAGTGGACAAATTCACAAACATTGCTGTGAGTTTCTTCGAACCCTTGTGGCCTCGGCTCCGTACAACTGGGACGAAGCTCAGACGTTCTGACCTGCGGCGTTACTCGGAGGCCGGCAAATGCCCTGACGGGCGATAAGTCGGATATGTCGGGCGGAATGCTGGAGTGCGATGCGCCGTTGGGGCGCGGCGCGGTGGTGCCGGGCGGCGCGATGGTGCAGAGCGCGGCACGATGGTGCGAGGCGGTGCGGCCTACGTATCGATGCGACGAATGCTCGTGCTGTCGGTGCGACGAGCGATTGAGCTGTCGGTGCCGCGAGTGCGCCTGGCGTTGGTGTCGGTGTCGTTCGAACTGTTGATGCGGCGCCGGCGGACGGGTCGCTCGGCGGCGGGCAGGTGAACTGGCTCAAGGGGATGGCGGCGGTCAGCGGGTGGTGCCGTTGCGGGCGTCCAGGGCGGCTCGTAGGGAGCGGAGCGCGTAGTAGACGCGGGACTTCGCTGTGCCCAAAGGGAGGCCCAGCAGTTCGGCGACCTCGTTGACGGTTCGGTCGCGGAGGTAGGTCTCGACCAGGATTTCGCGGTGGGCGCGGGACAGGCTGCGCAGGGCGTCCATCACGACCATGTTGGCCAGGACGCGCTCGGTCTCGTCGGACTGGGTGGCCTCGGTCATCCAGAGTTCGTCGAGGTCCTGGCCGTAGGTTTCACCGACCCTCGCGCTCGCGCTGCGGTGCTCGTCGATGGCGATGCGCCTGGCCACCGTGAACAGCCACGGGCGCAGGGAGCCTACCGCGTTGTGATCGAAGCGGTCCGCGTTGCGCCAGGCCCGCAGGAGGGTCTCCTGCACGATGTCCTCGGCCCGCTGCCGGTCGCCGCCGGTCAGCCGGGCGACGAAGCGGAGCAGGGCGTCGGCGTGCTCGCGGTACAGCGCGACGAGCAGTTCGTCATCGGCATCGCGGGGTCCGGAGGCGTGCCGTTGAGTTCGGGAACCGTATGCCTCAATCATCAACGTCACCGTTTCACCGTTTCGGGGCAGCCATGCGGAGGGCGAGGGCCGGACACACCGCAACCGCTTGCGCGGCAACGTTTTCGAGTCGTACCGGCACTGGCGTATCGAGGAAGGCCGGATAGCCGTTGCCGTCCAGCTTGATGAGGTCCGGGGCCACGTCGGCGCACAGTCCGTGGCCGTCGCAGCGGGACCAGTCCACGTGCAGGCGCCGGGTGCTGAGCTCCTCGCGGGCCTCGGGCACCGGCAGCACCTTGGCGACCGGGCGTCCACAGTCGCCGGAGCGGGCGTGGCGGGCCAGGTCGTCGGCGAAGACTTCCAGAGCGGAGGTCGCGAAGCCGGCGGTACCGTCGGGATGACTGCACGCACCGCGCCCCTTGACGGCCGCCGCGGCCGCCCGGACCACGGCCGGGTCGCCGGCCCCCGAGTTGAGTCCGTCGACGGCCCGGGCCAGGTCCGGCAGGCCCAGCCGGCACGGGCCGCACTGGCCCGCCGACTCGGCCGCGAGGTACCGCACGACCCGCGCCACCTCGCCGACCGGGCACGTGTCCGGGCCGATCGGCAGGATGATCCCGGCGCCGAGCGCTCCGCCGACCGCGGTCATACCCTTGCGCGACACCATGGCCCGCGACGCGGCCGCCATGTCCAGCCAGCGGCCGTGGAAGCCGCCGGTGAGCACGGCCGGGCCGGCCGGCACGCCGCACAGGTCGAGCACCTCCTCCAGCGGGGTGCCGGTGGGGCACTCGACGACGGCCGGGTGGCGGGCGCTGCCGGTGACGCTGAGCAGGACCGTGCCCGGCTCCTTGTTCTCCGCGTCGCCGATCTCGCAGTAGCGCCGCGGCCCCATCCGGGCCGCGATGGCCAGCTGCGCGTAGGTCTCGGCGTTGGACAGCAGCGTCGGCTGCCCCTCCACGCCCCCCTCGGCGGCGCGGCGCTTGATGCCCGGCGGGATGTGCGGGAACCCGTTGATGCCCTGCACGAGTGCGCCGCCCTCACCGGAGATGAACCGGTGCGGTACTCGAACGACCCGGGCCGGCACCGGCATGTCCCGCTCGGCCAGGGCGTTGAGCAGCGAGCGCTCCCCCACCCCGTCGTCGGCGACACACAGGACGATCTCGACGGCCTTCAGCGCCCAGGCGACGAGCGCGGCACCGTCGAGGATGAGGTGCGGCGCGCGGGTCAGCAGGACCTTGTCCTTCCACGCCGCGGGCTCGCCCTCGGTCGCGTTGACCACGACGAACGGCGCGAGCATGCGCCGCTCGACGGCGTCGGCGACCGCCTTGATCTTCTTGTGGAACGGGAAGCCGGCGCCGCCGCGGCCGGTGAGCCGGATGTCCTCGCTGAGCTCGAGCATCGCGCGCAGCGAGAGCGGTCCGATCGGGCCGTGCACCTGCTGGTGGGCGCGGAGGTCGAGCCGCTCGGCCCGGTCCAGGCCGGCGGTGAGGCGGGCCGGACCAATCGAGAGGACGGTCGGGACCTGTGGCGCGGCAACGGCAGTACCGCCGCGGCTTCTCGAGCTCATCGCGCCTCGCCCCGGATCTGGTTCCAGAACGCGACATCGTCGTCATCGTCGTCGCGGTAGCGCCGGCCGCGGCGGCCGGTCCGCTCCTGCTCCCGCTCCTGCCGCAGCACCCGCCGGGTGTCGAGGTTGATCAGGGTCGGCGTGTCGTCGGCCGCGTAGAGGTCCGGCTCGACCTCCGGCTCCACGGCGGCGTGCGCGGCCCGGCGGGCGGCGAACCGGTCCCGCAGCGTCAGCGGCTCGTCGACCACGGGCTCGTTGTAGGACGGACGCTCGGCGTAGTCGGCGTAGGGGTCGTACTCGTCGAAGACCGGCGCCGACGCGACACCGCGGTAGGCGGGGACGGGCTCGTCGTAGTACTCGTCGGCGACGTACGGGTCCGGCTCGGCGAGGCGCTCGTCATACACCGGGCGCTCGTCATAGGCCGGCGGGGGCACGTCGTCCGAGAAGTGCGGGCGATCCTTGCCGAGGATCGGGCGCTCCTTGGTGGCGAAGCGCTCGCCGGCCGTGTAGACCGGGCGCTCCTTGGTGGAGAAGGTCGGGCGCTCGTCGCGGAGGATCGCGCGCTCGCGGGTCGAGAACGCCGGGCGCTCGGTGGCCGCGAACGGCTCGACGAAGCTCTCCTCGTAGGACGGGATCGCGGTCACCGGCGTGATGTCGACGGGAGCCGGCTCGCGGCGGTATTCGGCCCGCATGTCGCTCGGACCGTCCTGAGTGGACCAGGTCTGGTCGGCCGGCGGCGCGTCCCAGCGGAAGCGGCTGCCGAAGCGCGGCTGGCGGCGCTCGTAGCCGACCGGCTCCGACCGCACGGCCGCGATCTCGGTCGTGGTGCGGTCGGCGGCGAGCTTCTGCTGGCGGCGGTTGCGCTCGGCCGACAGCCGCAGTCCGAGCGCGGCGGTGGCGAGGAAGAGCAGCACCAGGTAGCTGGCCGTCACCCAGACCGCCGGCGGGCGACCGGCGTTGAGGCCGTGCCACATGGCGACGGGCCAGGAGAGGTAAGCGGTCGCGTGCAGGGGGCGCCACATCCACGGCCGGCCGGTCTGGGCGAAGCGGGCACGGACGATGCCGGTCCACATGACCATCACCATCAGGTAGGCCGCGATGGTGCCGGCCCCGACGGCGAACGGCGCGGTGGTGAACGGCACGAGCGCGCCGAAGACCCCGACGCGGGCGGCCGTCAGCTCGGTGCCGATGTGCAGGGCGAGGCAGGCGATGGCCACGATGCCGAGCGTGCGGTGCAGCGACTGGACCCAGACTCGGTGCCGGGCGACCAGGATGATGCGGTCGGTGGCGACGAGGCCGATGATGACCGTCAGCGACAGGGACACCAGGGTGAAGACGCCGCAGTAGAAGACGAGGAAGCTGAAGAGCTGGGCCAGCGTTTCGCGCCCGCCTCCGGTCGCAACACCGAGCAGCAGCAGCCCGGCCAGGACCGCGAGCGCGACGTTGCCCGCGGACGGCGGACCCCCCGGTGTGGATCGACCGCGCGGCGACTGGACCCCGTCGGAGCCCGACGGGTGCGGCTGAACCATTGCAGATCCTCAATCCTGTTGAGCTGGTTCCGGCGGTTTCCACCAACCGGCCAAACCAACGTAGGCAAGGCCTGAGGAATGGGTCAATTTAAGTTTCATCGAGCCCGGACAAGGGTGCGGAGCATGATCAACAGGCCGAATTCAAAGACTGTTAAAGTTCTTTATTGATCCACTAGCTCCAGCACTGAGCGCTCACCGGCCGTCCACCGTGGGTATTTGTCCGATTTGTGACTCGCCACCAGCACATGGTGCAACCGATAGGAATCGGCGTGACCAATCAACTTCGAACGGTAACCTTCTTCGATTTTGTGGGCTTTCTTAAGTAGCCTTTAGGGCTGCTTTCGGAAACCCTTGAGCCAGTGATTGATCTCGTCGTTCGGACCCACACAACCGGTGCGACACGGCACCCGCGAGGTTCGTACACACGTGCTATCCACAGCCTGTGGACGAACATGTGTACGACGGTGGAGATCAGATCCGGTAGACCGCGCAGGCTCCGGAGCGGAACATCAGCGTCGCGTAGCGTGACAGCTCCGGCGACGGCGGCATGATGTCGTCCTCGGTGAAGAGCCAGCGGACGTGGTACCGGTCGCGCAGGACGGCGATGGTCGCCGGGGACGGGTTGCTGAAGGCGTTGTCGTTGTCGGCCAGCAGCTGCGGGTCCCAATAGACGGTGTGCTCCTGCGGCACGCCCTGCAGGGCCTCCTGCTCGTGCGCGGCGGCGGTGTAGGCCCAGGACTCGACCAGGACCCGACGCTCGCTGTAGGCGGCGATGCCGAAGTGCCGGCGGTCGCAGGGCGAGTGGCCGCGGCGGCCCTCGTAGGCGCAGTGCATGTTGGTGGCGACGAGGTCGTTCGGGGACGAATGGTCGCGGAGCCAGCGGCCGGCTTCGAGGGTGCCCTGGGTGACGATCGGCCACAGGTCGGCCCGATCGCTCCAGCCGTTGGCGCGCCCGTCCTCGACCGCGTAGGCCACCTGCCGCACCGCGGTGGGCGCGGTGCAGCCCAGGAGAAACACCGCCATAAGGCCATACAAGACCGGCGTACGGCGCGCCAGCAAGAGCACTACAAGAGCGACGGCGGCCATCACGGCCCATGGCCACACGAGCGAAAGCGTTACAGCCGCCGCGTGACGTGAAGGCCCGATCACCGGCACCTCACCGCCCGTTGCAAAACGCAGTAAATACACCAAAACGCCACCGGCCGCGAAGGCCAGGAGTCCATAGCGCCACCGAAAAGAGCGAACTACCCCCCAAGCCGCCAACGCGGCCAGATACGGGCGCGCGCCCTGCAGGAAGAACCCCTCCGCCTGCCCGCCGGAGTGCCCGAACAGCACCAGAATCGAGAACCCGGCCAGGCCCAATCCCAGCAGCAGCAACGCATCCGAATGCAGGAGACGCCGCCGGAGACCGAAGGCGCCGCCCCAGATCGCCAGCCAGCCGAGGACGGTCAAAGCGAGGAGCACGAGCAGGCGGTACCCCCGCGGATCCTCTGTGTAATGCGTTGTGACCCCGGCCGGGTTGCGCCGCATGGCATCGAACGGCCCCAGACCCAGGCCCTGGCTCTTCCCGCCGAACAGCACGAGCTGCGCGAAGACCAGCCAGCCGAACACGACCGCCAATGCGGCGCCGGCCACCCGGTGCAGGCGGCGGTGCCGCACGAAGTGGACGGCGACCACGAGCAGCAGCGCGCAGAACAGTGTCGGCAGGAAGCTGGCCTTGGCCCCCATCACCGCCGCCGGCAGCAGCAGGAGCGCGATCCACCGGCGCCGATCGCCGCCGTGCTCGCGCAGGAGGTCGAGCAGGACGAGCATGAGCGGGACGAACAGCAGGGCGCCGAACGTCTGGGTCGGGCTGGTCCACAGGGTGAGCCGGAAGTTGGAGCCGTCCTCGGTCGCGTTGAAGCCGTAGTCGCGGTAGAAGAGGTCCTGGACCCAGCCGTACGGGTCCGGGGCGAGCGCGAAGAACGTGGCCAGCGCGGTGACCGCCCCCGCCGTCCACGAGCCGCCGACCCGCCGGCCGACGGCGGCCACGGCGACGACCAGCGCGTACATCACCGGGAGCATGGACAGCCGGGTCACCAGCACATAGGGCTCGATGCCGGTCGCCCAGCTGGTGGCGGCCATGTCGGCGTAGGCGAACCAGTGGTAGTAGATCGGCTCGCTCACCACCCACGGCGTGACCAGGCCCATGTGGTGCTTGAGCTCGCCGACCAGCGCGAGGTGGAAGGTCAGGTCGATGTCGGGCTTGCCGTAGCTGGGCCAGCCGAAGCCGTGGTGGCGGTAGTAGACCGTGCTCCAGAACAGCAGGACCAGGGCGATGCCGGCCAGGGTCCAGGAGTGCGCGGCCGGGGATCGTTCGGCGCACCGCCAGTACCCCCGGCGCAGGCTTTTGAAGAATGTGAAGGCACCGATGATCGCGACCGGGACCGCGAGGGCGGCCAGCGGGAAACCGAGCGCGCGGGCGGGCACGTAGGCGAGGACCTCGACGCCGTAGCCGACCGCCGTGCCCACCGCGAGGTCCTCGCCGAGCCCGCGGGAGCCGCGGTGGATGAGCCTCCAGAGCAGCAGGCCGGGCAGGGTGACGGCGAGCCCGACGTACACGGCGAACGCCAGATAGGTGACGAGGGAGACACCGTACGCGTGCAGGACGGCGCCGGTCGCGGCGAACACCAGGCCGGCCGGCCACCAGCCGGAGCTCCACCGCACCCGCAGGCGCCCACCGGCCCGCTCGGGGCGCGTGTCCGATCCGTCCCGTTCCGCCAGCAGGGCCATGAGAGGCTTTCCTACCGGGGTCGCGCGCTCGATGTCCGGCTTTTACGGCGCGTTCATCCTTTGGCGCGCGGCCACGCGGATCAGCACGGACTTGAACGCGGCGTAGGCCTCCGGGCCCACCTCCGCCGCGTGACCGGCCTCGATCTCGGCGAGGACGGCCCGCGACCGGGCGATGAAGTCCAGACCCTGCTCGGTGGGGACGACGAGCTTGGCCCGGCGGTCCTGCGGGTCGGGGCGCCGGGTGACGTACCCCAGCGCCTCCAACTCGTCCACCAGCGCCCCGATGACCTGCTTGTGCTGCCCCGACTGAGCGGCGAGGTCGGTGGCCCGGCGGCCGCCGGCGTCAAGGTAGGCCAGCACGGCACCGTGCCGGGGTCGCAGCCGCGGATGCCCCTGCTCGGCGAGGCGCCGGTAGAGCTCCTTCTGCAGCGCGAACAGCACCTGCGCGGAGAGGACGCCGAGATCGGTCGGTGTGGTGGTCACTGAGCCTGACTATAGGCCGGGCGCAGCTCGACGCCCTCGAGCATGGCGGCCGGCCCGCCACCGAACGACGTGAGCCGCTGCTGCAGCGCTCGGGGCAGCTTCGGGAGCACCTTCAACGCCTGCGCCATCGTCCACACCTGCAGCCCGCTGCGCGGAATCAGCGTCGCCAGGACCGACGGCCCGATCCTCCGGCTGCCGGCCACCGTCGCCACCATCGCCCGCTCATACGCCGGATACGCCACCGTGTGATCCCCGCCGGCCGCCGCCAGTTCGGTCGCCAGCACATACCCACCGACCAACGCGAGGCTGCTGCCGCCCCCGACCGCCGGCCCGGGCCCGTAGCCGGCGTCCCCGGCCAGCGTGACGCGCCCCCGCGACCAGCTGTCCAGCCGGATCTGACTGATCTCGTCGAAGTAGAAGTCGCTTGCCTCATCAAGGCTTTCCAGCAGCGTCGGTACTTCCCAGCCGAGCCCGTCCACAAGCGTCCGCAACACCCGCCGTTGCGCCGCGGGGTCCTTGTAGTCGTAGACGATCTCGGGGCTGCGCATGAGGAACGCGGCTCGGACCCGGCTCTTGTCGTTGGTCGGGTAGATGGCGACGGACCGGTCGACGGCGCTGTAGTTCAGGACCTGGTCCTCGAGGCCCATGACGTTCGGCAGCGTGTAGACGGCGAGATACGCGCCGAGGAAGTGCCGGTAGTTCCGCTCGTCCCCGAACACCAGCCGCCGGACGCCGGAGTGCAGCCCGTCCGCCCCCACGATCAGGTCGAACCGCTCCCGCGACCCGTCGCTGAACGACACCGAGTCGTCCTCGATCCCGGTGATGGTGCAGCCGAATTTGTACTCCACGTGCCGCGCGGTGGACTCGTGCAGAATCTGCGCCAGGTCGCCCCGCATGATCTCGATGTGCCGGTCGGAGACCCCGGCCAGCAGCTCCGCACCGTGAATGGTGACGTCCGGCTTGCCCGGCCGGATCAGGGTCATGAGGTCCGTCGCGGTCCGGCGGGCCCGGACGACGTCGCCGAGCCCCATCCGATCCACCACCTCGACGGCCGGCCCGAGCAGGTCGACCGGGTGCCCGCCGGTCCCGGTGCGCAGCGACTCGGTCCGCTCGACGACGGTCACTTCGAACCCGGCCCGGTGCAGCCAGTAGGCCACCACAGGCCCGGCGATGCTGGCCCCGCTGATCAGTACGCGCATCTCGCTTCCTCCCCCTCGCTCGTTTATTTACTTACCGGACGGTAAGCCCTTACCGCCCGGTAAGTCAACTAAGCTGTGGGGGTGCCAAGACCAAGGACGAGCGAAACCGCCGACCGCATCCGCGCGGCCGCGATGGACCTGATCGCCGAGAAGGGCGTGCAGCAGGCCAGCCTGCGCGAGATCGCCGAACGCGTGGGCATCACCAAACCGGCGCTGTACTACCACTTCGCGTCCCGCGAGGAGCTGCTGCGCGGCCTGGTCCAGCCCTTGGTCGACGAAATGGAAGAACTCCTGGCCGCGGAGGAGTCCGCCCACGAGGAAGACCCCCGCCGCCTCCTGGCCGACTACTTCGACGTCACCTACCGCCACCGAGCCATCACCAGCATGGTGATGACCGACCCGAGCGTCCTGGCCCACCTCAACCTCGCCGCCGAGGTGGACGGCTGGCGCCGCCGCTTGACAAGGTTGATGTACGGCCCGACCCCGACCATCGCCCAACAGGTCCGCGCAACGGTGGCGATCGGCGGCCTGGGCGACTGCACAGTTCTGCACCTCGACGCCACCCCGGCCGAAGTCCGCCAGGCCACCCTGGACGCCGCCTACGCCACGCTGGGCTTCTGACCCGCCCGGGGCGGGCGTCGGAAATCGGCGGCCCTACTGCTGGTAGCCGTTGTTGTCGCAGGTGCGGCGCTGGAGGAGGCAGTTCTTCGTGCGCTTGTTCATGGTGGTGGCGTCCCACATCACGAAGGCGTCGCCGTGCATGGAGGAGGCGCTTCGGCCCTGCTTGTCGGAGGACAGGTAGTAGCCCTCCGTCGTGCCTTTGGCGCCGTACTGGATGTCGAAGGTTATCGCCGGGATTTTGACCGGGTGGGTTTTCGGGCAGGTGTTGTTGGCGCCGAAGGCTACGTGGTCCTTGTGGTTCGGGCTGTCCAGGTTCTTGCCGTCCCAGCAGTCCGGGAAGGCCAGCATGAAGTGCAGGGTCGCGTCGCCGCCGCAGATGGGCCAGTTGCCGTTGGTGCTGCGGGCTATGCCGTCCAGGTCGCCGGGGCCGTAGAAGGCGCAGTAGAACTGGCCCTGCGAGCCGCGCGGGGTGGGGACGCTCTTCTTCGCGTCGCCGGCGATCATGCGCAGGCCGTTGGGCATCGGGAGCTGGCCGGTCGAGGTGTTCATGCGGGTGCGGTAGTACACGCGGAAGCCCGTCGTCTCGACCGGCTGGTTCGTGCCGGCCTCGTAGAGGGTCGGGACCCAGTATGCGGAGTGGTCCAGGGTCGGCTTGCAGCTCGTGGCCGTGAACTTGGTCAGGTCGGCCGGGGTGGTGCCGGCGTTCGTGGCCTTGTTGCCGACGAACGAGTGCATGTGAGAGGCGCCCGGCAGCCCCGGGAAGACGATCGGGTCGTCGGCGGCCGAGTGGCTGTACTGGCAGTCGGCCCGGAACTCCGCGAGGTTGCCGACCCCGGCGGGTACCGGGTCGGGTGACAGGGCCTGATAGGCGTCGACCTGGGCTTTCCACGCCGCGGGGTCGATGGGGACCCAACCGCCTACGGCCGCCGGGGCCTTGGTGGAGCCCGAAGCGGACGCCGCAGCAGCGGAGGCCGCCGGGGAGGAGAGCCCGGCCGCGCCGTCAGAAGGGAGGGGTGACGAGGACGAAAGAGCGCTCACCGGCTCGGCGGAGGGCACAGAGGCATCGTCACCGGACCGGAAGTACAGCGCCCCAGCCACCACCGCCAGTGCTAAAACCGCAGCACCACCGGCCAGAACACCCCGCGAAAGCCTCGTCGACACGGGCGGAATGGTAGATGGCTCCCGGCCACGGCCGGGAGCCATCTAAGCAGCACTTAAAGCAGCCCAAAGAGAGCGCTCTCCCAGCTTGAGCGGCGGCTCACGCCCCGGTCGGGATGGTCGTGGCCGGCAAGTCGTTGCCCCCGCCGTACTGGTGCGAGGCCAGGAGCTGCACTCCCCGGTGCGGCGACAGGATGTTCCACTGCCCGGTGGTGACCCGGAACAGCGCGAAGTCGGCGTATCCGTCCCCGTCGTAGTCACCGGTCAACGGAATGTCATCGCCGCCGCCGTACTGGTAGGAGGCGAACAGCTGCACCCCGCGGGCCACGGACTTGATGTTCCACTGCCCGGTTGTGGTCCGGAACAGCGCGATGTCGTCCTTGCCGTCGTTGTCGAAGTCACCGGCCATCGGAATGTCGTCGCCGCCGCCGTACGGGTACGACGCCACGATCTGCACGCCCCGGTGCAGCGACAGGATGTTCCACTGCCCCGTGGTCTTGCGGAAGAGCGCGATGTCCGAGTAACCGTCCCCGTCGAAGTCACCCGCGAGCGGCACGTCGTTGCCACCGCCGTAAACATACGAAGCCACGATCTGCACGCCCCGATGCACCGAGAAGATGTTCCACTGCCCCGTCGTGTGCCGGAACAAGGCGATATCGGTGTACCCGTCATTGTCGAAATCCCCGGTGAGCGGAGTGTCATCGCCGCCGCCGTACGGGTACGACGCCACGAGCTGCACGCCCCGCTTCACGCTCTTGATGTTCCACTGGCCCGTGGTCTTGCGGAACAGCGCGATATCGGCGTACCCGTCGGCGTCGAAGTCACCGGTGAGCTGGATGTCGTCACCGCCGCCGTACGGGTAGGAGCCGTACAGCTGCACATTGCGCGCGGCCGACTTGATGTTCCACTGCCCCGCGGACGGCCGGAACAGCGCGATGTCGCTCTTGCCGTCGGCGTCGAAGTCGTTGACGACCGTGCGAGGGCCGGAGCCGGCGTTCCACAGGGCCTCGGCGATGCGCTGACCGTCGGCCGCCTGCGGCTGGTACCGCTCCGGGTAGTCGGAGCGCTGCACGCCCTGGCAGATGTCGCCGATGACGCCGCTCATCCAGCCGGTGTCCCCATACTTGCGGATCATCGCGTCCAGGAACGCGTTGGTGGCCCACGTCGGATTGGTCCGCTGCGCGAACGTGCCCCAGGCGTTGATCTGCTGGAACAGCCCGACGCTGCTGTCGTCGCCGCCGTCGAGGTTGGAGATGCTGGACTCGACGATGGTGGTGGTCAGCGCGATCGTCGCGGCCCGCACGGGCAGGCCGCGGGCCTTCACGGCCTGGACCACCATTCGCGCGCAGGACACGTGGTAGGCGTTCATCTGCCCGTCCATCTTGGCCGTGAGCACGCCGTTGAGTTGGGTGGCCAGCTGGGCGTCGGCGGTCGTCTGGGTGTCGCAGGCGAGCGGGCTCAGCGCCAGCGCGTCGACGGAGGCGTTGGCGGCCGGGGAAGCGGCGAACAGACTGACGGCGGCAAGGGTAAAGGCAGAGGCCAGCAGGCGCTTGGCGAACATCGAGGGGTTCCTTTCGCCCGGGTACGTTGACAGGGCGAAACGCTATGAACGGGCGCTGCAGCGCCGCTGCAGTCCGGCTGTAGAAGCATTGCCGCGCGCTCGTGGGGTACCAGTGCGGCAGTCGTCATTTGAAAGGGGTGTCAACGGATGCGGGTGAACGATCTGCTGGCCGAGGGGTTTGGCCGGCTGCCGGACCTGGTGCGGGAGGCCGTCGACGGCCTGAGCGCCGAGCAGCTGCACTGGGCGCCGAAGCCCGGGGCCAACTCGATCGGCTGGCTCGTGTGGCACCTCACCCGGGTGCAGGACGACCACATCACCGACCTGCTGGACGGGGCGCAGCAGCTCTGGGTCACCGGGGACTTCGCGGCCAAGTTCGGGCTGAAGGCGCAGGCCGGCGACTCCGGCTACGGCCACGATGCGGACCAGGTCGACGCCGTCCGGCCGGAGTCGGCCGAGGCGCTGCTGGAGTACTTCGACGCCGTCCACGCCCGGACCCGCTCGTTCCTGGCCCACCTCAAGGACGACGACCTGGACCGGATCGTCGACGAGCGCTGGGACCCGCCGGTGTCGCTGGGTGTGCGGCTGGTGAGCATCCTCGACGACGACGTCCAGCACGCCGGCCAGGCCGCCTACGTGCGCGGCCTGCTGCCCCGGTGAAGCGACCTGAGTAACCGCACAGCAGGTAGTGCAGGACACACAGTCAGAGCGACCTAACGGTGGTGTACTTGATTTATGGACGAGCATGAGCAGCCGCGACACCGGGTGGTCGTCATCGGCGCCGGCTTCGGAGGCCTCTTCGCGACCAAGGCGCTGAAGAACGCCCCGGTTGACGTCACCCTGATCAACGGCACGGCCTACCACCTGTTCCAGCCGCTGCTGTATCAGGTGGCGACCGGCATCCTGTCGGAGGGCGAGATCGCCCCGCCGATCCGGGAGGTGCTGAAGCGCCAGAAGAACGCCAAGACGCTGCTCGGCACCGTCACCCACATCGACCCGGTGGCCAAGCGGGTCGACGTCGTCGCGCCCACCGTCGCCTACAGCGTCGAATACGACTCGCTGATCGTCGCGGCCGGCGCCTCCCAGTCCTACTTCGGCAAGAACGAGTTCGCCGAGTTCGCCCCGGGCATGAAGAGCATCGACGACGCGCTGGAGCTGCGCGGCCGGATCTTCGGCGCGTTCGAGCTGGCCGAGGTGCACACCGACCCGGCCGTGATCGAGCGGCTGCTGACCTTCGTCGTCGTCGGGGCCGGGGCGACCGGCGTTGAGATGGCCGGCCAGATCGCCGAGCTCGCGCACCGGCACCTGCCGGGGCAGTATCACAACATCGACCCCCGGCAGGCCCGCATCATCCTGGTCGACGCGCTGCCGACCGTGCTCTCCACGTTCGGCGACCACCTCTCCACCCAGGCCCTGCGCCAGCTGCACAAGCTCGGCGTCGAGGTCGAGCTGAGCACCAAGGTGGTCGACGTCGACGAGGACGGCATCGAGGTCGAGACCAGCAACGGGCGGCGGCGGATCGAGTCGACGACCAAGATCTGGGCGGCCGGGGTGGCCGCACCGGCGCTGTCGGTGCAGCTGGCCGAGGCGGCCGGGGCCGAGACCGACCGGGCCGGCCGGCTCAAGGTCAACCCGGACACCACCGTGCCCGGACACCCGGAGATCTACGCGGTCGGCGACATGATGTCGCTCGACCAGCTCCCCGGGGTCGCCCAGGTCGCGATCCAGAGCGGCCGGCACGCCGCCGGGCAGATCAAGAAGCGCCTGGCCGGGCAGGAGACCGGGCAGCCCTTCAAGTACTTCGACAAGGGCAGCCTGGCCACCGTCTCCCGGTTCTCGGCCGTGGCCAGCGTCGGCAAGTTCCACTTCGCCGGCCTGCTCGGCTGGCTGCTGTGGCTCGTGGTGCACCTGCTCTACCTGGTCGGCTTCAAGAACCGGGTGACCGCGGTGCTGCACTGGTTCGTGAGCTTCATCGGCCGCGGCCGCTCGGAGCGGGTCGCCACCTTCCAGCAGGTGTTCGCCCGCCGGGCGTTGCAGGAGTACCAGGGGAAACTGCCGTAAGGTAACGCCCGTGGCAGCGCGTCCCGAGCTGATCGCGGCTCGCCGTGATCGCTCCGGGGCAACCCCGGGGGCGCAGTTTTGAGCACCGCAGCACACCGCCGGCCCTCCGCCGCGCTTCGCGCGAGACCGGGCAGGCACGACCGGGCAACGTCGGGGCGCGCTGCCGCCCATGCTTTGGCGCTGTCGTTCCTGGCCGCGCCCGAATGGACTCGCACCGCGCTGTTGGAAGCCGGCACCGAGACCTTCGGGCGCCGCCGGCGTTTCCTCGACGCCGTTGTTTCAAGCGTTTTGCGGGGGTACTCCCACAAGCCCGCCGACCGCCCCAATGAGCTCGCCGGTTTCATCGCGGCGCACCTGCCCGCCCGGGTGCCGGCCCGCATTGTCTCGCGCCGGGTCGTGCCGACGCGGACCGTGCGAATGCGGTGGGACACGCCGGTGCTCGACGACCTCGCGGCCCTGGCGGACTTCCTGGAGCTGGACGGGGATCGCCTCGACTGGTTCGCGGACCGCCGGGAGCTGAACCGGAAGACGCGTTGTGAACCGCTCCGGCACTATCGGTACACCTGGATGGGCCGGCGTTTGATCGAAGCGCCGAAGCCGCTCCTGCGCGATTTGCAACGGCGACTCCTGGACGAGGTGCTCGGGCGCGTTCCGGTGCATCCGGCGGCGCACGGTTTCGTGCCGGGGCGGTCCGTTCACACATTCACCGCTCCGCATGCCGGTCAGCGGGTGGTCGTCCGGCTCGATCTCGCGCAGTTCTTCCCGAGCATTTCGGTGCGGCGGGTGTACGGACTGTTCCGTTCGATCGGCTACCCCGAGCCGGTCGCACACACCCTTGCCGCGCTGTGCACGACGAGCACACCGTTCGATGTTGCCCGGGGCTCCATTTTCCTGCGTACTCCGCACCTGCCGCAGGGCGCCCCGACGTCGCCCGCGCTGGCCAATCTGTGCACGTTCCGGCTCGACCGGCGGCTGGCCGGATTGGCGTTGTCGTTCGGGGCCGAATACACGCGCTATGCCGACGATCTCGCGTTTTCCGGTTCGTTCGAGGCGAGTGGATTGGTGCGTGCGGTTTCGGAGATCGCCGCGGACGAGGGTTTTCGCGTGCATCCGGCGAAGACCCGGGTGCGCGGGCGGGGCGATCAGCAGCGGCTGGCCGGGCTCGTCGTGAACGAGCGGCCCGGGGTGGCGCGGGCGGAGTACGACCGGCTGCGGGCGATCCTGCACGCCGCCGCCCGCGACGGCCTCGAGGTGGCCAATCGGGACGGACACCCCGATTTTCGTAATCACCTGCTCGGGCGGATCGCCTGGGTCGGCCACGGCCGTCCGGCGCGGGCCGCCAAACTGCGGGAACTTTACCGGGCGGCCGCCGCGACAGGCTTGTGATCGTCTGTCATATTCGACGACGTGACTGTCGAGGCCGCACCCCGTTCTTCAGTTTTCGTCCGCTCGGACTTCATGGTGTTCGGACTCTGCGCCGTGGCCGTCGGGGCGGCCGCAGTGACCCGCTACGCGGGTGTGCCGTCGGTGGTCGCGTTCATCGTCGCCGGCGCGGCCGTGGCCTGCCTCGCCTCGCTGGTCGGCCGCAGCGTCGAGCAGCTCGGCGACCGCTTCGGCGCCGGCGCCACCGGCGTGCTGCAGGGCGCGCTGGGCAACCTGCCGGAGCTGTTCATCGGCTTCTTCGCGCTCAAGGCGGGCCTGGTCTCGGTCGTCCAGTCGGCGATCATCGGCTCGATCCTGTCCAACATCCTGCTGGTCCTCGGCCTGGCGTTCGTCGCCGGCGGCCTGAAGCACGGCACGCAGAAGTTCAACTCCGAACGGGCCCGGACCACGATGGTCCTGATGGTGCTGGCCACGGGCGCGCTGGTGCTGCCGAGCCTGGCGCAGTACGTCCACACGCCGGCCGAGCCGCACGAGAAGACGCTCTCCATCTTCGTCGCGATCATCCTGCTCATCGTGTTCGCGCTCTCGCTGCCGGCCAGCCTCAAGCGCTCCGCCGACGCGGGGGCCGACGCCCACGTGGAGCCCCCGCGCTGGCCGGTCTGGCTGGCCGTGGCGATGCTGGCCGTGGCCAGCGGCTGCGCGGCCCTGGTGTCGGACTGGTTCGTCTACGCCCTCGAGCCCGCGATCGAGGCCCTCGGCATCTCCCAGGCGTTCGCGGGCCTGGTCATCGTGGCCATCGCCGGCAACGCGATCGAGAACGTCATCGGCATCAAGCTGGCCTGGAAGAACCAGTCGGACTACGCGCTGAGCGTCATCATCAACAGTCCGCTGCAGATCGCCCTGGTCCTGGCGCCCGCCCTGGTCCTGCTGTCGCTGCTCACGGCCACGACGCTGACCCTGGTCTTCGCCCCCATGCTGATCATGGCGGTGGCGATCACGGTGATCGCGGTCGCGTTCATCGTCTTCGACGGCGAGTCGACCTGGCTGGAGGGCGTCTGCCTAGTCGCGCTCTACGCCATCATCGGCGCCGTGTTCTGGTGGGGTTAGCCAGATCGGGTTGGACAGCGCCACCATTCTCCGGGTGTAGCGCTGTCTTACCTCGGCTCGTATGAACCTGTGCCCTCTTGTGTCCGCTTCGACGTGGCCCTCGCCCTTCGCGATCCGCCCGTTCTCCGTGATCAAGGACAGCGTCGTGTTGGGAGCGCCGGTGACGGTCGCTTCGGCGGTCCCGCCGTCCGCTCCGAGCTCCAGAGTGATGGCGCTCGACTCGGCGATGTAGGCCCGGCCGCGCTTCAGGCCCGCGATGAGCGCCTCCGGCGTCAGCCCGTCGGCGTGCACAGCCGTCTGCGGCCGCCCGACCGGCTGGTGCGGGGCGTGCGAGTCGCTGCCGCCAACGGCCACGATCCGCCGGCCGCGGCGCAGCTGCCGGTGCCAGATCCGCAGGGCGATCTCGTCGTCGACGTTCCAGGCCCCGTTCCACACCTCGATCGCGTCCACCGCCGCGAACCCGAACTCCCACGCACACCCCGGCATCGGCACCGCGGGGTGCGCGGCCACGACCAGCCCACCGGCCCGGCGGACCTGGGCCGCGTATTGCGGGAAGCGCCCGTCGCGGGGCCCGTAGCGCCAGTCCACCCAGTCGCTGGTGCCGAGGGCCAGCCAGTGCCCGTGCCGGGTGGTGACCTCCTCGCCCGGTATGACCAGCAGGCCCGCCGTTGGCTGCCGCCTCCAGGCCGCGTGCGCGGCGCTGGTGTTGTGCTCGGTGGAGGCGATGAAGTCCAGCCCGGCCGCGCGCGCCTCGGCGGCCAGCTCGCCCGGCTCCCGTACGCCGTCGGAGTGCACGGTGTGGAGGTGGAGGTCGCCCCGGAACCAGCCGGTCCGTTGATCGCCGGTTCGATCGCCCGGACCAAGCGCAAGTGCGACCGGCTCGTCCTCGCCGTGCTCGAGCGTGACCCGCGCGCGCCAGCGCATCCCGAGCGGGTTCAGCACCACCGGCCCGAACGCCAGCGACCAGCGCCCGGGCGTGATCGGCCCCGGGAGGTAGCCGGGGGTGGCGTCGCCGGCGGCCAGCGTGAACCGGTCCCGCGCCCCGCCCGACCAGCCACGAAACCCGTCCGGCCCGAAGATCCCCAGGTCCAGCACGTTGCGCGCGACCCCGAGCAGCGAAAACCGCTCGTGCCAGGTCCGCACGGTAATCCGGCGGACCCCCGGCGGCACGTCGACCGGCCGGTATGCCCACCGGTCGATCCCGGGCCCGAACCGCCCCCGGAAGTCCAGAACGGTCCGCTTGACCTCCCGTAGCGTCGTCGTCACTCAGACAGCCTCCCCGATCCGGGCCAACGCGGGGTTACGTTCTTAAGGTTTGCTTTGGTACCGCCCCCACCCGCACACCCGTCGGTACGCTGCGGCTCGTGACCGAGAGTGCGTGGTGGCGTTCGCGGAGGATGCTGATCGGGGCCGGAGCCGGCGTGGTGGTCGCCGGAGCCGCGACAGTGGCCCTGGTCGCCCAGGCCTCGGGTGCCGCGTGCGCGGCCACCGTCCAGTCGAGTGCCGGCCAGGCCACCTACTACGCGGCCGACGGCGGCGGCAACTGCAGCTTCGACAAGGTGTCTGACCCGCTGGTGGTCGCCTTGGGCAACGCCGAATACCAGTCCGGCGCCGCGTGCGGCGGCTACCTGGACGTGAAGGGCCCGAAGGGCAGCGTCCGCGTGAAAATCACCGACCGCTGCCCCGAATGCGCCGCCGGCCACATCGACCTGAGCCAACCGGCCTTCGCCAAGATCGGCACAATCAGCGACGGCATCATCAAGGTCACCTACACGCAGCCCACCAGCCCCGCCGTCCCCGGCCCGGTAACGGTCCGCGTGAAAGAGGGCGCGTCGCAGTACTGGCTGGCCTTGCGCTTCGACAACACCGGCAACCCGCTGAGCACCGCCGAGGTCCAGTCCGGCAGCACCTGGAAGCCGCTGACCCGCACGGACTACAACTACTGGATCGCCGAATCCGGCGCCGGCAAGGGCCCATTCACGGTCCGCATCACCGACACCGCCGGCCGCAAAACCACCCTGACCGGCGTCGCCTTGACGGTCGGCACCGTCCAACGCCCGGGCGCCTCGACCACGTCCGGCCCGACCACCGCAACGAAGACGACCACCGCGACCCGCACAACCGCACCCCCGTCGTCAGCGGCACCGTCACCGACGGCGGTCGATGTCCAGCCCGAACTCGCGACCGACTCGTCGCCGTCATCGGGCCCGGCGGCGGCCCCGGCCGCGAGCCCGTCCGCCAATAGCTGCTAGGGATCCGCGTTACCAGGGCGCTCTACCCGCGGGGGCGGGAGCGTTTACAGGTCCACGTACTCGAGCGGGACCGACGTGCGGAACTCGACCTGGGAATCGGGGTCCCACCGCTCCTCGTCCTCGGCCACCCGCTCGATCATCGCGAAGAACTCGGCCTCGACCCGGCGGAGGCCGGCGACCGTCGGCGTCAGGTCTCCGCGGCCCACGAAGCGAGCGCCGGTCGGGGCGACCTCCAGTGCCGCCATCCAGCCTTCGTCGTCGGGCTTCCAGAGGCTGCCGCCGGTCTCGGCCCAGAACAGGACGAGTGCTTCGCGGGCCGGCTCGGTGGCGGCGAACGCCAGGAGCGCCGCCTGGACCGCGGCCGGGTAGTAGCCCACGTCGAACAGGTAGGCCTCGACGGCTTCATCGCGGTACCGCAGAATTGTCGCGCTCGACGAGGTGCAGGCGTCCTCGACCCGCTCGCTCAGCCATTCGCGGACGGTCCGGCCCTCGGCGGCCTCGTCCCAATCTTCGGGGGCGGACTGGCCGTGCCAGTACCAGCCGTCGAACATCGCGTCCGGGTTGGCGATCGCCGACCGGCCCGGCAGGGGCGTGTCCAGCCACCGCTCGAACGCGGTGCGGCTCATCGGGACTCGCGCGGCTACGAGGAAGCTGTCCGACATCGGCGCAGTCTAGAGGAGGGGCTTCAGGTGCAGTACGACGTCAAGGTCCTGAATGCACAGGCCAGGCCGACGGCGGTGGTTCCGGCGATGACCACCTGGGATCGGTTCCCGGCGCTGTGGCCGGAGCTGTCGGGCGAAGTGTGGGCCTGTCTGCGCGCGGGCGGGATCACCGGCGGCTGTCGCAACGTCATGCTGTATCGGGATTCGGGGGGTGTCGCGCTGTCCGTGGAGGTCGGCGTCGAGCTGACCGCGGACTGCCCCCTGACCGGGCGGGTCGTCGCCTCGGCTCTGCCGGCCGGGCGGGCCGCGGTCACCGTGCACCGCGGCTCCTACGCCGAGCTCGGCGCCGCCCATGCCGCCGTGGCCGAATGGTGCGCGGCCCATGGTGAGCGAGCGGCCGGGGTGCGGTGGGAGGTCTACGGGCCCAACGAACCCGTGCCCTGGGTCGAGGTCGCCTGGTTGGTCGAGTAGACATCGTCACGTGATGGTGGCGGGATTATTCCGGGCCGATGTCTGATTTGGAAGGCCATAGATATTGAGAAAGGGTAACGAATAGGGTTCAAGCCATTCCGTGGCGGCGGGTTGACCGGTTCCGATGGGCTGGTCCTTGTTGGCCAGCACAAGAGGTGCCGATGAAGCTCATCTCCATCGTGTCCCGGGCCGCCGTCGCGACGGTCGTGACCACCACCGTGGCCGGCGTCGCCGCCGTGGCCGCGCCGGCGGCGGCAACGGCCGCGGTGCCCGCGTTCAAGCTCCGCCCGGCGATCACCGGGCATGTCGAAAGGGTCTCCCGGACCGCCCCGCTGTCGACGTCCGACTGCCTGACGCAGATCGGCATCCACTGCTACTCGCCGCTGCAGTACCGCACGGCGTACAACCTGAACCCGCTGTATGCACGCGGTGTCACGGGCAAGGGCCGCACGATCGTCATCGTCGACTCGTTCGGGTCGCCGACGATCCAGCACGACCTCGAGGTCTTCGACGCGCAGTTCGGCCTGCCGAACATCAACGTCCAGGTGGTGAAGGCGGGCAACGTGCCCGCGTTCGACCCGAACAACGCCGACCACGTCGGCTGGGCCCAGGAAACCACCCTCGACGTCGAGTACGCGCACGCGATCGCCCCCGACGCGAAGATCGTGCTCGTCGAGACCCCGGTCGCCGAGACCGAGGGCGTCACGGGCCTGCCCGAGATGATGAACGCCGAGAAGGCCCTCATCGACAAGGGCGTCGGCGACGTGATCTCCCAGAGCTTCGGCGCGACCGAGAACACGTTCCCCGGCTTCGACAAGGGCGACTTCCGCAGCATCCAGAACCTGCGGTACGCATTCACCGACGCCGCTCTGCACGGTGTCACGGTGCTGGCCGCCTCCGGCGACGCCGGCGCGACCGACTACCAGGCCAACGGCGAAGACCTTTACACGTTCCCGGTCAACTCCTGGCCCTCGTCGGACCCGTTGGTTACTTCCATCGGGGGTACTCAACTGAACCTGGACAACACCGGCAAGCGCGTCGCGGACGACGTCGTCTGGAACGACGGCTACGGCGCCGGTGGCGGCGGCCTGTCGCACGTCTTCCCGCGCCCGCTGTTCCAGGCCGGCGTGAAGAACGTGGTCGGCAACCACCGCGGCACGCCCGACATCTCGATGAGCGCGGCCGTCGACGGCGGCGCTTGGGTGTACTACTCGTTCGTCGGCGCCGACTCGCCGTGGCACATCTTCGGCGGGACCAGCGAGGCCACCCCGATCTTCGCGGGCATCGTGGCCCTGGCCGACCAGCAGGCCGGCCGCCGCCTGGGCGACCTCAACGCCGCCCTCTATCTGCTGGGCGCGGGCAGCACCCACACCCACCTGCCGACCGGCCTGGTCGACGTGACCTCGGGCGACAACAGCTTCGAGGGCGTCACCGGCTTCCCGGCCAAGCCCGGCTACGACCTGAGCACGGGCTGGGGCACCATCGACGCGAACAAGTTCGTTCCGGCGCTGGCGTTCCTGTAGCAGCTCACGAACCGAGTGGCCCCCGGCGCTGCCGGGGGCCACTTCGCGTTTTACTCGGACTTCGAGGGCGTCTGCGAGAGCGCGCTGCCGGCGGCCTTCTTGTCGGCCTTGGTCGCCTCGGGGTCGCGCAGCACCTCGCTGGCCGCCGAGGCCGCCTGCTCGCTGGTCTGCTTCGTGTTCTCCGCCATCACCGCTCCTTCGCCGTCGCCGGGCAAGATCCGTTGCCAGAAGTGGTGCCCCATTGACGGCCGGCTCAATCCCGCGTTTGGCAATTGTCGCGGGCTCAGGGCAGTACCAATGCGAAGGGCCGTTTCTGAGGAGGCGGCCCTTGCTTCATGCTCGTCGATGGATGTCGGCTGGGCGACACAGGTTCTCTGCAACCGTGCGGTGTGGCTCGGCGTGTTCTCGCCGTAACGGCCGGACACACCGGTCGCCATTGGGGAGGAAGGGCAGTGTGGTGACCTTGCTTGACGGGGGCGCACTCGGGAGGTTGTCCGACAGCGGACCACCGCGCAGCGTCGTTTTCGAGGAGTTCTACGCGGCGTACTTCCGGCCGCTGACCATCCAGTTGTTCGCGTATACGGGCGACATGGCCACCGCGCAGGACATGGTGCAGGAGGCGTTCTGCCGGGCGCTGGCCCGCTGGAAGCGGGTATCCACCATGGACGATCCGGCCGCCTGGGTGCGCCGGGTCGCCTGGAACCTGGCCACCAGCCGCTGGCGGCGGGCGCGGACGGCGATGCAGTTCGCGCAGCGGCAGCGCGAGGAGTATGCGGCGGCGCCGAGCCCGGACCGGGTGGCGCTGGCCCAGGCGCTGACCGCCCTGCCGGCCCAGCAGCGGCGCGCGGTGATCCTGCACTACCTGGCCGACCTGCCCATCAATGCCATCGCGCGCCAGGAAGGCGTGGCCGAGGGGACGGTCAAGTCCTGGCTGCACCGCGGGCGCGCGGTCCTGGCCGCTCAACTGACCGAGAAGGAGAACTACCGTGGCTGACTTCGATGACGAGCTGCTGACCGGCGCGTTCGCCGAGTTCCGCAATGAGGTCGCACCACACATCAAGCCCGCCGGTACCGTGGCCGCCCGCGAAACCGTGCACCGCCGGCACCGGGTGAAGATGCTGGCCGCGACCACCTTGGCGGTCTTGGCCATCGCCGCCCCGGTCGTCGCCTACGCGGCCGTCAGCGGCGACCCGCACGGCCCGCCGAACATGACCGCCGAGTCGGCCAGCCCCACGCCCAGCGAGGCACCCGTGCCCCCGTCGGCCGAGCCGAGCACGCCGGCCACGACCGCGAGCTCGCCGGCCGCCCCGGACGGCCGGATCAGCCAGGCCGACCTGAACAAGGCGACGCTGGACATCCCGGACTGGCCCGGCGGCCAGGACGCCCAGCAGCTCTGCCCGGACGGCAAGGTGAAGCTCACCGACAAGCCCGACATCCTGCGGTTGATCGGTGACCCGGTGTATGTGGACATCGACCACGACGGGGCGCAGGAGACGGTCGCGCTCCTGCGGTGCACCCCGCAGGGCGCCGACTTCCAGGTCCTGGCCTTCGACCGGGACGCCGGCGGCAAGATCGTCACGCTCGGGCGGGTCGTCGCCAGCCTCGGCCTCTCCGGCCGGGAGGGCACCGACATCATGACGATCTGGGCCGTCGCCGCCGGTGACAACGGCCAGGTCCGGGTCGACGTGGGCGAATACCGGCCGTGCTGCGGCATGGCGCAGGCGTCCCAGCACCAGTGGCGCACCTACGGCTGGAACGGCACCCGCTTCACCCAGACCGGCGGCCCGGCCACGTTCGGCGCCAACCCGCTCGTCACCGACCTCGTCATCACCGCCGACAAGGTGACGATGACCAAGGCGGCCGACGGCTCGCGGACCGGCACCATGAAGGTGAAGCTGCACAACGCGGCCAAGTTCGCCACGCCGGGCCGGCTGCAGTTCTCGCTGCGCATCGACCCGGCCTACCAGACGGACGCGGGCGCGGACTGCCAGCTCGGCACCGAGGACTCGCGCAGCTGCTGGCTGAGCGGTCTGGCCGCGGGGGCGGACCGGATCATCACCATCAAGCTCGCTCTGAGCTCCGGACAGCTCACCGCATGTGGTATTTATGCGAACGCCGTCAGCGATGGCGACGGGGCCTATCCGAGCCGCAAGCAGGATGGCGAGCTGACCGTGCAAATCGTCGACGCGTAAGTGTCGAACGGTGGCGGTCGTGTTCGTAGCTTCGGTGAGAGCTACGAACTAGGAGGACGAACATGACCGCCACCTACACCTTCGACGCCTTCTGCAGCCTCGACGGCTTCGGCACCGCCAGCAGCGGCTGGAGCGGGTACTGGGGCAAGCAGGGCCCCGAGCTGCTGGAGCACCGCCTGTCGCTGTACACCGGCGAGCAGCGGATGGTCTTCGGGGCCAACACCTACCGGGCGTTCGCGCAGATGCTGGCCGAGAGCACCGAGGACGCGGACGTCCGCGACCCCTGGGTGACCCGGATGCGCAACCTGCCGACCACGGTGGTGTCGAGCACCCTCGCCGCCCCGCTGGACTGGCCGGACGCCACCGTGGCGGCCGGCGACGGAGTCGAGGTCGTCGCCCGGCTCAAGGCCGAGTCGGACGTGCCGCTGCGCTCGCACGGCAGCCTGTCGCTGAACCGGGCCCTGATGGCCGCCGGCCTGGTCGACTTCGTGCAGGTCACCGTCTTCCCTGTGATCACCGGCCGGACCGGGACGGAGCCGATCTTCGCGGGCGCGGCCGACTTCGACCTGGAGCTGGTCTCGAGCCGCACGCTGGACGGCCGCACCCAGGAGCTGACCTACCGGCCGACGCTGCACGTCTAGGCATTCACTGCTGGGGACCGGTCGGTGGGCAACGAAGACGCGCGCCGCGACTTCTTCGCGGCAACCACGGCCGGCTCGCCGGCTGGGTGCGCCGGCAGGTCTACGACGACGAGACCGCCCACGACATCGCGGCCGACCCCGACCGCCGCGGCGACTTGCGTGCGATGCTCGAACCGTTACCCGAGCATCTACGCCCCCGGCAGCGGCGCGGCCGGCAACTGCTTCGAGTGGCTCGTATTCACCAACGTGTCCACCAAGTCCTGCACCCTGCATGGCTTCCCGGCCGTCTCCTGGGTCACCGGGGATCGGGCCAGCGGGTCAACGACCCCTCGGCACGCATGACGGACCTGACGCCGACCTGTTTCCCGCTGGCCCTCAGGCGCCGGCCACGCGACGCCGCAGCGCGCCCGCGCGGAGGGTTTCGAGCCCGAATGCCACGCGGTCGACGTGGCCGGCGGCTATCCACCCCCTTCACCGGCAACGTCATCACCAACCCGCTCCCAGCCGGCGCCCTCGCCGCTCACGTCGGCCCAATCCACCCGCTGGCACACGAACGATCTGCGAATAACCGCGCAGGGCAGTCCCGGCGGCGGTGCGGCGGGCACCAAATGGGGCTGGCTGGTCTTCACCAACGTCTCCAAGCGCACCTGCACCCTGTACGGCTACCCCGGCGTCTCCCGCCTGACCGCCCCGACCGGAACGCAGATCAACGCACCTCTGACCCGCGCACCGGACGAGACGGCCGCGGTGTTTACCGCGTGGTCCGAGCAGGCCTGTTCAGTCAACGGCACCAACGTGAGCGCGGTCTTCCCGATCGTCGCCGGCCTCAGCGAATGACATGAACTCGGAATGACGCGCACGGTTGGGCAAACCGTAGGCAGACTCGGCCAAGTTCACTGGACGAATTGGTTTCGACCCGTCACCGGAAGGTCGCCGAGGGTCCCGATTGCTATCAAGATTTCCTGACGAGGTGTGCACCGCATGCACCCTCAACAGCGGAGCCGTTCTCGATTCACAATCAGCCAAACTGATGCGGTGAACCGAGGCCCACACGACGCAAGCGGAGCGATGAGCAACCCGGCCGCAGGAGCGATGCACCCCTGCGACCGGGTCGTCACCGCAGCTTCACTTGGGCCAGATGGTGAACGCCCCGGCAACCAGTGCCGCCACGACAACCCCAATCGCCCCGATCGCGGCCGTGACGATCGACACGCGTCCACTGCGGCGAGGTGCCGGGGCGTCTCCGGCCGAAGACGTGGCCGTCGGTCCGGCTTTCGAGACCAGGCACTGCGTCGGCAGGGCTATCTGAACGGAGTCGGCCTGGACGACAAAAGCATGTTGACCATCAATGTGGATCACGGCTCGCCCATGGTGCCCCGGCTGCACGCCCACGTCTTCGGCCGGTCCACAGACCGAGCACCACGTGATCGATCCCTGGGCACGTCCAAGCCCTTGACAGCTTGCATCAATCTGGTTCATTGTGAATCGCTCCTACATTTGATTCATGATCGACGAATCACTTTGCATCGGTGGATGATGGCGGGACCTTGGTTCGTGAGTGATGGAGGGCTGGTGACCGAGCGCGCTTCGGGGTGGTCCCGCGACGATCGCCGTCGGCGATTGGCCGACGAGCTCAAACGTGCCCGCACCAGAGCGGGCATGTCTGGACGCGATCTCGGCCAGAAGATTGACATCAGCCAGTCCAAGATCTCTCGCATCGAAGCGGGCACAGCCGTGCCGTCTCTGCCCGAGGTTCGCCTGTGGGCCGACGCGGTGGACGCCACCGACGAGCTGCGAGAGATGTTGTTCGCACTCACCGATGCTGCGCATGGCAGTGTCCAGCGGTGGTGGCCCGAGCTCGCGACCCATGGTCATCTGCAGGATGAGATCGAGGCGACGGAGCGCGGCGCGGCCAGAATTCTGACCTTCCAGTCCTCTGTCGTCCCCGGCCTCCTGCAGACGGCCGACTACGCCAGGCGCATCTTCGAGCTGTTCGAGCAGGTGCCGTATGGTCCCGACGAACTCGCCCAGGCCCTCGCCGCCCGGCTCGACCGGCAACTGCTGCTGTTCGACGAGTCCAGGACGTTCCTGTTCCTCATCACCGAGGGGGCGCTGCGCTGGCGGCCCGGGCCGCCAATGCTGCTGGCTGCACAGCTGGACCGGATTAGCACGCTGAGCACCCTCGACAACGTCACCATCGGCCTGTTGCCGCTTGCGGCCCAGGCGGTGGTGCCCTACTCGCACGCGTTCACCATCTACGAACCGGCCGACGGCGAGCTCGACACCTTCGTCAGCGTGGAGATGATCCACGGGAACCTCCATCTTCGGCACGAGCCGGACATCGTCGCCTACCAGCGCCGGTGGACGGCGCTGGACAGCAACGCCGTATACGGCGAAGAAGCCCGTCGCCTGCTGCACGACCTGATCAGCGAAATGCGGACGGCGCGATGAACCATCGCTCACCGACCGGGCGCCGGGGCGGGATGAGGGGGCCACCCCGGCGCCCGCCCCCATTACGCGATGTCGAACTCGCCGCGCTTCACGCCGGCGATGAAGTCCCTCCACTCACTCCCCGTGAACGCCAGCACCGCCTCGTCCGGGCTCTTCGAATCCCGCACCAGCACCAGGTTGGCCAGCGTCGCAACCTCGACACAGGCGCCCCCGCCCTCGCAGGCGGTCCGGAACTGCGGCATCGTCGTCTTCTGCTCGTACATTTCGACCTCTTTCCCTAGTGGGTGGCGTCTGTCGCCGAGGTCGAATTAACGCGCCAATTCATGTGCCCTTCTCCGCGATTCTCTCGATGAGATCTGGAGGTTTTCTGCATGCCAATCGACATCCGTGTTCTAGGCCCCATCCGGCTGCTCAGCGACGGCCGCGAAGTACGCCTCGGCGATCGTAAGCAGCGGTTGATGCTGGCCATCCTCGCGATCGAGAACCGGCTTCTGGAGAAGCCTCAACTGATCGGGCGGCTTTGGGATGAGGACAAGGATCCCGAACATGCCGTGCGTCAATTGCACAGCTACGCGAACCGCATTCGCGCAGCTCTCAACGACGCCGGCCTCGACGGCGCCACGGTGCTGACCACCGTTCATGACGTCGGCTACCGGCTCGACATCGACCGGAACTGGGTCGACTACCACCGGTTCCTCGATCTCAAGGGCCAAGCCGAGGCCGCGGCCGCACGGCGCGATCCGGCTCATGCGGCTCGATTTGGTCGCCGCGCGCTGGCCGAGTGGGGCGGCGCGGCGGGCCTGCTCGGCGGCACCCCACTGGAGACGGACGCGCACCAACTGCGGGGCCGAATCCGCGCTATGCAGATGGAGCACCGAGCGATGCTCATGCTAACCCTGCAGGCAGAAATGGACTGTGGCCAACACCGGAAGCTGATCCCGGAAATGGATCGCCTTGCCGCTGATAATTACGCATCGGACGATCAGGAATTGGCTCGCTTGCGGATGCTCGCACATTTCCGAGCAGGTCAGACGAAGGAGGCGATCGCCGTGTACGAACGACTCGAAGACGTGCTCGAAGAAAAGACCGGCAGCAAGCCCGACGAGGAGACGAGGGAAATGCAGCGCCGCATCAAGAAGGACGACGAGACGCTGAAGCGCTCGGACGCCATGCCCGACCCTGACGCCGATCCAGAGGAGGACACCGAGCCTGCTCGGGGCGCCGCTAAATCGATCACCTACCAGACGGGGGCCAACGCACGCGCGTTCACCGCGCACCGAGACCTGATCTACAACGAGGGGTCCGAAACGACATGAGTGGAACTCCGGACGACGTCGAGGCGCCGGAGCCGGAAGATGCCGCCCCGGAGCCCGACGTCGATCTCGACGAGGCAGAGCCCGCGCCGCCGGCCGGTGAGGCACCGCTACACGTAGCGGACGGCGGGGCCGGATCGCCAAGCGCCCGGCCAACTGCTGAACCGGAGGCAGAGCCCCAGCCCGGACGGTTGGAGGACGCCGACCCGGAAGAGGGTGCCGACAGCACCGACGAGAAGGCTGCGCAGGCCGACCGGCAGCAAGGCATCCGCAACCTCAGCGTGATGACCGGTGATCGGGCGCGGCACTTCCAAGGCGAGCAGATCAGCATCTTCGGTGGCGAAACGTCCGTGGTGCCGCGCTCCGGCGAGGTGCCGGGCAACGTGCTCGAGAAACTCGCGTCGGTGTATGTCGATCCGCCGTGTGCTCAGCGGATGCTCGATGCACTACGTGAGTCAAGCATCCAGTGTCTGGTCGGAGCGGCCGGCTCTGGGCGGACCACTGCCGCGATCGCCATCGCAGCACGGCACATCCAGGCCAGTGGCCGCACCCCGCGCGGCAACGTCCACATTATGGCGACGTCCAGCGGCCTGCCGGGCGTGGATGCTTCGGTCGTACCCGAGGGAAAGGCTGTCGTCCTGGTGCTGCCACCGGACGAGCCGGCACCCGACATCGGGTGGTTCGGGCCGATCGGCTCGGATCTCACGCGTCGGGGCAGCGTGCTCATCGTCGTCAGCGCGAACGAGCCGACGGGCTCGGCGACGCTCCGCGCCGACTGGACTGTCGCCTACCGGCCGCCGGACTTGGAGGCGGTCTTCCGCCGGCACTTGCGCGCCCGGCTGCCGCACCGCCTGGATGCGCTCGCGGCCCTGCCCAACGTCCAGGTGGCACTGCGGCAATGTCAAGTGCCACGGGATGCCGCGATGCTGGCCGCCGACGTCCTCGCGGATGTGGACAACGGCCTGCCCGACCGCGACGTACTCGGCGGGGAACCGACGGCCAAGCTGGTCGAGGCGCAGAAGGAGCTCAACGAGGGCGAGTTGTGGCACCGCATCCTGCTCGTCGCCACGACGGTCATGTCCGATCTCTCGGCCGGGACCGTCGTTCGGGAGGCCAAGCGACTCGCCGAACTGCACAAGCCCAACGGCGTCCAGACCGATGTGCCGAAGGTCGACTGGTTCAACGGGCCGGAGCAGTGGTCGGCCTGCGTCGACCTTGTCGGCGACCATGCCGGCGACGGCGCGGGGCGAACCTTCCGCCTGGCCCACCCCAAGCTGGCGATCCTCCTCCTGAAAGTGGTGTGGCAGGACCATGTCGGCGAGCGAGATGTCCTCCTGGCCTGGCTGCGCGGACTCGGGGTACATCCGACGCACCGGGTGCGCATCAAGGCCGCGCAGGCCGCCGCGCAGCTCGCGTGCTACGACTTCGACGTCATGGTCCGCGAAGTGCTCCAGGTCTGGGCACTGGACGGCGGCTTCCGGGCCCGGCAGTCGTGCGCGGTCGCGCTGGAGGCCTTGGCGCTCGCCGCCGAGGGTCGCTTCGCTCGGCGGGTCCGCGGACTGGTGCATGGCTGGGCTCACAGCAACAACGTCCAGCTGCTCGCCGCCGCTGTGGCCGCCTACGGCACTTTCCTCGGCGCCAAGGACCCCGATGAGGCGCTGGCGCGCATGCAGGAGATCATCGGCGGCCGGGTCCGCCGATGGGACGGCCGCCGCGACGCCAGCATCGACCGGGTAGAGGGCGAGCTGGCCAACATCGTTCGCAAGGCACTCCTCGATGTGTTCGCGGCCGGCGCCCAGGAAAAGGTCGTGCAGACCCTGGCTACCTGGGCTACCTTGCCCCATTGGCGTTGGCGCCGGGCGGCCGCGCGTTCGCTGCTCGACCTCGCCCGCAAAGACGGCGCCAGCCGTTGGCCGCTGCTCGTGGAACTGACGAGCGTCCAGGACGATCTCTACTCCGACCTGCTGGCTCTCTGGCGCAACGCACTGAATGCCGCCCAGCGTGACGAGGCCGGCTGGGAAGCCCTCCGGCGCTGGTGCGAACGGGCCGACGAATTGAGTGGAGATGCGGAAGCCGCTGAGCCGGCCGCACTCGTTCAGAAGCTTCTGGCCGACATCCGCGCCGGCGATCCCAAACTGGCCGAGAACCTCGACTTCCACCAGCGCATCTGGGCATTCCGCGAGAGCAAGCGCCGCCCGTAGCCTGCCAGTCCTCCTCAATCGCCCCTCAAGGAGAACACCCATGACCGATGCGAACACACATGTCGATCCCTCCAAACCCCGCCGGGGCAGGCTGCGCCGCTGGGTGGGTCGAGTTCTGCGCAACCTCATCGGCGAGCCGCCCACCGTCATCACGAGCGCGCCGCCGATAGTCCTGCCGGTGAGCCGGACCGTCAACCGCGTCCGGACCGTCACGTTCACGACGCCCGCCAAGGGCGACTCGTACGAGTTCACCGTCAACGTCGACCTCTGCTTCTGTGCGACGGGTGCTGCCGCCGCAGAGCGGCTCGACGCCAAGCTCGACGGCCGGCTGCCCGACCTCATCGCCGAGGTGAAGGCGGCTGCGCGCCCAATCGCCCGAGAGTTCCCGCCATTCCGTCCCGGCGTGGCCGAACCGCGTGTCGCCCGTGCGATCCAGCAGGCCACTGAGGCCGCGCTGGCCGGCGTGCCGGATGAGGACGGCGTGTATCTCACCTGCAGCGCCCGGTCCCGGGTCGACATGCCGGAGGAGGTCCGGCAATTGCAGCGGCTCGCGCTTGCCGAGCAGGTCAAGTTCGAGTCGCGATACGAGCAGAGTGAGCAGTCGGCACAGCGCCTCGGCGAACTCCGCGAGGTGTGGAGCAAGTTCATCCGGGACGGACTCCCCAGCTGGGTGACGCCGTACGCATTGGCCATGGCCCAGCAGCCGGCCCAGGTCGCGCCGCTGCTCTTCAAGCTCCGCGACGACCGCAAGGCCGAGGCGGCGAAGCTCGTCGACGCCGTCGCCGCGGTCGCAGCCGGCCACGAGCGAATGGACCTGCTGGAGTTCGCGCTGGCTACCGACAGCGCGCTGAGCAAGACCTACGAGCTTCTCGGCATCGCCGCGCCGCCGGACGGCAGCGATTCCCTGTTCGACGGCGACGAGGAGGTTGCATCGTGAGACGAATCCTGCTGCTGATGCTGCTGATCCTGGTCCTGGCCACCAGCGGCTGCTCGATTCTGATCGGCGATGACTCCAGTACCGCCCAGGATGCCAAGCGACCCCCGGCTGAGCGGTGCGACAGTCTGATGAAGAAGCCCGCGACCGGAGTAAAGATCTCTGGCGCCACGGTGCTGCTGGCCGACGACTCCGCTTCGAGCTACACGCGCCCGAATACGGACCACCATCAGGACTGGCTCGACGCCCTATCGGCGCACCTGCCGGGCAACGGGTCCGACCTCGTCGCCATGGGCTTCTTCGGCGGAGCGGTCGACTGGAAGGTCACGAAGGTAACTCCCGGCAAGAGCACCGACTCGTCTCGTACCCGAAATGACCTCCAGGACGCGCAGTCCTGCCTAATACTGCAACGGCGGGTCGTGTCCTACGGCGGTTCGAGTCGTTTGCGGTAATGAGCGGCTCGGGCCTGTGCTTGCCTGCGTCTACGCCATCGTGAC
>NZ_JBITDU010000022.1:0-160135 GCF_044454505.1 Dactylosporangium sp. NPDC051541
GATGGCGTAGACGCAGGCAAGCACAGGCCCGAGCCGCTCATTACCGCAAACGACTCGAACCGCCGTAGGACACGACCCGCCGTTGCAGTACTAGTGCGGCCGGGAATGCCAACCGGCGAACCGTGGAGTTGAGGCCGTCGGCGCCGATCACCAGGTCGTACCGGTCGATGGAACCGTCGGTCAGCGTCACCTCGGTGCCGTCGACCGCAGTGATCCCGGCGCCGAGGCGGGGCCGGATGTCGCCCGCCTCGGCCAGGACCGCGTTGAACACCGGCCGCTTGATTCCGACCGAAACCGGGAAGCCCGGCCCGAGCAGCGGCGGCCGACCCATCGGGCCCGCGCCGCCGTGCCCTGCCCGCAGGACGGCCTCGAGCAGCCCCAGCCGCTGCAGGACCCGCAGGGCGGGGCCCTGCAGCGTGAAGGCGAAGCCGACCGCGGCCCAGTCGGGCGTGCGCTCGATGACGGTGACCTCGACGCCGGCCCGGCGCAGGGCGAGGGCCGACGTCAGCCCGGCCGGCCCCGCACCGACGACGAGTGCGGTGCGGATGCCGTTCACGCCTGCGGCCGTACCGACGACAGCGCGGGTGACGCGGCGACCGCGCGGGCCAGGTCCACGAGCGCGACGCCCTGGCCGTGGGCCAGCGTCGCGAAGGCCTCGGTCGGCTGCTTGGCCTGGTCGAAACCGTCGCCCGGCACGTACAGGCCAGGGGGCAGGACATGGGCGGCGAAGAAGCCGGCCAGGACCGAACGCAGGTCGTTGAGGGCGAGGAAGTGCTGCCAGCTCGCGCCGGTGAGCACGATCGCCACTGCCTTGCCGGTCAGCGGGTGCTCGGTCTCGCCCCACATGCCGCGGGGCAGCCGGTCCAGGAAGGCCTTGAGCGGCGTGGCGAACGAGGCGCGGTGCACCGGGCTGCCGAGCACGTAGGCGTCGGCCGCGGCGATGTCCGGGTCCTCGCCCAGCGAGACGAGACCGGTTTCGGCCCCGGCCTCGGCCGCGCCGGCCAGTACGGCGCTCAGGACGGCGGCGGTGCGGCCCGGTCCGGTGGGTGATCCGTCGATGGCCAGGACCTTCATGGCGCGGGCTCCTCGACGCGAAGGCCGGCCTGGATCATCAGTGGCAGGATCTTCTCCCGGAACTGCACCAGGCCGGCTTCGAAGTCGAGCCAGGTCAGGGTGGCGCCGTCGATACCGGCGTCGGCCCGGGCGAGCAGGCCGTCGACGATCTGCTCCGGCGTGCCGACCAGGGGGCTGGCGCCGTGCCCGGCGATCGCGATCCGCAGGAACTCCCGCATCGGCCCTTCCGAGGGGATCGGCCGCTGCTCGCCGCTGGTGTTGAGGGTGTTGCCGAACAGCGTGGACACCATGTTGTGGGCGGCCTCGAAGTCGCCCATCTCGTCGACGTAGTACCGCAGGAGCTCGCGGGCCTCACGCTCGGTGTCGGCGCAGACGATCGGCACCTGCGCGAAGGCGAGCAGCTCGCGGCCGTAGCCGCGGGCCATGTCCTTGGTCTCGCGGATCGCCGCGCTGATGGCGTCCACGTCCTGCACGGTCACGAAGCTGATGTCGGCGTTGCGCGCGGCGAACTGCCGGCCGCGCGGGCTCAGCCCGGCCGCCATGTAGACGGGGCGCGGCGACTGGATCGGCTTGGGCTCGCTGTAGAGCCGGTCGAGCTTGAAGTACGGCCCGGCGTGGTCGAAGAAGCCGTCGCGGTTCAGCAGGTCGTCGAGGACGGCGATGAAGTCGTCGCCGAAGTCGTAGCGTTCGTCGTGGTCGCGCTGGCTCAGGCCGAACATCGCCAGCTCGTCGAGGTTCCAGCCGGCCACGATGTTGAGGCCGAAGCGGCCTCCGGAGATGTGGTCGATGGTGCTGATCATCTTGGCCACGCGGACGGGGTGGGCGGTCGGCAGGTGAAACGTCGCGAAGACCTGGCACCGGGTAGTGGCCATCGCGATGCCCGCCGCCCAGGTGAACGTGTCGTAGCTGCGCCCCTGGAAGTTCGTGCTGCCCCCGTAGCCGAGCCAGCGGGCGCCCGGCAGCAGCGCCTCGATGCCGGCCGCCTCCGACAGCTGGGCGATGCGGACCTGCTGGGCCCAGTCGGTGTCGGGCGGGCCGTCGGCGGCGGTGATGGTGGTGCCGCCCTGGGCGTTGAAGCCGAACGTGGCCAGTTTCATGCGGTGTGGGCTGTTCAGGAGGCGGGAATCGGTGACCGGAACTCGGGCTGTCATCGGTATCAGTCCTCCGGGATCATCGTGCCGCGGGCCCACGCGATCGTGAGCGCCACCGAGCTGAACCGCCATCCGTGCGGGGTCCGGCGCAGCGTGGCGTCGTACCAGCCGCCGGCCTGCGCGTTGCCGTTCGGGTCGGCGCCGTTGAAGATGTGCGTGGCGATCACGTTCCATCGGGCCGTCGCGCCGTCCCCGTCGACCTGGACGCCGACGTTGGCGGCAACGTGGTGCGAGGCCATCGGTGGCGGCGCGGTCGGCATGGCGGCGATCTGCTCGCGCCCCTCGAACGTGCCGAAGGGCAGGCTCAGGCGGGCGTCGTCGGTGAACGTGTCGGTGTACGTCGGCTGGTCCCGCCGGTCGATCGAGCGGGCGAACGTGTCGACGAGCTGCGCGATCGCGGCCCGGTCGACGAGCCATTGCAACTGAGCGACGCTGTCGGATGGAACCGGTGCTACCGGCATGCGACGTCTCCATTCGTGATTACGTCGGGGTGTGAGCAGAGCGAGCGTAGAGACCGCGCAGGCCGAAATGGCCGGTCGCGAGGATCGGCAATCCGTATAGCGCGTATGGCGCGGATGCCCGAAGCGCGCGCGTCGCGGGCCGGTGCGCTCAGCCGGTGCGGCGGGTCGCGAAGTCCCGTGCCGCCGCCACAATGAGTGAGCGCAGCCAGCGATTGGAGGCGTCGCCGGTCAGGGCAGGATGCCACCACAGTGCCTCCACCACCGGCGCGGCCTCGAACGGCGGATCGAGGGTCCGCAACCCTGTCGGGTCGCATCGCTGCTCGAACCAGCGGCGCTGCACCACCCCGATGCGGGTCGATCCGCGGATGAGCTCGGGCAGCAGGCGGAAGCAGTCCACGACCAGCTCGACGTCCAGGTCGTAGCCGCGGGCGCGGGCTCCCTCGACGATGGGGTTGCGCCGCTCGGTGAGCCGGTGCAGTACCCACGGCAGGCCGGCCATGGTCTCGAGCGTGAGGGCGTCGCCGATCGCGGGGTTGTCGGCGGCGGCCAGGCACACCCAGCCGTCGCGGAACAGGTCGACCCCGGGGAAGCCCGGCACCGCGATGCCGCGCGGCAGCAGGAACCCGTCGACCCGGCGGGCCTCGGCGATGATCGCGCCGAGCGCGCCTTCGGCGGGCAGCTGCTCCATGCGTAGCCGCGCCCGTTTCGCCTGCCGGCGGATCAGCGTGATCAACGCGTCGCCGAGGATCTCGGTCGCGTAGTCCGAGGCGATGAGCACGAACTCGCGGTCGCAGTCGGCCGGGTCGAACTCGTGGGCCGCGCCGAAGGTCTGTTCGATGAGCTCCATCGCGGCCGCGGAGGTCGCCCGCAGGCCCGACGCCAGCGGCGTGAGCTCGTATCGGTTGCCGACCCGGGTCAGCAGCTCGTCGCCGAAGTGACGGCGCAGGCGGGCGAGGGCGTCGCTCATCGCCGGCTGGCTCAGCCCGATGCGCTGGCCGGCTCGGGTGACGTGCCGCTCCGTGAGTAGCGCGTCGAGGGCCAGCAGCAGGTTGAGGTCCAGGCTTGCCGTCTTCAACCAGCACCTCCGCGCGCGTCTCGGCCGGCATCAGGTTCCCGTACGGCAATGCCGCTGGGAGCCGGGATCGGATCGCCGCGCGGGTGCGGTGACCCGATCCCGGGTCGGGTCAGGCGCGCTTACCGGTGAGCCGCGCCGGCGGGAACTGCCCGGCCTGGGCGGTGCCCGACATCTCGTCGCCGCTCACGGACACCTTGTAGGTCAGGGTCATCGGAAACGGCTGCTGCACGGCGGACTTCCAGGTGAGGTCATCGCCGTCGACCGCGCCGTCCAGCAGCGGATTGGTGGCGCCGTTCTGCGTCGCGGTGCCGGTCACGGCCGCGCCGTCGACGCTCAGCTGCAGCACGACCTGCTGCTTGCCGATCGGGGTGTCGATGGTCGCGTTCCAGGTGCCGCTGGCGCTCATGGGATTGTCCTTTCGGTCGGTCACGTTGATGTCGGCGGGACGGTCGTCGGCCGGACGATGTTCGGCGCGGATCTCGTTGCCGGTCGGGGCGGGGAAGCGCTGGGCGTCGAGGTTCGGCAGGACCTCGTCGACGAAGAGCTGGAACGAGTCGGCGATGCGCTGCGGGTCGTAGGCGCCGACGGTGAATCGGGTCAGGACCTGCGGCACCCCGGCGTCGGCGTAGGCGCGCAGCTGGGCGGTGACGCTGTCGGGGGTACCGGCCAGGATCCAGGACTGGACGTGCACGGCGTTGCGGTTGGCCGGGTCGCGGACGGCGTCGGGGGAGGACAGGTCCACCTGCGCGAGCTCGCGAAGCGATCGCGTGTCGGTGCTGCGATCCATCAGCGGGTTGCGGCCGGCCATCACCTCCGCGCGCTGCCAGGCTTCGTCATCCGTCCGGTCGACAATCACGTGCCTGGTCACCAGGCAGCGGGCGGCCATCGTCTCGATCGTGTCGGGGTCGTGGCCGGCGTCGGCGAGGACCCGGCGGTATCGCGCCAGTTTGGCGGCCGCCTCGAACCGCAGACAGGGGCCGAGGAAGACCGCGAGCCCGCGTCCCGCGGTGGTTTCGATCGTGGCGTCGGTATTGGTGCCGACCGCGAGCAGCGGCCCGCCGGCCCGCCACGAGACGGGCATGAGCCGGCCGTTGAGCTCGCCGCGGTCCCATTCGGTGTCCATGACGATGGGCTGGTCGCCGGGTGCGTGTGCGTAGGCGCGCTGGAGCAGGTCCAGCTTGCTCTCGAAGATCTCGTGGCGGCGGGCCGGATCGAGGCCGAAGTTCTGGAAGTCGGGGGAGAAGCCGACGCGGCCCGCGGACATGCCCATGATGAACCGGCCGCGCAGCAGCAGGTCGACGACGCTGCTGTCCTCGGCCAGGCGGAACGGGTGGTGCAGCACGAGCGGGACGATGGTGGTGCCGAACCAGGTCTCGCCGAGGTTCGGCGCCAGCCGGGCGGCCATCAGGAACGGGTTGCAGTACGGCTCGTAGTTGTTGAAGTGCTGCTCGCCGAACGTGACCATGGCAAAGCCGGCCGCGGCGGCCGCTTCAGCCTGCCGCAGGCACAGCTCGATGTTGGGCAGGTCCTGCTGGGCACTCATCGAGAACGGGCCCATGAAGACGGAGACGTACAACGGTCAGCCTCTCGCCGGGACGGGTAGCTGCAGCAGCTGCTGGGCGTTGTGGTCGAGCACCGCGCGCTTGTCCTCCACGCTGAGGTACGGCGAGGCCTCGAGGTAGCCGACGGCTTCGGTGAGCGAGGCGAAGATCGCGTCGCTGCCGAGCAGGAGCCGGTCGACGCCGAAGGTCTCCTGGACGAGCTGCATGGTGATCGGCGTCTCCTGGACGCTCGAGTCGTACCAGAAGCGGCGGAAGGCACTCATCGGGTCGGCCGGGTCGAGCGGCAGGTCGCGGACCCAGTCGAAGTATCCGGCGCCGACGGCCCGGTCGGCGGAGTGGTCGAACGCCCGCCGCAGGTTGCGTTCCAGGCGGGGCCAGAGGTAGGGCAGGATGCCGCCGCAGACGGCGAAGACGAACCGCAGGCCCGGGTGGCGGAAGGTGAGCCCCGAGAAGACCATCCGGGTGGCGGCGGTGGCCAGCTGCAGCGGGCTGCCGTAGGCGGTGTGCAGGCCCCAGTCGGCGAGCCCGGGGTGGCCGGCCGAGTTGCTGCCGACGGGGTGGATGTAGACGACGGCGTTGTGGCGGTCCAGGTTCTCCCAGAACGGCTCGAACGCCGGGTCGTCCAGCGGACGTCCGTCGACCGTGCAGGGCAGGGCGATCCCGGCGAACCCCAGCTCGCCGAGCGCCCGGTCCGATTCGGCGATCGCCTCGTCGACGTGTGGCAGCGGCACGCTGCCGAACGCGGCGAAGCGGCCGCCGTAGCGGGCCACGACGCCGGCGTAGATGTTGTTGATGCCGGCCGCGGCGCGGCGCGCACCGGATACATCGGGCACTTCCGTGTTCAGCCCGATCGCGCTGAGGATCTGCACGTCGACACCGACGGCGTCCATCTCGGCGACGCGCTGATCAAGGTCGTCGACCTGGCGGCCGGCGAATGCCAGATCCCGCCGGCCGAGCTCCACCAGGAGGTCGATGTAGGCGCTGGCCCAGTAGTGGGCATGGACGTCGATTCGCAAGGCTGCTCCAACGAGGTGACTGGGCGACAACGATGTGCGCAAGTTAACGACTGACTCGTCAGTCAGTCAATGACTGGAAAGGGCTGGCTTACGATCGGCACCATGGGACAACCGACTGAACCGTCAGTAGCCGCCTCGCTCGGGACCCAGCGCCGCCCGCGCAACCGGTCCGAGCGCCAGATCGCCGAGAGTGCCGAGCTCAAGGCCGCGATCGTCCGTGCGGCCGCCACGGCCTTCGCCGAGCGTGGTTATGCCCAGACCACGCTGGACGCGGTGGCGCGGCTGGTCGGCCTGACCCGGCCGGGCATCCTGCACCATTTCGCCTCGAAGGAGGCGTTGTTCCGGGCGGTGCTCGAGCAGGAGCGCGTCTGGGCCGAGCACCGGGCGCAAGCCGCGGTCAGCGATGGTCCGCTCGGCCCCGTCCGCGAGCTGGGTGCCTTCCTCGGTGGCGGCGACGACGCCCGCATCCCGCTGCAGCTGATCCACGTCCTCGAGGGCGAGGCGCTGGCCGGGAACGAGGCGGCCGCCGACTACGTGCGAAGCCGGACGGCCCTGGTCCGCGGGGAGATCCTCACCCGGCTGCGCATCTGCCAGTCGCGCGGCGACCTGCCACGCGACGCCGACCTCGAGCGCCTGGTGACGCTCGTGGCGGCCACGATCAACGGCCTGCAGAAGGCGTGGCTGCTGCAGCCGCAGCTGGACACGCACGCGGCGTTCCGCCGTTTCGTGGACGCGCTGCCCGAACTCGCGCACTGACCCAGCCGCTCCGCGGAGGCGAATGCCATCGCCTTTACAACTGACTGACGAGTCAGTATGTTACCGGCACGCAGGGCATCGTCCCTGCCCCGACGCGGAGGCCCCACATGAGCAGGCACTCGTGACCGCCCCACGACAATCGATACCCGCGACGACATCGGCCGAATACACCGCCGATGTCGACCCGATGGACATGCTGGCCGACCCGCCGGCCGCGCTCGCCCGGCTGCGGGCCCAGTCTCCAGTCGTCTACGTGCCCGCGATGCGGTCGTGGTGGGTGACCGGCCACGCGGAAGTCCTGGACGCCCTGTCGCGTCCGGGCGAGTTCGGCAGCCGGATGCTCGACCACATCACCTACCTGTCCGGCCGCAACGTCCTCGTCGACGACGGCGAACATCACCGGCGGTACCGCCGGGCGATGGCCCCCACCCTGAAACCGGCCGCTATCGGCCGGCACACCGCCCGCATCATCGCGCCCGTCGTCGCCGAGGCCATCGCCGCTCTCCGGGATCGCGGTGCCGCGGACCTGGTCGCCGACTTCTGGGAACCCGTCGCCGTACGCTGCTTCGCCGGGCTCCTGGGCGCCAACGACCTCGGCGAGGCGACGTTGCGCCGGTGGTACCACAGCCTCGCCCTCGGCGCCGCCAACTTCATGCACGACGAGGGCACCGCCGAGCAGGCCCGCGCGACCTCGGAGGAGATCGACGCGACGCTGCTGCCCCGGATGCGCGAGCTGGAGGAACACCCCGACAACGGCCTCGTCGCCCACCTGCTGGCGATGGCCGCCGGCGCCACGCTCGAGGAACGGGCGGCGGACATCCTGCCCACTATCAAGATCCTCATCGGGGCCGGTGAACAGGAGCCCGGCCACGCCGGCAGCTCGGTGCTCGCCGGCATCCTGACCGCGCCCGACGTGCGGTCGCGGTTGCTCAACGACCCGGACGACGGCCTCGGCGACGCCATCGAGGAAGGCCTGCGCTGGTGCCCGCCGGTGCAGGCGATCAGCCGCTACACCGCCGTCGACACCACGCTGGGCGGGGTGTCGATCGCCGCGGACCAGTGGGTCAACCTGTCCCTGCAGGGCGCCAACCACGATCCGGCCGTTTTTGGCGCCGACGCCGCGCACTTCCGTCCGGACCGCGACCTCACCGGGCGGTTCGCCCCGCTGGCCTTCGGTGGCGGTCTGCACATGTGCGCCGGCGCGTCCTTCGGGCGGGCGGTGATCCGAGCCGGCCTGCTCGGCCTGCTGCGTGAGCTGCCGGACCTGGCCCTCGACCCGGCCCGGCCGTGGTCGTTCACGGGCTTCGGTTTCCGAGCGCCGGGAGCCCTGTGGTCGACGTGGCGGGTGGTCTGATGCCGCGGTACACCGCTCACGCACCGGGAACCTTCAGCTTCGCCGGGCTCGTCTGCCCCGACCGGCACGTGGCCCGGGCGTTCTACGGCGAACTGCTCGGCTGGTCCTACGAGGAGCTTCTCGTCGGTCCCGGTCACGTCTTCACGATCTGTCGGCGCGACGGCGAGACGACCGCCTCCATCAACGAGCTGCCGGCGGAGGCCGTCGCCCCCCACTGGGACAGCTACCTGACCGTCACCGACCTGCCGGCCGCGGTCGCCCGGGGGACCGGCCTCGGCGGTGCCGGCATCTTCGGCCCGATCGACGTGCTCAGCCCGGACGGCGGCCAGGTCGGCGGCCTCGCGATGCTCAACGATCCGGCCGGACACGGCTTCGCGCTGTGGCGGGCGGGCGACAGCATCGGGGCGTCGCTCCTGCACGAGCCGGGAGCCGTCGCCGCAACCGAGCTCACCACGGTCGAGCCGGCGAGCGCGGCGCGCTTCTACGCGGAGCTGTTCGGCTGGCCGGACGACGGCACGGCACCACCGGTGCGACCCGTCCGGGACGGGGTTCCGGCCGGCTGGCTGCCCTACTTCGGGGCCCAGGACGTGGCCGCCAGTACCGATGCGGCAGTCCGTCTTGGAGGCACGTGTCTGGAGCGGACAGCCGGACGGCGCGCGATCCTGGCCGATCCCGCCGGCGCCGTCTTCGGCCTCGTCGAGCTGCTCACGACCCGAGAGGAGTCATGATGAGCTCGAGTGGGCAGCCGTTCGCCGCCTCCTACGATCCGCTGTCGCCCGACGAGACCCAGTGCCCGCAGGCCGGTTGGGCCCGGCTGCGCGAGGAGCCGCCCGGCTACGGTGCCGGCGGGTTCGCGTTCCTCGTCACCAGGCATGCCGACGTCGTCGACGTCGTGCGGTCCGTCGAGCAGTTCTCCTCCCGCAGCAGCCTGGCCACCGTGCCCGACGCGGTGCGCGACCGTCTGCCCAACGGCTACCCGTTCGACCATCCGGCCTTGCTCAACAACGACCCACCGGGGCACAGCCGCATCCGCCGGCTGGCGACCGGCGCGCTGAGCGCCCGGGCGATCGCGCGCCGCGAACCGATGATCCGCGAGATCGCCGGCCAGCTCGTCGACGCGATTGCGGAGCGGGGACAGGCGGACCTGGTCGCCGACTTCGCCGTGCCGCTGCCGATCCTGGTCATCACCCGGATCCTCGGACTGCCACCGGACGTCGCCCGGATCAAGCAGTGGACCGATGAGTCCTTCGACCTCGGCCTGCCGTTCCTGTCCGAGCCGCACCGCATCGAGCGGGCCCTCCGCCAGGCCGAGCTGGCCGACGTGCTCGCTGAGCTCATCGCCCAGCGGCGCGTACACCCCCGTGACGACCTGCTCTCCGAGCTCGTCCACGCCCGCGTCGACGACGCGCCGGCCCTCACCGACCTCGAAGTCGCCGCCGTGGTCTGCCAGCTGCTCATCGGCGGCAACGAGACCACGACGCACTTCCTCGGCAACCTGATGTACCTGCTGCTCAGCGTCCCGGAGCGCTATGCGGCGCTCGAGGCGGATCGAGGTCTGCTGCCCAACACGGTCGAGGAGACGCTGCGCCTGGTCCCGCCGATCAAGGGTCTGCCCCGGACGGCGGCCGAGGACACCGCCGTCGCCGGCTGCCCGGTGCGCAAGGACAGCCTCGTGCTGCTGTTCTTCCCGTCCGCCAACCGGGATGAGGCCGTGTTCGAGCGACCCGACGAGTTCGACCCGGCGCGGCCGGATCTGAACCGGTCCGTCACCTTCGGGCAGGGCATCCACTTCTGCATCGGCGCACCCCTGGCCCGCCTCGAATCCCGGATCGCCCTGGAGACGCTGCTCGACCGACTGCCGGGCCTCGAGCTCGCCGACCGCGAAGAGCACCGAATCCCGGGATTCCACTACGGGCTCAGCCGTCTGCCGGTGCGCTGGCCGACGGCTGCATGAGCGATTGGTCATCCAGCCCGCCGATCCCCGCCATACGAGCCATCCATTTCCCGGTCTCGGCGCCCGGCTGAGACATTGCCGCCACACACCCCCGGCCCGAAAGGGTTTGCCATGTCGGCCATCATCGATCCGCCTACCGCGGACGCGCCCGCCCGGCTCAAGGTTGGCGCCCGGTTCCTGTTCGCCTACGCGTTCGCCAATTTCGGACTCTGGGTCGCGCTGCTCGCCCCGATCATCGTGTCGCTGCAACTACACATCGAGCACATCGATCCGGCTCACAAGGAGCGGAGCCTCTCGCTCGTGCTCGGAGCCGGCGCCCTGCTCGGGCTCCTCGCCAACCCCCTCTGCGGGCGGCTGAGCGACCGCACGACCTCGCGGTTCGGCATGCGCCGCCCCTGGATCCTGGCCAGCTCGATCGTCGGCGTGGCCGGCCTGGCGGTCGTCGCCGAAGCCTCCTCCGTCCCCGGCGTGCTCGTCGGCTGGTGCATCGTGCAGCTCGGCTACAACGGACTGCTGGCCGGGTTGATGCCGGTGCTGCCCGACCAGGTGCCGCCCCACCGGCGCGGCATGGTGTCGGGCACGCTGGGCGTGGGCCAGGCCCTCGCGGCGATCGTCGCCACCGGGATCGCCGGCGGTCTGTCCAACCGCCCGCTGCTCATGTTCACGGTTCCCGGCTTCGTCGCCGTCCTGGCCGCTGTCGTGCTGTTCACCCAGCTGCGGGACCGGCGGCTGGACCCGGCCGACCGGCCGCCACTGCGCCTCGGCGACCTGCTGCGCAGCTTCTGGGTCAACCCGCGGCGATACCCGGACTTCGCCTGGGCCTGGGTCAGCCGGTTCATGATCTTCATGGCGATCGCGTCGGTGCTCAACTACCAGGTGTACTACCTGCAGGACCGCCTGCAGCTCAGCGGCGACGACGTGACCCGGATGGTCGGCATCGGCGTGCTCGTCCAGACCGTGTCGGTGGTACTCAGCAGCAACCTGACGGGCTGGCTGTCCGACCGCTTCGGTCGCCGTCGCATCTTCGTGTGCCTGGCCGCCGCGGTCACCGCGGTGGGACTGCTGATCCTGGCCGTCGCGGCGGACGAGCAGCAGTACCTGCTCGCCATGGTGTTCACGGGGCTGGGCCAGGGCACCTACTTCGCGGTCGACCTGGCCCTGGTCGCCGACGTACTGCCGAACCGGCACGAGGACGCGGCGAAGGACCTCGGCGTCATCAACGTCGCCAACACGCTGCCCCAGTCGCTGGCGCCGGCGATCGCACCGCTGCTGCTGGCCGTCGGCGCCGGTGGCAACTACACGGCCCTGTTCATAGCCGGCGCGGTCTTCGCCGTGCTCAGCGGAGCCAGTGTGCTGGCCGTCAAGGGCGCCCGCTGATCGCGACCGCACGGCAGTCAACGCTGATTGGAGCCTGGAGATGTCAACGACCATGACGACACCGACACCTGACCCGGCCACCTTCCGCCGGGTCCTGTCCAACTTCTGCAGCGGCATCGTCGTCGTCACCGCGACCGACGGCGCCGGGCCGACCGGTCTGACCTGTCAGTCCTTCACCTCCCTCTCCCTGGACCCGCCGCTGGTGGTCTTCAGCGTGAGCCGGACGTCGACGAGCTGGCCGCGAGTGCGGTCGGCGGGGTCGTTCGCCGTCAACATCCTCGGCGCTCACCAGCAGGCGGTCAGCCACGCGTTCGCCACCCGCCGCGGCGATAAGTTCGCGGGCATCGCGTGGACCGCCGGGCACCGCGGCGCGCCGCTGCTGCGCGACGCCGTCGCCCACATCGAGTGCGTCCTGGAAGCGGTGTATGACGGCGGCGACCACGAGATCGTCCTGGGCCGGGTGGAGCGGCTGCACGAGAACAGCGCACAGGCCGAGCCGCTGCTGTACTTCCGCAGCCGCTACCGCCACCTTCGCCCGGAGTCGGCGTGAGGGCGTTCGTGCTGCCCGCGGCGCGCAGCACGCCCGTCTTCGCCGAGGTCGCGGCGGTACCGCCGGCCGACGACGAGGTCACCGTCCGGGTCGAGGCCTCGTCGGTCAACGCCTTCGACCTGGCCGTGCTCGACGGCCGGCTGCGGTCCCTCGAGCACCGCTATCCGGTCATCCTCGGAAGGGACTTCGCCGGGGTCGTCACCGCGGCCGGCGCCGGCGTGCGGCGCTTCGCGGCCGGCGATCGCGTGTTCGGCATGACCGCCCGGCCGTACGTCGGTGACGGCGCGTTCTGCGAACAGCTCACCGTGCCGGCCGCGGCCCCGGACGAGGCGACCTGGATGGCGGCGCTGCCGGACCCGATCGGTATGCAGGACGGCGGCGCGCTCGCGACGGCTGCGGTGGCGGCGGTCCGGGCCGTCACGGCGATGCGCCCCCGGCCGGGTTGGGCGGCCCTCGTGGTCGGTGCCTCCGGTGGGGTCGGCTCGTACGCCGTGCAGCTGCTGGCGCGGGCTGGCGCGCGCGTCACGGCGGTTACCCGCACCGAGCGGGGCGCCGCTCATCTGCGCGACCTCGGCGTCCATGACGTCCTGACCGAGGCACCGGCCGGCCGTGACCTGCGGTACGACGTGGTGCTGCATCTGGGCGGGGAGGTCCGACGGGCCGCCGGCTGCGTGGTGCCGGGCGGGCGGTTGGTGTCGCTGCTGCACGCCGGCCCGGCCGACGCCGGCCGGCCCGACGTCGACGTCCGCTCGGTGCTGGGCCGCCCGGATCTGGGTGTGCTGAACGATTTGGCGCAGGACGTGGCGGCCGGCCGGCTCGCCGTGCCGAGAACCGACACATTCGCGTTCGCCGATCTTCCGGCGGCCTTGCGGGCGGTGCGGGCCGGCACGCCCGGCAAGGTCAGCGTGCGCATGGGAAAACCCTGAACCGGTTGCCCATGCTCACGGTGTCGGCCGCGGCGGCACCGAACTGCGCCGGATCGCCAGTGTCGCCTCGAGCAGCTCGTTCGCGGCCGAGTGGTGGTCGAGCACCGCGAGCAGTGTGCGAGCCGCCGCGGCGCCTTGCTCCCGCTCGTCGCGGTCGATGGCGGTGATCGACAACGCGCCCGCGGCCAGCATTGAGCCGTCGCTCCAGGCCACGATGGACAGGTCGTCGGGGACGTTCAACCCGACCTCGCGGGCGATCGCGGCCGCGCGGATGGCCGCCAGGTCGTCGCCGCACAACAGGACGGTCGGACGGGGACGGCCGATCAGCGCCGAGCGCACCAGGCGCGCGCACTCGGCCGGCCCGAGGGGGCGCAGCCGTCGCCCGGGCGTGGTGACGTGCAGGCCGAGCCTCGCGGCCAGTGCCGTCCGGGCGACGCCGGCCCCCGGACGCTGCAGCCCCGGGACCCAGGCGGCATTGCGGTGACCGAGCTCGACGAGGTGTCCGATCATCTGCCGGCTGGCGGCGTGGTCGTCGACGGAGACGGACAGCAGCCGGTGGTCATCACTGCGCGGGCCGACGACCACCATCGGTGCCTCCACGGCCGCGAGCGTCGCAACGTCGTTGCCGTCGGCCACCACGAGCACACCGTCGACACGTCCGCGGACGTGCCACTCCGTGCTGATCGCGGCGGCCTCGGCGACATCGGCGGCCGAGTACAACGCCAGCGTCCAGCCGTCCGGCGCGAGCACCTCCTCGACCCCGCCGAGCAGGAGTTCCTGGCGGCGGAAGGTCGTGCCCGCGGCCGCGGATCGGGGCACGATCAGGCCGATGCAGTGCGTGGACCGGCCGTGCAGCTGGATCGACGTGGCGTTGGCGACGAATCCGGCCGCGGCCGCGAGCTGCTGGATGCGGCCGCGGGTGCGGGCCGACACCCCGGGCTGGCCGTTGAGCGCATAGGAGACGGCCACCCGTGACACCCCCGCGGCTGCGGCGATGTCGCGCATGCGAACCCCGCGGCTCGGCGGACCGGCAACGGGTCCGGAATCCGCGGCGGTCCGCGCGGGTGACGGGGGCTGGTGGCCGCGGGGTGGCGTCGCGCTGCTGCGGATGTGGACTCGCGGCGGCGGGGCGGCCGGACGCTCGGCGTCACCGGCGTCGATCAGCCCCAGCAGCGCCTCGGCGGCGCGCCGGCCGAGCTCGTAGTCGCCGCGGGTGACCGCGGTCAGCGGAGGCTGCAGCAGATGGGTGTGGCTGTCCTCGCCGATGCACATGACGGACAGCTCCGCCGGGACGGCGATGCCGAGCTCGCGTATGGCGTCGAGCCCGGCCGCCGCCTGCAGCGGATCGTCGAACAGGATGGCCGTGGGCGGCACCGGCGCGGTGAGCAGACGCTCGACCGCGGCCCGGACATGCTCGGCGGTGGGACCGGTGGAGGCGATGACGGGGTGTGGCAGCCCGAGCTCCTGGACGGCCGTGCGGAACGCGGTGTTGCGAAGCGTGGTGTACCGCCGCTCACGCGGCCCGGCACAGCGGACGATGTGCCGGTGGCCGAGCTCCGCCAGATGATAGACCGCGAGCCGGACGCACTGCGCCTCGTCCCACACCAGATGCCGGCACGTGGACCATTGGCTGTCGTGCTCGGCCCCGGCCGCGACACCGACGACGACGGCCGGCAGGTCCGGCTGGCGGTGGACCGCGGCGGCGAGCTCCGGACCGCAGCGACCGGCCAGTTCACCGACGATGACGCCGTCGATGCGCTGTTCGCTTCGCCACTTCGCGACGAGGTCCGCCGCGTCCTGCGGTGCGGGCAGCACGCGCAGCATGGTCTCGGTCCCGTCCGCACCGAGACGGGCCTGGACACCCTCGACGAACGCGCCGAACGCCGAGGCGCCGGCGAGCTGGTTGGGCGTCGCCAGCACCACCAGTCCCGCGGTGGACGAACGCCGGGTCGCCAGGCCGCGAGCCTGGTGACTGGGGCGCCACCCGAGCTCCGCGGCGATGCTCAGCACGCGGCGGCGCGTCTCCGCCGACACGCCTCCGCGGCCGTTCAGCGCGAAGGAGACGGCGGCGATCGACACGTCCGCGCGCCGCGCGATGTCGAAGATGGTCGGTCGCTTCATTGCGGCAGCTCCAGCGAACGAAGAGGCGTGGTTAACCGTATAAGTCAAGAAAGAGGCGTGCAAGTGCGTAACTTTAAGCAGTTCAGCGTCGCCTTGACGACCAAGAGGACACCTCGTACGGTGTGGTTAACTTAACCGGTTACGTGAATCTTGCCATTGGTCGTCAGCGCTCCGCGGGCTCCCGCCTTCGACCCCCGGGCTGACCATCTGCACCGGAAAGGCAACGATGCGACGACACCTCGTGCGGTTGTGTGCCGCTTTCGTCGGCTTCGCGCTGGTGGGGAGTGGGAGCGTGGCGTCCGCCGCGGCTCGCCCCATCGGCTTCGTGACCCGGCATGGCGCCGATCTGCGACTCGACGGCAAGGCCTTCCGCTTTGCCGGGTCGAACAACTATTACCTGCATTACCAGTCGCCGAGGATGGTCGATGACGTCCTGGGTGATGCGGCCGCGGCCGGCTTCAACGTGCTGCGGACGTGGGGCTTCATGGAGTCCGGGCAGAACGGTGTGTCGTTCCTGTCGTTCGACGGCACGAAACCGGTCGCCAACGACGGCCCGGACGGCCTGCAGCGCCTGGACTACGTCATCAAGGCCGCGCACGACAAGGGACTGCGGCTGGTCATCCCGCTGACGAACAACTGGAGCGACTTCGGCGGCATGGACCAGTACGTCAAGTGGCGGGGCGGCACCCACCACGACGACTTCTACACCGATGTGGTGATCCGGGGCTGGTACCAGGACTGGGTCGCGCACGTGCTGAACCGGACGAACTCGCTCACCGGGGTGCAGTACAAGAACGATCCGACGATCCTGGCGTGGGAGCTGGCGAATGAGCCCCGCTGCGGCGGGTCGGGACAACTACCGAGATCCGCGATTTGCACTGACCGCACGCTGGTCGGCTGGGCCGATGACATGACGCGGTTCATGCACGGCGTCGACCGCAACCATCTCGTCGGCGTCGGCGACGAGGGCTTCCTGTGCACCGACCGGACCAGCTCCGACTGGACGATCAACTGCGCCGACGGCGTCGATTCGGCCGCCCTGGCCGCGCTGCCCGGCGTCGATCTGGCCTCGTTCCACCTGTACCCGGACGGCTGGGGCAAGGACGCGGCCTGGGGCACCCAGTGGATCCGCACGCACGCGCAGATCGCCGACCGGGTCCACAAGCCGATCATGCTGGGCGAGTTCGGGATCAAGGACAAGGCGACGCGGAACCTGACCTACAAGGCGTGGCTCGACGAGGCGGTGCGGGACAACTTCGACGGGTTCCTGTACTGGATCCTCTCCGGGGTGCAGGACGACGGCAATAACTACCCGGACTATGACGGCTTCACGGTGTACTGCCCCGGCCCCGTCTGCACCACCATCGCCAACGCGGGCGACGAGCTGCGCAACGGCCAGCGGTCCCGCCCGCCGGTCGCCGACGACGACGCCGCGCAGACCCTCCGGGATGCGGCGGTCACGTTGCTGCCGGCTGCGAACGACATCGCGTACCGCACCAGGGTGAAGCCCTCCACGATCCGCCTCGGCGCCACGTCGACCAGCGGCGGCACCTTCGCGCTGAACGCGGCCACGGGCGCGGTGACGTTCACTCCGGCCGCCGGCTTCCAGGGCAAGGCGTCCACCACCTACACGATCCGCGACGAGGCCGGCCGGTTGTCCAACACCGCCCGCATCGAGGTCACCGTCCGCCCCCGGCCGGGCGACGCGGTCCTCATCGCCGGCTTCGAGAACGGCACCGAAGGATGGGGCCCGGCGAGCTGGCAGACGAACGCCGGCACCGTCGCCGCGACGACGCAGTTCCATACGCAGGGCGCCGCTGGACTGGGTGTCACCGCGGCCGACGGCGGCTGGTTCGGCGTGGCGACACTGCCGCAGCCGGTCGACCTGTCCGCCAAGGCGGTGCTGCGCTACGACCTGAGGACGGCCGCGGCTGGCACCTCGACCAGCATCGCGGTGCAGACCGGGGACACCTACACGTGGTGCCAGTCCGCCTTCGGCTACGTCAACGCCGGTACGACCACCACCGTCGAAGTCGACCTGACCACCCAGATGTCGTGCGACGGTACGGCGCTCGCCGACGTGCGCGCGATCTGGCTGTGGTTCTCCGGCGGCGGCGCCTACGACGTCGACAACCTCCGGGCGCAGTAGTCCCGGCTCACGGCGCGGCCGCCCCGTCCACCGGGGCGGACGCGCCGATCGGCGTGCCGGTCCGGGCGGTGCTGCCGCGCGTGACCAGATGCGCGGTGACATCCTGCAGATCCTCCGCCCGGCCCTCCGCGATGACCGTCAGCAGCGTGCGGGCCGCGTTCGCGCCGTACGCGACGAGATCTCGCGACAGTGCCGTCAGCGGCGGATGGAGCACCCCGCACAGCATGGAGTCGTCCCAGGCCACGAGCGACAGGTCGGCCGGCACGGCGACGCCCATCTCGTGCGCGACCGCCAGACCGGCGACCGCCATGACGTCGTTGTCGTAGATGATGGCCGTCGGGCGGCGGTCGGCGCTGAGCAGGCGCCGGGTGGCGCGGCCGCCGGCCTCGCCGGTGTAGTCCGACGGCACCGTGACGGCATGCTCGACACCGAGGCGGCGGCACACCGACTCGAACGCGCCGGTGCGGATGGCGGTGTGCAGCAGGTGGGGCAGCCCGCCGACGCGGGCGATCGTGCGGTGTCCCAGGGCGAAGAGGTACTCGACCGCCTCGCCGATCGCCGCGGCGTCATCCGACCACACCGCCGGCACCCCGTCGAACTCGCCCGGCCCCGCGATGGCCGTCGCCGGCAGCTGTAACCGCCGGACGGCCTCGAACCGCGTGTCCTCGCGGTACACGTCGACCAGCAGGACCCCGTCGACCCGCCGCTCCGCACACCAGCGCTCGTACACCGCGATCTCGCTCGCGTGGTCCGGGACGACCTGCAGGGTCAGGCCGTAGGAGCGGGCGGACAGCTCGAGCTCGATGCCGGCGATGAGCTCCATGAAGAACGGTTCCACGCCGAGAACACGGGCGGGCCGGCACAGCACGAGCCCGATGGCGTTGGCGCTGGCACCGGAGAGCGCGCGGGCGGCCAGGTTGGGCTTGAAGCCGACCCGCTCGGCGATCGCCAGGATCCGCTCGCGGGTGCTGGCCGAGACGCCGGGCTGGCCGTTCAGCGCGTAGGAGACGGCGCCTTTGGAGACGCCGGCCTCCCGGGCGATGTCGGCGATCGTGGGCCGCTTGTCCACGGGCGTTCCTCCTCGTTGAAGATTAACCGGTTCAGTATGCCTGTCGAAGTTGCGTCGCCCTAGGGCCACAGCTCCACGATCGTTGCCCAACAGTAACTTCGTCTGCTCCGGCCGATCCATTGACAGCGGCCGTGTGCCGCCATAAGTTGTGGCGAACTTATCCGGTTCAGTTCGTTCAACCGCCAGTTCGCCGCACCGGCGACCCAGCGCGCAGTTGGAAGGCGTTACCTGAGATGGCCACTCGCACGAGACTTCCGTCCGCGCACTCCGGACGTGATCAAGGCGTGACGGCGCACGTCCGGCCACGCCCGCGCCGCTCCGGTAGCCGGCGTCGGGTGATCACGCCGTACCTGTTCCTGGTCGCCGCGCTCGGCTTCCTCGTGCTGTTCACCTATGTGCCGGTGGTGAACATGTTCTGGTACAGCGTGACCGACTGGGACGGGTTGAGCCCGTCGCGGCAGTTCGTGGGCCTCGGCAATTACGTCGAGATCTTCACCCGGCCGGAGCTGTTCGGCGTGCTCAAGGTGAGCCTCTACTACATCGGCGCCTCGGTGGTGCAGATCCTGCTGGCGCTGTACTTCGCCACCGTGCTCAGCTTCAACACGCGCTTCCGCAACCTGTTCAAGGGCATCATCTTCTTTCCGTACCTCGTCAACGGCGTCGCGATCGGCATGATCTTCCTGTTCTTCTTCCAGCCCGGCGGGACGCTCGACTCGGCGCTCAACGCGGTGGGACTCGGCGGTGCGCAGCAGCAGTGGCTCGGGGACCCCGGGGTCGTGAACTACTCGCTCGCCGGCACGTCGATCTGGCGGTACCTCGGACTCAACTTCGTGTTGTTCCTGGGCGCGATCCAGTCGATACCGGCACACCTGTACGAGGCGGCCGAGCTCGACGGCGCGACGCGGTGGGACGAGTTCCGGCACATCATCCTGCCCGGCATCCGGCCGATCGTCGGGCTGTCGTTCATTCTCGCCATCTCTGGCTCGCTGTCGGTGTTCGAGATCCCGTTCATCATGACCGGCGGCGCCAACGAGAGCGAGACCTTCGTCATCCAGACCGTGGACATGGCGTTCAAGTACTACAAGGTCGGCCTGGCCTCCGCGATGGCGGTCGTGCTGCTGGTCATCATCCTGCTCGTGACCTGGCTGCAGCGCCGCGTCGCGCCGGACGAGAAAGTGAACCTGTCATGACGGTGTACGCGCAGCGGAACACGGCCCAGGACGGTTACGGAGCAATGAGCCGGCTCGCCGTGCTCGGCAAGTACCTCTCGCTCGTGGGCGCCTCCATCGTCGTGCTGCTGCCGCCCCTCGTCCTCGTCATCGCCTCGCTCAAGACCCACGACGAGTACGCGACGACGGGCCCTTTCGACCTGCCGCACCACTTCGACCTTGACAACTACGTCACCGCCTTCACCAAAGGCAACATGCTGCGCGGCTTCGTCAACACGTCGGTGATCCTCGTGATCTCGCTGGTCGGCACCGTGCTCATCGGGTCGATGGCGGCCTACGCGATCGACCGGTTCACCTTCCGGCTGCGGGGCTTGGTCGTCACCATGTTCCTGCTCGCGACCCTGGTGCCGGGCGTGACCACCCAGGTGGCGACGTTCAAGGTGGTCGACGCGCTGCAGCTGTACGACACCCGCTGGTCGGCCATCGTGCTGTTCCTCGGCACCGACATCATCTCGATCTACATCTTCCAGCAGTTCCTGCGAGGCATACCCCGGGAGATGGACGAGGCCGCGGCGATGGAGGGTGCCGGTCCGTTCACCATCTACCGCAAGGTGATCCTGCCACTGCTCAAGCCGGCGATCGCCACCGTCGTCATCATCAAGGGCATCGCGATCTACAACGAGTTCTACATCCCGTTCCTGTACATGCCGTCGCAGGACCTGGGCGTGATCTCGACGTCCCTGTTCCGCTTCAAGGGACCCTTCGGCGCCCAGTGGGAGGTCATCTCGGCCGGCGTCATCCTCGTCATCATCCCGACCCTCATCGTCTTCATCGCGCTGCAGCGCTTCATCTACAACGGCTTCACCGCCGGAGCGACGAAGTGAGCGCGGCGCGGCTGTACGGGGGCGTCGAAGCCGGCGGCACGAAGGTCGTGTGCGGTATCGGTGACGGCTCGGCGAGCCTGCGGCACCGCATCACCATCCCGACCACAACCCCGTCCGAGACGCTTGACGGTGTGGTGCACTACTTCACCGCGCAGCGGGCCGCCGGCCACGACATCACGGCGCTGGGCGTGGCATCTTTCGGCCCGCTCGACCTCGCGCCCGGATCGGCGTCGTTCGGGCACATCACGACGACGTCCAAGCCCGGATGGAAAGACACGGATTTGGTGGGTACGTTGACGCAGGGTCTCGGCGTGCCGGTCGCGCTCGACACGGACGTCAACGGAGCCGCCGTCGGCGAGCACCGCTGGGGCGCTGGTCGCGGGCACGACGACCTGGTGTACATCACCGTCGGCACGGGCATCGGCGGGGGTGCGGTCGTCGGCGGCCGGCCGTTGCACGGTCTGCTGCATCCGGAGATGGGCCATCTGCACGTCCGCCGGCACCCCGGCGACCCGCTGGCCGGGGTCTGCCCGTACCACGGCGACTGCCTGGAAGGCCTCGCGAGCGGCCCGGCGATCGAGGAGCGCGCCGACCGGCCGGCGACCACGCTGTCCGCGGCGCAGCATCGCGAGGTCGTCGAGTTCGAGGCCTTCTACCTCGCGCAGCTCGTCGCCTCGGTGGTGTACCTGCTCATGCCCCGACGCATCATCCTCGGCGGCGGTGTGCTGAAGCTTCCCGGGCTGCTGGACGCCGTCCGGGCCGCGACGGTGGGCCGGCTCGCCGGCGCGCTGGCGCTGCACGAGGTCAGTGCCGGGATCGATGATTTCCTGGTGTCGCCGGACCTGGGCGACGACTCCGGTGTGATCGGGGCGGTCGCGTTGGCCTGCACGATGCCCCGCACTGCCGCCGACCGGCGGCCGCATGACGGGCCGCCACGGCGCGTCCGCTGATCGTCCCCCGTCCGGTTCAGTGCCAGGAGTCCGCGTGATGCCGCATTACGGGTTCAACGTGCAATGGATGTACCAGCTCGGGCAGGGCGCCCACGGTCCCGACGAGCGGCTGCTGGACGCGGTCGCGGCATGGGGTTTCAACTTCATCCGCCTGCCGACCGACTATCGCCTGTGGAGCGTCGGCGGTGATCCGCACCGGACCGACGAGGCGGTCCTGCAGCGCATCGACGACATTCTCGCGGCGTGCCGGGCGCGTGGTCTGCACCTGTCGCTCAACCTGCACCGGGCGCCCGGGTACGTCATCACCGGCTGGGAGACGGAGCCGTACAACCTGTGGGCGGACGAGGCGGCCCAGCGTGCGTTCGTGGCCACCTGGGAGCGCTTCGCCCGCCGCTATCAGGGCATCCCGGCCGCCGAGCTCAGCTTCGACCTCGTCAACGAGCCGCCGGCCCTGGGCCTGCGCGGCTTCACCCGGGCGGCGCACGAGGCGGTCATCCGTACCACGGTCGGCGCCATCAGCGCGATCGACCCGCAGCGTGCACTCGTCATCGACGGACTCGACGGCGGCAACCTGGCGATGCCTGAGCTCGCCGACCTGAGCCGGCGGGCCGGCTCACTGACCCAGAGCGTCCGCGGCTACCAGCCGATGACGGTGTCGCACTACCGCGCCGAGTGGTGGCCGCCGAGCCGGTCGTTCGGCCCGCCGCGGTATCCGGCCGACTACGACGGCCGGCGCTGGGACGTCTCCGGCCTGCGCGAGTTCTACCAGCCGTGGCGCGACCTGGAGGCGCTCGGCGTCCCGGTCCACGTCGGCGAGTTCGGCTGCTACGAGTACACCCCGGACGAGGTCGCCCGGGCGTGGTTCGCCGATCTGTTCACCGTCTTCGCCGAGTTCGGCTGGGGATTCGCCCTGTGGGAGTTCGCCGGGCCCTTCGGCATCGTCGGACACCGCCGCCCCGGCGCCGTGTTCGAACAGCGCGACGGCTTCCTCGTCGACCGCAACCTGCTCGAGCTCATGCGCGGGCCCCTGACCTGACACGCACACCCCCAACACCCCACATTGAGAGAGGAACGCTCGTGAAACGACTCTCCGCCGGGCTCCTGGCGATCGGGCTCATGCTGAGCGCCGCCGCCTGCGGCGACAGCGACACCGGTGGCGGTGACGGCAAGATCTCCGGTGAGATCACCGTCCTGACCCAGCGCACCGACATCGTCAACACCGTCTTCCAGGACTACAAGAAGAAGTTCGAGGCGAAGTACCCCGGCACGACCGTCAAGTTCGAGGCCATCACGGACTACGAGGGCGAAGTCCGGGTCCGGATGAACACCAAGAACTACGGCGACGTGCTACTCATCCCCAACTCCGTCACCGCCGACCAGCTGCCGAACTTCTTCGAGCCGCTGGGCACGGTCGACGAACTGCAGAACAAGTACCGCTTCGTGCGCACCGAGCAGACCTTCGACGGCAAGGTGTACGGCCTGGCCATCACCGGCAACGCGCAGGGCTACGTGTTCAACAAGAAACTCTGGACCCAGGCCGGCATCACCACGCCACCGAAGACGCCCGAGGAGTTCCTGACCGCGCTCAAGGCGATCAAGGAGAAGACCGGCGCGATCCCGCTGTACACCAACTACAAGGACGGCTGGCCTCTCGGGCAGTGGGAGGGCGCGCGCGGCGGCATCAGCGGTGACCCGGACGCGGCGACGAAGCTGGCCGCGGACGACGCGCCGTGGAGCCCCGGCAAGGAGCACTACGTCCTGGACTCGGTGCTGTTCGACGCGGTGAAGGGCGGCTACACCGAGCCCGACCCGACGACCACCAACTGGGAGCAGTCGAAGGGCCTGCTGGGCACCGGCAAGATCGCCACGATGATGCTCGGCTCGTGGTCGATCGTGCAGATGCAGCAGGCGGCGACGAGCAAGGACGACATCGGCTACTGGCCGTTCCCGGCGCAGGCGGACGGCAAGTTCCACTCGGTCATCGGCGGCGACTACAAGAACGCCATCAACCGCAACTCGAAGAACAAGGCGACCGCGCGGGCCTGGATCGACTGGTTCACCGACGAGTCGAACTACGCCACCGACCAGGGCGGCGTCTCGGCGCTCAAGAGCGCGCCCATGCCCGCGACGCTGGCCGGGCTGACGGACGCCAAAACCGAGCTCATCGAGCTCAACCCGGCGCCGAAGGGCAAGGAGGGCCTGGCCGACAAGATCGGCAACTCGGCTGAGATCGCCCTCTACGACGGCAAGTACCGCCAGGAGATCGTCGACGCGGCGCGCGGTGCGAAGAAGGAGTCGAAGGAGCAGATCTTCGCCAACCTGAACAAGAAGTGGTCGACCGCGCAGGCCAAACTGAAGTGACCTGACCGACCACAATGCCGCACGGTGCGGGCGGGCACGCCCGCCCGCACCGTGCGGTCATCGCGCGCCGCGGCGCAGCGGCCGGGTGGACTGGCGTGGTGCCAGCGTTCCGGGTGGCAGCAGGGTATGCGTCGGCTCTCCGCCGTCGATCACGGCGAGCAGCGCGCGGGCGGTCAGCTCGGCCTGGTGTGCCGGTGCCTGCTCGACCGCGGTGATCGTCGGCACCGTGATCTGGCACAGGTCCGAGTCGTCCCAGGCGACGATCGAGACGTCATCCGGCACGGACAGGCCGAGCTCATGGGTCACTCGCAGCGCGGCGGCCGCCATCACATCGTTGTCGAACACGACCGCCGTGGGGGTCTGCGCGCTGCTCATCAGCTCCCGCATGGCCCGCATGCCGTCGAGCGCGCTGTAGTCCGTGTACTTGACGCGATAGCGCTCGACGTCCATCCCGGCCGCCGCGATCGCCGCCCGGAACGCGGTGTCGCGTTGCCCGGTGTGCACCACCGCCGGCGTGCCCGCGACTCGGGCGACGTGCCGGTGGCCCAGGACCCGCAGGTAGCCGATGATGGCCTCCGCGGTTCCGGTCACGTCGGCGTCGACCGTGCTCAGATCGCGGGCGCCGGGGTTGCCGCCCATGATGGCCGCCGGCAACCCGATCTGCATCAGCGCGTCCGGTCGCGGGTCGTCGCGCCGCAGGTCGGTCAGGATCACGCCGTCGACGTGCCGCCCGGCCCACCACCGCCGGTACACGTCGACGGTGTCCTCGATGCGCTCGACGAGGTGCAGCACCAGCGCGATGCCGCTGCGGTTGAGTTCGGCCTCGGTCCCGTTGAGCATCTGCGTGAACCACGAGTCGATGATCATCTGGCGGGGTGGCCGGACCATGACGACGCCGACGGCGTTCGCCCGTGACGTGCCCAATGACCGGGCCGCGATGTTGGGTGTCCAGCCGGCTTCCCGGGCGGCGGCGAGCACGCGGTCCCGGGTCTTGGCGGAGACGCCGGGGCGGCCGTTGAGCGCGTATGAGACGGCCGCTTCCGAGACGCCGATGCTGACCGCAAGCTGACGGATGGTCATGCGGCTCGGCCTGGGAGTCCGGCTCGAGTCTCCGTCATGTGCGGCGCTCACCTCGTGCACTGTACCGGTTCACGCGCGGGCCCGCGGACGTGGATCGGCCCGCCGCGGCCGCGGTTGCCCGCGCAGCGGACGAGGCTTAACTTAACCGCATCATAAAGATCATTCGCAGGTAGGCGACTTTTGATGCTCCGCGGTCGGCGTTGTAGCTTAACCGGTTCAGTGATATATTGCTGTCCTTCGATTCATACTGGAAGGAGGACAGGTGGTAGGAAGACGCATCGCGAGCGTGGCCGCTATGGCGGTCGTCGCGCTGGCGGCACTGGGCCTCGCCGCATCACCGGCCGCGGCCGAGAATGCCCCGAACGGGTACCCCTACTGCAACAACGGCTCCGCGAGCGACCCCGACGGGGACGGCTGGGGCTGGGAGAACAACCAGTCCTGCGTCGTGCGGGGAAGCCGGGCCGATCCCAACGCGGGCAGCGGTGGCGGCGGCAGCAGCAGCGCGTGCCCGTCCGGCCTGCGCTGCGGCTCGTACTCGGTCAGCGGCCTCGGCTCCCGCAAGCAGCAGGTGCTCAACGCCGGGGCCGACACCCTCGATCTGGCCATCGCCATGCTGGAGACCGAGAACATGGGCACCGGCTACGCCTACGGTGACAACAAGACCGGTGACGCCGCCAACTTCGGCATCTTCAAGCAGAACTGGCTCATGCTCCGCCAGGCCTGCAGCCGGTTCCAGGGCCAGTCGACGAGCAGCTGGAACAACGGTTCGGCACTGAACAGCAACCTCTCCGCCGATGTGCAGTGCCTGAACCAGAGCCAGAGCTACTACGGCATCGACCGGTTCTTCGCCGGGCACCGCAACGGCTCATCGGGGCTGAGCAACCCCAACACCAGCGACATCCAGCGCTACAAGACCGCCGTCTACTGGATTCGCGACCAGATCAACAGCAACTCCGCCAACCGCAGCAACAACACCCGCTTCTGGGTCGAAGTCCCCGCCATCTGACCCACCGCCTCCGAGCCGGTCACCGCTGCGGTGACCGGCTCGTCGCACTGCAGCGGGAAATGACCGGTTATGACCCGACCCAGACGCTGCATCAGCCCGTGACCGCCGCGGTCACCAGGTGCCGAAGGCGGCAAGACCGGGCTGCTCCCGGTGCGGATTGCCGTAGCCGAAGAAGGTCGTGTCCTCGACCGAGTTGTCACCGCCGACGACCCAGCCGTTGGCGTCGGCCCCGTTTGAAAGGTCGATCCAGATCGGATCCCAGTAGGAGACGGCGGCCACGTTGCCGGTGGCGGCCATGGCGCGCAGGTACTCGCGCATGTATCGCAGCTGCCCGTCCGGGGTGGCCCCGTAGTTCTCCAGCCCGTCGGCGTCCAGCCCGTTCTGCCAGCCCGGCTGCAGCCGGTAGTTCGTGCCGTCGACGTTGACGGTGTTGCCGGGCTGGTTGTAGATCCGGATGCGGGCGAGGTTGACGCCGCGGGCGGCGAGGATGTCCAGGACGTCGCGCTGGACGCCACTGCTGTCGGCCCAGCGCCCGTCTGCCGCCGCGGTCATCCGGCGGTAGGTGATGTCGCCGCCGACGGGCATCGACCCGCCGTGCCCGGCGACGATCCGGGTGAACTCGAAGTCGTCGGAACCGGCCTCGGCCTCGGTATTTGCCAACGTATCGTGGAGCGCCACGGCGGCACCATCTACGCCACCGGGAATCCGACCGGCTCCGGGACCCGCATGACCTTCGGCCTGCCCGCGGACGCCGACAGCCGCACGGAGGTCGAAGCCGCCGAACCGGTCCCGGCCGAGTCCGAGACGGCCGCGCCGATGCACGGGCCGGACGTTGTCCACACCATGGCGGACGCTCCGAACGCCGCCATGCCAGCGGCCGTAACGTTCGAACACGCCGCGCATCTCGTCCTGGAATTCCTCCACGACCGGATGCCGCGGGCGTTCTGGGGCGGTCACCCGCGTCGAGAACGGCCGCCAAACATACCTGTACCTGGACGCCGACAACGGATGCGGCCTTCGGCAAGGACAGAGCCACCCCTGGGAAGCCAGCTTCTGCATCCACATGGCGGCCGGCGCAACACCGACAGTCGCCCGCGACGCCCAGCAGGGTCCCGGCGTACGCAGCCGCCGGCGTCAACCAGCTCATCGGCATCGGCACCTACGCCGGTGCGGTCATCGCCGAACCCGACGGCTCCCTGTTCGGCGCGATCTGCGGCCTCGACCCGCGGGCTTACCTCGACCATCCCCGGATGGCCGACGCCGAGCCGCTGCTCGCGCCGCTCGGCCGGCTCCTGACGGCAGCACTGGCGGGCGACCGGGCCCAGGACCGGGTCACCGGCGCGCTGCGGCGGGAAGAACGCAGCACCGAGACCGACGCACTGACCGGCCTGCCCAACCGGCAAGCCTGACACCAGCTCGTGGCCGGGGCCTGGACCCGCTACGAACGCCTCGCCGACACCACAGTGGTCGCCATGCTTGACATCGAGGGGCTCAAGCTGGTCAACGACAGCGAGGGACACGCCGTCGGCGACGCCAATCTGCGGGCGGCCGCGACGGCGATGCGCCGGGCACTATAGCGGTTCGGACATCGTCGCGCGGCTCGGCGGCGACGAGTTCGGGTTCCTGCTGGACCGCTGCACCGATGACGACGCGCCCACCGTCATCGCGCGCATCTGTGGCGAACTCGACGCGGCCGGCGTCGAGGGCTCCATCGGGTGGGCGGCCGTCGCCACAGCGGAAGGCTTCGCCGACGCGCTCGAACAGGCCGAGCCGGTCGCGCCCGGCACCACCTGAGCTCCCGTTTTCCGGTGACGAACCCTCTGATTTCCTCCGGGGGTGAGGCTCTCCGGCGATGGGACCGCTGCCACCTCAACGGCCGGTTGCGGAATTGGCGGAACGGGCCCGCTCCGACCGAAAGGTGATGATCATGGAATGGTGCGGCTGACATGGGCGCGCACCCAGCTGCCGTGGTGGACGTGGCGTCTGGTGGCGGTGCCGCTGGTGGTGTGGCTGGTGGCGACTGCTGCCGGCACCGGCGGTGTGCTCTATCTGCAGCAGCGGGCCCGGGACGCGGCGGTCCAGCGGTTCGCCGCCCGTGCGGTGTTGATGCGCGACTTCGTCGTCAGCTACGTCGCCGACCTGCTGGAGCGCGAGCAGGTGCAGGCCCAGGCGTTCCTGACCGACCCGACCGTCAGCGAGCGGGATTTCCTGCGATCGGTCGGCGCGTTCGGCTACCCGGCTGCGGTGCTGCTCGACCAGCACGGGCGAGTGCTGCAGATCGCCCCGCGCCAGCCGGACATGCTCGGCGCCGATCTGACCGTCAGGTACGCCCATCTGCGGACCGCGGTTGTCGACGGCCGCCCGGCGGTGTCCGGGGCGGTGCCGTCGGCGGCGCGTGGTGTGCCGGTGGCGGCGTTCGCGGTGCCGTTCCCGACCCCGTCCGGGCGGCGGGTGTTCTCCGGCGCCGTCGCCGTCGCCAGCAGCGGCCTGTCGGAGTATCTGAGCTCCGCGATCTCGCTGCCCGGCGTGCTTGTACAGCTCGTCGACGCCACGGGCGGCATCGTCGCGGCGAACCGCACGTTCGACCCGGCGGCGCCGACCCTCGAACGGGCTGACCGACCACTCGCGGCAGCATTGCAGAGCAATGGGGAAGGCCGGTTCCACCGCGGCAGTGTGTGGTGGCGCTACACGTCCCAGGCGATTGCCGGGACACCGTGGCGGCTGTCGACCGCGGTCAGCGAGCCGGTGCTGTTCGCGTCCCTCGCGGGCCCCGAGTTGGCCGGGCAGGCCGCGGTCGCCGCGGCCGGCGTGGTCGGGCTGCTCGTGGTGGCCGCGACCACGCGGGCGCGGCGCAACCGGCGGGCCCTGCAGCTGAGCGAGCAGCGGCTACGCAGCATGTATGAGCAGTCCCGCATCGGCATGTTGCTCATCGACGCCAGCGGACGGGTCGTGCGGGCCAACCCGGCGGTGCGGCGGTTGCTGGGCCGGGACGACCTCGTCGGCCAGCACCTCACCGACCTGCTGCACCCGGAGGATCCCGGCCCCCCGGACCCGGTGGCCGGGGACTGCGGCCGAGACCGGGACCGCCGGTTCCGCCACGCCGACGGCCGGGTCGTCGAAGTGTCGACGACCTGCACCTCGCTGCACGACCAGACCGGCCGCGTCGAGCATGTCGCGATGCAGGTCATCGACGTCACCGCCCAGCGGGCCCTGGAACGGGACCGTGAGCAGCACCGCGTGGAACTCGCCGAACGCGCCGCCGCCCTCCAGCGCGCCAACACGCAGGTCCATGACTTCATGGCCATGCTCAGCCACGACGTGCGCACCCCACTCACCACTGTCGTCACGTTCGGCGAAGTTCTCCTCGGCGACTGGGACGATGTCGACGACCGCGATCGGCAGGAGTACGTGCAGCGCATGACCGTCGCCGGGCACCGCGCCGCCGGCCTGGTCACCGAGGTCCTCACCCTCGCCCAGCTGGACGCCGGTGCCCTGGTCGCCCGGCCGATCCGCCTCGACGTCGCCCACGCGGTCCGGGAGGCGGCCGCCGCCCATACCAGCGTCGGCGACGAACGGATCGTGATCACCGCGCCGGACGAGACGATCGGGTGGGCCGACCCGGCCCACCTGCAGCTGATCATCGGCAACCTGCTCGGCAACGCTGCCAAGTACGGCGCCCCACCCGTTGAGGTCGTCGTGGTCAACGCCACCGACCAAATCCGCGTCGAGGTCTGCGACGGCGGCGAAGGCGTCCCCGAGCCGTTCGTCCCACATCTGTTCGACCGGTTCACCCGCGCCGGCAGCGGCGTCGCGACCACCAAACCCGGTACCGGTCTCGGCCTCTACCTCGTCGCCCGGCTCGCCGAGGCCGGCGGCCTGCAGATCATCTACGCCCCGAACCGGCCCCGCGGCGCCCGATTCATCCTCAACATTCCCCGCGCCGCCGCCCAGAGCGGCTCGGGACGGGGGGCGGGCATCACACCGCGGCCGGCGCCGGTCGCCGGGTAGTCACGCACACCGACGGCGTCGAACAGCTGCGCCGCCTGGGGCCGGTCTCCGAGGCCCGCCGTGGCGGCGGTTCGAGCACCTGAACCAGATGCACGAGCCTGGTTCACCGGGTGTCGCTGAGGTGGCGTTCGCACGCGGTGCGCACAGCGGGGACGATGACGGCGCCGCCGAGGCGGGCGTGCAGGTCGGCAGCGACTTCTTCGACCGCGGCTCTTGCTGCTCGGCCCGGTCGGCGAGGATGTGGGTGCGGATGCCGTCCGTGAGGCACGCCCAGGATCCGATGATTTCGCCGTTCCACCAAACGGTGGGGCCGATGTTATTGGCGTGGTCATAGATGTGGGCGGAGTTTCTCACTCGCCATCCGGTAGGTGCCGTCATCGACGGTGTCGTGACCCAGCAGGTGCCGTTCGGCTCGTTCGTGGAGTCTGACGGCTTCACCGGCCTGGCGCATCAGCAGATGTGGCCCGTCGGCGCCCACGTCTCGGTCAGGATCCTCGCGATCGACGCCGAACGGCAGCGCTTCAGCGTGCAGGCGGCGTAGCCAAGCGCTGATCCGGGAGCATCGGACGCTCCCGGATCGGCGCCCCTCCATCATCCCGGACAGCCCGGCGATCCCGGGTGGCCACCGGCCGCGTGCCCAGCGACGCCGGAGTGGCGCTGCGGACCGTGCGGCGGTGGCGGACCCACTGCCGAGCAAACAGAGCGCACGGGGGTGAATCGCGAACTGTGTGATTACTTATTGCTACTGTACAAGTACATAGGGTTATGGGGGGTCTCGTGCGATTCGGTCGGGTCTCGCGGCTGTTGGGCGCGGCGTTCGCCGCGACGCTCGGCACCGGTCTGTTCGTGGCGGCGCAGGCGCAGCCCGCCTACGCCGCCTCCACGACGCTGTCCTACACGGGCTCGGCTCAGACGTACACGATCCCAGCCGGCACGACGAAGCTCCAGGTCACGATCAAGGGCGGGGCGGGCGGCGGCGGCAACGGCGGGCCGGGCGGCGCCGTCACCGCCGTGATCACCACGCCGGCCGGGCTCGGGAACAAGCTCCAGGTCATGGTGGGCGGCCAGGGTGGCCTTGCGTCAGCCGGCTGGAACGGCGGCGGTACCGCGTCGCAGGGCTACGGCGGTGGCGGGGCGACCGACATCCGGCAGGGCGGCTGCGCGGCGACCAGCGCCTGCGGCCTGTCCGACCGCATCGTGATCGCCGGCGGCGGAGGCGGGGCGAGCGGCGGCGATGTCTATGGCGGCGGTGGCGGGGGCAACACGCCGCAGCCGGCCTACAACATGTCACTGCCCGGCGCCGGGTTCGGCGGCCGCGGCGGTGCGGCCACGCAGAGCGCGGGCGGATCGGCCGGGGCCGCGGTCGGCGTCGGGCTCAGTGGTGGCGCCGGCACCCTCGGCGTCGGTGGTGCCGGTGGCGGGGCGCCCTCGGCCGACCAGGCCGGCGGTGGTGGCGGCGGCGGGCGCTACGGCGGGGGAGGCGGCGGCGGTACCTCCACCCCGGGCACGAAGGGCGGCCCCGGCGGGGGCGGTACCAGCTGGGCCGACCCGACCGCCCTCGACGGTGCCGCCAGCTACTCCGACGGCGACAACTACTCCGCCGGTACGGTCACCATCACCACCCTCGGCCCGGCCGCGCCCGACAACGTGTCCGTCTCGGCCGCGGCCGGCCCGGGCGCGGGAACGCTGCAGTGGGACGCGCCTTCCGGTGGCGCCGACTCCTACCTGGTGTACCAGTCGACGTCGGCCTCCGGGCCCTGGACCGCGGTGTCCACCGGCGCGTGCTCGGGTGTGGTGACCGCGGTCAGTTGCGGCCTCAGCGGGCTGACGCCTGGCCAGACCTACTACTACGCGGTCGCCTCGGTGCAGAGCGGCATCGAGGGTGACAAGTCGAGCGCCGTCACACTCACGGCGATCGAGCCACCGGGCGGCCCGACCAACGTGCAGTCGCAGGTGACCGGCGACGTACAGATCAGCGTGTCCTGGACCGATCCGTCCACGAGCGCCGCGCCGGCCACGAGCTTCCAGGTCCAGGTCTCGGTCGGCGGCGGATCGTACGCCGCCGTCCCCGCCGGCACCTGCTCGTCCGGCACGGTCACCAGCCCGTGCACGGTCACCGGGCTCACCGCCGGCAGCTCCTACCAGTTCAAGGTGCTCGCCGTGAACGCCGCCGGGACGAGCTCGGCCGGCGGCCCGTCGACGCCGCTCATCGCGCTCGCCGCCCCGGGCGCGCCGACGCCGGGCCCGGTGTCCGTGACCGCGCCGGGCGAGATCACCGTCGCCTGGACCGCACCGGCCGGGAGCGTCACCGGCTATCAGGTCTACGTCTCGGCCTCGGGCGGGTCGTACGTCCCGGTCGGCGCGGGCACCTGTGCCGGGACACCCACCACGTCGCCGTGCACCGTCACCGGACTGACCGCCGGGACGCCGTACCGATTCACGATCGCCGCAGTGACGTCGGGCATCGAGGGCGCCCAATCCGTTCCGTCGTCGGCCGTCACCGCGGTCAACGCCCCGGGCCAGCCGTCGACGCCGACGCTCAGCGCGAACGCCGACCGGGCCCTGCAGGTCACCTGGACGCTCACGCCCGACCCGCTCGCACCTGCGACCGGATTCCAGGTGCAGGTGGCCAAGAACGGCGGCTCGTACACGAGTATCGCCAGCGGGCCCTGCGCCGCGCCGTCGGCGAGCCCGTGCACGCTGTCCGGCCTGGAGGCGGGCGCCTCCTACGAGGTCAAGGTGATCGCCGTCAACGGGGCCGGTTCCGGCACTCCCTCGTCGCCGTCGTCGGCGCTGGCCGCCGTGGCCGGACCCGGCGCCCCCACGATCGCGACGGTCGAGCCCGGCAACGGTACCCTCACCGTCACCTGGGTCCCGGCCACGGGAACGGGGACCGTGGTTTACCACGCGGCAGCGGTACCGACCGGGCAGTCGACCCCCGTCGTGGAGTGCACGCAGGCCTCGCCGGGCACCTCGTGCACCATCAGCGCACTGGCCAACGGCACCGGCTACACGGTCACCGTCACCGCGGTCGCCGGCGGGACCATCGCCTCGAGCCCCAGCACCACCCAGGAGGCGACGCCCAGCATCGCGCCCGCCGCGCCGGCCGTCACCGCCGTCGCCGGCAACGCCTCGATCGCGGTCACGTGGGTGGCGGGCGCGGCCGGCTCCGGTATCGGCGGCTACCTGGTGACCGCCGACCCGGGCCCGGCGACCTGCGAGACCGGCCCGTCCGGCGGCGGCTGTGTGCTCGGCGCGACCGCCGGCCGCACGTACACGGTCACCGTGGTGGCGAAGGGTGTCTACGGGCGCAACTCGGCCGCGGGCGTGTCGGGCAGCGTGACACCCGCGCTCCCGCCGGTCCCGTCGACCCCACCGGCGGCCGACGCCACCCTCACCACGGACAAGGGCGCCATCAGCACCGCCGTGCCGGGCGAGAAGATCACGGTGCTCGGCCACGACTTCGCGCCGTACTCCACCGTGCGGATCTCGATGTTCTCGTCCCCGGTCGTGCTCGTCGACGCCGTGGCCGACGCCAGCGGTGACGTACGGCAGGAGGTGACCATTCCGGCCGACCTGGCCGCCGGCACGCACACCCTGGTCGCGCTCGGCGTGGACGCGAACGGCGCGTCGCACACCGTCTCGGTCGCGGTGACCGTCGCGGCGAGCTCGTCGTCGCTGCCGGTGACCGGGATGGCGGTGAGCAGCATGCTGACCGCGGCGCTCACCTCGATGGCGGCGGGCACGGCCCTGACCCTGGCCGGCCGCCGACCCCGCTCGCAGCGGCTCAGTTGACGCATCCCGGCGTCGGGTCGGGCGGCGGGGATCGCGCTCACCACGTGTGGATGATCTGTGTCGCGCTGGCCCTGGCCGCCGCCTCCTTGTCGGTTGCAAGGTCTGGCGGGCCGGGGACCGCAGGACGCAACGGCAGCTCAGTGCGGTCGCCTGGGTACTGCTCTTGGCCACCGTCGGCAGCAGCCGCATTTTCGCGCGACAGCTGAGCGGCCTCCAGCTGCAGGGCGCGACCCTACGTGAAGAACCGAAGGAACGACCCCAGCGTCGACGGCACCACACATCTCGATGTTCATCGGTGGATCGAGGCTGAGCGGCGGATTCACTGTCGTTGGTCCTCAGGGATCGAACCGACGAGGAAGATCGCTTGACCCGCGTAGTTAATGCAATTAACCTCCAAGCAAGCACCGTTAACCAATGCTGTGGAGGTCGTCGTGACCGAGTTCTTGAACATCGGCGGTAACACCCTCGCCTACGAGGTGTCCGGACAGGGCCCGCTCGTCGTCTTGGCGCACGGTATCGGCGACAGCCGGCACTCCTACCGCTTCCTCGCTCCGGCCCTGGCCGGCGCCGGGTACCGGGTCGCCAACGTCGACATCCGCGGCTGCGGCGACTCCAGTCTGGGCTGGGACGGATACAGCCGCACCGACATCGCGGGCGACCTCGTCGCCGTCGTGCGCCACCTCGGCGGTCCCGCCGTGATCATCGGCCAGTCGATCAGCGGCGGCGCGGCGACCATCGCGGCCGCCACCGCGCCCGACCTGATCAACGGCGTCATCGAGCTGGCGCCGTTCACCCGCGTACAGCCCTTCGACCTCGGCGGGCTGATGCGGGTGAAACGTTACCGGACCGGTTACAGCCAGATGGGCCAGGTCATGTTTCTGGGGCGTCTGGCGAGCTGGATGAAATACCTCGACGTGGCGTACCCGGTCAAGCCCGCCGACTGGAGCGCGGAACTGGCGCGCATCGAGGCGAAGCTGAGCGAGCCCGGCCGGATGAAGGTCCTGCAGGCCATGTGCAAGGCCAGCCCGACCGACGCGGGGGCGCAGCTGGTCAACGTAACCTGCCCGGTGCTGGTCATCGAGGGCAGCCTGGACCCCGACTGGGCCGACCCCCGCGTCGAGGGCGAGAAGATTCTCGCTGATCTGCCCAGGGGCCTCGGTGAGCTCGCCGTCATCGAGGGTGCCGGTCACTACGCGCACGCTCAGACCCCGGATCGGGTCCTCGAACTGGCCCGGCCGTTCCTGGACAAGACGCTGGCGAATGCCTAGGGCCGGGCTCACCCCGCTGTCGGTCACCGAGGCCGGCGCCGCTCTGGTCGACGAGATCGGCTTGGAGAACCTCAGCATGGGCATGGTCGCCGAGCGACTCGGCGTCAAGACCCCCGCGCTCTACAAACACGTCACCAGCCAGGCCGATCTGGTCCACCGCATCGCTATCATCACCATGGTCGAGTTCGCTGACGCCATTCGCGACGCCATCCAGGGCCGGGCCGGCAGCGAGGCCCTCGCCGCCGGCGCGCAGGCGATGCGGACCTATGTGCGGGAACACCCCGGCCGGTACGCGGCCGCCGATGCTGCCGCTTCCCGCGCGACCGGACCCGACGACCCGATCATCCCCGCCGTTGCGCGGGTGATCGCCTCCTGGGCGGCCATGCTGCGCGGCTACCACCTGGACGCCGGCCAGGAGATTCACGCTCTTCGGATGCTCCGCAGCGCCCTGCACGGGTTCTCGACCCTGGAAGCCTCCGGCGGGTTCCGGATCGACGCATCGGTTGACGACAGCTTCACCTGGATGATCACCTTTCTCGACCAGGGCCTGCACACCATCGCCGCCAGCAGCGGCTGACGGATCGTCGCCGACCCGACCACCTCACACCGGAGGACCGACATCAGCACCACCCGGGCATTCACGATCTCCGCGACCCCGCCATCCGGCGGTCACTGATGGTGACCATCGACCAAGAGGCGAACGACACCAGGGTCGAGCGGCACGCGAGCTGGGCCGAGCTCTTCTTCGACCTGGTAGCGGTGGCCGGTGTGGCCGCCCTGGCCCACGTGCTCGGGCCTGAACTGGACGCCGCGGCGCTCAGTCTCTACGCGCTGCTGTTCCTGGCGCTGTGGCTGTCCTGGACGACGTTCATGCTGTACGGCAACGTCGCCGCCGGCCAGACCCGCGTGCTACGGCTGATGGTCGGCATGTTCGGCCTCGGCGTCATGGCCGCGTCCGTGCCGGGCGTGGCGCACACCGTGCTCGGGCACGGCAGCGACATCCTGCCGCTCAACGTCTTCGCCATCGCATACATCGCCACCCGCGTCTACGGGTCCAAGTTGTGGCAGCGTGGCGCAGTACTGCTGGACTTCCCGGTCGTGCAGTACTCGGCCGGACTGCTGCCCTGGTTCGCGTCGCTCTGGACCGGCGAACACTGGAAGCTCGGGCTCTGGGCCGCCGGAGTCGGCCTCGACCTGATCCTGATCCTGGTCCTGTCCGGCAGCAGCATCCTGAAGCGCGTCCAGTCGTACCTCACCGCGCCGGAACGGACTCGGCGTCGGCCACGAGCAGCAGGCCCCGCCGGCACCGGGCCGGTCATGCACGGAGTTTCGGTTGACCCGGCCCACCTCGCCGAGCGGCTGGGACTCTTCGTGATCATCGTGCTGGGCGAATCGGTGTTGCAGGTCGTCGCGGCCGCAAGCGAGGCGCAATACGGCATCGGCCTGCTGGCCACCGCAATCGCGTCTTTCGCGCTGTTGGCCGGCATGTTCGGCCTGTCCGTGGTCTACGGACACGCCGGCCTGCCGCACCTGCGCGCCGGCCGCGTCCCCATCCGCGCCGCTCTCGGTCTGCACTGCCTGATCACCGGCGTCGTCGCCACCATCGCCCTGCCGCTCTCGACGGTGGTCCAGCACGGCTCCGACCCACTGCCCGGCCCAGGTCGCTGGCTGCTGTGCGGCGCGGTCGCGGCCTACTTCACCCTCGGCGTGGCCACCGGTGTGGCCAGCCACAGCTCCGACCTGCTCAGAACGGTCTCACGGCTCATCACCGGCGTCGTGGCACCGCTCCTGCTCGGCCTGCTCGCCACCGCCGCCAGCGGCCGAACACTCGTGCTCTACCTCGCCCTGACTGTGCTCGCCCACCTCTGGTTCGAACGACGACTGACGCCGATCCAGGCCGCAGCCACCGATGAAGCGCCACCGGCCGCGCCGAGCGCCTCATGAACTCTTCCAGAGAACCAACCGTCGCACCTGAAGTGCCCGTGCCGGCACAACCCGATCATTCGGCGGTCCGCTCGTCGGGTTGACGTCCGGCGCCGGTCCCAACGTCGCGCAGCGCACTGCATCGCCTCCAGGCAACGTGTCACCTGATCGTCAAAGCGGGCTTTACCCGCAAAGCCCGTCATCCCGTACGTCGCCGGGGCCGCCGACAGAGGCCATCCCCGGTCGAGCGCACAAGCGCCCGGGCCTCGGGTCAGGAAAGGCCGGCTGCCACCACGGGCACCGTACAGCCGTGGCCAGCGGCGGCGGTCAGGATGGCAACGCCGGTGGCGGCTTGCCGGCGACGAGCCGCACCGTGAACCCGTCGGGTTCGCGCTGCAGACTCACATGGGCGCACAGCTGGTGCATGAGCCACAGCCCGCGCCCGCCGGCGTGCAGGGCGGTGACCGGCAGGAGCCCGGCGAAGGGGTCGGCCGGACCCGGGCCGCCGTCGGATACGGCGACGACGATGCGCTGCGACGCGGCCCAGATCCGCACCCGCATGGGGGCCGCGCCGTACAGGACCGCGTTGCTGACCGCCTCGCTCACACTGACCAGCAGGCCGTCGACGTCGTGGCGGCTGAGCTGGGTGGCGGCGGCGAGTGCGGTGATCGCGGCACGGGCCCGAGCCGGGCTGGGGTCGTCCAGCTCGTCGTGCGGCGGGTGCTGCTCGAGGGGGTCGCGCCAGCCGGTACGCGCCTCGGCCAGGACGGTGGCCGGGTCTTGGAACGCCGGGTTGGGGTGGTGCCCGGTCGCGGTGGCGATGTGGGGGTGGGTGCGGCGCACGTCGTGCAGGACGTGCGCTGGTGTGCTGCGGGTGTCGTAGGGGCACAGTCCCCAGACGGGGTAGTCGTCATAGGCGATGTTGACGGCGGCCTCGTAGCGGGCCCACCCGTCCCACAGCGCACCGACGCCGGGGTGCGGCACGTCCCCGGCGACGCGGATCTGCGTCGCGCCGTCGGCCACCAGGTCGGCGAACATGGCCTGGTACTGGCGGATGGCGCCGGCCGGGCGCTGGTACTGCCCGTCGCCGTCGACGAACCGGATGCCGGCGTTCGGGCCGAACACGTCGCGGAGGAGTTGCTGGTGGTGCGGCGCGCACGCGGACACGACCGGTTCCCCGGCCTGCAGCCCGTCGGTGAAGAACGGCCCGACCAGATTCAGGAACTCCTGGTCAGAGCTGTAGAAGCCGGTCTCGTGGAAGTAGCCTCGGTGCGCAGCGGCGGCGCCGGTCCTCATGGAGTGACCACCCGCAGGTCGCCGAGGTCGAGCAGGTCGATCAATATCCGCAGGACTTCGCCGTGCGCCGCGGTCAGCAGGGTGCCTGTGGCGCCTTGCGCGCGGAGCCGGTCGGCGAGGTGCAGCAGCCCCCGGTGGTCGATGAACGACAGGCCGCGAGCGTCGAGGACGACGTGACCGTCGACCTGTGGCAGGTCGACGTGGCGCAGCGACGCGGCGAACAGCCTATGTGAGGTGGTGTCGATCTCGCCGGTGAGCACGGCGCTGACCTGGGCGTCGGCGGAGCTGTGCAGCTGGAACGGCACCTGGACGCTGCGGACCGTCGGGTGCAGGCAGGCCAGCGCGGTCACCGTCGCGGCGTCGGGCGTGCCGCGCCGCAGCCCGCACATGCCGGTGACCGGGCGCCGGCTCATGAACCGGTCGACGAGATGCTCATACCGTGCGTATCCGCCGGCCAGGGCGGGGTCCGCGGCCAGGGCGGTGATGTCGGCCGCGACCCGCAGCCCGGTGAACCCCCGTCGAAGCGCGGCGTCGGCCGTGGAGGCGAACACACTCACCTGCTGTTCGGGGTCGAAGGCCTGCCCGAGCGTGTACAGGGAGTCCAGTGCGGCGACGCTCGCCTGCCCGGTGCGCAGGGCGGCGCGGAAACCGGGCACGCCGGCCATGTCGGCGGCCAGCCGGTCGGGGTGGTCTGCGCCGACGTAGATCACCTGCTGCCCGTCGGTGATCCCTTCGGCGAGGAACCCGCCGGCGTGCGCGCGGAAGCCGGCCAGGTCGTCGAAGACGACACAGCGGTGATCATGTGTGGCCGTCGGGGTCGTCGGCGCAGTGGACGATATCTCCACGCATCGACGATACATCGACCACGGCCCGACCGATTCTCGGCGGCGGCACCCGAGCCGAGCGACGATGCCGGTCCGGGGCGCTTGGACGTGCTGCACGGCGCTGCCCGGCGGTACGGTGCAGGGGTCCGCTCCTCGTATCTTCCGGGATCTGATGCGCTGTGCCGTGGATCGACATTCACCTGGACTGTGCCGCCGGGGCCGGTGCCCCTGGCGCTGCCCGGCATGCTGCGGTGGCCGCCCTGCGCGCCCGGGGATGCGTTGACCAGCATTGGCTGGATCAGGTGCAGCTCATCGTGTCGGAGCTGGTGTCCAACGCGGTGCAGCACGCGGGCGGCTGCCTGTCCGTGTCGGTCGGCCTCACGGCCGGCTCGGTGACCGTCGCGGTTGCCGACCCCTCCCGGCACCGACCGCAACTGTTTGGACCGGATCGCGCCAAGGGCCACGGCTTGTGGATCGTCGATCATCTGAGCAGCAGTTGGGGTGCTGCCCACCGCGCCTACGGCAAGCAGGTCTGGGTCCGGCTGCCGCCCTGCCCGTGATCCGCACCTGCTAGTGCGACGGGACGGTCAGCGCGTCAGGGGCCGGGAGGGATCGGTTGCTGATCAAGCTCGGAGGCGGCGCATCGGTGGCGGCGGGCACCGGCGCGCCGTTCCATTCGACGAGGACGGCGGTGGCATCGTCCTGGAGTCGCTCGTGTTGGTGGGCGAGGATGGCGTGGACGAGCCGGCGCATGGTTTCTGCGGCGGGGAGCTGGTCGGCGAGGGCTTTGGTGACGAAGTCGGTGAGGCGTTCGACCCCGAAGAGGTCGCCGGCGTCGGTGCGGGCCTCGACGACACCGTCGGTGTAAAGCAGCAGCTGATCGCCGGGCTCGAGCGTGATCTCGGTGATGCCGGGGATTGGGTCGACGAGATTGCCCAGGCCGAGGGGCATGGCGGTCGGAGCCGGGAGTTCGGCGATGCACCGGCCGTTGCGCAGCAGTAGCTCGCCGGGGTGTCCGGCGCTGATTTTGCGGTAGGTGCCGTTCGGTGTGTCGAGTTCGGCGAGGACGGCGGTCACGAAGCTGCCGGGGTGCTGGGCGTTGACCCACTTGTCGATGGAACGGTAGGTATCGCTGAGGTCGAGGCCGCAGCGGCGGGCGTTGCGGTAGGCGCTGAGCGCCAGGGCGGTCAGCGAGCTGGCCTCGATGCCGTGGCCGACGGCGTCGAACAGGGCGACGTGGAGGGTGTCGCCGTTGGCTGCGTAGTCGAACGCGTCGCCGCCGACGTCGTAGGCAGGCTCGAGGATCGCGGCCACGGTGGCGCGGTCGGTTGCGAAGGTCAGTGGCGGCAGCTGGGTCCAGATGATCTCGGCGGCGAGTTGCATGGGCAGGCGGCGGCGGGTGCGCTCCAGGGCGTCGCCGTAGCCGTGCCGGGCAGCGAGGATCTGTCCGAGCAGGGTGGTCAAGGTCTGCAGGTTGGCTTGGACAGCAGGGTCGGCGGCCGCTGCAGCACTCAAGGTCACCGCGAAGACACCGACGCGTTCAGCGCCGTCCACGACAGGCAGCCACAACTGATCGCCACCCGTCTGGAGGTCCGCAATGCGGGTCGGGACGCCAGTGCTGTACGCGCGCCCGGCGACCGTGCCGTCGATCGGGATCGGGTCGGGTGCCGGCCGGTTCGCCGGGACCTGCGCCAGCAGGTCGACCTGGCTGTAGTCGACGAGGTACAGGGTGGTGGCGGTAGCGCCGAGGCTGATCGCCGCGTCCTCGGCGATGCCTGGCAGGTCTTCCGGCTTGGCGTGGTGCAGTCGCCCGGCGAGGGTGTTCAGGGCGCTCATGCCTGCCGTGTCCATCGTGCCTCTCGTGTCGTGGCGCGGGTTCGGAGCCGGCCCGGGGTGTGCCAGCGTCCCATAGTGCGCACGCCGCTCGGTAAACCCCAACTGCGGCGGAGCGGACTTGCGCACATGATGCGCGGCGCAAGGCGAACGACGAGGTATTCCGCCCGAACAGCCGCCTGCGGCATCACCCGTTCGGCGGCTGTCGTGGACCGGTGTGCTCGCTGTCGATCATGGCACGGTGACGCTCAGGTCCAAGGCGGTATAGCCTCATCGTGGGCCCTGGGCCCGACGCTGGGCCGTGAGGGCGGCGGGCCCGCCGCATCGCTGCCGGCCGGGTTCCGCGGGGGCTGGTCGACCGGCCCGATCCGGACCTTCCGCAGCAGCTGACGCCGCGCCGGGCTGCCTCGGCCGGGAACGGATCGGGCTCAGCCGCGCCGCGGTGTATGTCTGGCTGCGCTGGTATGCCGTCGCGGTCGGCCTTACCGATGGGTGGGCGGCTCGAGCCGAGACGGACAGCTCACTGAGCGGCGGCACTGAAGATCGTCCGCGCACTGCCTGCGCCGTTTGTGGTAGGCGCGGGCGACTTGCCCGGGCATAGGGATCGGAGCATGCGGCCGAGCGGGTCCGGCGGGCCGCGGCCGCGCTCGGCTACCGCACCACGAGTGGCGACGGCACCCTCAAGTGGTATCCGTTCTAACTCGGCGACCCGGCTGTTCGGTCAGGCCGGCGGTAGTGTCTCGACGGCATAGGTGCCTTTACCGTGCACGGTGAAGACAAGCCCGCGCTCGCGGAGCAGCTCAACGGCTTTGCGGCTGGTGCCGCGGGCAACGCCGTACTGCTGCTGCAGCGTCGTCTCGGAAGGGATAGGCCGGTTGGCCGGTATCGTGCCGTCCCGGATCAAGCCCTCGATGAGATCGGCGAGCTGCACATAGAGCGGTGTAGGGCCGTCGGGATCGACCATGACCAGGAAACTATTCGTCGCCACCCGTCTTTAATCGCCACGGGGCGAGTATGGACGAGTAGGAACGAGTTGCGTTATCGTAGGCGGGGGAGCGGCGGCGGAGTCCGACCTGCTTGTGCGTGCCTCTACCGCTGACAGGGGGAACGATGACCGCTGAGACGCATCCGGGCTGGTGCTCGAGAAACGCGTGCACTGCCTACTTGGAAGACATGGAGCCGGTGCACCGGTCGGAGCCAGTGGTGATCGCGAGCGGTGATGGAGCCACGGCCCTGTACCTGTACCGCACGGCCGATCCGGACGGCACGGGCGAATTCGTGACCGTCGCCAAGCTCGAGGCGCCCCCGCAGGAAGTCTGGTACCTCACCGAGCCGATCGGTGGCCGCGAAATTCTCATCCCACATGCGTCGGCAGATGCCGCGCGAAATGCGCTGGCAGCCTTGGCCTGATGCTCCCGCATCCTGTCGGCCGACAGGATGACGGGAACGCGGCTGCGAAAGTCGAAACTTGACCTGCTTCCTAGACGGTCTCAGCGGCCGCGGAAAGCGAGGCCAGACGGCTGTGCCGGTCAGTTGCTTGGCGAGACATTCTCGGACGGAGCGGTGACAACGGCATCTGCCACCCAGGTGGCTCGAGCCGGGGACGGACAGCTGTTGGGCAGCACTAAATTAAGATCGTCCGCGCGCTGGCCTGCGTCGTCCTTGGTAGGCGCGGGCGGCTTGCCCGGGCATAGAGTTCGAAGCATGCGGCCGCCGACGATTTACGACGTGGCGAAGGCGGCCGGTGTCGCCTCCTCGACCGTGTCCCGGACGTTCTCGCGCCCGGGTCGGGTGAACGCGGCCACGGCCGAGCGGGTCCGGCAAGCCGCGGCCGCGCTCGGCTACCGCAGCAGTTCGCTGGCCGGTGTCGCGCCGGTCGGGGCGTCGCTGATGATTGCCGTGATGGTCTCCGACATCGGCAACCCGTTCTACAACGAGATCATCCTGGGTGCCCAGATTGCGGCGGCGGAGGCGGGCTACACGGTGCTGATCGCCGACGCCCAGGAGTCCGGTGCGCTTGAGCGGCGGACGCTGGAGCGGGCGTTGCCGAGCCTTGCGGGAATCGTGCTGGCCACGTCCCGGATGCCGGACTCGGCGATCCGGGTGATGGCCAAGCAGCGGCCGGTCGTCGTGTTGAATCGGGCCGTCGCCGACGTGCCGTCCGTGATCACCGACAATCGGCACGGGATCCGGCAAGCCGTGGAGCACCTGGCCGGGCTGGGGCACCGGCGGGTGACGTATGCGGCCGGGCCGGAGGCGTCGTGGGCCGACGGCATCCGCTGGCGGTCGCTGCGCGAGGCGGCGGCCGAGCTCGGCGTGCGCGCCCGGCGGATCGGGCCGTTCTCGCCGACCGTCGCCGGTGGCGCCGGCGCGGCCGCCGAATTAAGAAACCGGCCGGTCGGGGCCGTCGTGGCGTACAACGACCTCATCGCGATCGGGATCATCCGGGGCCTCGCGGGCGCCGGTGTCCGCCTCCCGGCTGAGCTCAGTGTCGTGGGCTTCGACAACATCTTCGCCGCGGACCTGGTCACGCCCGGCCTGACCACCGTGGCGGCGCCGCTGCGGGCGATGGGTGCGACGGCGGTGCAGCACCTGCTGGCGATCGTGCGGGGCACCCGCTCGCCGGTCCTCGAACCGGTCAGCCTGCCGTGCCGGCTGGTGGTCCGCGGCTCCACCGCCGCGGCAACTTATGGCAACAGATAGCTAACCTGCCAGTCCGTCGCCCACCCTTGCATCCACGAAGAACCCATCGGAGGCCTTCGATACGGAACATCTGGAGCGCACCGCATGCGAATCGCCGTCAGACGGTGGGTCGCCGCCGCGACCCTCGTCATCACCGCCCTGGCCGGGGCGGTGCTGAGCTCGGCCGCGCCGGCCTCGGCCGCCACCTACACCCCGCCGGCGGCCCGCCAGCGCGTCGACCTCAACGCGGGCTGGAAGTTCGTCAAACGCGACGTCGCCGGGGCCGAGGCGCCCGGCTTCGACGACTCCGCCTGGTCGTCGGTCACCGTCCCGCACACCTGGAACGCCGCCGATGCCGGCGACGGGGGCGGCGACTACTACCGCGGCACCGGGTGGTACCGCCGCCACTACACGGTGCCCGCCGCGCTCGCCGGCAAGATGCTCTTCCTGCAGTTCGCCGGGGCCGACCAGGTCGCCGACGTGTGGGTCAACGGCACGTACCTCGGCGTGCACCGAGGCGGCTACTCCCGCTTCCGGTTCGACGCCACGTCCGCGCTCGGCGTCGGCCGCGACAACGTCATCGCCGTGCGGGTCAGCAACGCCGCGAACCCCGACATCCCGCCGCTGCAGGCGGACTACAGCTTCCAGGGTGGCATCTACCGCAACGTGAGCCTGTGGGCCGTCGATCCGCTGAACATCCGGATGCTCGACAATGCCGGTCCGGGCGTCTATGTGCGCCAACGGAGCATTGGCAGTACCACCGCTGCTGTTGAAGTCACGACGAAGTTCTGGAACAACGTCTCCGCCTCCCGTTCGGTCCGGGTCCGCACCGTCGTCACCGACGCCGGCGGTGTCGTGGTCGCCGACCAGAGCGCCGCGGCGCAGACCTTCGCGGCGGCCACGGGCGGCATCACCGTGCAGAACGTCACGATCCCCGCTCCGCACCGGTGGAACGGCACCGCCGACCCCTATCTGTACCGGGTGAACGTCGAGCTCATCGACGCCGCCACGGGCCGGGTCGCCGACGTGGTGACCGAGCCGCTCGGCCTGCGCACGTACGCCGTCGACGCCGCGACCGGCTTCTCCCTCAACGGCTCGCACCTGGCGCTGCACGGCGTCAACCTGCACCAGGACCGGGCCGGCAAGGGCTGGGCTATCAACGACGCCGACCACACCGAGGACCTGACCCTGATCCGGGACATGGGCGCCAACGCGGTCCGCATGGCGCACTACCAGCACGACCAGAAGGACTACGACCTCGCCGACCAGATGGGCCTCGTGGTCTGGGCCGAGATCCCGGTCGTGGACGCCAACACCGCCTCGGCCGCGTTCGTCGCCAACGCCGAGCAGCAGCTGCGCGAGCTGATCCGGCAGAACTACAACCACCCGTCGATCGTGTTCTGGGGCATCGGCAACGAGCAGCGCACCGACAACGCCGCGACCAACTCACTGCTCGACCGGCTCGCCGGCCTGGCCGACACCGAGGACCCGGACCGGATCTCCACGTACGCGAGCTGCTGCGTCGCCGACGGCAGTGCGGTCGCCGGGCACGCCGAGACCACCGGCTACAACAAGTACTTCGGGTGGTACGACGGCACGACGAGCAACCTCGGCGGCTGGGCCGACGCCCGCCACGCGGCGAACCCGGCCCAGAGGATCGCGCTGTCGGAGTACGGCGCCGGGGCCAACGTCACCCAGCACGAGCTCAACCCGGCGAAGCCGCAGACCGACGGCCAGTGGCATCCGGAGGAGTACCAGTCGCTGCTGCACGAGGCCTCCTGGAAGCAGCTCGCGTCGCGACCGTACATCTGGGGCACGTTCGTGTGGAACATGTTCGACTTCGCCTCCGACGGGCGCAACGAGGGCGCCCAGCCGGGGATCAACGACAAGGGACTGGTCACCCGCGACCGCCTCATCCGCAAGGACGCCTACTACTGGTACAAGGCGAACTGGGCGAGCACGCCGACGCTCTACATCACGAGCCGGCGGTGGACGCGGCGCACTTCTGCAGAGACCGAAATCAAGGTGTACTCCAATGCGTCGACGGTCACCGCGACGCTGAACGGTGTTGTTCTGGGAAGCCGGTCCAGCACCGACCGGATCTTCACCTGGACCGGCGTGACCCTGGGCCCGGGCGACAACATCGTCACCGTGTTTGTGAATGGCACCGCGCAGACCGACACCGTCACCTGGAGGCTCGGATGAACCGCAGGGCACTCCTGGCGGCCGGGTCCGCGCTCGGGCTCGCGGCCGTCCCCGGCATGGCGCTGGCCGCCCCGTCCAGCGCATTGCCGACGCGGGCGCAGGTGCTCGCCGTCATGCAGCGGGTGAACGACTACTGGATCGCCGCCAACACCAACCCCGGCAACAACCAGTGGGCCCGGGCCACCTACTTCTCCGGGAACATGGCCCATTACCGGGCCTCGGGGACGCGCAAGTACCTCGACTACGCGGTGGCCTGGGCCGAGCAGAGCGCCTACGGCCTCAACGGTGGCAACGCGACCCGGATCGCCGACAACCACTGCGCCGGCCAGACCTACCTCGACCTGTACGAACTGCTGGGCGGCGCGAACAAGATCGCCGCGATCGAGGACAGCCTGCGCCGGATGGTGAGCTCGACCGCCCGCGACGACTGGTGGTGGGTCGACGCCCTGCACATGGCGATGCCGCCGTTCGCCCGGCTCGGCGCGCTGCGCAACGACACCGGCTTCTGGCTGACGATGTACCAGCTGTACCACTCCACCAAGCGGCTCCAGCCCGACCAGCAGGGCCGGGTGACCGGCCTGGCCTCCGAGGCGACGGCGCTGTGGTACCGCGACAGCGCCTACACCGTCGACGGCTCGGCCCAGGCGAGCCCGTCGGGCAAGCCGGTCCTCTGGTCGCGGGGCAACGGCTGGGCCATCGCCGCGCACGCGAAGGTGCTGAAGGTGATCCCGCTTTCGAACAAGCGCGGGCCGGAGTACGCGAACACGCTGCGCTCCATGGCCGCGGCCCTGGCCCCGCTGCAACGCACCGACGGCTTCTGGAACGTGAACCTCGCCGACCCCGACCACTTCGGCGGCCCGGAGACCAGCGGCACCGCGTTCTTCGCGTTCGGCATCGCCTACGGCATCGGCGCCGGCCTGCTCGACCGGGCGACGTACCTGCCGATCCTGGCCCGGGCCTGGAACGGCATGGTCACGACCGCGGTGCGGGCCGACGGCTTCCTGGGCTACTGCCAGGACGTCGGGGCCGCACCGGCCGCGGTCGACCCGGGCCGGACCGCCGACTACGCAGTGGGCGCGTTCCTCATGGCCGGAGCCGAGGTCGCCACACTCACCTCCTGACGCCGCGCTCGCCCATCCTTTCGTTGCGCGGGTGGCCCAGTGCCCGCCCGCAGGCGGCGCTGGTACTTCGTCGTGCCCGGTCTGAGCTGGGGTGTTAAGTCGTGTGAACTGTTGTGAACGCGGTGTGGAACGGCCATCCGTACGGTCGGTCGGAGGTGTTGGTCCGACGACGGAGGCCCGCTGATGATCGAGACGAGAGCACGCTCGAGGCGACGTGTTGGGCTTGGGCGGCAGCGTTCGGCGCTGGTGCGGGCGCGCCGCCGACAACGGCGCCGGCCCGTGCGAGCCGTGCTCGTCGCGGTTCTGGCGGTGACCGCGCTGGCCGGTGCGCCGGTGGCGCTGTGGCGGGTGCAGGGGGTGGTACTGGCAGACGTCGACTGGGCTGAGGCGGTTGCCGACGGCAATGTGGTCCTGTTGGTGGCCGCGGTCCTGGGCGGGTTGTGGATCACCTGGTTGTGGCTCGTCGCCGCGGTCGTTCATGACGTACTGGCAGCGGTGCGCCGGGCTGCTGTCGTGCCGAAGCTGCCGGCGCCGCTGGCCGGCTTGGTCAGTAGTATCGCCGGCGCCGTGGCACTCCTTGTGCAACCTGCGGCCGCGGGTGCTGCCGCACCGGCTGTGCCCGCGGCTGCCGCCGTTGCGGTCGACCTGCCGAGTGGGCAGGTCTCGCAGGTGACGCGGGTGGTCCTGCCTGCGGTCGATATGGCCCAGACCGACCGGACGTATACGGTGCGCCGCGGTGACACGTTGTCCCGGATCGCTGGTGAGCAGCTCGGCGACCGAGACGCCTGGCCGGCGATCTTCGAGATCAACAAAGGTCGCCATTTCCCGGGTGTCGGGGGGACGCTGACCAACCCGAACCGGATCTTCCCGGGCTGGCAGCTGCATCTGCCGCCTCCATCTGCGCAGGCGCAGCCGCCGGCAGCCGGTCCGGCACAGGAGGACGACAGCGTGGCCGACGATCCAGCGCCGCCCGCACCCTCCCCAACTATGCAGGCGCCCTCCGTCGCCCCACCATCGGCCGGGCCGTCCGCCACCGCTGCCGCGGAGACGCCAGCACCGACGTCCAGCACCCACGCACCCGCATCCGAGTCCCCGCTGTGGGCCGAGGCCGCTCTCGGCGCGGGGCTCCTCGCGCTCGGCGTCCTCGCATACCGGCTGCGGGCCCGCCGGGCCGCTCGGCCGAGGCCGCCGCGAGGAGAGGCGGCCGATGCGGCCCTGGCGGGGGAGGAGACCACCGATCCGGGTTGCGGCGCGTTGCTGCGGCATCCGCTGCTGTATCCGGCGGTCGTCGCGGGTGAGCCCGGCCGTCGCGCCGTCGCGGCGTTCGTCGCCGATGCCATCGCTGGTCATGCCGCCGGTGAGCCGGCCACCGCCCAGTTGATCGTGCCAGCACCAGTCTGGCAACGCGTCCGGCCGTCGAACGGCCATAGCCAGCCGATCCCGGGGATCACCGTCACCGCCGACCTGGCCGCCGCGCTGCGGCTGCTCGAGGAGCTCCTCCTGCACCGGGCCCGGCTGGTCGAGCAGTACGACACCGACCACTGCTGCGGCGCCCACCATCCGGACCCCGACACCGATGAGCAGCTACGCCCGATCGTCCTCATCGCCGAACTGGCCCCGGACCTCGACACGACCGTGACGGCATCGCTCGATCTCGCCGGACACCTGGACCTCCACGGCATCCTGCTCGAACCGGCCCGCCGAACGCGCCCGTCAGGTGACGACGAAGCACCGGACCCGGAGCCGGTGGCCGACACCCAAACCACACCGGCGGTGCCGGTCCGGATCACGGTGCTGGGCCGCGTGACCGTCCATGATCAGACCGGCCACCCGGTCGGTGGTCTCCGCCAGCACGCCCGGGAACTCCTCGCCTACCTCGTCGCCCACCGCGGCGGCGCGGACCTGCCCGACATCCTTGAAGCGCTCTGGCCCGACGCCAGCTACGCCCGCGCCCAGCAACGGCTGCAGACCGATGTGAGCAATCTGCGCCGTGGCATCCGCACCGCCGCCGGCGACTCGCACATCCAGCCGGTCCTCAACCCCGGCGGCCGCTACCGGCTCGATCCAGATGTCGTCGACGTCGACGCCTGGAATCTCGCCGACGCGATCACCGCCAACACCGTCCAGCGTCACGGCGCGGACGACCCGGCACGGCTGGTACGTCTCCGCGCCGCTGTCGCCGTCCCGGCCGGCCGGTTCGCCGCGGACTTCACCAGCGACTGGATCGAACCGTCCCGCGAAGCACTGCGCCGGCAGGCGATCCGCGCCCGAACCCTCCTCGCCGTACACCCGGACACCGACCCACGCACGAGTGCCGACCTACTCGACCAGGCCGCGGACCTTGACCCGGCCAGTGACGAGCTCGCCCGCGAAGCGATCAAAGCCCTCACCGCTGTCGGCGACGACCCGCGTGTGCAGGCCCGCTGGCAGGTGCTGAGCGCAACGCTCGCCGAGATCGACGAAGAACCCGAACCGGAGACCCTCGCCCTGATCGGCACGGTCGCGGCGGTACCGGGGGAGGGAACGTGATCACCGCCCTCGAACCGGACCTGCTGCAGCAGCTCACGCCACCCCTGGTGCCACAGGCGGCCGCTGAGCTTGACACCGACCTGACCGCCGCCGTCCGTCGCACCCGACGGCTGCGGCTCGGCTTCTACCTCGCCGTGCTGATCGTCGCCCTGTACGGCAGCGCCACCGGCGCCGCGGCCGCGTTCCACCTGCCGTGGTGGATCGCCGTCGGCGCCGTCGGCTCCCTCGAGCTCGGCGGGGCCGTGTTCCTCGCCAACGCCGACACCCGCCGCCGCCTCGGCGAGTCCGCGAGCACATCCCGGCTGCTCGGCGCGGCCATCGCCGTCGCGGCCGCCGCGTTCAACGTCATGACGCACCCCGACCGGCTGCTCGGCGGGTTCTTCGCGCTGATGAGCATCCTCGGCTTCGTCACCTGGTGGCTCGACAGCGACAACCAGCGACGTGACCGGCTCCGCGCCCACGGACAGCTGCCCCCGCCTCCGCCCCGCTATGACCTGTTCGAGCATTGGCTGCACCGGCCCATCGTCACCATCCGAGCCCGCAGTATCGCCCGCGCCTACCCGCAACTCGGTGTCTACGGCTCCCTGCAGGCGGCCGCCGTGGTGATCAGTCGCGAACGCCGCAACCGGGCCCTCGCCACGGTGCTGCGCCGGCGGATTCGCCGGACGGCCGGCCGGCGGCTCGCCCGGATCGCTGTGCACACGATGGACATCGACGCCGTCGCGCAACGCCTTCGTGGCAGCGCCGACTACGACGGCTACACCGCAGCACTGACCGCCGAACTCGCCGTCGACCGCGTCCTCGGCCCAGCCGGGAGCAGCTCAGCCGCCGGCGGCACCAGACACCTGCGGAAACGATGGCCACGACGCGTCAAGTCGTCGCCGATGCAGCGGACGCCGGCCGTCGTCGATCCGGTACGCATCCGCGCCAGCGGCGAGGCTGCTGTCCTGGACGGCACCGGCCAGCCCGTCCCAGGGCTGCGAGCCAAGAGCATCGAGGTGATGGTGTACCTGGCCGGCCGCCCCGGTGGCGCGGAGCTCTCGGCGATCGTCGCGCACATCTGGCCTGACGTTGATCCGGAGCGTGCGATCCAGCGGCTGTTCACATGCCTCAGCAACCTGCGCAGCGTCATCCGCGGCGTGCTTGCGACAGCCGACAACGTCGGATCGATTGACCCGCAGCGGCTTGAGCCGGTCGTCAACAGCGGCGGCCACTACCGGCTCAACCCGGCGCTCGTCGCGGTCGACATCTGGCCGGAGCGCAACGTGGACCCGGCGGTACCGCCGCCAACATGATCGGGCGACCGAGGGACTACTGGTGGAACCCGTCAAACCGTATTGACCTGGTCGCGGGGCGTCCAAGAGCGGCCTGCACCGTGGTGGGTGGAGGGAGAGGACCGGGATTTCACCGCGAGCGTGGTCATCCGGCCGGGTAACCGCTCCCGCGTTGAGCGGACTCTGTGGTGCAATCGGATGTGCCTATCGGCAAGCGCCAGACGGATCCGCGGGTCGTCGCCTCTGGGCCGGCGTCCGTGGCGATCGGCGGCAACAACGAAGCGCCGGTCACCATCAACCAACCGCCAGAGATTTCGTGGCCGGTCTGCGTCGGTATTCTTCCCAGGCGCGCGGCGTCCTTCCAGGAGCGCGTGGTGTCCGCCTCGACGAACACGACAGTGCTGTGCGGCCTCAGCGGGGTCGGCAAGACGCAGCTCGCTGCTGCCCTGGCAACGCGGGCAATGGCCGAAGGCGAGCTTGACCTGCTGGTGTGGATCACAGTGCCCTCTCGCGCCGCGTTGCTCGCCGGCTACGCCAACGCCGCAGCCGCGATCGCACTGCCGACGTGCGAGCCGGAAGACGCCGCAGCACAGTTTCACGGATGGCTCGCCGGCACATCGCGGCGATGGATGATCGTCCTCGACGATGTCGTCGCCGCCGGCCATCTGCAGGGTCTGTGGCCGCCGACTCACCCGACCGGCCGAATCGTCGTCACCACCCAGCTGCAGAACGCAGCGCTGACTCGGCCGGGCGGCGACAGCATCGTCATTCCGCCGTTCACCCATGACGAAGCCGGCCGGTACCTGCACCACTGCTTGGCCGGCGACAAGCAACTCGCCGACGACGTGGCCGGGGTGGCACGCGATCTTGGCGGACTGCCGCTGGCACTGTCTCAGGCGGCCGCGTTCATGATCGACGAACAGGTCACCTGCACGGAGTACCGGCGGCGCTTCGCCGAGCGTCGAACACCGCTCGAAGCGCTGGTACCGGAGCCAGAGAGTCTCCCCGACGACTACAGCCGCACGATCCCCGCCACCATGTCGCTGGCCATCGACGCGGCCGACCGGACCCGCCCCCATCTCGCCCGAGCGGTTCTCGCCGTAGCTGCCACGCTGGGGACCACGATCCCGGCGGCGCTCTTCGAAACCACCGCAGTCGTCGACCGGATCACCGAGGCCGGCGACCCCGCACTCGTCCGATCGGCACTGCGATCCCTGCACCGCCTCAGCCTGCTCAGCGCCGACACCGACTCCGTGGCGATCCACGTCCTGGTCCAGCGAGCCGTGCGAGACGAACTCGAGTCCGAACAGTTCACGGCGGCCGTCCGGACAGCCGCCGACGCGCTGGAGGCGATCTGGCCCGACGTCGAACGCGACGCCGAATACAGCCAAGTGCTCCGCGCCAACGCGACGGCACTGTTCCAGGTCGGCCGGGAGGTCCTCCTGCAACCTGCCGCTCACCAGGTCCTGCTGCGCACATCGCAGAGCTACGGTGATGCGGACATGTTCTCCCAGGCGATCGACGACCTGGAGACGCTGCTGGCCGCGCTGCAGCGATCGCAGGCCCCGGACACCGACGACACGTTGACCGTCCGCCACGAAATCGCCAAATGGCGCGGACAAGCCGGTGACGCCCGCGGCGCTGCGGAAGCCTTCGCCGGCATCGTCGATGATCGGTTACGGGTGTCTGGCCCGGAGCACCGCAAGACGCTCAGCGCACGGCTCGAAGCGGCCCTGTGGCTCATGTACGCCGGCGAACCGGCGGCCTCCTCCGACGCCCTCCGAGCACTCGTAGCGGACTGCATCCGGATACTCGGTCCAGACGATCGGACCACCTTGATAGCCCGATCGAACTTCGTTCGATCGATAGGGGCAGCCGGCGATCCCGCGGCCGCCCGCGATGCCCTGGCCGACCTGCTGCCGGACCTCACCAACGCGCTCGGACCCGACCACATCGACACGCTGACCGGCCGTCATGACCTGGCGATGTGGCGCGGTGAAGCCGGCGATCCCGCAGCGGCCGCCGCCGACCTCACGAAACTGGTCGGCGAGCTCCCCGACCTGCTCAGACCCGACCACCCGCATACTCTGCTCGCCCGCGCGCAACTCGCCAGATGGCGTGCCGAGACAGGCGATATCACCGCCCTGGAGGAGCGGGTCGCCGAAGCCGAGCGGGTGCTGGGACCGCATCACCCGGACACCTTTGCCGCTCGTGGCACTCTGGCCTTCTTCCAGGGACAAGCCGGGGACGTCGCCGGTGCGGCCGCGGCATTCGGACAGCTCCTCGTCGACATGAACGCGGTCATGAGCCCGGGCAATTTGAATGTACTGACAACAAGGCTGAATCACACCAGATGGTGTGGCGAGGCGGGGCAGCCCGTGCAGGACGACTTCCGCTCATTGATCGTCGAACTTCGCCAGACGCTCGGCGATGAGCACCCGCTCACGGTGAAGGCGCAGGGCTACCTGGCCCGTCTCCAGAGCCGGTAACCTCTGTGCGGATCGAGTTCGCATTGCTTTCGCCGACTGCGACGGACCCAACACCGGACGCCGTCACTCCGCTGTCGGCGGCGGGTCCGGGCTCGGCCGGCCCCGCGACACTGGTACTGACACGACCGAAATTGCTTTTCCCGATACTGACAGAGCCCGTCCCGCTTGCCGTAACCGACCGCGACTGCGGCTCAGGCTTCGGCAGCAGGTACGGCGCAACCAAGGCCGCAAGGGCCAGGACTGCCGATATGCCGCTCCCCAGCTTGTCTGCTCGATCGACGCCAACCGCGACCAGATACACGGCAAGCCCAGCGACCAGCACGATGCACAAAGCCCGTCCGACCCAGATCAACCGACGCGTACGCCGCAGCATGCAGTCAGTCTATGAGCAACTACCCACACCCAGTGACCGTGTTCGCGCAGCGGAGGGTGGGAATCATCAGCCTGAGCGTAGGGACAGGGCGGTGGGCGTGAGCGGTCTGGAGACGCCGCTGCGGTGCCGGGCGCAGGAGCCGGCCCCCGGCGCCGCCGTGCGGACCGTGGGCCGGTTCGAGGTCCTGGTGGACGGCGCCGCGGTCCCGACCCCGGAGTGGCGCTCCCGCAAGGCCCGCGACCTGCTGCGGATCCTGATCAGCCGGCGGGGCCGCGCGGTACCCCGGGAGCGGCTCACCGACCTGCTGTGGGGCGACGAGGAGGAGCCGGCCCGGCTGGCCCACTGGCTGTCGGTGGCCCTCTCGACCGTCCGCGCTGTGCTCGACCCCCGGCGTCTCGCCCCGGCCGACCACTTCGTCCTGGCCGACCAGGCCAGCCTGGCCCTGGACGTCACCCACCTCACGGTCGACCTGGAGACGTTCCTGACCGGCGCCGCGTACGGGCTGCGGCTGCGCGAGCACGGCGACCCAGAGGCGGCCCGCACGGTGCTGGCCACGACCGAGCAGCGCTACACCGGCGACTTCCTGGCCGACGAACCGTATGGCGACTGGGCCGGCCCGGCCCGGGAGGAGGCCCGGGCGGCGTACCTGCACGTCGTGCGCGAGCTGGCCGAGCTGGCGCGGCACGCGGGCCGGGTCGACGAGGCCGCCCGGTACCTGCTGCGGCTGCTGCACCACGACGCGTATGACGAGCGGGCCCATCTGGACCTGGTGCGGTTGCTGAGCGCCGCGGGCCGGCACGGCGAGGCCCGCCGAGCCCAGGGAACTGCGCCTAGGGGAACGCGTCTGCCAGGCCAACGGTTTCGCCGTCGCGGAAGAGCCCGCCGGTTGGGCTGTCGCGGGAGGGGTCGCGGCCCAGACGGCGCCGGTGGCGCTGTCGGTGACCGGGCGGCGGCCCAAGGCCTCGGCGCCGGGCCAGATCGCGGTAAGGCCGGGGTAGACGGCGTTGACGGGATGCCGGTGCCGGCCAGTTCGGCGGTGACGGTGGCGGTCAGTGCGTTCGAGGCGGCCTTGCTGATGCCGTAGGAGGCGGCCGCGCCGTGCCGGGCGGTGAGCCCGAAGGCGGTGTCGCCCGGGCCGCAGCCCAGATCTTCTTGCCACTGCACTGCTGCGGTGCACCATCAAGTGATCAGCGCTCATCGGCCATCCCGATGTCGGCGGCTTCACCGCGGCTGACACCGGGAGGTCCGCGCCGGCGCGGACGGCGCGTGAGGCCTATGTGTCAGTGCGGCGCTGCCGGTTCTGCGGTTTGGCCGGATTGTTAGCCTTCTGCTCGCGGGCCGCGTTGACGTGGCGGGCCTTCGCGGTGACCGCGTGCCTGCGGCGGGGCAGCCCCCGGATGCGCACACCGTCGTAGGTGACGAAGAACGAGAACGCGGCGATGAGTACGAGTGGGGCGCCGATCGTGCCCAGGAGCAGCAGCCAGCCCGGTGGGCCCTGCAGGCTCGAGGGGACGGACTCGTCGCGGACGGGGGCGTTGATGAAATACACCACCGTCGAAACGAAACCGATGCCACGACGTACGCACCCCGCTCACCACCGTGGTCACGTTCGGCGAAGTGCTCCTCGACGACTGGGACACCGTCGACGAACCGGACCGGCAGCAATACGTTCGGCGGATGACCGCAGCCGGACACCGAGCCGCCGGCCTGGTCACCGAGGTCCTCACCCTCGCCCAGCTGGACGCCGGTGCGTTGGTCGCCCGGCCGATCCGCCTCGACCTCGCGCACGCCGTGCGCCAGGCGGCCACCGCGCACACCAGCGTCGGCGGCGAACGGATCACGGTCATCTGTAGCTGGTCATCGGCAACCTGCTCGGCAACGCCACCAAGTACGGCGCCCCGCCCATCGAGATCGTTGTGGTCAACGGCGAGGACGAGATCCGGGTCGAGGTGTGCGATGGCGGGGAAGGCCTCCCGGAATCGTTCGTGCCGCACCTGTTCGACCGGTTCGCCCGCGCCGTAACCGGTGTCGCCACCACCAAACCCGGCACCGGCCTCGGCCTCTACCTCGTCGCCCGCCTCGCCGGAGCCGGCGGCCTGCGTATCGCTTACACCCCGAACCGGCCCCGCGGTTCCCGGTTCGTTGTCCACGTCCTTCGGGATGCCTCCCGCGGCATGGCCGCCCGCGCTGCCGGCATCACGCCGCAGCCAGCAATTCGTTAAGCACCCACCATCGGACCCGGCTCGGCGACAACGCTGGTACCGCGCGGTACAACCGACCGGTCGGGCCCGGGACCGCGGAACCCTCGGCGCCGATCGATCTTGATCGGCGCGAGTAGACCATGGTGTGGCCTCCCGGCGTGTGCATCCACGACGGTTGGGGTATCGAGGCTTACCGTAGGCATCGGCGCATGGGGAGGACGGCAATATGGCCGGCTCGGAATTGCAGACTGCGGCCCGTAAGCGATGGGCCTTCGCCGCGTTCGTCGTTGCGGAAGTGCTGGTCATCGCGTACCTCATCGTCGGGGCTTTCCAGGCTGACGACGAATGGCGGCCGTGGTACGTCCTCGCAGCGGCCGGGCTGGCGTTGATACTCTTCGGCCTCATCTGGTCCAGGTACCGCACGCACCTCTCAGGCCACTGACGCTCCGGCGCGGGTGGAACTCGCCAGTGTACGCGGCCGGCATCGGTGACCGGCGCCGAGCACGACCGTCGCTGCGTCGACACCGACGATGCCGGCGCCTGCAGGCGGTCTGCGCGATCATCACGGAATCTGCACCGATCGACCACCCGATGCACCGGCCGCGGCGCCTACGGTCAGGGCATGCGGGTGCTGATGATCCTCCCGGCGCCGACCGAGGCCACGAGTCCGCTCTTCCGGCCCATCAAGTACGCGCTCTTCCCGCCGCTGGGGCTGGCCACGCTCGCGGCCTACCTACCCGGCGACGCCGACGTACGGATCGTCGACGAGCATGTGGAGCCGGTTCGAGCCGGACGACGGCGAGGCGCTGCCGGATCTCGTGGTTATCCAGGTGTACATCACGTCGGCGCGACGGTCGTATGTGCTCGCGGACTGGTATCGGGCCCGCGGGGTCTTCGTCGCCCTCGGGGGGTTGCACGTCACGTCGCTGCCGGACGAGGCGGCCCGCCACGGCGACGTGATCTTTCTGGGGCCGGGCGAGGACACGTGGCCGGTGTTCCTCGAAGACTGGCGGCGCAGGGCGCCGCGGGAGCGGTACACCTCGCGGGAACGGTCCTTGGCGAAGCTGCCGCCGATCCGTCGGGACCTCATCCAGCGCCATCGCTACCTGGTTCCGAACTCCATCGTGGTGACGCGGGGGTGTCCGCACCACTGCGACTTCTGCTACAAAGACGCCTTCTTCGAAGGGGGCAAGTCGTTCTACACCCAGGCCGTCGACGACGCGCTCGCGGAGATCGAGCGGCTGCCGGGCAAGCACCTGTACTTCCTCGACGACCACCTGCTCGGCAACCGGCGCTTCGCGGCCGAGCTGTTCGAGGGGATGCGCGGGACGGGCCGCGTCTTCCAGGCGGCGTCCACAGTGGACGCGCTGCTCGCCCCGGACCTGCTCGAGGCGGCGGTCGAGGCCGGGCTGCGCAGCGTGTTCGTCGGCTTCGAGACGATCAACGCGGGCAACCTCACGGCGCAGCGCAAGCGGCAGAACGTAGGGCGGGACTACGCGGCCGTCGCCAGGCGCGTGCACGATGCGGGGGCGATGGTCAACGCCAGCTTCGTGGTCGGCATGGACGAGGACGAGCCCGACGTGTTCGACCGGACCGTCGCGTGGGCGGTCGAACAGGGCATCGAGACCGCCACATTCCACATCATGACGCCCTACCCGGGCACCGGGCTGTTCCGGCGGATCGAGGCCGAGGGGCGCATCGTGCACCGCGACTGGGAGCGGTACGACACCCGGCACGTCGTGTACCAGCCGCGCGGGATGACCGCCGAGCAGTTGGAGGAGGGGTACTGGCGGGCGTACCGGGATTTCTACCGCTGGGCCGCGCTGTGGCGGGGCGCGGCGACCCACGAGCGAATCGGGGACCGGCTGCGGCACCTCGCGTACGCCGGCGGGTGGAAGAAGTTCGAGCGGGCGTGGGACGCGCTCATCCGCTCGAGGCAGGTCCTGCACGCGCTGCCGCTGCTGGAGACGGCTCTGAGCAGCTTCGGCACCCGGGCCGCGCAACGAGCGGGGCATGACGACCGCCGTGCTCGGCACGGGCATTATGGGCGCGGGCCAACGCCCACGCCGAGGCGGTGATCGGCTATCCGCTGCCGCCGCTGCTCCGCCGGATCTACGGGAGCTCGGCGCCGGCGGGATCGGGGCCGCCGGTTATGCCACTGGAATCGCCGCGACGAAGGCGGGGGCGGCCTCGAGGGCGACGGACCGGGCGGCGTCGCGGACTGTGCCGGTCCGGTCCGCCGACACGGTCCGCTGCACGTCAACGATGACGCGGACCAGCGTCGCGCCGTGCACGAGGTACACGTCCGACGTTCCGGCGACACCCTGGGTCACGCCTTGCTTGAGTGTCATCCGTCGCGACACCACGACCGCCGATGCGCCCGCGACGGTGATGCGCTCGACCCGCACCTCGTAGCCGACGTCGGGGAACATGCTGCCGACCGTCTTCGGGCAGGTACCGGTCGCGGCCACCACCTTCTCGAATGCGCCCGAGGCGGTGGCGGCGTCGACGAACGCGACGACCTGCAGCTCCACGGAGCGGTTGTCCTTGTCGGTGTAGGCGGTGTACTCGCGCGCGCCGACGCCCTTCACATAGACGTCGTCGCCCGGCACCGTCGAGTTTCCCGCGCACGGCTCCAGCGTGAGGTCGGTCTTCGTGTCCACCCCGCCGGCTCTCGGCATGGCAACCTTGGTTCCGTATCGCTTGAGCGCCGGTGTGAGGGCGGAGTCGAGCGCCGCGGCCCACGCGTCGGTCGCCGCGAACTTGGGCGCGCTCGGTGACGGTGACGCAGACGGGGATGCCGACCGTGACGCCGCCGCCGACGCCGGGGCGGCCTGGTGGCCGGGGTCGTCGGAGCAGCCGGCGGTCAGCACGGTCAAGACGATCGCCAGCGCGGCGGCGGAGGACTTCGACACGGCCGCAGTCTGCCACGCTCGCGGCGCGCCATGGGGGGCATGCTGTCGTCCGGTCAGTGTCCCGCCCCTCGCGGTTCAGAAGACGGATCTCCACCGGATGGTGGCGGCCGAGCCGTCGGGCAGGTTGGCGACGCTGTCGCGCTCGGCTGGGCCGAGCACCCGGCGTAGCGCGAGGGCCTGGTCGCCGCGGTAGCGGCCGAGATGGTCGCCGCCCTCGTACCCGGCGGGCACGGGGACCTTGGACGGCCAGGTCGCGCGGGGGCCGTCGACGGTGCCGGCGCCGGGTGACCACTGCGCGAGGATGTCCGCGCCGGGGTCGGGCGCGCCGGTCTGCGCGGGCCGAGCGCACCTACGGCTGGCAGGTGCTGACGCCCGGCGAGGTGGAGCTGCCGTCGGCGTTCATGTCGAGTCTGCGGGCGTGCTGGACGGCCGCGACCTGAACGTCGCTGTCACCGTCGCCGGCTGCGATCCGCGAGCTCGCCACGCCCACCCGACTGCACATCGACGCACTCGACGTGGACGCGACGGTCGACCCGGCCGGCGTGACATCGGCCGGCGCGCTCGGAGTGCCTGATGACCCGAGCTACGTCGGCTGGTTGGATCGGCTCGGCGTTGCCGGGCGGGCCGACGGGCACGGTGCTCATCGCCGGGGCACGCCGACACCGCCAAGGCCGCCCGCGGCGCGCTGTACGACCTGGAGCACCTGCCCGTCGGAGCGCAGATCCGCGTGGCGTCCGGCGACCGGCCGGTGACGTACCGGGTCGCGGCCCGGCGCAGCTACGCCGGACTCGACATCGGCAGGCGCGTGTTACGGCAGTTCCAGGAATTCGCGGAGCGCCAATTCGACGGCATTCATCGTGTCGTGCGAGACAAAACCGTGGTTGTCACGCAATGCGGTCCGGTCCAGGATCTGCACGACGCTGTGAATCCTGATGTACGCCCCGGCCAGCGGATCGCTGGTGTCGAGGCGGACGACAAGATGATTGGGATGTGGGACTTCACGCACGACGGCCAGAGCCCACAGGGCGAGCTCATCGACGGCGTTGTACTCATCGTTGCTGACCACCAGGACGCGGTGCTGACTGCCGCCGCGCAACAGGGTCCAGATCTGTCCGCGCCTTACCACTGTGCGTCGCGCAGCGCGATATCGTTGCTTTCCTCGATCATGGCGCGATCGTCGTCGCGCTGCCGGGGGGAGCGCTCACGCAGGAACGCTCCGTACGCCTGGGCCGCCTCGCGCTGCCGTGCCCGGCGGGCCTGCGGCTGGACCCGTCGTACCGCCTCAACGACCGCGGCCGATGCGTTACCCCGACTTTGCAGGTACTCGGCGACATCGTCGGGGACACTGATGCTCAGCTTCACGGTCATACTTTCATCCTACCGGATCGCATGGCAAGGTCAGTCTGCCGCCGACCGTGGCATTTAGTAGCTGCAATGGCACAAAGAGTGATTGGTTTCAGCGCCGCTTGCGTCAGGCACTGCCTGGTTGTGGTACCCCGTCCGCAGCAAGCTCTGGAAGGTCGAAGTCGCTACACCGAAGCGACACGTACCTGGTCGCGGAGGACGGGTTTGAGTTTCGGGCGAATCCTCTCGACCGATCCGACGGCGATGGCGCGGCGCGACCGCTCATTGTTGCGATTGGGCAGCGGGACCACTGAAATCGGAAGTCGCTGCCCGGTCGACTTCGAGCGTGGAGCAGATCTTCATTCTGGCCAACACCGTCATCATGGCCGCCTACGCGGCGATCACGGTGGCGATCGTCGTCCCGGTCGCCCGGGCCGGTCAGCTGCGCACGAACAAGCTGGCCACCGCCACCGCGATGATCTTCTTCAGCTGTGCGGTCGGGCACGGCCTGCACGCGCTGATGGTGCTGCGCGTCGCCGCGCAGACGACCGACGCGGGTCATCCCGGCATGGCGATGGCCGGGTCGTCGATGTTCTCGGCCGTCTGGGATCTGCTCACCGCCGCCGTCGGCCTCTACTACTGGACGCTGCGGCGTGCCTACGGCGTCCTGCTCAGCCGCGGCGCCATCTACGTCGACCCGGCCGGCAAGCAGGTATTGGACGAGGCCGGCGCCCGCGAACGCGCGGCGAACGACGCCGCCGAGGCGCACCGGGCCACGCTGGCCACCGTCGTGCAGCACAGCGACGACGCCATCATCGGCGTGAATCCAGAAGGGGTCATCACCGCCTGGAACTACGGTGCCGAACGCATCTTCGGATACCGGGCCGAGGAGGTCATCGGCCGGCCCAGCGCCATCCTGGCCGACGAGTCGGGCGGCCAGGATCAACACGACACCCTCGCCCGCATCCGGCACGGCGAACGCAGCATCAGCTATGAAGCCCAGCGGCTGCGCAAGGACGGCACCCCGGTCGATGTGTCGTTCAACATTACCGCGATCACCGATCCCGGTGGCGCGGTCATCGGCATCTCCGTAACCGCCCGCGATGTCACCGCCGCCCGCGACGCCGCCGAACGACACCGCGCCATCACCGAACGTACCAACCAGGCCCAGCGCGTGGAAAGCCTGGGCAAGCTCGCCGGCGGCGTCGCGCAGGACTTCAACAATCTCCTGGCTGTCATCGCCAACTACACCGACTTCGCGCTCGAGCTGACCGGCGACCGGCCCGAGGTCCAAGCCGACCTGCGCCAGGTCCGCGCGGCCACCGACCGCGCCACCAACCTGACCCGCCAGCTGCTGACCTTCACCCGCGGCGACACCATCCAGCCACAACAGGTCGACCTCAACGCCGCCATCGGCGAGGTCCGCGACATCCTCGCGCGCACGATCGGCGAGCACATCACTCTCATCGCCCAGCCGTTCCCGCAGCCGCTGACCGTCCGCATCGACCCGCTCTATTGGCAGCCGCGCCGGCCGGTCAGACCCAACGCCGGACCTGACGCTCTGATCTACTTTATTCGTATTAGTGACCGCGGGGCGGCGTGACACCGGGTGGTCGGGATCCTACGGTTTGTAGATCCCATCGCGACGGAGGCGAAGCGCGAGTGCTCGAAGTGCCGGGGTTCCTGAGCCGGGTACTCGATCCCGGCGGCGTGCCGGTGGGCACCGGCTTCCAGGTGACGCCCGGCATCGTGGTGAGCGCGTGGCACGTGCTCGAAGCGGCCGGTGGTGGCCGGGTCGGCGCCTCGGTCCGCCTTGACGCACTCGACGGCTCGGGGGCGTGCTTCCCGGCCGAGGTGATCGGCGGCGACCCCGGCCGCGACCTCGCGGTGCTGCGCGGGGCCGAACCGCTGCCCGAGTCGATCGCCGGTCTGGTGCCCACCGGCTCGGTCGCCCTGCTGACGCCGGTCACGGTGACCGGGGTGTCCGTGGTCGACGACGCCGGCCACGTCTACCGGCACCTCGACGCCACCGGCACCTGGCAGGGCGGCACCGTGCGCGACGGCGAGCTGGCGCTGGGTCGCCTGACCTCGACGGCGGTCGTGCCGGGCATGAGCGGCGCCCCGGTGCGGCGACTGTCCGACCAGGCCGTGGTCGGCGTGGTGTCGGCCCGGTACAACAGCGCCGACGGCTGGCTGCGCGACTCGGTGTGGGTGGCCCGGGTGGAGGACCTGGTCCGGTTGCTGGGCGAGCTACCGGGCGTCCGCGTGGGCCGGCGGCTGATGCTGGCCGAGCCGGTGCGCACGGTGCTGTCGGTCGCGGCGCCGTCGGCGTCGGCCCGGCTGCCGGTACGGGTCGGGCGGTCGCCCGCTGCGCGCAGCGGCATGCACGAGTCGGCGCTGGAGGCGGCCCGTGTGCTGATCGCGATCGACAGTTCCTGCCGCGGTCTGGGCGAACTCGGTGACCTGGTGGAGTTGATGCTCGGCGATCTCGCCGATGAACCCGCACTCCGGGCCCGGCTGCGGCGGCGGGGGCTCGACCCCCGGCTGCTCCTGCCGCGCATCGCCCGGCACGACGAGGCGATGCGGCGCTGGAGCGAGCCGTTGCACGACGGTGACCGGTCCGGACCCGGGTGCGGGGGCTGGCTGGTCCGGTTGAGCCGGGTGCTCGCCGACGAGCTGGACCGGGAGATGTTCGCCGGCGTGTCGGACACCTGCCGACGACACCTGCGTCGGGCGCTGAGCGGGGAGGACTCGGCCGAGCTGGACGCCTTCCGGTCGACGCTGGGCGATCTGCTGCCGCCGTTGCGCTCCACCACGGTCGAGGCGGTGCCGGTATCGACCGGCGTGGCGGTCGACCACCACAGCCGGGATCTGGCGTCGGTCGCCGCCCAGCTGTGCCGGCTCCCGAACCCGAGCCCGCGCCTGGTCGGCCGTTCGGAGCTGATCGACCGGATCGCCGGTGCGGTGCGCCGGCGAACGGCCTCCGGCGAACCGGCGGTCGCCTTTGTATCCGGCCAGCCGGGCGTCGGCGCGTCGGTCGTCGCGATCGAGGCGGCCCGCCGGCTGATCCCGGACTTCCCCGGGGGCGTCCTGCACATGGACCTGAACGGGCTGGTGGCCGACGCGCGGCGGGACGCACCGACCGTCGTCCGGACGATCTCGGAGGCGTTGCGACTCAATCTGGGCGTGGGCACCCTGGATGACGCCTACCGGTGTGGAGTCTTCCACGAGGGGTTGCGCGGCCGGCGGGTCCTGCTGGTCCTCGACAACGCCCTCAACGCCGCGCACGTCGCCCCGCTCGTCCGGGTCCCGGACGGGTGTGGCGTCATCGTGGCCTCGCGGGACCGGGTGCAGAGCTATGCGAGCCCGGGCCTGGTCTTCCGGGTCGAGCCACTGGCCCGGGACGACTCGGTCGCCTTGCTGACGATGTTCACCGAGGGCGGGACGGCAAGCGCCGAGCTGCTGCACCGCATCGCCCACCTGTGCGCGGACGTCCCGATGGCGCTGGAGCTGATCGGCGCGCGGATCGCCAGCCGGCCCGATCTCCGCCTCGACTACCTGGTCCGGATCCTGGAGGAGGAGAGCACCCGGCTCGACTACCTGGACGACGGCGAGCGCGCGGTGCGGGTCGCGATCAGACTGAGCTACGACACCCTGGACGCGGCCACCCAGCGCACCTTCCGGTTCATGGCGGCGACCCCGGGCGCCACCACCAGCGGCGCCGAGCTCGGTCACTGCCTCGCCGAGCAGCCGCTGCGCCAGGAGCTGCGGCTGAACCGGCTGGTCGACCGCAGCCTGGCCGGGCAGGAGATCGTCTCGTCGATCGCCGGCGAGGTGTCCGCCACCTTCGCCCTGTTCGACCTGGTGCTGCTGTTCGCGAAAGAGCGGCTGGCCGACGAGCCCGGCGACGCGGTCTCCGCGTTCCAGCGGCGCGCCGTCGGGTACCTGATCGAGCGGCTGGCGGACATCCTCCGCCACGCGCTCGGCGCCAGCCTCACCGACGAGCTGGACCCGGCGCGTTTCCACGCCGCCGCCCGCCTGGCCGGCGAGCGGGGGTGGTTCGACCTGGCGGTCGAGCTGAGCGAGGGGCTGCGCAGCCTCTACTCCTCACGAGGCGAGCTGGGCCGCCTGGTCGCCACCGACGACGCCCTCGTTGAGCTGCACCTGCGAGACCGTGACGCGGTGTCGGCCGTGGCGGTGTGTTTCCGCATCGCCCAGGTCCTGAAGGAATCCGACGGGGCGGCGGCGATGGATTATGTCCGCCGGGCCGGCCGGATCGCCCACGAACACGACCTGCTGCGCCTGGCCGCCGAGGCCGACTTCGAGCTGAGTGTCCTGCACTGGCGGCAGGGCGAGCTCGCCGAGGCGCTGGCCATGGGTGAGCGGTCGGCCTTGGCCCTGGCCACGATCGGGCAGGAGGAACTCGCGGTGCCGATCGCCATCAACAACAGCCAGATCGCGCGCGAGCTCGGGGATGCCGGTAAGGCGGTCGACTGGGGGCGGCGGGCGACGGAGCTGGCCGGCCGCTGGGGCGACCTGGAGGCGCGCGCCTCGGCGGCGTTCGAACGGAGCCGGGCCGAGAACACGGCCGGGTATCACGGGCAGGCCGTCGACTACGCGCGGGAGGCCGAATCGCTGTACCGGGCGCTGGATGACTGGTGGAACGCGGCCCAGTCCAGCGCCAACGGCGCCGTCTTCGCCGAGGACCACCATGACGTGCCCCTGGCGGCCGAGCTGCACGCCGCGGCGATCGATCACTGGGAGCGCCGCGGCGAGGTCCCCAGGCTGGTGGAGGCGCTCATCGAGCGCAGCGCGTTCCACATGCGGTACGACCACCACGAGGACGCCCGGCAAGCCCTCGCCCGGGCGGTCCGGGCGATCGACCTCTCGGTGCCGGCGGCGCTCGGCGCCGAGGTGCTGGCCCGGTACGCGGCGACTCTGCTGTTCATCGAGGCCGGAGACGAGGCCCGGGGCGCGGAGCTGGCCACCCTCGGCGGGGGCGCCGCCGTGGAGGACGGGTGGACTGATGCCGAGCTGGTCCGCCTGCGTAATGTCGTCGAGCGGTTCCGGCGCGGCTCGCTGAGCGTCCAGGAGGCCCGGGAGCAGACGCGCGAGCTGCTCTCGTCGTCCACCCGCAATCCCCCCGACCCGCTCCCGGGTTGGGTGCACGAACAGCTCGGCCGGGAAGCGGCCGATCAGGTCAAGCTCGAGCGGGGCCGGCAGTGACCGGGACGCCGACGATGTGGAGGTCAACGACCGTCGAGTCGGTTCTCAACGCCCCGCCGGGTCGGCGTCCCAGGTCCAACGCGGGACCTGGCGGAGGGGGTGCAGTTCGTCGTCGGTTGCGGCGCGGGAGTTTTGCATGGCGACGTGACTGCCGAACTCGACGTGCGAGCGCACCGCGTCGCGGAAAGGCTTGTCGTCGGGCAGTGCGGCTTCGTCGAGCGCGGCCATGTACAGCTCGACGAACCGCCGGCGCTGCTCCTCGGTGATCTGCAGATGTCGGTGCACGTCGATCAAGTGGGCGAAGCCGAGTGTCTCGGAAAAGCGGTCGGGGCCGCCGAAGGACTCGGCGGTGAACCAGGTCAGATGCTCGACGTGGCTCGCCCGGCCGGCACCGAACAGCGGCTGCAGGAGCGGGTCGGCCAGCACCCTGGCGTAGAAGGTCTCCTCGAGCCGGTGCAGACCCTCGGTGCCACCAGCGTGCTCGTAGAGCGTCTCGTCGGCCATGTGTGGCAGGCTACGGAACGGATCGCCCCACCGCGAACAGGACCTGACGATGGCTTCACAGGCACGGCCGGTTCCACCGGACTCCGGCAGCGCGGCTCCGACGCCGATCGAGCTCCGGCATCTGCGGTACTTCCTGGCCGTCTGCGAGGAGCTGAACTTCACCCGCGCCGCCCGCCGGGTCCACGTGGTCCAGCAGACCCTCAGCGAGGGCATCGCCCAGCTGGAGGACATGCTCGGCCTGCGTCTCTTCGAGCGCACCACCCGGCCGGTGCGACTGACTGATGCTGCCGTCCGGTGGCTACCGCACGCCCGGGAGGTGCTGGAAGCGGCCGAGCGGGCCCAGACCGCCGTCGGGCAACTGCGCAGCCGGCGTGCCGCCCGGCTCAGCGTCGGTCTGGCCGCCACCGCCGCCTTCCCGCTCACGCCGACGCTCCTGGACACCTTCCGGCGCCGGCATCCACAGATTGCCCTCAGCACCCGCCACTTCGACTTCGGCGACCCTGTCGGCGGCCTGCTCACCGGCGAAACCGACGTCGCGATCGTTCGGCCGCCGTTCCGGGCGGACGGCCTGGAACTGCTGATGATCGCCAGCGAACCCCGGTATGTCGCACTCGCGGACCGGCATCCCCTGGCCCGGCGAGCGAGCATCAGCTTCACCGAAATCGAGCAGGAGCCGTGGATCGAAATCGACGAGGCCGACCCGGTCTGGTGCGACTTCTGGCGCCTGACCGCCCTTCGCCGCCGGCCGCCGCGCGTCGGCGCCACCGGGCACAACCTCGATGACCTGCTCGAAGCCGCACGGACGGGCCAAGCCGTCGGGGTCGTCGCCGAATCGGTGGCACACGCTCAATCGTGGCCCCACATCGCCTTCGTCGAGGTACACGACATCCCGCCCTCGAATGTCGCCGTCGCCTGGCGGGCCGGCGACAATCCGCCGCCGGTGAACCAGTTCATCGCCGTCGTGCGGGAGATCACCGGCTGTTAATAGTGGGCGGGCAGCAGCCTGCTCGCTGCCCGGTCTCGTTAACTGAGTGTCGGCGTTGCTCGGCAGCCGCTATAAACCATCAATGAGTGAAGAGACCCTCACGGGTGGCAACTCCGTCGGCGCCGTACGGATCGGTGACACCGTCCGCAAGCGGGCTCTGCCGTGGACGCCGACCGTGCACGCGTTGCTGCGCCATCTGGAGGCGGCCGGCGTCGACGGCGTGCCCCGGGCGCTCGGCTTCGACGAGCAAGGCCGCGAGATGCTCACCTACCTGCCCGGTGAGACGGCCGGCGGACGGGTCCCCTGGCCGGCTTGGTCGTTCACCGACGTGCTGCTCACCCAGGTCGGCCATTGGCTGCGGCGCGTGCACGACGCGACCGCCGGCTTCGTGCCACCGGCCGATGCGCGGTGGTTCACCGGGCGGACGATGGAACCCGGTCTGATCGTCGGCCACCAGGACGTCGCGCCGTACAACGCGGCGGTCCTGGACGGCGACCGTCTCGTCGGCTTCTTCGACTGGGACAGCGCGTTCCCCTCCACCCGGGAGTACGACCTGGCGGTCGCGGCGCTCTGGTGGGTGCCGCTGTGCCCGCCAGGCGTGGCCGAAGGGCTGGGCTTCCACGACACCGACGACCGGTCCCGCCGCCTCCACCTCCTGCTCGACGCGTACGGGTACGACGGCGACCGGCAGGCCTTCGGCGCCACCGTCGTGCACCGCACCCGGCGGCAGGCGAACTTCTTCCGGGAGGCGGCCGCCGCCGGAGACGAGGCGATGATCGCCATGCTCCCGGTCGCGGGCTACATGGAACAGTCGGCGGCGGACATCGAGGCGCAGCCGGACGACTTCTGGGTGCGCTGACGTTGCATCTCGCCGACCGGCGGCGCCTGCTCCGGCCAGGATGATCGTGTCGACGCCGTGCTGGCGCAGGAACCGTCAGATCCGCTCTAACGTCGGGCGGTGCTCGTGGCGGCCTCGGCGACCGCGACCAGTTGGGCGGCGAACGCGGCCAGCAGGCCGGCGGCGCCGAACGCCAGCAGCCGCGGCCCGCCGGCCAGGTCCGGCGGGCCGGCCAGCGCCGCGCCGATCGAGGCCGCGGCGAACAGCGCCGCGCGGGCGATCGCCGGCCGCCCGGCGCGATCGCCGCCCAGGCAGCCGCACGGCACCGGGCCGCGCACCCGCAGCAGGGCCGTGAGGTAGACCGCGAACGCGGTGTAGACCACTGCGGCGCCGGCCGCCGGGATCCACTCGAGCCCGCCGGCGAGGAAGGTGACGGCACCGGCGAGGCCGATGGTCAGCTGCGCCGCCACGGTCGCCGCGGCGGTAACGCGGTGCAGGCGCGGCGGCAGCAGCGCGTGGGCGGCGAGCGTGCTGGAGAGCCGGCGGCGGGCCGCCAGCTGGTGCACGGCGGCGCCGGCCAGCAGCAGCTGACCGGCGAGCGACACGACGGTGGAGGACACGAGAGCGAGCGCGGTCAACGCCATCCGGGCGGCCCCCAGCGGTGCAGCGCGAACGCGGCCAGCGTGAGCGCGAACGCGGCCGCGCACAGGATGCCGATGCGGCGCAGGGACAGCAGCAGGCGCCGGTCCCAGCCGCGGGGGTCGGCGCTGCCGGCCCGCACGAGGGGCATGAGCGCGCGGCCGAGGCCGAACCCCAGCCCGGCGCCGATGCCGGGCAGGATGCCGCCGACGAGCACCACGGCGGCCAGCAGCGCGTGCGGCAGGGCGGTCGGCATGAAGGTGCGCACGCCGGTGCCCATCTCGAAGCCGAACTGCAGCGGGCCGCTGGCGTTCGACTCGGGGATGATCGTCTGCGGTACGGCCCGACTGTTCTGGGGCAGCCTCAGCGGGCGCCCGGCCAGTTCGAAGGCGAGCACGACGACGGCCAGCACGGCGAACGCGGCCCACCGCCACGCATCGGGGGCCACCGCGGCGAAACCGCCGAGGACCCCGGCCAGCAGCCCGCTCAGCAGCGCGCCGGCGAAGAGGCCGGTCACGAAGTATTGCTGCTGTCCCCGCCAGACCGACGAGGTGACCAGATCGGCCGAGTTGAGGCTTCAAACGGAGCCGGAGATGGAGTATCCGGCGGTCACGCCCAGCAGCGTCCAGGCCAGCAGCGGCACCGCGAGCGGCAGCAGTGGCGTGGCGGCCAGCAGTGCGGCGGCAGCGGCCAGGAGGGCGACGGCCGGGCCGGTCGGATGACCGGCCCGGCGTCCGAGGGCTGTGGTCACAGCTGCCACGCGCAGATGTAGAAGCCGGAGCCGCCGCACCAGTACTGCATGCCGTCGGCGCAGCGATACGTCTTCTGGTTGTCGGCCCGCTTCCAGCGCCACGCGTTGCGGTTGTTGCACACGGAGACCGCGCCGCTGGAGAAGCAGGTGCCCGAGTATTGCAGGAACCAGCCGTCGGAGCCGCAGTAGCCGCTGCCGTAGGGGCCGCCGGTGCAGGTGATGCTGTCGTCGTAGGAGTAGATGGTGCAGCTGGTGTATTCGGTGCCGACGGTGGCCTGGGCGGCCCGGCCACGCGCCGGCGGCAGCCAGCTCAGGACGTTGAGCGCGAAGCCGCCGCCGAGCACGCCGACGGTCTTGAGTAGCGTGCGGCGGTGCGCGCGCAGCGTGCTCTGCATCGTGCGGCCTTCGGTGCCCCCGTCCGGTGCGGCGGCGACGGGGGAGCCGTCGGCGGTGACGTCCGGGGCGGCAACCGTCGGCACGCTGTCCCAGTAGTCCTGGACCACGTCGATCGTCATGCTGATCACGCCCTTTCCGCGGCGCCGGATTCGCTGATCTCGAGGAAACGGTCCAGGTCTTCGCGGGAGCCGACAACGCGGCGCCACGCTTCGGTGCCGTCCGGGTCATACCTGATCAGCATCGGCGTCACGCCGACGCCAACGGTGCCGAGGAGGGCGGCGTCGAACTCGACGCGGACGGCGCTGGCGGCGAACCACACGGCGCAGGCCTGATCCTTGACGAGCGCGACGAGCTCGCCGGCCGGTGCGGCGCGGCTCAGCTGCGCGTAGTCCTCGGCGCGGTCGCGGCAGGCCGGGCAGCTCGCATCGACAACGAGCACGTACGTCGACCGCCCGTCGCCGGCGGCGAACCGTGGCACCGTCATTGCGGGCGTGGCGCCGAACGCGCCGTGCCCGCCGGCCTGCGCCTCGACCAGCGCGCGCTGCAGGTCGCGGACCATCTTCAGCAGTGCGGAGTTGGCGAACAGCAGCAGCACCACGCCGAGCAGCGCCAGGACCGCGATCGCGTTGAACATGCTTGTCATGCGGCGGTTCCCCGTTCCCCCGGTGAGCTCAGGGCGGCTCGCGGATCAGGACAGCGTGAAGGAGATGGTCTCCAGCAGCGGAACGAGGTCGCGGCCGGTCGGCTCCAGCGCGTCGAGGAACGACGCGGTCGAGCCGTTGGCCAGCACCACCCGGCGGCGCAGCACGGTGCCGTCGTCGGCGATCTCGTCGTCGCGCCACGTCCGGCCGCCCTTGACGGCCTTGCCGCCGGACCTGGGCACCTGCTCGGTCGCCGACTCCAGCGGCTTGACGGTCACGCTGGCGATCGCGGGGATGAAGTTGCCGCCCATCACGTAGTCGACCCGCACCCCGGAGCCGGGCCGGGCCCGGACCACCATGCCGTCGCGCGAGTCCTGCAGGTCGAGGCCGGCGACCATGCTGGGCAGCGTCTGCAGCGGCACGTCGATGCCGTGCACGAACGTCGAGACCTCGTGGAAGTCGCCCTGCCACACCAGCGTGGTGCCGCCGTGCTTGGCGTCCTCAATGGACAGCAGCCGGGTGCGGCCCTGGCTGGCCTCGCGGACCTTGGCCGCGGCGGCGTCGGGGTTGTGCACCAGGACCGACTCCTGGCCGCCGCGAACCCCGCTGTGCAGACGGAACCGGTTGGTATCGCTGGTCACCCACATCATGAACAGCCAAGGCCCGATCAGGCCGCGCGGGTTTCCCGTAACTGTTAGGGTGCGACCATCGGGCGCAGTCGTGGGCATCGCCGCTTCCCCCGTTCCACCGGCAGTTGTCTCGTGGCGGCTAGGCTATCAACGTTGATGGATGCAGAGCAGGTGGTCCGCGTCTGCCGGGTAAACCGTCATCTCGGGCAAGGCGCGACGATTCAGCCCAGCGGGTCGAGCGAGCGGAGACAAGCGGTGGCAGCTGAGCAGGGTGACGGCGTCGACGTCGTCTCGGGCGGACCGTCGTCGGCGCCGCTGCCGCGCCGGACGCGCCTGCTGGTGCTGGCCGCCGTCGCGGTGGTCGTCGCCGGGGCGGTCGTCGCGTTCGCCCGCTGCTCCGCCGGGGGCACGCCGCAGGCCGCATCCACGAGCGCCGGCCCCACCGGCGGCCCGGCGTCGGACGGCTCAGCGGCCACCGGTGCGGCCGGCTCACCGTCCACCAGTGCGGCCGGCCCGCCGCTGCCCTCACGGCCGCAGGAGGTGACCGAGCTGCCCGCGCGGCTCACCGTCGACCCGGCCGCGGCCGCGCCGCTGAGCGCCCGGCCGGTGACCCGGGCCCGCGCCCTGGTGCAGCCCCGCGCGGACGAACCGGACGCCAACCCGCCGGTGCTCGCGCTCGCCGAGGACAACACGTGGCGGCGGCTCGACGTCGGCGACCTGCGCCCGGCGGTGGACGCCGCCGGCAACCCCCAGCCGGTGCTGGACGTCACGTCGCTGTCCCCGGACGGGCGCCGGGCCGCCTTCGCGCAGCCGGACAAGGTGGTCATCGTCGACCTGACCACCGGCCGCGCCCGGACGGTCGCGGTGCCGGGGTTCAACGAGAATGCCGCCTGGTCCGGCGAGCAGGTGCTGGTGACCCAGAGCGGGCGCACCTACCTGGCCGGCGGCCCGTCACCCGCCGCGGCCCCGTACGCCGGCGACGACGTGCTGCTCCCGGCCGGCGCCACGGTGTCGACGCTGTCGATCGGCCCCGACCACCAGGCCCGGCTCGGCCGCTGGCCGGGCGGCGACCAGACGCCGGTGCGCGGTGCGACCGACCTGATGTCGTGGAGCGGCCCGGGCTGGCGCAGCGGTGACCTGGCCGCCCGCGTGGCCTCGGTGAGCTCCGGCCCGGTCGCGGCCCCGACCGGGCCGCCGACCACCCGCCTGGTCCTGGTCAACACGGCCGCGGCCACGGCTTCGTTCGCCGACCTGCCCGTCGCCGACATCCGGGTCCTCGGTTGGCGGGATCCTTCGACGGTACTGCTGGACGCGGGCGGCCGGCAGGTCCTCGCCTACCACACCTCCGGTGGCTCGCTCACCACCGTATCGACGGTCACCGGCCCGCCGGCGCTGCTCAGCCTGGCCGACGGCGGCCGTTGAGCAACGCCGGCAACCCTATGACGGTCTCCGGCCGGCCGGTGGCGGCTCGGCCGGCCCGGTGAACAGCCGGCTGAGCTCCTCAGCGGCGCGGCGGACGGGCCGGTCGATGCGTTCGGCGACGAAGGTGCCGGTGCGGCCGACGACCCCGATGGCGCCGACGAGCGTGCCGTCGGCGTCTCGGATGCCGGCGGCGATGCAGCTGTACCCCAGCCGATTCTGCTCGTGTTCTATGGCCACGCCGGTGGCCTGCACGTCGGTGAAGGTCCGGGCGATCTGACCCCAGTGGTTGACGGTGTACGGGGTGAGGCGGGGCAACGGTTTGGCCCGCAGGTCCTCGACGAGGTCGGGGCGGTCGGCGAGGACGAGCCGGCCGGCGGCGGTGGTCAGGAAGCCGGGGCTGCGGATGACGGCCGGCCACGGCCGGCTCATGTCGGCGGAGCGTTCGCTGCCGAACGCGCTCTCGATGAGGGTGTTGGTGGAGTCGGTGACCGCGATCATCCAGGCGATCTCACCGGTCCGCCGCCCACCAGGGCCAACCGCCATGCAATTCGTTGATCACAGCACTGTTGACCGCGGCCAGCACGACCCCGATCCCCGAAGCCCACGCGACACGACGACGCAACATCGACAGGCTCCCTGATCACCGATAGTCGGGATGGAAACGCCAACGGTAATCATAGGTGTTGTCGGCGACACCGCCACCGGCGCCGAGCAGTGGTCGATGAAGATGTCTCGCGGCGGGAGGCTACCGCCGGGGAGATCCTGACCGGAACAACGGTTCGCCGAGCTGCTCGATGGCCTTGGTGTACCGGTCGGTGACTTGGCCTTCGCGGCTGAGCAGGTACGTGCGCGCGGTAAGCCACACGGTGATGGCGGCGCCCGCCGCCGCGACGAAGGTGACCAGCGGTGCGCGGACGTTGTTCACTGCCTTGAGCCGGTCGGCCGGGCCGAGCCCCCGAGACGGATGTTCGGTCAGCAGCGCAACCAGCAATACCGAAATCCAGAAAGAAGAAGTCGACTGATCCTCGGCCATGCCGCACGGGCGGAAGATCGGGCTAACGCGTCGGGCAGGCGCGAAGCCCGGACGCGGCTGGTGGCAGGTACTCCAAGCGTTCGGAGTTGGAGAGGTCGTAGCCGAGCGCCGTGCAGATCCGGGCGACGGCCTCGGCCGGCGTGGCCAGGGTGTCCGGCCAGATACGGACCGTCCGGTCGGCGCCGCCAGTGGCCAGGTGCCGGCCGGTGCGGTCGTAGGCGACGGCCCTCACCGGGCCGGTGTGACCGGGCACGGGCCGCGCCTCGCCGGTGTCCAGGTTCCAGAGGCGGACGGTCCCGTCCGCGGCGCCGCTGGCGGCATGGTGGCCGTCGGGGCTGTACGCGACCGTGGTCACGGCGTCGGTGTGGCCGGTGAGGGTGTGGGACTGGCCGGTGTCGAGGTCCCAGATGCGCACGGTCCGGTCGGCGCTTCCGCTGGCGAGGTGGCGGCCGTCGGAGCTGTAGGCGACCGCGGTCACGGCGTCGGTGTGGCCGGTGAGGGTTTGGGACTGGCCGGTGTCGAGGTCCCATACCTTGATCAGACCGTCCCAGCCGGCGCTGGCGAGATACCGGTCGTCGCGGCCGTACGCCACCGCGGTCACCTTGCCCGTGTGCCCGGTCAGGACCCTGCCTTCCCCAGTGCGCAGATCCCAGACCCGGACCGTCTGGTCATCGCCGCCGGCACTGGCAACGTGCTGCCCGTCCGGACTGTAGGCGACGCCCAGGATATCGTCGAGGTGGCCGGTCAGTGTCCGGGTCTGCCCGGTGTCGAGGTCCCAGACGCGTACCGCCTCGTCCGTGCCGGCGCTGGCGACGTGGCGCCCGTCGGGACCGTATGCCACCGCGGTCACCGTGTCCGTGTGGCCGGTCAGCGCGCGGATCTGCCCGGTCTCCTCATCCCAGACCTGTGCTGTTCCGTCCGCGGTGATGCCGGTGAGCAGGTGCGCGGCCGGCCCGTAGCCGATGCCGACCAGCGGGCCGGCGCGCCCGGCGAGGACGCGGGACTGGCCGGTGTCCACATCCCAGAGCCGAAGCGCCCCGTCCTCGCCGACGCTGGCCAACCGGCGGCCGTCGCGGCTGTAGGCCACCGCGGTCACGACGTCGGTGTGGCCGGCGAGGGTGCGCGGTTGGCCGGTGTCGAGGTCCCAGAGCCGAATCGATCCGTCCCAACCGCCGACCGCGACGTGGTGACCATCGGGACTGTACGCCGCGGTGGTGGCGTGACTGCTGCGGTCCGTGAGGGTGCGCTGCAGCCCGGTGTCGAGGTCACACAGCCGGATCGGTCCGTTCGGGTTCACCACGACCAGGTGCCGTCCGTCGGGACCGTAGGCCACGGCGTCGATCCGTCCGGTGCCGGTGACGAGCAGGCGCGTCTGTCCGGTGTCCAGATCCCATTCCCAGACCGAGCCGTCGCCGGGGACGGCGGCGATGCGTCGGCCGTCGGGGCTGTAGGCGACCGCGGGCCAGAAGCCGCCACCGGTCTCCAGCGTCCGGTCCGGTCCGCCGTCCAGGTCCACGACGAGCAGTGACCCGCGCCCGTCGCCGCCGGCCAGGTGGCGGCCGTCGGGGCTGTACGCCACCGGGCCCGCCAGGCCGACGTGGCGGACGCCGCCCCCCTCGGCGCGCTGCAGGGTGGCGGCGCTGTAGAGGCTGTCCGTAGCCTCGGCGGTCGGGCTCGTGCGGTAGGCGTACACGGCGAGCAGCGCGGCCAGCTCCGGCTCCGCCGACCGCACCGCCGCCGACCGCGCGGCGAGCTCTCGCGACAGCGCCACCTGCTGGGCGGCGACCGCGGTGCGCCACTGGTACACGGCGATCCCGGCCACGACGGCGACGATCGCCAGCAGGCCGGCCAGGACGGCGTTGAGGCGCCGGACCCGCCGGACGCGCGCCTGCTGGCCGTGCCGACTGGCGGCGAGGAACCCGGCGATGGGACGGGGCAGCGGCCGTCGCCCGGCCCACTCGATGCCCTCGGCCAGATCGCTGCCATGCAGGAGATCGTCGGAGCTGGGCCGGCGAACCCACCGGCGGCGGCGCTCGTCGGCCCGCCGGAGCCAGTCCTGGAAGCGGTGGTCGCGCTCGACCCAGCCGCGCAGCAGGGGCCAGTCGCGGATGAGCGCGTCGTGCGCGAGCTCGGCCACTGCCACCGGACCCCCGTCCGGGCCAGGCAGTGTCCGGGTGCTGACGAGGCGATGGCTGACGAGCGTGGCCAGGACCCGGTCGATCAGCCACCCGCCGCCCTCAGCCGGGTCGGGCGTGGCGCCGACGGCCACCAGCTCACGCAGGCTGTCCAGCCGCACCGGCTGCCGCACGGCGGGCACGTTGCGTTCGGGTTCGGCTGGGCGTACCAGTGCGGTCAGCACCTGCTCGGCGCAGGAACGTTCGGCCGGGTCGAGCCGTTCGACGGCGGCGGTGCACCACACGGCGAGCGCGCCGCGCACCCCGCCGACACTGTGGTACGCCGACCGCGTCAGCCGCGTATCCGCCCGGCGATCCCACAGCTGGTAAAGCGTCAGTCCGAGCAGCGGCAGCACGGTCGCCGGCACGCGCCGGGTCCCGTCGGTGTCGTTGCCGGCCAGCAGATCATTGACGATCTGCTCGGGCAGCCCCGGGTCCCACGTCAGGCCGGCCGTGACCGACGGCTCGACGATGATGTCGCGCAGCTGCCCGCCGTCCAGGCCCGCGGACAGGCTCACCTGCGGCATCCCGGCGAGCAGCTCCGGGGCCTGCGCGGCCAGCTGTGGGAAGAAGTCGTCGCGCATGACGAGCAGCAGGGTCACACCGGCCGCACCGGCCGCGGTGCCGACCTGCGCCAGGAGCCGGTGGCGGGCCTGCTCCGGCTCCGGCTCGGCCAGCGGCATCAGAAGCTCCTCGAACTGGTCGATGACCAGCAGGAGCCGGGTCCCGGACGGCTCCGCCGCCAGCCGTTGGGCCAGCGCCGCGGGCAGTGCGGCCGCGGCCCCTGGGACGCCGGCCTGGTTCAGCTCCGCCTGCAGGTCCTGTCCCGGCCGTACCGACACCCGCAGCCAGCGGTCGCTGCCGGGTATCGCGCCGGCCCCGACCGCTGGCAGCACGCCCGCCTGGACCAGCGACGACTTGCCCGACCCGGACGGACCGAGCAGCAGGACCGCCGCCCGCGGATTGATGAGTGCGGCGAGCACGTCCTGGACCGCCCCGCCCCGCCCGTGGAACCAGATCGCGTCGGCTTCGGTGAACGCCTCAAGGCCGCGGTAGGGCCGCCCCGCGCCGGCCGGTGGTGACGCCCGGGTGCCGGCCAAGGCCGCCAGCATCCGGGTGTGCCCGTCGCGCCAGCGCTGCAGCCGCGGATCCTGGCCGGTGCCGCCGTGGCGCACGCACGCCTGCACGAACGTCTCGACGAACGGCCAGTCCGGGGTGGTCGCGCCGGTCAGCTTTTGCTGGATCGCGCTGCGGCCCTGCGGCCGGCCGAGCTTGGCGAACAGCCGTTCAAGCTCCCGGACCGACGGGTTGCCGCACTCGGCCCGGAATCGCTGCAGCTGCGCTTTGAACTCCCCGGCCGGATCGGCGCTCGGCAAGTCGGCCACGCAGGCACCCTACTCGCCGTGACCGTGTGCAGCGGTGTCCGTAATCCGTCCGGGCCCCTCGACGGACACCGGCCGGACGGGTGACATCGGCTCCGGCCAGCTACAACACACATCCGGGAGCGCCGTCGTGAGCAACTGCCTGTCCGTCCTGATCGACCATAGCGGCCTCATCGTGGCGATCACCGGCCTGTTCTACACCGCCGTCACTACCACGGCCGCGGCCATCGCGCTGCTCGCCAGCACGCCGGCGCGGCGCGGCGAGGCCCGCAACGTCCTCGGCCTGCTGCTGCTGAACGGTCTGGTGCTGTCGGTACGGATCCTGGTCGTCCGCCGGAGCTCGCCCGCCGGTCAGACACCCAGCGGCTGCACGCAGCGCACCACCGGGCCACGGGCCGCCACGACCGACGCGGCGATCAGCAAGAGCGGGAGCAGCACGACGTGGTCGCGGTCGGCGAGGCGTTCGAGCTGACCGCCGCCGACAACCGCCACGGCATCGGCTCGGACGCCGCCGGTGGCGTCGGCTGGACGTCGATGCCCGAGCGGTCGCCGAACTCGGCGGCCACTGGTCGATCACCGGCCGGGCCGAGCGCGGCCTGATCGTCCGGGCATCGACGTCCATCCGCTGCATCCCGAGGTGTCCGAGGAGGCCCAGGTGTGATCCAGCTGCTCGTCGTCGACGACCACCCGGCCTACCGCCGCGGCCCGGAGTTGATGCTGGCCGGGTCGGCCGACATCGAGATCGTGGGCGAGGGCGACTACGCGCGGAACGACCTGGCCACCCACGCTGCGTCAGGTTCGGCTCAGGTGATGACGGGCTCGCTGCCGGTACCCTTCACCGGCACCGGCTGGCCGGTCTGCCCGGTCAGCTCCTGCAGCCACGGGTCGTAGTCCGGGTTCGTCCGCGGGTTGAAGGTGATGCCGTCGACTCCGGCGAACCGGCGCCGCCGGGGACGCCGGCGACCACGACGCCGTCCGGGTCCATCATCATGTAGAGCTTCGCGCCCGGGCACTCGGGTGCGCAGCCGATGCCTTCCTTCGGCAGGTCGGGCGGGGCGTCGCCGCTGCCGTTGTCGGGTCCGGGGGTACGGATCCAGTTGGTGCGGTTGGCGAAGAAGACCTGCTCGCTCGACGTGACCGCGGTGACCTCGATGTAGTCGGGGTCGGAGAACTGGCTGCCGCCCTTCGGCTTGGTAGTGACCTGCAGCGGCATGACCTCGGTCTTGCCTCCGGCGGTTCTCGTCTCGCGCACAACCGTCGTGACCTCGTTGCCCGCCTCCTGGACATGAATCTCGGTGGTCCTGGACTCGACGACGTTGCCGTCCTTGTCCTTCAGCGTCTGCTTCAGCGTGATGTCGGCCTCGCTGTCGCCGTTCTCGCCGACACGGGTGTCGGACGTGAGCGTCACCTCGGCCGTCCGGCCCGTCCCGTCCCGTCGGCCGACGTGAGCTCCTGCTGCTCGATGATGTGCTCGCCGACCTCGAGGTGCGTCTCGGTCACCTGGTCGGTGCGGCCGCTGTTCTCGTCGCCGTAGCTGAAGGTGTACTTCCAGACCGCGCTGTTGCTGCTGTCGCTGATCTGCACGTCGTCGGAGATCACGCCGTCCTGCCGGTCCCCGTTGAGGCCGAGATCGCGCACGTCGGCCCCGTCTTCGGCCTCCCCGTCGGAGTACAGCGCCTTGTTGTGCTTGCTGTCCCACACCAGATCGTCCGGGCTCAGCGAGTTCCACGGGCTTTGTGGGGCGGTCTTCTTCGTCGCGCCGACGACCATCAGCCCGAACACGTCGTCGAAGCCGTTGTCGCGCAGCTTCGAGGGGACGATGCCGATCGAGCCGAGCAGCTTGCCGTCGTGATCGTCGAGGGTGAACTCGCCCAGCCCGGTGGCGACCGCAGACCCGTCCGGGGTACGCGTGGGCAGCAGGACGAGCTCGGTGAGGTGCCGCTCGAAGGAGGTGAGCCGGCGCTGCAGCAGCAGGTCGAGCAGCTGGGCCGCGTCGGGTGTCGACTTCGGGTCGTCGAGCGCGGTGCCGACGAGCTGCTCGTCGACGTCGGCGACGCCGTCATGGTCGCGGTCGTTCGCGGTCCGCAGCAGGAGCAGGCAGGCGCGGTGCTGGCAGACGGCGTGCAGCGGGGGTGGGGCGGCGCTCGCCCCATGATCTAGGGCAACGGCGATCGCGGCGCCGAGCACCGCGGCGGCGACGGCCGAGCGCAGATAGCGGGTCATGGGCCGACGATAGAAACCGGACCGGTCCCGGAGCCTGAGGCCGCAGTCCCGGTCCGCCCGGCTCGGGGTGGGACCGCGGTCCTGGGACACCGGAGGGGCGGACGGCGGACGGCAAGACGACGGCGGGGTGAACGGGCGGTGATGGCACGGGATGGAACGGCCTGGCTTTGAGGCCGGCGCTGAGACCGGGCCGTGAGCGGGGGAGGGCGGCGATGGCGAACTCGATGGCGCCCGGCGGTACTGATCGTGGCGGTACCCACCCGCAGCACCCCGGCCGCAGGTCGTGCCGCGCACCCAGCACTGTGCGGCGCGGTACCGAAGTAGCGCGCCGCACACGATCGTCCGTGACCCCCCGCCCGCACCAACGTCCGTAAAGCGAGCCCATGGTGACCCTTCGATTCCTGCCCGCACTGGCGGTGCTCGCGCTCGGCCTTGCGGGCTGCACCGGACCCGGCCCGGTCACGCCGAGCGGCCCGGCGGCACCGTCGGCCGGCCGCGGCCCGACGGCGTCTCCGGCGCCCCTGCCCGGCGTCTCGGGCCGCCCGCCCGAGCTGGGCACCGCCCTGGTGCGGTACACCGGCCGGGACGCGTCCGGCGGCGTGGAACAGGGCGTCTTCGTGGTCACCCCGGACGGTCAGGGTGCCGCGCTGCAGGCCGGCGAGCGGGTCTTCATCCGGATGACGGCCGACGAGGTCGACGCGCTGCGCCGGGCGCTGGTCGACGGGCTCAAGGGGATCGAGGGCGGCCACGACGACCCGGGCGGCGCCGACCGGCCGGCCGTGCAGGTGACGGTCCTGGGCCTGGACGGCCGCATCCACTGGGCGTCGTACACCATGAACCGCACCGACCGCCCGGCCGCGTTCCAGGCCGCGGTGGACCGGGTCACGGTGCTCAAGGCGCGGGCCGCGCAGGCCGGCACGCCCGACCCCGGCGCGGACATCGTCGTGCAGTGGTCGCCCGGCGCCGGCACCGTCGACGGCCCCCGGGCGACCTGGCCGTCCAAGGTCCCGCTGCCCGCCGGATTCGAGGGCGACGAGCATCTGGGCCGCTACAACGGTGACCAGGCGGCCGCCCTGCGGCGGACGCTCGGCCCGCCGGAGCGCGACCGGGTCGTCAACCTGCCCGACGGCTCGGCCGCCACCGTACGGTGGAGATCCGTCTTCTGACCCGTGGCGGGCGGAGTTTTCGAGGTCCGGATCCTGGGCAGCCCGAAACCATGAGCGACGATGTGCGCAAGCTGTCGGAGGTCGTGCCCCCGCCCGAAGGCCGGCGGCCCGACGTCGACTGGCCGGCCGTGTTCGCCGCGCTCGGCACCGAACTGCCACGCGACTACCGCCAGCTAATCAGTGTGTACGGTGGCGGCCAGTTCGACGATCACCTGTACCTGCTGGAACCGTCCTCCTCCCGCTCCGGGTACGACATCGCGCGTCTCCAGGAGGAGCGGAGCCAGGCGCTCGACGAGATCTGGAAGGACGGCGAGCCGAAGCCGCGGCAACTCGAGGACGGTGCACGGCTGATCGTGTGGGCCACGACGGACGACGGTCAATGCGTGTACTGGCTGGTCCGGCCCGGGCAGTCCGCGGACGACTGGACGCTGCTGCTGCAGGAAGGCCGTGGTCCGCAGTGGGAGCACTTCGCGATGGGGTGTGCGTCCTTCCTGGCCGCAACGTTGACCGGCACCGTGCGCTCCAAGCTGCTCTCCTCGGACTACCCAACGGATCCGCACACGTTCGTCCCGATGAGCGCGCTGTAGTCCGGCCGTCAGCCCTTCACGCCGGTGGCGGCGATGCTGTTGATGAATGACCGCTGGAAGGCCAGGAACAGGGCCAGGACCGGGACTGTGATCATGGTGGCGTAGGCCATGATCTGGCCCCAGGCGACCTTGAGCTGGAAGAAGTACTGGATGCCGACCATGACCGGGCGTAGGTCTTCGGTCTGCACGACCATCAGCGGCCACAGATATGAGTTCCAGGCCGGCAGGAACGTCAGGATGGCCACCGTGGCGATGGCGGGGCCGGACAGTGGCATGACCACTCGCCGGTAGATGGTGAAGAATCCGGCGCCGTCGATGCGGGCCGCCTCGTCGAGCTGGATTGGAATGCTCGAGAAGTACTGGTGGAACAGGTAGATCGAGAAGGCGTTGGCGACGAACGGCAGGATCTGCACCCGGTAGGTGTCCAGCCATCCCTCGGTGAGTGCGAGGTGGAAGCCGTTGAGCTCCAGCCACGGTAGCTTGTTGACCCACCACACCAGCGGCAGCGCGAGGGTCTCGAACGGCACGATGAGCGTGGCGATGACGGCCGAGAGCACGATGCGCCGGCCCCGCCATCGCATCCGGCTCAGCGCGAACGCGGCGAGGCTGTTGACGATGATTCCGGCCGCGACGGTGATGCTTGCGATCACGATCGAGTTGAACAGGAACCGTGCGGCCGGCACGCGGTCGAAGACGCCGCGATAGTTGTCCAGGGTCACGTCGCCGACCGGCAGGAAGGCCCGCCAGGAGCCGAGGTCGCCGAAGATCTGTGCGTCCGGTTTCAGCGAGGACACGATCATGAAGACGATCGGGGAGGCGAAGCCGACGACGAGGAGGACTCGCAGCGCCTGGCCGGCGAGCCGGGCCGGGCGCCGGCCGGCCCGGGGGAGTGATGCGGATCTGGTGCGGGCCATGTCAGGACTTCTCCCGGGTGAGGAACCGTTGAATCGCCGAGACCACGAGGACGAGGACGAAGAAGACCAGTGAGATCGCGGCGGCGTAGCCGGTGGCGTGCTGCTCGTATCCGGTGCGCACGGCCATGAAGACGACCGTGGTGGTGGAGTCGAGCGGGCCGCCCTGGGTCATGACGCTGATCTGGGTGAACAGACTGAAGGCGGAGATCGTGATGGTGACGAGGATGAAGGTGCGGGTCCAGTGCAGGCCGGGCCAGGTGACGTACCGGAAACGGTTCCATCCGGTGGCACCGTCGATCGCCGCGGCCTCGTAGAGCTCGGCGGGGATGGTCTGCAGGCCGGCGAGCCAGATGACCATGTGGAACCCGACGCCCTGCCATACCGACATGAACATGATGGCCGGCAGCGCGGTGCTGGGGTCGTTGAGCCAGTCGGTGCCGTGCCAATGACCGAGACTGGCCGCGGAGATGATCCGGTTGATCAGGCCGTCCGGCTGGTACAGGAAGCGCCAGAGCAGCGACACGACGACCATGGAGGTGACGACCGGCAGGAAGTAGACGGTGCGGAAGAAGTTGCGGCCGCGGACCTTGCCGTTGACGAGCAGCGCCAGGATGAGCGCGGCACCGGCCTGGACGGGGACGACCACGATGCCGAAGTAGACGGTGTTGCGCAGCGATGCCCAGAACATGGTGTCGCCGAAGAGCCGGGTGAAGTTGTCGAGTCCGACGAAGCGGGCCGGACGCGGCGAGATCAATTGCGCGTTCGTGAACGCGAGGCCGAACGCCAGCACCATCGGCACAACGAAGAACACGAGGAGCAGCACGACGGCCGGACTAGCCATCGCGGCGCCGGCCAGTGCTTCGAACCGGCGGGCCGATCGGTCACCGGTGCGCGGTGCGCCTGAGGGTGTCGCCGGCCGTGGGGATGCGGTGAGGGAAACGGTCATGGTGCCTCCACAGGACCGCTGCCGGGCGGAGCGTCCGCCCGGCAGCGCTGACGCGAATCACGAGCGGTAGTTGTCGTTCTGTTTGATGTTGCTGTCGATGTCACTGACCGCTTTGTCGAGGGTCTTCTGCGGGTCCGCACCGTTGAGGATGTCCTGCGCGGCCTTGGTGAAGACGGTGGAGATGAACGGGTAGGCCGGCGTTACCGGCCGCACGACGGCGAACTTGCTCGCCAGGTCGAGGAAGACACGATATTTGCCGCCGGGGGCGAAGTTCGGGATCTGCGCCGCTGCTTCCTGCGTCGCGGGTATCAGGCCGAGGGTCTTGGCGAATTCGACGAAGTACTTCGTCTGGTGCGAGAACTTGAGGTATGCCTGCGCGCCGTCTTTGGCCGCGCAGCTGGAGGAGATCGCCCACTGCCAGGAGGCACCGCCGATCTTCGGGCCGCGGCCGAAGTCCGGCGGCGGGAGGAAGAGCGCGTCGTCGAACTTGGCGGTGACCTGGTCGGCCGCCCAGCTGCCGTTCCAGCTGATCGCCGTCTTGCCGTTGATGAAGTCCACCGCCGGGTCGTCACCCGACTTCTTGGCCACCAGGCCGTCGGCGGCGAGGCCTTGGAACCACTTCGCCCAGGTCAGCGCGGGCGCTCCGTTGAGCGTTCCGTCCGCGCCGGTGTATGAGGTCCGGTCGATCAGATCGCCGCCGAAGCTCTGCAGCAGTGGCGAGTAGCCGTAGGACCACCATTCGCCGGTCAGGCCGGTCGCGAGGTCGAGCGGGTAGGCGAACTTCCCGGATGCCTTGAGTCTGGTCAGGGCTGTGCTGAATTCGGCGGCCGTCCACGGCTGGTCCGCCGTCGGGATGCGGATGCCGTTGTCGGCCAGGGTCGACTTGCGGCTGATCATCGAGACGGCGACGTCGTAGAAGCCGAAGGAGTAGACCTTGCCGTCGTATTTGCCCACGGTGCTGGGCAGTTGGTCGGCGAAGGTGCTTTCCGGCTGGTCGAGCGGCTCCAGGTATTCGGCCCAGGCCCAGTTCGGCACGTTCGGGCCGTCGACGTCGAGCATGCAGGGCAGCTTCTTCGCCGAGGCGGCCGCTACGACGGCGTCGTTGTAGGCGCCCTGGGGGAAGGCCTGGTACTCGACCTTGTACTTGTCCTGGCTGGCGTTGAAGTCGGCGATCACCTTCTTGACGACGCCGAGCTCCTTGTCGTTGCCGGCGTTGTGGGTCCACAGGACCAGCGTCGTGGTCCCGCCGGACGTCGACGCGCCGGACTCGGACGTGCCCGAGCAGGCCGTCAGCAGGCCGGCACCGACGGCGGCCGCAACAACGGCGGATGCGAAAATTCTCAATCTGGGTGGATACACTGGCGTCCTCCAACTCATTGGACACCGGCTGCGGGCCGGTGGTTGGGCGGTCGCGGCAAACGACCGTCTGACGGAGCCACCGTCCCGGATTACCGCCGGGGCGGTGGCGCTACCGAGGACCGCCGCACGAGCGGCCCTTCGAGGGTTCGGTGCCGGACCGGCGGTTGCGTGCCGGCCGGGGCATTGATCCGGTCATACAGCTGTTCTGCGGCCCAGACACCCATCTCGTAGTGGGGCAGGGCGATCGTGGTCAGGCCGGGGTGGAGCCCTTCCGAGATCAGCTGCAGGTCGTCGAAGCCGACCACGGACAGGTCGGCCGGGATGCGCAGCCCGAGTTCGGCCGCGGCCTGGTAGACGCCCATGGCGATGGCGTCGTTGAACGCGAAGATGCCGGTCGGAGGCTCGGGTGACCGCAGCAGCGTCAGGGCCGCTTCGCGGCCCGCGGGTGCTCCGGGTACGACGTCGATGACCGGGCAGGACGCCACGGCGATGCCTTCCTCGTGCAGCCGCTCGTGCCAGCCGCGCAGCCGTCCGTGCCGGGCCGGGATGTCGTCGCTGTCGTTGATGAAGGCGATCCGGCGGTGCCCGGCGGCCAGCAGTTCGTGCGTCGCCGCCCGGCCGCCGCCGACCTCGTCCGGGACCACCCACGACAACGACCGGTCCTCGGCCAGCGCATTGAGCAGGACCAGCGGGACGCCGTGCAGCGCGGCCGGCACGGTGACTTGGCGGTGGTACATGGCAGCGAGCAGGACACCGTCGACCTGGTGGCGCATCAGCAGCCGGGCCGCCCGGTCCTCCAGGGCCGGCGCGCCGCCGGTGTCCAGGACCATGAGCAGCCCGCCGTGGCGCGCCACGGCCTCCTGCGCCCCAAGGATGATCTTGCCGGCGTGTGGTGTGGTCGCGATCTCGTCGCTGATCAGCCCGACGGTCCCGGACCGTTGCAGGCGCAGCCCGCGGGCCAGTCCATTGGGTGTGTAGCCGAGGCGCTGCGCGGCCTCGTGGACCCGGCGCCGGGTGTCGGGGCTGATGCGTTTCTCGGCGAGGTTGTTGAGCGTGTGCGACACCGTCGTCACCGAGACGCCGGCTGCGATCGCGACATCCCGTATGCCGACCTTCGTCCGTCTCATGCCCTTGCCCAAACGTTTTGGCGTCGATGGTGTGTCGACTGTCAACGGTGATCACGGCGAAGTCAAGGGCCTGTTGCGTGGTCGTTACGTCTCTCGCGCAGCGTGACCCCTTCGTAACGCGATCGACCCTTGACCGTCGCTCCGGGGTCGCCATACGCTCTCGACCACGCTGGTGACAAAACCTTTTGGCAAATCATTTTGGCACTTGGCTACCAGCAGATATGCAACTCCGCGCCGAACCCCTCTCACGTGAACGGAGTCAGACATGGCAAACGGCATGAACCGCCGGCGTTTCCTCGGCTTGAGCACGGGCACCGGTGCGGCGCTGCTCGCCGCCGCGTGCGGGGCCGGCGGCTCCGGCGGGGGCGGCTCCGGTGACGCCACAACGCTCAATGTGCTCTGTGAGGGCGGCGGCAAGGCCGAGCTACAGCCGATCGCCGATGCCTATCAGAAGTCCGCCGGCGTCACCGTGAACCTCGTCGAGCTGCCCTACGACGGGCTGTTCAACCGCCTGACCAGCGAACTGGCCGGCGGGCGGGCGAGCTTCGACATCTGCGCCGTCGACGCCGTCTGGCTGCCGCTGTTCGCGACGAAGCTGGCCTCGATCGACCAGCTCTTCACCGACCAGGTGAAGGCGGATCTGTTCCCGGCGCTGGTCAAGGAGGCCGGGACCGGCGGCAAGTTCATCGGCATGCCGGTATGGACCAATGCCGAAGTGCTGCTCTATCGCAAGGATCTGTTCGAGAATCCGGCCGAGCAGTCCGCATTCCAGACCAGATACGGCTATCCGCTGGCCGCGCCCAAAGACTGGAAGCAGTTCACCGAGGTCGCCCAGTTCTTCACCCGGCCCGACCAGAAGCTCTACGGCACCGACGTCAAGGGTGCGGTGGAGACCGAGTGGCTCGCCCACGTGCTGCAGGCCGGCTCGCCCGGTGTGGTCCTCGATGACAGCGGCCGGGTCATCATCGACAACGCCCAGCACCTCGAGGCGCTCACCTTCTACGCCGATCTGGCCAACAAGTACAAGGTCAACCCGGCCGGGCCGCAGCAGACCGACTGGACGGCCGCGCAGAACCTGTTCAACGCCGGCGGCACGGCCATGACCCGGTTCTGGGCTCACGCATACCGGCAGATCCCGAAGGACGCGGGGGTGGCCGGCAAGGTCGGCGTCGCACCAATGATCGCCGGGTCGGCCGGCATCGCGGCGATCCCCGGTCCGTGGTACCTCAGCGTCCCGCAGGGCGGCGCCAAGCACGATGCCGCGGTCGCGTTCATCAAGGCGTGCTACGACACCAACGCGCTGAGCCTGCAATCCTCGCTCGGTCTCGCCGCTCGCAAGTCGGCCTACCAGCAGTACGCGCAGCAGACGGGGTACGAGTCGTTCGGCCCGCTGCTGACCACGCTGGACGCGGCCGCGACTCGCACCCGGCCGGCCACCCCGCACTGGCAGAAGATCGTCGACGGCGTGCTCATCCCGATGCTGCAGAAGTCCCTGACCCCCGGCGCGGACTACGCCGGACTGCTCAAGAACGCCAGGACGCAGATCGAGGGCATCATCAAGTGAACCAGGCAACGCTGCCGGCCGCGGCGGGCGCCCGGAACTCCCGGCCGCAGCCGCGGCGCCGGCGTCCGCGGATGTCCGACGCGCGCTACGCACTGCTGCTCGTCGCGCCGGCCGCGGCGGTCCTGCTGGGGCTGGTCGGCTGGCCGCTGATCCGGCTGCTCATCGACAGCGTTCACACCGGCTCCGGCCTGGGCGACGGACGCCGGTTCGCCGGGTTCGACAACTACGTCACGGCGTTGACCGACCCGGCCATCCGGGCCGCGGCCGGGCGCACCGTCACCTATTCGGTCATCGTCGTCACCGCCGAGCTGCTCATCGGGCTCGGTATGGCGCTGCTGCTGCGAGCATTGGGCCCCCGGTCCCGGCCGCTGCAGACGCTGTTCCTCTACCCGCTGATGATCGCACCGGTCGTCGCCGGGCTGCTCTGGCGGTTCCTGATGATCGACAACTTCGGCATCTTCAACGAGCTGCTCGTCCGGGCCCACGTCATCGACTCACCCAGCGCCGTGTCGTGGCTGAGTGACCCGGACATCGTGCTGTACTCGGTCGCGTTGCCCGACATCTGGCTCACCACGTCGTTCATGTCGCTGGTGCTCTACGCCGGGCTGCAGTCGATCCCGCCGGACCTCTACGAAGCGGCCCGGCTCGACGGGGCCAGCGGTCTGCGCATGCTGTGGAACATCACGCTGCCGCTGCTGCGCCCGGTGATCGCCGTCGCATTGATCATCCGCGGCGTCGACGCGGCCCGCGCCTTCGACGTCATCCTCGTGCAGACCGACGGCGGCCCGCAGTCGGCCTCGGAGACGCTGAGCCTGACCGTCTACAAGACGATGGTCACGTTCAACGATCCGGGCACCGCCGCCGCCGTCAGCACCCTGTTCATGCTCGTCATGATGACCGTCGCGCTGATCGCGGTGTTCACCGTCTGGCGACCGGCCCGGGAGTCGTGATGAAACGTGCCCTGCTGTGGGCGACCGCCGTGCTGGTGGTCCTGATCTACGCCTTCCCGTTCCTGTACCTGCTGATCACCTCGCTGAAGCCGCCGACCGACGCCATCGCCGTGCCACCGAGCGTGCTCCCGCACCGGTTCTCGCTCGACAACTACGTCCAGGCCCTGCACCGCGAAGGCGTCGCGGCATCGTTCATCAACAGCCTCACCACCGCGGCGATCACCACGGTGCTCTCGATGGGCCTGGCGATCCCGGCCGCCTGGGGCGTCACCCGGTACCGCAGCCGCGCCGGCCGGGCCCTGCTGGTCGGCTCGCTGCTGGTCCGCATGATCCCGGCCGTCGCGGTCGGGGTGCCGCTGGTCGGCATCATGAGCAGCCTGCGCCTCAGCGACACCCCGGTCGGCCTGGCGCTGGCCCAGACGACTGTGGCCATGCCGTTGGCGATCTGGCTGCTGGCCAGCTTCTTCGAAGCGGTACCCCGGGAGATCGAGGAGGCCGCGCTGGTCGACGGGTGCTCCCGCCCCCGGGCTCTGGTCAGCGTGATCCTGCCGGTCGTGTCCGGGGGCGCGGCCGTCGCGGCCATCTTCGCGTTCCTCGCCTCCTGGAACGAATTCCTCTTCGCCCTCCTGCTGACCTCGCTGCGCGCGCAGACCACACCACTGGCCATCGCGAATCTGCAGACCCAGTTCGGCCTCGACTGGGGCCCGATGACCGCGCTGGCGACCTTGTACTCCCTACCCGCTGTCGTGCTCACCCTGCTGCTGCAGCGACGCATCGTCGCCGGGCTGAGCCTCGGCGCCGTCAAGGGCTGAATCCGGCCTCTTGTCACCGCACCTCGAAAGGAACAGCATGACCTTCTGGCAGCCGACCAGCCCACTCGCCGGGTTGCCGCGGATCAAGGCCGGGCGCTCCCGACGCGAGAGCAGCTGGGACCGCACCGGCGGCAACCGCGACTTCAAGACCGTGCCGGCCGGCGAGACGCACGTCCTGGCCGACATCGAAGGCGCCGGCGTCATCGAGCACATGTGGATCACCACCCGCTGCTACTCGCCGATGTACCTGCGGAAACTCGTCCTGGAGATCTTCTGGGACGGTGAGGACAACCCCAGTGTCCGCACACCGCTCGGCGACTTCTTCGGTGTCGGGCACGCGGTCTCCGCCCACTTCGTGTCGCTGCCCATCAGCATGGTGACCGGGCCGCGGCGCGGCCCGAAAGGCCCGTTCGCCGCGGCCATGAACAGCTACTTCCCGATGCCGTTCGCCAGCCACGCCCGGGTGCAGATCCGCAATGAGTCCGACCTGCCGATCGAGAACCTGTTCTACTACGTCGACTACGAGCTGACCCAGGAGCCGACGCCGCCGGACGTGGGCCGGTTCCACGCCCAGTACCGGCAGGAGAAGCCCTGCCAGAAGGTCATCCACGCGGCCGGCGGCGAGGCGAAGCCCGCACCGTGGGACCTGCCCGGCATCAATCTGACCGGCGACGACAACTACGTGATCCTCGACGCCGAAGGCACCGGGCACTACGTCGGGTGTGTGCTGAACATCGACAACTTCGACGCGTCCAACCAGGTCTACTCCTGGCCGGGTGAGGGTGACGACATGATTTTCATCGACGGTGAGCAGTGGCCACCGTCGCTGCACGGCACCGGCACCGAGGACTACTTCGGCGCGGCGTGGGGCTTCCCCAGCGGGGCGTACGCCGGCCCGTACCACGGCATCACCCTGGCCAGCAGCGTCCAGGAGCACTTCGGCCTGTGGAGCATGTACCGCTTCCACATCGAGGACCCGGTCCGGTTCAGCACGTCCATCCGCGTCACCATCGAACACGGCCACGCCAACGACCAGGGCAACGACTACTCCAGTGTCGCGTACTGGTATCAGTCCCACCCGCACCGGCCGCTGCCCGAGCTGCCGGCGGTCGCGGAGCGTCTGCCGCGCCGCTGGCCCGAGCACGGTCTCTGGGACGAGTGACTGGTTCACTACGGTGACCGACGGCCGGCAATGAGCGAGGGTGGCTGAACATGGCGCGCAGGGTGACCATTCGAGATGTTGCGACGGCGGCCGGCGTCTCCGTCACCACGGTGTCGCATGTGCTCAACCAGTTCTCCGGGGCCCGGGTCAGCGACGATACCCGGGAGCGGGTCGAAGCCGCCGCCCGGCGGCTCGGCTACGCGGCCAACGGGCTCGCCCGCGGACTGCGGCTGCAGCGATCCCAGACCCTGGCGTTGCTCAGTGACGAGATCGCCACGACGCCGCACGCGGGCCGGATCATCCTCGGCGCTCAGGAGACCGCCTCCGCTCGAGGCTGGCTGCTCATGCTGCTGACCACCGGCAACGACCCGCAGGTCGAACAGCGCGAGATCCGGGCCTTGGCCCGCCATCGCGTCGACGGCGTGCTGTACGCCACCATGTACCACCGCGAGGTGACCGTCCCGGCGCTGCTCGGGTCCGTGCCGATCGTGCTGCTCAACGCCAGCAGCGCGGACCCGGCGATCCCGTCGGTGGTACCGGACGAAGTCGCGGGCGGCCGCGCCGCGGTCGGCCATCTCCTGGACCACGGGCACCGCTCGATCGGGTTCGTCACCAACGTCGACGACATTCCGGCCACCCACCTGCGGCTGGAGGGCTACCGTGCCGCGCTCACCGCGGCGGGGGTGCCGCTGCGGCCCGACCTCGTGGCGGCCGAGGTCTCCGACGCCCGCGGTGGTCACCGGGCCGCGACGGCGCTGCTGCGTCGCCCGGACCGGCCGACGGCCCTGTTCTGTTTCAACGATCGGATGGCGATGGGCGCCTACCGGGCCGCGCAGGAGTGCGGCCTGCGCATCCCGCAGGATCTGTCGGTCGTCGGCGTCGACAATCAGGAGCTCATCGCCGAAGGTCTGCACCCCGGGCTCAGCACCGTGGCGTTGCCGCACTACGAGATGGGCGCCTGGGCTGTGACCACCACCATCGGCCTCATCGAGCGCGGTGCCGGACCGGCGGCGGCGCAGACCACGATGCCGTGCCCGCTGCTCGAGCGCGGCTCGGTCGCGGCCCCCGCATAACCCTCGTACCTCACTGACTGCAAGGAATCTCTATGCTTCGACTTCCGGACGCCTGGGTGTGGGACTTCTGGCTCGCGCAGGACGGCGACACCTACCACCTGTTCTTCCTGCGGGCCTCGCGGGCGTTGACCGAGCCTGGCCGCCGGCACATGCGCGCCAGCGTCGGCCATGCCGTCTCCACCGACCTCACCGGCTGGACCCAGGTCGCCGACGCGATCGTCCCGGCCGACCGTCCCGCCTTCGACGACGTCGCGATCTGGACCGGGTCGGTGCTGCGCGGCCCGGACCAGCGCTGGCACACGTTCTACACCGGCGCCGGCAGCGCCGAGCGGGGCCTCGTGCAACGCATCGGCCACGCGGTCTCCGACGACCTGTACACCTGGCACCGCGACCCCGGCGGGCCGGTACTGCAGGCCGACCCGCGCTGGTACGAGACCCTTGGCACCAGTTCGTGGGGCGATCAGGCGTGGCGCGACCCGTGGGTGTTCGCCGACCCCGAGGGGGACGGCTGGCACATGCTCATCACTGCTCGCGCCGGTGACGGCCCCGTCGACGACCGCGGCGTCATCGGTCACGCCCGGTCCCAGGACCTGGTGACCTGGACCGCCCGGCCGCCGCTGACCAAGCCCGGCGCCGGATTCGGGCAGCTCGAGGTACCCCAGGTCGAACAGATCGACGGCCGGACCGTCCTGCTCTTCTCCTGCCTGCGGCCCGAACTGGCCGCCAGCCGCCGGATGACCGGCGCCCCCGGCGGCGTCTGGGCCGTCACCGGCGATGGCCCGCTGGGCCCGTTCGACCCCGGCGCCGCGCATCCGGTGACGGACAGCTCCCTCTACAGCGGCCGGATCGTCCGCGACCCGCATGGCCGGCCGATGCTGCTCGCGTTCCGCAACATCGGCGCCGACGGCACCTTCGTCGGCGAGCTCAGTGACCCGATGCCGGTCGCACTCACCGCCGACGGCCGGCTCACCATCGTGGCGGACGCGTGAGCATCGCCGTCCTGGGCGAGGCCGTCGCCGACCTGGTCGAGCGGGCCGACGGCGCGTTCCTCGCGCACCCCGGTGGCAGCCCGCTCAACGTGGCTGTCGCACTGGCCCGGCTCGATCAGCCCGTCGAACTGCTGGCCCGGTTCTCGACCGGCCTGTTCGGGCGCAGACTACGCGCCCACGCGGAGCGCAACGGTGTCGGCCTGCGTCATGCCGTCACAACCCGGGAGCCGGCCACCCTCGCCGCGGTGGCCGTCGATCCCGGCGGCGGCGCCACCTATGACTTCTACCTCAACGGCACCGCCGATTGGCAGTGGACGGCCGCCGAACTGGCCGCCTTGCCGGTCTTCGATGTGCTCCATACCGGTTCACTGGCGTGCGTGCGGCCACCCGGCGGCGAGCAGATCCTCGCGCTGCTGCGCCGCGTGCGGGCCGCCGGTGGGACGCTCATCAGCTACGACCCGAACGTCCGGCCGGGTCTGATCGACGACCCGGACGCCGTGCGGCAGCGGGTCGAGCAGTTCGTCGCCGTCGCCGACGTGGTGAAGGCGAGCGAGGAAGACCTGGCGCTGCTGTACCCCGGCCGTGCGATCGCCGAGGTCCCGACCTGGTGGCGTTCGCTCGGCGCGGAGCTCGTGGTCGTGACGCTCGGCGCCGGCGGCGCCTTCGCCGCGACGGCGGACGGCGCCGTCCACAGCCCGGGGGAGCGGGTCGCAGTTGCCGACACCATCGGTGCCGGTGACGCGTTCATGGCCGGTCTGCTCACCGCGCACGGCACGATGCCGATGTCCGCCGCGCTCCGGTTCGCCGGCCGGGTCGCCGCACTGACCTGCACCCGGCCCGGAGCCGACCCGCCCACCCTCGCCGAGCTCCAGGCGACCGACCCGGCCCCGGAGCCCGGCTGAGCACCCGTTCCCGCTCCGAAGCCGTCCCACACCGTCGGTTACCGTAATGGTGGCGGGCCACGCCGGGGCGCCGGCCCGGCGCCGGACCGCGACGGCATGGGTGGGCGATGAGACGGACCATAAGCATCAGGGATGTGGCGACCGAGGCGGGGGTCTCGATCACCACGGTCTCCCACGCGCTGAACAACACCTCCGGCGCACGGATCAACGACGCGACGCGGCAGCGGGTGCTCGCGGCGGCGACACGGCTGGGATACGCGCCGAACAAGCTCGCCCAGGGACTGCGCCAGCAACGCACCCAGGTCCTCGCGCTGCTCAGCGACAGAATCGCCACGACACCACATGCCGGTCGCATCATCCTCGGGGCGCAGGAGACGGCGTCGGCGCACGGCTGGGTCGTGCTGCTGCTCAACACCGGCGGGGAGGCGGAACTGGAAGAGCGGGCCATCAACGCCATCTTCCAGTACCAGATCGACGGCGTGCTCTACGCGACCATGTACCACCGGCAGGTCAGTGTGCCCGACCGGCTTGCCGGCCTGCCGATCGTGTTGCTCGACGCCAGTTCGGCCGACCAGCGGTACCCCTCCGTCGTGCCGGATGAGGTCGGCGGCGGCCGCGACGCCGTGCACGAATTGATCGCCGCCGGTCACCGCCGCATCGGCTTCACCACCAACATCGACGACATCCCCGCCACCCATGGCCGGCACACCGGCTACCGGCAGGCCCTCGCCGCGGCCGGCATCCCCGCGCACCCGGACCTCGTCGTCGTCGAGGAGTCCGACACGCCCGGCGGCTACCGGGCAACCCTCGAGTTGCTGCGCCGGCCGCAGCCGCCGACCGGGATCTTCTGCTTCAACGACCGCATGGCGATGGGCGCCTACCGGGCCGCTCACGAGCTCGGCCTGCGCATTCCGGAGGACCTGTCGATCGTGGGGTTCGACAATCAGGAGCTCATCGCCGACGGGCTGTTCCCCGGGCTCACCACGGTGGCGCTGCCGCACTACGACATGGGCGCCTGGGCCGTGCGCACCTTGATCGACATCATCGGCGCAGGTGCCGAGCAGCCGCCGCCGCACGGCGAGGAATCCGTACACGTGGCGATGCCGTGCCCGGTCGTGCGGCGATCGTCGGTCGCCCCGCCACGACCCGGTCGCTGACCGCCCGGCTGCTGGCACCGCGCGCTACGGCAGCGGTACCGTCAAATGCAAAAACGATTTGGCCGACGGTACTGCCGTGTGTGGTGCAGCGTCAAGCGGTCTGCTGGCGGGTTGCGTTCCGATCACGCGATGTGAGTAGCGCGTAACACGATCGACGCTTGACGGTTTTCTCGCGGTGGTCATACGCTCACGGCCACAGTGATGACAAAACCTTTTGGCACCACTGGCCGCACCAGATCGCGGATGAGGCGCTGCCGCCCGCCGCAAAGCCGATCGGACCCTTCGGCATCTCCACGCTGCACCTCACCCGCCGCTACCTCGGCAAGGAGTGGCCCATGCCCGTGCCCAACAACCCGATCGATCGCCGCCAGGTGCTCAAGGCGCTGGCGGCGATCCCGGTTCTCGCCAGCCCCCTCACCGGCCCCGCCCGAGACGAACGATCCACGTCGTCGGGCTCGGCGAACACCGCGCTGCCCGGCGCCGCGCACCGCCCGTCGGCCCACGCCGGTCACGGACTCATCGGCGTTCTGTAGCGCGGCCTGTACCCCACTCCCTCGACTCCTCCGGAAAGGAGGCAGTGGATGACCGTGTCCACTGTGTACGACGTGACCGCCTGGACCATCCCGGGCCGCCCCAACGTGACCGCCTACTCCGACATCGGTGCGGTGATCAACAGCATCATCGCCGACATCAAGGCCAAGCAGCCCAACCAGGCCGCCAAGCCCGGGGCGGTCATCTACATCCCGCCCGGCGACTACTCGCTCAAGACCCGCGTCGTCATCGACATCAGCTACCTGCAGATCAAGGGCTCCGGCCACGGCTTCGCCTCGCTGAGCATCCGGTACAACACCGCCGACACCTCCGGCTGGCGCGAGCTCTGGCCCGGCGCCAGCCACATCAAGGTCGAGAACACCGACGGCAACCACGAGGCCTTCCTCGTCAGCCGGAGCGGCGCCCCCCGCCTCAGCTCCATCGAGTTCCGCGACTTCTGTATCGACGGACTCGCCTTCACGCCCACCCAGAACTCCTATACGAACGGCAAAGTCGGCATCCGGATCGCGTCGGACAACGACTCGCTCAAGGTCGCCGGCATGGGCTTCGTCTACCTCGAACACGCGCTCATCAACAATGGCGCCGACGCCTTCGACGTCACCGACAACTTCATCGCCGAATGCGGCAGCTGCGTCGAGCTCACCGGCGCCTCACAGGCCGTCAAGGTGACCAACAACCACATCGGCGCCGGCTTCGTCGGGTTCTCCATCTTCGCCGAGAACGCCGAAGGTCTGCTCGTGCAGGGCAACAACATCTTCCCGCGCGGCCGCAGCGTGGTACACCTCAAGACCAGCGCCAGGTGTTCGATCACCGCCAACCGGTTCCAGGGCTTCTATCCCGGCATGATCGACTTCGAGGGCGTCAACAAAGAGCACCTCATCGCCAGTAACCACTTCCGGCGGGTACCGGAAGGATTCCCGCCTCTGCAGGGCTTCAACAACGGCAAGGACGACCTCTACGGCGTGGTCCACCTGGTCGGCGACAACAACATGGTCTCCACCAACATCTTCACCTTCGACGTGCCGCCCGCGGCCATCACGCCTTCCGGCGCCACCCCCACGATCATCCTGGTGGCCGGCGGCGACGGGAACTTCATCAGCAACAACCACTTCGTGACGAACGTGGCCACGAAGCACGTCGTGCTCGACGGCAGCACCACGAACACGAAGGTGCTCGACAGCGGCACCGCCGACCAGATTCAGGCGTACACCACGAACTACGTGCTCCGGCCGACTCCCTGACGCTCCACCCGGACGCCATCGCGCATCAGTGATCGCCGATCAGCCGCGCCGCGGTTGATCGGCGATCGTCGTTGTGGGGCCGACGTCGACAGCGGATCGACAGCCAAACTTTTTGGCAGGAAATGGGCGGGTTGAAGGGCTTGATTAAACGTTTTGGCAACGTCACGCTCACCTGACCGACACATTCCTTCTGGGAGAGGAGTAGGTCCGATGAGACGGTTCGCTGCCGGCCTCCTGACGGTCCTCCTGCTGTTCGCACCGGCCGTGGCGCCGTCACCGGCCCACGCCGCCGTCCCGACCGACATCGTCAACCCGGACTTCGAGACGGGGGATCTGAGCGGGTGGGGCGTGACGGGGACGGCGTTCAGCAATGCGGTGACGACGGAGACGGGTTGGGGGTGGGGGTGCTGCTTCGGTCAACACGGTGCCGCGCACGTCTGGGGTTTCCGTTCGGGTGGTGACGCTGCGGTGGGCACGCTGACGTCGAGTCAGTTCCAGCTCAGCGGTACGGGTCAGGTGAGTTTCCTGCTCGGCGGTGGCAATGACGCCGCCAACCTGTACGTGGCCCTCGTCCGGGCCTCCGATGGGGCGGTGCTGTTCCGGGCGACCGGCCGCAACGACGAGAGCTACCAGCGGGTCAACTGGGACGCCTCGGCGTACCTCGGCCAGACGCTGTATCTGCGGGCGGTGGACAGCGCGACCGGCGGCTGGGGCCACCTCAACCTCGACGATGTGCGCGTCTACGACACGCAGACCGTCGCCGGCTTGACCAACCCGGACTTCGAGACGGGAGATCTGAGCGGGTGGGCCGTGACGGGGACGGCGTTCAACAATGCTGTGACGACGGAGACGGGTTGGGGGTGGGGGTGCTGCTTCGGCCAGCATGGTGCCGCGCACGTGTGGGGTTTCCGTTCCGGTGGTGACGCCGCGGTGGGCACGCTGACGTCGAGTCAGTTCCAGTTGAGCGGTACGGGTCAGGTGAGTTTCCTGCTCGGCGGTGGCAATGACGCCACCAACCTGTACGTCGCCCTCGTCCGGGCCTCCGACGGGGCGGTGCTGTTCCGGTCGACGGGCCGCAACGACGAGGTGTATCAGCGGGTCAACTGGGATGCCTCGGCGTACCTTGGGCAGGCGCTGTATCTGCGGGTGGTGGATAGCGCGACCGGCGGCTGGGGCCACCTCAACCTCGACGACGTCCGGCTCGACGGTCCGGTACCGAGCGACCTGCTGGCCCACTGGTCGTTCGACGAAACCGCCAGCTCGGTGGCCCGTGACAGCGTCTCCGGCCGCGACGACCCGATCAACTACGTGTTCAACAACGCCGTCTACAAGCCGTCAACGCCGCCCATGCGCCGCCCCGGCGTCGCCTCCAACGCCCTGCTGCTGGACGGCTACTCCACCTGGATCTCCCGCTCCGGCCTGGCCACCCCGACGCAGGCGCTGACCCTCGAGGCATGGGTCGCACCCCGCGCGTTCGAATGGGGCGACGACCACAAGCTCTCCGCCATCATCGACCAGCACGACGAAGGCGCCCGGCAGGGCTTCATCCTCGGCATCGGCCGGCACGGCACCTGGTCGTTCCAGGCCGGCATCGCCGGCACCTGGCAGACACTGTGGGCCGACGCGGCCAAACCGCTGGTCCGCGACCGCTGGCAGCACATCGTCGCGACCTTCGACGCGCCGTCACAGACCATGCGGGTGTACCTCAACGGCGTCCTCGCCGGCACCCTGACCACACCCGCCGGCGGGATCACCCCCTACACCGGCAATCTCCAGATCGGTCGGCACAACCAGGGCGTCGTCATCAACGGCACCTTCACCGTCAACATGTTCGCCGGGCTCCTCGACGAGGTGAAACTGCGCAGCCGCGCACTGACCGCCGCCGAGGTCAGCGCCGCATATCAGTCCGTCGCGACCGTGCCCACCCCCGACCTCGCGATGCGCCGCAGCCGCTACGACGGCGACATCTACCGCCCCCAGTACCACTTCATGGCTCCCGAACACTGGATGAACGAGCCACACGCCCCGATGTACGCCAACGGCCAGTACCACCTGTTCTACCAGCACAACCAGCACGGACCGTACTGGCACAACATCAGCTGGGGCCACGGCATCAGCCCCGACATGGTGCACTGGCGCGACGCCCCCGTAGCGCTCGTACCCACCGCCGGCACAGCCGCACCCGACGGCGTCTGGAGCGGCAGCGCCGCCGTCGACGCCTCCGGCAAACCGCTGCTGTTCATCACCGCCGGCGACGACTCCGTATCACCCAACCAGCGCACCGGCATCGCCCGCGACCCGAACTGGCAGACCGATACCGACCTGAACAACTGGACCATCGACCCGGCCCCCGTCACCGTGCAATCCGCCGGCCTCAACGTCGGAGCCGGCCGCAAAGTCCGCTTCGGTGAATTCCGCGATCCGTTCGTCTGGCGCGAGGGCAACACCTGGTATCAGCTCGTCGGCTCCGGCGTCCAGACCACCGCCGGGGCCGACGTCGGCGGCACCGCACTGCTCTACACCTCGACCGACGCCACCAACTGGACCTACTCCGGCCCGCTCATGGTCGGCGACGTAGCCGCCTACCCCAAGACCGGCCAGGTGTGGGAACTGCCCGTCTTCCTGCCCCTCGGCAACGGCAAGTACGTCCTGCTCACCAATCCCATGTGGACGTCCGGCAGCGACTACAACGTCAAGTACGTCTGGTACTGGATCGGCAGTTGGAACCCAACCAGCCGAACCTTCACACCGGACTCCACCGTCCCGCGCCTGTGGGACTACGGCGAGCACTTCACCGGCCCCAGTGGCTTCGTCGACCAGCAGGGACGCTCCGTCGTCTTCTCCATCGCCCAGGACAAGCGCACCGAACAGGCACGCTACGACTCCGGCTGGGCCCACAACGCCGGTCTGCCGATCGTGCTGTCACAGGGCTCCGACGGCGACGTCGCCGTCAAAGCGCTGCCTGAACTCACCACGCTGCACAAAACCACGACACCGGAGGTGTCCATCACCACCGACAGCAGTATCCAAGCCGCGAACCAGCAACTCTCCGCCGTCCGCGGCGACATGCTGCACATCACCCTGGAGATGACCGGCAGCGGACGCTACGGCATCAAACTACGCCGTAGCCCCGACGGCACCGAAGAGACGACGCTCTACTACGACGCCGGCACGCAAACCCTGTCCATCGACCGCACCAAGTCCGGCAACCGATCCAGCCTGTACACCAACCTCGGCGTCCAAGGCGGCCCGCTCAACCTCGCCGGGCAGAACCTCAAACTCGACATCTACGTGGACAAGTCGATGATCGAAGCGTACGCGAACGACCGCCGCGCCATCACCAGCCGGGTCTACCCGCTGCGGACCGACTCCCTCGGCGTGCAGGTGTGGACGGACGGCAACGCGACCGTCAAGAACCTGAAGGTCTGGCCGATGAACCCCGCCTACAACTGACCGCAACGCCGAGCCGACAGGAACCAGTACTCGCCGGCGGTGGCGGCGCGCCCGGAGTCAGCGCGCCGCCACCGCACACTTGCCCCTGACGTCAACGTGAGGTTTTACGGTTCACAGCGTCACAGTGTCGCTGTACCGGAGGACCCCGTGGTTTCGCTTCTGCAACCCTATGATCTCGGCCCCCTGCGCCTGCCCAACCGTGTCGTCATGGCGCCGATGACCCGGGTCAGGGCCACGCGCGACGGCCTGGCCGGGCCGAGCACCGCAACGTACTACGCCCAGCGCGCCACGGCGGGACTCATCGTGTCCGAGGGCGCCCAGCCGAGCCTGCCGGGCCAGTCCAACCCGCACACCCCGGGCCTGCACAGCGACGCGGCCGTCGAGGCCTGGCGGGGACTGTAAAAATAACGGCTCTGGCGCAGAAACGGTGGTGCCGGTCGATTGGGGTCGATGGCCAGGCGGAAGACTGACGGTGGTGCGATCTTGCCTGGGTCAGGGTGCTGCTGCCGGAGCTGTCTTCGCTGGTCATCGATGAGGTGGTCGATGAGGGCCGGGTTGTGCGCGTGTCGGCGAGGACGCAGCGGACGTCGGTGGGGTGTCCGGCGTGTGGTGCGCCGACCGGGCGGGTGCATGCGTATCACCTTCGGCGGCTTGTTGCACTACCGGTTGGAGGGCGTGGTGTCGTGCTCGAGGTGCGGGTCCGGCGGCTGCGGTGCCTGACCGCAGACTGCTCGCAGCAGACGTTCCGGGAACAGGTGCCCGACCTGACGACCCGGTGGGGGCGTCGGATCCGGCAGCTGACCGCGCTGGTCGGCGACCTCGCGGTCCTGGTGGCGGGGCGGGCTGGCGCAGCGGTGTTGCACCGCCTCGGCGTGCGGATCTCGCGGTGCACCGTGCTGCGGGTCCTGCTCGGTCTGCCGGTGCCCGAGGGACCGGTTCCGGCGGTGCTGAGCGTTGATGACTTCGCGCTGCGTCGCGGCCGCGGGTATGCGACGTTGCTGATCGACGCGGTCACGCACCGCCGGGTCGACGTCCTGCCCGATCGCAAGGCGGACACCCTGGCCGCGTGGCTGCGCGAGCATCCCGGGGTGCGGGTCGTCTGCCGTGACGGGTCTGCGGCGTATGCCGAGGCGATCCGCACTGGCGCACCACACGCGGTGCAGGTCAGGGACCGGTGGCATCTGTGGGCAAACCTGGTCAGGGCCGTGGAGAAGACGGTGATCGCTCACAGTGGCTGCTGGCGTGACGGCCCGGCCTGCGCAGCCATTGGACGAACGCACCCTTGAGCGGCACCGGGCCGTGCATGCCCTCCTCGGCCAAGGCCACGGCCTCCTCGAGTGCGCCTGGCGGTTCGGCTGGGCGCTGAACACCGTGAAACGCTGCGCCCGCGCGGCCACAGCCGAACACCTGCAACGCCCGCCGCGCTACCGCGACACCCTCGTCGACCCGTTCCGAGATCATCTGCGCCGCCGCCGCGCCGAAGACCCCGGCGTGCCGTCGACCCGGCTGCTGGCCGAGCTCCGCGAGCTCGGCTTTACCGGCAGCGCGAACCTCCTGGTCCGCTATCTCAACCAGGGCCGCGCCGACGCGGCACGCAAGCCGCCGTCACCACGCCGGCTGGTCGCCTGGCTGATGACCAAACACGCCGATCTGCCCGCCCAGCACCGAGACCACAGACACGACTTCCTCACCGCCTGCGCGCACCTCACCGTCCTCGCCGAACGGGTCGAGCAGTTCGCCGGGCTGCTCACCGAACGCCGCGGCCAAGACCTCGACGCATGGATGGCCACGTGGCTGCGGGTGCGCCGTTGCTGCGGCAGGCGAGTTCGATCTTCAACGTTGGCCAGACGTTTGCCATCAGCGCGCAGTTGTCGTTATCGCAGACGGCGAGCCCATCGACGGTAGGATCCCGTTGCTGAACAGGCGTTGCGTGACCTGGAACGACGTACCGTGACCCCGGCCGAGTCACGGATCAATGTCTGGCGCGGACGCCCTACGGCCGGTTGCGCTTGAACGCAAGCCACATCGGAACACGGCGATGTCGACTGCACGCGATCGAGCTGGCTGCGAGCGCACTTGCCGAAGCGCGGCTACTCCACGCAGCGGCTACAGGCCGCGGTGGTGCGCCCAGCGGCGCGCGGCGTCGAAGACGTCGAGCTTCCACGGCTTGGGGTCTGCCGAGGCGATCTCGTCCCAGACCGCGACGTTCCCGGCCACGAGCGTGGATACCGCCTCGTCCGCGGCGGTTGCGTAGGTCGGCACCGTCTCCGCCCACCGCTCGGCGTCCTTGGGGTGGTGCCCGGCCCGGATCATGTGCAAGGCCAGGAACGCCGTGTCGACCCACGCTGCAGCGAGGGTTGGCCAGGCCCAGTCGACGAGCCGGGCCGTCGACCCGATCAGGATGTTGTGGGCCTGCATGTCCGTGTGCGCGATCGTCGCCCCGTCGAGCAGGTCCGCATGGTCGCCGGCGTAGTTGGCGTACCGGTCGGACATCGTCCGCAACGCCAGGCCCTCGGGAGGTGACACCGCCGCGAGCCGGCCGAGCAGATTCGCGATCAGGTCCAGGTCCGGCGAGCCGGGCCGGAGGTCAGCGTGCCGGTGCTCGGCAAGGTACCGGAACCCGAGGACGTCCCATCCCGCAGCGGCGACGTGGAACTTTAGCGGCGCGGACAGGTCGCGGATGTACGGGTTGACGAGCGCCTCCAGGGTCTGCGTGCGGACGGCCCGGGCGGTGTCGGGGACGCCTTTGAGGAAGTACCGGTCGCCGCCCTCGGTGGTCATGGCCAGGGCGAGGAGGCAGTTGCTGCCGGAGGGCATGTGCATGCCGGCGGCGAACGGGCCGGTCTCGTGCTCGATCAGCCGCCGGACCTGGTCGGGTAGTTCGGCCCAGCTGACGCGAGTGTGCACCCTGCTCTCCGTTCTGCGTGCCGACCGACCACGGTACCCGGACACGAGGGCGGTCCCGGCAGACGAGCCGAGACCACTCCTCGTTCGTGCGTTGCGGGTCAGTACGGCTGGTCGTCGCCGGCGTTGCAGGCGCACTTGTTGTTGGCCAGGACGGTCTGCTCGACGTTGACGAACTGTATCTCCGTCACGTCAGCAGGCGGTTCCGGCGGACGTCGCGAGATCGTGACGGGTACCGCCGTCCGCGGACGTCGCGGTGCTGCTACGGGTGCCATTGATGATCACCTCCCCAGTTTCTCGGTGCTGGCAGTAGCGCTCCATCGGCGACTTCGCCTGCCGGTACAGCTGCACCAGCGGCATGCAGGTGCCGCACGTGCCTTGGACGGTGCATCCGGTGCATCCGCCCTGCCTGGTGAGCAACTGGTCGGCGATGCCGCCGAGTCGGCGCAGACCATCCACGCCTTCGGCGAGGAGGTCGATGTTCGGCTTCCGGCCGATTTTGCACAGCGACGCTTTGCCGTGCGGGTCGACGTGGAAGAACGTGTGCCCGGCGTTGCAGCCGGTGAACGGCTTCCGGTCGGCGATGAGCGGGATCGACTGGACCGCGAGGGGGTTGGCGTCGCCTTGGATGGTCGGGGCCATGTTGCTGAACACGTGGTACGGCACGCCGAGGTCTTCGGCGAGGGCGCGCATGCCGTCGACCTCGGTGTCGTTCGTGGTGGTGGCGAGGAGGTTGAAGTTCATCGGCAGCCCGGCCTCGGCGGCGGCGGTGATCCCGCGGTGGAACGTGGCGAACGCGCCGCGGCGACGCACGAGCGCGTCGTAGGTGTCTGCGGTCGCGCCGTAGACGCTGATCGTGATGTGGTACGCGGGCCGCTCCCGCAGCAGGTTGAGGATTTCCGGCCGCCAGAGCCGCGACGCGTTCGTCGAGATCGAGATCATCATCCCGAGGTCCCACGCGTAGTGGTAGCTGTCGACGAACAGCCGGTCGATGAGGGGCTCCCCGCCGGTCATCTGCAACCACACCACACCGGCGTCGCGAAGGACGTTGAGCACGGCGACCCGCTGCTCCCAGTGCATGCCCTCGAACCGTTTCAGGCCCAGGTAGCAGTGCTCGCAGTCGTAGTTGCAGCCGAGGTTGAGCTCCCACGTCGCCCGCCCATAGCCGAACTGGCCCGGGTTGCGGACGCAGACGGCGTCGTTGAGCTGTCGTCCGGCAAGGTCGAGGCTCCAGCCGTCCCGGGCGGCCGACCACAGCCAGTCCGGCACCACGCCGTTGGCCTCCGCTGCCTGGCGGAGCTCGTCGTAGTGCCCGGCCGGGATGCGCATGCCCTGCTCGCTGCCGGGCCGCAGGATCAGGTGCCCCTCGTCGAGGAACGGGGCGGCGATGAGCTGGTGCACGATGGTCACCTCTCGGATCAGTCGACGTTGGACAGCGCACGGATCTTGTCGAGCGCGTCCTCCCGGACGAAGAGCGTCCGCTCGCCTGGCTTTCGACTGCCGGCCGTGGAGAGCTCGAAGCCGGTCGCCTCAAGAAACCCCGGAAGGTTCTGCCGCTCTGGCACCTCGGTCACGCGGAAGCGGACGGCACCGAAGCCGTACAGGTAGTCGTCTTGGGCCAGGGACAGCAGCTCGCCGACCGTGAGTGTCGGCCGGACCGTGTTGCCGCCCGGCCCGCCGGTCACCACGGTTCTCTCGCTCGACCGTCACGGAGCCCGGCGTGGATGAGCACGAGGGCTGTTGCTCGCGCGAGCCGCCATTCGTTGCAGGGGCGCGGACGCCCGCACACATCGCCCGCCCCGCTGCCTGGTTGTTTGCGATGTTGCTGGCCCTCTCGGAGCAACGTTGCGATGTCCATCCGTCCCCTTGGATGCGGAGGAGGGCGGCCGACAACAGCCTGTGCAGCATCAGCCGCCCTCGGTCTTCGGGTGCGCGGCGGATGTGGTCCCGTGGCGGAGTGTTCAGCCGGGGCGACTGTGCTGCCGCCGGCCTTCATCCGCCGCGCTGTTGGGCCCTATGTGGATCGCCGTCCGCCATCGAACCTCGCCAGTGACGCTAGGGCTACGGAGCGAGCGGTCTCAACGAGTGTGCTCGAACTTGCTCCAACTCATTCGCTGGCATCGTCCAGGACCGCGATCGCCCGGGTGATCAATGTGCGTGCGTCGGCGCCGTAGACGGCGAGGTCGGCCAGCCGGCGGAACACGTCGGCGTACATGGCGATCTCGTGCGGCTGCGTGATCGTGAGGTGGCCCGAGACCAGCTCCGCGGTGACGGTGGAGTCGTCGAACATCCAGAAGCCTTCGACCGGCCACATCGTGGACCGGTCCGCGTCGAGCGGGATGATGCCGAGCGACACCGCGGGCAGCGATGTCGCGGTCAGGAGGTATCCGAGCTGGCCGGCCATGGTGACGGGGCCGCCGATCGGGAAGCGCAGCACGCTCTCTTCGAGGATGATCGCGAACCGGCCGCCCTGGTGGACGACCTGCTGTTTGTCGACCCGGACCTGCACCGCGTCGTCGATGTCGCCGGGGATGTTCCGGCGGACCGCAAGGCCGGCCAGCAGGGCGGCGATGTAGGCGCGGGTCTGGATCGGCCCGGGGATGAGGCGCGGGTTGTAGATCCGGAACGATCGGGTGCGTTCCCAGAGCGGTACGACCCGCTCCTGGGCGGGGCGCAGGCCGGCGCGTTCCATCCGCCGCCACTCGACGAACATGCCCTCGACGTCGCGGAGCTGGGCGATGAGGGCGGTTGCCTCGTCGGGTACTCCGCACGCCTGGCACCAGGCCCGGATGTCGTCGGGGGTCGGTGTGGTCCGGCCGTGCTCGATCTTACTGACCTTCGACTCGTGCCAGCCGACGACGCCGCTGAGGCGCCGCCCCGTCAGACTCGCATCGGTTCGGATCTCGCGGAGGCGACGTCCGAGCGCCTTGAGGGCCTCACGGGCGCTCGATGACGGCGATGCCACAGCGCGGGTCTGCTGGTCGGTGCTACGCGGGCTGGTACTGCTCGTGCGGGACCGCGCGCTCCCACACCGCCTCGAACGCCTGGCTGCACAGCTTGATCACGTCCGGGTCGGTGACGATCTCGTGGCCGGTTGAGCGGCCGTCGCCGTTGAAGTGGCCGATGCGCAGGATGGTGCCGTCGAAGAGCCAGAAGTCGTTGCCGGGCAGGGCCAGGTCGGTGGCCTCGCGGCGTGGCAGCCAGCGGATCTGCTCGCCGGCGGCAACGTTGGTGAAAGTGCCGTCGTACTCGAAGCGGATGTACTCACTGATGGGTTCGGAGACGATCCGGGCGCGGCGAATCGCAACGCCGCGGGCGACAACTTCCGTGATCAGGTCGAGCCAGGGCCGCCACCACGAGGTCCGGTCGGCTGGGTCGTCGCGGTGGCCGTATTGCCAGGCGATGAAGTTCGGGTCGGTGCGGTCGTACCCGTCGCGCATTTCGAGGTGCACAGCGGAGCTCGAGCAGCCGCGGAGCAGTTGATCAATGGTTGGCGCCGCCACCGTTCACCTCCAGGAAGAACTGCACCATGCGTCGCGGCAGCTCGATGACGGTCTCGTGCTCGGGGAGGCTGAGCTGGGCCAGCCGCTCCGGGTCGGTGACCTTCCATCCCTGGACGATGTACGAGTCGGTGGTCCGGTCCAGATAGATGGTCGGCGAGTCGCCGTCCGGGCTGTCAGGGTTTTTGCCGAGGAACTGTAGTGCCACCGGACGCTCCTTCGCGCAATATGTGCTCGAACATGCTTGGTCGAGTCTCGTCCTGAGCCGTCGATATCACAAGGCGTGCCCGGGTAGCTATCTTTGAGTGAGCTGGCCCAGGCTGCCTCATCGCCTCATCGCCTCGTCCAAGGAGAGGTGAGTTCGAGCGGATCACTGACGGGTCCACGGATGCCGCGTTCAGCCCGGACGGACGCGACTCGAGCGGTTATAAAAGCGAAGGGCTCGCTGTTCGATGCGAGCCGTCGACTTCCAGCCGTAGGTGGGTGGTTCTCGCCACGGCGGCGTGCCTCGTAGATCAACTCAGACCGCCAGGCTCTTGCCCAGGCCATGGCCTATCTCGCGTTGTACGCCGCGTAGGACTTGAACCTACAACCCCGCAGATTAAGAGTCCGCAGGTGCCAGCACTCGCCGGCGGTGGCGGCGCGCCCGGAGTCAGGCGCTCCGCCGCCGCGCACTTGCCCCTGACGTCAACGTGAGGTTTTACGGTTCACAGCGTCACAGTGTCGCTGTACCGGAGGACCCCGTGGTTTCGCTTCTGCAACCCTATGATCTCGGCCCGCTGCGCCTGCCCAACCGTGTCGTCATGGCGCCGATGACCCGGGTCAGGGCCACGCGCGACGGCCTGGCCGGGCCGAGCACCGCAACGTACTACGCGCAGCGCGCCACGGCCGGCCTCATCGTGTCCGAGGGCGCCCAGCCGAGCCGGCCGGGCCAGTCCAACCCGCACACCCCGGGCCTGCACAGCGACGCGGCCGTCGAGGCCTGGCGGCCGGTCACCGCGGCGGTGCACGCGAACGGTGGGCGGATCTTCGCGCAGATCATGCACGGCGGCCGGGTCGGGCATCCCGACACCACCGGCTTCGTGCCCGTCGCTCCATCGGCCGTGCGCCTACCGGCCGACGTCTTCACACCGGCCGGGCCCCGCCCCGCGCCGGTGCCGCGAGCCTTGAGCCGGCGTGAGGTGCAGGGCGAGGCGGCGGTCTACGCGCAGGCCGCCCGCCGCGCCATCGACGCCGGGTTCGACGGCGTGGAGCTGCACGGCGCCAACGGCTATCTCATCCAGCAGTTCCTGTCCTCCAACGTCAACCAGCGTACGGACGAGTACGGCGGCTCGCTCACCGGACGCATCCGCTTCGCCGTGGAGGCGGTCGAAGCCACCGCCACCGCGATCGGCGCCGAGCGGGTGGGACTGCGGCTCTTTCCGGGCGGCACGATCTGGGACATCGTCGAGGACGATCCGTTCGGCCTCTACACCGAGCTCTACCGGGCGCTCGCACCGCTGGGCCTGGCATACGTGCACACCCTGATGAACGGCGACCGCGAACTCTTCGACGTGCTGCGCAAGGAGTGGCCGGGCACCTACGTCGTCAACCCGTCGGCGGGCATCGTCGGCCGGCCGGCGGACCAGGCCGCCGGCCAGACCTGGCTCACGCGCGGCGCCGACCTCATCTCCTACGGCCGGGCCTACCTCGCCAACCCCGACCTCGTCGAGCTTTTCCGCACCGGCCTGCCACTACGGGAAGCCGATCCGGAGCTGTTCTACGCGGGCGGCGACGACGGCTACATCACCTACAGCAGCCACCAGTATTAAGACGTACTCGCCAGGCCGGCGGCGCAGGTACGGAGCCGACCGGCGAGGCCCGGATCGAGTCGCTGGAGCGTGGTCAGGTCCGTGCGGAGATCCAGCAGTTGGGACCAGAGGACGGCGCGACCATGTTCGAGCTGCACCACAGCGCTCGTTCCGCCTTCGGTGCGGACCGCGGCCGCGGCCGCGTCGCGGGCGACATCGGGCACCTTGGCCAGAATCCACTCGCGGCTGGCTCGGCCGGACCCTCGCCAGGCCAGGACGGGCAGGATGTCGATCGCGGCCCGATAGCCGCCGACGGCCGATGCCCACGTACCGTACTCAGCCGCGGTCGAGGCCCAGCCGACGGCCGCGATCAGCCGTAGCCGGCTCGGCGCGGCTGTCACCTCGGCTGCTGACTGCAGCGCGGCCAGACCCCGGTCGAGGTCGATGGCCGCGCCGGTGAGCCGGAAGCGATCGCACAGACAATGGCCGAGATTGGCCAGGGCGGCCGCCCGCAGCGGATCGCCGGACCGCGCGTCGCCGACGGCTTCGGTCAGTGTCGCGATGGCCTCGTCGAGGGCTGCACGGTCGCCGGTGTGACTCGCGACCATCTGCAGCGCCTTGCCGAGGTTGGACACGTGCATGACGCGCTGCGGGTACGTGGCGGGCGTGGCTTCGACGCCGGCGCGGGCGACGTGCACCGCCTCGTCAAGGTCGTCGGGATCGTGGGCGTGGTCGAACCGGGTCTGTAGCACGATGCCGAGGTTGTTCAGGCGAACTGCCTGCGCCAGGTCACCGTTGGTGCCGGCGGCGACCGCGCGTCGTCCCGCGTCGATCGCGGTGTCGAGGTCGGCAACGTCCCGGGTCTGTTCGAAGCGGTGCAGGAGCACCGCGGCGAGGTTCGACAGATACTGCGGCAGGTCCGGGTGGTCCGGCCCGGGGACGACGGCGACCGCCGACCGGACCGCTCGCACCGCCTCGTCCAGGTCGGCGAGCTCCTGTGTGCGGGCGTAACGAGCGTCGAGCGCGACTGCCAGATTGGACAGGAAGCCGCAGTGCAGCGGGTGGCCCGAGCCGGCCGCAACAACGCGGCGTATCAGCTGGATGGTGCGGTCGAGGTGCTCGAGGCCGCCCGTGTGCCGGAACTGCGCCTGCACGGCGCCGGCCAGGTTGGACAGCGCGAGCGGGTACGAGGGATCGCTCGGCGGCGTCAGCTCGAGTGCCTCCGCGTACGCGGCGATGGCGTCCGAGAGATCCCCTGGCCGCCCGGCGACCTGGAATTGTGCGTCGAGCACGAGGCCGAACGTCCCGAGCAGCACCCCACGTTCGGGGTGGTCGCCGGGCATGGTCGACAGCGCCTCGCGGCCGAGGTCGACGGCCCGCTCCAGATCGCCGACGTCGCCGGTGCGCTGGTACCGCGTATGCAACGCTCCGCTCAGGTCGCTCAAGTAGGCACAGCGGTCCGGGTGGTCCAAGGCCGTCGCCGCGACCACTTCGCGCATCAGGCCGATCGCCTCCTCGAGCCGCGAGGGTTCGCCGCCCTGCTCGAAGCGGATCTGCAGCGCGATCGCGAGGTTCATCTGGCGATCGGCCCGTCGGGGATGAGCGCGCGGGGTGGCGTCGAGCGCCGCCCGTGCGTACCGCACCGCCGCATCGAGGTCGGCCACGTCGGCAGTCAGGGTGAACCGCACCCGCAGGGCCATCGCCAGGTTCGTCAGGTGCGAACCCCCGGTCGGATCGCCGTCTTGCACGATCCGTCTCAGCAGTTCGATCGCCCGGTCGAACGCGCCGTCATCGCCGGTCGATCGCGCATAGCTCAACATCCGGTCGGCTTCTTCAGCGAGATCCTCATAGCTGTCCGGCTCGACCGGCTCGGCATCGCTGCCCACATCGTCCATCGATGCTCTGAGCTCGCCGGGAATCAGCTCCGGGTCGGACTCGGCCAGCTCCGTGAAGATTTCCAGCGCGAGACGGAGGTCGTCGTAACTCTCGCCGGACGGCTGGGCCTGATACCGGCACCAGAAAAGCCGTCCCACCGCCTCCAGCACCTCGGCCGGTGGTCCGCCCGGATCGTCGGCGACCGTCGACAGCAGCGCGCCCGCGTCGTCCACGGCCTCGTCGGCGAGCACGGCGCCCGCGTCGCCATGCCTCGTGTATGCCTCGACCCGCGCCCGCACGGCGTCGATGAGCGACCGACCGGCCATCTTGCGACCCTAGCGCTCGTTCGGCAGGACATTGGTCAGCAGCGCATCGCCGTGCGAATCTTCTGCGGCACGGCCGAGCAGACGGCGGCTCGATCGCCGTACTGCTGCCAGTAGGGGTCCGCCGCCCAGTGCCAGTTGCCGTCCCCATACCGCAGGATGATCCAGTCGATCGAGTATCCCGTCACCTGGGCGTAGGCGTAGCCGCTCTGGCACGTCACGTCCCCGGAGACGGCGAAGTGCACCGGTGCGCCCTCGAAGATGGTCGGGCCTTCCTTGTCGGCGACCTTCTTGAAGTCGGCGGCGTTCAGGCACGGCCCGGTCGCCTGGCCGCGGGATTTGCCGGTCGGGACGGCGGTCGGGTCGGTGATGCCGGCAGGCATGGCGATGCCGCGAACGTCGTTGGCGATCTGCGTGCCCTTGCCGTTCAATTCGCTGTACAGCGTCCCGTTCTCGACCACGACGGCCTTGAGCGTGCCGGTGACCTGCCGCACCGATTGCAGTGGGCCGCCGTCGACGCTGACCCACGTGTCGCCGTCGAGCCGCCACAGGCTGGCCGGCATGATCGGGATCCCGCCGTAGGGGTCGCAGACCCAGCTCGACAGGGTCGCGTAGAGCCTGCCGTCGCGGCCCCACCACGCGTCGCGCAGGCCGACGTCGGCGTCGTCGCCGGGGCCGGGCTGCAGCGCGCCGGTCTTCGTCGCGGTAGTGGTCATGGTCGCGAGGTCGGTGAAGAACACTGGGCTCGGATGGGCGCAGTCACCCATGGCCTCGACGACCTCGTAGACGAGCTTTCCGCCGTCGGTCGCGGCGGCGAACACCTCCTCGACGGCGGGGAACGAGTGCACGAGCCGGGCCTTCCCGGCCGCGTCGACCCAGTACAGGTCGTCGCCGGCGAGCAGCGCGTAGCCACCGTGACCGCCGGCCAGGACGTGGCGGGGGCGCCGGCCAGCCGGTAGGGCGACAGCGATCGGGGCGGCGACGGTGCGGTCACGCAGGTCCTGCACGGTGACCTTGCCGGCGCTGTCGACCCAGGCGACGCGGGAACTGTCGACGGGCACGGCCTCCTCGCATTTGCAGCGGACGGTGCCCTGCTCGCCGGTCGCGGTGTCGAGGAAGGCCAGCTGACCGCCGGTGGTGACGGCATAGGCGTAGCGGCCGTTATCGGTCCAGCCCGGATCGCCGCGGAAGGCGCCGGGCACCTGGTAGGCGACGCGGTCGTTGCGGACCACGGCGAGCGTGTCGCCGGTGAGGTACGCGTAGCTGGGCTCGCTCTTGGCCAGTTCGTCGCCGACGACGCCGAGGATCTCGTTGACGTGCTGGATGAGGCGGGCCTCGTTGGTGTGGAAGCAGGCACCGAGCACGGCCAGGGGCCAGTAGGTGCGGGCGTCGAGGTCGCTCTTCTGCCCGGCGTCGACCATTAGCGAGTCCCACAGTGCGGCGACGGGGGAGTCGGTGAGGCGGCACTCGGAGACTCGCTCCGGGTGGTCGCCGGACGTCGCCGAGAAGGTGTCGACGACGGCGTCGCCGACGTCGGCGTCCGGGCCCTTGAGGAAGAACAGCGAGTGTTGCTCGATGATCGTCCGGCTGGCCAGCGTCTCGACGTCGGTGCCCTTCGGCCATGCTGACAGAGCGCGCATTTCCGGGCTGCCGTACGACAGCGCCTTGGCCGCGGCATAGGCGTCGATGACGTAGTTGAGGACGTCGCACGGCCCGAAGCCGTTGACGTCGCGGCACAGTGTGATGAGCACGTGCATGATCGCGACGATGGTGGCGATCCGCTTGTCGACCTTCGCGCCGACCTGGACCGCGGTGTCGAACAGCACGGTGCCGAGACCGGCGATGATCGAGCCCTCGTACGGCGTGCCCAGCGTCATGATGAGCCCGACCCGGCCGCGCCGGGCCGCACCGTCGGGCGCGGCGTCGCTGAGCGCCCAGCGGGTGATGAGGCCGCCCATCGAGTGGGCCACGACCATCAGCTTGTGGCCCTTGAAAGCGGCGTTGCCGGTGAGGCACTGCTCGGCCGCGACGAACTGGTCGCCGCCGGCACCGGGCTCCCGGAACCACTTCTGCGCGACGTCGCTGTAGTCGAGGGTGTAGACGGCCGCGCCGGCGAACTTCTGCAGGTTGCCCAGCAGGCTGTGATTGACCGACGGCTCGAGCTTCAGCGTGGACATGTTCGTCGGCTGGGACCACATGTCGGGATTGCCGCGCCAGCCGTGGACCAGCAGGATCGGCGTGTAGTGGCCATCGGCGTGGGGGCGCGGCTGCGGTACCGAACCGTCCCGGCCCTTCTCCGGTGCCGCCAGGTGCACCCGTTTGCCACAGTCTGCCGGCGGGGTGGTCGCGTCGGCCCGGGCCGGCCCGGCGGCGACGACTCCCGCGGCGGCGGCCATCAGCAGCGCGAGCGCGGCCCGCGCGGCCCGGCTCACGCCGCCGCCTTGATCGGTGTGGTGGACAGCACCCGCCAGGCGCCGTCCTCGAACACCACGACGACGATGAACCGGCTGGCCGCGGTGCCCGGCGGCTGGGCGCTCACGGCAACGGAGGCAACCGCGCCGGTGCGCCGCCACGTCGCCGGGTCGACGATGAGCACGGTGCCGGCGGGCAGTGCGCCGCGTACGTCCGGAAACTCCTCGCGCACCCCGCCGGCCAGCACCTCGGCGTCACCGGCAGCGAACCGTCCGGGGAGCCCGGTCAGGAGTCTCGTGACGTCGTCGAGGCGTTGCTGCTCGCCGGGGTCGGCCGAGGTGCGCACGACGACGATCTCCGGCGGCCCGGCCGCCGCCCCGCCACCGCCTCCGTCGGTGCGCCACGGATGCAGCAGCATGATCGCCATACCGGCGGCGACGATCACCACGACGGCTGCGGCGAGGACGGCGATCATCCGCCGGGAGAGGCGTCGCACCTGGTGACCTCCGTTCGCAACCACGTTGGGTGTCTCACCAAAGCACGCCCGGGACCCGGAACTGTTCGGCTGTGCGGCCGGGTCAGTCGTCTGATCGGGTCGCCATGCTCCGGCGCACGGCGTCGAGGCGGACCGCCAGTTGCGGGTTCGCCGCCGACAGCCGGGTCAGGTCGGTGCGGGAGTTCAGCAGCTGGGCCCAGATGACCGCCCGGCCCGCCTCGACGAGGCTGACGGCAGTGCCGGCCCGGCCGGCGTTCAGGGCGCTGGCCGCCCCGCCGGTGCCGAGGTCGCGGGCGACGTTGAGCAGCTTCCGTTCGCGATCCTCGCGGTCCAGGCCGGGCCAGATGGCGACGTCGAGGAGGTCGGCGGCGCTGACGTACCCGTCGACGGCCTTCGCCCATTGCCCCCGCCGGGCGGCCAGCGAGGCCCACTCCCGCGCCGCGGCGATGCGCCAGTCCGGCGCGCCCGACTGCTGGCCGGCGGCGTGCTGGTACGCCGCGACCGCCTCGTCGAGATCCGCCGGCGACGCCGAGTGGGCGTGCCGGGCGAGCAGCGCGTCGGCCAGGGCCAGCTGATGGAACTCCAGCCCGGGGGCGGCCGGATCGGTCAGCCCGACCGCATCGCGCGCGAGCCGCACGGCCTCGTCGGCGGCGCTTCGGGAGTGGGGCGCGCGGGTGCGCTGGAGCAGGTTGCTGAGGTTGCTCAACCGGCTGGGCCGGTACCGGTCGGTGGCCGGCGTCCGTTCGATCGTGTCCCGCATGATCTGGATCGCCTCGTCCGCGTAGTGCGGTTCGCCGGTGTGGTAGGCCATGTCGGCCAGCGCACCGGCCAGGTTCGTCGCGTGGCCGAGGTCGTGGACGCTGCGCAGGGAGCGCACGGCGACCGCGGCCCGGCCCGCATCGATCGACGCCCGCAGGTCTTCGACCCGGCCGTTCACGAAGAACAGGCTGCGCAGTGCGCTGCAGAGGTGGGAGTTCATCCAGGCCCGGTCCGGTGAGTTCGTCGGCAGCAACGCGATCGCCTGCCGCCCGGTTTCGATCGCGGCGATGATGTCGGCCAAGGCGCCGTACCGGCGGAACCGGCTGCGGAGCAGTCGCTCCAATCTGGACAGGTGCTCCGCGCGGTCCATGTCGGCCGATGCCCGCACCGCATCGCGGGCCGCGCGGATGCCGTGCTCGATGTCCACGCGATTGCCCGTCCGGTCATGCCGGTCCTCCAGGCACGAGGCGAGCAGCCCCAGCGCGGCGGCCCGGTCGGGCCCGGACACCGGTGTTCGCTGCACCCAGGTGTCCGCGACCGCCACGGCCTCGTCGAGATCCGCGGCGTTCCCGCGCAGGTCGTACCGGCTGGTCAACACCGACGTCAGGTTCGTCGTGCGCTTCCCCAGGTCAGGATCGTCCACCGCGGAGCCGGCCACGGCCGCCCGCATGAGGTCGACGGCCCGGTCGAGGTCGGACAGGTCGCCGGTGTGCTCGGCCCGGGCCCGGTACGTCAGACCGAGCATCGCTCGGTACATCGCCGGATCCTGCGGCCGGCCGGTGCCGCGCACGGCGGCCTCGCCGCAGCGCACCGCTTCATCGAGGTCGGCCGGGTCCCGCCGATGGTGATAACGGTTGCGGAGCGAAACGCCGAGATTCGATTGGTACAGCGGGGAGCCCCCATCGGCAACCACTGCCTCCCGCCCGCGGGTCACCGCCTCGTCCAGGCTGCCCGCGTCGCCGGTGTGCTCGAACCGGTTGCTCAGCATGACGCCGAGCGCGTTGAGCACGCTCGCCCGGGCACCGTCGTCCGCGGGAATGTCGACTGCGCTACGCAATACGGCCGCAGCCTCGTCGAGCAGCGCCACGTCCCGCCGCTCCTCGAACTGCCGCAGCAGCTCGGCGGCCCGCTCGTAACGCTCGCGGACGTCGCGCGCGCCGAGCGGGATGTACTGCCGCATCTGCTCGGGCACCAGTTCCGGCGCGTGCGACGCGATCATGCGGAACAGCTTGACCGCCTGCCGTGCGTCGTCCTGATCCTGCCCGTCCGGCAGGACCGCGGCGCGGCCCATCGCGAACATGCCGAGCGCGTGGGCGACCTCGACGGTCCCCTCGCCGGCGCCCCCGAACGTCGCACTCCACAGGGCATTGGCCTCGGCCACCGCTTCGCGCGAGAGCAGGAGGCCGGGTTCGTGCGTCACCAGGAACCGGTCCACCCGGTGCCGGATCGCCCGCAGCAGCTCGTCCATCGATCGATTCTGGGCCGCCGCCGATCGGAACCGGGCGGCCACCCGGCTCGACCTCGCCGGACGTTCAGGCAGTCCCGCCGACCGGCCGACCCGGATCGCGTCCGTCAGGTGGAAGCATGATGCGACAGCAGGTCGTCGGGGCGCTGCGCGGCCGGGTCCGGCGTTTCGACGCGACGGGCGACGGTGGTGCGGTCCTGGAACCCGCGGCGACGGCCGAGGCGCAGGCGCTCATGCAATCGGCCGAGGCCGGCGGTCCCCCGTTGGATATCGAGGCCCATGCCGTCCTCGGCTGGTTCTTCTGGTCGCGTCATCAGGCGGCGCCCACCGGCACCGGACGTGCCAAGGTGACCGATTACGAGATCGCCGTCCTGCACTTCGCTCAGGTCGCCCCGGACGACCCCGCGCGACCGGTCCCGGCGGCCATCCGCGCTGTGCTCGCCGGCACCGACCCGTTGCCGCCCGGCACGCCGACGTCGGCGCTGTGGGCGGCCGGCGCCAGCTGGCTGCTGCGTCGCGCCGAGGTAACGGGCGACCTCGGCGCCCTGGACCGCGCGGTCGGCCTGCTGCGCCGGGCGGCCGATGCCGATGCCGAAGACCGTCCCGGCCGGCTGTCGGAGCTGGGCAACGCGCTGGCCACCCGGTTCGATCTGACCGGCGCCGCGGCCGACCTGGACGACGCCGTCGAGGCCCATCGGGCGGCGGTCGAGGACTGTCCGGAGGGCGCGGACGGCTTGGGCGGGTACCTGAACAACCTGAGTATCTCGCTGCGGCAACGGTACGAACATCGTGGAACGGTCGACGACCTGCGGGCCGCGGTCGTCGCCGGGGAACGGGCCGTGGCACTGGTAGAACGTCTCGACCCGCGACGGCCGGGACGCCTGTCGAGCCTGGCATCCGCGCGGCACGCCGCGTTCCGGCAGCACGGACGCGTGGAGGATCTCGAACGGGCGATCGACTGCCTGCTCGAGGCGACCTTCTTCGCGACCGACGATCCTGGGCTACCCGGCTACTGGAACAACCTGGCATCGGCCCGGATCACACGGTTCAATCATGCCGGCGACATGGAGGACCTGAACACCGGCATTCTCGCGGCCCGCCGGGCAGTACAGGCCACCCCCGAATGGCATGCGGACCGGCTGCAGTACCTGTCGAACCTGGGCGTCCACCTCACCCTCCGGTTCGCGTTCACCCGGGCCGAGGACGACCTCCGCGACGCCATCGCGGCGGGCCGGGCCGCCGTGGCCGCGACACCTGCGGGTCACGCCGCACGGGCCGGGCGGCTGTCCAATCTCGGCACCACCCTCCTGGACAGCTTCAGCCACACCGCGCGCCTCGCCGACCTCGATGCGGCGATCGCCCAGTTCGAAGCGGCGACGCGAGCGGCCGTTCCGGGAGATCCGGGGCTTGCGGGCTTCCGGTCGAACCTGAGTGCCGCGCTGGGCCGCCGGGCCGAGCAGGTCGACGACGCGCCGGGCCTCGACCGGGCCGTCGACACGGGCCGCTCGGCGCTGGCCGCCCACCCGCCCGACGATCCCGCGCGACCCGGATCGGTGGTGAACCTGGCCGGCTCGCTGATCGCCCGCTACCGGCGCCAGGACACGCTCGGCGATCTCGACGAGGCCGTGGCGCTGCTGCGTGCGGGACCGTGGACCGCTCGCCGGCCGGAAGTGCTGCGGTTGGCGGGCCTGTGCACGGCGCTGCGGCACCGATACCTGGTCAACGGCCGGGTAGAGGACCTCGACGAGGCGATCGCGGCCGGCCGGGCGGCTGTGGACGCGACGAGCTGCGGCCTCGACAACACCGCCGGGTTCGCGACCAACTTCGGCGGGGCGTTGCTGGCCCGCTACGACCTCGCCGGCCACCGACCGGACCTCGTCGAGGCCGTCGTCTGGCAGCGCCGGGCGGTGGCGGCAACCGCGGCCGGGCACCCCGATCGTCCGCTGTACCTGGGAAACCTCGCGAGCTCGCTCGCGCGGTTGTGTGAGGCGACCGGTTCCGTCGCCGATGCTCTGGAGGCGGTCACCGCCGCCCGCGCCGCGCTGCACGAGACGCCGCCGGGGCATCCACAGCTCCCGGTGCGGCTGGCGACGCTCGGCGCGGCGCTGCTCAGCCGGGCGGCCCGGCTGTCCGAGCCCGGCACCCTCGATGAGGCGACCGAGCGGCTGCGGGAGGCGCAACGGGGCGCGACCGACCGGGCCGCACGGGTCGTGTGTCTGATCAACCTCGGCAACGCGCTGATGCTGCGGCACGAACGGACCGGGAGCGGCCCGGACGGCGACGCCGCGGTCGGCTACCTCCGCGGCGCGGCCGCGCTGCTGAGCGACAACCGCACAGCGCAGGCGGCCGTGTGGTCGAACCTGGGCAACGCGCTGCGGGTCCTGCACCGCACGACCGGGTCCCAGGCGCACATCGACGAGGCGATCGCCGTGCTCCAGGTGGCGGTCGAGTGCGCCGCGCCGGCCGACCCGAATCGTGCCCCGTACCTGAGTAACCTCGGGGCCGCCGAGCTCAGCCGCGCCCGCCCGGCCGACGTCGACGCCGCCGTCGCCAGCCTCGATCAGGCGCGCGGCGGCATCCCCGCCGGCCACCCCGCCGAAGCCGTTTGCGTCCTGAACCTGGGCCTGGCATTGCGCGAACGGTACGGTCGCGGCGGCGGCCGGCCGGACGGCGACGGAGCCGTTCGAGCGTTCCAGGACGCCGTCGCGGCGACGACGGGACCGGTGCTGCACCGGATGACGGCGGCGATATGGCTCGGTTCGTTCGCCACCGACCTCGGCGACGCGGCCACGGCCGCGGACGGCATGGCCGCGGCGGTGGGGCTGCTGCCGTCCATCGCCTGGCACGGCCTGATCCGGGCCGACCGCGAGCGGTGGCTCACCGACTGGTCCGGCCTGGCGACGGGCGCGGCCGCGCTGGCGGTGGCCGCCGGCCGCGAGGAACAGGCGGTCGTCGTGCTCGACCAGGGCTGCGCCGTGTTGTGGACGCAGATTCTGAACACCCGCTCCGACGTGACCGCCCTGGCCGCGGTCCGCCCGGACCAGGCCGCCCGTCTGCAGGAGATCCGGACCGAACTGGAGGGCACCTCGATCACCGTGCTCCCGGAGCCCGCGGTCTCGTGACCGCAGGCCCGGACGTTCCGGCACATAGGCTGGCCGGTATGACACCCGTCGACGCGGTCCGGGAAAGGCTTGCGGCTTACTTCCGCGGCCAGGAGGCGGACGTGCTCGCCGGGCCGGAGGCGCTCGCCGAGGCGCGCCGGCTGCTGACCGGGGCGCTGCGGGTGCGCGACGATGATGAGGTCGCCCTGGAGGAGGACCTCCTGGCGCTCGTGGCGTTGTTCTTCTGGAGCCGGTGGATCGAGGCGCCCACCGACTTCGAGGACCCCGACTGCCAGACCGCCTACCGGCTCTACGCCGTGCTGCGGGCCGTCGACCCGGAGGCGACGGTCCCGCCGCAGCTCGACGAGCCGCTCGCGGACGCCGAGCCGGTGCCGGAGCTGCTGCACCAGGAGTCGCGGGACCTCGTCGACGGATGCCTCCAGGAGTTCGACGACATCGCCGTCGAGCTCGGGATCGGGCTGGGACGGTGTGCCGTCGCGCTGGCCGAGCGGGACACGGCGGAGCGGGCCGAGTACTCCTGCAACCTCGGGGCCGGGCTCTTCGCACGGTACCGCCACCACGCGGACGAATCCGACCTGGACGAAGCGATCATGCTGTTCGCCGCCACCGACGGACTCGGCGGCGACGAGGAACAGGCCCGGTACCAGGCGAATCTGGGGGTCGCGTGGCACACCCGGTTCCAGCGCGGCGGGCGGCCGGAGGATCTGGCCGGCGCGGTGGCCGCACACCGGCGGGCGCTGCGCCATCAGCCGGACACGGCCCGGTACCGGTCGCAGTACGCCGCCGTCCTGCACACCCGCTACGAGACCGGCGGGCGCCGGCGAGACCTCCGCCGGGCGATCCGGCACGCCGACGGCGACGAGCCGCAGCAGCGGACCAACCTCGCCCTGATGCTGCGGGACCGGTTCGAGGCGCTCGGTGACCCGGCCGACCTGCACCGGTCCATCACCCTGCTCGAGGCGGTCGTGGAGGGCACCGGGCCCGGCGACCCCGACCGGGCGCGCCGGCTGGCCGCCCTGGCGGCCGGGCTGAACATGCGGTTCACGATCACCGGCGATGTGGAGGATCTCGACACGGCGGTCGCGCTGGACCGCGAAGCGGTGCGCACGGCCCGGCCGAGTGATCCGCACCGGCCGAGCTACCGGTCCAACCTCGGGCACGCGCTGCACAACCGGTTCGACGAGCGGGGTGACCCGGCCGACCTCGAGGCCGCGGTCGCCGCGCATGCCGAGGCGCAGCAGCGCGGCGATCCGCTGCGGGCCGGGAACGCGGCGAACGCGCTGGCGGCCCGGTTCGACCAGCTGAGTGACATCGCCGATCTCGACAGAGCGCTGCGGGTGTACCTCGAGTCGGTGGACGGCCTGCCCGAGGGCTCCATCCACCGCGGCGGGCAGCTGTCGAACCTCGGCGGCCTGTGGTTCGACCGGTTCCAGCGCACCCACGACCTGGACGATCTGCAGCGGGCGATCGCGGTGCACGAGGCGTCGCTGCGCTGCACCCCGCGGCGGCATCTCGATCGGTCCCGGCGGCTAGTGAACCTGGCCACGGCGCTCGACTCGCGGCACGAGCGGACCGGCGACTTCGCCGACCTGGACCGGGCCGTCGAGCTGCACCGCCGGGCCTACGCCATCGCGCCGGCGGCGCGGGCCGGCCATCACGCCTCGGCCCTGGCCATCGCCCTGCACCTGCGGTTTCACCTGCGGGGCGGGGACGGCGACCTCGGCGAGTGCATCGCGCTGCTGCGGGTGGCCGTCGACTGCCGGGCCGATCATCCGGATCGGCCGCGGCGGCTTTCGGTCCTGGCCAGCGCCTTGATCACGCGGTTTCGGGACCGGGGGAACCCGGCCGACATCGCCGAGGCGGCGGCCATCATGCGGCAGTCCCTCGCGGCCACGCCGGAGCGGCACGTCCAGCGCGTCGGGCGGGAGGTGATGCTCGGCAGTGCCCTGGCCAAGTCCGGCGATGCGGCGCTGGTCGCCGAGGCGGTGGACATCCTGCGGGCCGCGGCCCGGGCGCGCGAGGCGAGTTCGTCGCCCGGGTACCGGCTGCGAACCCTCGGCGACGGGCTGCTCGAGCTCTGGGAGCTGTCCGGCTCGGCGGCCGATCTCGAGGCGGCGGTCGGGGCCTACCGCGACGCCGTGGCCGCGACCGACGACGCCGACCCGGACCAGGCCCTGAACCGGTACGACCTGGCCAACGCACTGGCCGCGCTGGCCGACGCGACGGGGGACACGAACCGCCGGCGGGAGTCCGTCAAGCAGTACGCGGCGGCGGCCGGGCAGGTCACCGCGGCGGCGCTGGTGCGCATCCACGCGGCCGGGGAGTGGGCGGCGCAGGCCGTGGAGCTGGCCGACGCGCCGGGCGCGGTCGAGGCGTACGCGGCGGCCGTCGACCTGCTGCCCCGGCTGGCCTGGGTCGGGCTCGAGCGCCGCGACCAGGAGCGGGCCCTCGCCGGCTGGAGCGCGCTGGCGGCGGACGCGGCGGCCGCCGCGCTGGCGACCGCGGACCGGGACCGGGCCGTCGAGCTCGGTGACCAGGGCCGGTCGCTGCTGTGGGAGCAGCGGCTGCACCTGCGACGCGACCACCGTGACCTGGCCCGCCGCCGGCCGCGGCTCACCGCGCGGCTGGACCGGGTCCGCCGGGAACTGCTGAGCGCCGCAACCGGAATCACGCGGCCACCCGGCCGGACAACCGCCGACGTTCGGCCGGAACCCGGCGGCGCGCTTCATCCCGGCGGTACCGGTCCGGTTTGATGGTCGCATGATGCCTGGCCGCCCCGACCAATTCACCCAGGACGTCGACCGGCGCATGGCGCTGGCCCGGGAGTGGGACGAGCTCGTCGAGCAGGTCAGGGCACTGGAGGGGTTCGAGGACTTCCTGCGCCCGCCCCGGCTGGAGACACTGCTGCCGGCCGCGGACCGCGGCCCGGTGGTGATCATCAACATCAGCCGGTGGCGGTGCGACGCGCTGGTCGTGCGGGCGTCCGGGGTAAGCGTGGTCGAGCTGCCGAACCTGCGGCAGGAGGACGTCGTCGCCGAGGTCGAGGCCTATCTGGACGCGGTGCAGGGCCGGCAGGCCGCGACGCTGGCCGGCCGGTACACGCGCGGCACGTCGGTCCGCGACATCGACCCGGCCGACGCGGCGAACCCCGTCGAGGCCGCCCTGGACCGTTGCCTGCACTGGATGTGGGACGCGTTCGCCGCCGACGTGCTGCGGCACCTCGGCTACACCGCGCCGCCGGCCGGGGACTGGCCGCGGATCTGGTGGTGCCCGACCGGCCCGCTGGCCCTGCTGCCGGTCCACGCCGCCGGTGACCACAGCACGGCCGGTGAGGCGGTGCTGGATCGGGTCATCTCCTCGTACACCCCGACGCTGCGCGCGCTGGTCGAGGCGCGCAACGGCGCCGGGCCGCGACACCCCGGCGCGGAGCGGATGCTGTTCGTCGGCATGCCGCACACCCCGGGCCAGGCCGACCTGCCCAACGTACAGTCGGAGCAGCTGCTCATCACGGAGCTGTTCGGGGACGCCTGCACGGCACTCGTCGGCGAGCGGGCGACCCGCGACACGGTCATGGCGCAGCTCCACGATCACGAATGGGTGCACTTCGCGTGCCACGGGGAGCAGAACCTGGCCGACCCGTCGCACGGCGGGCTGCTCGTGCACGACGGCCCGCTCACCGTCACCGACTTCAGCGCGCAGCAGTACAGCGGCGACTTCGCCTACCTCTCCGGCTGCAAGACCGCCGTCGGCGGGGTACACCTGCCGGACGAGGCCATCACGCTCGCCGCGGCCCTGCACTACACCGGCTACCGGCACGTCATCGCCACCCTGTGGTCGATCTGGGACAAGGAGGCCGCCCAGGTCGCCAAGGAGGTGTACGAGGACGTCGCGGCCGGTGGCGTCCTGAACGCCGACCGGTCGGCGCAGGCACTGCATCACGCGGTCCGCCGGCTGCGGACCGAGCACCGCCACCGGCCCAGCGTGTGGACCCCGTTCGCGCACACCGGACCCTGACCGGCGATCGCGATGCCCAGAGTAAACGCGCTGCTGATCGGCATCGACCGGTACCGGCGGCCGGGGATGGACCTGCGCGGCTGCGTCAACGACATCGACCTGGCCGAGCGGGTCCTGCGCGACCGGATCGGGCCGGCCGACCTGGCCGTCGAGCGGCTCTGCGACGAACAGGCCACCCGCGGCGGCGTCATCGAGGCGTTCCGCCGCCACCTCGGCGGGCTGGGCCCCGGCGACACCGCCCTGTTCTGGTACAGCGGACACGGCTCGACCGGCCCGCTGCCGGACGAGATCTGGTACTCGGAGAACTCCGGCATGTGCCAGACGCTCGTGTGTCACGACAGCCGGGCCGGCGCGCCCGACCTGTACGACAAGGAGCTCGCGGTCCTGGCGCGGGAGGTGCTGCACAGCGGCGCGCAGCTGGTGACGATCCTGGACTCCTGCCACTCCCGCGGCGGGATGCGCACCCCGGACCCGTTCCTGACCCCGCGGCTCGCCCCGGCGCCGCAGAGCGCGCCGACGCTGCGCGAGCTGCTGCCGGAGCTGGCCACGGACCCGGCCCTCGCCGCGGGCCGGCAACTGCCCGAACACATCGCGCTCGCCGCGTGCGACGAGTGGGAGCTGGCGAACGAGCGGCCCTTCGCCGACGGCTGGCACGGCATCTTCACCGAGGCGCTGTGCCACGCCCTGGCCCGGCTCGGCCCCGACGTCACCTACCGTGAGCTGTACAGCCACGCCCGCTGCCGCGTCGAGGGCCGGCTCTCCCGCCAGGTGCCGACGCTGGAGGCGCTCGAAGGCGTCGCCGACCGGGAGTTCCTCGGCGGCGCCATGCGGTCGCGGGCGGCGCGGATCGTCATGCGCCACCTGCACGGCCGCTGGGAGCTCAACACCGGCGCGCTCCACGGTGCCGTCGCCGGCGCGCGGTTCGGCGTGCACGGCGCCGAGCCGCTGCGGGAGGTCGACGTCGTGGCAGTACACCCGCATCGAAGCATTGTCGAACCGGACGGTTGGGCGCCGGACACCATGGCGCAGTACGAGATGGTCCTCACCGATGTGCCGCTCCCGCCCGTCGCGGTGTCGATCGACGCCGACCCCGACGTCATCGCGGCCCTGACCGGCGCCGTCCAGGTCAGCGGCGCCGGTGGCGGGCCCTCCCCGCACATCCGGATCGTGCCGCCGGCCGACGCGGCCACCTCGGCGCTGCGGCTGCGGGTTCAGCAGGTGGACCGCGCCCGCACCCTGCAGATCACCGGGCCCGACGGCAAGCCGCTGGCCGCGCCGGTGCCCGCCGACGGCGCCGGCATCGAGCAGACCGTCCGCGACCTCGAGCACATCGCCCGCTGGCTGCAGGTCCGCAACCTGGAAAGCGGATCCCCGGCCCTGCAGGACGCGGTCCGCCTCGAAGTGGTCCCGGCCCGGCCCGACGGTTCGCGCCCGCCCCGCGGCCAGGCCCAGCCGGTGGCCGCGTACGACTGCACCTATCGCTGGGACGGCGCGCGGTGGGTGCCGCCGACGGTGTACATCCGGCTGCACAACACGACCGACCGGAAGCTGTACTGCGTGCTGCTGGACCTGACCGACCGGCACCGCATGCACGCGAACCTGTTCCCGGGCGAATTCGTCGCGGCACAGTGGACGGTCGAGGCCGCCAACCGCGGCCCGATCACCGCGTCCCTGCCCCCGGAGCGGCCGGTCGAGCCGGGTGCGTCCGTCACCGACTGGCTGGTGTTGCTGGTCGCGGAGGAGCAGTTCAGCTCGGACCCGTTCGCGCTACCGCGCCTGCGCGAGGTGCCGGACTCGGCGGCGCGCGGCGCGCGGCCCGGCATCACCGGCGTGCTCGACCGGCTCGGCCTGCTCGCCGTCCGGCGCGACCTGGACGCGCCACCGCCGCCGGTCGCGCTGGACTGGGCGGTCACGGTCGTCGAGTTCACCACCCGCGTTCCATGATGGACGCCGAGAGCGCCCGCGCGGCCGCGGCCCGGGCGGTGGCGCGGGCCCGGGCGGCCGGCACCGGGACGGACGACGCGGCCCGCGTGCTCGGCTCGGCACTGACGGACCTCGGAACCAGCCTGGCCCGGCTGGGGCGCACCGACGAGGCGCTGGCCGCGCACGCCGAGGCGGTCGAGGTCTTCCACACGCTCGCGGCGCGGACCGGTGCCGTGGCCGACCGGGGCAACCTCGCGGCCGCGCTGGACAACCTCGGCAACCGGCTGGCCGACGGCGGGCGGCCCGCCGACGCCTGCGCGGCCGCCCAGGCCGGGGTGGACCTGCGCCGGCCGCTCGCGCGCGACGACCCCGAGTACAGCGGCGACCTCGCCCGGTCCCTGAACAACCTCGGCGGCCGGCTCGCCGAACTCGGCCGCCCGGACGCGGCCCAGGTCCTGGCCGAGGCGGTCGCCATCTACCGGGCCACGCCCGGCGCCCGGGACGAACACTGGGCGTTCGAGCTCGGCGCGTGCCTGTTCAACGCGGCCGCGGTCGCCGCCGAGGCCGGCGACCTCGGATCGGCCCGCACCGACGCGGCCGAGGCCGAGGCGCTGCTGCGGCCACTGGCCGAGGCCGACCCGGCCCGGTTCGCCGGCTACCACGCGCAGGTCACCGCCCTGCTCGCCGAGCAGCCGCCGGTCGGCCCGGCGCCGTCCGGGACCGACGAGGAGCGGGCGTTCACCCTGTACCTGGCGGCCGACGCCCGGCGCGAGGCGGCCATCCCGACCCAGGACGTTGCCGGCCTCGATGCGGCGATCGGCCTCATGGAGCAGGCCGGCCGGCTGGTGCCGCCCGGTCACGTGTACGCCGTGGCCATGGCCGGTGACCTGTGCACCCTGCACCGGATGCGCTTCGAATGGACCGGCGACGCGGCCGCGCTGGAGCGCTCCATCGCGGCGGGCGAGGACGCCGTGCGCGCGGGGGCCGGCCATCCGGCGCTCGGGCTGCTGCGGTCCAACCTCGGCATCGCGCTCCGGGTGCGGTACGAGGTGACCGGAGACACCGACGCCCTGGACCGCGCGGTCGCCTGCGGCCGGCAGGCGGTCGCCACCCTCGGCCCCGGCCATGACGACCTGCCGCTGGCCCGGGCGAACCTGGCCGCCGCGCTGCGGGCCCGGGCCGACCTGGACCGCGACACCGGGCCGCTGGCGGAGGCGGCCGCGCACTACGAGGGCTGCCTGGCCGCACTGCCCGCGGACCACCCGCGGCGGGGGCCGGTCACCGGTGACCTCGCGATGACCGTGTACACCCGGTTCGAGCTGACCGGCGACCCGGCCGACGCCGACCGGGCGAAAACCCTGAGCCGCGCCGCCCTCGACCTGATGCCACCCGGCCACCCGGACCGGGGGCTGCACCTCACCAACGCGGCCATCATCGGCGCGACCGCCGCCCACCCGGCCGACCTCACCGCACTGACCGAGCGGGCCCTGACGGCCGGCCGGGACGAGGACCTCGACGCCGCGATCGCCGCCGCGCGGGCCCAGCTGGAGCCACTCGTCGCCTACCACCCGCAGCGCGCCGGCCTGCTGCTGCGACTCTCCACCCTGCTGGAATCCAAGGCCTCCCGCACGGCGGACCGGGAAACCGCCCGAGAAGCAGTGCAAAACGCTCGTCTGGTACTGCGAATGCCCGGACTGACCGCAGACGGCCGCGCGGCCGCGCAGGCCTGCCTCGCCGGTGCGCTCAACCGCTGGTTCTACATCAGCGGCGACGAGGCCGCGCTGGACGAGGCGGTGGCGGCCGCCCGGGACGCCGCAGCGGCCGGGGCCGACGAGCACCTGCGCGGCGGCGCGACCCAGACCCTGGCGATGGTCCTGCGGGCCCGGGCGATGAGCCGCGGCGGCCAGGACGACCTCGACGAGGCGATCCGGCTCGGCCGGGCCAACCCGCGCACCGCCGGCGGCCCGGCCGAGGCGATGCCGACCGCCGCGGCCGTGGCCGACCTCGCGCACGCCCTGCTGATCGCCTATCAGCGCACCGGCGACCTCGCCCACCTGGACGAGGCGATCTCGCGGCTCAGCCGGAGCCTGCGGGACGACACGACGGCGACGCCCCGCGAGGTGGCGGGCAACGCCGCCCTGTTCGGCGGGCTGCTCCGGCACCGGTTCCAGGTCCGCGGCGACCTCGCCGACCTCAACGCCGCCGTCGAGATCACCGAGTGGGCGCGCCGCTCGGACGCGCTGGCCGGCGGCGCCCGGGCCGACGCCGCGAACCAGCACGCCCTGGCGGTCACCGCCCGGCTCGCCGAGACCCGGGACCCGGCCGACGCCACCGCGGCCGTCGACGCCGCCCGGCAGGCCTGCGCGGCGCTGCCGGAGCACAACCCCGACGGCCGGGTCGTCCGGCTCATGCTCGCCACCAGCCTGCACAACCGGTACCTCGTCACGGCCGCGCTGACCGACCTGGCCGAGGCCGCCGACGTGGCCGCCGACGCCCTGGCCCTGGTTCCGGCCGCCCACCCGGCCCGCAGCCGCTACCTGCACGCCATGGCCTGGATCCGCTTCCAGCTGTACGAGGCCACGGGCGAACGACCGGACCTGGCCGCCGCACTGGCCGGCGCCGAGGAGGCCGTCGGCGCCGCCGCCGACGGCGACCCGTACCTGGGCCGCTACCTCATCGACATGGCAGACATGTACGCCCGCACCGGACGACCGGCGGACGCCCTGGACCTGCTCGACCGGGCCGCGGCACTACCCGGTGTCCCCGCGGGCGAACGCGCCGACGCCGCCATCGCCGCGGCCGGCCTCGCGGCCGTGCACGCCGAGTGGCACCGCGCCCGCGCCTGCTACGGCCGGGCCGTCGCCCTGCTGCCGCTGCTCACCTGGCGCGGCCTGCACCGCGCGGCCCGCGAGGACCAGCTCGTGCGCCGCTCCGGCTGGGCCGCCGACGCCGCCGCGGCCGCCCTGCACGCCGCCGACCCCCGCCACGCGGTCGAGCTCACCGAACACGGCCGCAACGTCCTGTGGGACCAGGCGCGGCAGATCAGCCCGCACCTCGACGCCCTGCGCGCCGAACACCCCGACCTGGCCGGCCGGGCCGAACGAATCCGGGCCGACCTGGACAGCGCGACCCGCACCACCGCACCGTGGTCAGCCGAGACCGACGCCCTCGTCGGCCTCGTCCGCAAGGCGGAGCGCTGACGTACAGACGGACCTGACACTGCTCGCCGAGCGCATCCGCGCGACCAGCCTCGACCTCGATCGCCGGGCGCCCTTGAAGAGCCCATCTCGTTAGCGCGGCTGCGGCTCGCCTGCGGGCGGCGGGTCGGCCAGCAGGGCGTGCATCTCCCGCAGTAGCCGCTCCCGCCGCACGTCGGCCCGCAGCTCGCGCAGCACCCCGGCCACCGGCCCGCCACGACTGCCGAAGGTGGTGGGCCGCAGCGAGTCCACGTCCAGCAGCTCACGCAGCTCCGCGAGCCGGCGGGCGGCCCGTGGATCGAGCCGGGCGGTGGCGCCGCGCACGGCGATCCGCTGGCTCCACAGCACCGCGCGGCCCTGCTCGAGCAGTTCCACGGCGTCTGCCGGGCGATCCGCCCGGATGGAGGCCTCGGCGGCGGCACCGGCCAGCCCGGCCCGTTCGGCGAGGTGGAACTCCTGATCGGCCCGGCGCAGCCGGCGCCCCGACAGCAGCGGCAGCAGCGACAGCGCCACCCGGAAGGCGTCGACGGCCACCGACGGGTCCCCGGCGGCCCGGGCGGCGTGCCCGGCCGTCGACGCCGCGGCGAGGCGCAGCGACGGCGCCGCCGAGCCGGCCCCGGCCGCGCGGGCCAGGGCGGACATCGCCTCGAAGTACCCCGGTCCGGGCTTGTGCGGCCCGAGCAGGGCGGTGGCGAGGTAGAAGCTCGCCCGGGCCTGGTCGGGGCCGCCGGCCGAGGCCTGCCGCAGCAGGTCCACCGCCCGGTCCCGATCGGCCACGCCGGCGGTGCGGCGGGCGCGCTCGGTCAGGGCGGTGCCGAGGTTGCCCGACATGCTGAGCGTGTCCCGTGCGCCGTCCGGCAGCGCCGCCAGGCCGGCCTCGAACGCCGCCACCGCCGCGTCGAGGTCCGCGGGGTCGCCGTCGGCGGTGTACCGCGCGAGCCGGGCCACGCCCAGGTTCGACACGTAGCCGGACCGCTCCGGCGAGCCGGGCCGCACCGTCGCCACGGCCGCCTCGTGCTCGCGCAACGCGGCGTCCAGGTCGCCCGGCTCACCGGTCCGCTCGAAGCGTGCTCGCCAGGCCAGGCCGAGGTTGTTGCGGTGCCGGGCCGCATCCGGGTGGCTGCCGGGTACCGTTCGCGCGGCCTCCTCGAGCACGACCCGGGCGGCGTCCAGATCGAGCATCGTGGCCGAATGGTCGGCGCGGACGGCGAGCAGATTGCCCAGATTGCCGAGCATCGCGGCCCGTTCGACGTGGCCGTCGCTGACCTCCACGGCCCGCTGGCCGAGGGCTACGGCCGCGTCCAGGTCGGTGCGGTCGCCGGCGTGCTCGAAGCGGGCGCTGAGCGCGAGGGCCAGATTGCTCAGCCGGTCGGCGCTCGGCGCGAGCCGCTCCGCCTCGGTCAGCGCGTCGACGGCCGCGGCCAGGTCGGTCTCGTCGTCCAGGTGCTCGAAGCGGACCAGGTGGGCGTTGCCGAGGTTCATCAGGACGTCGGGGAGCGAACCGGCCTCGCGCGCGTACCCCCGAGCCTTCTGTAGGTCCTTGATGGCGGTGTCGAGATCGGGGAGGCGGCCGTAGGCCTCGAATCGGGCGATGCCGTTCGTGCCACGCGTGTTCCAGGCGTTCGTGCGGGACCGCGGGTCGCCCGGAAGCTCCTCGATGTCCTGCAGCAGGTCGTGCGCGGCGGCGAGATCGGCCGGCACTCCCGAGCGGTCGTAGCGGGCCCGCAGCGCGACCGCGGCCGAGTTGCGCACGCTGAGCAGTCTCGGATCGTCTGCGCTCAGCAGAGCGGCGACCGCCCGGAGCGCGAGCAGCGCCTCCTCGACGTCCGCCCCGGCGCCGGCCCGGCGGAAGCGTTCCACCAGTGCGTTGCCGAGGTTCTGCCCGGCCATCATCGACAGGTCGCCGTCCGCGCCGGCGACCGCCGCCCGGCCGGCCGACACCGCCGCGTCCAGATCGCCGGCATCATCGGCGAGCACACCGCGCTCACGCAGTGCGGAGGCAAGACCGGCGAGGTAGTGCGCCCGCTGCGGGTCATCCCCACCGGCCAGCCGGGCCGCCCGGTCGAAGGCCCGGATCGCCCCGTCGAGGTCGTCCGCGTCGCCGGCCTGCAGGAAACGCCGGATCAGGGCGGTGCTCAGGTTGCTCAGCCGGGGCGGGTCGGCCGCGGCGGCCTCCGCGGTCAGCACCTCGATGGCCCCGTCCAGGACCGCCGGGTCGTCGTCCTCGATGGCGCGCCGCAGCAGCCGGGTGCCGTCCGCGTTCTCCTCGATCAGGTCGTGCAGGCTCGCCGGCACCAGATCCGGGCGCACCGGGTACAGCTGGGCGTAGAACGTCATCGCCCGCTGCAGGTCGGGCTCCTGGTCGAGCGCCTGGAACCGGGCCAGATGGAAGTGGCCGAGCACCTGCAGCCGGCGGACGTCCACGCGCTGACCGGAGCGCAGATCCGCGGCCGCCGCCTCGGCCAGCCGGGCCGCGCCGGCAGTGGTCACGGCCGCCCGGTCGCCGGCGGTGAACCGTTCGACCAGTTCGCGCAGCCGGCGAGCGGCGTCGTCGCCGTCGGGCAGCGGCTCTGCGTCGGCCATGGAGTGAACCTACAGTCGCGACCCGGCCGGGAACGGTCGGCGACAGCAAAATGCGGCCTCCGGACCGTGAAGTCCGGAGACCGCATTGCCGATCAGTGCGGCGTGCGGGGCGGTCAGAGCGCGCTGCTACGACCCCGGCCCATGACGGCGACCGTGATGGCGACACCGACGGCGGCCACGAGGACCTGGACCAGGAGCTCGCCCCAGTCGACGCCCGGGGTGTCGGTGGAGACGCCGATGGCGTTGGCGATCGCGGTGCCGATGAGCGCGGCGACGACGCCGATGACCATGGTGAGCCAGATCGGGATGTTCTGGCGGCCGGGGACCACGAGCCGCCCCAGCGCACCGATGATCAGACCGACGATCAACGCGGTGATGATTCCGGTGACGGTCACAGTTTCCTCCTGAAGGCTGTCGAGCGGCGCGGTTCCCGCCGCCGAATTCGGTCTGCCCGCTACGCCCGCATCGCAAACGTGGTACCGCTCCCAACCACGCCGCCGGGTGTACTCCTTGACGCAACCGATCGGTTGTGTAGTGCTTCGAGAGCCGCGGGCGGCGGCACTAGGCGCCGGGTGGGCCGCTGCGCCGCCACGCGTACCAGCCTCGGCACAGCACGTAGGCGACGGCGGTCGCGGTGACCACAGCACCGTCGATGATCGCCGTCTGCTTCCCACCCGGAAGGTCCCAGGCCAGCAGCGCCTGGGCGGTGACCGCGCCCTTGTGCAGCATGATCAGTTCGAACAGGCCGCGCTGCGCGCGCGGCGCGGCCGCCAGGAGTGCCCACATGCCGGCGAAGACGAGATAGGCCATCGTCCGCCAGAACTCGGTGAGCAGATAGTCGTCGGGCGCACGGCTGACCCGGGTTATTCCGTCGGCGAACGCACCCAGGGTGGCGACCGCGCACACGGCCAGGAGGATGCGTCCGATGCGGTCCGGGACCGGGCCCCGGCCGCCGAGCCGCGCGGCTGCGGTACTTGTAGAGGTCGTTGACATCGCACCACCGTGCCGTCGCACATGGCGCCGTCGCGTCGGCGGAACCTACGTACGCTCAGCGTCACCTCCCGGCGGATGCTGAGCGATCCCGAATTCGCGCAGCTGCCGCCGCGATGAGATGCCGAGTTTGCGGTAGATGTTGCGCAGATGCGCCTCCACCGTGCGCGGACTGAGGAACAGCTGGGTCGCAATCTCCGGTGCCGTCGCACCGGCGGCCGCGCGCCGGGCGATGTGCAGCTCCTGCAGCGTGAGCTGGTCGAGGCCCTGCGCGGTGCGGCGGCGGGCGTGCTGGCCGGTCGCCCGCAGCTCATCGGCCGCACGCCGGGCGAACGCCTCGATGCCGTGCCGGGACAGCATGGTGTGCGCCGTGGTCAGCTCCCGCCGGGCGTCGCGCCGCCGGCCCTGCCGGCGCAGCCACTCCCCATACAGCAGGTGGGCCCGGGCCCGGTAGGGGATCAGCGTGCTGTCCTGCAGCCACCGGACGGCTTCGCGGAAGTCGTCCTCATCGCCGGTGACAAGCGCCCGGGCGTATGCACCGACCCCCAGGCCGGTCGGCGTGCGGCTGCCGTCGACCCGTTCGGCCAGCCGGTCCAGCGCGGCGGCCGCCTCCTGCTCCTCCCCGCATCGCACGGCCGCCTCGATGTGCTCCGGCAGGGCCATGCCGGTGAGGAAGAGGTCGTCGCTGGAGGTGGCGCTCCGCGCGGCGTCGAGTGCGGCCGGGTAATCGCCCAGACCGTTGTGCAGGACCGCGGCCGTCCAGGTGAAGTTGGCGCGGAGCTGCCCGGAGGCCGGCGCGCCGGCCCGCGGCTGCAGCAGCTCGACGTCCGCCTTCCGGCCGCGCATGGCCGCCAGTTGCAGCCGGTGATACACGAGCGGCGGCGCGCCCGTCGCGTCGGCGATGGCCTCCTCCTCGACGATCGCGGCCACCGCGGCGTCGAGGTCACCGGTCAGGACCGCCTGCTGCGCCGCCTGGGCCAGCCCGACCCGCAGCGGCATGGGCGCGCCCGACGCCCGCCCGACGGCCAGCAGCGACGCGGTGATCACCGCGTGCACCTCGGGATCCCAGAGCTCCGTGGCGAGCATGATGGACAGCGACGGCCACCGCCGCCACAGCGGTTCGCCGGCGCGTTCGAGGGCACAGCGCATCAGCGGTGCGGCCTTGCGGTGCCCGTCGTCGACCAGGGCTAGGAGCGCGTCCAAGGCGTCGGTCTCCCGATCCGTCCGCGGGGTGCGGGCAGCCTCCTCGAGGAGGCCGGGCAAGGTGGCGCTCGCGCATCCCGCGGAGAGGCTCAGCTCGAGCGCCTCGATGAGGCACTCGCGCGCCTGGACCGGGTCGAGCGGTGCCAGCCGGCGCGCGGCCTGCAGCATGAACGCCGCGCCGTTGCGGTCGTCGCGGTGGATCAGGGCGAGGCCGCCCAGGGCCCGCTCGGTGCGGGCCCGTTGCGCGACGTCGAGCGGGTGGCAGTTCACCACCGCGAGCAGATCGGCCGCGGCGTCGAACCGGCCGGCGTCAAGGTTGGCGTGGGCCGCGTCGAGGGAGCGCTCGATCCGGGCGCCGGGCTCCAGCGTCAGCGCCGCGGCCTGCTCCAGCAACGCCGCGACGGCCTGGACCCCGCCGCGCGACCGCGCGGTCATCGCGGCACGCTCCAGGTCCGCGGCGACCGCATCGTCCGGGCCGGCGGCCGCCTGCGCCCGGTGCCACGCCCGCCGGACCGGGTCGGTGGCCGCGTCGGTCACCTCGGCCAGGGCCCGGTGGGCGGCCCGGCGCTGCCGCGGGTCGGCGGCGCCGTAGACCGCCGAGCGGGCCAGCGGATGGCAGAACCGGACCCGCGCGCCGAACTCGGCCAGGCCCGTCGCCGCCGCCTCCGCCGCGACCGCCGGCACCTGCAGGCCGAGCCGCTGGGCGGCCGGCCACAGCAGTGCGGCGCTCCCGGTGGGGTCGGCGCTGGCGACGGTCAGCAGCATCCGGGCGCCGGCGGACAGGCCGGCCAGCCGCTCCCGGTAGCCGCGTTCGATCCGCGACCCCATCGGCAGCGCGTCCGGTGGACCGAAGCCGCCGCCCTTCGGGAACTCGAGCAACGCCAGCGGATTGCCCCGAGCCTCGGCCACGACCCGGTCCCGCACCTGCGGATCGAGGGGCACGTAGCTGTACGCCGACAGCAGGGCTCGGGAGTCCTCGGCGGTCAGGCCGTCCACCGGCAGGGCCGGGAGCTCGTCCAGACCGCTGGCCTCGGCCTGCGGGCGAACCGCGAACAGGACCGCGATGCGCTCCACGCCGATGCGCCGCGCCACGAACGTCATCGCCGCCGCTGAGGCGGTGTCCAGCCACTGCGCGTCGTCGAGCAGGCAGACCACCGGCCGGTCACCGGCGGCCGACGCGAGCAGGCTGAGCACCGCCAGTCCGACGCCGAGCGGGTCCGGCCGCCCCTTGGCCAGCCCGAGCGCCACCTCCATCGCCTCGCGCTGCGGAACCGGCACGTCGGGGAGCCTCCCCAGCAGTGGCGTGCACAGCTGGTGCAGGGCGGCGAACGGCAGCTCCGTCTCGAACTGCGACCCGGACACCGCCATGACCGCACACCCGTCCGCGGCACCGCGAGCGTAGCCGAGCAGGGCACTCTTCCCGACGCCCGGCTCGCCCCGCAGCACCAGGGCACCGCCGCGGCCGGCCCGGGCCGCGGCGATCACCGCGTCGATCCGCTGCTGCTCCGCACCCCGGCCGACGAGCGCAGCGCCGCGCGGAAAGATTCGCATCCGGCTACGGTAACCACCGCCGGACGCCCGCACCCAGACGTAAGTAGGTTCTACCGACGCGACGAGGCCGGAGCCGCCGCCAGGCTGGACCGCATCACCGACCGCGTCACCGGGAGCAGATGTGATCTACCACGGCAACCGCATCGCCTTGCGCGACGGCCTGCCCGCCGACGTCGTGCAGCGCGCGCTGACCTTGATGCAGACCGTCGGCACGGCAATCCCCGCCGTGCGAAGCTTCGTCGTCGGCATCGATGTCGGCGCCGACTACGACTTCGGCGCCGTGTTCGTCCTGCCGGATCTCGACGGATATCGGGAGTACCTGAACCACCCCGCCCACCTGGCCGTCGAGCGCGACGGGCTGCCCCTGATGGCGAAGTTCGAGGCCTTCGACATCACCGACGATGACGACGCCGACTTCCCGGCAAAGGTGGCCGACCTGCAAAAACGCCATCTCGAGGCGCACCCCGACCTGGCCGCGCTCATGGCGGCGCTCCCGACCCATCTCGGCAGCAGCGCCACAACCACATGACCGCCGCGATCACCCCGTCGCGCAACGACCCCGGCAACCTCGACTACGAGGCGCACGAGGTGGAAGGCCAGCCCGGCCGAGGACGGCATCCGTCTCTTGCGCCCATTCCCTCCCGCGCCGTGACGCAGGCGCCACACCTATCGCCACTGGTCGATCAATTCAAGCGACCTGAACACGGGAGGAGCAACGTGACATCCCCTGACGACCAGGCCGTGGTGACCTGCGACGGCCACGGGGCCGATCCGGAGGCGAAGATCCGCTACCGCGGCGAGACGTTGATCAACGCGCCGCTGCAGACCGTCTGGGACCTGCAGACCGACGTCGAGCGCTGGCCGTCCTGGCAGGCGGCGGTCACCGGCTGCCGGCGCCTCGACGAGGGCGACCTGCGGGTCGGGTCGGCGTTCCGGTGGACGACACCGGTTCCGGAGACGCCGCTGAACCCGGCCACGTCCCTGGTCGTCGTGTCCACCGTCGAGCAGCTGGCCACGGGCCGGTGCATCCGGTGGACCGGCGCGGGGACCGGCGAAGGCGTCCACATCGACATGGGCGTGCACGTATGGACGTTCACCGAGGTCGCCGACGGCGTCCTGGTGCGCACCGAGGAGACCTGGACCGGCGAGCAGGTCGAGGCCGACGTGGCGACCTCCACCGCCTACCTCGGCTACAGCCTCGAGGCCTGGCTGGCCGACCTCAAGACCACCGCGGAAGGCCGGTGAACCCCGTGCCGGCCCTCCCTCGTTCCCGGCCCCTCATCATCAGCGCCTGGTCGGCCACGTTCCTCGTCGCTGTGCAGTTCGCCATGGTGGCCGTCGTCCCGGTCACCATCGCCGTGGTCGCCGTGCTGCGCAACGGACGCCTCCGCGCCCTGCGCTGGTGGACCGCCGCGTTCGCCGCCGCCTACGCGGCGGGCCTGGCCCTGTGGGCGATCGGACCGGACCGCGCGCCCAGCCTGTCGAAGAACCTGCACCCCGCGCACGCGATCGCCATCGTCGTCCTCGGCGTCGCCCTGGCGGTCGCCTACCACGTCCTGCGCCGACGACCCGCGGCACCGTGACGCTCAGGGCGGCGGGAGGGCCTTGACGGCGTTGCGTTCGTCCGTGGTCCGGTAGGCCTCGGCGGCCTGATCGAGCGGGAGGGCGACGTCGGGCAGGAAGCGGCGCACGGGGGCCGGGCCGCCGGTGCGGGGCCGGCGCGGCCGGCTGATCACCACCGGTGAGGGCTCGACGGTGGGGATATTAAAAACTCGCTTAAACTCTGATGAAGGTCTATTGATCGGCGTTTCCGTCCGGGTGTTAATCGATGGCGTTCGTTGCCATCCTTTCCGCACCCCTGAAGGAGATGCACCGTGTTCACACGACGACTCGGCGCGCTGGCGGCGCTGTCGGCCGCGGCCGTTCTGGTCGCAGCGCTGCTCAGCGGCAACCCCGCGGCGGCGGCCACCGTGACGTACGGCCAGGACGTTTCCGGTCACCAGGGCAACGTGAACTGGTCGGCCCAGTGGAGCGCCGGCTCGCGGTTCGCCTACATCAAGGCGACCGAGGGCACGTACTACACCAATCCGTACTTCGCCCAGCAGTACAACGGCTCCTACAACATCGGGATGATCCGCGGGTCCTATCACTTCGCGATTCCCAACGGCGGCGGCGGGTCGGCCCAGGCCGACTACTTCGTCGCGCACGGCGGTGGCTGGTCGAAGGACGGTAAGACCCTCCCGGGCGCGCTGGACATCGAATACAACCCGTACGGCGCCACGTGCTACGGGCTGTCGCAGTCCGCGATGGTGAGCTGGATCCGGGCCTTTCTCAACCAGTACCACGCCCGCACCGGCCGCTGGGCCGTCATCTACACCACCACCGACTGGTGGGTGACCTGCACTGGCAACTACAGCGGCTTCTGGGCCAGCAGTCCACTGTGGCTCGCCCGCTACAACAGCACCCCCGGCACCCTGCCCGCCGGCGCGCCGACGTGGTCCTTCTGGCAGTACTCCAGCAGCGGTCCCTTCGCCGGCGACTCCAACCAGTGGAACGGCACCCTCGACCGGCTCAAGGTCCTGGCCTGCAACGGCGCCTGCTGACCCGGGTCTGGGAGCTCGCCCCGGACGGCAGTTGAGCGACTGCTCAAGTCGCGCTATGCTCTTGAGCAGTCGCTCAAACTGGGCGGCGTGGACGGGGGCGGCGTGGCCGACACCAAGAGCAAACTGGTCGATGCCACGCTGCGCGTCGTCGCGACCGAGGGGCTGGCCGGCGCCTCGGCCCGGGTCATCGCGGCCGCGGCCGGGGTCAACCAGGCGCTGGTCTTCTACCACTTCGGCAGCATCGATCAGCTGCTCACCCAGGCGTGCCGGCAGGCGACGCAGGCCCGTGTCGCGCTGTACCGCGACCGGTTCGACGCCGCGTCGAGCCTCGGCGAGCTGCTCGCCGTCGGCCGCGAGCTGCACGAGACGGAGCGGGCCGAGGGCAACGTGACCGTGCTCGCGCAGCTGCTTGCCGGCGCGCAGACCGATCCGAAGCTGGCCGGGCCCGTCGCCGAGGCGCTCGGCCTGTGGATCGCCGAGATCGAGCGGGTCCTGGACCGCGGCCTGGCCGACCTGCCGCTCGCCGACCTGTTCGACCGGCCCGGCCTGGCCCGGCTGGTCGCCTCCGCGTTCATCGGCCTCGAGCTCTACGAGGGCGTCGACGAGGCCGGGGCCACGGCGGCCATCGACGCGCTGACCCAGTTCGCCGCGCTCACCCAGGTCCTCGACGACCTCGGTCCGGTCGCCCGCCGGGCGCTCAAGGCCAAGCTGCGCAAGGCCACCCGATGAGCGCGGTCACCGGGCTGGCCCGCGGCGCCGTCGCATCGGTCTGGCTCTACGAGGGGCTGTGGTGCAAGCTGGTGCGGCCCGACGCCGGCCAGCTCGCCATCGTCAGCGGCGTGCCGGGGGCCGGCTCATGGTCGGACGGGCTGCTCGTCCTGATCGGCCTGGCTGAGACCGCGCTCGCGGGCTGGGTCATCTGGGGCCGGGCCGGGCGGGCCGCGGCGGCCGTGCAGACGGTGCTGCTGGTGGCGTTCAACGCCGGCGGGCTGCTGTTCGGCGCGGGCCACATCGACGAGCCCGGGCGGATGTTGACCGCGAACGCGGCCCTGCTCGCGGCCGCGTGGCTGCTGCCCGAACGGGCCCGCCGTGCCTGAGACCCGCACGCCGAATCCCTGGCTGGCCGGGCGGCTCACCGCGGGCCGCTCGGCGCGGGTGATGTTCGGGCGGATGTACGAGGACCATGCCGTTGAACTCGGCCTGCTCGCGCCCCGCAGCCGGGTGCTGGCCATCGCTTCGGCCGGGGACACGGTGGCGGCGCTCGCCGCGGCCGGGCACCGGGTCACCGCCGTCGACGTCAGTGCCGCGCAGCTCGCCTACGCCCGGGGACGGCTCGGTGGAGCGCGCGCGGCCGACGGTACCGCCGAATCGATCCTGAAAATTGCCCGTCGATCCGCGGCCGTAGTGGTGCCCGGGTGGCGGCGGGCGGCCCTCGAGGAGTTCCTGGGCCTCGAGGACCCCACCGCGCAGGCCGCGCACTGGCGCCGCCACCTCGACCGGCCGATGCTGCGGGCGCTCATGTTCACTGCGCTCGGCTCGACCCGGCCGGTCGCCACCGTGCTGGACCGCGGGTTTCGCGCCGGCCTGGCCGACCTGATCCCCCCGCGGTTCGACCGGGCGCTGCGCCGGCGACTCGAGGCCGGCCTCGGCCGCTATCCGAACCGCACCAACCCGTGGGCGCGGCGGCTGCTGCTCGGCGACACCGGCGCCGTCGCCCCGGCCCAACCGTCCGATGTGGACTGGGTGCGCGCCGAGGTCGTCGCGCACCTGCGTCAGGTTCCGGCCGGGACCTACGACGCCGTGACGCTCTCCAACGTCCTGGACGGGCCACCGCCCGCATTCGCCGTGGACCTCGTGGAAGCCCTGCGACATGCAGTGCGCTTCGGGGGTACTGCCATTCTGCGCACATTCCGCGACAGTTCCCCGTTGCCAGGCCGGCACCTGCCCGACCGCTCGCTGCTGTGGGGCGCCACTGTCGCGGTCGATCTCTGACGGGAGACGCTCATGCTCGAGGCGCTGCGCCGCCATCCGCTGCCGATGCGCACCCGATTCGGCCACTCGCTGGTCCTGACCTACGCCGTGCCGCCGAGCCTGGCCCGCCGCGCGCTCCCGCCGGGGCTCCAGCCCGACGTGTACCGCGACCCCGGCGGCACCGAGCACGCCTTCGTCGCCGTCGGCCTGGTGTCCGTGCGCGGGCTGCGGCCGGCCGGCGTCCCCGCGGCGCTCGGCATCGACTGCGTCCTGACCGGATACCGCATCCTGGCCCGCTTCCCGACGCCCGCCGGGCGCACCATGCGCGGTCTCTACATCCTGCACAGCCAGACCGACCGGCGGCTGCTCGCGGCCGGTGGCAACCTGCTCACCCGCTACCACTACCGCCTGGCCCGCATCGCCCTGCGCAGCGGGCCCGACCACCTGGAGGCCACAGTGGACAGCCGCGACGGCCGCGCCGACCTGACCGTCACCGCGCGGCTCGGCGACCCGCCGGACACGCCGCCGCCCGGCTCCCCGTTCGCCGACCTGGCCGCCGCCCGCCGGTTCGCGGGCCCGCTGCCCTACACCTTCGACTTCGAGACCGCGACCCACTCGATCGTCGTCGTCAAAGCCGAGCGGACCGCCTGGCAGCCGCAGCCCGTCGAGCTCGAGGTGCCCCGCCTCACGTTCTGGCGCCACGGCCCGTTCGCCGCCGCCGAGCCGGTGCTCGCCAACGCCTTCCACGTCGCCGACCTCGACTACGGCTGGCAGCGCGGCTCCCGGCGCACCCTCGAAGGAGCCGCCCGATGATCGCCGTGATCCGGTACAACTGGCCGAAGTACCTCATCGCGCTGCTCGCCGTCGCCGCCGGCCTCGCGACACCGCACCCGCTGGTGCGCACGGCCGCGGCCGGGCTGGCGGTGTGGGTCGCCGCCGGGCTCGCCGCCACCTGGTGGGTCTACGACCGCTCGCCGCTCTACCGGTGGACCTGGGCGACCGACCTCCTCCCGGCCCCACCGGAGCGCTACGTGGTGCTGAGCACCGGCCTCGACGAGATCAGCGCCACCCTCGCCGGCCGCTACCCGGCCGGGGCCGCGACCGTCGTGGACCTCTTCGACCCGGCGGTCAGCGAGGCGTCGATCCGCCGCGCCCGCGCCCACGTGCCACCCGCCTCGGCGACGGTGGCGGGCCGCCCCGACCGGCTGCCGGTGCCGGACGCCTCCCAGGACGCCGTCTTCGCCGCGTTCGCCGCCCACGAGGTCCGCGACAGCCGGCAGCGGCAGGCGGTCTTCGCCGAGCTGGCCCGCGTCCTGCGCCCGGGCGGCCGGCTGGTCCTGGTCGAACACTGCCGCGACGCCGCCAACATCGCCGTCTACGGCCCGGGCGCCTGGCACTTCTACCCCCGCGCCGAGTGGCTGCGCCTCGCCACCGGCGCCGGCCTGGCCCGGGTGCGGGAGACGACGATGACCCCGCTCGTGCGGGCCCTGGTACTGGCCCGATGACGAGCCTGCTCACCGTCACCGGGCAACTGCAGCTGGCCGGGGCCACGCTGGTAGCCCTCGGCCTCGGCCACGTGGCGCTGCCGCGTGCGCTGGCCTGGCGCCGCGAACTGTCCGGCGTGGGGCCGCTGAACCGGCACGTGCTGTACACCCACACGTTCTTCATCGGTGTCATGTGTGTCCTGCTCGGTCTCGCTCCGCTCACTTTGGCCGCGGACCTGCTGGCGCCCGGCCGCACGGCGACCGCGATCCTGGTCGCCGAGTGCGCGGTGTGGGGCCTGCGCTGGCTGGCCCAGTTCGTGGCGTTCCCGGCCCGGACCTGGCGCGACTCACGCCTGCACACCGCCGGGTACGTCGGCTTCGCCGTGCTCTGGACCTGGATCCTGGCCGTGTTCACGGCCGCGCTCGCGACCCGCTGATCTCGTGACCCCGCCGGTCGGGAGCTACGCCCCGGCGATGCTGGTGACGGTGTGCGATCGGCGGCGCGTGCACGGCAGCATCCTTGCCGTTTACGTCATTTCTGCCGCTATTCGGACCGCCCGCGGCATCCCATGATCGATGCATGACCGAACAGCGGCCAACGATCGTGCTGGTGCACGGCGCGCTCACCGATGCGCCGGTCACCCGCCCGGACGAGACCGCCGCGCTGATCGCGGCCGCCGCGGCCGCGTGATGCTCAGGGCCGGCGGGCGCCGCCGTGGGTGAACAGCCGGCGGTGCCGGGTCGGCGAGATGCTCATCGCCCGCCGGAAATGCTGCCGAAGGTTCGCCGACGTCCCGAGCCCGACGCGGGTCGCGATCGCCTGCACCGTGAGGCTCGTCGTCTCCAGCAGCTCTTTCGTCCGCGCGATGCGCTGCCGATGCAGCCAGACGAGCGGAGTCAGCTGCGTCCGGTCGACGAAGCGGCGGTGGAATTGCCGCGGCGACAGTCGTGCGTGGGCCGCCATCTGCGCCACGGTGACGGGCCGGTCGAGGACCGCCAGCATCCACTGCTGGGCCGCCGCGATCGGGTCGTCGCCCGGCGGAACCGGCGCCGACTCGACGAACTGGGCCTGGTCGCCCTCGCGCTGCGGCGGGGCCACGATGCGCCGGGCCACCTGATTGGCGACCGCGGGACCGAGGTCACGCCGCAGGATGTGCAGCGCGAGATCGACACCGGCCAGCACGCCGCCCGAGGTGAGCACCGTCCCGTCGTCGACGAACAGCGCCGCGGGGTCGACGGCCGTGTCCGGGAACTGCCGCGCCAACTCCGCGCACAGCGCCCAGTGGGTCGTGGCCGGCCGGCGCCGCAGCAGCCCGGCCTGCGCGAGCGCGAACGCGCCGGAGCAGATCGACACCATCCGCGCGCCGCGGCCCGCCGCCGCGCGCAGCGCCCCGAGCGTCACCGCATCGAGCATGGTGTTCACCGCGTCGGCGTAGCCGGGGATCACCACCGTGTCGGCCGAGCGCAGCGCGTGCAGGTCTCCGTCGGGTGTCAGCCGGAGCCCGCCCGCGGCCGCGACCGGGCGGCCGTCGACGGTCGCGGTCGTCACGTCGTAGAACGCCGGCGCCTCCCGGGCGAACACGTGCATCGGGATGGCGAAGTCGAGCGGCAGCACCTGGTCGAACAGCAGCACGACGATCCGATGGCGCGACACGGCCCGACTGTAGCGCGGCCGCTGGTTCCGACCTTCGCGTCGCCGACCCGGGGGAGCCCATACCGCACGGCCTGACTCATCGGCGCCGGCCGGGTGCCACTCGCCGCGGGCCGGCTGCCCATCGATCGATCCCACCCTTAGGAGGCACGATGCATGAGGAACACGGTCCGCTGAGCCGCTTCGACACCGGAGTGGCGCACCCCGCGCGCCGGTACAACTACTGGCTGGGCGGCACCGAAAACTTCGCGGCCGACCGAGCGTCGGGTGACGCCTTCGCGGCCGCGTTCCCGACAATCCGCGACTCGGTCCGCGAGAACCGCCGGTTTCTCGCACGCACCGTGCGATTCCTGGCCGCTGAGGCGGGCGTCGGACAGTTCCTGGACATCGGCAGCGGCCTGCCGGACACCGACAACACGCACCAGGTCGCCCAACGGAGCAACCCGCACGCGCGCGTCCTGTACGTCGACAACGACCCCATCGTCCTCGCGCACGCCGCCGCGCTGCAGGCCGCCGCGCCCGAGACCGGAACCCACTACCTCGAGGCCGACCTGCGTCAGCCCGAACGGATTCTCGAAGCCGGCACCCGCCACGGCGTCCTCGACCCGCGCCGGCCCGTAGGGTTGATCATGTTGGCCGTCCTGCACTTCATCCGCGACTTCGAGGACCCGTACGGCCTGGTGACCCGGATGACCGCGGCCCTGCCGGCCGGCAGCTATCTGGTCATCTCCCACGCCACCGACGAACTGCTGGATCGTGCGACCGTCGAGGAGCTGGACCGGCAGTCGGACGGGCAGTGGCGCCAGCGCAGCCGAGCCGAGATCGCCCGCTTCTTCACCGGCCTTGACCTGGTCGAGCCGGGAGTCGTACCGATCGGGCACTGGCGGCCGGAGCCGGGTAGCGTGCCCCCGGACCCCGCTCGGATCATCTTGGACGGCGGGGTCGCCCGCATCCCCTGAACCGGGTTGCGCGTGACTGAAGCGGGACGACGATGGAGCCGGCCTTCGCCGCACCCGGAGATATCGCTGGGGCGCGGCGGAAACTGGCCGGCGGGGCGTGCAACGGCAGCGGCCCTCCAGATCGTGGTGCAGGGGTGAGAGGCGCACACACGAGATGGGAGGCCGAGTGATCACGTTCGACGACTACGTCCGGCTGCGGGGCGCGCGCCTCGTCCAGCTGGCGCGGTTGCTGATCGGGGATCGGCACCTGGCCGAGGACCTGGTCCAGGAGGTGCTGGGCAAGGCGTTCGTGCGTTGGAAGAGGATCACCGAGTCCGGTGACCCGGACCTGTACCTGCGCCGGATGCTGATCAACACCAAGATCACCTGGTGGCGGCGGCGGTCGTCGCGGGAGATCGTGACCGGCACCGTCGGTGACCGCGTCGACCGGGTCGACCTGGGTGCTGAGGCGGCGGACCGGGACTCGGCGTGGCGGCTCATCGCCGACCTGCCGCCGCGGCAGCGGGCCACGATCGCGCTGCGCTACTACGAGGATCTCAGCGACGAACGCATCGCCGAGATCCTCCAGGTCTCCACCGCGACGGTGCGCACCCAGGCGATGCGCGCCCTGGACAAGCTCCGCGAGCAGCTCGCGAGAACGCCGGCCCACACCGAAAGGGGATACCTTCGTTGAACCGCATCGACGAAAAGATCATGACGGCGTTGCACGACCGCGCCGACGGCGACGTCCACGTCGAAGAACTCCTCGACGGGGCCCGGCAGCGGGGACAGCGGCGCCGGACGGTCCGCCGCACCCTCGTGGGCGCCGGCGCCGGTGCGCTCGCCCTCGCCGTGGTCGGCGCCGTCGCGGTGCTCCCGCTGCGCGGGGGCGACAAGGGCGGACCGGCTCAGGTCGGCGAGCCACCGCCGTCGACCGCGCCGGCCGCGTGGCCCGGCGGGCTGCGGCCCCCGGTGGCCACCGGGGCACCGGTCCTCGGCCAGGGCGGCCAGCCGGGGCACGGCGGCTTCCACCTGGACGTGACCGGCACCGAACCCAGCGGCATCCTCTGGCGGTCCGGGGACGACTGGGAACTGCTCGACGTGTCCACGCCGGCCGACGGTGCGTACTGGGCGTCGATCGGCGTCTCCGAGGCCAGCCTCGACAAGGCGCACGACGCCGACGGCTCCGAACTGCACGGCAACCCGAGCACCAGGCCGGTCACCGTCGGCGGGAAACCGGCGAAGTTCGTGACCAGCGGCCTGCACCCGGAGGACGGCGCGCGGTGGGGATACCTGCGCTGGCAGCCGGTCCCCGGCACCTGGGCCCAGATCCTGCGCGGCTTCCCCGACAACCCCGGCACGAACGTCGACACCGACCAGGCGAAAATCCTGGAGATGGCGACCTGGCTGCGCTTCGACCGGGTGTACCGCTGCGTCGTCAACTTCACCGTCACCTGGACGCCACCGGCCACGGCGGTCACCGCATGCGGCTTCAGCGGCGGCGCGAACCCGGCCGCCCGCACGTACTTCAAGGCCGGCGACTCGGAGTTCTCCATCCTCGTCCAGTCGGCCGCGCTGACCGCGGTCAAGCCGATCCAGCCGAACGTCGAGTACGGGGGAGTGGCGATGGAGTACCGCGAGGGCCGCGTGTCCCGGCTCGCCGGTGACCTGCTGATCACCCTCGACCCGCACACCGCCGCGCTCCTCGGCCAGCAGGACGCGCTGCGGCTCGTCGCCGGGGTGCAACCGGTGCCCAACTCGGACCCGGCCGCCTGGCCCGCGGACCCGACGCCCTGACCGACCAGCAGAATCGACCGGCTCCGGTGCTACCAGTACCGGAGCCGGTCCTGCTTTCCGTGCAACAACGGCGGCCGTCTCAATCGTGGTTGTCGATGACGGAAGGAGCACCCATTGATGAAGGCACGATGGCTGCGGATCGGTCCGGCGGTGGTCGCCACGGCCGCGCTCACGCTGGGGCTGTTGACGGCCGTGGCCCCGGACGCCGCTCCGGCTCACGCACTGCCTGCCTCGCGGGCGGCCCGATCTTCGCTCGGAGCTTGTCGGCATCCGAGTGCTTGAGGTCCTCCAGGATTGTCAGGGCCTCCCGCCAGGTGTCACGGGCCCGGACGAGGTCGCCGGTTTCTGCGTAGCCGTCGCCGAGTGTGGTGAGGATGGCGGCCTCGTGGTGACGGTCGCCGATCTCCCGGCAGAAGGTGATGGCCTGGTGCGCGTAGTCAGCCGCCTGCTCGACGTTGCCGAGACGGAAGTGCATGAGGCTGAAGGTGTCGAGGGTGCTCGCGAGTCCGAGCCGGTCGTCCAGTTCGGTGAAGCGGGTGAGGGACTCTGTGCCGTACGCCTCGGCGGCCTGATACTCGCCGAGGCGGACGGAGAGCATGCACAGGTTGTTGAGGGCAACGGCCTCGCCGAATCGGTTGCCTGCCGCTTGATGCGCCTGGAGCGCTCGTTCGTTGTGGGGGATGGCCTCTTGATATCGGTGTTGCTCGTCCAGCGCCCAGGCCACGGTCAGGTGGATGTTCGCGACCACGACGTGGTCGTTGACCTGCTCGAAGTAGTGCAGCGCCCGTTCGTTGTGGTGAGCGGCCTGCTCGAAGTCGCCGATCCGACCGTAGAGGGAACCGAGAAACCGATGGGCATACCCCTGCCCGGGTTCGTCGGCTGAGCGCAGCGCGGCATCGAGCCCGGCCTGCTGGACCACCGCGTTGAGCCGATAGCTGCTGCGCTGGCTGAGGAATGTGAACATCGACCATGCCAGCTGCCAGGGCCGCCAGCCGGTGTCACCGGGATCGTGCCCTACGGCGGCGACGAGCACCTGCTGCTCGGCGGTGAACCAGGCGACGGCCTGATCTCGGTCGGCCAACTCGACGAGGGTGATCCCGGCGACCGGCGGCGCGAGCTCGATGGGCTCCCGGTTGGGTCGCAGCAGCCGCTCGGCCCGGTAGGCGCTGTGCAGGTAGTGCTCCAGCAGCCTACGCAGCGCGGTGGACCGTTCGGCTGCGTCGTCGTGGACCAGGGTGAGCTCGACGGCGTAGGCGCGAAGCAGGTCGTGCAGAGAGTATCGGCCGGCATCCTGCTCGGTCAGCAGATGCGCGCGGGTCAGTTCGGTCAGCAGCGGCTGGGTCCGATGTGGCGGCAGGCCGATCAGACTGGCCGCCGCAGGGAGCGCGATGTCCGGCCCGCGATGGAGTCCGAGCAGGCGGAACAGCCGGGCGGCGGCGCCGCTGAGGGTGCGGTACGACCAGGAGAACACGGATCGGATGTCCGTGGACGGTTCGCCGCCGTGCAGGATATCGAGGGTGCCCTGGGAGTCGCCGAGCTCGGCGGCGAGGGTGGCGAGCGGGAAGCCGGGTTTGACGGCGGCGCGGGCGGCGACGATGGCCAAGGCGAGGGGAAGCCGGGCGCAGCGGGCGATGATGATGTCGACGGCGTCGGGTTCGGCGGCGGTCCGTCCGGCGCTGAGACGCTGGGTCAGCAGGTCACGGGCTTCGGCGTGAGTGAGCAGCGCGAGGTGGAGCGGATGGGCGCCGTCGGCGGCGGCCAGGCCGTTGAGCTGGTTGCGGCTGGTGATGATGGCAAGGCAGCCCGGCTCGGCGGGTAGGAGCGGGCGGACCTGATCGGCGTGGTTGGCGTTGTCGAGGACGACGAGGATGCGTTTGCCGGCCAGCAGGCTGCGGTACAGGTCGATCTGGGCGTCGAGGTCGGTGGGGATGCGCAGGGTAGGCGCCGCGAGTGCGTCGAGGAACCCACGGAGCGCTTCGGCGGGGTCCATAGCGGTACGCCCGGGGTCGAAGCCACGCAGGTTGACGTAGAGCTGCCCGTCGGGGAACTGGTGGCGGACCCGGTGGGCCCAGTGCACCGCGAGGGTGGTCTTGCCGATGCCGGCGGTGCCGGACACGGCGGAGATGAGCACCGGGCCGAGCCGGGCCGGCGTCGCGCTGTTGGCGCTGAGCAGGTTGTCGAGGTGGGCCAGTTCGCGGGTGCGCCCGGTGAAGGCGGCCGGCGTCAACGGGAGTTGCGCGGGCACCGCGATCGCCGGGCGCGAGGCGACCGGCGGCGCGGGCAGGTCCAGCGCGGGGTCGTGGTGCAGGATCGCGGCCTGCAGCTCGCGCAGCGCTGGACCGGGGTCGATGCCCACCTCGTCGGCGAGCGTGCACCGCAACCGCTCGTATGCGGCCAGGGCGTCGACCTGACGGCCGGCCCGGTACAGCGCGAGCATCAGTTGGGCGTGGAAGGGCTCGTGGTGGGGGTGCTGCTGGACGAGCTCCTCGAGATCCACGACGAGCCCGGCGTGCTCACCGAGCCCGAGCTGGGCGTCGATCAGGAACTGCCTGGCCTGCAGCCGGAGCAGGTCGAGCCGATCCACCTGCTCCCGGGCCCAGGCGGCGTCGACGACGTCGGCCAGCGGTAGACCACGCCACAGGGCGAGGGCCGCCTGCAGTTTCGCGACCCGGTCGGTGAGCTCGGCGGACTGGCTGCCCTGGCTGATCAGATGCCCAGCCTGCAGGATGTCGGTGCCGTCGGAGCCGAGGTCCAGCCGATAGCCCGGGGCGGACGACACAATCGGCAGCCGGAACGTGTGGCGCAGGTACGACACGTTGACCTGCAGGGTGTTTCGCGCCGGCGCCGCATCCGGCCCCCAGGCCAGGTCGCCGAGGCGGCTGGTGTCAACGGTCCGGCCGCAGTACACCGCCAGGACCGCCAGCAGGGCACGTCGGCGGCGGCCGGGCACCGGCCGCGCGACACCGTCCAACACCACGTCCAAAGGTCCGAGTAGGCGGACCTGCATACCCTGGGCTCCCGTCGTGACCGATTGGCAGCCGTGACGCTACCAAGTCCATCGTCCTGCGGACCAGACCAGGCCCGGCGGTTCGGCGAGGACGCCGACGATGCCAGTGTCGGTATAGGCGAGCGGGCCGGTATCGCCCGGCTCGGCCGGAACTCCGGCAGGACCGACGACGCGGAGGACTCTCCAGTTGAGATGGGGCGACTTGGCGTTGTCGACGGTTGTGGTCACCGAGTCTCCCTGGGGCCTGGGCTTGAACAGCGAGTTGTCCTGTCAGCAGGTCGGGTCGGCTCACCAGAGGTTCAGCGTGTCCAGGATCGCCACGGCGCAGGGGAGTTGTCGTGGGAGGACCGCTGCCGGAGTCCTCCGGCGTCGGTCTGGGGTGAGGATGGTGATTTGCGGCCGCGAGCTGGACCAGGTCACGGTCACCGGCAGACCGGAACCGTCCCGCCGCAAGGCAGGCTGCCGATCGTGCGCTCACCAGAGCGAACTGAAAGGTAGCGGCGAGTCGCAGTAGGTGCTTGCCCGCGTCACGTTCACGAGGGTGCCCTACGCGGCGCTGGTGGGCTCGTCGGCGATCGTGCCGGTCGCTGCGGGCAGGGTGACGGTGAAGGTGGTGCCCGGACGTTCGGTGTTCGGGCTGACAGTGATGGTGCCGTGGTGGGCTTCGGCGATGGCCTTGGTCAGGGCAAGGCCGAGTCCGGTGCCTTTGATGCCGTGAGCGACGGCGGTGGAGGCGCGGAAGAACCGCGTGAACAGATGTGGGTACTGGTCGGTGGGGATACCGATGCCGGCGTCGGAGACGGTGACGGTGACCTGGTCGCCGGTGCGGCAGCCGGTCAGGGTGACGGTGCCGCCGGCCGGGGTCTATTTGATGGCGTTGGAGAGCAGGTTGTCGGTCAGTTGCCGCAACCGCAGCGGATCGCCGCTGACGAGTAGCTGCTCGCCGACGTCTGCCTGCAGCGTGAGGTGTTGCTGGTCGGCGGCGTGTCGCAGAGTTTCGGCGGAGTCGTGCAGAACGTCGCGCAGGGCGACCGGCTGCGGTGTGAAGTGCAGCGGTCCGGCGTCGAGGCGGGCGGCGTCGAGGAGGTCGTTGACGAGTTGCTGCATGTGCCGGCCGGTGCGGGCAATCGTTTTCAGGCGGGTCCGAAGGTTGTCGGGGATACGGGAACCCTGAGCAGGATGTCGGTGTTGCCGCCGATCACGAAGATCGGGTTGCATGCGCTGGGCCATGACGGTGGCCATGTCGGTGTCGGTGGGCAGGACCGTGCCGGTCCGCGTGATACCGCTCGGTGATGTCATGCATGGCGACGACCGCACCGAGGTGCCGGCCGTCAGTGGTGCCGATCGGGCGGGCGTTGGCCACGAATCGTCGTGGCGGCTGCCCGGCCGCGCGGACGACGATCTGCTGACCGCTAACGGGCATGCCGGCGTTGGCCTGCACGAGCGGAATGCGGGCCAGCCCCGTGTACATCGCGCAGTGCCTTGTTGAACGGCACCAGCCGTCCGTCCGCGTCACAGGCGGCAACACCGGTATCGAGGCTGTCGAGCAGGGTCTGCAGGAAGCTTTGTTCATCGGCGAGGCGCTGCCGGTCCTGCTCCACCGCAGCCTGGGCGGCCTTGCGATCGGTGATGTCCCGGACGAATGCGTGAAACGCCGCTTCGCCGTGCTCGACGTGACGTTGCAGCGTCATCTCGACCGCGAACTCGGTGCCGGCCCGGTGCACCATGACGAGTTCAAGATGACGTCCGGCCAGCCTTGACCGGCCGTCACGGAGCCGGGCCAGCGCCTCCTGGCAGGCGGCCCGGAATCGGGCGGGGATGACCAGATCCGTCCTGGGTCTGCCGAGGACCTCGGCGGCCGACCAGCCGCACAACTGCTCAGCTGCAGTGTTCCAGCCGGTGATATGGCCGCCGGCGTCTACGGACACGAACGCGTCGTGCGCGCAGTCCAGGATCGTCTGGGTCCGCGCCGCGGCCAGCAGCGCGTCGCGGTGGGCGAGCCACAACGCAACTTCCGACTCGGCTGCGGCCGCCAGATCCCGCAACACCGCTACCTGCTCCTCCGACCACTGCCGGGCCGGTGATCCACGACGCAGAGCGTGCCCAGCGCCGGCCCGCCGGGATGGTGCAGCGGAATCCCGGCGTAGGCAATCGCGTCGAACGCGGCGATGGCGGGATTCGCCCACAGCCGCGCATCAGCGCGGGCGTCACCGACGATCAACGGCGCATCGGCCGCCGCGGTGTGCTGGCAGTACGAATGCGACAACGGCGTCTTCCTGGACGCGGCGAGCTCACCGGTCAGACCGGCGTCGCTGAGGAATACCTGCTGCGCTTCGTCGACGAGCGTCACCAGGGCGATCGGCGCGTCGAGCAACCGCGCGGCCAGCGCGGTAAGCCGGTCCAACCCGGGCAGGTTGCCCGCATGCAGCAGCTCGCTGCCGCGAAGCACGGCCAGGCGGGCCGGGTCACCGACCGGGTCCGGCGCACGATTCGGCGGTTGCCGCCGCAGCATTACGGTCATCTGATCGGCAATCGCGGCAGCGACGTAAGCAGGCGACGAAACCCCTGGCTTGACCGGTGGCCCACTGCAGGCCTCCCTGCGTGCGCGCTTCGGCGATAGACGGCTGTGGGTAGCGCGCCGTTGCGCGACCACCCACAGACATGTCAGCCGTCGAATGACGGCCGCTGCTGTCTGTTCTTGGTACATCCCGTCCGGTCGCGCAGCACCGACTCGCAGGAGGTGGCGGCATTGGGGGTACTGGGGTCATGCTGGGCCGGTCCGGGTCGAATGGTCAGCGAGGCTCGGGCCGGCGTAGGGCAAGCATCGCGACGTCGTCGGTTGCCGGGTCCGTGGCGAGCAGGGCGTTCATCGCGGCGGTGCACTGCTCTTCGGCGTCGCCGCCGGTCAGCGCGGCGGTGAGTCTGTCGAAGCCGTCGGTGATGGGCTGGCGGCGTTCGACGAGCCCGTCGGTGTAGAAGAACAGGCCGTCGCCGGGGTCCAGCGGCAGGCTGGTGGCGGTGCGGGTGGCCCCGGGGTATGCGCCGATCGGTAGGTCCGGTCCGACCCTGCTCAGCCGGGCCGGGTGGCCGGGGGTAACAGCGACGGGCGGCAGATGCCCGGCGTTGGACAGGGTGATGCGGTCCAGACGGGGGGCGATGACAGCGTAGATGACCGTGGCCATGGCATCAGGTTCGAACCGTTGCACTTTGCGGTCGAGGCGGGTGAGGACGTCGGCGGGGTCGTCGGTCTCCATGGCGTAGGCGCGCAGCGCGGAGCGGATGCGACCCATGATGACTGCCGCGCGCAGCCCCTTGCCGGCGACGTCACCGATGGCCACGCCGATGACACCGGAGGGCAGGGTGAACACGTCGTACCAGTCGCCGCCGAGGCCGGTGTCCGTACCGGGCAAGTAGCGCACGGCCACGTCCAGGCCTGGCAGGGCTGGCAGCCGGCTGGGCAGCAGGCTGCGCTGCAGCGCGTGGGCGGTGGCCCGGTCGAGGCTGTGGGCGCGGGCGACGGTGGCGTGCGCGGCCCGCTCGGCGACCAGCTGCAGCAGTTCGGTGTCCTCGGCGGTGAACCGGCGCGGTGTGCGGCTGCCGACGTGCAGCACGCCGACGACCTGCCCGGTGCTGATCATCGGCACGCCGAGCATCGCGGTGATCCCGGCGTCGAGCAGGATCCGGCTGACGACGGTGGTGGCGTCGACGTGGTCCAGGACGAGTGGCTCCGCAGTGGCGGCGACCTGCCCGGCGAAGCCGTGCCCGACCGGCACCCGCACGCCGAGGCGGACCTCCCGTTCCAGACCACTGGCCGCGGTCGCGACGAGCTCAGCACCGGTCGGGTCGAGCAGCAGGATCGTGGCGGTGTCGGCGTGCAGCAGGTCCCGGACCCGGACGAGCAGTTCGTTGAGCAGGTCCTCGACGCCGAGGCGGGACAGGGCCGCGTCGGTGACCGTCTGCAGCCGGCGTAGCTGCTCGACGCTGTCGAGGGTGCCGGTCGGGGGCGGAATGCCGGTGGCGCTCATGCGCGCCTCCACCCGGGCGGGCGGGTGCGCCGGCCGATCTGTTGCACCGCCACGGCGAGTCCCTCCTCGATGCCACGCTGACTGTACCGCGCGGTACCAGACCCGCCGCCAGCACCGCGAGGCGGCGGTATGCGTGGTTACCGGCTGGCCGGGGCTGGCCGGGGCTGGCCGGGACGCAGTGCCGGCCTCCCGGGCTGCGGCGTCGCGGGAGGCGCTGCGCGGGATGTGGAGGATGAACCGGGCGCCGCGGGGCCGGTTCGGGGCGTAGGTGATCCGCAGGCCGCCGGATTCGGCGAGGCGGGCGACGAGGTAAAGACCGAGGCCGGTACCGGGTTTGGTGGTGGGGACACCACTGCCGGCGCGGGTGAACCGATCGAACAGGTGCGGTACGAACGGCTCCGGGACGCCCGACGGCACGACCCCGGACACGGCGGGCGGCCGTCCACGACCGCGGTTCGCAGGTGCGCATACCGGCCGGTCAGGTCAGCGCCGAGCAGGTCCGGCCGGCGTGGGGCGATCTGCAGCACCCGGCCGTCCTGATCGATCAGTACCGCGGCCGGGTAGCCGAATGCCCCCACCGAGCGCAGGAAGTCCCGCTCGTTGACGGTCGGGTCGGTCAGGAACGCCCGGGCCTGTACCTGCTCGCGCTCAAGCAGATCCGCGACGTAGCTGGCGACGGAGTCGCGCATCAGCACCGTCCGGGCGACGAACCGCTGCACGGCGGCGTCGCGGGCCCGCTGCCGCAGGTAGAGCACACCGCCGGTGCCGGCCGCAGACGCCACCAGCCATACCACCAGTGGTACCGCCGCCAGCCGCCACTGCCACCACACCAGCCCGGTGCGCGCCCACGTCAGCCGCACCCCTCCATGATCGACGAGCTGCCCGGCCGGGCGGGATTGTTCAGACGAATTGCACCGGACGGCTCTCCGCCCGGGTCCGCCGACCGGCCGTACATCGTGCATCCCTGCTCGACGACCCGTCGGACGCCACCACCACGCCCACCGGATGGCGTGCGACCAGGTGCAGGCTGCAGCGTCCGGACGGCTGCCGGCCACGCTGCAAGATCGATCAGGCTGCGTTAGGCTGGCCGCTGCACCGTGCGGCTATGGAGTGCCCATGGATCATGACCAGCCGTCCGACGAACACCCGGCCGCCGCCGGTTTGACGATCACCAAGACGACCGACCCGGCGGGTGCCGTGCTGATCACCGTTGCCGGGAGCCTCGACTACGACACGATCGCCACCTTGAGCACCGCGGTCCGCGACGCCTACGCCGCTGATGCACCAGCGGTGGCAATTGATCTTGCCGCGGTCGGGTTCTGCGACTCGTCCGGGCTGGCCGCCCTGGTCCGCGCGCACAAAGCCGCCCTGCACGCCGGACGGTCGCTGAGCATCATCAGCCCGAATCCGGCCCTGAACCGGATGTTCGCCCTCACCGGTCTCGACACCGTCCTACCGATCAGCACCGTGCCGGCAACAACCGGACCGTCGACCGCCGACGGGCGTCCGGACTCGGACCAGGCCGGCATATAACACGCCGGCCGGCCGCAGCAAGGGTCCCGGTCACCACGTGCGGTGCTGCCGCGACGTCGGCAACCTCAACCGGCTGATTCCGGGCGTCCGCGCCGGCGGCTGGATTGCCGGCGGGGCCGGCGGGGCACAAGCAGAGGATGGGTGTACCGATGATCAGTATCGGGGGCTCTGCGGGAGCCGTCGAGGCGCTGCAGTACCTCGTTGCCGGACTCCCGGCGGATCTCGACGCGGCGGTGCTCGTCACGGTCCACATCACGGCGACGGCGCGCAGCGCGCTGCCGCAGATCCTGACCCGGGCCGGGCCGCTGCCCGCAACCCATGCCCGCAATGGTGCGTCCATCGCGCCAGGCAGCATTCTCGTGGCACCGCCGGACCGCCACCTGTTGCTGCACGAAGGCCGCGTCCGGCTCAGCGCCGGCCCGAAAGTCAACCGGCACCGGCCGTCGGTCGACGTGATGCTCGCCAGCGCCGCGCGATGGGCCGGCCCGGACCTCATCTCGGTCGTGCTGTCGGGGGCCCTTGACGACGGCGCGGTCGGCGCCGCGCTGACCGCACGCGCCGGCGGACGTGTCATGGTGCAACGCGATGCCCGGTTTCCCGGCATGCCCGCCGCCGCGCAGGCGGCCGTACCGGCAGCGACCGCCATCCCGCTCGCCGAGCTGGCCCCGGCGCTGTGCGCCGCGATCCGGCCCCGCCCGGCAGCTGCGACCCGCCCGGGCGCCGGGCCGGAAGGAGTCAGCATGAGCATGGCCGACAGCGATGACCCGCTGTTCCTGTCGGCAGACGAAAGCCGCCTGACCAGGCTGGTATGCCCGGACTGCAGCGGCTCCCTCGCCCAGGTCGACCTGCCCGCGATCAGCTACTACCGCTGCCACGTCGGGCACCAGTGGTCACCGCAGCACCTGGCCGCCGCACAGGCCGAGACCGTCGAAGCGAAACTGTGGACCGCGGTCGCCGCACTGGAGGAACAGGCGGCATTCCTGCGCCACCTCGCCGGCGGCCGCCACCCGGCAACCGCTGGCGAGGCCACCGAGCACCGGGAAGCCGCCGACCGCGCCGCCGAGCTGGCCCGGCTCATCACCGGCCAACTCGATTACACACCCAGCCCCGCACCAGAGGACCACAACCAGCCCGGCGCGACGGCGCCAGCAGCGATACACCTGCAAGGCGACCCGTCCAAGCCTGGCCCATGACGCATGCGACGCCGCGTCCGAGCCTGTATGTGCAGCCGCCCTGCGCCCCGGCGAACCCTGCGCCCGGCGGCCGCGGGGCGATATCCCGCGAGCAGTGCCCTTGTGTGATCGGCTCCATGGCGGGTCCTCGCCACGTCGGTGAAGGTCGCGTCATGCTCGGAGCCCAGCGGCGGCCGCGTCTCCGATGCGTGATCGGCAGGTGTGAATTTAGTCTGCGGCGGGCATGATCCGGCCATGAGAACGCGGTGGTCTGTCGCGGCCCTTGGGCTGGTCCTGGTGGCTGCTGCAGGCTGCGGGGTCCCGCCGAGCGCTGCCGCCGCTGCCGCCGAGGCGGTGGCGCTGCTGCGGGCGCATCAGCGTGGGGACGGTCAGGCAATGTGCGCCCTGCTGGCACCCGACACCGCGGCCGAGCTGGCCCGCTCGTCCGGGACCAACTGCGCGGACGCGGTCGGCGACGAGGACCTGCCGGACCCGGGCGCCGTGACCGACGTGACCGTGGACGGGCAGTGGGCCAAGGTCGTCATCGCCGCGGCCGACGATGACGGCACCGTCTTCCTCGCCACGTTCCCCGGCGGCTGGCGGGTCGTCGCCGCCGGCTGCCGGTCCCGCGGCGAGCGCCCTTACGACTGCACCGTCAACGGAGGCTGACATGCGTGCCATGTTCATGCTCTGCCTCGTGGTCATCGGCGCCGGCCTGGCCTACTTCATCACGATCGGACTCCTGCACCGATGAGCGCCACGACGAGCACACCCACAGAACAGCCCGCGCGGACGGCCCCCATCCGATGGTGGCTGCGCGCCAACTCCCTCGGCCTCGTCTTCGGTGTGCTGTTCCTGCTCGCCCTGATCGGGCAGGCAGTCGCCGGGCACGCCCAGTTCAACGCCGAACAGCTCACCGATGGGCTGCCACCGGTGTCGTTCGGCCGATACCTCACCTCCGCCTCGTTCGCCGCGGACGTGGCCGAGAACTGGCAGTCGGAGTACCTGCAGTTCTTCCTCTACATCGTCCTCACCGTGTGGCTGGTGCAGCGCGGCTCACCCGAGTCCAAACCCCTCGACAAGATCGGCACCGAGACCGACGCCGAGCAGAAGGTCGGCCCGTACAGCACCCCCGACTCGCCGAAGCTCGCCCGCCGCACCGGGTGGCGGCGGTGGCTGTACGCCAACTCCCTCGGCCTCGTCATGGGGATCATCTTCCTGCTGTCGTGGCTGGCCCAGTCGATCGCCGGCGCGTCCGCGTTCAACGAGCGGCAACTCAGCCAGCTGCAGGACCCGGTATCCTGGGCGCAGTACCTGCTCGAACCGGACTTCTGGAACCGCACCCTGCAGAACTGGCAGTCCGAACTCCTCGCCGTCGCGTCCATGGCGATCCTCTCGATCTACCTGCGCCAGCGCGGATCCCCGGAGTCCAAACCGGTCGGTACCCCGCACACCGCTACCGGAGTCGAAGGATGACCCGGCAGGCTGTCCAGGTCAATGGCCAACATGCTGCGAAAGGGGCGGTGGTGTCGCCATGACCGCCGGCGACGACCCGCGCAGTACACGCGGTCAGCAGGCCCACGAACGTGCCGAGCAAGCGCGTGAGCGGGCCGACGAGCTGGCCCAGCGCAGCCGCGAGCTCGACGCACAGCTCGACGACGCGCACGGCTCAACCGGGCAGCACGTCCACGCCAGCCGCGGCGCCGCACGCCGCGAGCAGGTGGCGGCTGCCCGCGCGGCGGCGTCCGCCGCGACCGCGAAGGATGCCGCCGCGGCAGCACACGAAGAAGCCGCAACGCTGCACGACGAGCTGGCCGAGGATGGTATCGGCCACGCGGAAGATCACCGGGTACGAGCTGCCGAGCACCGCGCGGACGCCGCCGAGGACCGGCACGCCGCCGCGCAGCAGCGACAGGCCAGTGACGAGCAGAACTGATCGGCACTGGTTGCCGGTGCTGGTGTGGTGGATCACCCTGTGTCGAAGTCGGTCACACCGAGTTCACCAGGACGTCGATGGTATCGAAGCGGTAGGGCGCGGCACTGATGCCTCCGGCGTTCCGGCCGTCGACAGTACCGGCGACTACGGCGTTGCACCGCGCCGCACCGATACCCGACCGCACCAGAACTGCACCCGTCACAGTGACGTATTCGGTGACACCGGCACGGCAGCGCGAGTTGGATATGAGGTATGGCAGCGGACACTGGCGGCGCGGTCGAGACCGGGCACGCGGTACATATCGGCCGGCAGGCAATCTACGATCGGGCCGGCGACGTGGTCGCCTATGAGCTGCTGTTCCGCGACACCGCCGCGAGCAAAGCGTCCTCCGAACGTGGCTCCTACGCCACCAGCCAGGTAATCGTCACCGCGTTCAGCCAGTTCGGGATCCAGGAGCTGGTTGGGCAGCGTCCCTGCTTCGTCAACGTGACCCGAGAGTTCCTCGTCGGCGACCTGCCGCTGCCGTTCGACGCGACGCAGGTCGGTTTGGAGATTCTCAGCGACGTACCTGTCGACTCCGCGGTACTGCACGGCGTCGCCGCTCTGTCCGAACAGGGTTACACGATCGCCGTGGACGACTTCGCACCCGGCCAGGGACGCGACCCTCTACTGGAGTATGCGAACTACGCCAAGATCGACCTGCTCGACGGCAATGTCGTGCGCGCTCGCACGACAGTCGCGCAATGCCGACAGTACCGCCATGTCCAGCTGATCGCTCAGCGTCTCGAGACGCAAGCAATGCTGATCGCCGCGACCAATCTCGGCATTGAGTTCTTCCAAGGCCATGTCCTCGGCCGTCCACACCTGGTCACGACCCGATCGCTCGGCGCAGTCCGCCTGCAACGATTGCAGCTGCTGGCTGAGCTCGCCAAGGACGACTTCGACATCCATCGCATCGTCGCGCTCGTCGAACACGACCCGGACCTCGCGATACGCCTCCTGCGGCTGGTAAATGCCGCCGCCAGTGGCATGCCGCGCACGGTCGCCTCGATCGGCGAGGCAGTCGTATTGACCGGCACCACTCGCATCCGTCAATGGGTGACACTGATGGCCATCGCAGACGTCGCTGACGGTGACGAAGCGCAGCTCGAGAACATGCTCATCTGCGCCCGAATGTGCCAGCTCCTCGCCGGCCGCGAGGGCGAATCAGGTCCCAGCGCCTTCACCCTCGGCCTGCTCGCCGCTGCCAGCGATCTCCTGGCGATACCGATCGCCGAACTTGCCGCACAACTTTCCCTCAGCGACGCCATCACGCGTGCCGCCACCCAGCAGTGCGGACCACTCGCGGCCATCCTCGACAGGGTGCTGGCCTATCAACTCGGCGACGCCGCCACCGCGGACCTGACCGACGACTACCTGTTGGCCGTGTGCTGGTCCACCGGGTCGATCCAACAGCTCGCGCCCGCTGGTGCCAGTGCCGGCTCACAGCAATACCGGCCTCAGACGGCCTGACGGATGTCGGCCGGTCGATCGCAAGAAGTCGCCTTGTCAACTCTGCAGCGCTCCGCATCGAGACTGCTGACGGGCATTGCACTCTCGATGACGCCGCCGACGCTCCGCACCACCGGCATCGGACGTCGTCCACCAACCGCTGATGAGGTACCCCATGACACGACCAGCTCGCAATTTCGTTGCCACGGCTGAGTCGGTGTTGATGGCAGCCAGAGAGGCCAGCCTGCTCATGCGCCGAGCGATCCGCCTCGCCGAGGGTCATTCGGCCGATCCTGGGACGACGGCCATCGGCGCCCTGCTCGACCAGCTCGATGCGGCGATTGCGGACGGCCACCGTCTCCTTCCCGGCCTACAGGAAGCGGACGATTGGCTACTTCCGCCAGAACGGGCGCCCTGTGCCGATTTCCTCTGATTTTAGGTCGTGACGGAGTGCGGGCCGGGGGATGACAACCCACCCACGGTTCGGCATGGGCCTTCCCAAACGGTTGCTTGACGCGGGAGCCATCTCGGCCAGTCGGCCGAGCCGGTCGTGGGCGTCCATGAGACCACGTTCGTTGTGGCGGTGCTGGTGATGCCGGTCATGTCGTGGGTTGCGATGCGGCGGGCGAATGAGTCCGTCTGCACTGCCCATCGCCGCGGCGATCCGGGGCTGCTCATGCTGTCGGTCGCCGCCCTGGTGACCACCGTGGCGGCTGCGACTCTGCTCCTGCTCGGCGGTTTGGTCTGGCGAGCGTGCTCGACGGTCGCGGTCAGCGCACTGCAGCGGCGGACGTCCGCACACCGGCACATTTCTGTTCGGCCGGCAACGCGGGCTGCTGGCAACGGTCACTCCGGTCGGTTCGGCAGCCGGGGCTATCACACGACATCACCTCGGCCCCGCACACCCTCCTCACCGCCAGGGCCGCAGCCTGTGCCGCAGCGCGCGCGTTGGCATTGCTGCACCGGGGCTTGGCCGCTCGCACCGAACATGCGGTCAGGCCCGACCACGCCGAAGGGCGCGGTGCTGAACGCGCGACGAGCCTGCGGGGACGCCGTATCGGAATCACCGAAGAAGCATCAACAATCCACCACGATCCGCCGAGCGGATGGTTGATCGACGTTCTCCGCCGGGGTGCGGCGGGTCGGCGCCGGGCTATGCGGCTGCGTCGGTGGGCAGCCGGACGGTGTCGAGCCAGAACTGGTTGATCCGCCGTACGACGCCGATGAACTCCTCGTAACCGGCGGGTTTGGTGATGTAGGCGTTGGCGTGCGTGTCGTAGCAGGCGATGAGGTCCTCGACGGCGGCCGAGGTGGTCAGGACGACCACGGGGATACTCGCCACGACCGCGTCGTTCTTGATCTGGCGCAAAACCTGCCGGCCGTCGACTCTGGGCAGGTTGAGGTCGAGCAGGATGAAGTCCGGACGCGGGGCGTCGACGAAGTCGCCACGCTGATAGAGGAAGTCCAGGGCCTGTTCGCCGTCGCGGGCCACGTGCAGTTCGCTGTCCAAAGCGTCGTCCTCGAATGCTTCTCGGGCCATCAGTTCATCGCCCGGATCGTCTTCGACGAGCAGAATGTGGGCCGGTAGAGCACGGTGCTGGGTCAGCATGGCGCGGTTCCCTTCGAGGGTCCTGCGCCGGGGTCTCCCGATCGGCGAGGAGGTGTTTGCGGTAACTGTACGGCTGCGGGCAGCTGCGAACCATCGGCAGCGGCTGTCACCCGATCGGGTCGAGGCCCGGACCCAGCCGCTGACCGGACCTCGGTCCTGCCGAAACATGCACCAACCGGTCCTGGCCAGATCCTCCCGGCGGCGGCGCACACGACAGGCCGCCTGAAGCCTGATCGGACCTCGGCCTCTGCCGTTCAACGTCGGTGCGACGCGGCTTGGTGGCAGACCCTGCGGTTGGTGACGGCGTGCTGTGCGCGCGCAACCTATGGGCAGGCGCTAATTAGCGGACCTGGGATGGTCGGGTAGTGGGTGATCTGCTGCTGGTGGGGTGCGAGCCGACCCCACGGGGAACCACAAATGTCCGTGCTGGTCGACAGTGCTGTCCAAGCTGTAGCTCGCGCATCGCTCGGCGGGAGTACAGATCGCCAGGCGACGCTCGGTTGCATAATGCGAGGGCTTGGGTCGCGGCGGCATCTGGTCCATGAGTGGTCGATCTCGTACGTGTTCCTCGACCTCGGCAAGGGACAACAGCTGGTCGAGTACGGCGTTGGCGATCCGGTCGCATGCTGCCTGTGTACAGTCGTTGCCGTCTGTGGAAGCCGTCTCGCGTGCGACACGACGGAGCTCTTCACGCCACTGCTCAGGTAGTTGATGATGGGGACGCGCCATTTCGGAACCCGGGATTCAGCGTCGCCGGCGACGCCGGCCTGGTGCGGTGTCCTCAGCCTCTCATCGCGATCGGTGAGCTTCCACTCCTCCTCATGCAATGAGGTACTCCTAGCTGACCTGACAGCTCGGGCAGGTGCAGCGGGAGCCACGTCGCTCTCACATTCGACGAGTCGGAGCGGGCTGGCGAGCTCGACGGAACGTGACCTGGCGGACGAGCGCATCGCGGCATATCAAGGATGTCCGCGCACCCGATCATGACCGTCGTGGTGGTTGGCGTGCCGACCGGATAACTTCAAGAGGTGCGGGTCGGGGGCTGTCAGACACCGGAGATCCTCGGTGACGTGGACGCGGCTGTTCGGATGGTCCGCGACTTCGCTGGGCAGGCGGGCGGTGCGGGTGTCGATCTATTGTTGTTTCCGGAGTGCTTCCTGCAGGGCTACTTGGTCACTGAGCGGCACGTTCGGGAGTATGCGTTCGAGGTCGGCTCGCCGGCGTTGACCGAAGTTCTGCACCGCCTGGCCGATGTGCGCCCGATGCTGGTGCTGGGCATGATCGAGCGATCCGGGCCGGCGTACTACAACACGGCGCTGCTCATCAGCGCTGGTCGGGTCGTTGGCCGCTATCGCAAGCGGTTTCTGACTCCAGGAGAGTCGATCTTCACCGCCGGTGACAACGGCCTGGTGTTCGGCTGTGATCGAGTGCCGTTCGGGATCAACATCTGCTCCGACACGCGGGTTCCTGAGGCGGCGGCCGCGATCGCGGCGAAGGGAGCCAGGGTCCTCCTGGTGCTGGCACAGAACATGATGCGCCGGGACAAGGCGTTGTGGTGGTCCAAGCGGCATAACGAGATCCGTGCGCGCCGGGTTCGGGAGACTGGCATGTGGCTGGTCTCAGCCGATGTAACCGGCGACCGCGACGAATACCGAACCGGGCTTGGACCCACCTGTGTGATGGACCCGATGGGACGAGTCATTGCCCAGGTCCCCTGTGGGACGATCGGCATGGCCATCGCCCAACTGGTGTGATCGCCAACGCGGAACCCGCCAGGTTCGCGCTGGTCCTGGTTAGTACTGCAACGGCAGGTCGTGGCTCCGCTCGTGCTGGCTCGTTGACTGGTTGTGGTCGATGTTGAGCTGGTCGGGTCGTGGGATGCCGGGTTG
>NZ_JBITDU010000023.1:0-143156 GCF_044454505.1 Dactylosporangium sp. NPDC051541
CCGACACCCACCTGCACCACTGGGCATTCAACATCACCCAACACACCTGGACCACCAACGAAAACCTCGGCGGCACCCTCGCCTAACCACCACCAACACCGGCGGCCCCCGGCACCACGCCGGGGGCCGCTGACGGCCCGGGCCGCCGCCCGCCCCTACTTCCAGACCTGGGTGGCGACGCGGAGGAAGTTGCCGCCCAGGATGCCGGCGATCGCGTCCGGCGGGTACCCCCGATCGCGCAGGGCGTCCTCGATCGCGAAGAGGCCCTCGGGCGGCGTGAACCTGATCGGGCCCCAGGCGGTGTAGGCGGCCGGGAACAGGTGCGGGTTGCGGCGCATCTCGTCGTTGAGGTCGTCGCCGTCGAAGGAGAAGTCGGTGGACAGTCCGACGTGCTCCGGGCCGACCAGTTCGACCGCGTAGTCGATGTGGCGGACGAACGCGTCCACGGTCACATCGTTGGCGCCGAGGAAGATGCCGACGCCGGTGATGCCGATGACCCCGCCGGTCGCCGCGCACGCGCGGGCCTGCTCGTCGGTGATGTTGCGCGGGTGGTCCCACACGGCCCGCATGCAGGAGTGGCTGTAGATGACCGGCTGCTCGGAGACGGTGCACAGGTCGAGGCCGGTGCGGATGCTGCAGTGCGAGCCGTCGGCCACCATGCCGGCCGCGTTCATCGCCCGGACCAGGTCGCGGCCGTAGGCGGTGAGGCCCTCGTCGACCGCGTCGAGGCAGCCGTGGCCGGCCTGGTTGCGGTGGTTGTAGGTGGGCAGCATGGTGCGCACGCCGAGGTCGTAGAACTCCTGCACCCGGTCGAGGCGGCCGCCGAGGGGGCCGGAGTCCTCGAGGTCGAAGGCGACGGCCACCCGGTCGGCGGCGATGTCGGTCACCGCGAACGCCTGTCGCAGCCGCTCGGAGGCGGCGATCCGCAGGGACCAGGCCGCGATCAGGCCGACCACGTCGTCGTAGCTGTGCGGGGCGTAGCCGACGTTGACGGATACGTAGGCACCGCCGGGGCGCTGGTATCGGGCCAATTCCTCAAGGGCAGCGTCCGGGATCAACGGCAGGCAGCAGTGCTGTTCCCACAAAACCACGATGGCTCCCCGCGAAGACGGCAATGATCAATGTAGAGTAACCGGGTGGTCACTGCGGCGTTAACCTCGGGCAAAGCGCAGGCCGCCGACTACTGCCACAAGCGCGGGCCGGCCGAGGTCCGGTGCTTCTACGTGATCAACCCGTGGTCGGCGCACGGGGACTGGGCTCTGCGGGAGATCGTCCGGCCGGCGTTCCTGGCGCTGCGGGCCGAGCTCGGGCTCTCCGTCGAGGCCCTGCCCTATCAGGAGTTACCGGCCCCGCGGCCGGACCTGATCACCTACGTGCTCTACGGTCCGACCGATCCGCTGCTGATGTGCGACGAGGAGAAGGCCTACCTCGCCGCGCTCGCCGCCTCCGGGGTGCGCACCAACCTCATCTCCGCCTACGACCTGGCCGTGGACGGCACCGACCGGCCCGGCTACGAGCGGGCCGCGACGCTCGTGCCGGACCTGTGCGACGAGCTCGACGTCAACGCCATCTTCCCGGACCGGCTCGACCGGTGCCGCAACATCCGGACCAACACCTGGCAGGACGTCTACACCAACGTCATCGGCGAGACGATCCGGCTCAAGTACACCCCGGCCCGCAGCCTCGAACCGGGCGACTTCGCCGTGCGCCACCGGCTCGGCGCCGAGCACGCCGGTGAGATCGCCGAGCTGGCCCGGCTGCACCGCGAGCACCGGCTCTGGCAGCGCAAGCCGTGGACCGACGGGTCGATCGTGTTCGCGCACGACGGCTACTGGTACGTGTCGCAGACCCTGACCGACAAGACGGCGATGACCGCGGCCGACTTCGACCTGATCACCTCCTACGACGAGGGGCAGCAGGCGCTGACCTACACCGGGCCGCGGCTGCCGACGTCGGACGCGCCCGAATACCTGATGCTGAGCACGCTGCTGAGCATGCACGGGCAGCGGCCCCGGCTCATCGTGCACTTCCACCACCGCGAGCTGACCCGCGGCCGGCGCTACCGGGACCTCGTCACCGACGGCACCGTCGAGTGTGGACGGTTCGCGGCCGGCCGGCGGTTCTTCACGGAGCTGCGCGGGCGGCGCTCCGACTGGTTCATCATCCGCGAGCACGGGATGGTGTGGATCGGCGACTCGACGGCGGAGTTCGAGCAGTTCTGCCGGCGCGTGCTGCGCTGAGGCCCGCCCCGCTCACGGCTCGGGCGAGCCGGCCAGCAGCCGGACGGTGAAGCGGCCCTCCTCGTGGCGCAGGTCCACGTGGGCACAGCTCTGGTGGGCGATCCACAGGCCGAGACCGCCGGTCGGGGTGCGGACCGGGCGGATGCCCGCGAGCCGGCTGCGCGGGCCCGGGCCGGCGTCGGCCACCGTGACCAGGACCCGGCGCTCGGCGGTCCAGACGCGCGCGTCGACCGGCGGGGCGCCGTGCACGAGGGCGTTGGTCACGACCTCGGTCGCGGCCAGGACCAGACCCTTCAAATCCGGCGGGGGTACCGCACTGTGGGCCGCGGCCGCGATGACCGCCGCGCGCATCTCGGCCGGCATCGGGTCGGTGAGGTGGGCCCGGGGTGGGGTCGACTCCAGCGGGTCCCGCCACGCGGTGCGGCGGGTGCGCAGGAAGTCCTCGGGGTCGGCGAAGTCGGGGTTGGGCCGGTGCCCGGCGGTGGTCGCGATGTAGGGGTGGGTGCGCCGGACCTGCTCGATGACCTCCGGCGCGCACGAGCGGATGTCGTAGGGGCACACGCCCCACAGCGGCAGGTCGTCGTAGGCGTGGTTGATCACCGCCTCGTAGCGGGCCCACCAGTCCCACGGCACGCCGACGCCCGGGTGCGGGATCTCCCCGGCGACGCGGACCTGCCCGGCGCCGGCCGCCACGTGGCCGGCGACCAGCGTGCGGTAGCGGTGTATGGCGGTGGCCGGGCGGCTGTAGTGCTCCTCGCCGTCCAGGAAGTGCACGTTGCCGGCGAGCCCGGGCGCGGCCCGCAGCAGGGCCAGCAGGTGCGGGCGGAACGCGGCCACGACCGGCTCCCCGGCGGCCACGCCCCCGGCCAGGAACGGCGCGACGATCGCGACGAACTCCTCGTCGGAGGAGTAGAACGCGGCCTCGTGGAAGAAGCCGGGCAGCCCCGCCGGGGCGCCGGTCCTCACGCGTCCGCCTGCCGGACGAGGTCGAGCAGGCCGGTCATGCGCCGGCTCGCGCCGGTGAGCCGCAGGCCGCTTACGCGGCGGGTGAGGCGCACCAGCGCGGCGGCCGCGGCGACGTCGGCGAAGGTGAGCCCGGACAGGTCGACGGTGAGCGGATCGTCGCCGGGCAGGTCGGACCGCAGCCCGTCGAGGACGGCGATGAGCGCGGCCCGGTTGGCGATGTCGGCCTCCCCGGTCAGGGCCAGCCCGCGCGGCTCGGCGGTGTGCCGCATCCGCAGCTGCGGCGGCTGGGGATCGCCGGGCTCGACGGTGCCGGGGTGGGTGCCGATGTACCGCCGCAGCCGCACCGGCGGGAACGCGCCCCGGTCGTAGAGGCAGACCCCGCGGGCGAACCCGTCGGCGAAGATCCGGTTCACCTCGGCCTCGTACCAGGCCAGCCGCTCGGTCCCGGGCACGGTCCCGGTCGCCCAGCCCATGTCGGCGATGACCCGGACGCCGGGGTGGCCCTCGCGCTTGGCCGCCCCGATGACGGTGCGCCAGTCGTGGGCGACCCGCTCGGCGTCGAAGCGGCCGGTGGCCAGGTAGCTGTCGGCCGCGCTGCCGATCTGCAGCCGCCCGTCCCGCAGCGCGCCCGGGACCCGGGGGTCGGCGGCGGCCAAGGCGGCGGTGAACGCGGCCGGGTCGTCGGCAACGGTGCAGCAGATCACCTTGTCGCCCTCGTCGAGGCCGGTGCGGATGAATTGCTCCATGATCTGCGTGCGGACCCGGGCGCCGCTGAACGGGACGCAGACGTGGTCGCCGGCCTGCATGCCAGCCAGGGTCGCGGTACCCACCACGCTGTCACCTCACTCGCGGTACTCGGTCGGTCACACGGTACCGCGAATGATGATCCTCACCGATGCTTCGAGCGTGGTTCCATCCGCCCGGGCTACGCCACCCGGCCAGGTGGCGTAGCCGATCATCCGGTCAGCCCTTGACGGCCCCGGAGGTCATACCGGCCACGATCTGCCGGTTGAAGAACATGTACATGATCAGCGGCGGGACGGTGATGAGCAGGATGTTCATGAACAGCAGGTTGTACTGCGAGGTGTACTGGCTGTTGAAGTTGTAGAGCGTCAGCTGCACGGTCGCGTTCTGGTCGCCGGGCAGGAAGTACAGCGGGTTGGTGAAGTCGTTGAACACCGCGACCGACTGCACGACCACGGTGGTGATCGCGACCGGGCGCAGCAGCGGTAGGACGACCCGGAAGAACAGCCGCAGCGGCCCGGCCCCGTCGATGGTCGCGGCCTCGTCGAGCTCCTTCGGGATGGTGGCGATGAAGGCGCGGAAGAGCAGGATGCTGAACGAGAGCCCGAACGCGATCTCGACCAGGATCAGCCCGGCCATGGTCTTGAACAGCCCGAGGCCCTGCAGCACCCAGATCGTCGGCACCACCGCCGGCGGGATGATCAGGCCGGAGAGCACCAGCAGGTCGATGAGCCGGTTCCAGCGGCTGCGGCGGCGCTGCAGGACGAACGCGACCATGGCGGCCAGCACGACCATGCAGAGCACGCTGACGACGGTCAGGATGGTGCTGTTGATGAACGCGATCACCAGCATGTAGTCGCGGGCCTGGATCACGTCGACCAGGTTGCGCCACGGCTGGAAATGCTTGGGCCAGCTGAACGCGGGCAGCGCCGCGTCCTGCCGGTCCTTCATCGCATTGAGGACGATGAAGATGAACGGGACCACGAACACCACACCGGACACCAGAATCGCGGCCGCGCCGGTCAGGTGTCTTTTCACTGCTCGACCTCCTTGCGATTCAGGAACCAGTACAACGGAAGCACCACCGCGGTCACGACGAGGAAGAGCACGACATTGCCGGCCGTCGAAAGCCCGAAGAAGCCGCTCTGGTACTGCTTGTAAATCACGGAAGCGATGACGTCGGACGTGAAGCCCGGGCCGCCGCGGGTCATCGCCCAGATCAGGTCGAACGAGCGCAGACCGCCGATCAGCGACAGGATGATCACCGTGACGGTGGCCGGGCGGGCCAGTGGCAGCACGATGTGCCGGAAGTTCTGCCCGCCGCTCGCCCCGTCGACCCGGGCCGCCTCGAAGTACTCCTGCGGGATCGACACGATCCCGGCGATGTAGATCAGGGTGGCCAGGCCGACGCCCTTCCACACGTCGACCAGCGCCACCGACAGCAGCGCCAGGTGCGGATCGGTGAGCCACCCAGGGCCGTCGATGCCGACGGCCCCGAGCGATTCGTTGATCAGCCCGTGCTCCGGGTTCATGAGCACGGTGAACGTCAGCCCGACCCCGATGGTGCTGACCAGGACCGGGAAGAACACGACCGAGCGCAGGTAGCCGCGGGCCGACAGCTGCGACGTGAGCAGCACCGCCAGCAGCAGCCCCAGCACCACCTTCAGGCCGCAGGTGACGACGGCGTAGATGATGGTGTTGGTGAAGCCCTGCACCAGCGCCGGCTCGGCGAAGAACTGCCGGAAGTTGTCCAGGCCGATGAAGTGCGCGTCGAACAGGCTCCACCGGGTCAGGCTGAACCAGAACGACGCGAACGTCGGGACGAGGAACAGCGCGCCGTAGACCAGGGCGGCCGGCAGGTAGAACCAGTACGGGTAGGGGCTTCTGCGCATCGTTACCACCCGGGCAGGCCGAGCTGCTGGGCCTGCTTCTTGACGTCCTGGTCGTAGAGCGCGGCACCGTCGGCGGCCTTGCGGATGCCCGAGCCGATCTCGACCGTGATCTGTTCGAGGGCCGGGCCCTTCACCGGCGACAGGAACTCCAGCGCCGGGCTGTTGGCGCCGTTGTCGAAGTAAGGCTGCATGTCCTTGATCGGGGCGGCCACGTCGGCCGGCAGCGCGCAGCCCTTCACCAGGAACGGGCCGAACGGCGTGGTCGCCTTGGCCATCGCGTCGCACCCGTCCTTGCTGGCCACGAAGGCCAGGAACTTGCGGGCCGCGTCCAGCTTCTTGCCGCTCGTCGACTTCGGGATGTACACCCCGGCCGGCTCCCAGACCGTCAGCCCGTTCTTGCCGGCGTCGTCGCCCGGCAGCGCGAAGAAGCCGATGTCGTTCATCTTGCCCGGGGCCTGGGACTGGATGGTGCCGACCGCGAACGTCAGCATCGGGTAGTGCGCGGCCTCGCCGTCGGCCAGGTGCTTGATCCCGGCCTCCAGCTTGGTGGAGGCGAAGTCGCTGGTCAGGTAGCCGGCGTCGTGCACGTCCTGCAGCCGCTGGAAGCTCTTCAGCGCGGCCGGGGTGGTGGCGTACTTGGCCTTGCCGGCGGTGTACTGCTCGGCGAAGTCCGGCTGGGCCGCGGCCACGTTGTGGAAGTCGGCCAGCACGATCACCTGCGATGTCCACGTGTCCTGGTAGGTCTGCACGATCGGCGCGATCCCGGCCGCCTTGATCTTCGCATTGTTGCTCATGAAGTCGGCCCAGGTCTTCGGCACCTGCAGGCCGAGCTTCGCGTAGACGGCCTTGTTGTAGAGGATGCCGCCGCCGGTCGCGCCGCCGAACGGCACGCCGTAGAGCTTGCCACCGGCCGACACGGTTGACTTGAACGTGCCGTCCACGTCGCCGACGTAGGGCTGGTCGTCCAGCGGGACCAGGTTCTGCTCGGGCTTGATCCCGGCGAACAGCGAGCCGGAGTTGTACATGAAGACGTCGGTCATGTCCCCTGTGGACAGCCGGGTCTTGACGATGTTGTCGCCCTCGCCGCCCTGGGGCCGGGTCTCCACCTTCACGGTGACGCCGGTGTTCTTGGCGTTGAACGCGTCCGCGAGGCCCTTGGCGGTGGTCAGGCTGGCGTCGGAGTTGTCGGCCAGGAACGACAGCGTGGTGCCGTCGCCGCTGTCGCTGGAGCCGAGGTCGCCGGCGCTGCAGCCGCCGAGCGCCAGGGCGCCCGCGGTGATCACGGCCGCAATCTTTCGTTGCATTGGCTTACTCCTCAGGGGTGTCGAAGGGGTGAACCGGTTCGGACGGCCGGGGATCGTCCGCGGGGTTTCGGAATTCGCAGGTGTACTCGCTGAGGCCGGACCCGGCTTCGAAGGTCTTGTCGTCGCCGGGCAGTTGCACCTGGGCGGTGACCCCGGGCGGGAGAGCCACCTGGACGTGGAGCCGGTGCTCGGATCGCCGCCAGGCGACCTGGATCCGGCCGTACGGGCTGTCGTGCACGGCCTCGGCGCGCTCGAGGCCGCCGCCCGGACGGGGCCGGACGAGGACCCGGCGGTATCCGGGTGCGGCCGGGGCCAGGCCGGCGACGGTGCGGTGCAGCCAGTCGGCGACCGCGCCGAGTGCGTAGTGGTTGAACGAGGTCATCTCGCCGGGGTTGACGGAGCCGTCGGGCAGCAGGCTGTCCCAGCGCTCCCAGATCGTGGTGGCGTCCATGGTGACCGGGTAGAGCCACGACGGGCACTCGCGCTGCAGGAGCAGGTGGTAGGCGTCCTCGTCCGCGCCGGCCAGGGTGAGCGCGTCGCAGATCAGTGGGGTACCCGCGAAACCGGTCCCGATGTGGTATCCCTCGGCCGCGACCAGCTCGACGAGCCGCCGTCCGGCCCGCCGCCGCTGCTCCTCCTTCGCCAGCAGGCCGCCGGTCAGCGCGAGCGCGTAGGCGGTCTGGGCGTCACTGGCCAGGCGGCCGCTCGGCGTGACGTACTCGTCGTTGAACGCCTCCCCCACGGCGGCGGCGTGGGCGGCGTAGCGGGCCTGGTCGTCCTTCTCCCCGAGCTGGCCCGCGATCGCGGCCAGGAGCCGGGCGCTGCGGGCGTGCGCGGCCGTCGCCACCAGGCCCGGATCGGTGCGGGCGGCGGCCGGGCGCTCGGGCGGGGCGGCCGGGTCGAGCCAGTCGCCGAACTGGAACCCCTCGTCCCAGCGGCGGTGCTCGCCGGCGAGCGCGGCGACCTGGTCGACCCAGGCCCGCATGCTCGGGTACTGCGTCCGCAGGATGCCGGTGTCGGCGAACCGCTCGAACAGCGTCCACGGCGCGTCGACGGCGGCGTCGCCCCACACGGCGGCCGGCCGCGGCGGCCCGAGCAGCTCGACCCAGGGCACGTAGAACGGGACGGTGCCGAGCTCGGCCTGCTCGGCCGCGAGGTCGGCCAGCCAGGACGTGAGCAGCCCGGCGCAGTCGTAGAGGAACGCGGCGGTCGGGGCGAACACGGCCAGGTCGCCGGTCCAGCCGAGCCGCTCGTCGCGCTGGGGGCAGTCGGTCGGCACGTCCAGGAAGTTGCCGCGCATGCTCCACACGACGTTGTCGTGCAGGCGGTTGAGCAGCGGGTCGGACGAGGAGAACCAGCCGGTCCGGGTCATGTCGGTGTGGCACACGACCGCCTCGACCGTGGTGTCCCCCGGCCCGTCGATCTCCGCATAGCGGAAGCCGTGGACGGTGAAGCGCGGCTCCCAGGTTTCGGGCTCCGAGCCTTTGCGGGTGTACTGGTCCTGCGCCCTCGCCTCCCGCAACGGCCGCGTGTACAGCTCGCCGTCCTGCAGGACCTCGGCGTGGCGGAGGGTGACCGTGGTGCCCCGCTCCCCCGTCGTCGTGATCCGCAGCCGGCCGGTGAGGTTCTGGCCGAAGTCGGCGATCGTGCGGCCCGACGGCGACCGCGTGACCGACACCGGCTGCAGGACCTCGGTGCGCCGGACCGGTGGCCCGTCCGCGGCCACCAGCTTCGTCGCGTCCAGAGCGCGGGTGGTCACGCCGGCCCAGTCGCGGTCGTCGAACCCGGGCCGGGACCAGCCGCCGAGCTCCTGGCGGGCGTCGTAGCGCTCGCCGTCGTACAGGCCGGTGGCGGTGATCGGGCTCGGGGCCGTCCGCCACCGGCCGTCGGTCGTGATGACGTGCCGGGAGCCGTCAGCGCAGGTGATCTCGAGCTGCACCGCGAGGCCGGGCCGGTCGCCGTAGACGCCGCGCTTGCCGCCCCGGAACCCGAGCCTTCCGGCGTACCAGCCCTCGGCCAGCCAGCCGCCGATCGCGTTGGGCCCTTCGTGCAGCGCTTCGGTGACGTCGAAGGCCTGGTAGCGCAGCCGATGGTGGTAGCTGGTCCAGCCCGGGGCGAGCACGTGGTCGCCGACGCGGCCGCCGTTCAGCTCCAGCTCGTAGACGCCGTGCGCGGTCGCGTAGAGCCTGGCCCGGACCGGCTCGCCCGGCAGCTCGAACTCGCGCCGGAGCAGCACCGCCGGGCCGTCCGCAGCGGTTGTGCGCGGTCCGTCGATCAGGGCGGCCTGCCACTGCGCCGCCGGGTCGAGCAGGCCCGCTTCCAGCCGCAGCGGTTCGCTCACCGCCGAGGTCTCCGCGTCGGTCCACACGCGGACCGTCACCGGGCGCGCCTCGCGGGACGCCAGGGGCGGGGCCGGCCAGGCGACCAGGACCTGGTCCGCGGACTCGATGCGGCCCGTGGTCCAGTCGCCGATGGTGAGCTCGTAGGCGACCTGGGTGGCGCCGGGGGCGTCGGTCTCCAGGCGCCAGGACAGTCTCGGGCTCGGTGTGCCCAGGCCCAACGGTTCGCGGACGTGCTCGGCCCGCAGATCGGCAACGCGCATGGTGGGGTGCCTCGCTGATGAGAGTCTGTGAAACGATTCAACGCCCCGGCGGCGACCGGGCGGTGCAGTGGTTTGTGGGGTGTTTTTGTAGAGCGTTCTCCACATGTTGGTGCGTGCCTGTCGGCGTGTCAAGCGCGTGGATGTGTCGATTGTGTAGACCAATATCCGCCATCGGTCCGGGTGCTCGCCGCCCGCTACACTTCCGGGAGTGTGTAGTTCGTTCTACACAGTTGGCGCGAAGGAGCACGGGTTTGGACAGCGGTCGGCGGGCGACCATCGCGGACGTGGCCAGCCGGGCCAATGTGTCCACCGCGGCGGTGTCGAAGGTCCTGCGCAACGCCTACGGGGTCAGCCCCGCGATGCAGGAGCGGGTCCGGGCCGCCATCGCCGAGCTCGGCTACCGCCCGCACGCCGCCGCCCGGGGCATGCGCGGCCAGACCTACACCATCGGCGTGCTCATCCCCGACCTGCGCAACCCGTTCTTCCCCGAGCTCATCGAGGGCATCGGCGAGCACTTCGCGGGCACCGAATACCAGGCGCTGCTCGGCCCCGGCGGCAGCACCCCGGAGTCGCAGGCCCGCATCACCGAGGCGATGATCGACCGGCGGATGGACGGCCTGATCATGATCGCGCCGGTCGTGCCCCGGGGCCAGCTCGAGGCCACCGCCCGCACGATCCCGACGGTGGTGATCGGCCGCCACGGCCGCTCGACCGAGTTCGACGCCGTCGTCGACGACGACATGACCGGCGCCGGCCTGATCGTCGACCACCTGGCCGAGCTCGGCCACCGCCGGATCGCCCACATCGAGCACCGCGACACCACCCGCGGCATCCCGACGACGATGCCGCAGACGGTCCGGGCCGAGGGCTACCGCCAGGCGATGCAGCGCCACGACCTGGCCGGCGAGGTCGACATCGTCTCGTCGACCTACAGCCCGGAGGGCGGCTACGCCGCGGCCCGCGAACTCCTGGCCCGCCCGACCCGCCCGACCGCCATCTTCGCCGGCGCCGACGTGGCCGCGATCGGCGTCATCAACGCCGTCTACGAGGCCGGCCTGCGCATCCCCGAGGACATCTCGGTCGCCGGCTACGACAACACGACCCTCGCCGCGATGGGCCCGATCTCGCTCACCAGCGTCGACCAGGACGGCCACCTCATGGGCAGCAACGCGGCCCGGCTCCTGCTGGAGCGGGTCGAGGACAAGCGCCGCCGCTCGGTCCTGATGTCGCTGTCCCCGACCCTGGTCCCGCGCCGCAGCACCGCTCCCCCGCCGCCCGGGATGCGATAGTCGGTCGATGCGGGTGCTGCTGGTGGTGCTCGGCTGGCTGGTCATTGTGGCCGGGCTGGGCCCGATAGTCCTATGACATCGGAACGGCGCTTTCAACCCCGGAGACGCTGATGTGCTGATGTCCTACCCGGCGGGCAGAATGGGCGCGGGAGGTACAGATGAGCGACATCGCGGACGTTCCACCCGCCGTTGTGGGCCGGCTCCGGGCGATCTGCGGGGAACTGCCCGAGGCGTACGAGGAGCCGGCGTGGATCGGCCTGCGGTGGCGGATTCGCCGGCGGACGTTCCTGCATGTCTACACCACCGACGAAAGAGGGTCGGCGTACATCGATATAGACGATCCGGCCATCCTGATGACCTTCCGGGTGCCGCCCGAGGAGTTGGCCGCACTCGCGCATGCCGGCCCTCCGTTCTTCCGGGCCGATTGGGCAGTGAATGTCGTCGGAATGGTGCTGGACGACGAGACGGACTGGGTCGAGGTCGCCGAGCTGGTGACGGACAGCTATCGCGTGCAGGCGCCCCGCCGCCTCGCTCGATAGATCTCCAGCATGGTGAGACCCGTTCGGCGAGGCCGGAGACGAAGAACGCCGCCGCGTCGTGGCGGGTGCCGGGGACGGGATCCCCCACCATTGCCGGGACGCGCTTTTACTCGGTTGGGGTATCGGCCTCAAGCACGGTGAGGTCGCGCACCGCGTACCGGTGATGCTCGGCCTCTTCCTTGAGCACGACGCTGAGGCAGCGGCGTACGACGTAGTCCTTGTCCGGGTAAAAGTCGGCCGGCTTGCGACCGCATACCCGGTCGAGCCCGGCCTCGGTAAGCTCGTCGACGACCCGGCGCACCGTGGCCATGCGGGCGAGCCGCGGCGCGAGCACCTCGTCAAGCGTCGGGGTGGCATCGAGGGTGAGCCCGAGCTTCGCCGATACTTCGGCGGCCGGTATCCCGCCGCCCGGAAGGCCCAATTGGTGGTACGGCGCATCCTCCTCGAGCACGGCGTTGCCGATCCAGGAATCGCTGGCCATCAGCAGATGCCGCTGCGTCTCGACGAACGACCACTCGCCGTCGACCTGCTCGTGCAGCTTCGCCTCGGGCAGGCGCCGGGCGCGGTCGAGCGTCTCCTCCCATTGCTTCTCGATGGCATCCCAAGCGGCCCGGTATTCGGCGGCGGACGCGGCCTCACGGGCCAGCACCCGGTTGGGATACAGCCGATCGAGTTCGGCCTCGACATAGGCGGTCACGTCGACGTCATTGACGACGACACGCTCGAAGCCGCCACCGAGGGAGACGGTACCCCCATAGCAGTCCACGATCTTCAGACCGGTGACGTCGCAATCGCGAATCTCGAGGCCGGAGAGGTCGCTCTGGTAGATGCGGCCACCACGGAACTGGTCACCTTGAATGTCCTCAGCAGGCATCGGGACAGCCTTTCGTATCCGTCTCGCCCCCGCAAGTGAATGGCACAACGTGAGGGTTGCGGGTTGCGTCGGGGTGGGAGAGTGCGGGATCGAGCATCTTGGCGAGTGCTCGACGATCGATCTTGCCCGCGCGGTTGAGCGGCATCTCGTCCAGCCAGACGTAGACGCGTGGAATCATCGGCGCGGGTAGCCAATGACCCAGTTGGCTCCTGATCAGCTCGTCGGGTCGCCGTTCGCCGACCAGATAGGCGACGATGGCCGCGCCGGCCGGGGTGTCCTCGCGCAACAGTGCTGCCGCGTCGACCACGCCTCGGCACGCGCGCAGGTTGTGCTCGACCTCGCCGATCTCAACCCGGTACCCACTGACCTTGATCTGGTCGTCGATTCGGCCGACGTACACGTAGTTCCCGTCCGGCTGAAGCCGGACGTTGTCGCCGGTGGCGTACATGCGCTCGCCGGGCCTCTCGGCGAACGGGTCCGGGAGGAACGAGGCCGCCGTGCGGCCGGGATGGCCGAGATAGCCTCTGGCAAGACCGGCGCCGGCCAGGTACATCTGGCCGGTGTCGCCGGCCGGGACGGGGTTCAGCTCCTCGTCGAGGACATAGGTTCGCACGTTGCGGATCGGGCGCCCGATGGGGACCCACTGCGGGGTCGAGGCGTCACAGGGATACCACGTCGCGGCCACCGAGGCCTCGGTCGGGCCGTAGCCGTTGTGGACCACCAGCGAGTCGTTGCTGCCCAGGTCCGGCCCGTCGAGTTGGGACCCGCCGGTGATGACCAGGCGCACGCCGGCCGCGGCCAGCCGGGGAAGCAGGGACGTCCCGTACGGCCCGAGCACCGCGGCCGGGACTTCCAGCGCGGTCACGCCGAGCGCGCGGACGGTGCGCAGGATGCGGTTGGCGGGCAGGTCGCCGCCGTCGGCGATGGCGACGCAGGCGCCGAAGCAGAGCGGCATCAGGCAGTCGTGCATGGTGCTGTCCACGGTGAGCGCGGTCGTCCACAGCATCACGTCGTCGGTCCGGATCAGGTCGATGTCCTCGAACGAGGCGATGATCAGGTTCAGGATGCCTTCGTGCGGCACGCCGACGATCTTGGGCCGCCCGGTCGAGCCCGACGTGGTGAGCGCGTATGCCAGGTCGAGCGGCCTCGGCGAGGGGAGCTGCGTGGCGGCGAGGCTGTCGTGGCTCGTCTGCGGGCCGGTTATGTCAATGAGCTGGGCACCGGGCAGCCAGTCGACCGGCGCGGTAGCAAGGACGCGTCCGCAGCCGACGTCGTCGAGCACCCCGCGATTGCGCAGCGGCGGATCGTCGGGGCTCATCGGCAGACACGCCGCGCCGCTTCGCAGGATGGCGACGATGCCGATCAACGCGGCCGGGCAGTGCCGCGCGATGAGACCGACGATCGGTCCGGCGTCGTCGGCCACCAGCTGCCGCGCGAGTCGCGCCGTCAGCCGATCGAGCTCGGCATAGGTCCACGAGCGGGCCGAGGTCCGGATGGCCGTGGCCGCCGGCCGGTCGCGAAACTGGCGCTCCAGGAGATCGACCAGGGTCCGTGCACCCGCGGTCCGGGCCGACCGTCGAGAATCCTGCACCCATGCACCACCTATCGACTAAGTTTGGTCGCCCAGCGACCAGCGGATCGCATCGGGGAGCATCGACTCCCACGCCGCGTAGGTATGGCCGCCTTCCCCGATCGCGCTTCGTACGACATGTCCGTCGGCCGCGAGCTCGTCGGCTGTGCGTTCGGTCGCTTCCACCAAGCTGAGTCCGTCGTCGAGGATGATGTCCTTCTCCTCCCGGCTCGCGGACAGGAAGAACCGCGACCCGCCTCTCGACCGGTCGGGCCGCGCCGGGCCGAGCCGATGTTCGCTCAGCGGGCCGGAGATGGCCACGGCGCCGTCGAAGCGATCCGGCCGGCGCAGCGCGGAGCGGATCGCCGTGACCGCCCCCAGACTCGCGCCCACCGCGACGGCGCGGCCGACCGGCCGGTTCCCGAGCCAGGTGCGCAGGTAGGGGAGCAGCTCGTCGGCGAGCGCGTCGACGATCCCGTCGTCGAGGAGCTCGCTGCGGCGGGTCGACCACTCGCTCGGACTCAGGAATATCGCCGCGGTGGTAGGGATCCGATCCTGCAGGGAGAGCCGGTCCAGAATCGCCGGCAGGCGCATGATCTCCACGAACTCGGAGCCGTCGAGGACGACCAGCAACGGGAGGTCGGCATGCTTCCGGAGCGGGTTTTCGGTGGAGATGAACAGATCCACGCGTCGGCCGCCGGCGAGCTTCTCGCCGCGCCAGGTTCGCTGGACGAGCCGGTCCGCACGCGAGGCCGCGCTGAGGTCGGGCAGGCTCTCACGCAGGATCGCGGCCGCGTAGCTCGCAGGCGTCCGATATTCCAGCATCAGCTGCAACGGCACTTCGCGGCCGAGTTCGCGGCGGACCGTCGCGGTCGCGCGCGGCACCAGCAGGGAGTGCCCGCCCTGGTCGAAGAAGTCGTCGGAGGCCGACAGCGGCCGGCCGAGCACGGCGGACCATGCCGCGACGACCCGTGCTTCGAGCCCGGTCGCGGGCGGCAGGTCCACTCCGGCGCGCGTGGTGGCGGTGGTGACCGGTGGCAGCGCGGCGCGGTCGAGCTTGTTGTGCGCGGTCAGGGTGAATCGGGGGATCGTGACGAAGTGGTCCGGGCGCATGTACGCGGGCAGTGTTTCGCGGAGCATGTCACGCAGCGCCCCCACGTCCACCGATCCGGCCGCCACGATGTAGGCGACCAGCGCGGGACCGGTCGCCAGGGTGGCCCGGACGACCGCCGCCGCGGTGATATCGGGATGGCGCAGCAGGGCGTGTTCGACCTCGCTGGTCTCGATCCGGAAGCCACGGATCTTGACCTGGTGGTCGGTGCGGCCGAGGAAGTCGATGGCTCCGTTCGGCAGGTAGCGGCCCAGGTCTCCGGTGCGGTACATGCGCGACCCGGGCGGCCCGAACGGATCGGGAACAAACGACGCCGCGGTCAGGCCGGGGCGGGAATGGTACCCCCTGGCCAATCCGTCGCCAGCCAGGAAGATCTCGCCGCGCATGCCGACCGAGACCGGCTGGAGATCCCCGTCGAGGATGTAGGCACTCGTGTGTGGGATGGGGCGGCCGATCGGAACTCTGCCCGACCACGGCCCGCCTTCGAACACGGTGGCCAGCACCGTGCACTCGGTCGGACCGTACGACGCCACGACCCGGCAGCCGGGTAGGAGTCCCTCCACCAGGGCGAAGCTCCTCGGGTTGACAACGTCGCCGCCGACGACGAGCTGGCGCAGCCCGGACAGGATGTGAGGATCCTGCTCGACGAGGATGTCGAGCTGCGGAGAGACCAGCTTGAGCGTGGTGACCTGGTGTTCGCGAAGGACATCCCCCAGACCGTCGAGGAGGGACCCGGGATCGGCGACCACCACCCGGCCGCCGTGGGCCAGCGGCGCCCATTCGAGCACGGCGACATCGAATGTCAGCGGACCGGTCTGGAGAAACACCGATCCCGGGCCCACCTCGAGATAGTGCGGTGCGCCGTCCACCAGTCGGCTCAGGGCTCGATGTGAGATCGCCACCGACTTGGGGTTTCCGGTCGATCCGGATGTCGATATCAGGTAGGCCAGACTGTCCGGAGCCGGGAGAGTCGCAAGATTGCCGGTGGCGTATCCGGTCAGGTCCGGGCGGCCGTCACCGATTGTGAGAACCGGCGTCTCCATCGAGGGCAGGCGGGCCAGAAGCGGTGAGCCGACGATCATCAGGACGGCGGCGGCATCCGACATCAGGAGGCGGACCCGATCGGCTGGGAAGTCGGGGTCGACGGGCAGGTACGGTGCGCCGCATTTGGCCAGCGCGAGCAGCACCACGAAGCGGTCGACGGTGCGTTCCAGGCAGACGCCGACCACCTTCTCCGGTCCGACGCCCAGGGTCAGCAGGTGTCGGGCCAGCCGGTTCGCGCGTTCGTTCAGCTGCCCGTAGGACAGCGGGCCGCCGTCGCCGACCACCGCCGGCGCGTCCGGCGTGCGGGCGGCCCGGGTCTGCAGACGTTCGACAACGGTGGTCCCGGATGCCGGAGTCCGATCGTTGCCGCGCCGCAGCAGCGTGCGGTCGGCCCGGGTGAGCAGGTCGAAGTCGCGCATCGGCGCGTCCGGCGTCGCCACGCCCAGTTCGAGCGTGCGGATGTAGCGGTCCGCGAGCGTGGCGATCGTGGCCCGGTTGAACAGCGCGGTCGGATACACGAAGGTCGCCCGCAGCCGCCCATCGACGATCCGAGTGGTAAGCGAGAGGTCGAACCTGGCCGTCACCGGCAGGTCGGGTTCCCACCACACCGGCGCGTCCGGATCCTCGGCCAGGTCATCCCGGTCGCCGGCGTGATTCACGACGACGTCGAAGATCGGATTGCGGTGCGCCTCCGACCCGGCGTTGAGCGCACCCACGATCTGCTCGAGCCGCGCGTCCTGGTGCGCGTCCGCGGCCATCCAGGCGTCCCGGGTTCGGGTGATCGCCTCGCGAAAGGTCAGCTCCGTCGTGGTCAGGTCGACCCGCAGGATCATGGTGTTGATGAAGAACCCGATCAGATCTCGCAGGTCCGGGTGTGTCCGGTCGGACACGATGGCGCCGATGACGACGTCGGACTGGCCGCAGAAGGCCCGCAGCGTCGCGACGAACGCCGCACTGACCACCATCGCCGGGCTCGCGCGCGTACGCCAGGCCAGGGCGGTCATGGCCGCCGTGGCCTCCCTCGGCAGCTCGAGGACGACCGTCTCGCCGACCGCGTCGGTCGCCGTGGGCCGAGGCCGATCCAGGGGCAGTTCCAACGGTTCGTAGCCGGCCAGCGCCTCGGTCCAGTAGTTCAGCTGGGATCGGAGCAGCTCGTCGGTCAGGAAGTCGCGCTGCCACCGGGCGTAGTCGCCGTACTGGACGGGCAGCCCCGGCAGGCGCGGTGTCCTGGCCGTCAAGGCCGCCTCGTACAGCTCGAACAGATCCCTGGCGAAGACGTCCATCGACCACCTGTCGGTGATGATGTGGTGCATCGTCACCAACAGGCCGGGCCCGTCGACCAACTCCGCGGCCACCGCTCGAAACAGCGGGGGCCGCGCCAGGTCGAAGGGGCGCACGGCAGCCTGTTCGACGGCTTCCGGCCAGTCGGGGCCGGCCCAGACGAGCGGGATCTCGACATGGTCGACGATCTCCTGGGTGACCGCCCCGTCCGGCGACATGAGGAACTTCGTCCGCAGGATCTCGTGTCGCCGCACCAGGGCGTCGAGGGCGGCGAGCAATGCCTCGCGGTTCACCTCAGCCGGAAACCGCCAGCCACAGCTGATGTGGTACTGGTCGTGCGACGAGTCCAGTTGGCGCAGCCACCACATTCGCTCCTGTCCCGCCGACAACGGGAATTCGCTCGCCGTGCTGTCGCGAAACGGTGGAATCGGGTTCCTCGGGCGCGACTGGCGTGCCGGCATTGCCATCCCCAAACTCGTGCCTATTTGCGCGAACTCTCAACCGCCGCGGATATCGTGTTGATGCTGCGGAAGGTCGCCTCCTTGAGCGCCTCCTCCGGCAGCTCGATCTCGAACGTGTCCTCAATGGACAACATCAGACCCAGGCAGGTCAGGGATGTCATGCCCAGGCTCCAGAGATTGTCGTCAGGGCGAAGATCCTGGCTGTACCCGTTCAGGTTGAGCTGCTTCGTCACGAGGCTGCGAACGGTGTCCGCGACCGATGGTTGATAAGCGGGCATTGCTACCGCGTCCCCCCGGTGCCGGCTGTGACCCCAGCCGGTTGGGCCACGTCGCTATCGCCCTTGAAGGTGCGCAGATAGCGCGCGACACGACGTGCACCATGCAGGTTCCCCTGGGCGTACCAGAGAATGTCGGGGCCCAGGCCGTAATCGACGCCGAGTTGCTCATAGGTCTGCCCGGCCATGGTCCGGTAGTAGTCGGTGAGCTGCGAGGTCGTCATCTGTGGTGCGGCCTGCGCGCCGGTCTCGAACCAGGCGGCAAGGCTGTGTGTGACATATTCATCGATCGACCACTCTACGGTCCTGGTCGCCACCGGCTTGCGCATCGGCTGGAAAATCGAGTCGATGATTCCGGACTTTCCCTGCAGTTCATTGGCGACGTGCTCGGCCAGCAGGGGCGCGCAGTGGAAGCCGTCACGGTAGGTGCCCGTCATCAGATACAGGCCCGAGGGTGGCATCCAGCCGATCAACGGGAATCCGTCGAGCGTGACGGGGCGGTTGCCGGTGCACCATTTCGTGACCTCGTGGGTGGCGGCCCGCTCGTCGAGCTGGTGCATTGAGTACTGGGCCAAGAAGCGGACGTCGGCCATCCAGGTGACACTGGAGATGGTGTTCACCAAGCGGTTGGTCGCGCCGTAGTACTCCAGCCCGCCGCCTTGCGGCACCACGTGCAGTCCGCAGGCGAAACCGCGATTCGGCGTCCGGACCACGCTGGTGAACGGCTCACCCCCCGTCCGCTTGGCGATCATCGCGAAGCCGAGCCCCGGAAAGGTCGGCATCAGATCGGGCACGTCGAACACGGTTCGCACCAGCGACTCACTGTGGATGCCGGCGGCCACGACGACAGCGCCGGCTTCGATGAGGTGGCCGTCGTCCAGCTCGACCGCGGTCACCGCCTCGTCGCTGCCGACCAGCCTCTTTACCGTCTGATCGAGCAGGATCGCTCCGCCATGGCGCAATCGGCGTTCCAGCGCCGCCAGCACCCCGCGAGCATCCACGGCCCCCTCCGCCGGCAGATGAATGGCACGCAATGCGCGCGACTCCGTCCGGGGGTTGTAACCGGGGATGTCGGTCGGGTCGATCTCCTTCCACGGCTTGTCGTACTGGTCGAGGGCGTCGATCATCGCGGCGAAGTTCACCGTGTCCAACTCGGCTCCGACCGAGTTCAGGATGATGTGCGACTCCGTCGTTGTCTGCAACGGCCGGTCGGATGGCGCGAACTCATCGAGCCGCCGCAGCGTCTCGGGCCATTTGTCATGGGCGGAAATGCCGAGCTCGAACCTCGTCCGCGCGGCGTTGGTCCGCAGCGATTCGGTCGTGGTCTCACCGAAACAGCCGAGCATCGCACCGGCCGCCTGGCTGGCGCCCGTGTCGCGATGACTCGGACCCACTACCACCACTGATCCGACCTGGCGCTCGACCAACTCGTCAGCAAGAAACATGCCGAGCGCGCCGTTGCCGATGATCACCACATCAGCCTTGGTCGGCCTCTTGGCGCCAGCGGCGAATACGAGATCAGACGACCTCATGGTCGGATTGGACACCCCGGGCTCCTCAGATTTGGATGACGACACTCAGCGCGTGATCAGAAGTCGAAGATGTAGAGGCCGAAGTTCCGGTCGGAGACCAGGACGTAGTTCTTCTCACCGATCTTGTGGACTTTGACGCCCCAGAAGTCGATGCCGGGCTCGCGGAAGGCGCCGACCTCCCGCAGGCCATCGCTGCCGTAGCTCAGCACCCGGAGGCCACCGGCGAAGAAGGTCGCGTACACCAGCCGGCGATCGGGGTCGATCGCCACGTGCGACGCCGAGAAGTCGCCGAAGCCGGTGCCGTACCTCGGGTCCTGTGACTCGGGGATGGCGTACGTGTCGATCTGGGTGACCGAGCCGGTGCCGCTGCCCGGGATGTCCGTCTTGTACAGCCGCAGGTAGCCCCAGCCTACGAACTCCGACTTGACATCGGTCGCGCAGATCTCTGGATTGGCCGGTGTCGGGGTGTGGCCGGCGGTCTCCTCGGTTACGTCGGGCACGCCGAGAAGCCGCAGACCCGTCAGGCGGTTGACGAACATCAGCGGGATCGTTCCCCTGGCCGCCGTGGGGAACTGCTGCATAGCGTCCGGCCCCTGGTGGTTGAAGATGATGCCCGCGCTGTAGCCGGCCGCGGTGATGGCATCCAGCTTCTCCTGGAACGCGCATCCCGGGGCCGACCCGCCGGTCAGGATCGAGGCGTCACGCTCGATGAGCGCGATCCCGCGCCCGGGCGCCACGGTGCCGGGGCAGCCGGAGCCGACAAAGGTGGGCGTACCGGAGATGGGGTGCTCGGCATTGACCGGTGCCGAACCCGAGCTCCAGGCCGCGACGTACTCGGTGCCGGCGTGCGGGCCCGATGTGATCGTGCCGAAAAGGCGATAGGCTTCGATGTTCTCGTCGGCGCCCACCAGATACTCGGCGTCGGGCGAGAGGTCGTGATGGTTGGCGTTGCCCTCCGGCCAGATCTGTTGCCCGCGCTTGGCCCGCTCCTCGTCGAATTCGGCGTACTCGGTCCGGGCAATCAGCGAGACGTTGCCCGGCGTCGGGTCGGTGACGTCGAGCAGCACGTACCCGCCGTCCCAGTACGTCGCGGTCATGACGTACCGGTCGCCGACCCGGCGTACGTCGACGGCGTGCCCGAACACCGAGATGAGGCCCTTCGAAGGGTCTCCGGTCACATGGAACGGTGCAATCCTCAGGTCAAGGGCGTTGACCATCACCGGGTTACGGGGATCAGTGATCTCCATGATGACGATGTCGGTGGTGGGCTTGTCGGTGACGAGACTGACGTAGGTGCGGCTGGTGGAGCTGTCCGTCCAGGCGCAGGTGTAGTACGCCGCCAGGGCCTGGTCCGCCGGCTCATTGTGCGAATCCGTGTAGTCGCCGGCGTGGGCGGCGAGGAGCTGGGCGTGCTCTGGGTCGGAAACGTCCCAAATGCTGATGCCACCCCGCTGGCGCGGCTCGGTCGGATCGGGTGCATCGGCCAGGATGTAGTGTTCGTGGGGGTGGATGAACAGCGCACCACTGAAGTACTCGTTGGCGATCTCGATCACGCACGGACCCTCGCCGACGTAGTTGCCATTCGTGGTCTCGATGAACGCGCCCTCGGCCTCGAAGGGCGCTTTCGGGTCGCTGATGTTCATGACGTAGGCGCCGGTCCGCACACACGTCGGATGCCGGTAGACCGTGAGGAACGCGTAGTCGCCGTAGGCAGCCACGTCCGCGATGTGACGCGCGAGGCCCGCACCCGACGGGTTGGTGACCGTGGCCTTACCCACCAGCGTCACCCCGTACGAGACGGACGGCAGGTGCCCGTCAGGCTCCCGAGCGCGCCAGACGAAGCCCTCGCCCTGGACCACATCCGTGCCGGTCATGTGCGCCTCCCATGTGTGCCTCCCGACCACGCGTGCCGTCCAACGACGCGTGCCGTCCAACGGAAGGATGCCGTCGGCGGCCCCGGGCTGTCCCGTCGCCGGTTCACGTGACTGCGATGCCCCGCGTGGCGCGGCCTAAGGTCCGTCTCAAACAGAGGGCGAATCGGGAGACGGACGCGTGGACATCGGTACGCTCGCAACGCTCGTCTGCGCCATTCTCGTGATCATTGTGGTGGCCCGGCTGCTCGGGCTTTTGTGCCGGCGGTTCGGGCAGCCGGAGGTGATCGGCGAGATCGTCGGTGGCATCCTGCTCGGTCCGACCCTGTTCCACGGCGCGATCACCCGTGAGCTGTTCCCGACCGACATCCGCCCGGCGCTCAAGATGCTGGCCACCGTCGGGATCTGCGTCTTCATCTTCCTCGTGGGGCTGCACCTGGCCGACGGCGGCCTGCGCGGGCAGGGCCGAATCGCCGTCGCGCTGTCGCTCGGCTCGATGGTCGTGCCGTTCGTGCTCGGCACCCTGTTCGCGATCGGCATCGTCGGCGACCGGTCCGGCCGGGCCGCGGTGCTCTTCTGCCTCTTCGTCGGTACGGCGATGTCGGTCACCGCGTTCCCCGTCCTGGCCCGGATCCTGACCGACCGCGACCTGATCGACACTCCCATCGGCGGGTTGGCGCTCGCTACGGCCGCGGTCGGTGACGTCCTCGCCTGGTCGATGCTCACGGTCCTGGTCGCCCTCGCGCACGGAAGCACGCTGCCGTGGCAGGTGCTGCTGGTCCTGCCCTTCGTGGCGATCCTCGTCGGGGTGGTGCGACCGCTGCTGGCCAAGCTGGCGGAGCGCACCCCCCGGACCCCGGTACGGAGCCGGGCGGCCAGGGTGAGCCTCGATGCCGGACTGGCGATCGCGATCGCCGCCGCCCTGGTGCTGTCGTGCGCGGCGACCTCGTGGATGGGGCTGCACGAGATCTTCGGCGCCTTCCTGCTCGGTGCGGTCATGCCCCGGACGGGCGCGGCGGCCCTGCGCGCGTACGTGCTGCCGTGGATCGAGCGCATCGACCGAGTGGTGTTGCTGCCCCTGTTCTTCGTGGTCGCCGGTTTCGCGGTCAACCTGTCCGGGATGGACTGGCGGGAGGTGGGCCTGCTGCTGTTGATCCTGCTGGTCGCCATCGGCGGCAAGATGGCCGGCGTCTTCGGGACCGCTCGGCTGTGCCGGGTGTCCGTCCGGCACAGCTTCGGGCTCGCCCTGCTGATCAACACTCGCGGGCTCACGGAGCTGATCGTGCTGGCGGTCGGCCTTCAACTCGGCCTGCTCGACCAGCGGCTGTACTCGCTGATGGTCGTCATGGCATTGGTCACCACGTTGATGCCGGGCCTGCTGCTGTCCTTCGTCTACCCGAAGCAGGCGACCCGGGAGCGCGAGTCCCGGCCGGTCACACCATTGCTGGAAAGGGAGTCGATGCCATGAATCCGTTCGTTGCGGAGGAGGTCGATACATGAACCCGTTCGACGACCCGGAGGGCCGATTCCTGGTGCTCGTCAACGACGAGGAGCAGCACTCGCTGTGGCCGAGCCGCCGGGCGGTTCCCGCCGGCTGGCGGACCGTGTACGGCGAGGACAGCCGGCAGGCGTGTCTGGACTACGTCGAGCAGCACTGGACCGACCTGCGTCCGCTCAGCGTGCGCTGAGCGGACCCCGCGCCGCCCGCAGAGAAGGGACAGCCCGTGCGTGCGATCTCCGATCTCCTGGAGGAACTGCGCTTGGCCGGCATCCAGCTGTGGCTGCAGGACGGCCGGCTGCGATACCGGCCGGCCGGCGCACTGGACGGCGAGCGGCTGGCGGTGCTCCGTGAGCGGCGCGACGAGCTGATCTCCGCGATACGCGCCGACCCGGCGCCGGCGGCCCGGCCGGACAGCATTCCGCTGTCCGAGCACCAGCAGGGCATGTGGTTCCTCGATCAGATGGGCCTGCTGGGGCCGGCGTACAACCAGACGTCCCTGCACCGCATCGCTGGTGATCTGGACGTGGCGGCCCTGCGTTCGGCCATCACGGAGATCATGCGGCGACACGAGATCCTGCGGACCGCGTTTCCCGCGCGCGACGGGATCGGGGTACAGGTGGTGGAGCCGGCCGGCGACCCCCGCTTCACCGTCCTGGACGTGTCCGGCCTGTCCGTCGCCGAGCAGGACCGGTGGTTGGACGACCGAAAGCGGATGTACGCGGAGTACCGGTTCGACATCTCCGTGGCGCGTAACTTCCGCACCGAGCTGATCCGCTTCGGCCCGGCCGAGCACGTGCTGGTTTTCCGCTCCTACCACCTGGTGATCGACGGGTCTTCGTACGCCCACCTCTTCCACGAGCTGCGCACGCTCTACGCGGCGTACCGGACCGGGATCCCGTCCCCGCTGCCCGAGCTGACCATGCAGAACGCCGACTACGCACTGTGGCAGCACGGCCGGGATGGTGCCGTGGCGGAGCGGCATCTGGACTACTGGAAGGAGCGGCTGGCCGACGCGCCGCACGTCTTCGACCTGCCGACGGACCGGCCCCGGACGGCGGTCGCCGACCTCGCCGGCGGCATGGTCGAGGTGCCGGTGCCCGCCGAGGTGGCCGACGGGCTGCGCCGGCTGGCCCGGCGCGAGGACACCACGCTGTTCATGGTGCTGCTCGTGGCGTTTCACACGCTGCTGTACCGGTGGAGCGGGCAGACCGACGTCAACATCGGGATGATCGCCGACGGGCGGGCGCACCCCGACGTCGCCGCCAACATCGGCCACTTCGTCAACCCGGTGGTGCTGCGGGCCGACCTGGCCGGGCAGCCGACCTTCACCGGGCTGCTCGGCCAGCTTCGGCCTCGGCTGGTCGAGGCCCTGGAGCACCGGCACGTGCCGTTCGACCGGCTGGTGGCCGAGCTCCGGCCGCAGCGGGACCTGGCGGTACATCCGCTTTTCCAGGTGCTGTTCACCTACCTGGCGGCAGAGCCGTTCGACCTCCTCGACGGGCTGACCGTCACGCCGATCGAGCCGGGCGAGCCGAAGGCGATGTTCGACCTCACGCTCTCGGTCTCGGAGACCGAGGCGGGGGACATGTCCGTCGGCATGGCGTACCGGACCGCGCTGTTCGATCGCTCCACCGTGCAGCGCCTGGCCGGCTACCTGATCAACCTCCTCACCGCGGTCGTCGCCGCACCCGACGTGTCGATCGACGACCTGCCGCTGATGTCCGCCGGGCAGCGGCACGAGGTCCTTGAGGTCTGGAACGACACCGCCAACCGGTTCGACGACGGCAGCTGCCTGCACCAGGTGATCGAGCGGCAGGTCGCCGCCGCGCCGGACGCCACCGCGGTGGTGTTCGAGGGCCGGGCGCTGACCTACCGCGAGTTGGACCAGCGAGCGAACGCCCTGGCCCGACACCTGCGCGAGCTGGGCGTCGGCCCCGACGAACGGGTCGGCATCGCGCTACACCGATCGCTGGACCTGGTGGTCGCCAACCTGGCGGTGCTCAAGGCCGGCGGAGCCTGTGTGCCGATCGACCCGACCTACCCGATGGCCCGCCAGCAGCTGATCGTCGAGGACGCGGCACCGCGACTGCTGATCCGCGATCAGGACGGACCGGACAGGGCCGCCGATCCGGAGCCGGTGCTGGCGCTCGACGTGTTCGGTACACCGTGCGACGCGACCGGACCGCCCAACCTGGCCGACCCGGCCAACATTGCCTGGGTGCTCTACACCTCGGGGTCCACTGGCCGGCCCAAGGGCGTGGCCATGTCACACCGGGCCCTGCACAACCAGGCACAGTGGCAGCAGCGCCAGGGCCCCGGCGGACGCGGACGCACGCTGCAGTGGGCCGCGCTCAGCTTCGACATCTTCTACCAGGAGATGGTGACCACGCTGTCGGTCGGCGACACGCTCGTCCTGGTCAGCGAGGAGGTCCGACACGACTTCGAACGGCTGCTCGACGTGATCTCCGAGCAGCGGATCGAGCGGATATTCATGCCGTTCGTGGCCCTGCGGGGGTTGGCCGAACTGGCCGTGCGCCTGGACCGGATCCCGCGGTCGCTGCGTGCGGTGCTCACGGCCGGCGAGCAGCTCCAGGCCACCCCGGCGATTCGAACCTTCTTCGAACAGATGCCCGCCTGCACCCTGTACAACCAGTACGGACCGATCGAGGTGCACCTGGCCACCTCCCACCAGCTCGACCCCGATCCGACGACGTGGCCGGAGCTGCCGCCCATCGGCCGGCCCTTCGACAACGTGCGAGCGTACGTGCTCGACGCCGAGCTGCGGCTGGTGCCGCCCGGCGTCGCCGGCGAACTGTTCGTCGGCGGCCTCGCGCTGGCCCGCGGCTACCTCGGTCGCCCGGAGATGACGGCGGAGCGGTTCCTGCCCGACCCGTTCGGCACGGGTGCCCGGATGTACCGCACCGGCGACCGAGTCCGCTGGAACGCCGTCGGCCAGCTGGAGTTCATCGGCCGCCTCGACGACCAGGTAAAGATCCGCGGGTTCCGGGTGGAGGTCGCCGAGATCGAGGCGGTGCTCACCGGCGGCCCGGGCGTGCGGGAGTGCGCCGTCTCCGCCCACCGCCACGGCGCCGGCGACGTACGCCTGGTCGCCTATGTCGTGCCGGACTCGGACGCCCCGCCGACCGGCGCCGAACTCCGCGCCTTCCTCGCCGACCGCCTGCCCGACTACATGGTGCCGGCCGCCTACCAGCCGGTGACCGAGCTGCCGCGTACGCCCAGCGGGAAGCTGAGCCGGCGGTTGCTGCCGCAGCTGTACGACGGGCCGGAGTGGGCCGGGGCGGCCCAGTACGAGTCGCCGAGCACGCCGATGGAGGAGCACATCGCCGCGATCTGGGCCGAGGTGCTGGCCGTGCCCCGGGTCGGGCGACGCGACAACTTCTTCGAACTGGGCGGGCATTCGCTGCTGGCGGTCACCGTCGTCACCCGGCTCAGCGAGATTGTCGGGCGCACGGTCGCCCTGCGCGCCCTCTTCGAGGCGCCGACGGTGGCCGCCCTCGCCGGCCGCCTGAGCGACGCCGAAGAGCGATGAGCGGCTCGGGCATACGCGAGCCCGGCCGGGTCCCATCGGACACCGGGCGCCGGCGATGGACGTGATCAGCCGTGCTGACCGCTCGCCTGGTCGTCCTCGAGCCCCATGGCGAGCTGGATCCAGGCCGCCGCACAGGCTCTCGCCAGCGCGCCGAGGTTGATCCGGGAGTGCGGCGGGATATGGCGCAGCGGGAGCGGGATCTCGTCGGTCAGCAGCACCCGCGGACCGAGCCAGCGCAGCAGCATCCGGCCGGACTCGGTGTAGCACAGCGACGGATCGCGCTGCATGGTCTTGAGCAGCGACCGCAGCTCGTCGGAGGGGTCCGCCTCCGGCAGTTTCACGGTCATCTGCCGGTCCTCCGCCCGGTCGGCGCGGTCCGGCCGGGTCCGCCGGTCCAGTACCGGGTCTTCGCCGGCCCGCAGGCGCGCTCGGACGCTCCGCGCGGTCTCCACGGAGATGCCGGCGTCCTTCGCGATCTGGCGCAGGGTCGCGTCCGGGTGGCTGGCGATCAGCTCGGCCGCGATCCCCCGCCCGGCCGCGCCGTTGATCGGCCGGACCCGGCCGTCCCGGCCGATCCGCGCCTGTACCGGCGGGCCGTCGATCTCGCGGCGCAGCGATCCGATGGTCTTCGCCGCCAGACCGGCGGTGAGGGCGATCGCCCGGTCCGACAGCCGCGGCTGGGCGCGGATGATCCGCACGGCCGCCGCACGCCGATCGGCCATCGAGAGGGGCATGCCGTGTGACACGTTGAGCCGGACGGCGAGCAGGAACGCCTCGTTGTCGTCGCCGTCGAACAGCTTCGCGGAGATCTCCCGCTCGCCGCGCAGCCGGGCGGCGGTGAGCCGGTGCGCCCCGTCGATCACCCGCATCGTCCTGCGGTGCACCACGATCGGTGGCAGGCTCGCTTCCGTCTGCGCCAGCGATCTCGCGTGAGCCATGTCCACGCCCGCGGAGCGCGGCGAGTCGGCGTCGCGGACCGCGGAGATCGGCAGCCGTACAACGGCGTTGTCCCGGGCCGGGACCGGCTCGGCGGACCTCTGGCCATCGGTGGACGATCGGGGTTCGCCTGGGGATCGAGAGGTGTTGACCGACACTGGGGAGCCCCCGTTCGTTGTCACGGCCACGGCCGGCGAGCGAAGGCACGGCCTTCACTCATCCTGACCTTGCGGCCGGACGTACGGGATTCACCTATTTTGGGGTCAACGACTCACTCGGCGGGCGTGCCCAGGAAGCCCAGGCGGCGTACCTCCTCCACGCCGCCGGCCAGCGGCACCGGATCGGCGCCGCGCGACAGGGCGGCGAAGAACTCCCGGCGCGGCACTGGCCCGGCATTGAGCCGCCTGCTCGGCTCGCTGTCCCACTCGACGTCCAGCAGCGTCACACCGGTGCCGGCCAGCCGGCACTCCATGTCGAGCAGCGCCACCTTCGAGGCGTTGGTCTGCCGGTGGAAGCAGGTGTCCAGGGTGAATACCGTGCCGACGCCGATACCGACGGCGCCCCCTACCAGCTCGTCGCCGTCCCAGACCTCGACGCTGTGGGCCCAACCCAGCTTGTGCAGCTCCACCATGCACCCGCACAGCTCGTCGGTGAGCCACTCGGGAGTGCGGTTCGCGCGGCACTCGGCGAGCACCCGGTCGAAGTGCTGGTTCGCGGTGGTGGTCCAGCGCAGCCGGTTGCGCAACAGCCTCATCAGGCTGCGTGGCTTGGCGAGCCGCCCGTACGGGACGACCGGGCGCGGGTCCGGTGACCACCAGGTCAACGCGAACGGATCGGGGAGCGGCGAGTCGAGCACCGCGGTCGTCCCGGCCGCCACCGAATCCTCGTACAGGAAGTGGTTCACCTCGGTCTCGGCCGCGGATACCGCCGGCATCGGAAAGGCGCCGTGCCGGTAGCCGGCGAGCACGGTCGCCGGGTCGAGGCGGCCACCGATCGCGGCCGGCGCATCGCCCGGGGCACTATCCATCGCAAGACCGTCCCACACGCATCCCTCGCAGCGAAACACATGTCGATTCTGGCCCCCGACCACCGACCGACGGGACCCCTCATGACCGCACCCTCGACAGAGAGCACCTTCGAGGCATCGGCGCGGTGGCTGCGCCGGCCGCGTCCCTGCCACGACCCGGCGACCCGTCTGGTCTGCCTGCCGCACGCCGGCGGCACCGCCAGCGCGTACGCTTCCTGGGCCGCCCGGTTGCCGGCCCGGATCGAGCTGATCGCCGTGCAGTACCCCGGCCGGCAGGACCGGCTGGCCGAGCCCTGCGCGCGGTCCGTCCAGGAGATCGCCGACGCGCTCGTTGCGGCGCTGGCCCCCTACGCCGACCGGCCGCTGTACCTGTTCGGGCACAGCATGGGCGGCCTGGTCGCCTACGAGGTCGCGGCCCGGCTGGAGGCCGGCGCCGGGCCGGGTCCGGCGGGCCTGTTCGTCTCCGGCACGCTCGCCCCGCACCGGTTCCGGCCGCCCCGGGAGGTGCTCGACGACGCGATCATCGAGGCGGAGATCCGGGCGTCCGGCTGGACCGATCCGATGGTGTTCGAGCACCCGGAGCTGCGCGAGCTCGTGCTGCCGGCGCTGCTGGCCGACTTCCGGGCGGTGCTGTCCTACCGCCGCCGCGATCCGGCGCGGCTGCGTTGCCCGATCGTCGCCTACGCGGGCAGCGACGGTACCGCCGACGTGCCTGCCCAGCTGGCCTCCTGGGGCGAGCTGACCTCCGGCCGGGCCGCCTGGCGGCGCTTCGACGGCGATCACTTCTACCTCCAGCCCCGGGAGGCCGAGCTGGTCGCCGACATCCTGACCCGGATGTCTAATTGGGGAAATGCCTCAGTTAGACGCCTGTGAGCGAAGGAGGAAGAACCGTGGCCGATTCGGGTCTCGCCGAGCGGTACCGCTTCGCGCCGGACATCCTCGCCGCGGTCCGGGCGGCGTCCCGACCGGACAACTGGCACGGCGTGCTGGAGGCCGTCGAGCATTGGACCTGGATCGCCGTCTGGTGCGCGGCGTCGGTGCTGGCGTGGCGGCACACCCCCTGGTGGCTGGGGGTACCGGTGTGCATCGTGGCGATATTCTTCATCGGCGGCCGGCAGCGGGGCATCGCCGGCATGCTGCACATGGCCACGCACCGGGCGTTCATGGCCAACCATCGGGTCGGCAGCGTGATCGGGGCGGTCCTCGGCGGATATCCCGTGCTGCAGAGCTACACCGGCTACCGGGCCTCACATCTCGGCGAGCACCACGGCCGACTGGGTGACCCGGAGCGGGACCCGGACTACCGTCAGTACCGGGACAACGGGCTGTGCGGGGACGACCTGAGCCGCCGGGCGCTGCGCCGGTACCTGTGGCGCGTCATAACGCCCCGGGCGACCGCCTCGTACGTGCTGTACCTGCTGCGGCACCGCATCATGACAGCCAGCGAGCACCCGGCCGAGCGGGTGCTCCGGGTGACCCTGCTGGCGGCGGTGCTCGCCTGGGCCGTCCTGGGCGGCTGGTGGCCCTGGTTGCTGCTGCTCTGGTTCGTGCCGCTCGTCACCACGCAGGTGTGGGTCGGCGCGGTGTCGGAGCTGATGGAGCACTTTCCGCTCATCGAGACGGCCCCCCGGATGGACATCTACATGTCCTGGAACCGGGTCTACGGACTGGGCACCCGGTTCCTGCTGGGTGAGAAGGACGGCGAAGGCTTCCACCTGGTCCACCACCTGTACCCCCGGACGCCGATGTGGCGGCTGCGCGAGGTCGACGCGATCCTGCGCCGCGACCCGGTGTACGCGGCCCTGCCCCGGCTCGGCGGCGCCCTGGGTGGCCTGGAGCAGATCTACCGATCGCTGCCCCCGCGGCGGGACCACACCGGTCCCGCGCTCGCCCACACATGACCAGCCCAGTCGTCGTGGTCTACACGGCCGGGGCGCCACGCCGATCGAGCTGGCTGCTGCGTACCACCCCCCGGCCACGGTATCCCCGCCGCCCGGAAACTCCCCACCTGATTCCCAATCGGGGATCTGATGTCAAGCCTGGCTTGACCTGGGTTGTGTTGGTTAGAGGATCGCTGGTGGGGAAGGTCGCCTCGCTTGTCGGCGCTTCACGCGTCTGACCTGACATGTCCCGCGTGGACTTGCTGAGGGGCCTTCCCCACCTGCGTCTTTCCTGACCGGCGGCGGGCGCGGACGTTCGCCGGGACGGTCCACCGCAGGGTCCGGGCGTGGCGTCCGGGATCGGCCCACCGTCAGGCGTCTTCACGGGCGGTGGCGTGTTCGGCCAGCTCGGCCTCGATCGCGCGCAGCAGCCGGACTTCGTCACATGACCGTCGCCGGCGGCGTGGGGTCAGACGATGCGCTGGACCCAGCCGAACTCGTCCTCGGCCCGGCAGTACTGGATATCCAGCAGGGCGGAGCGCAGCGACATCGTCACCCGCCCCGACCCACCGTCACCCACGACGATCTCGCCATCAGCGGACAGCAGCCGGGCGATCGGCGTGATCACTGCCGCCGTACCGCAGCCGAACATCTCCGTCAGCGCACCGCTCGCGGCGTCGGACCGGAACTCGTCGATCGAGTACAACCGCTCCTGGACGGTGAGCCCGCGGTGCCGGGCCAGGGTGATGACCGAGTCCCGGGTGATACCCGGCAGGATCGTGTCGGTCAGAGGCGGGGTGACCAGCGTGTCCCCGAGCACGAAGAAGACATTCATGCCGCCGAACTCCTCGAAGTGCCGGTGCTCCGTGGCGTCGAGGAAGACCACCTGCTCGCAGCCGTGCCGCATGGCCTCAGCCTGGGCCAGCAGACTGGAGGCGTAGTTGCCCCCGCATTTGGCCGCACCGGTGCCGCCGGGGCCCGACCGGTTGTACTCCCGCTCCAGCCAGATCGAGCACGGCTTGGCCCCACCGGCGAAGATCGAGCCGACCGGCGAGGCCAGCACCAGGAACCGGTACTCCAACGCCGGCCGCACCCCCAGGTACACCTCGGAGGCGTACTGGATCGGCCGCAGGTAGAGGCTGGACTCCCCGCTGCCCGGAACCCAATCCCGGTCCTGCTCGATGAGCACTCGCAGCGAATGCACGAACAGCTCCGGCGGCAGCGGCGGCATCGCCATGCGCTCGGCGGACCTGGCGAACCGCGCGGCGTTGGCGTCGGGGCGGAACATCACGACCCCGCCGTCGGGCGCGCGGTATGCCTTCAGCCCCTCGAAGACGGACTGGGCGTAGTGCAACACCGCGGTGGCCGGGTCCATCGAAAGCGGGGCATAGGGCTCGAGTCGGGCGTCGTACCAGCCCTTGCCGTCGGCATAACTGATCGACACCATGTGGTCGGTGAAGGTCCGCCCGAAGCCCAGGTTCGCCAGCAGCGCCTCCCGTTCGGCCACGGCGACGGGGGTGGCGTTCGGTCGAGTTGCGAACTCAAGGCTGCTCATGAGCTTCACCCCCGGGATGTGCCAAGGTGCGATCTTGCCTGGCCGGAAGCATACCGTTCGCTTCGGCCGCCGCCAATGCCGTGACACCGTGCGGTCTCGCTTTGGCTGGTCCCCGAAAGCAGCGACAAGCGTCCGGTTGATTCGCTTTGCTAGCGTCGGCACGTACCTTTGATCAACTCACCGCATTGGCCATCTTTGATCAACTCCTACATTGGCCGTCTTTGATCACTTCACTGCATTGGCCGTGCGCCGGTGCCACCATGGACGACGGAAGGAGGTGCTGACCGACCAAGAGGACGGCTGCCGGCGGCTGCGCCGGCAGCGACCGGCGCAGAGATCCAGTCGTCGAATATGGACGAATCGCAAACCGGGGGGCGAAATGATCCGCACCGACATTCTCGCTAATTCACCCATCTTTGTCATCGGCCTGGTCGACACGCTGACCAAGGCCGGCATCAAGGTCGTCGCCATGCGAACCTCGCCCACAGTGGACGCGTCCTGCCTCGCGGACGCAGCTGTGATCGACGTTGACGCGCTTCGGATACCCCACGACCTGACGCATATCACCGAGGTGGCCAAGAGCGCGGCGGTCCTGGTCCTCGGCAACTCGGACTGCATCGAGGCCGAGACGTACTTACGGGCCGGAGCGTTGGGCGTCGTGAGCAAAATGGAGTCCTGCGAAGGCATCATCGGCGCGATCCGGGCGGTGACGTCCGGAAGCCGCGTCTGGCCGACCGAGTCCGGTGGCGAGTCCACCGCGCTGGACGCCGACATATCGGGCTACAACCTGTCCAAGCGCGAGGCGCAGGTGCTGCGGCAGATCTCCCGCGGCCTGACCCACAGTCAGATCGCCACCCGGTTGTACATCAGCCCGCATACGGTCGACACCTATGTCAAGCGCATCCGGGCCAAGCTCGGCGTTGGCAACAAGGCGGAACTCACCCGGGCCGCGCTGCTCGGCCGACCGGCCGCCTAGAGCCGAAACACCCGGTTGCCTCAACAGCCGGAGACCGTGTCGCTCATCAGGGAGGTTGCATGACGCCGCCGGTGACGCGCACCGAATCCATCCCGGGGGCGACGGCTCGACCCTGGTTCCGGTGACAAGACGGCCCAGCCGCCGAACCCTACGGTGTGGCTAACGCGTCGGCTGAGGTCAGACACGTCCGACCAGCGATCACGGTCATTACGAGGAGGAATCACGGTGACTGAAAGCGTTGTCCAAAAGGTGACCCAGGGTCTGACGGCCGAACAAGTCCAGTTCTTCACGGAGAACGGATTCATCGGCCCCTTCGACCTCTACTCCGAGGAAGAGGCTCCGCTGGTCTGGAGCCAGGCCATGATCGATATGGTCACGTCCGAGAACAAGCCGCACGACTCGACCATCATCAATTACGACCGCCATCTCGACTGTGAAGCGCTGTCCCGGCATATCGCCCAGCCGGCGATCGTCCACAAGCTGCGGAGCCTCATGGGCGAAGACATCATGTGCTGGAAGACGCACATCTTCGAGAAGGAGCCCGGCGACTCGGGAACGGGCTGGCACCAGGTCGAGGCATTCACTGTGTACAACGAGGCGGAAACCGTCTCGTATCCCTCCCTGCGCTACACCGAGGAATCCACGGCCGCCACGCAGGAGCTGACCGTCTGGACCGCCTTCTCCGAGGCGGACAAGGAGCACGGCTGCCTACGCTTCCTGCCCGGCAGCCACAAACAGTGGTACTACGACGAGAACAAGCCGATGACGTACAACGTGGAGAACAAGGCCCACGACTTCTTCGGCTACGACTACGCGGAGCTCAAGCTCGACAAGGACTGGGATCCGAACAGTCACGAGATCGTCGACATGGAGCTGAAGCCCGGCCAGTTCGTCATCTTCCTGGCCAAGTGCGTCCACGGCTCGCGCCCCAACACGAGTGCCACCAGGCGCGTGGGGTTGGCGTCGCGTTACGTCTCGCCGTCCGTGCGGGTCTACGAGCACATCGACCGTCTCAGCGGGTTCGGCGACTCGATCGACCTCGACTACCACGGATGCGTCCTGGTCTCCGGCGACGACAAGTACGGGCACAACCGGATGTACTCGGAGAACCTCAACGGCTTCCCCTTCCCGAAGGTCGAGTCCGATGGCCACTGACGACCACCGGCAGAGGTTCGCCGAAATCCTCGCGACGCAACCTGTCGGCGACGGTCTCACCCACGAGCAGATCGTCCGGGCGCAATCGCGGCAGGAACTGGGCATCAGCTCGCTGAACATGATCATCGTGCTGATGAACTACATCAAGAAATACACCGACGGCACCATCACAGTCCGCGCGGAATGGGTCCCCCGGCTCAACGACATCGACGACATCGTCTCCGTCCTCCAAGAGATCGACGCGATCGGCGTCGAACCGGCTCGGCCCTGACGTCGCCACCCCGCCGGACCCGGCAATCCCAACCCTCTGCCGATCGAAGGGAACCATGATCTCGGATCACGACGACATCGGCATCGGCTCATTCACGTGCACCTTCGGCGATGTGGAAGGCAAGCCGGAGAACATCCCTGATTTCGAGGCCCTCTGGGAGACCGTGTCGTTCGGCACCGACTTCCATGAGATGGGATGTACGACGTACCGGAAAATGTCCGGGCCGGTCGAAGACTATGTCGTGGACGCCGTGCGCCGAACCCTCCGGGACGCCGGCGTCGCCGCCGCGGACATCGACCACCTTGTGTTCGCAACCAGCGACCCGACCTTGGCTCTGTTGCCGTCCGACTTCGCGGGCCGAGTGCTACTCGCCTTGGGAATGGACAACTGCGTCCCTCATGTCATTTCCTATCAGCGGTGCTGCAGCTCGCTGACCGCGCTTCGGCACGGTCAGCGGCTGTTGGCCGATCCGGAGGCGACCCACGTGGTGGTCGTCGCCGTGGACTTCGTGCCGCACGACCGCGACCGGGTGCTCCCCTACGCGATGTTCGGTGACGCGGCCGCGAGCTGCCTGCTGTCCCGCCGGCCGGGACTCGTGCGACTGGTCTCGTCCGCGGTAAAGATCGACCCGGAGGGATTGCGCGGCCGCGACACGTTCGTCTCGCGCCAGGTCGTCGCCGAACGGACGCTGTCCGCGGTGCTCCGGGCCGGTGGCCGGCAGCAGGCACAGATATCCAAGGTGTTCGCGGCCAACCTGCACAAGCCGCTGACGCTGTTCAACGCGACATCCGTCGGTCTGCTGCCGGACACCCTGCACTTCGCCGACACGCTCGCCGCCTACGGACACTGTGGAAACGCCGACTGGATGATCAACCTGGCCGATTATCACGAGCGGTTCGGCATTCAGCCCGGACAGACGTATATGGCGCAGTCCCTGGCGCCGGGGTTCTACGCCTGCGGACTCTTCGAAGGAAGCGCGCAGTGAGGGGGTATCTGTCCACAACGGATTGCATCGGACCGATCGCCCTACCGGACGGCGTGCTGGAAACCCTGCACTCCCTCGCCCGGGCGGCCGGCGTGGACAACTTCGACCCGCTGTCCCTCTGCGCCGGTGTACTGGCCGAGCGGCTGCCACGCCCGGGAACCCATTGCCGCATCCTGGTCACCCGGGGGCCGGTCGAGGCGATCGTTGGGGCGACCGGCGCCCCGGCCCTGTCCCTGAACTTCCGCGAGGCGCTCCGGCAGGCCCGCCGGCCGCGGTACACCATCGTGCCCGGACCGGGGGGCGACGACGCACCGGTTGTCGTGACGATCCTGCTCGACCGGGCCGGCCAGCAGCTGTACGTCGAGACCATGACGGACTCGTCCGACCTGCCCACCGCGCAGGCCTGGGCGCGCTCCTTCCTGCAACTGCTGACCAGCATGGCGAACGAACCCGATCGGCCGATGCGCGACCATCCGCTGGTCGGCGCCGAGGAACGCGAGCGGATCCTGCACGGCCTCAACCCACAGCGCGACCCGGATATCCGATACCGCACGATGGCCGAACCGTTCCAGGCGCAGGCGGAGCGAACCCCGGACTCGGTCGCGTTGCAGGACGAGAACGGGGACACGGTCAGCTACCGGGAGCTGAACGAGCGCGCGAACCGGATGGCTCACCACCTGCGCGCGTGCGGTGCCCGCCCGGGTACTCGGATAGGCGTCTTTCTCCAGCGCGGCATCCACCAGGTTGTCGCGTTCTACGCCGCGGCCAAGACCGGCGCCACCTACGTTCCCCTGGACGCCGACCTGCCGGACCAGCGCATCGCCCTGATGCTGGCGGACTCGGCGCCAAGCCACGTGCTGACCGACCCGGCCTGCCGCGCTCGCCTGCCCGGCGGCGCGTGGGAGATCCACGACGTCCACGCGGAGCGCACATGGTCCGGCCGGCCCGCGACGAATCCGGATCTCGACGGCGGCCCGGGTGACGTGGCCTCCGAGCCGGTCCACATCCTCTACACGTCGGGGACGACCGGCCGCCCCAAGGGCGTGGCCTCCCGCACGGCCGGCACCCTGGCCAACGTCTTCTGGATGCAGCGCCAGTACCCGTACCATCCCGGCGATACGGCCCTGTACAAGACCTACACCGGGTTCGACGTGCACATCTGGGAGATCTTCTGGCCGCTCTACCACGGGGCGCGGTTGGTGATCTGCCGGCCCGGCGGCGAGCGCGACCCGCGGCACCTCGCCGGGCTCATCCGGGACCACGACGTGTCGATGATCTTCCTGGTGACGACGCTGGTGCCGGCTTTCCTGGACGAGATGTCTCGGGTCGGGGCCCACGCGCTGCGGTGGTTGGTGTGCGGCGGCGAGTCGATGAGCCCGCGGATCCCGGCGGCCTTCCACGCCGCGCTGCCCGGCAGCACCCTCGTCAACGCCTTCGGTCCCACCGAGGCCGGTTCGGTCACCGACAACGTCATCGAGCCCGGCTGGGACGGCGTCGTCGTTCCGGTCGGCCGGCCCGCGGACAACTTCCGGGCAACCGTCCTGGACACCAACCTCGATCTTGTCCCGGTCGGCACACCCGGGGAGGTGTACATCAGCGGTGTTGTCGGCCTGGCGGACGGCTACTGGCGGCAGCCGGGCAGGACCGCGGAGCGGTTCGTCGCGGATCCCCACGGGCCGCCGGGGTCGCGGATGTACCGCACCGGTGACCTCTGTCGGCTTCGCGAGGACGGCGCGCTGGAGCACCTCGGCCGGATCGACCGGCAGGTCAAGATCCGTGGCCTGCGGATCGAACCCGGTGAGGTCGAGGCGGTACTGGCCGCTCACCCCACGGTCGGCGACTGCGCGGTGATCGCCCACGGGCCGCCGCCCCTCCTGCTCGCCTTCGTCGTCCCCGCCGGCGGGCGCACCACCGCCGACCTGGACCCCGCGGCGCTCCTCGGACTCGCGGCCGGACTGCCCCGCCAGATGCGGCCCGCGCAGGTCGTGCCCGTGGACCGTCTTCCGGCGACGGTGAACGGAAAGCTGGACCACGACGAGCTGATCAAGATCTGGCAGGCGTCGACCGAGCCCGAGCGTACGGTCGTGCCCCCCGCCGACGAGCTGGAAGCCACCCTCGTCGAGATCTACCGGCGGGTCCTGGGGCGGTCGCAGATCAGCGTCCTGGACACGTTCGTCGAGCTCGGCGGCCACTCGATCCTCACGCTCCGGCTGCGCGACGAGTGCCAGGCGATCCTGCGAACCGCGCCCGACGTGACGAAACTCCTCGACGGGACGTTGCGCGACGTGGCCGCGACGATCCGCGACGGAGGGCGCCGACCCGAGACGAGATCCGGGTTGGCCGGATGAAGGACAACACATGAGATTCGGGATCCAGATCGTCCCGGAGGACCGTTGGCAGACGGCGCGCGTGAAGTGGCGCCGGGCCGAGCAGATGGGGTTCGATCACGCGTGGACCTATGACCACCTGAACTGGCGGGCGTTCCGCGCGAAGGACTGGTTCACCTTCGTCCCGACGCTGACCGCGGCGGCCATGGAGACCGAACGGATCGGGCTGGGCGTCCTGGTCGCCTCGCCCAACCTGCGACATCCGGTGTACCTGGCCAAGGAAGTCGCCGCCATCGAGGACATCTCCGGCGGCCGCCTCATCCTCGGTCTCGGCGCCGGTGCCGAGGGCTTCGACGCCACCATGACCCGCCGGACCGCGTGGAGCCGGCGGGAGCGGACCGAGCGGTTCGCGGAATACGTGCGGCTCACCGACTCGCTCCTGCGGCAGCCGGTCACTACCTTCGACGGCCGCTACTACGTCGCCGACGAGGTTCATTCGTACCCGCTGTGCCAGCAGCGGCCCCGCGTCCCGTTCGCCGTCGCCGCCGGCGGGGCCCGCGGAATGCGCTTGGCGGCCGAGTACGGCTCGTACTGGGTGACGACGGGCGAGCCCAACCGGGTCGAGAGCGCGCCGTACGAACAGGCGCTCCCCATCGTCCGCCGGCAGGTGGAGGCGCTCGAGAAGGCCTGCGTGGAGGTCGGCCGCGACCCGGCCACGGTGGCCCGGTTGCTGGTCTGCGGCCCGTCCGTGGGCGGTGTTCTCGAGTCGCCGACGGCGTTCTCCGATGCGGCGGGCCGATTCGCCGAAGCCGGCATTACAGATATCGTCGTGCATTGGCCCCGGCCCAGCGAACCCTATTCGGGAAACGTGGAGATCCTGGAGAAAGTGGCCGAGGATCTGGATCGTCACCGGAACACGTGACCTGCGTACCAAAGCGGGAGTCGCCTAGCGTACCGGAGGAGCCCCGAATTCGGCTGAGAGGGATTGCGTGATCCGATGCGAACCCACTATGTAGCGGACACCCCACTCGATGACGTCCGCCTCGCCAAAGACCTCGAGCACAGCGATTCACTCCCGTGGTCCGAAGCGCACAGCGACTACCTTTCCCGCGGCGCCTATAAGAGCTGCATGCTCTGGACCCCGGGCGGAGCCGATGGTGACGGAGTGGTCACCAAATACGATCACCACCGGCCCGGCGCGTTCACGGAGTACGGCAACCAGCTTCCTTATCTCCGCGAACTGATCAGCACGGTTGTCGATCTGGATCGGCTGAACTTCGTGCGGCTGGCGAAGGTGCAGAACAGCGTGGCCCTGCCGCACCGGGACCTGCTCGAGCTCAGCGACATCCCGGACGACACCCGCAACGCCCACCGGGCGCACATCCCCCTCGCCACCAACGAGAACTGCTTCTTCAGCGAGGGCAACACCGTGTACCAGATGCGCCGGGGCGAGATCTGGTTCCTCGACGCCTCAGTGATCCACTCGCTGGCGGTGCTCTCCACCGAGGCGCGGATCCACCTCATGCTCGACTTCGTGCACGCGCCGTCCGCAAAGCCATTGATCACGATCCCTGGCCACGGCGCCGACGCCGGCATTCCGGAGGACCGGATCGTCAAACGGCCACCGATCACCGATGCCGACCGCGCCAGCCTATTGCGGCTCGCCGACGTCATGACAATGGAAACGGTCGACGAGATATTCAGCATCGTCATCAAAAAACATTACCGGTACGACGGTGGCGACGACTTCGTGTGGAGCACGATGACTGACATCGCGCGCGCTTGCGAGGACACCGAAATCCTCCGGCACATCGAGGAGCTGCGTCGCTATTTCACCATCGAACGGTCCCCCTACGCATAACCACGCGAGCCGCCGGCGGCCCGAGAACTGCGGAACTCCTCCGAAGACAGGAAAGAACCTTGGCCCCAACCACATCTGACGTGGCCGCGCCGGGCAAGCCCTCGGCCCGCCCGGTTCCGCTGACCGGGGCGATCGACCACGTGGGCATCCAGACGATGGACCTGGAGAATGCCGTCCTCTGGTACCGGGAGTTTCTCGGCGGCACGGTCTCCTGGGAGATGAGCGGCGGCTTCTCCGACCTGAGCCGGCGGCGGCTCCCCGGCCTGACCCGCGTGGTCGAGGTGGCCGTGGGCGACATCCGCCTGCACCTGTTCACCCGTGACCGCGGCACGCACGGGCCGCCGGCCGGCGAGGTGAACCAGTTCCAGCACCTGTGCATCCGGGTCGACACGCCGGAACAGCTGCGACTGTGGCTCGGCCGGTATCGGGAGCTGTACGAATCGGGCCGCTTCACCTTCGCTCGCGCCGAGCCGGCCACCGAGATCGACATCGACGGTCAGGGCATGCAGAGCTTCTACGCGTACGACGTGAACGGCCTGGAGCTCGAATTCACCTACCTTCCGGATGCCTCCGAGGGAACGGATGCCGCCGATGCACCTGCTTGAGGCACCGGCCGTCGTCACCAGCCTCCCGTCCGGTGCGGTATGGGAGTTCGGCGGTCATCCTTACGGGCTCGAGCCGCTGGCGCTGCCCTCCCGATGGGTACCCGGAACGATGTCCGTGGACCCGATGCGGATCGAGGACCTGCGGGAACGGCTGGCGCACGCGTCACCCGCCTCGATCCGCGACCTGCGTCCGGACAGTACCGAGGACATCGATCGTCTGTTCTGGTTCCGGTGGATCACCGCCCACCAGACCACCTTCCTGCTGTGGCAGATGCTCGGGGCCATCCTGCGGGAGAGCGAGGCCGAGCGGGTCGACCACGAGGAGCTCGCCACGCAGGCGCGATTGCTGGTGTGCGGCTATTCGCTGATGCTGATGTACGGAAGCTCCGCCCCCCGGCACATCTACGGACCGGTCATCCGGATGCCGATGGCCCGCCAGCACGTCAATCTCACCGGCGCCTGGGCCCGCGACTATGCAGCGGTCCGGCCGCTGATCCGGGGCAAGGTGACGATCGGCTCCGGCACCGTGGCGGAAGCCCTGCGCCACGAGTGCGAAGTCAACGAGCAGGTTCACGAGGGAATCCCGGACAAGGTCCTGTCCTCGGGAGAGGTGTCCTTGCTGCAGAGTCCCAAACCGAAGGGCCGGCAGCAGATCTCCCGGGACACCTTGATGTGGCTGTACGACGGCATCTTCCTGACCAGCCGGGCGGCGGCCGTCTCCCAGCTCGCTGTCGCCAGCCAGCTGATCCGCCGACTGCACGCCATCTTTCTCGACGTCACCGCGAACGGCCTGTACCCCTCCTTCGCGCCGAGCGCGCACGAGGAACCGCCCCGCCTGCGGACCCCGGAGGTGATGCGACGCAAGGCGGGACTGACGGACTGCGTCCTGGAGATCCTGAGCCTCGTGAGCGCGCCGGCCACCCAGACCCACCATCGAGAACGGTCCGGACCAGCTCCACGATGCGAAAGTTGAGGAAGACATGACCGCCGCGACAACCCACCTGTCCAAGGAAGCACGATACTGTGCGGATACCTTCAACGGTGCCGTGGCCGCAGCCGCTCTCGGCGCGGCCTGGGACATCGGCTTGTTGGACGAGCTCGCCGACCGGGACGCTGTCGATGTACCCGAGTTCACCGCCCGCACCCGCACCCACCCGCAGGCGGTTCGCCGGATCCTTGTCGCGCTGTCCAGCCGCAGGATCGTGGTCGTCGACGCCGGGACGGACCTGGCCCGACGCGGACCGGGATTCGACGAGGCGTTCCGCACCAGGGGCTTCTTCTACTGGCTGACCAGGGGCTGTGGCGAGCTCTTCACCAATCTCACCACCCTGGTTCGCACCGATGAACGCTCCGACCGCCAGATGCGCCGCGATTCGCGGGCGATCAGCGTGGCCTGCCGGAGCATCGCCCGCAATTTCTTCGACCCGCCGCTGCGGGATCTCCTCGACGGTATCGACTACACGACCGTCGCCGATCTCGGCTGTGGCAGCGGCGATCGGATCATCATGTTGGCCGAGCGGCGACCCGCGATCCGGGCCATCGGCGTCGATATCGCCCCGGGGGCGTTGGCGGTCGCGGGAGAAGCGATCCGGGATGCGAACCTGACGGACCGGATCACGCTGCTCCGGGATGATGTGCTGAACATGTCGCCGAGGCCGGAGTACGCCGACGCCGAACTGGTCACCTGTTTCCTCATGGGGCACGACTTCTGGCCTCGGGACAACTGCGTGAAGACACTGCAGAAGCTCCGAGAGACCTTCCCCAACGCGCGGAACCTCCTCCTCGGCGACACCTGTCGGTCCGTCGGCGTCGAAGGCCCGGACCTGCCCATGTTCACGGTCGGCTTCGAGACCGTGCACGCGATCATGGACCAGTACCTGCCCACGCTCGACGAGTGGTACTCGGTGATCGATGAGAGCGGCTGGCATCTCGCTGATCAGCGGCTCATCGAACTTCCCGCGTTCAGCTTCATCTTCCACCTGACCCCAGCCTGATCCGTCATCGACGCCGCCGTATCCGGAGGAACACCCATGGACGTCCCTTCCGCAAGCTCCGCAGTCGCGGCCGCCGCTCCGGCCTCCCGAATGGATCTTCCGCTGTTCCGTGAGATTCCCGGACATTACGCACCGACGCCGTTCTACCTGACCGACGACATGTACGGCGGGCTGTGCTTGGAGCTGGCCGGCGGCGAGCTCAGCGACAAGGTGGGAAAGCCGGTGGCCGCTCCGCATACCCACGAGTGTCCCGAGATCTATCTGCTGCTGTCACCGAATCCGGGCGGTGGCGTGATCGAGGTGGTCGCCGACGGACGCCACCACACGCTGACCTCGCCGGCGACGTTCTTCATCCCGGCCGGTACGGTGCACCACTTCGTCACCCGCAAGGCCGAACCGGGCACGTATTGCCTGGGCTTGCTGCTGACCGGGTCAGCCCAGCGATGACCGTCCTGCGACCCCAGCTCACCGGTACCTCCGGCGCCGTGGCCTCCACGCACTGGTTGGCGTCCGCCGTCGGCATGAGCATCCTCGACCGGGGTGGCAACGCCTTCGACGCGGCGGCGGCCGCCGGCTTCGCCCTCCAGGTGATCGAGCCGCACTCGAACGGGCCCGGCGGCGACGTCGTGATCTCGGTCTACCCGCGCTCGGCCGGCGTGGTACGCGTCATCTGCGGACAGGGCCCGATGCCGCAGGCGGCGACCATCGAGCGGTTCGGCGCGCTCGGCATCGAGCAGATGCCCGCGGCGGGCCTGCTCCCCGCGACCGTGCCGGGCGCGTTCGGCGCCTGGATGCGCCTGCTCGCCGAGTTCGGCACGATGCCACTGGCCACCGTCCTGGAACCGGCGATCGGGTACGCCTCCGGCGGCTACCCGCTGCTGCCCGGCGCCGCGGCGACGGTCGCGGCGATGGCTCCGCTGTTCCGGACGGAGTGGACCGCGTCCGCGCGCACCTACCTGCCCGGCGACGCGGTACCGGCGGCCGGCGCCCGGATGCGCAACGCCGCGCTGGCCGGCACCTACGAGCGGCTGCTGCGCGAGGCGCGGGCCGCGTCGACCGACCGGGAGGCCCAGCTCGAGGCGGCCCGGGCGGCCTTCTACGAGGGCTTCGTCGCCGATGCGATCGACAGCTTCGCGCGCACCACCGAGGTGCTCGACTCCACCGGCGGCCGGCACCGCGGCCTGCTCACCGGCGACGACCTGGCGGCCTGGCGGCCTGCCGTCGAGGAACCGTGCGCGCTGCCGTACGGCGACTTCACCGTCTACAAGCCGGGGCCGTGGTCGCAGGGCCCGGTCTTTCTCCAGCAGCTGGCGATCCTGTCCGGCTGCGACCTGCGCGGCATGGGGCTCGGCACCGTCGACTACGTCCACACCCTCGCGGAGGCGGCCAAGCTCGCGTTCGCCGACCGCGAGGCCTGGTACGGGGATCCGGCGCACACACCGGTGCCGATGGCCGAGCTCCTGGCGCCGGAGTACACAGCGCGGCGGCGCTCGCTGATCGGCGACCGGGCGGCCCTCGACCCCCAACCCGGCCTGGTGGGGCCCGGCCAGCCCTGGATCCCGCAGGCCAAACCGGAGCAGCCGGGCGCCGACGAGCCGGACTGGATGACCCAGCTGCGCAGCGGCATACCCACCGTGACCGCCGGGGCGCCGCCGGCCGGCGCCGGGAACACCTGCACCGTCGCGGTCGCGGACCGGTGGGGAAACCTGGCCGTGGCCGTGCCCAGCGGCGGCTGGCTCAAGAGCTCACCCGTGATCCCCGATCTCGGCTTCCCGCTCGGCACCCGCGGCCAGACCGCCTGGCTCGTCGACGGCCACCCGAACTCGCTGGCGCCCGGCCGGCGTCCGCGTACGACGCTGAGCCCCAGTATCGTGCTGCGCAACGGCGAGCCGTTCCTGGCGTTCGGCACGCCGGGCGGTGACCAGCAGGACCAGTGGACGCTCCAGGCGTTCCTCGCGATCGCGGAGTTCGGGCTGGAACCGCAGGCCGCGACCGAGCTCCCCGCCGTCAACATCGACCACTTCGCGCAGTCGTTCGCGCCGCGCGCCTCCCGGCCGGGCGTGTTGGTCGCGGAGCGCTCGCTCGGGCCCGAGGTGCTCGCCGGCCTGGAGCGGAAGGGCCACCGGCTCGACGTGGTGCCGGCGTCCACCCTCGGCAAGGTCTGCGCCGCAGGTGTCGACCCGGATACCGGCTTCCTTCGGGCCGCGACCGGCCCGCGCGGCCGCCAGGCCTACGGTGTGTGCCGGTAGCCATGTTCGTGCCGAGCCACTACCGGATCAAGGACGAGGACTGGCACCGCCGGATCATCGACGGCCACCCGCTCGCGACGCTCACCACGAACGGGACGACCGTTCCCCTGGCCACCCGTCTGCCGGCCCTGGTCGCACCGGGTGAATCCGAGTCCGGCCCGCTGGCCGGCACCGAGATCCTCGGCCACCTCAACCGCGCCAACCCGCACTGGAAGGCGCTCACGGACGGCACGTACGCCCGGCTGATGTTCGACGGGCCGGGCGGCTTCGTCACGCCGGCCGTCTACCCCGGCGACCCCTCCGCGCCAACGTGGAACTTCGCGGCCGTGCACGTCTGCGGCCGCCTCCGGTTGATCCGCGGGCGGGAGGAGACACTTGAGGTCGTCCGGTGGACGGCCGCTCGCCTGGAGGATCGCTTCGGCGCGGGCTGGGACCAGACCGCCTCGGTCGACTACTTCCGCCGGATCGTGCACGGCGTCGGTGCCTTCCGGCTGACGATCGAGTCGGTGGAGGCGCTGTTCAAACTCAGCCAGGAGAAGCCGGCGGACGTGCAGGAGTCGGTGATCCGCCGCTACGAGGCGGATCCCAGCGGCGCGGGCTGGCCGATCGCCCGGCTGATGCGGGAGGCCGGGATGGGCGGCTCCGCCGGGTCGCCGGACGGCACCGAGTCCTCCTGCCCCTTCTGACCTGCCCCACCGCACCAGATACCGATGATCCAAGAACGAAGGGGGTCAAGGTGGCGGAAAGCACGAGCGACCCGGCGATCCGAGGGTTGACGGCCGAACAGGTGGAGTCCTTCAATGCGAACGGGTTCCTCGGGCCGTTCGACCTCTATGCCGAGCAAGAGGCTCCGCTGGTCTGGAGCCAGGCCATGACCGAGATGGTCACGTCGGCGAACAAGCCGCAGGACTCGACCACCATCACCTGCGACCGGCACCTGGACTGCGACACGTTGTCGCGGGACATTGCCCAGCCGGCGATCGTCCACAAGCTTCGCAGCCTCATGGGCGACGACATCATGTGCTGGAAGACGCACATCTTCGAGAAGGAGCCCGGCACCTCGGGAACGGGCTGGCACCAGGTCGAGGCATTCCCTGCGTACACCGAGGAGTCGACGGCCGCCACGCAGGAGCTGTTCGTCTGGACGGCCTTCTCCGAGACGGACAAGGAGCACGGCTGCCTACGCTTCCTGCCCGGCAGCCACAAGCAGTCCTACAACGTGGAGAACAAGTCCCACAACGGCTACGACTACGCGGAGCTCAAGCTCGACAGCGACTGGGATCCGAACAGTCACGAGATCGTCGACCTGGAGCTGAAGGCCGGCCAGTTCGTCATCTTCCTGGCCACGTGCGTCCACGCCTCGCACGCCAACACGAGTGCCGCCAGGCGCGTGGGGCTGGCGTCGCGCTACGTCTCGCCGTCCGTGCGGGTCTACGGCGACTCGATCGACCTCGACCACCACGGATGCGTCATGGTGTCCGGCGAGGACAGGTACGGGCACAACCGGATGTACCGCGAGAACCTCAACGGCTTCCCCTTCCTCAAGGTCGAGTAGGAGCGCCGCGCTCAGATTTCCTCGTAGCCTATCCGCCGGGCGATCGCGGCGCTGATCGCCGCCGCCAGTTGGTCGGCGTGCTCCTGGTCGAAGAGGCTCAGGTGGTTTCCCTTGATCTCGACGGTCGTCACCTCGGCGGCGACGGCGGACCAGCCACGGTCGCCGTCCATGTAGCCGGCCGGGAACGGCGGCGCGTCGGCGGGCAGCGGGTCGCTCGCGCGCAGGAGGTCCACCTCGGCCGGGTAGTACTCCGGCCGGTAGTCGAGGAACGCCGCGCGGTTGCGTTCGACGGTCTCGGCCAGCTCGGCCTGCGTCGCCGGGGTGGCGTCGGCCCCCTCCAGGCGCAGCACGTCCAGCGCCAGGACCGAAGCCCGGACCCGGGCCGCGTCCGCCGCCGCGGACATGAACGCGGGCGGCGCCCAGGTGTCCAGCAGCAGGGTCGCGGCGACCCGCTCGTTGCGATGCAACCAGCGGCGGGCCATCTCCAGCGCCACGGCGCCGCCCATCGACCAGCCGGCGACCACGACCGGGGCGACGCCGCGGACCGCGTCGACCTCGTCCACGTAGCGGGCCGCGATCTCCTCGATCGACGCCGGCGGAACGTCCGGCGGCGACTGCAGCGCGTACACCGCGAACTCCCGCCCGAGCCGCTTGGCCACCTGGTAGAACGGCAGCACCGAACCGCTCGCGGCGTGCACGAAGACCACCAGCGGCGCGCCCGGGTGCTCGACCAGGCTCACCAGCGGGTCCACGCCCGCCGCAGGTCGCATCGCGCCCAGCGTCGCCGCCAGCGCGCGGACCGTCGGGCCGGTGAACACGTCCAGGACGCTCGGCTTCAGCCCGAACTCGCTCGCGCATTCCTCGATCAGCTTGAAGACCAGCAGCGAATGGCCACCCATGTTGAAGAAGCTCTCGGTGACCGAGACCGAGTCCCGGCGCAGGATCCGGCAGAAAATCCCGAACAGCCGCGTTTCCAGCTCGGTCTCGGGTGCGTCGATGCGGTCAGCTTCCGTGTCGCGATTCCGGAGGTCGAGCAGCGCGGCCACGTCGATCTCGGCGCCAGCCCCGCGGGGGATCTCCTCCACGACCGTGACGGTGGCGGGCATCAGGTACTCCGGCAGCCGCGCAGCGGCGCCGTCGACGAGTCTTCTCCCGGACAGCTCACGTTCCCCGTTCGGCACCACGAAGGCGGCGAGGCCGCCGTCCGGCGCCGCGGTCACGACGGCGCGCCACACGCCGTCCTGGTCGGTGAAGGCCGCCTCGATCTCGGCCGGCTCGACGCGCAGGCCGTGGATCCGGACCTGCCGGTCGATCGGGCCAAGGTGCTCCAGCACGCCGTCCTCCCGGTGCCGGCAGAGCTCGCCGGTGCGGAACATGCGGGCGCCGGGGGCAGCGAACGGGTCGGCCACGAACCGGTGCGCGGTCAGCGCCGGCCGCCGGTGGTATCCGCGGGCGAGGCCGATCTCGCCGCCGACGTAGAGCTCGCCGACCACGCCGATCGGCACCGGCGCCAGCGCCTCGTCCAGTACGTAGAGGGCACGGTGGCCGGCTGGCCGGCCCTGGTCGGTGACCCGTCCGGTCTCGGCCGGCCCGTAGCCGGCGACGAGGTCGCCCGGGAACCCGGCCACGTCCGGCACCATCGACGGCACGACCGACAGCGTCGTGACGCCGTATGCCTCCACATGGTCCGCCAGCCGCCGCGGGTCCCGGTACACCGCTGGCGGCGCCAACGCGACCGTCGCGCCCTGCGACAGCGGCCAGAAGCAGTCCTCGGGCGTCGCCAGGAGCGCCACGTCGCCGGCACCCAGGGGATGGTCGTGCTGCAGTCGCGCCAGCTCGGCCAGCGCCCCCTCGACCGGGTAGGCGATCGCGGCCGGCCGGTCGGTGGCGTGCGCCGCGTAGCGCAGGCACAGCAGGTCGTGCCCAGCCGCCTCGACCGGCAGGTCGTCGGCGGGCGTCCCGGCCCACCGGCCGGACTCCGCAAACGAGAGCACCGGCCACGGTCCTGCCGGCACGCGGCCCGCCGTCGACCCGTCAACGATCACCGCAGCCGGGGCGGCATCGTCCAGCATGGCCCCGAGCCGGCCCTCCTCCGGGTCGAGCGTCACGTACGGGGCGCCGACCTTGGCCGCGGCAAGCAGCGCGACCGTCTGGTCGACCCCGGGGGCAAGGTACAGCGCCACGACGTTTCCCGGACCGATCCCGGTGTCGCGCAGGAACCACGCCAGCCGGTTGGCCCGGGCGTTCAACTCGGCGTAGCTGACCTGGCCCTCGGCATCGCGCACCGCGATCGCGTCCGGGGCGCGCTGGACCTGCTCCTCGAACGGCTGCGCCAGCGTGCGGTACGCGACGTCGGGCCGGACGTCCCGGTTGAGCCTGTGCAGCACGCGCTCCCGCTCTGCCTGCGACAGCAGCGGCAGCTCGAACGCTCGCGCGTCCGGCCGCTCGGCGGCCGCGGCCAGCAGACGCTCGAGGGCACCTGCGTATCGCAGCGCGGTCCCCCGATCGAACAGGTCGCCCGAGTACAACATGATGCCGTCGAGCGCGTCGCCGTCCGGGTGCAGGATCAGGGCCAGGTCTACCGGCATGGCGTTCGTGTTCAGCGCCACACTCTTCTCGGCCGCCCGGCCCGAGCCGCCGACCGGGTGCAGCAGCGTGATGATGGTCTGGAACACCTGGTGCACCCCAGACAGCCGGGGCAGCCCTAGTTCGGCCACCACCCGGGCGTACGGTACGGCCTGATGGTCGTGGGCCTCCAGGAATGCCTCGTGCACCCGGCGGACGACCTCGCGGAACGTCGGGTCGCCGGACAAGTCGGTGCGCAGTGGCATCGTCCTCACGAAGCAGCCCACCATCGACTCGGCGACCTCTTGGTCCCGGCCGGCCAGCGGGACGCCGACGAGGATATCCCGCTGCCCCGCCATCCGGGCCAGGAACAGCTTGTACGCGGCCAGGACGACAACGAACAGGGTGACCCCGTCGTCTGCCGCCAGCCGCTGCAGCCGAGTCAGCAACGAACCGGGAATCGTCACCGGCACGGTGGATGCGGCCCGGCTGGCTCGGGCCGGCCGGGGATGGTCCCTCGGCAGGTCCAGCACCGGCAGGTGGCCGGTCAGATTGTGGGTCCAGTAGGCCAGGTCGCGCTGGACCCTCGCCTCGTCGGTGTTCTCGCGTTCCCAGGCCACGTAGTCGAGGAAGCCGACCGGCGGGGGCGGGTCGAGTGTCCGGCCGGCGATCAACGCGTTCAACTCCCGGACGGCCTGCTCCCGGGAGAGTCCGTCGGCGACCAGGTGGTGGAAGTTGGTCGCCAGCATGGTGCGCTCGCCGGGCAGCGCGAATCCGATGATCGTGAAGAAGCACGGTTCGTCGAGCGGGATCGGACGCTGGGCGGCCCGGTTGCTGATGTCGGTGGCGCGCGCCGCCGCCTCGTCCGCCGGCAGGTGCCGCAGGTCGTGCCAGGTCACTGGCGGCTCGATCAGGCCGCAGTCCTGCTGCATCGGGACACCGTCGCGCTCGAACATCCGCACTCGCAGGATGTCGTGCCGGGCCATCAGCTCCGCCGTGGCGGCGCGCAGTGTCGAATGGTCCAGCGCCCGCTCCATGACCTGCAGGTCCGGAATGCTGTACTCGCTGCTGTCCGGGTACTGCCGGCAGGAGAACCAGATCCCCGCCTGCGGCGGGTTGAGCGGAACGGCGGTACCCGGCGGCACCGGGGTGATGCGCGGCACTTCGACCACGGTGGCCCGCTCGCGCAGCAACTTCATGAGCAGCCGCTGCTTGTTCGCGTCCAACGTGGTCATCGGGTTACCCCTCCCGTATCGCCGAGCCGCTCGGCGACGTCGTCGTCGGACATCGTGGCCACCTCGGCGGCCAGCGCCGTCTCCAGGTACCTGGCCACGCCTGCGATCGTCGGTGCGTCGAAGAACTGCCGGACGGTGATCGATATCCCGAACCGGGTCTTGATTCGGTGCAGCATCTGCAGGGCCGACAGTGAGGTGCCGCCGACGGAGAAGAAGTTCTGGTTGCGACCGACCTGGTTGACCTGCAGCAGGTCCCACCACACCGCGGCGACTTCCGCCTCGATCACCGACGTGACCTCCGAGACACCGGTCCGGGCCTCCCGGTCCCGGACGGTGGGAACGGGCAGCGCCTGCCGGTCCACCTTGCCGGAGGGGGTCAGCGGCAGGGCATCCAGCTTCACGTACACCGCCGGCAGCAGATACTGGGACAAGTACCCGGCCAGGTACTCGGCAACCTCGGGGATGAAGGCGTCCGGCCCGACCACATAGGCCACGATCTCCTTGACGCCGGGCTCGTCCTCCCGGATCGCCACCACCGCCCGCTCGACCGCCGGGTGGCTGTCCAGCACCGCCTCGATCTCGCCGGGCTCCACCCGCACGCCCCTGACCTTGGCCTGGTTGTCCGCCCGGCCGGCGTAGTGCAGCAGGCCGTCGTCGTCCACGCTGGCGAGGTCACCGGTGCGGTACAGCCGCTCCCCCGGCACCACCGGGCAGGGGTGCGGCAGGAACCGTTGCGCCGTCAGCTCCGGCTGTCCGAGGTAGCCGCGGGCCAGGCCGTCCACGCCGGCGACGTACAGCTCGCCGACCACGCCCGGCGGGATCGCCCGGAGCGCTTCGTCCAGCACGTACAGCCGGTAGCCGTTGACCGCCCGGCCCATCGGGACGCCGCAGCCGGCCGGCCAGGCGCGCCCGGTCCAGAGCGCGACCTCCGAGGTCTCCGTCTGGCCGTACGCGTTGTGCAGGTCGAGATCGAAGTGGGCGACGAACCGCTCCAGAAGCGCCGCCGGCACCGCCTCGCCGGAGGTCTGCACGCAGCCGAGGTCCGGGTACTTGGTGGCCGCAACGGTGGCCAGGTACATGTCCAGCATCGACGGTACGAAGTGGGCCAGCACGGTGCCCGGCGTGGCGAGCAGCTCGGCCAGGTACGGCACGTCCGTCTCCGAGCCCGCCTCGGCCAGCTCGACGGTGGCGCCGGCGGCGAGCGTCGCGAAGATCTCCCAGATCGCGACGTCGAAGATCAACGGCGTCTTGTGCACGACTCGTCGGCCCGGCTCGAGCTCGTACCGCCGGGCGATCCACTCCACCCGGGACGCCGCGCAGCCGTGGTCGATGACGACGCCCTTGGGCCGGCCCGTGGACCCGGACGTGTAGTAGACGAAGGCCGTGTTCCGCGGATGGATCCGACGGTGACTCCGGTCCGGCGCGGCCGCGTCGACGATCGGCGCGGCCGCGTCGACGATCGGCAGGCCCTCCAGCCCGGCCGGCGGCGGCCCGGCGGCGATCACCGCCGCCATCTCGCAGTCGGCGGCTATCCAGCGCAGGCGGTCGGCCGGGTAGCCGGCATCCAGCGGTACGAAGCCGGCACCCGCGCGCAGTACCCCGAGCAGCGCCGCGATCGACTCCACCGAGCGCGGGACGCACACCCCGACCAAGGACTCCGGCCCGATGCCAGCGGCCGCCAGCGCGGTCGCCACCGCCTCGGCGCGGGCGTCCAGGTCGGCGTAGCTGACCGAGCTCGTCCACGCCTGCACGGCCACCGCGTCCGGGTCCCGGGCCAGCGCGGCGTGGAAACCATCGTGCAGCAGCGTCCGGGCGGCGCCGCGTTCCTCGTGGCCGGCGTTGATCGCGGCCAGCTGGGCGGTGGCCGAGGCGGCCGGCAGTAGCGGCAGCTCGGCCAGCCGGGCCGACGGGTCCGCCAGTGCCGATTCGAGGAGCGTCAACAAGGCTTCCTGCCAGCGGCCGGCGGACGGGCGGTCAAACCGGCGGGTGGCGTACTCCACCTCGCCGGCCAGCGTCCCGTCGTCCAGCCGCATCGTGCAGGTCAGCGCGACCTTGGCGGTACCGGAGTGGATCACCTGCTCGGTGATGTGCAGGCCGTCGATCTCGCCGCCGCCGTCCATCGGGGTGGACTCGAAGACGAACATGGTCTGGAAGACGGGGTTGTCGGCCCCGCCGGGGGAAACACCGCCGACCATCTCCACGAACGGCAGGTCCTGCCGGGAAAGCGCCTCGGCCACCGCCGCGTCGGTGCGCTCCACCAGGTCCCGGAAGCGCATGCCGGGGGTGAATCGCATCCGCAGCGGCACGGTGTTGACCAGGTAGCCGATCAGGTCCTCGGTACCGGGCCGGACCCGGCCGGCCATCGGGACCCCGACCACCACGTCGTCGGCGCCGCCGGTCATCCGGTGCAGCGTGGCGAGGAAGCCGGCCAGCAACACGCCGAACGGAGTAGATCCATAAGCGCGGGCCACCCGCTCCACCGCGGCCAGGCCGACGCCGGCGAGCTCGAGCGGTATCGAGAACCCGGCCTGCCCCTCCGCCCCGGTCGGCCGACCGGGTTCCAGCACCGGCGCGTCGCCGTCGAGCTGCTCCACCCAGTACCGCCGCTGCTCGGCCGCCTCCGCCGAGCCCAGCCAGCGCTCCTGCCAGGCCACGTAGTCGGCGAACCGCACGGACGGCGAAGGCAGGGGGCGGTCCTGGTACAGCGCGGCGAACTCGCGCCAGAACACTCCCAGCGACCATGCGTCAAAGACGCTGTGGTGCACATCGAGCAACCACAGGTGTTGCTCGTCGTCGACCCGGTAGCAGCAGGACCGCACCAGCGGTCCGGCGGACAGGTCGAACGGCCGGGCCGCCTCGGCCTCGGCCAGGCGCGCCGCGGCCGCCCGGTCGGCGACGGATCGCACCTCGGTACGGACCGGCTCTGGCGGCTGGAGCCGGGACCAGACGCGGCCGTCCCGTTCCGCGAGGGTGGTCCGCAACGCCTCGTGCCGCTCCACCAGCGCGGTGAGCGCGGCATCCATCCGCTCGATGTCGAGCGGTCCGGAAATCCAGTATCCGAGGGGTACGGCGTAGGTCGCGACACCCTGCTGCAGCCGGTCCAGGTACCACAGCGCGGCCTGGCCGCGCGAGGCCGGCCGCCATTCGTCGTGCTCGCCGGACGCCGCGACGACTCCGCCGCCGGTGTCCCGCCGGCTGGTCCCCTTGACCAGCGCGGCGAGGGCGGTCACGGTCGGGGCCGAGCGCAGCTCGTTGAACGACAGAGCCGCACCGGTGGCCCGGGCGATGCCGCTGAGCAGTTGCAGACCGCGCAGGGAGTCGCCGCCGGCCGCGAAGAAGTCCTCGTCGGCGCCGGCCGGCCGACCCAGCACGCCGGCGACGAGTCGCGCGACGACGCCTTCCACACCGGAGGACGTGGCCGCGTCGAGCTCGCCCCCGCCGTCCAAGGCGGGGTCGGCGGGTGGTGGTGGCGGCAGCTCGGACGGCAGCACCTTGCTGTTCAGCGGGGACCGCGGGATCCGGTCCAGCCAGACGATGGTCCGCGGGAGCATGACGGCGGGCAGCCGGTCGGCCAGCTCGGCGCGGAGCGCTGCGTCCGCGGCCGGCGTGTGCTCCCCCTCGACGTATGCGATCAGCCGGGCGCCGGAAACCGGGTCGTCGGCCGCGACCACGACGGCGTCGCGTACGCCGGCACAGGCCCGCACCGCGTTCTCCACCTGGCCGGGCTCGACCCGGAACCCGCGAATCTTGACCTGGCGGTCGGACCGGCCGAGGAACTGCAGGTTCCCGTCCGGCAGCCGGTCGGCCCGGTCACCGGTCCGGTACATCCGGGCGCCGGGCGGCCCGAACGGGTCCGGCCAGAACCGGTCGGCGGTGGTGGACGGCGCACCCAGATAGCCGCGGGCCAGCCCGAAGCCGGCGATCCACACGTCCCCCGGTTCCCCGTCGGCCACCGGCGCCAGCTCGTCGTCGAGCAGGTGTACGGTCACCCCGGGCAGTGGTCGGCCGATCGGCACGAGTGCGACGTCGGGCAGGTTCGCCGGATCCGGCCGGTAGGTGGTGCAGCTGATCGTGGTCTCAGTGGGCCCGTAGTCGGCGACGAAGTCCACGGGTCGCGAGCCGACAGCCTCCATCCAGAGGGCGAGCCGGTCCATCCGCAGCTTGTCCCCGCCGACGAACACGGTGCGCAGGCTGTCGGGCAGCGACACGATCCCGGCGACGAGGTCGTCCGCCCACTGGTGCCAGTAGTTGCTCGGGAGGCTCACGATGGTCGCGCCGCGGGCCTTCATCACGTCGGTCAGCTCGACGCTCGTCGGACGGGGCGTGTCCGGCAGCACGACCGCGGCGCCGGCCAGCCACGCCGGCAGCACCTCCTCCAGCGAGGCGTCGATGTGCATCGACGTGAACTGCAGGAACCGGTCGGACGACCGCAGGCCCAGCTCCGCCCGGATCGCGGCGGCGTGTTCGGCCAGGCTGGCATGCGAGACCCCGACGGCCTTCGGCCGGCCGGTCGAGCCTGATGTGAAGGCGCAGTACGCGAGATTGCCGGGCCACAGCGCCGGCCGGGCACCAGTCGGGTCCGGTTCGGCCGAGCCGGCCGGTTCGGCCATGAGGTCGGCCAGGTCGACCACCGAGAACCCGGCACCGTCGAACGTTCTCTCCGGTCCACCGCGGAGCACCAGCTCCACCTCGGCGTCGGCAAGCATCCCCGCCACCAGCCCGGCGGGCAGCGCGGCGTCCAGCGGAACGTAGACGCCACCGGCCTTCCACACCGCGAGCACCGTCACCAGCCAGCGGGCGGACTGTTCGACGGCGACCCCGACCCGGACCTCCGGCCGCACGCCGCGCACGGCGAGCCGGTCGGCCAGCTCGCCGGCCCGCTCGTCGAGCTGGCGGAAGCTCAGGACACCGTCACCGGACATGATCGCAGGCGCGTCCGGGGTGCGCGCCGCCTGGGCCTCGATCAACTGATGTACGCAGAGATCGGACATCGATCGCCTACCTCCTTCCGTGCTGTAGAGATGCAATGCGTTCGGGTCAGGCGACCGTGCCGACGGCCGTGGATCGCCGCCAGCTGTCGTACAAGCCGGTGTAGACACCGCCCGCCGCGAGCAGCTCGTCGTGCCGGCCACGTTCCACCAGCCGGCCGCCGTCGAGCACGATCACCTCGTCGGCCCGTTCGGCGGTGGCCAGCCGGTGCGCGACGGTCAACGACGTGCGGCCCGCGGTGAGCCGGCGCAACGCCTCGATGAGCGTCAGCTCGATCCGCGGGTCCACGGACGAGGTCGCCTCGTCGAGGATCAGGCAGGCCGGGTTGGCCAGGTGCGCGCGGGCCAGCGCGACCAGCTGCCGCTCGCCCGCGGACAGACTCTCGCCGCGCTCCCCGACCGGGGTGTCCAGGCCGTGCGGCAGGCCGGCGAGGAACGCTGCCGCACCCAGATCGTGGAAGGCCCGCTCGACGTCGGTACTGGTGGCAGACGGTCGCCCGTACCGGACGTTCTCCTCGACCGTGGTGTCGAACAGGAACGGTTCCTGCGGCACGACCACCACGCGCGAGCGCAGCGACTCGGTCGCGATTTCCCGTACGTCCACGCCGCCGATCAGGATGTGGCCGCGATCAGGGTCGGCCAGCCGGGCGATCAGCTTCGTCAGCGTCGTCTTGCCCGATCCGGTGGCGCCGACCAGCACGACCTGGCGACCGGCCGGCACCTCGAACGACACGTCGGTCAGGGCCGTGCCGGCGTCCGGGTAGCCGAAGGTGACATCCCGTACGACCACCGCCGGCGGGCTGGCCGGCAGCTGCCGGCCGTCGACCGGCTCGGTGACGTCCTCGGCGATGTCCAGCAGTGCCAGCACCCGTCGCCAGCCGGCCACGGCATTCTGCGTGAAGTCGATGACCTGGGTGAACTGCCCCACCGGCCCCAGAAACATGATCACCAGCAGGAGGAACGCGACCAGATCGCCGGCGGTGTGCCCGGTCGAGGGACCGATCGCCAGGCCCACCGCGACGACGCCGACCACCACGATCGCGGCGAACAGGTCGGCGAGGGAGAACAGCACGCTGCCCAGATAGCCGGCGCGGGCCTTCGCGTCCCGCCAGCGGCGGATGGCCGCCGTGGTCCGCCGCAGGCTCGGCTTCGTGATGCCGTAGGCGCGGATGACGGCCGCGCCCTGGATCGTCTCCGAGGTCACCGTGAGCACATCGGCGACGCGGCCCCGGACCGCGGAGTGCGCGGGCCCGAGGCGCTTGGTCAGCACGTGGATGAGGACGACCAGCGGCACGATCAGCGCAACTGTGACAAGCGTCAGCCAGACGTCGTAGTACAGCATGCCGACGAGAGCAGCCAGCATAGCGGCGCCGTTCACCACCCAGGCGATGCCGCCCCACTGCAGGAACTGACTGAGGGTCCCGACGTCGGAGGTCACCCGGGACACCAGCTTCCCGCGCGTCTCGGCCGAGTGGTACGCCACGCTGAGCCGGTGTACGTGGCCGAAAGCGCGGACCCGCAGCCCGCACAGTGCGCGCTCGCTGGCGGTCGCCAGGCGCAGCAGGCTCAGCCAGTTGACCAGGGCGGTGCCCAATACCGCCACCCCCGCCAGCGCGCCCAGGCGAACCAGTTGGCCAACGTCGATGTGTCCGGTGCTGAGTCCCCGGTCGAGGAGCTGCTGGACGAGGATCGGTATGGCCAGCCGGCCGAACCCGCCGACCAGTGCGAGGACGAGCGTCAGGGCCAGGCCGTCGCGGATCTCCGGGATGGAGGCGAAGCCGCGCCGAAGCACCGCGGGCGTCGACCCGGCGACACCGTCGGGGTCGACCACGAACGCACTCATGCCGCTACCTGCTCTCGCTGGAATCCCCGGATCAGCCGGTCGTAGTCGTCGATCCGGAGCAGGTCCGCATGGGCGCCGACACCGGCCACGCGGCCGCTGTCGAGGTATACGACCGCGTCGGCCCGGGCCAGCGTCGCGGCGCTGGTGGTGACGACGATCGTGGTGGTGGACGGCAGGCCGGTGGCCAGCCCGCTCATGATCTCCTGCTGGGTGGTCGCGTCGACCGCGGACGTGGCCTCGTCCAGCAACAGCACCCGGGGCCGACGGAACAGGGCCCGGGCCAGCGCGAGGCGTTGTCGTTCGCCGCCGGACAGCCTTACCCCACGCTCGCCGACCCGAGTCGCCAGCCCGTCCGGCTGGCGCTCGACGATGGCGGTGGCCCGGGCGAGGCGGAGCGCCTCGTCCAGCCGCTCCCGGTCGGCGTCCGCGGGTGCTTCCGATGGGTCACGGTCGAAGTCGAGTCGGACGTTCTGGGCCAGCGTGCCGGCGAACAGGAACGGCTCCTGCAAAACCGCCGCACAGGCCGCCGTCCGGTCGGCTGCGGCGACCCGGTACAGGTCGACCCCGTTCAGCAGCACCGTCCCGCCGGTCGGGGGCAGCAGGCCGGCCAGCGCCAGCAGCAGCGTGCTCTTACCCGACCCGGTGCTCCCGGTGATCGCGACCGTCGCGCCGGCCGGGACGTCAAAGCTCACATCGGCAAGGACCACCGGGCCGTCCGGGTAGGCGAAGCCGAGACCGCGGACGCGGAGGCCGAGCGGACCGTTCGGCAGCGGTTGCGGATCCACCAAAGCCGGCGGTGGCGTCTCGCCGAGCACCTTCTGAACCCGGCCGTACCCCGCCAGCACGTACGGCACGTGGGCCAGCACGTTGCCGATCACGCTGAGAGGTACCGCCAGCAGGGCGAACAGGTTGACGAAGCTGACCAGGTTGCCGACCGTGATCGCGCCGCTGTTCACCCGCCACGCCCCGACCACCAGGATGATCAGCGACGTGGCGGCCGGAATCAGATCGAACAGCTCGTTCATCAGCCATTCCCGACCGGCCAGCTTGATATTCGCATCGCGGAGCCGTTCCGATTCGGCGCCGAACCTGTCCCGCTCGGCGCGGTCCCGGCCGAGCGTCTTCACCAGGAACGCGCCGTCGAAACTCTCGTGGGCGACCGCAGTCACCCGCCCCAGCCGTTCCTGGGCTTCCACGGCGAGCGCTTCGACCCGTTTCTGGTACACGGAGTTGACCAGCAACAGCGCCGGGATCGAGGCACCGCCGACCAATGCCAGGATCGGGTCCACCGCCAGCATCCAGCCGGCGGTGGCCAGGAACATCAGGAACATGCCGAGTACCTGCGGCACTCGGGCCGGCAGGTCCGCGGCCGCCTCCGGGTCGGTGGTGACGTGCGCCAGCTTCTCGCCGGTCGGGTGGGCCCGATGGTAGGCCATCGGCAGCGCGTCGTACCGCTCGACCACGGCCACCCGCAGGGTGGCATCGAACCGGGCCCGGGTGGCGGTGGTGGTCCATCGCTGGATCAGCCCGGCCGTGCCCTTGACCACGCCGATCGCGAGCACGACCAGGACCACGGCGAGGGCGGTTCCGGTGGCCACCTGGCCGCCCTCGAACCTCGGTATCACCACGCGGTTGACCAGCTCGCCGAGCGCGACGGACCAGCCGGTCAGTCCCGCTCCGTACAGGATCGAGGCGACCAGCCCCCAGCTCATTGGACCCGGATGGGCGCGGAAGGCGGCGAGCAGCAACGTGCCCGACCGGCGCAGGAGGTTGGGCCGTGCGGCCGGCTGCTGATCCACTACCGCCACTTCCTCCTCTGGCTCAGCCACTGTGCGTCCCTTGCTCCGCAGCAGAGGCGCTCATGGCGGCCCGCAGGCTGGCCGGGCGCATGTCCGTCCACAACTCGCCGATGCGCGCCAGACAGTCATCCCGGGACGCCGGCTCGCCGACCGGTTCCCACCCGGCCGGTACCGGCCGACCCGACCGCCAGATCGAGTACTGCTCCTCGTCGTTGCGGACAACCACGTACATCTCGTCGGTGTCGGTCATGACTGCCTCGTGCTCTCGCTCTCGCTCTCGGCCGGGGCCGCACGCGGCTCCGATGACAGGGGGAACCGGCTGGAAAGGGCCTCGATCTCGATCTCGATCCGGACCGAACCGCCGGCGCGTGCGGCCGGCCCGGAATCCGCCGGGTCGACGCGAGCCGGGTGCGCCACAAGTCGGTCCCGGTCGGTCACCACCCGGGCGCATCCGCGAACGTCGATAACCATCGAGTCCCCGACTTGCGGCTCGCCGGGCGGTGCCCCGTCCGGCTGGAACATCACCAGCACCTTGCCGCCGTCCAGCAGCGGCAGCTGCGAATCGGTCCGGTCGAGCGCCCCGGACAGGACGCCGTTGCGACCGCGGTCGCGATCCAGCACCAGCGGCAGCCTGGTCGCGACCGGGAACTCCCCCGCACCGGCGCTCACCAGCGTTCCGGAGCCGCATCGCTCGATCAGCGCCACCAGCGTCGCGGCGGCCGGCCCGGCGTCGTGCCCTGCCGGCGGGAACGCGCGCGCCAGCGAACCACCGTCCTTGGCGATGGCTGTGATGATCTGCTTGGACCGGAAGGGCAGCAGCGACAACAGCGTGTCGCCGAGCCCGTGCGTCGCCTCGGCGAAGCCCTGCACGTACAGGCCGCAGGTCAGCTCGTCGGTCGTGCGCACGCGGTGTTCCCGGGAAACCGCCAGTCCGCCATCGGCGTCGGTGTCCAGGTAGGGAAGGACGTCGCGGTACATCACCGAGTCCAGTTCGCGCCGGTACCCGGTGGCCAGTACCAGGCCGTCGACTCGGAGCACACGGGCCCCGCCGCCGAAGCGGGCGTCGACCCCGATCCGGATGCCCGTGCCGTCGGCCCCGGCCTCCACCCCGGTCAGCCGGGAGCCGTCGTGCACCACGAGGCGGGTGCGGCCGCGGACCTCGTCGGCGTAGACCAGCCGGTACAGCTCGTCGAGAAAACTCGCCTCCACCACGCCGTAGTTGGTGGTTCGCAGGCCGGCGGAGTAGTCGCGCCGGTTCGCCTCGTTGCGGGAGTAGAAGTCTGCGGCGTTGGCTTCGAAGAACTGCTCGTTCGCGAACGGGTTGTTGTCGGTGGCACGCAGCGAGTACCCCGGCAGGATCAGGTCCACGCGGGCGTTGCGGTACCGATCCAGCAGGTAGTGGGTGATCTCGCCGGCGCTTTGCCCGTCGCCGGCGACCGCGAACTCCCACTCGCGGTCGCGGTCGGTGAACGTCTCGGGGACCGTTGGCAGGAACGCGCTGGAGTGCACCACGGTCGGGCCGAGCGTCACCGCCTCCGGCAAACGGGGTACGCCGCCGAGCGCGTGCACAACGTTGCGGGCGTGGTACTCGACGACGCCGCCGGTCGCGGTGTCGGTCGCGGTCACCCGGAACAGCGACAGCGTGCCGTCATCGTCGCGGACCGCGGTCACCTCGCGGACCGCGGAGCGGTAGCGCACCACGCCGGCGAACTGTGCGGCGACCCACCTCAGGTAGTCCTGGAACTCCAGCCGGGTCGGCCGGAACTCGGCGAGGTTCACGAACCTCTCCAGCCGCCCCTTGGCCTTCTCGTACTGGAGGAAGGTGAACGGGCTTTCCAGGTTGCGCAGGGACACCAGGTCCTTGAGGAAGGAGATCTGCATCCGGGCGCCGTCGATGAGCATGCCCTCGTGCCAGCGCGTCTCGCCGGAGCGCTCCAGGAACAGGCAGCTGCGATCCGGCGCGATCTCCTGGGCAGCGATCGCGAGTGCGATGTTCGACGGTCCGAAGCCCAGCCCCAGCACGTCGTACGGGTCATCCGGCGTGCCGAGATTCCGCACGTACCGCTCCCCTCCTCGACGTCTGCCCGGCTGGTTCATTGGGTGGCTCGGGCCGCTGCGGAGCGTTCGGCGATGCGACCAATGCGACCGGTGTCCAGGAAACCGATCACAGGCGGCACCGTGGACACGACACGACCGGCCTCGTCGAGCCGCTCCTGATACTGCGCCGCGACCGCGGGAAGCCGGGTCCAATGCGTCGTGGGGCGCAGATGGTGCTCCTGGTGGTACCCGTCGTTGAAGGTCAGCCGGTTGTACAGCCGGCTGTAGTAGCTCACGGAGTTCGCGTACCGGCTCTCCGGCTCCGCCCCGAAGTGCCGGTAGTAGTTCTGGACGTTGACCCAGGTAAACGCGGCCGCTACCGCCGGCAGGTAGCACAGCAGCAGCCACTGCCACGAGAGGACGGCGAGCAGCACGATGAAACTCAGGTGTGCCAAGCGGTCGTAGCGGACCTGGGCGAGCTCGGCCGCGCGCCGCTCCGGGTGCCGGGCGGCCCACCCTCGCATCGCGGTCTCCGCCGGGCCGACGCCGCACAACCGGCGCAAGGACGCCCAGGTGCCCACAAAGTCCCGGGCCGAGGCTGCGAGGCTGAAGGCCAGGTACCGCCAGAGCGGGGCGTGGTCGTCGTCCCGGCTGTATCGGTACGTGGAGCTGAGGTCGGCGGTGACCCCGTCGCGCTTGCGGTCGTTGTTGTACCGGTGGTGGTTGCGCACGTGACTCAACTGGTACGCCTGTACCGACTGCGCGATGTTCGCCGAGTTCATCAACGACACGAGCGCGTTCAGCCGGTTGTCGGTGAACCAGGGCTGGTGCACGAACATGTGGTTCACGATGAGGATCGAGTAGGTCATCATGGCGGTGACCAGGATCGCCGAGCCGAGCCGCGGCCACAGCCCGTCCGGCGTCAGCACGGCCAGCGCGATCGTCCCTGTGAACTGCACGATGCAAATCCCGACCAGGATGGCGTCGACCGGGCTGTTGCGCCATATCCGTCCGGGCTCGCGGTCGATCATCTCACCGTCACCTTTCCCGAGTCCTCTTCGACGAAGCCCGGGCACGCCTGCCGGCTGACCTCGGCGGGCCCGATCCGTGAGGCGGTTCGACCCGGGTGAATGCCGCTCGTCGCTCGTGAACACCGACCGTACGCAGCTCCGACTGTCCAGCGCAGTCACGTGAACCGGCGACGCGGCGCCCGGCCGCTCCGCGGACCATGGGCGCGGCCGGGGGGCCGTTTTACGGGACACAGTCCCCCACTGGCCCGGCGTTAGGTTTCTTGGCAGGAGGTTCGGCCGGTTGCCAGGTTTTCGACGTAGGAAGAGGAAGAAGCGCGATGCGTCCATCTACCCGATGTTCTGATCAGGCGGTAGACGACCCGACTGCGCTGCCGATCCAGACGGTGTTCGCCCGCGCGTGTGACCCCGAGAGCACGCCACTGCCCGACGCCCTGCGGGACGCGATCGTTGCGGAGTTGGACCGCGGCTGCGCCGACGATCGCGGTTCGCGGGTCCCGCTGGCCGACCTCGGGCCGTCGGTGACCGCCTGGGCCGCCACGCAACGCTCGCGCTTCGAGGCACTCTTCGCCGCGGCGGAACGCGAGGGCCGCGCCGATGTGCTCGTCCGCCGGGCGGTCCTCGCGTGTGCTCCCTTGGCCTCGCTGTCCGGTGCCTGGCTGCAGTGGATGAGCGAGCCGGGCAACGCTGAGGAAGCGGTCACCATGGGGGTGCTCTCCCTGTTCGCGGGCGACGTCGGCGCCGGGCATCCGCGGGCGTCCCGAGGCAGCGTCTACCTCTCGCTCATGCAACACCTCCGGGTGGCCGTGCATGCGCATCCGGCGAGCCAACTGGCGCAGGACCGCCGAATCGCCGACCAGTCCTTCTACCTACCGGCCGTCGCGTTGACGATGAGCCGGCGCCCGGACGCATACCGGGGCGAGATCATTGGTCTTGACCTTTGCCTGCGTGAGGTCGGCCTGCTCCCGCCGCTCGACGGTGTTCAGACCCGGCTTCCGCACGCGATCGGATGGGACGCGCTGGATCCGAGCCGCGCGCGCACGCCGGACGGGCCGCCGCCGGTCGAGGATGCTCGGGCCGTGGCGGCCGCGTTCGTCGAATCAGCCGGTACGGCCGGCGCGACCGCGGTCGAGCGCGGCTTCGCCTGGGCGTTCGGCGCGCTGCGACGTTGGTGCGACGAGGTGGCCCAGGAGCTGGACGCCGCTCGCGACCCGGGTTTCGAGATGGCGGAGCTCGTGCGGTCCCGGGCCAGGGAGGCGTCCGTCTATCACGACCGGTTCAGCGTGCAGGGCCGACCGCTGCAGGAGTGGCTCTCCGAGGCGCGCACCGACCCGATCCCGTTCCTGACCGCGCTGGCGAACAGTCGCCTCATCCGGCCGGGCAGTTCCGAGGCCAGCCGCCTGACCGGCCCGCTCGTGTCGCACAAGGGCCGGATGTTCCGGATATTCCCGGACAACGAACTGGACACGATCAAGCGATGGATCGACGCGCTGCCGGCGGACCCCGCACAGCGGGCAGGGTGGCGACCGCCCGCCCATCAGCCCCGGCGGATCATGCTCCGGCCGGCCTCGGCAAGCGCCCACGATGACGGCGACGCTCCCGCGGACATCCGCCAGGCATACATCCGTCTGTTGCGGCGCACGATCACACCGGCGACCCGCCGGTATGCGCTGCGATACGTGGAAGAGCGGCTCGCCCGGTCCCGACAGGGCATGGAGTCGTCCGCCCAGTCACTGCCGGACGAGCACCCGGTGGACGGTCTGCGGTCCTGGCTGCTCGACCAGCACGACCTCCACAACACGGAGTTCCACAACGGCCTGGGCGATCCCTTGCCGGACCGCGCCGACTTGATCGACTCGAGCGTGCAACTGGCGCCGCTCACCCTGATCGACGGTGCCTGGCTGACCGGCTACACCGACTATCAGCTCGCCTCCTCCGAGCGCGGGCACTTCCTGTTCGACACCTACTGGGACGAGCTCGGCAACGGCGAGCTGAGCCTGAACCATCCGCTGATCTACCGTGCCGTGATGCGGGAGATGGGCGTCGACCTCCCACCGACTCGCTCGCCGGAGTTCGCGACCTGGTCCGGGTTCCGGGACCAGTCGTTCGATACGCCGGTCTACTGGTTGGCGATCGGCCGGTTTCCGCGCACGTTCGAGCCGGAGATTCTCGGCCTGAACCTGGCGATGGAGCTGTCAGGGGTCGGCGGCAACTATCGCCGCGGCCGGCAGTCGCTCCAGAAGTACGGCTTCAGTACCGCGTTCGTCGACATCCACAACACCATCGACAACGTCGCGACCGGCCATTCCGCCTGGGCGGCCGACGCCGTCGACGGATACCTGGCCCAGCAGGCGCCGACGGCTCGCACCGACGCATGGGACCGGATCCGGGCCGGATACCGATCGCTGAACGCACCATCCGGACTCCTGGCCCGCGAAGGGGCCCGCCGAGCCGAAACCTGAGCGACGGCCGCCCCGTCGCGGCCGCCGCAGCAAAAGCCAGCTGTCGAGGTGCCGCGCCCTGAACTCGACGGCCGCCCCGATCATGCTGACCGCCGTCGGCTCGGGCCTACTCGTCTGTGTTGCCAAGAAGTTGACGCCAGGCCGAAGCGGTGCGGTGTCCCCGCAGAACGCTCCGCACCGCTTACCGATCCGTTGGCCGCCCTACGGCCAGGAGAGGCAGAAGGTGTGGCCGGCCGGGTCCGCGTAGACCCGGAACCCCTTCCGTGCGGCCGGATCATCGACCGCCTTCAACAGCCGCCCGCCCAACTTGAGCGCCTTCTCGTGGGCGGCCTCGAGGTCCTCGAGGTAGAAGTCGAGGTGGACCTGCTGTGACGGTCCGCCGTCGGGCCACACGGGTGGCACATGATCGGGCACGAGCTGGACCGCCAGGTGCCAGTCGCCGTCGACCCAGACGTTGTGCCAGGCGTCCTTCGCCTCGACGGAGCCGTCCAGGAGTCCCGCCCAGAACGCGCTCACTGTCTCGATATCGGCTGCCTCGAAAACGATCGTCCGACGCTTGAAATCCACAAGGCCACACCCTTCCTGGCTGATCTGCAGGTCCGTCCGCCTGATGTCGAATTCCGCCCGCTCATTCTCGTCGCTCCGGCGGCACCGTGACGGCCCCCGGTTCAGGTGACTGCGCCGGTCCGGCCGACGTTGCCTACGTTCGACCGGACGCTCGTGGAGGTGAATCGCGACGAGCGAACTCCGTCCCCGCTTCCTGTGACATCACGCCGGCAGGTCGCTTGGATAGCGTCCGGATGAGTGCGCTTAGGAGGTACGCATGACCGCCACGGTTCAGCCACCCGACGAGCAGGTGACCACGGAGCTGCACGCCATCGAGCGACGCCGGCAACGAGCGCTCGTCGACGTGGATCTGGACACACTCGATGACCTCTTCGACGACACGCTCGTGCACACCCACGCGCACGGCATCACCCACACCAAGACGCAGTTGCTGGAGCACACCGCCAACCGCCGGCCCTACCTCCGCATCACCCGCGGCGAGATCACCATCCGACTCATCGGCGACGTCGCGGTCATGACCGGCCCGCTCACCAACCTGATACGAACACCCGACGGCGGTGAACGCACCCTCGCCGGCGTGGCCACCCAGGTCCTGCGCCGCGACAGCAACCGCCACTGGCGGTTCGTCACCTTCCAGATGACACCCTACGGCGAGCAGGCCTGACCCGAGCTGCCCTGGGCCAGCACCGCCGCCTGACCTACATCTGTCCACATCGGATGGACCCATCAGGCGGCTGAAGGTTTTCCATAGATGAAGGTTGTGACAGACATGCGCCTATGGCGCGGTGGCTGTCCATGATGCAGGACACGGGAGGCGAGATGCGTCGGGTCGGTTTGGTGGCTGCGGCCGTCATCATCGTTGCGCTTGGAAGTGCGTCACCGGCAGCCGCGGGACCGCCGGGCGTCGATTCGGGACGGCTGGAGCGGCTGGTGACGGTGGAGGGGATCACCGAGCATCAGCGGGACCTGCAGCGCGTCGCCGACCGCAACGGCGGCACGCGGGCCACGCGGACGTCGGGCTACCTCGCGTCGGCGGCCTACGTGAAGTCCACGCTGGAGCGGGCCGGCTACAACGTCCACTACGAGATGTTCAACATGCCGGAGTGGCGGGAGACGGCGCCGCCCGTGCTGCGGCAGGTCGCGCCGACCGGCAAGACCTACACCGCCGGCACGGCCGCGGACGACGGCTTGCCGTCGGTCGACTACATCCCGTTCGAGCACACGCCGACCAAGACGCTGACCAACGTCAAGGTCGTCCCGACCGACGACATCGTGATCCCGAGCCCCGGCGGCACGACCTCCGGCTGTGAGATGTCCGACTTCCCCGCGGCCACGAGCGGCGCCGTCTCGCTGATCCAGCGCGGCACCTGCCAGTTCACGCAGAAGCTGGCCAACGCCGTGCAGGCGGGTGCCGTCGGGGTGATCGTGTTCAACGAGGGCGGTACGCCGGATCGAATCCCCGCGATGTTCCGTTCGGCCCCGCTCGGGTACTCGCTGCCTGCGGTGTTGTCGAGCTTCGCCGTCGGTCAGGAGCTCTACAACGCGTACAAGGCGGGCCAGAACCCGACCGTCGACCTCACGACCAACGGCGTCGACGAGGACAGGTGGTATCCGAACGTGGTCGCCGAGACCAGGCGCGGCGACCCGAACCACGTCGTGGCGCTCGGCGCCCACCTGGACTCGGTGGAGGCCGGCCCGGGCATCAACGACGACGGATCCGGTACGTCATTCCAGCTCGAGCTCGCCGAGCAGCTGGCCAAGTCCGGCGCCGCGCCGCGCAACAAGATCCGCTTCCTGTGGTTCGGCGGCGAGGAGAACGGGCTGATCGGCTCGCAGTACTACGCGGCCCACCTGTCCGACCGCGAGGTCGCGCGCATCGACATGCTGCTCGACACCGACATGATCGCCTCACCGAACTTCGCCCGCCTCGTCTACGACGGCGACGGCTCGACGTTCGGCTCCGAGAACTCCGGGCCCGAGGGCTCCGGCACGATCGAGAAGGTGCTCACCGAGTACTGGTCCCAGCGCGGGATGGTCAGCGAGCCGATCCCGTTCGACGGCCGCTCGGACTACGTTGGCTTCGTCAACCGCGGCATTCCCGCGGGCGGCGTGTTCGCCGGCGCCGAGGTCCCGAAGACCGCCGAACAGGTCGCCAAGTTCGGCGGCGTCGAGGGCGAGCAACTGGACCCGTGCTACCACGAGGCCTGCGACACGTACTCCACGGTCACCGGCCAGCCCCCCGCCACGACGATGGAGACGTACGCGACGAACCCGACGCTGGCCCAGCAGCAGGCCAGGAGCCTGCGCGGCAACGCGCTGCGCTCGCTGCAGCAGTTCAAGAACACGCTCGTGCACGCCGCCTGGTACTTCGCCCAGGCCCGCAACGCCTTCCCGGCGAAGACGAGCGCGTTGAACGCGAAGACGGCCGCGAACAAGCACCAGTTCACGTACCAGGGCCATGAGCGGGCCCACGACCGCTGAACGGCTCGAACCGATCGCTGCCCCGGCGTCCACGCCGGGGCAGCGGCGCGGGACGTCTCGGAGGCGCGTGGTCAGCCGGTGACGGGTGCTGTCGGGTCGGTGACCGGAGGGAGGCTCGACCACGGGAAGTTGATCCACCGGTCGGTTTTGCGCCACACGTATTCGCAGGTGACGCTCGAGGCCGGCTTCTCGTAGAGGACGGCGCAGCGGACCTCGGCGACGTGGCCGGCGCAGAAGTCGCGGACGACCTCCAGGGTCGCGCCGGTGTCGGCCACGTCGTCGGCGATCAGGACCCGGGCCGCGGACAGGTTGGCCAGGTCCGGCTGGGGGTCGAGGATGACGGGGGCGTCGAGGCGCTCGTCGACGCCGGTGTAATACAGGACGTTGAGCATGTGGATGCTCTTCACGTCCAGGGCGTAGCTCAGCGCGCCGGCCACCAGCAGGCCGCCGCGGGCCACGCTCAGGACCAGGTCGGGCCGGAAGCCGTCGTCGGCGATCGCCTGGGCCAGCTCCCGGGCGGCGCGGCCGAAGGTCGGCCAGTCCAGGACCTCGCGCTCGTGCTGATCCATGTGCCCCGCCCGTCTCGCATGTGCCGGTCCGGGCATCATACCGGCCGGTCCTACCGGCGCGGTTTCTTGATCGGTGGGGCCGGTGGCGGCGGTGCGTCGGGGCGGCGCGGGGACGGAGCTTGCTGGACCAGCTGTGCGGGGACCATGGCCGTCTGGAGCTGGCCGGACTCGGCGGCGGTGGCGCTGGCGACCGTCGGCGCGGCGGTCGGGCGCAGGGTGATCGCGGTGGTGGCCAGAGTGACCAGGAGGGCGCCCCAGGCCAGGGCCGGGGTGCGGCGCCGGGGGCGGGGCCGCGGCGGCGGGGGCGGCGGGAACAGCCGGGCCGCGTCGTGCCGGGGGCGGTAGACCGGCGGCGCGGCGCGCGGCGGGACCGTGGAGCGGCGCGCCGGGGCGGGCTTGATGTGGGCGATGGGAATGACCCGCACATAGGGGCGGACGAGGGCCGGAGGCATACAGGCAACGTAAGCCCCATCGGCCCTCGCCGATCCCGTGGTCAGCGGGTGAGCAGAGGGTTCACCCGGTCCCTCACCCGATCGCGCGCAGTTCGTAGATTCGGGTGACGGTGTCGTTGGCGATCTGGGTCGGGGTCTGCACCGTGAGCCGGACGTACCGGGCCGACAGGGCGACCGGGTGGGCCGTGTTCGCGGCGGTGTTGGCGGTGACGGTGACGGCCCGCGTCCAGGTCGTGCCGTCGGCGGACACGTCGATCGTGTAGGCCTTCGTGTTGTAGTCCGCGGACTCCCCGCCGGCCTGGGCGTGTGCCAGTTCGAAGCGGCTGATGGAGCGGCTCGCGCCCAGGTCGACCTGCAGCGTCGCGCCGGCCGTGGCCGAGCAGAACTTGTCGCTGTTGCCACCCGAGACGCTGCCGTTGACCGCCTTCTCCGGGCCCTCCGTCGCCGCGCACGCGGTCGAGCCGGTCACGGTCCGGTTGAGCGCCCAGTTGGTCTGCGCGGGGCCGTACGCCTCCAGTTCGTAGATGCGGGTCGCGCCGTCCGCGGTCTGGGTGGGCGTGGTGACGTTGAGCCGGACGTACCGCGCCGTCGTCGTCGCGAGCTGGTGCGTGGTCACGGGGTCCGCGTTGTTCGTCACGGTGACCGGCGTGCTCCAGGTCGAGCCGTCCGTCGACACCTGCAGATTGAAGGCTTTCGTGTTGTACGCCGACTGCTCGCCGCCGGCCCCCGCGTGCTTGACGGTGATGCGGTTCAGTGGCTGCGCGGAGCCGAGATCGACCTGCACCCAGGCGCCGGCGGCGGTCGAGCAGAACTTGTCCGCGTTGCCGCCCGTGACGCTGCCGTTGACGGCCTTGTCCGGGCCCTCCGTCGACGCGCAGGCGGCCGAGCCGGTCGTCGCCTTGCCCTGGGCCAGGTTCACCGGCGCGGCCGGGGGCGTGGTGTGGTTGGCGGACGGTGGCGTGTCGCTCGCCGCGGTTCCCCACGCACTGGGAGTACCCCCGACGCTGTAGTTGATTGCCGCACCGTGGGCGATGTCGGCCTGGGCCAGCCACGTCCGGGTGAAGGCGGTGCCGCCGAGACTGGCGGTGGTGATGTAGCGGTTGGCGTCCGTGACACCGGGGGCGTTGATCGTGATCGTCCCGCCCTGCTGGGACCCGAACGATCCCACCGTCACCTTCGCGGACGGGAACTGCGGGGTGCTGACGCCGTAGAAGTTCGCGCCGTTCATCAGCGGGTACAGGCCCAGCGAGGCGAAGACGTACCAGGCGGACATGGTGCCGAGGTCGTCGTTGCCGGTCACGCCGTTGGGGCCGTTGGCGAACAGGGTGTACGCGGCTCGCAGTACCGTCGCCGTCTTGTAGGGCTGCCCCGTCCACAGATAGGTGTAGGGCGCGAGCAGGTCGGGCTCGTTGTTCGGGTTGTACGTCGTGAAACTGTAGTAGTCGTAGGCGCCGTTCACCCACGTGTTGTGCGCCGTGCCGGACGGGTCGCTCAGCAGGTTGTCGTAGGCGAAGAACTGGTCGAGCCGGGTGTTGGTGTTCGCCTTGCCGCCGAGCAGACCGATCAGGCCGTCGGGGTCCTGCGGGACGAGCCACTGGTACTGGTAGGCGCCCGCCTCGTGGAACGTGTGGGCGCCGTCGGTGGGCGAGTAGGTCGGCGCGAAGACCCCGTTGGCGTTGCGGGGCCGGAAGAAGCCGATCGACGGGTCGAACAGGTTGCGGTAGTTCTGGCCGCGGGCCGCGAGCTGGTCGGCGTCGGCGGTGTGCCCGAGCGCTCTGGCCATGATGGACAGTGCCGAGTCCGAGGCGGCGTATTCCAATGTGGACGAGCTCGGGTACTGGCAGTCGTGGTCGAACGAGTTCGTCGGCGTGCACACGACACCGGTCGGGATGTATCCCAGCGCGGTGTAATACGGGTTGCCGTTGCGGGCGTTGAGCCCGGTCGACGCGGCCGGCGTGCCGAACGCGTTCTTGCGCAGCGCCGTGTAGAACTGCTCCTCATAGCCGGACAGCAGCCCGCGCGACCACAGGTCGACGAGGAACGGAGTGACCGGGTCGCCGGTCATCGTGTTCGTCTCCGTGTTGTCCAGGGCCCACCGCGGCAGCCAGCCCAGCTCCCGGTCGACGGCGAGCAGCGACAGCGCCGAGTCCCGGGCCACCTGTGGTTCGAGGAGGGCCACGAGCTGGTTCTGGGCCCGATAGGTGTCCCAGAGCGAGAAGGTTTGGTACGGCGTGTAACCCGACGCTGTGTGCACGGCGTTGTCGAAGCCGCGGTAGCTGCCGTCGACGTCCCCGGCGAGGTTGGGGTGCAGGAGGGAGTGGTACAGCGACGTGTAGAACGCCACCTGCCGGTCCGTCGTCCCGCCGTCCACCTCGGCCTTGTGCAGCTTCGCGTTCCAGGTGTCGTGGGCGGCCGTGCGGACCGTGTCGAAGTTGAACCCGGCCGCCGACGTCTCGGCGCTCAGGTTGGACCGCGCCCCGCCCAGCCCCGTGTACGACAGCCCCACCTTGACCGTCACGGCCCGGTCGGAACTGGTGTCGAACCGCACCCAGCCGCCCCGCGCCCCGCTGCCCGACGAGCTGCCGGACCCGCTCGTGAACGTCGAACCGGCCCAGGTGCCGTAGGAGGCGAACGGCCGCGAGAACTGCGCCGAGAAGTAGATCGTGTGCGCGGGTGAGGTGTTGCAGAACCCGCTCACCGTCACCGAGCCCTCGACGGTCGTACTGTTGGGGATGGAGACGCTGGAGCTGCTGGCCCCGGTCGCCGATCCGCGCGCCTGGGCCGTGTTGAACAGCACGTTGGACTGTGTGCCGGCCGGGAACGTGTACCGCTGCCACCCCGACCGCAGCGTTGCCGTCAACTCCGCCGTGACCCCGTTGGCCATGCCGAGCCGGTAGTAGCCGGGGGTAGCCTGCTCCTGGGCGTGGTTGAGCGCCTGCCCGTAGGTGTTCGGGTCGTTGCTGTTCACGGCGCCGACGGTGGGCATGAGCGGCACTTCACCGGCGACGGGGCAGCCGACGCCGGACAGGTGCGTCTGGGAAAATCCCCAGACCTTGGTGTGGTCGTAGTTGTAGCCCGTCCCCCAACCGGTGTCCGGGCTGACCTGCGCCATCCCGAACGGCAGCGCCGCACCGGGAAACGTGTTGCCCTCCTTCTGCGTCCCGATCAATGGATTGACCAGGCCAGTAAGGTCGGCGGGAACGGCGGCCCGGGCGGGCGCACCGAGGGCGGTCACGGTGACGGCAGCGGCGCATGCCGCGGCCAGGACGTTGCAGAGCAGCCTTCTCACGTCGCTCCGATCAATCAACCGGTGAGTGGCCGCCGACCGCCGAAATCGACGCCCGTGAAGGTTCTCCCGAGCGACGGGGTTATGTCAATACTTGTCAATCCACTGCGGTTCGCGAACCGGGGCGGTAGCGGGCACACTCGGAGCGTGTCGATCGATACCCTGACCAGCTCCGCGCCGTCCGGTTCGCAGCGCCGCAAGGAGCTGGCCGCGTTCGTGCGCAGCCGCCGGGAGCGGCGCCGCCCGGACCAGGCCGGCCTCGTGGTGGCGGGCCGCCGCCGCACCCCCGGGCTGCGCCGCGAGGAGGTGGCCATGCTGGCCGGGGTGAGCGTCACCTGGTACACGTGGCTGGAGCAGGCCCGGGACATCCGCGTCTCCCGGCCGGTGCTGGCCGGCCTGGGCCGCGCGCTCGGCCTGGACGACGTCGAGCGGACCCACCTGTATCGCCTGGCCGGCGAGGTCCCGCCGGGGGCGCCGGCCGCCGGTGAGCTGCCCGCCCAGTACCGGCTGCTGCTCGACCAGCTCGACCCGAGCCCGGCGCTGCTCGCCAACCACCGCTTCGACATCCTGGCCTGGAACCGCGCGGCCACGCTGTTCTACGGCGACCTCACCCGGTTCCCGCGGCACCGGCGCAACGTCCTGTGGCTGATGTTCACCGAGCCCGACATCCAGGCGATCAGCGACGACTTCGCCCACGAGTCCGCGTATACGGTCGCGCTGTTCCGCGCGCACACCGCCGAGGGCGTGCTGGACCCCGGCGTGGCCGCGCTCATCGACGAGCTGTCCGCCGCCAGCCCGCCGTTCGCGGCGCTGTGGCGGCGCGGCGACCTGGCGCCGTTCGTGCCCCAGATCCGCGCGCTGCGCCATCCCCGGCTGGGCCGCGTGGAGCTCGAGTACGTCAAAATGCGCGCGGTCGGCACCGACGCCACGCTCGTCGCCTACCTGGCCGCACCCGGCTCCACCACCGCGGCCCGGCTGGCCGGCCTGGTAGCGGATCAACCCGTATAAACGCTGTCTGGATACCCGCCCCCGGGCCGGAAAGGATCGGTGCGAGGAAGGGAGCACACACATGCGAGTCATCGTCATGGGCGGCACGTCGGGCATCGGCCGGGCCACCGCGGAACTGCTGGTCGCCCGCGGGGCGGAGGTGACCGTGACCGGCCGCCGGCCGTCGTTCGCGGTCGCGGGCCTGGACTTCGTCCGCCTGGACGCCACCGACGCCGAGGCCGTCGCCGGGTTCTTCGCCGGCCACGGCCCCGTCGAGCACCTGGTGCTGGCGTTCAGCCCCGGCCCGGTCGGCCTGGGCCCGCTCGCGAAGACCCCCGCGGAGGACATCCGGGCCGCCTTCGAGGGCAAGCTGTTCGGCTACCTGGGCGCCATCCAGCGGGCCACCGTCACCGCCTCGATCACCATGATCTCGGCGGCGTCGGCCCGGGCCGCCTACCCCGGCACGACCGTCCTGGCCGCCGTCAACGGCGCGATCGAGCGCATCGTCCCACCCCTGGCCGCCGAACTGGCCCCGGTCCGGGTCAACGCGGTGTCCCCGGGCGCCATCGACACACCGTGGTGGTCGTTCCTGCCCGAGGACCAGCGCACCGCCCAGTTCACCGACCTGAGCGCGGCCCTACCGGCCCGCCGCATCGGCACCCCGGCCGAGGTGGCCGGCGCCGTCGCCTACCTTGTCGGCGCCGAGTACGTCACCGGCACGATCCTCCCCGTGGACGGCGGCGGCACCGTCTCCTGAGCGGGTGTGGACCAGGTTGGGTTGGCGTGGGTGTAGCCCTCCTGACGCAACTGCCGGCAGTAGCCCAGGTCGATGATCCGGCGGGTCAGCCTCGGCCAGCCGGCCAGGCGGCGCATCAGGAGGCCCAGCAGGTTCTTCTGGTTGATGGCGCCGTGCCGGGCGGCCAGGGCGATCAGGTCCGGCACGGCCGCCGTGTCGACGCGCGACGACGGGCTCCACAGGCGGGAGCGCCGCACCGCCTCGCTCGGGCGGGCCTCCATCGCCTCGACGTGGATCAGCAGGGCGCGCTGCGGTGGGACGCCGCGCAGGGTCATCGTGGCCAGGAGGGCGGGGTCGGTGCTGCGGGTGGCGGTGCCGTAGCCGTGCAGGACGTCGCCGCTGTGCGGGCGCAGGGCGGCGAACGCGATCCGGTCGTCCTGCTCCAGGTTGCGCAGCGTGTCGGCGCGGCGGTTGCCGCGGCGGTCGGGTATGGCCAGGGTGGTGTCGTCGAGGCGGCGGGCGAAGCCGGGCTCGTCGCCGCGCGGGCTGGTGTCGCTGCCGCCGTCGCGGTCGCCGGTGGACAGCACCAGGAACGGTGCGGCGGCCAGGAAGTCGGGTGTGCGGGTCGCGATCGGGTGCCAGAGCCGGGAGCGCAGGACACACCGGGCACAGTGGACATACGCCTCCCGGACGTCGACGGTCAGCTCCACGCCCTTGCGGCCGGCGGCGGCGCCGTTGACCCGGAGGGTTTCGCCGATGCCCGGGAGCAGGAAGACGAACGAGACGCCGGTCCGGTCGGCCGGGGGCGGCTCGCCGGCGGGGAGCGCGAACGAGATGCGGCCGGGCGAGTGGACGCGGGCGAAGCCGGGGGTGCCGCCTACGAACGTGGCCCGGCGGTGGCCGTCGGCGGCCAGGTAGCCGAAGCCGGCGATCGGCGAGTTGGCCAGGATCGTCACGCAACCGGCGTCGAGCCGGGCCAGCTGCTTGGCCATCACGATGGCCGGCGGGGCGGCAATCTCCGAGGTCATGGCACTATTGTGAGTAGAAGCTCAGATTTTGACTACTCGCTTTCGGGAGGCCCGCGGTGCCGTCGGACAAGCGTCGTGTCGAGCCTCGTCGCTGGCCGTCCCAGGTCCGGGCCGCGCTGACCCGGGAGCGGATCCTGGCCGCGGCGGCTCACATTTTCGCCGAGCAGGGCTACGCCGCGGGCACCACGAACCGCATCGCCGAGCACGCGCGGGTGTCGATCGGGTCGCTGTACCAGTACTTCCCGAACAAGGACGCGATCCTGGCCGAGCTGCTGCTCCGACACATCGACGAGGAGCTCGACGAGCCGCCGGCGACCGCCCTCGAGCCGGCCGTCCGCGCGATCGTGCGCCGGGCCGTCGACCACCACCGCGACGACCCGCAGCTGCTGCGCATCATGGTCGAGGAGGCGCCCCGGTTGCCGGCCCTCATCGAGAAGATCGAGCGCTACGACCGGGCCCGGGTCGCGCAGGTGCGGGCGCTGCTGGCCGGCCTGGCGGAGGTGCGGGTGGCCGACCTGGACACCGCGGCCCAGCTGGTGGTGTCCACAGTGGAGTTCGTGGTGCACAAGGAGATGGCCACCGCGGGCGGCATCCCGCCCGAGCGGCTCGAGGCGGAGCTGGTCGCGATGCTCACCCGGTATTTGCGGGGCTAGGCAGATACGGGTCGAGGGCGGCGGCGAGCAGTTCGCGGTCGTTCTTGTCCAGCGACTCGCCGGTCCACGTCTCCGCGAGCTCGAGGGTTTCCCCGCTGTGCAGGGTCAGAGCCACCTTGATCGGTACGTTCTTGAGGATGGCCGCCGCCGCGACGTCCTCGTAGGCCAGGAACCGCCACTGCCGCGCGAGCTGCGCGACGGGGGCCGACCGGATCAGCTGGATCAGCCGCTGCTTGCCGTCGTCGGTGGACTTCGGCCCGGGCACGAGCAGCAGGCCGGTCGTGAGGATGAGCACGTCGAAGTGGAGCTTGCCGGGGGCGTTCATGTTCGCGATGCCGCCGATGATCTCGGCGCCGTGCGCGGTCGCGGTGGCCGACTGCTGCCGGACCGCGGCCACGTCGACGCTCAGCTCGGCCAGCCGCTGCCGGGCCGCGGCCACCGTCGCCGGGTCGACGGCCAGCTTGGCGATCTCGTCGATCGGCGGCTCGGTCCCGTCGGGGCGGACGAACTCGGCGCCGCCGGTCCACGAGTGCCGCCAGCGGCCCTGGCCGCCACCGCGGGCCGCGAGGGCGATCGCGGCGCCGATCCGGTTGGTCAGCTCGGCCCGCTGCTCCGCGGGGTCGCCGTGCGGCTCCGCGGCCCGGGCCAGCTCGGCCGTGCGGCCCTGCTCGACGAGGTGCAGGACCAGGCCGAGGTCGCCCTGGGCAGTATTGCCGAGCCGGGCCGCGGCCCGGAACAGGGCGTCGACGTCACGCTGGGCGTTGGCGGCGATGCCGGCGTCGGTGAGCTGCTCCCACGGCAGCAGCGTCTTGTCCTCGATGTTCAGCGCGGCCCGCTGCAGCCGCTGGGCCAGGCCGGCCGGGTCGCCCAGCAGGACCGTGGCCGGCCGGTCGTCCGCGGCGACACCCGGGTCGGGCATCGCCTGCATGGCCTTGATGCGGTCGGCGATCGGCGGGTGGGAGTCCCAGCGCGAGCGCTCCTCCGGCGGCGCGCCGTCGCGCAGCTTGGCCAGCTGGTTGGAGCGGCCGCGCAGCAGCAGGCCGAAGCCGCCGAACACGTCCTGCGGGGCGAGCTTGGAGTCCCAGCCGATGGTGACGTAGTTGCCGACGAAGAAGTTCCAGGCGGCGTCGATGACGGGGATGTCGCGCATCGAGCTGACCGCGGCCGGGCGGCCGGCGATGCGCACCGAGAACTCGTCGGCCTCATACTCCATGCGGCGGCTCACGGCCTGCTCGACCAGGATGTAGATGCGGGCGTAGCCGCGGAAGACGAACCCGGCGATGCTCGACGGCCCGACCTGCACGATGGTCTGGACGATGGCCATCCGGCCCCGGTGCGCCAGGGCGCCGAGCTTGGTGTGGCTGCCGGAGTAGTGCCCGAGCTCGTGGGCCAGCACCGACACGAGCTGCGAGACGGTGAACGCCTGCAGCAACGGCAGACCGACGTACATGATCCGGCGGCCGCCGGCCAGGCCCAGCAGGCGGGTCTGCTCGGCGACGGCCGCGTTGACCTCCGGGATCAGCCGGATTTCGTCGGGGGCCCGGGTGCCGACCCGGTGCGCGAGGTCGTGGGCGGCGTCCCAGAGCCCGCGGGCCTCGTGCGGCGCGAGGGGCAGGCCCTCGGGCTCGCCGGGCTTGGCCCGCAAGATCTTCCAGAACGCGACGACGAGGCCGGCCGCCAGCGCGATCGTGACGTAGGCGAGCTTGCCCGCGGCCACGCCGGGATGCTCCTGGAACAGCCAGACCGTGACCCCGCCGAGGCCGCCGATGAGCGCGACGGCCAGCAGGTAGAACCCCGCGAGCAGGCCGACCGAGACGGCCGCACGGATCGTCGTCTTCATATGTGTTGATCCCCCGTGAGTGTGAGCAGCTCAGAGTAGCGGCTCCACCGGTGCGTGTCTGCCCGCGACGAGGCGCACGATCTCCGCCTCGGTGTCGATGCGGGCGTAGGCGTCGCGGAGCCGGTCGGCCCCCTCCCGCAGCCGCGGCTCGTGCAGCGCCCGCCGGATCGCCGCGAGCAGGTCGGCGTCGGCCGGGGCGGCGGACTTCAGGCGCACGCCCGCGCCGGCGTGCTCGACCCGGGCCGCGACCTCGGGCTTGTCCTCGGTGGCGCCGGCCACGACGAGCGGGATGCCGTGGGCCAGGGCGGTCTGCACCGCGCCGTAGCCGCCGTTGGTGACCATGACGCGGGTGTAGGGCAGCAGCTCCCGATGCGGGACGAAGGCCGCCGCGCGGGCGTTGGCCGGCAGGTCGCCCAGCACCGCCGGGTCGGGGCCGCCGGTGGTCGCGACCACGAGCACATCCTCATCTTCCAGGACCCGGATGGTGCGGGCGACCAGATCGCCCAGATCGCTGTTGGCGACCGTGCCCTGGGTCACGTGGACGACCGGGCGGGTGCCGGAGACGACGTCGGCCCACCACGGCGGCGGCGTGAACGGCACACCCGGGCCCTCGGTCAGCGCGCCGACGAACCGGACCGCGGCGGGCCGGTCGGAGCGCGGGTACTCGAACTCGGCGACCCCGTTCTGCAGGTGCAGCGTCGGCGAGATGCCGGACAGGGGGGACGCGCTCGTCGGGGGCAGCTCGATGCGGGCCCGGATGCGCTGCCAGTGCTGCTGGACGTCGCGCAGCAGGACGCGGTGCATCAGCGTGTTGAGCAGGCGGTTGCGGACCCGGCCGAGCGGGGTCGCCGACGGCTTCAGCGCGGTGCCGAACGGGGCGGTGTCGCGGCTCGGGACGGGCAGCGGGGAGATGCCGACCGAGATCCAGTCGATGCCGGTCAGCTCGTGCAGGGCGGCGGCGCCGACGAACCCCATGTCGGCGACGAGGGCCGTGGGGGGACTGAGCGCGACGAGGGCGGTGAGCTCGGTGACCTGCAGCGGTACCGGATCGAGGAAGAGGTGTTTGAGGTCCCAGCGAATGCCGGCCAGACCCGTCAGGTTGGGCCGGTCCGGCTGCGCGTCGGGGGCCACGTCGAGGTCCGGGTGCATGGGCAGGAAGGCGGCCCCGGTGGCCTGGACCGCGGTCTGGAAGGCGCGCCCGGCGTACCAGTCGACGGTGTGGCCGGCGTTCACCAGCGCCCGGGCGATCGGCTTCAGCGGGTTGGTGTGGCCCGCGCTGGGCATGGACGCGAACAAGAAGTGGGACATGCACGGGTGCACGCACCGGGCCGGCCCGCGGTTCGGAGCCGGCCTGTCGCGAATCGGATGTATCCGCCTCAGGCCGCGCGCAGCTGCAGGCCCTTCCCGCCGGCGCCGTGCAGCTCCAGCCGATCCCCGTCGATCTTCACGGTGACCGGCCCGGCGAGCGTGGCGAGCACCGCCGCCTCCAGCGCCGCCCGGTCGTCGGCGCACGCCATCTTGGTCGTCACGATGTCGCCGAACGTGATCGTGTCGGCGTCGCGGACGGCCCGGCCGCTGAGCTGGTTGCAGCCGGCGTCGCCGGTGACCTTGTCCCCGTCGAACCGCAGGAACGCCTCCGCCCCGGCCGGCACGGAGCTCGCCGTCTGCCCGTCGAGCAGCGACTCGACCACCCAGCGCGGCCCCTGCAGGGCCCGGTCGGGCCGGGCCACCTTGCGGTCGACGAGCCGGATCGTCGCCGGGCCGCCGGTGAGCACGAGGTCGTCGCCGGTGAGTGTGAACGCCGGTCCCGCCGTCAGGAACGCCACCAGCCACTGGTCCTGCTCGCCCCGGGCCTGGTCGCAGCCCATGTCGGTGGTGCCAAGGTCCGAGACCTGGAGGTGGCCGCCGCCGAACTCGACGTCGCCGAAGAGGTGGTTGCAGCCGGCCTGCGCGGTGAGCTTGCCGTCCTCCGGGAAGCCGAGCTCGACGTGGGTCCCGCCGGCCAGGGTGTGGCCGGTGACCTCGGTCGACACGAACGTGCGCCCGGCGAGCCCGGAGCCGGCACCGGAGCCGCCGCAGGCCGACAGCAGCAACAGAATCGCGACCAGCGCGACACGAGTGGTCATGACGGCTTGGACTCCGGCGGACGGCTCCGGGTTCCGCCTCGCCGCGGGGGGCCTCGGGCCGGAGTTGGTCCTAGGTTCGTGCGGCGTTCGTGCCGTACAACTCCCGCAGTCGTGGTTTCGGCACTTTCAACGCGGCGTTGCGGGGCAGGGCGTCGAGGAACAGCACGGCGGTGGGTTTCTTGTGGGAGGCGAGGTGCCGGCGGCTGTACTCGCGCACGACCGCCGCGTCGAAGGTGTAGCCGGGGGCACGCACGATCGCGCCGACGACGGTCTGGCCCCAGCGCTCGTCGGGCGCGCCGAACACCGCGACCTCGGCGACGCCCGGCATGCGGGACAGGGCCTGTTCGACTTCGGCGGGGTACACGTTCATGCCCCCGGTCACGATCATGTCCTCGAGCCGGTCGGTGATGTAGACGTACCCGGCCTTGTCGACGCGCCCGATGTCGCCGGTGTGCAGCCAGCCGTCGCGCAGCACGTCGGCCGTGGCCTCGGGGCGCCGGAAGTAGCCGGCGAACAGTGTCTCCGACGAGACGAGGAGCTCGCCGGTCTCGCCGGGCGGGTGCACGGCCCCGTCGGCGCCGACGAAGCCGATGATGGCGGGCGCGGCCGGCGGCACGTATCGGGGCTCGATCGGGTCGGCGTCGAAGACCGGCTCCATGACGACGGGCGCCGAGGCGCTGGTTCCGTACGCCACGAGGGCGGCCGGCCCCGGGATCCGCCGCGCGACGCTGAGCAGCAGCATGCCGGCAGTCACAGGAGTTCCTTCGCATAGGCCATCGTGGTCGCACCGAGCGGATCGGCGTCGGTCGCGGCCGGAACCAGGACGACGTCGTCGACACCGTGCTCGCGATACGCGTGCAGCCGCCGCATCGCGGTTTCCGGGGAGCCGACCACGCCGATCGCGTCGATCAGCGCATCCGGGATCGCGGCCAGCAGGTCTCGTGGATGCGGGCCGGTACGGGCGAACTCCACGACATCACCGAACCCGGCCCGCTGGAACATGTCGCAGTAGCCGGGCGCGGCGAGATATCCGACGACTCCTCGGCGCAGCTGCGCGTAGGCCGCCTCGAGATCGGTGCCGATAGCCGCCGGCGCCCAGACCGCCACGCGTGGCCGGCGGCCGTCGGACTGTGCGCTCAACCGGTTGATCAGCTCCCCCGCCGTCGGTGGGTCGAGCAGGTTGAGGACCATGCGGTCGGCGTGGCGGGCCGCCGTGGTGACCGCGCGCGGGCCGAACGCGGCGACGACGATCTCGGGCTCGACCGCCGGCAGGCGCAGGCGGTACCCGTTGACGCGCTCCCCCGCCAGCAGCGCCCGTACCGACTGGGCCGCCGTCTGGAGGGCCTGGGCCGAACCGGCGCGCGAACGGCCGTGCCACTGCTCGACAACGACCGGGCTCGAGGTGCCGAGTGCGACCGAAACGGCCAGCCCCGTGAGGGCCGCGACCGAGGCGGCGCCCATCGCGATCATCATCGGGTCGCGGACCGTCACCGCGAACGGGCCGAGGACCAGGCGGGTCGCCGGGGGCAGCGAAGGGCCGACGGCCGCGGCCAGGGCGAAGGCGTCGTAGGTGGCCATCTCCCCGATCCACAGGGCCGGGAAGCCGAGCTCGCCGGCGCGGCGGGCGGTGCCGAGGGCCTCGGCCGGTGGCCGGTCCTGCCACAGGCCGAGGGAGATCTCGACGCTCACGCGACCTCCTCGCGCAGCTGGCGCTTGAGAATCTTGCCGACGGGGTTGCGGGGCAGGGCCGGGCGTACTTCGAGTCGTTCGGGCAGTTTGTAGGAGGCGATGCGCTGCTCCTGCAGGAACCGGACCAGGCCGGGCAGGTCGAGCTCGGCGCCCTCGCGGAGCACCACGACGGCGCAGACCCGCTCGCCGAGGACGTCGTCGGGGTAGCCGACGACGGCGACGTCGGCGACCGCCGGGTGGGCCGCGATCAGGCCCTCCAGCTCGGCCGGGGCGATGTTCATGCCGCCGCGGATGACGAGGTCCTTGGCCCGGTCGACGTACTCGAGGAACTGCCCGTCCGCCCCCGCGATCACGAACACGTCGCCGGTGCGCAGGTAGCCCTGCTCGTCGAACGGGCTGGCCAGGCGGTCGCCGTGCAGGTAGCCGGCGAACACCGTGGGGCCCTTGAGCCGCAGCTCGCCGGGGACGCCGGGCGCGGTGACCTCGTCGCCGGTGGCCGGGTCGACCAGGCGGACGCTGGTCCACTCGGTGACCCGGGAGCTCCACGTGTAGCCGGGCACGCCGTAGCGGGGGAAGAACCGGGCCCGCTGCTCGGGGTCGGGGACGTCGTGGGGGTCGGTGAGCAGGGAGATGCCCTCGTTGGAGCCGAAGAAGTTGATGATGCCGATGCCGTGCTTGTCCTGCCAGCCGCGGACCATCGGCGGCTGGAGCGGTACCGAACCCGATCCGATCTGTTTGAGACTGCTGATGTCGGCCTTCGCGAGGAGTTCTTCGCGCTGCAGGAGCAGCGTCAGCAGGGCCGGCGGGGCGACCGTGTAGGTGGCCTTCTCGGCGGTGATCTGCCCCAGGAACGTCGGCAGGTCGAACGGGTGGTGCTGGACCAGGACGCAGCCGACCCGCAGCCACGGCAGGAACATGCCGTTGATGCCGGCCATGTTCACCATCGGGAACGGGTTGAGCAACACGTCGTCCTCGGTGAGGCGGGGCGCTTCGACGGTGGCCCAGCAGATGGCCAGCCAGTCGTAGTGGCAGCGGGGGACGCCCTTCGGGGTGCTCTCGGTGCCGGACGTCCAGCAGATGGTGACGCAGTCGTTCGGATCGGCCTCATGGACGCCCACCGTGGACACATCGGCCTCGGCCATGAGCGCGTCGGCCGGCAGCACGCCCTCGGGAAGGTCAGAACCGTGTGCCAGTGCTACCGCGGGAAGGCCGTAGCCGGCGACCTCCTCCGCGTGGCTGCGGTCGCCGATCCGTTGCGTGGTCAGGAAAAATCGAGGGTCGGCCAGCCCGGCCAGTTCCACGATCTCGTGCTCGCGGAACTGGACCGGGAACGGCGTGACGATGAGACCGAGCCGCCAGGCCGCCAGGTAGGCGACCACCAGCTCGACGGTGTTGGGCAGCTGCACGGCGAACACGTCGCCCGGCTCCGCGCCCAGGCCCAGCAGGACGGCGGCCAGGCGGTCGGTCTCCAGATCCAGTTCGGCCCAGGTGAGGCGGCGCGGCCCGGAGCCGACGAGCGCGGCCTTGTTGGCCGGGTCGACGACCGCGAGCCGGTCGGGCTGCCGGGCGACCTGCGCCCGGAACAGTGCGTCCATGGTGTCTTCTGACCACCAGCCGCGCGCGGTGTACTCCTCCACGCGCTCCGGCGGATGCAGTTTCCGTCCCGGCATGCCCGAAGCCCCCTTACTTGGTGATGTACTTGCTGGAGATGTCGATGACGCCGCCGAAGGGTTTGAACGCCACCGCCGTCGCGTCCCACTGGAACGGGCGGAAGGCGAGGATACCGAGCGGGGCCGCCGGCGCCATCTTTCACTTGATGCCGTCGATGAACATCGGCGGCTGGTACTCCTGCACCCGGGCCGCCTCCATGATGCCCGCGTGGCTGAGCTTCGAGGGCGAGGCCGCGGCCTTCTTGAACACGTCGATCATCAGGTCGCCGATGACCCAGCCGTTCACGGTGTAGGAGTTGGTCGGGGCGGCGTTGTTCTGGGCCTTGACGGTGTTCTCCAGGACGGTGAGCGAGCCGCATCTGACACGGGCCACGCCTCCACTTCGAGGGGCCTTACTTCAATTGACAGTGCTACTGGTGTTACTACAACAGTCGGAGTAACCCGTCAATGGTCTTGGCCGACGGCCAGAAGGACTAGCTGCTCACGATGCCTGCGGACGACAGCGGCAGCCATCGGTGAAACAGGCCAGAAATATTTCGCCACCATCCCCCTGTGCAAGTCACTCTTGTAGTTGTAGCTTGTGAGCACCCGTACGGGTTGTTTGGAGGTCAACGATGTTCTCCATCGCCGAGGTCGTGCGCGAGGCCGCCAAGCAGCGCCCCGACGCCCCCGCGGTCTCCGGACAGGGCCGGGCCGCGACCTTCGCCGAGCTCGACCGGCGCTCCAGCCGGGTCGCCGCGGGCCTGCTCGCGCTCGGCGTCCAGCGCGGTGACCGGGTCGCCTACGCCGGGCTGAACCGCACCGACGTCCTCGACATCGTGGCCGGGGCGTCCAAGGTGGGCGCGGTGCCCGTGCCGATCAATTTTCGCCTGGCCGGGCCCGAGCTGGCCACGGTCCTGTCCGACTCGGGCGCGGTCGTCCTGTTCGCCGAACCGGCCCAGGCCGCGCTCGTCGCGGACTCGTTCGGCGGGACCGCGCTGCGACTCGACGGCGACTACGAAGCGTGGCTCGACGCGCAGCCCGAGGCCGACCCCGGTGTCGTCACCGACCCGGACGAGCTCGCCGTGTTGCTGTACTCCTCCGGGACAACGGGCCTGCCCAAGGGCGTCATGATCCGCAACCGCAACCTGCACTCGATGCTGGACGTGGCCCGCCGCCGCTGGCAGCTCGACCCGGGCGACGCCTCGCTGAACGTCTCGCCCTACTTCCACGTCCTCGGCTTCGCCTGGGCCGTGCACAGCATCCGCCAGGGCGCCGTCATCGCCCAGGTCCGCGACGCCGCCCCCACCGCCCTGCTGCCGATGATCGCCGAGGAACGGGTCCGGATCGCCGTGCTCGTCCCCGCGCTCATCGACGTGGTGCTGCGCAGCCCCGGGCTCGACACCGCCGACCTCAGCAGTCTGCGGCTCATCCTGTACGGCTCCGCGCCCATCTCGGCCCCGGTGCTCGTCGAGGCGACCAAGCGGCTCGGCGCGGCGATGGAGCAGTCCTACGGGCTGACCGAGATCTCGGGCGGGGCCACGTTCCTGAGCCCGGAGGACCACGACCGGGCCCGCGACGAGCCGGGCCTGCTGCTGTCGTGCGGCCGGCCGGACCCGAGCAGCGAGCTGCGGACCGTCGATCCGGTGACCCTCGAGGACGCACCGGTCGGCGAGGTCCTGATCCGCTCCGCGCAGGTGATGGCCGGCTACTGGCAGCGGCCCGAGGAGACGGCGCACACGCTGCTGCCGGACGGCTGGATGCGGACCGGCGACGTCGGGCGGCTCGACGCGGAGGGGTACCTCTACCTCGTCGACCGGGCCAAGGACATGATCGTGTCCGGGGGCGAGAACGTGTACCCGGCCGAGGTCGAGCGCGCGCTGCAGGCCCACAACGAGGTCGCCGAGGTCGCGGTGGTCTCCGCCCCGTCCGAGCGGTGGGGCGAGTCACCGGTCGCCGTCGTCGTCCGCGAGCCCGGCAGCGAGCTGACCGAGGCCGAGCTGATCGTGTGGGTCCGCGACCGGCTGGCCCACTACAAGTGCCCGGTCGCGGTCCGGTTCGTCGACGCGCTGCCGCGCAACGCGTCCGGGAAGGTTCTGCGGCGCGTGCTGCGCGAGCCGCTCTGGGAAGGTCACGAGCGAAGGGTCGGCTGAGTGTCGCTGCAGGCACTGCTGGACAAGCAGGAAATCACGGAGGTGCTCACCCGCTACATGCGGGCCGTCGACCGGGGCGACCTCGAGGCGCTGCGGGCCTGCTACCTGCCGGGCGCGATCGAGGAGCACGGCGGGGTGTACAGCGGGCCGGCCGGCGCGTACGTCGACAGCATCGCCCGCACCCTCACCCACCCCAGGTCGATCACCACGCACCTGCTGTCGAACGTGCTCATCGAGCTCGACGGCGACCGGGCCGACGTCGAGTGCTACGTGACCGCGTTCGCCCGGGTGCGGCAGGGTGACACGCTCACCGCGGCCCGGATGCTCGACGTGTTCGAGCGCGCGGACGGCCGCTGGGGCATCCGGCACCGGCGGCTGCTCTGGGAGTGGAATCACGACATGGACCGCACGGAAGGCTGGATCTTCGGCCTGCTCGTTGCGGATCCGGGGGTACTGCAACGAGGCGCGAAGCACCCCAACGACCCGGTGTACCAGGCATGAGCGTCGTCGTTGCCCTGGTGACGGGCGGGAACCGCGGCATCGGCCAGGCCTTTGTCGAAGAGCTGCGCGAACAGGGCGCCAAGGTCTACGCCGGCAGCCGCGACCCCGCCGCCGTGCAGACCCCGGGCGCCATCCCGGTGGAGCTGGACATCACCGACCCGGCCCAGGTCGCCGCGGCTGCGGCCCACTGCACCGACGTGAACCTGCTCGTCAACAACGCCGGGATCTTCCTCAACCGCCGCCTCGTCCAGACCGACGACCCGGACACCGGCCGGGCCGAGATGGAGGTCAACTACTTCGGCACCCTGAACATGACGCGGGCGTTCGCGCCCGTGCTCGGGGCCAACGGCGGCGGCCAGATCATCAACGTCCTGTCGGTGGCCGGGATCGTGCCGACGGCGTTCATGGGCGGCTACTCCCCGGCGAAGGCGGCCACCCTCTTCCTCTCCGGCATCACCCGGGCCGAGCTGGAGCCGCAGGGCACCAAGGTGACCGCGCTCATCGTCGGCTCGGTCGAGACCCGCATGTCCGACCACGTCGACGGCCGCAAGGAGGACCCGCGGGACATCGCCAGGACCGGCCTGAAGGCGGCCGCGAAGGGCGAGTGGACGTTCGACACCGACTGGATGGCCGTCGACGCCCGGGCCCGGCTGGCCCGCGACCCGGTCCGCTACGAGCGCAGCCTGGGCCGCCTGGTCCACAAGACGACGCTGCGGACAGGACGGGATTAGTGGGTACCCGCGTCATCCAGTGGGCCACCGGCGCCATCGGCAAGACGACGCTGCGCGCGGTCCTCGACGCACCGGACCTGGACCTCGTCGGCCTGTACGTCTACGGCGACCGCAAGGCCGGCCGCGACGCCGGCGACATCGCGCGGCGCGACCCGACCGGCGTGGTCGCCACCCGGGACGTCGAGGCGATCCTGGCCCTCGACGCCGACGTCGTCATCCACGCACCCCGCCTGCGCCCGGATTACGGCGCGCACGACGACGACATCTGCCGCCTCCTGCGCTCGGGCAAGAACGTCATCACCACCGTCGGCCACCACTACCCGGCCCCGGACCGGCGCGCGAAGTTCGAGCGGGCCGGCCGGGACGGCGGCAGCACGCTGTTCGGCGTCGGGGTCAGCCCCGGCGTCATCGGCGAGCGGCTGACCGTGGCCCTGTCCGGGGTGGCGGTGCGGCTCGACCGCATCGAGATCGACGAGGTCCTCGACGCCAGCGCCATGCCCGACCCGGACTTCGTGTTCAACGTGATGGGCATGGGCTCGTCGTCGGTCGACGTCTCGGCCACGTTCGACGAGCTCTACTCCGAGACGCTGCACTTCATGGCCGACGCGCTCGGGGTGACGTACGACCGGATCGAGCCCGACCACCACCTCGAGTTCGCGGCGGCCGACCTGAGCGTCGCCGCCGGTGTCATCCCCGCGGGCACGGTCGTGGCGACGGAGTGGCGGTGGCACGGGATCCTCGGCGGGGAGCGGTTCATCACCCTGTCGATCATCTGGACGATGGACCCGAAGCTGCCCCGGTACGCCGGCCGCGACCACTGGACGATCCGGATGCACGGCCGGCCGGGCGTGGTGATGACACTCAACCTGGTCGAGCCGGACGAGCCCGGGGTGCGCACGACGGCCGCGCAGTACGTGACGGCCGGCCCGGTCCTCAACGCCATCCCGCTCGTGGTCGCCGCCCCGCCCGGCATCCTGCGACCGACCGTCTTCGGCGCCTGGTCATGAGGGACTTCTTCGCCCGCCACCCCGACGGCCACCGGGTCTCCACCGTCGCCGACATCATCCGCCGCCGGGCCGCCGCCACACCGGACGCCACCGCGGTCATCGAGCCGGGCCGGACCACGACGTTCGGTGAGCTGGACGAGCGCTCCAACCGCGTCGCGCAGGCGCTGCTGGCGGCCGGCGTGCGGACCGGCGGCAACGGCCGCGACCGTCGTGGACGGCTGGGTGCGCACCGGCGACGGCGGATCGTTCGACGAGGACGGATACCTGTACCTGCACGACCGCATCAAGGACATGATCGTGTCCGGGGGCGAGAACGTGTACCCGGCCGAGGTCGAGAGCGTGCTGACCGCCCACCCGAACGTGCTCGAGGTCGCCGTGGTCGGCGTGCCGTCCGACCGCTGGGGCGAGTCCCCGATCGTCGTCGTCGTGGCCTCCGGCGACGTCGACGACCTCATCCCGTGGTGCCGCGACCGCCTGGCCCACTTCAAGTGCCCGATCGCGGTCCACGTCGTCGAAGCCCTGCCCCGCAACGCCTCCGGCAAGCTCCTCAAACACACCCTGCGCGCGGCCTACACCGCCTGACCCCTACTGCCGCCAGAAGTCGTCGGGCCGCGCGGCGACCTCGGTGCCGGACTGTTCGAGGTCGGCGGCCCAGGGCAGCATCTGCTGGAACGTCGGGATGCCCTGCGACGACAGGTGCCGGATCACGCCGACGTTGCGCTCGACGCGGCCGAGGATCGCGTCCCGGATCGCGAGCCGGTCGCCGGTGTAGCCGTAGGCGTCCAGGAACAGGTGGAAGCGGCGGCGGCGGTCGTCGGGGTCCTTGAAGCCGGCGGGCTCGGTGATGCCGGCGGTCAGCAGTGGTGTCCAGGTCAGGGCCGAGAACGCCAGGTCGCCCTCGCGCGGGGACGGGCTGGCCAGCTCCCAGTCGGCGAAGCCGACCAGGGTGTCGCCGTCCCAGACCGCGTTCCACGGTGCCGCGTCGAGGTGGGCGATCACCAGGCCCGGTGCCCACTGCTGGCCGGTGAACCAGACGGCGTCGGCGGGCGGCTCGAAGGTCGCGGTGGTGTCGTGCAGCCGGCGCAGCCAGGCGCCGACCTGCTCGAGTGCGCCGTCGGAGCGCAGGAAGTCGGGCCACGTCGGGCCCTCCTCGCCGAGGGTGCGGCCCTCGAGGTACGTCACGCGTTCGCGGCCCTGCTCGTCGAAGCCGCGGGCCCGGGGTGCGCCGGCGAAGCCGGCCGCCTCGAGGTGGCGCAGCACCGCGTGCACCGATGCCGTGGACGGTTGGGCGGGGCGGCGGACCTCGTCGCCGACGCGGACAGCTCCGAACGTGCGCCCGCCGGGCAGCCGATGCTCAGTCACCCCGTCGTTCTACCCCGGCAACACGTCGACGGCGAACGAATTACAACTGACACTCCGCCCGCGCGTGACTCCGGCGGCCGCGCGCTGTTCCAAACCTCATGCTACCCGGCCCATCCAAATCGGACGATCTTACGCCACGAAGCGCGATAGCCCGATCACAGTAAGCCAATCTTAGCGGTACCGGCAGCGCACGCCGAGCAGGGTCTCCTCGCGCAGGGCGGTGCCGAGGGCCGAGCGCAGCAGGGTGATCGTCCAGCGGGAGTGCTCGTCGGCCGGCCGGAACCGGACCGTGCGTCCGCCGAGGTCGATGGTGTCGGCGGCCGCGGCGTCGTAGCCGAGGATCTGCGCCCACTGTTTCACGGTCGCCTCGGGGTCGGGGACCGGCACCTCGACCGCGACCACGTCGTCGATGAGCGCGTGCGGCGACGGGTCCACGCCGAGGCCGTCCCAGAACCAGGCGTCGCGGTCGGCGATCCCGTCCAGCTCCAGCCGCAGGCCCACGTCGGCCGGGTGCAGCTGCACGATCGGGTGGCCCATGACGAGCTGGTCGGCGACGACCCGGACGCCGAGGGCCAAAGCCCGGTCGCGGGCCGCGAGGGGGTCGCTGTGCTGGACCGACAGGGCGTAGCCGCCGGGGCCGCGCTTGGCCAGCCAGCGCGCGATCGACACGTCGGGCCACAGCGGGGCGACCAGCTCCAGGTAGGAGCCGCCGGCCAGGGCCAGGGTGTCGTCGGCCATGCCGATCGCGGCCAGCTCGGGGTCGGCGAAGCCGGTGCCGAGGCCGTAGTGCTCGCGCAGGAAGTGGTCGTCGGCCGCGATGTCGGCCGTGGCCAGCACGACCTGCCGCAGCAGGGCCCAGTCGCTCATGATGGTTCCTTGCGTTCGATGGCGACGTCGCTGCCGCCGCGGAGGGGCTCCCGGCACTGGTCGCACGCCAGGCGCGGGGTGAAGATGCGGCGGCACTCCGTGTGGCGGTACACCAGCGCCCGCCCTTCCGGGGCCTTGAACCAGCGGTGGCCCCAGTCGAGCGTGCACATGACGACCGGGAAGAACGCGCGGCCCTTCGCGGTCAGGTGGTAGCTGAGCCAGTCGGCCCGTTCCGTCCCCGGCGCCGGGTCGAGCACGCCCAGGTCGCAGAAGGTGCGCAGTCGATCGGCGACCATCGTCGGCGGCGCGCCCAGGCGCTGCTCGAAGTCCTTGAACCGGTGCGCGCCCAGGAACGCGGCCCCGAGCAGCGCCGACGACCAGCGGTTGCCGATCAGGGCCATCGTCTGCGGGAACAGGCCGGGGCTGGCGCCGCCGCCGGTGAAGGAGCGGCGGCGGGTGGTGGCCGCGGGGACGCTGCGCTCCCAGGTGCCGCTCGGGCCGAAGCCACCGGTGACGTCGCGGGGCTCGACCGGCTTGCCGCAGGCGGCGCACAGCAGCAGCGGCTGGAACGGCCGGCCGCAGCGGCTGTGGCGCATCAGCGGCAGCTGCTCCTCGTGCTGGGGCACCCACGTCGCCTCCCACGCCCAGATGGCCAGGAGGATGGGCCAGGTGTCGCGGCCGCGCTTGGTGAGGCGGTATTCGAAGCGCTGCGGGCGCTGCTGGTAGGCGACCTTCTCCATGAGGCCGAGCTCGGCCAGGCGGGACAGGCGGTTGGTGAGCACCGAGTTGGAGATGGGCAGCCGTTCGAGGTAGTCGCTGTAGCGGCGCACCCCCAGCGCCGTCGCGTAGCGCAGAATCAGCAGCGTCCACTCGTCGCCGATGATCCCGAGCGCGTGCGCGACCGCGTTCTGCGCACCCGCCTCCAGCTGTGTCGGTGTGTCTCCCAGGTCCGCGGTCACACCGGGCCCATTCGCAGGCCGGCGGCCATCGTGTCGGCGGTCGCCCAGCCCGGGATGGCGGCGCCGGCGGCCCAGGTGGCGTGGGTGCCGCTGGACACCCGCTCGGGCAGCGCGACCCGGGCGACCGGGCCGTCGGCGACCCGCTGCGCGTCGAAGACCAGGCACTCGGAGAGGTTGCGGTTCATGTCGGTGACGATCGTAATCAGGTAGCCGTCGTCCTCGGCGGTGGATCCCACCCGCGGCGCCATCGCGGTCTCGCTGCCGAAGACGCCCTCGCCGAACGCGTACCGCTCGTCGTGGCCGGTCTCCAGGTCGTGCTTGACGACGCCGTCGAACAGGAACCAGCCCTCGACCCCGGTGGCGGCGTAGGCGTAGCGGTTGCGGCGCCCGCCGTGCCGGCCATTGATCATGCCGAACTCGGTGACCGTGTCGCGCAGCCGCTCCTCGCGGACCTGGCCGGTGACCAGGTTGAGCCGCCAGCGGTGCAGGTGCGACTGCATCCGGTCGAGGGCCAGGAAGCGGAACATGCGCTGGTAGTAGGAGCCGTCGCCGCGGTCCTGGGGCTCCGGGTCGTCCTGGAAGAAGCCGTCGAGGACGATCTCGTCGCCCTCCTCGTAGGCGTTGACCCAGTGCAGGACGTACGTCGGGTCGGCTTCGAACCACCGGACCTGCTCGCTGGTACCGCGCCGGGGCACGACGCCGATCCGCAGCGGCAGCTCCGGATGGAACCGAGCCGCGTGGATGCCGTTTTCCAGGAGCGCGGGCTCCCAGAACAGCGGGCAGTCGTTGAGGATCGCGTAGTGCTCGGTGTAGGCCATGTCGTGCGGCAGGCGCGGCCCGGGCAGCGGCACGTCGATGTAGTGCACGAGGTGGTTCCGGTCGTCGACGACACCGTAGTGCAGGTACGGCGCCTCCTTGCCGTAGTTGAAGAACAGCAGCTCGCCGGTGTGCTCGTCGCTCTTCGGATGGGCCGAGACGCCCCACTGCGACGGGAACCGCCCGCCCCAGCTCGACTTGCCGAGCGTCTCGAGGGTGAGCGGGTCCAGGCGGTACAAGTCGCCGCATTGATAAAAGCTTGAAAGGGCGACCCCGGCGTGCACGACGATGTCGGTGCTGGAACTGTCCTTGAGTCCGCCGCGGGCACCCCAGCCGGGGCGGACGCTCTTGCTCGGGGGCTCGGCCAGGCCCGCCCACAGCGGCTCCTTGGTCTCCTGCTCGGCCAGGAAGCCGTCGGTGCGCACGAACCGGTTGCGGTAGAACGCCTTGCCGTCCCGGAACCCGACCACGTGGATCATGCCGTCGCCGTCGAACGGGTGGTATTTGCCCGCGATCGCCGGGTGCACCGGGTTCTCGGTGTTGCGCAGGTAGACGCCGTCCAGGTCGGCCGGGATCGACCCGGTGACGGTGAGGTCGTCGGCGCGCCACTCGCTCGTCTGCGGCTGCCAGGGGCCGGTGCGGTACGGGTGGTCGTCGTCCTCCGGCAGCGTGGACAGGGCGTGGCCGACCAGCTCGACATCCATGAGTCGTCCTTCTACTGGGCCGCGCCGACCACGAGGCTGACCGTCGTGGTGGTGCTGCCGCCGATGTTGAGGGTGGCGAAGGTCCGCGCGCCCGGGACCTGGTAGGGGCCGGCCTGGCCGGTGACCTGGCGGTAGGCGTCGACGAGCATCCGCACGCCGGTCGCGCCGACGGGGTGCCCGCCGCCGATGAGGCCGCCGCTGGGGTTCATCGGGATCCGACCGCCGATCGCGAGCTCGCCGGACTCGACCGCCTTCCAGCTCTCGCCGGGGGCGGTGATGCCGAAGTGGTCGATCGCCGCGTACTGCGACATCGTGAAACAGTCGTGCGTCTCGATCCCGTCGACGTCGTCCACGCCGCCGATCCCGGCCCGGCCGAACGCGTCGAGGACGGCCTTGCGCACGTGCGGCAGGACGTACGGGTCGTCGGCGCTGCGGCGCAGCTTCTGCTCGAGGGACAGCCCGACGGTGGCGTGGCCCCAGCCGAGGATGCGCCCGAGCGGGCGGCGGGCCAGGTCCGGGTGGGCGGCGAGGTAGCGGTCGGAGACCAGCACGACCCCGGCCGCGCCGTCGGTGACCTGGCTGCAGTCGTTGCGCCGGAGCCGGCCCTCGACCGGCGGGTTGGCCGTGTCGTCGGCGGTGAAACTCGCGTCGGTGAACGTCCAGGCGCGGGTCTGGGCGTTGGGGTTGACGCGGGCGTTGTCGAAGTTGAGGCGGCCGATCGCGCGCAGGTGGTGCTCGTCGATGCCGTACCGCTTGTCGTACTCGTCGGCGAGCGCGCTGAACATGTACGGCCACATGAACTTCGCCTGCTGCCCCTCGTGCCCGATCCAGGCGGCCGCGCCGAGGTGGCCGGCGGCCTGGTCACCGGGGACGGTCCGCTCCAGCTCGGCGCCGAGGACGAGGGCGACGTCGTAGCGGCCGGACTCGAGGTCGGCCATGGCCGCGAGGATGGCGGTGCCGCCGGAGGCGCAGGCGGCCTCGTGGCGGGTGGCGGGGATGCCCCAGAGGCGCTCGTCGACGGTGGCGGGCATGCCGCCGAGCTGCCCCTGGCCGGTGAAGAGCTGACCGAAGGCGTTGCCGACGTGGATCACCTGGATGGCGGCCGGGTCGATGCCCGAGGCGTCGAGCGTCCCGGTCGTCACCTCCGCGAAGAGCTCCGCGAATCCGTGGCCGGCCCGCGCCCAGTTGCGGGCGAAGTCCGTCTGAAACCCACCGACGACCCAAGTACTCGACGTTGCCATGCTTTTTTACTACAACAAGCAGAGTCGCTCGTCAACGTGTAAGCGTCCTGACCTAGGGGTGCTCTTGCCAATTCCGTCGCTTCAGACTACATCTGACAGAGTGACAACACGTGACGTGTACGTCCTGGAGTACCTGCGCACGGCCCGTGCCAAGGGCTCCGCGAGGGGCTCGCTGCACCACCTGAGCCCGACCGAACTCGTCGTGCGCCTCCAGCGCGCCCTGATCGAGCGCACCGGCCTCGACCCGGCCCGGATCGAGGACGTGACCCTCGGCCTCGCCTCGCAGAACGGTGAGCAGGGCGCGAACCTCCCCCGCACCGCCGCGCTCCTCGCCGGCTGGGGCGAGCACGTGCCCGGGGTCAGCCTGAACCGGTTCTGCGCCTCCGGCATCGACGCCGTCGCACAGACCGCGGCCCGGGTCAAGGCGTCCGACCTCGACCTGGCCGTGGCCGGCGGCGTGGAGAGCGTCTCCCGGGTGCCGATGTTCTCCGACGAGGGCCCGCTCTGGAGCGACCCCGACACGATCCGCCGGGTCGGCTCGATCCACATGGGCATCGCCGCGGACCTCAACGCGACCCTGGACGGCTGGCGGCGTGAGCAGCTGGACGCCTACGGCGTCGAGACCCAGAGCAAAGCGGCGGCCGCGTGGGGGTCGGGCTTCTTCAAGGCCGCGGTGGTACCGATAGACGGCTTCGACCGCGACGAGCTGGTCCGCCCGGGCACGACCCTCGAGGCCCTCGCCGCCCTCCCGCCCGCGTTCGCCGAGCTCGGTGCCGCCGGTCAGGACGCGATCGCCCTGGCCGCTCACCCCGAGGCCGGCACCATCGACCACCGGCACACCGTCGGCACCTCCCCCGCCATCGCCGACGCCGCCGCCCTCGTGCTCCTGGGCACCCGCGACGCCGCGGCCGCCGCGCACCTGGCCCCGCGAGCGCGGGTCGTCGCGGCCGCCACCTGCGGCACCGACCCGGTCATCATGCTCACCGCGGGCCAGCAGGCGGTGGAGAAGGTCATCGCCAAGGCCGGCCTCACCCCCGCCGACATCGACGTGTTCGAGTTCGCGGAGGCGTTCTCGGCGCTGTGCCTGAAGTTCCGCCGCGACCTGGACGCCGGCCCGGACCGGATGAACCCGAACGGCGGCACGATCGCCATGGGCCACGCGTTCGGCGCGACCGGCGCCATCCTGCTGGGCCAGTGCGTCGAGGAGCTGCGCCAGCGCGGCGGCCGCTACGGCGTGGCCGCGGTCAGCGGCGCCGCGGGTCTCGGCGTCGCGGTGCTGGTCGAGCGGGTGGACGCGTGAGCATGCCGGATCTCTCGCACCGGGTCGGTGTCGTCACCGGCGGCGGGAAGGGGCTCGGGCGGGCCTTCGCGCTGCACCTGGCCTCGCTCGGCGCGGCGATCGTGGTCAACAACCGCAACCGCGAGGTCGACTCGGCCGGTCGGGTGGTGGCCGAGATCGAGGCCGCGGGCGGGCGCGCCGTGGCCGACTACAGCGACGTGGCCGACCCCCACGCCGGCGAGGACCTGGTCGCCCTCGCGCTCTCGGCGTTCGGTCGGCTCGACTTCTGTGTCACCAGCGCCGCGATCAGCGGGCCCGCCATGTTCCACAAGACCTCCGTGGACGCGTTCGCCGCCGTCCAGGCCGTCAACGTCCTCGGCACCGTCGGGGTGGTCGCCGCCGCCGCCAAGCACATGCGGGCCGCGGGCGGTGGGCGGATCGTCCTCGTGGCCAGCACCGCCGGACTGCACGGGGAGCCGACCGTGTCCGCCTACGCCGCCAGCAAGGGGGCGGTGATCGCCCTGGGCCGCACGATCGCCTGCGAAGGTGCACCGCGCGGGGTGTACACCAATGTGCTCCTGCCCTATGCGACGACGCAGATGACCGACGCCGGCATGGCCGACCGGTTCCGCGACTCCATGACGTCCGAGTCCGTCGCCCCGGTCGTGGCCGCGCTGGTCGACCCGGACGGCACCCTCAACGGCGAGGTGATCGTGGCCGCGAACGGTTCGCTGCGCGCGACCAGCTCCGTGGAATGGGGCACGGTCAGGGTGCCGGAGACGGTCGACGCCGCCGGGCTGGCCGCGCTGCTGGACACCAGCCGGGCCGGGAAGCCGCACGAATACCGCACCGCCCAGGACGCCTTCGCCGACTTCGCCGAGGAGACATTGCCGTGAGCGTTGCTGCTTTGGCGCTCAATCTGGGGCTGACCCTCGTGGCGGTTGTCGTGGTCATGGCGCTGACGATGGCTTATGCGCTTCGCAAGCAGGAGCAGAGCATCGTCGACACCATCTGGGGCCTCGGGTTCGTGGTCATCGCGATCGTGTCGTTCTTCCTCTCGGCCGCGTATGGCGACACCCGGCAGCGGGTGGTGGCCCTGGCGCTCACCGCGATCTGGGGTCTGCGGCTCGGCGGGTACATCTACGCGCGTAACCGGGGCAAGGGCGAGGACCCGCGCTACGCCGCACTGCTGAAGCGCAACCAGGGCAAACTGGTGCCGTACGTCGTCCGGACCATCTACTTCCCGCAGGGCGCCATCATGTGGGTCGTCTCGCTGCCGGTCCAGGTCGCTATGTACGTCGCGAAGCCGATCCCCGCCGTGCTGTGGGCCGGCGTGGTCGTCTGGGCGGTCGGGTTCGCGTTCGAGGCGATCGGCGACGCCCAGCTGGCCCGGTTCAAGCGCGACCCGGCGAACGCGGGCCGGCTCATGGACCGCGGGCTGTGGGCCTGGACCCGGCACCCGAACTACTTCGGCGACTCCGTCGTGTGGACCGGGCTGTTCCTGCTCGCCTGCTCGCACTGGCTCGGCCTGGTCACCGTCTTCGCACCTGCGCTGATGACTTACATGTTGGTCGCCAAGAGCGGGAAGGCGTTGCTGGAGCGGCGGATGAGCCGGTCGCGCGGGCCCGAGTACGCCGACTACCTGGCCCGCACGAGCGGATTCCTCCCCCGGCCGCCGAAAGCCCGGACCGTTTAGGAGACCGGCTCCAGGACGGGGCCCTCGGGGGTGTCGACCACGCGCCAGCCGGCCTCGGCGATCTCGGCGCGGATGCGGTCGGACTCGGCCCAGTCGCGGCGCTGCCTGGCGTCCTCACGCTGGGACAGGAGCGACTGCACCGTCGCATCGGCCGAGGCCGCGTCCGTCTGACCGGTCAGCTCCGGCCCGGTCAGCGTGCCGAGGCTGAGACCGAAGACGACCTCGGCCGCGGCCAGCAGCGCGGCCCGGTCGGCGTCCGGGAGGTCGGCGTCGCGGAGCGTGGTGTTGAGGTCGGCCAAGGCCCGCGGGGTGTTCAGGTCCTCGGCGACGGCCTCGTCGAGGCGGTGCAGGGCGGCCCGGCCGGCGTCCGTGGTCATCGCCGCCGCGGCTGCGGCCAGGGTCGGCAGGTCGGGCAGCGGGCGCAGGGACTCGGCCCGGCCGGCCAGGCGGCGCAGGGCGGCGACGGCACCGCGGACGGCGGCGTCGGTGAGCTCCAGCTGGCTGCGGTAGTGGGCGGTGAGCAGGAAGTAGCGGTAGGCGAGCGGGTGCACGCCGTCCTCGACGAGGTCCTCCAGCAGCGGCGCGCCGCCCTCGGACTTGGCCACCTTGCGGGCCCGTAGCAGGACGAACTCGTTGTGCAGCCACAGGGAGACCCACGGGGTGGCCGCGTCGCCGAGGTAGGCCTCGCTCTGCGCGATCTCGTTCACGTGGTGGATCTCGCGATGGTCGACGCCGCCGGTGTGGATGTCGAAGTGCCGGCCCAGCAGGTCGATGCTCATCACCGAGCACTCCAGGTGCCAGCCGGGGACGCCGGTCCCCCACGGCGAGTCCCAGCGCATGACCCGGCGCTGGCCCGGGGCCTCGGTGCGCCAGACGGCGAAGTCGGCCTTGTTGCGCTTGCCGGGGACGGTCTCCAGGCGGGCGCCCTCGCGCTGGCCCTCCATCGAGATCTGGGCCAGGGTGCCGTAGCCGGGCGAGCGGGACGTGTCGAAGTAGAGGCCGCTGTCGAGCTGGTAGGTGTAGCCGCGCTCGTCCAGCACCTTCGCGAACTCGATCATCTGCGGCACGTAGGCCGAGGCCCGGGGCAGGTCGGACGGCGTGCGGACGTTGAGCCGGCCGATGTCGCGCAGATAGGCCTCGGTGTAGTGGTCGGTGACCTCGCGGACCGACTTGAGCTCCCGGCGCGCGGCCGCCTCGACCTTGTCGTCGCCCAGGTCGGTCTCGCCGACCGTGTGGCCGACGTCGGTGATGTTGACGACCTGGCGGACGCGCAGGCCCTTCCACTCGAGGACCCGGCGGAGGGTGTCGCTGAAGACGTAGGGGCGCATGTTGCCGAGGTGGGCGTAGGAGTACACCGTCGGGCCGCAGGTGTAGAGGCCGACCTCGCCGGGGACGAGCGGGCGCAGCGGCTCCGCCTTGCGGGTGAGCGAGTTGTACAGCGAGATCGGTGCACCATCGGCCATGGAGCAAAACGGTACCAACCGGCGGTACCCCCGAAGCGTCAGGCGTTGAGATGCCGCCGCAGGAAGTCCAGTGCGTGCGCCAGCAGCCGCGACACGTGCATCTGCGAGAGCCCCACGACCTGGGCGATCTCGGCCTGGGTCTGGTTGCCGTAGAAGCGCAGGGCCAGGATCCGCTGCTCCCGCACCGGCAGCCGGGCGATCAGCCGGCGCAGGGCCTCGTGGTGCTCGACCAGCTCGTATTCGGGCGCGTAGGCCCCGACGGTCTCACCCACCGTGACCTGCGGCTCGCCGGACATCGCCGGCTCCTCCAGGGACAGCGGCCGGAACACGGCCCCGGCACCGTAGACCTCGAGCACGTCCCGCGGCGGCACGCCGAGGTGCGCGGCCAGCTCGGCGACGGACGGCGGGCGGCGCAGGGTCTGGGTGAGCTCCTCGCGGGCCCGGTTGAGGCGCAGCCGCAGGTCCTGCAGGCGGCGGGGGACGCGCACGCCGGAGGTGCGGTCGCGGAAGTACCGCTTCAGCTCCCCCAGGATCGTCGGTGTCGCGTAGGCCCCGAAGTCGACGCCGTGCTCGGGGTCGAAGTGGTCGACCGCCTTGACCAGCCCGAGCGCCGCCACCTGCATCAGGTCGCCGCGGGCCTCCGGCGGGCCGTAGCGGCGGGCCAGGCGGCGGGCCGCGGGCAGGCACACCTCGATCACGTCGTTGCGGGCCCGCTTGCGCGCCGGGTCACCCTCGGCCAGCTCCCGGAACCGCCGGACCAGCTCGGTGACCTCGGCCGGGAACTGCCCCGGCATCGCCGGCAGCCCCGCCAGCTCGACCACCTCACGCTGGAGCCGCTCCGGCGGCCAGCGGAACTCGTCGTACGCGGACAGCCGCTTGGCCGCCCCGACGATCTCCAGCGCGGCGAGGACCGCACCGCCCGTGCCGGCGATCCGCACGCACGCTCCGTGCTGCTCGGCCCGGCGGCGCAGATACAGCATGACCCGGATCGCGGCCGCGTCGAGCAGCCGCAGCCGCGCGACCTCCAGCACCACCTCGCGCGCCCCGGCGTCGAGTTCCCGGAATACGAGTTGGCGCAGGTAGGGCGCGGACGCGTAGTCCACGACGCCCGACAGCTCCAGCAGACACCGCTCCCCATCGAGCGACTGCCGCACAGACAGCTCCACGTTTCCCATCCTGTGCTGTGTCTTCAATGGCAACTAGTCCATCCTGCGACGTTTAACCGGCTCTCTTATACGAAGAGCGAAGATTCGATCCCTCTCCGGAGTGAATCCCGCGGAATCGATCGACAGTTGTCCCCCGCGCGAGCTACAAGCCGATGCCCACCGCGCGGGGACGTTTCGGCCGGGTGGTGGGCCATAGCGTCATCGGCATCGGCGCGGCAGGGAGCCGCGCACCTGGTGAAGGGGTTCACGATGACCGAGACTCAGACGGCGCCGACAGCCCGCCGGATCGGGCTGCGCCTGCTCGTCATGCTGGTGGTGTTCGGGATCGTGCTCGTGGCTTCGGCCGCCGTCAACGCCGTGGCCGCGGGCAACTTCGCGACCGCACTGATCTTCGGGGCGCTCACGGCGGCCGGTGGGCTGTGGGTGTACCGCTGGATCGTCGGCAAACTCGAACAGCGACCGGTCACCGAGATCGCCGCGGCGAACCTGCGGCCGCAGCTCCTGCGCTTCACCGCCGCCGGGATCGCCCTGTTCATGCTGACGATCGGGGTCATCGCGCTGTTCGGCGGGTACACGATCGAGGGCTGGGGCTCCTTCTGGGCGATGCTGGCCACCTTCGGCACCATGATCGGCGCCGCCGTGGCCGAGGAGCTCCTCTTCCGCGGCGCCCTGTTCCGCCTGGTCGAGGAGTGGCTGGGCACGTGGGTCGCGCTGGCCGTCTCCGGCGTGCTGTTCGGCGCCCTGCACCTGTTCAACCCCGGCGCCACCCTGTGGGGCGCCCTGGCCATCGCCGCCGAGGCCGGCCTGATGCTGGGCGCCGCCTACACCGCCACCCGCTCCCTGTGGGTCCCGATCGGCCTGCACCTGGGCTGGAACTTCGCCGAGTCGGGCCTCTTCGGCACCGTGGTCTCGGGCACGACCGGCACCCACGGCCTCCTGCGCGGCGCCGCGACCGGCTCCGACCTGATCAGCGGCGGCACCTTCGGCCCCGAGGGCAGCGTCATCGCCATCCTGGCCGGCGCCGTGGCCACGGCCCTGTTCCTCCGCCACGCCGCCCGCAACGGCCGCTTCGTCCACCGCGCTCGCCGTTGACGTGGCCACGACATGTCGGGCGCTCCGCGCCGCGACATGTCGGACTTATACCCCGGCAGGCGATAAACGCGATGTGTCGAGCGAAGCGGGGCGCGCAGCGCGCGACATATCGGCACCCGCAATGCGCACAGAGAGAGGTGGTTGGCGATGACCCCGGCGGCATCGATTCGGGACGGTCGCTACGCTGCGGGCGTGTTGCGTGTGCCGCTTGGTCGGCGGGGAGCGGCCGCGCTCGGGTGGTGGCGGGCGCGGAGTGTGCTGGTGCGGGACGGGGCTCTCGGGGTGCTGCTGGCGCTCATCGCGTTCGTGCCGCCGTTCGACGGGAACGGCACGCGGCTCGGGGAGCTGCCGCACCGGCCGGTCGACGGTCTGGCCGTGCTCGCCGTGCTCGCGCAGACCCTGCCGCTCGCCGGGCGGCGGCGGTGGCCGGCCGCCGTGCTCGCGGTGACCGCGGCCGGGTTCGCGGTGCAGGAGCTGCGGGGGTATCCGACGTTCGCCGGGGCCGGACTCCTGGTCGCGCTGTACAGCGCGGCGACGCACCAGGACCGGTTCCGGGGCTGGATGACGGTCCTGGCGGCCGGCGCGTACGTCGGGCTGGCCTTCGCGTTGCACGCGGCCGGCTCGCCGACGCCGTTCCAGGGTTATGCGCTGTTCTTCCTCCTGGTCGCGGTCGGGTGGGCGGCCGGGGCGCAGGTGCGGCGGTGGCGGATCGCGGAGGATGAGCGGCGGCGGGCGGCGGCGGCCGCGGCCCGGGCCGGCGAGCGGACCCGGATCGCGCAGGAGCTGCACGACGTCATCACCCATCACGTGACGGCGATGGTGGTGCAGGCCGATGCCGCGCAGTTCCTGGCCAAGGCGCCGGAGAAGGTGACGGCGAACCTGGAGGCGATCAGCGGTACCGGGCGGCGGGCCCTCAGCGAGCTGCGCGACCTGCTGGGCGTGCTGGACCCGGACCGGGTCGCGCCCCGCGGTGACCTGCCGACCCTGGCCGCGCTCCCCGATCTCGTCGCGCAGACCCGCACCGCCGGGCAGCCGGTCGAGCTCGTCGAGGACGGGCGGGCCGGCGGGCTGGGATCCGGGCGCGAGCTCACCGCCTACCGGGTCGTGCAGGAGGCGCTGACCAACGCGCTGAAGTACGCGCCCGGCCGGCCGACCCGCGTCCACCTCGCGCACCGCGGCGACAGCGTGCACATCAGCGTCAGCAACGACCCCGGACCGGCGCCGGCCCGACCGGTCGGCGGCTCCGGGCGTGGCCTCGAGGGGCTGCGCGACCGGGTCGAGATCCTCGGCGGCGAGCTGACCGCCGGCCCGACGTCCACCGGCGGCTTCATGGTGACCGCCCGCATCCCCGCCGGAGACACCACATGAGCGGTACGCAGCGAAGCGGAGTGGCCGCGACCCGGCCGGCACAGGTTCGGCTCAGGCCGGCGCCGGAGCTTGCGGAGGTGTCGGCATGAGCATCCGCGTCCTCGTCTGTGACGATCAGGCCTTGGTCCGCACCGGGTTCGTCACCATCCTCGACGCCCAGGAGGACCTCGAGGTCGTCGGTGAGGCCAGCGACGGGCGGGCGGCCGTCGACCTGGCCCGGCGGCTGCGGCCCGACGTCGTTGTGATGGACATCCGGATGCCGGTGCTGGACGGGATCGAGGCGACCCGGCAGCTGGCCGGCCCGGGCGTCGCCGAGCCGGTCAAGACCCTCGTCGTGACGACGTTCAACCTGGACGAGTACGTCTTCCAAGCCCTGCGCGCCGGCGCCAGCGGCTTCCTGCTCAAGGACGCCACCCCGCAGCAGCTCATCGCCGGCGTGCGGACCGTCGCGGCCGGCGAGGCCCTGCTCGCACCGGCGGTGACCCGGCAGCTCATCGGGCGGTTCGGGACGCGCGTCCGGCCGGCCGAGCCGGGGGCGGTCGCGGGGCAGGTTCTGGCGCCGCGGGAGCTGGAGGTGCTGCGGCTCATCGCGACCGGGCTGTCCAACGCCGAGATCGCGGCCACGCTGGTCATCAGCGGGGAGACCGTGAAGACGTACGTGTCGCGGATCCTGACGAAGCTCGACCTGCGCGACCGGGTGCAGGCGGTCGTGTACGCGTACCGGAACGGCCTGGCCGACCCCGAGTAGCCAGGTCGTCGCGCCGACGGCCGCGCAGGAATTCGCTGTGCGCGCTGGGCGGGGGCCGCTACTCGCAGCCGTCGTCGAACTCGCCAAGCCGGTCCGGGGCGACCATCCGGAGGTCGCCGACGTCGAGACCGTGCCGGCGGAGCAACTGTTGCAGGCCCCCGGTCGTCACGAAATGCTGAGCCCCCCACGGATCGACAGCTTCAAACCAGGTGCGGATGCCGGTTTCGTCCAGGTCGCAGACGGTCTCCTCGACCCGCCAGCCTCCGGCATGCAGCACGACACTCATGGTTCGATCATGACTCGGTGTTTCCGCTGGTCAAGACCCCGACCTGAACTACAGCAGTGGCATTTCCGCCGCTCTGCACACCCGGATGCCAACTGACGCTGGCCGCGCCGGTGCCGACCGCGTCCTGTCGCCGGTGTCGGCAGCGGTGGGGCGATGAGTGGCGGGCGAGAAGCAGAAGCTCAGAACGGCACGGCGGTGGTGAGCAGGCCGTCGCCGGTACCGCGGCCGGAAAGGATCCGGCAGAACTGCAGGGCGTCGAGAGCGATCGGCTCGTCCCCGTCGCCCCAACTGCCGCCGGCGGGACCGGTGAGCTCGAGGCGGAACGGGCGTCCGTGCCGAGCGGCCCACTCGCGCACGACGTCGTCGACGAGCCGCCCCTCGTGCGCGGCCGCCGGCTGCGGATCGAGGCCGGTCGCCGCGCAGATGTCCAGCCGGTGCATGAACGGATCGCGGGTCAGCACCACCCCGATCAGGAAGCCGAAGGTCCATCGCTCCAGTTGCCCGCCGACCAGCTGCAGCTCCGGCAGTGTCCGCCCGCCGACCAGCCGGACCAGGCGGCCTCGGTTGCGCACGGCCGGCGGAGCCAGCGTCCGCCACCGCGCGGCGAGCTCGGCAGTGGTCAGGCCGGCGTTCTGTCGCACCTGCAGCGCGGTGAGGTGGTCGACCGACACCGCCGCCTTGGCCCGCTTGGACTGCCACATCGAGGTCGACAGCTGCCCGGCGAACTGGCCCCAGCTCGCGACCATTCGCATCATGCCGAGCATGTGACCGGCCGTGTCGCGCACGTCCCAGCCGGTGTTGGCGGTCGGCGCCGACCACTGCGCGGGCTCAAGGCGATCGAAGAGCTCGGCGCAGCGGGCGTACTCGGCCGCGGCGAGCGAAGTTATTTCGGCCCGGTCGAGGCCCGCGCGGCGCGGTGCGGCGGCGCTGCGGGGTAAGGCGGTGGTGGTCATGGCCGGCTCCTCTCGCTGGTGATGCCGACGTTGTCGGCGTACATGTCGATGGCGCGGTCGAGCAGCCCGGACCAGCGGGTGCCGCCGGGGTCGTTGGCGAGCTGGGCGTCGACCAGGCCGCCGACGATCGCGACGAAGAGGTCGATGTCGTCCTGTCCGCGCACGCCGTGGCGGGCCATGCGGGCGATGAAGTCCTGCATGACGGCGACGGACGGCGCGTAGGCGTCGGGGCTCGGGGTGAAGCCGGGGATCGTGCGCTGGTTCATGAGCTGGTGGCGGGCCGGGAAGTCCACCGCGAAGTCGAAGAAGACCCGGGCGTAGAAGCGCAGCGCGGCCCGGCTCTCGCGCGGCTCGTCCGCCTCGGCCGTCTTGGCGTACACCAGGTACTGCGTCCAGGCGTCGCCGAACATCGCGTCGTAGATGGCGTGCTTGGAGGCAAAGTGGGTGTACAGCGACGGCGGCCTCATGCCCACCAGGCCGGCCACGTCGCGCAGGGTGACCTCGGCCAGCCCCTTCTCGCGGGCGACCACCCAGGCGGCGTCGATGATCTCGCGACGGGTCGCCGTACGCCGTTCGGATCTCCTATCTCGATTCGCTTCGCCTAACATGATTAGGAGTATCGAATGCGTGCGAGGCCACTGTCAATGGGTCACTCGATGCGGCGAATGTGTGCAACACGGGCGAAAAGCGGCCATCCGCCGCTGTGCGATCTCGCGAGGCTCACCGTCGCACTTGGACAACGCCGGGCCGACAACGTCATCGGCGGCCCCGGCGACACGCCGAGGAGAAATCTCAGCCATCATCGGACCCCTGCAGGTTTGTCAGAGCGGGAACGCTGGAGGTGGCGGCGCCCAGAGGCGTTGGGGATCATGATGGCGTGACCGAGATACCTGCGCCTGGGGATCCGATCTCGTACGTTCCGCCGGGCTTCTTCACGCCCCAAGACCGCAAGAAGTGGGCCGAGAAGCACTGGTTGAACGTGCCTGGCCCCTTCTACACAGGCCAGACCGATACCTGTTGGACCGGTCGGCTGTCAGCGCCCCGTCACGTACTGTACGGCGGCGAGTACTACAGCGAGTTCGTGTACCGCCAGCCCAAGACCCGGGCGGAGGTCGAGTGCCTGCTGTCGGCCGCTGTGGAGGACCCGTTCGACGGCTACGCCTGCGACGGCAATTCACGGTGGACACCGGACGCCGTCCGCGCGTGGTGGGACGCGCGAGGCCAGGTCGAGGAGCATGTCGCGGCGCTGGTCGACGAGTGGACCGCCGGCGGGGCGAACGCGGATGAGCTCGAGGCCGCCGAAGGCGCGCGTGACTTTCTCGCATACCTGTCCGGTGACCTCAAGACCGACCTTCGAGCCTTCATGTTCCGGCTGCAACACGGCCGGTACCCGGATACTGATGATCAGCTCCCCGATCTCTGAGCCGGAGCCCACTTCACAGCCCAGGCAGGACTCAGGCACACATTTTTCTTCGCCAGGATCACGTGCGCGCACATCGGCATTTCAGCGCACCGGCCGCGTCGACGTCCGTGACCCAACGTGGCCCTTCGAGCGTGCTTGCGCGCGGCGGCCACGGTGCCACGCCCGTCGGTGAGGCCGCACGGCACGAACCCGACCACATCCGCGGCTGCTCCGGTGGTGGATCTGGGTTGGTCGGTCGGCGGACGGGCTTGCGGCGCCGAGTGTTAACGCCGCACGCGGCCCATCGCGTTGTTGAGGCAGAGGGGGTGGGGCATGGACGACTTCGCCGAGTTCGTGGCGGCCCGGTCGCGGCTGAGGTGGGCGTCGTTGTCGCAGGCGGTGCCGGCCGAGCTGCCCGCGGGCCCGTTCGCTCGTGACCTAAACTCGATCGGTTGAGTAGGATTAAGACATGCTGCTCTGGTACATCCCGAACGAGAATCGGCCCGGCCACCGTGGCGACGACGTCGTCGACGGGCACAACAGCCTGGAGACGCTGACCGAGCACGCCCGGGCCCTGGAAGCGTACGGCTGGGACGGTGCGCTGCTCGGGGCCGGGTGGGGGCGGCCCGACACGTTCACCGTCGCCACGGCGCTCGCCGCGCGCACGACGACGTTCCGGCCGCTGATCGCGATCCGGCCCGGGTACTGGCGGCCGGCCCAGTTCGCGGCGGCCGCGGCGACGCTCGACCACCTCAGCGGCGGGCGGGTGCTCGTCAACGTCGTCACGGGGCGCGACGACCTGGCGGCGTACGGCGACGACACGACCGACCGGGCCGCGCGCTATGAACGGACGCGGGAGTTCCTGCGGCTCGTCCGGCTCCTGTGGACGCGCGACGACGTGGAGTACCACGGGAAGCATTTTGCTGTCAGTGGCTCGACGGTGACTCCCCGTCCGGTGAAGCCGCCGCGGCTGTTCTTCGGGGGTGCCTCGGCGGAGGCCGAGTGGGTGGCCGCCGCCGAGGCCGACGTGCAGCTGTTCTGGGGGGAGCCGCTCGACGGGGTGCGGGAGCGGATCGCCCGGCTGCGTGCGCTGGAGGCCGAGGTGGGCCGGGAGCACGCGCCGCTGGACTTCGGGCTGCGGATCACGACGGTCGTCCGGGACACGGCCGCGGAGGCGTGGGCGGAGGCCGAGGCCCGGGTCGCGACGATGGCCGCGACCGGAGTCGCCCGCAGCGCCGACTGGGACGCGGCCGTGGGGCAGAGCCGGCTGCAGGAGCTGGCGGCGCGCGGTGACGTGCTCGACGACAACCTGTACACGGCGCCGGGGCGGGTCGGCGGGGCCGGGGCCGGCACCACGTGGCTCGTCGGCTCGGCCGCGGACGTCGCGAAGTCCCTCAACCGCTACCGCGAGCTGGGCGTCACGCACTTCGTGCTCTCGGACACGCCGTATCTGCCGGAGATCGCGCGGCAGGGGGATCAGCTGGTGCCATTGCTGCGGTGACCCCGTGTCAGGAGGCCACCGCACACAACGGGTCAGTCCTTGTCGGACTCCAGCACGCCGCCGTTCGCGACGTCGGACTTCTCGATCTCCAGGAACAGGATCCGGACCGACGGCCGCTTCGCGTTGAGGATCTGCACAGCCGCGGCCGTCACGGCCTCGGCGAACTCGCGGCGCTGGTCCAGGGTGCGACCGGACAGCAGTTCCACGGTGATGTTTGGCATTGACGCTCCAAGATGTCTATGACGAAAGTTCGAGGCGGGCCGCGGGCGCGCCGAGGGCCAGGGACACCGCGTCGGCGGCGGCCGTCACCTCGGCGATCAGGGCCTCGCTGGCCAGGTCGAGCTCGAACGACAGCGCCGAGATGGAGATGCCGCCGAGCACGTTGCCGGTGTGGTCGAAGACCGCGGCGCCGATGCAGCGGATCTCGGTGTCGTTCTCGCCGTCGTCGACCGCGTAGCCGTGGACGCGAGCCGCTCCCAGCTGCTCGCGCAGCACCGCCGGGTCGGTGATCGACCGTGCGGTGATGGCGGCCAGGCCGGTGCGCCCGACGATCGCGGCGGTCTCGGCGTCGTCCAGCTGGGCCAGCACGACCTTGCCGATCGCGGTGGTGTGCAGCGGGACGCTCATGCCGACGCGGGACTTCATCTGGTACGGCCGGCGGCCCTCGATCTTGTCGACATAGACGATCTCGTCGCCGCCGCGGATCGCGAAGTGCACGGTCATGCCGGTGCGGTCGCGCAGGTCGCGCAGGGCGGCGCGGGCGTGCTGGGCCGGGTCGAAGCGGCTCATCACCCGGCCCGCGAGGGTCAGGATGCGCGGGCCCGGCAGGTAGCCGCCGTTGCCGTCGGCCAGCGCGAACCCCCAGCCGATCAGCGACTGCAGGATGCGGTGGACGGTCGACTTCGGCAGGCCCGAGGCGGCCGCGATGTCGGTCAGCCGGCTGTGCTCGGCCAGGGCCTCCAGCACGGTCAGGGCCTTGTCGATGGACCCGCTGGGCATCCCGGTCGTCACCGGACCACCCTATCTTCACCGGGCCATCCAGCCGCCGTCGACGACGAGCACGTGACCGGCCACGTAGTCCGCGGCCGGGGACGCCAGGAAGACGGCGGCGCCGGCGAGGTCCTCGGGGCTCCCCCAGCGGCCGGCCGGGATCCGGTCGCGGATGGCCCGCTCCCGATCGGCGTCGGCCCGCAACGGGTCCGTGTTGGCCGTCTCGATGTATCCCGGCGCGATCGCGTTGACCTGCACACCTTGGGCGCTCCACTCGTTGGCCAGGGCGCGGGTCAGCCCGGCCACGGCGTGCTTGCTCGCGGTGTAGCCGGCGACGTTGAGCCCGCCCTGGAACGACAGCAGCGACGCCACCGTGATCACCTTGCCGCGGCCGCGGGCGAGCATGCCCGCGCCGAGGGCCCGGGTGAGCACGAAGACGGCGTCGAGGTTCACCGCGAGGACGCCCCGCCAGGTGTCGTACGTCTGCTGCAGCGCCGGCGACCGGTGGATCACGCCGGCGTTGTTGACCAGGATGTCCACGGCCCCGAGGGCGGCCGCGGCGACGGCGAGCGCCTCCGGCTCGGCCGCGAGGTCCTGGACCCAGCGCTCGGCGGTCCGGCCTTCCCGCCGTACCGCCGAAGCCACTTCGTCCAGGTCGGCGTCGCGCCGGCCGTGCAGGACCACGTCGGCCCCGGCCCGGGCCAGCCCGATCGCGATCGCCCGCCCGATGCCCTTGCCCGCCCCGGTCACCAGCGCGACCCGCCCGGCCAGGTCGAACGGGGTCACCGCAGATCCTGGACGGCGACGACCTCGACGTCGTCGTACGCCTGGTTCTCCCCGCCCATCGCCCACACGAACGCGTAGTTGCGCGTGCCGAAGCCGCAGTGGACGGACCACGGCGGCGAGATCACGGCATCGCCACCGGCCAGGATGAGGTTGCGGGTGGCATCGGGCCGCCCCATCAGGTGTACGACGCGCTGGTCCGCGGGGAGATCGAAGTAGAAGTACACCTCGGTGCGGCGGTCGTGCACGTGGCACGGCATCGTGTTCCACATGCTGCCGGGGGCCAGCACCGTCACCCCGAGCACCAGTTGACTGCTGCGGATGCCGTTGAGGTGGATGTACTTGTAGATCGTGCGCTCGTTGGAGCCCTCGATCCCGCCGAGCTTGACCGGCTCGGCGTCGGCCAGCCCCGCGCAGCGCGTCGGATAGGCCGCGTGGGCCGGGGTCGAGACCAGGTAGTAGCTCGCCCCGTGCCCGGCGAACGCCACGTCCCGCGCGCCGCGGCCGACGTACAGGCACTCCTTCGGCGCCAGCTCGAACTGTTCGCCGTCGACGGTCACGCGGCCGGTCGCCGTGCCCACGTTGACGACGCCGAGCTCGCGGCGCTCCAGGAAGTACTCCGAGCGCAGTGCACCCGGATTGGGCAGCGCGACGCTCTCCGTGCCGGGCGTGACTCCGCCGACGACCAGGCGGTCGTGGTGGCTGTACACGAGGCGGACCATCGCCCCGGCGACCAGGCCCGGCACCAGGAAGCGCCCCCGCAGCTCCTCGGTGCCCATCCGGTCGACGTCCTCCGGGGACGACGCGTGGCGCACTTCCATGTAAGACTCCGTTCCATCGTACAGAAGCTTGTTCCGTCTCACGGAACACAGTACAGTCCGTCAATGTCTCCGGACACCCCTGAAACCGGAAGGACTTCGCGCCATGGACAGGCGGCACTTCATCAAGATCTCCGTCGGCACGGCTGCCGCGGCCTCCCTGGCCGCCTGTGGCAGCAGCGGCGGCGGCAGCGGTGGTAAGACCGACGTGCGGCTCGGCGACACCGTGAACGACAGCAACCCGGAGATCGCGGCCGAGAAGTACTTCGGCGAGCGGCTCGCGAACCTGACCGGCAACGCCTACACGGTCAAGGTCTTCCCCAACGGCACGCTCGGCGACCACAACCGGATGAACGAGCAGGTCCGCAACGGCACCCTGCAGATGACCAAGACGCTGTTCGCCAACCTGACCGCGTTCGACAAGCGGCTCGGCGTGCTCTCGGTGCCCTACGCGTTCACCAAGCAGGCCGACCTCTTCACCGCACTCGCCGGCGACCTGGGCAAGAACCTCGCCTCCGTCCTCGACGGCTACGACCTCAAGGTGCTGGGCTGGTTCGACTCCGGCGCCCGCAACGTCTACAACAAGAAGCACGCCATCAAGACCCCGGCCGACCTCAAGGGCATGCGCATCCGGGTGCCGCAGGACGCCGTCGCCATCGACACGTTCAACACCCTCGGCGCCCAGGCCACGCCCCTGGCCACCAACGAGATCTACTCGGCGCTGCAGCAGGGCGTCATCGACGGCGCCGAGAACAACCCGATCTTCTACGTGACGAACAAGCACGTGGAGGAGGCCAAGTTCTGGTCCTGGACCCGCCACCAGTTCGGCATCGACGCGCTGCTGGTGAGCAAGAAGTGGTTCAACGACCAGTCCAAGGAGCACCAGGACGCCTTCGTGCAGGCCGGCAAGGAGGCCGAGCAGCGCGAGCGGGAGCTGTGGACCGACGAGACCGACAAGTATGTCAAAGAGGCCACCGACAAGGGCGCGAAGATCAACGACGACGTCGACGTCGCCGCGTTCCAGCAGGCCGTGAAGCCCGTGCTGGAGAAGAACCGCGCCACGTTCGGCGACCTGGTGAAGTACCTCCCGGTGGCCTGACGTGTCGAAAGTCCTGCGCGTTGTCGAGAACGCGCTCATCTTCGCCCTGCTCGCGGGCACCGTCCTGGTGATCCTCGCGCAGGTGTTCTTCCGCTACGCCCTGGAGCAGCCGCTGTCGTGGTCCAACGAGGTGGCGACCGACCTGCTGGTGTACATCGCGTTCGTCGGGTTCGCCATCGGGATCCGTGACAACGCCCACGTGGCCCTGCACCTGTTCGAGCGCCGCATCGGGGCTCGGACGCGGCGCTGGCTGCGGGTCGCCGAACTGCTCGTGCTGGGCGTGGTCCTGGCCTGCATCGGGATCGGCGGCGCGATGTACCTGTGGGAGCAGCGCGACGTCGTCTCCCCCGTCGGCATCCCGTTGTGGGCGGCCTTCCTGCCGCTGCCCCTCGGTGCCGTGCTCGGGCTGATCCACATCGTCACGCACATCGTCGATCTCGCGCGCGGCGCCGATGTACCAGAGGTTGTCGAGGTGGCGGCATGAGCTTCGGGCTGGCTTTCCTGGGCATCATCGCGTTCATCGTGCTGGGCGTGCCGATCGTGGCCGCCCTGGGCGCGGTCGGGCTCATCCAGGCCAGCACCGACGACGTGCCGCTGTCCATCGCCTCGCAGGCGGTGTTCCACGGCCTGAACTCGTTCACGCTGCTGGCGATCCCGCTGTTCGTGCTCACCGGCGAGATCCTGCACCGGTCGGGCGCGGCCGAGCGGCTCATCCGCTTCGTCACGATGCTCGTCGGCTGGATGACCGGCGGGCTCGGGATGAGCGTGGTCGCCTCGACCATGCTGTTCTCCGGCCTGTCCGGCTCGGTGAACGCCGACGCGGCCGCGATCGGCTCGACGATGATCCCGCCGATGACGAAAGCCGGGTACCGCCGGCCGTGGTCGGCCTCGATCGTGGCGGCCGCGTCGGGGACGGGCATCCTCATCCCGCCCTCGATCACCATGATCGTCCTGGGTACCGTCGCCAACCTCTCGATCCGCGACCTGTTCCTGGCCTCGCTGGTCCCCGCGGTGGTCGTGGCGATCGGCAAGGGCTTCGTCATCTACTTCTACGCCAAGTATCGCGAGCCGACCACCGAGCGGGTCCGGGTCACCCCGGGCGAGCTGGGCCGGGCCGGCCTGGCCGCCCTGCCGCCGCTCATCGCCCCGGTCATCATCCTCGGCGGGATCCTCTGGGGCGTCTTCACCGCGACCGAGGCGGCCGCCGTCGCCGTCCTCTACGCGACCTTGCTGGCTCTGGTGTACCGCACGATCCCGCGCGGTGAGTGGACGTCCGTGTTCGTCAACGCGGGCCGCACCTCGGGCGTGGTGCTGTCGCTGGTCGGGGTGGCGCAGCTGCTGGCCTACATGCTCGCCTACGACCAGGTCGAGGTCGTCCTGGCCGAGTGGGCCGGGCAGTTCACCGGCAACTACTTCCTGTTCGTCACGATCGTGATGATCCTGTTCTGGATCCTCGGCGCGCTCCTCGACGGCGTGCCGGCTCTCGTCGTGCTCATCCCGCTGTTCATGCCCCTGGCCCGCGACGCCGGCATGGGCGAGCTGCACTTCGCCATCTTCAGCCTGGCGGTGTTCGGCATCTCCCTGGTCACGCCGCCGCTGGGGTCGGCCTGCTTCATCGTGTGCGGTATCGCCCGGATCAAGATCGTGGACATGCTGCGGCCGATGCTGCCGTTCATGGCCGTCATGTTCGCCACGATCATCCTGCTGGCGTACGTCCCGGCGTTCTCGGAGTGGATACCGTCCCAGTTCGCCAGGTAGGTCCGGCGGGGGGGGTGTATGTACCCCCCGCCGGGAGTGTCAGCGGGCAGCCTCGTCGAGACGGGCGCGGACGCTCGCGGTGTCGGCCTGGGCGTCGCGGTAGGGCTGGACGTAGACGGGCGTGTCCCGCTCGGAGCGCCAGCTGTCGGCCAGGGTCCCGCCGTCGACGGCGTCGTAGCCGATGGTGTCCAGGAACTCGGTGGCCGCGCGCTTCGCGTCCGGGGCGTCACCGAAGATCGGCAGCGCGGCGCGGTCCGCGGTGCCGCTCGGGCGGCCCTGCTCGGCGAGGTGCTTGAAGTAGATGTTGTTGAAGCCCTTGACGACCTTCGCGGTGCCGAGATGCTCCTGGAGCAGGCCGCTGGTGGTGGCGGTACCGCTGTCGAGCTCGGCGATCTGCCCGTCGCGCTCCGGGTAGTAGTTGTTCGTGTCGATGACCACCTTGCCCGCGAGCGGCTCGGCCGGCACGTCCCGATACGCCTTCAGCGGCACGGTCACCACGACGATGTCCCCGGCCGCCGCCGCCTCCGCCGGGCGGGCCGCGCGAGCCTTCGGCCCGAGCGCCGCGACCAGGTCGGCCAGGGTCTCCGGCCCGCGCGAGTTGCTCAGCACCACGTCGTAGCCGGCGTCGACGGCCAGCTTGGCCACGGTGCTGCCGATGTTGCCGCTGCCGATGAGTCCGATCGTTGTCATACCCCGCGCAACCTATTGTTTTGGTGGGGCATTCCGGAAATCAGCGATGTGATCCTCGACCCATTCCCGGTAGCCACGCGCCGGCGCACCGAGGATCGCTTCGACGGTCGTGGTGTGATGCGGCCGGTGGTACCGGCTCGCGAGCACGACATCGACGAACGCGGCCGGCATCCAGGCCCGCATGCGCGCCCGCTCCTCCGCTTCGCTGCCCTCCTCCCAGCGCAGGTCCCGGCCGAGCACCCGCGCGATGATCGGCACCAGCCCGGCCCGGATGTGCACCTCGGGCCCGGTCAGCACATACCGCTGCCCGGCATGCCCGTCCCCGGTGAGCGCCGCGACCGCGACGGCGGCCAGATCGCGCTCGTGCAACAACGTGAGCGCCGCGTCGCCGTGGCTCCCGCGAACCACGTCACCGCCCCGGATCTGCGGCACCCACTCAAGAGTGTTGGCGGCGAACTGCCCCGGACGCAGAAACGTCCACTCGACCCCGGCCCGCTCCACGAGATCCTCGAGGTCTTTGTGAAGCTCGCCGATGGGGTTCGGTTCGCCGACGGGGTTTCGTTCGCCGACCACCGCCGACGACAGCAGCACGATCCGCTTGGCGTGCACGGCCAGCCGGTCGATGACGGCCGGTGCGGCCGCGGACGGCAGATTTCGCCAGAGGAGGAAGACGGTTTCGGCCGGCGGGATCGTCTCGGGTCTGGTCAGGTCGCCGCGCACGGCCCGCACACCGTCGTCCTCGATCGTGCGCGCGAACGCGGTGACCGGCGTGCCCTGAGCACGCAACTGCGCGACAACGTGCCGGCCGACGTTGCCGGTCGCACCGGTGACAAGCACCGAAGCCTTCGAATGCATAGCAGCGAACCTAGCGACCCGAGCTATCCCCGAGATAGCTCATACCTACAGGTAAGCTCCGGTCGTGCGGGGTGGCTTCGAGGTCAAAGTGGGCAGCGGCGACGACCCGGGTGACGTATTCAACAACGCCTGCCCGGGCCGCGTGGTGTTCGAGCACGTCACGAACCGCTGGGGAATGCTGATCCTGGCCCTGCTGCACGACGGCGAGCTGCGCTTCTACGAAGTGCGCGACCGCATCGGCGGGATCACCGAGAAGATGCTGGCGCAGAACCTCCGGACGTTGTCCCGGGACGGCCTGGTCTACCGCACGGTCCGGGCGACCGCGCCCCCCAGCGTGACGTACGGGCTGACACCGCTGGGCCACGGGCTGGCCATCCGGCTGGCCGAGGTGGTGACCTGGATCCGGGACAACGTCGACGAGATCGGGGCGGCGCAGCGCGTCCACGACGCCCACCGCGACCCGTGAGCGCATCGCGCCCTGAGCCTGCAACAAACCTGCACACGCCCAGCCATTGACCGACTTCTCTTGATCTCGGAACGTGTTCAGGAAAGCGCATTCCCTGACCGAAGGAGGTCACCGTGCGGAAAGCGCAACTCGTCCAGGCTGGACTCGCCACCGGTGCCGCCGTGGCGGTGGTCGTGGCGCTGGCCTCGGCCGCCAGTGCCGCCACGCTCTTCTCCGACGACTTCAACGACGGTAACGCCAACGGCTGGAGCACGTCCGGCGGCAGCTGGTCGGCCGGCTCCGGCGCCTACGCGCAGAGCAGCTCCAGCGCCTCCGCCAAGGCCCTGGCCGGCAGTACCACCTGGTCCACCACAACAGTGACGGCCAGGGTCACCGCGTCCACGTTCGGCGGCTCGGCATCGCGCGGGATCGGCGTCGCCGCCCGGGCCCAGAGCTCGTCGAACTTCTACGCGCTCGTCCTCACCGCCAACGCCGTACAGATCAGGAAGGGCGCGACGACCACGCTCGCGTCCGCGCCGTTCAGCGCCGCCACCGGCACCGCCTACACGCTGTCCCTGGCCGCCAACGGCAGCGCGCTCACCGGCTCGGTCAACGGCACCCAGGTCGTCGCGGCCACCGACACCTCCTACAGCACCGGCCGCGTGGGACTTCTGGCCAACTACGTCGCCGGCGCCTTCGACGACGTGGTCGTCAGCGACGCCGCCGGGCCCGCCCCGACGTCAGCGTCGCCGACACCTTCGGTCAGTACCGGTCCCCCGCCGCCGGTGGGCTCGGCCGTCGGCTGGGGCGCGGGGACGACCGGCGGCGCGGCCGGACCGACGGTCACCGTGAGCACGTTCGCCGACTTCCGCGCCCAGGCCCAGGCCGCGGGCGCCCGCACGATCCTCGTCAACGGCGCGCTCACCGGCTCCGGCACCGTCGAGATCAGCGCCGACAAGACGATCCGCGGCGTCGGCGCGAACTCGGGCATCTCCGGCGCGACCCTGAACATCGAGGACATGGCCCCGGCGAACGTCATCATCCAGAACCTGAACATCCGCGGCGTACTCGGCAACGACGCCATCCAGATCGAGAACGCCGACCACATCTGGATCGACCACAACACCATGTGGAGCACGATCGAGAACGACCCGGACGTCTACGACGGGATGATCGACATCACCCACGCCGGCGACTACGTCACGGTCAGCTGGAACATCATCCGTGACCACTGGAAGACGTCACTGGTCGGCCACTCCGACGGCAACGCCTCCGAGGACACCGGCCACCTGCGCGTGACGTACCACCACAACTGGTTCGACAACACGTTCGAACGCAGCCCCCGCGTCCGCTTCGGCGAGACGGTCCACGTGTACAACAACTACTACACGAACATCAACCACAACACGTCCTCCTACGCCATCGCCTCCACGATGAACGCCGGCCTCCTGGTCGAGGCCAACGTGTTCGAGAACGTCCAGCAGGCCTGCTGGTCAGCCAGCGGCTACGCCGACTCGGCCCCGGGCCGCCTGGTCGCCCGCAACAACTCCCTCACCAACTCCGGCCCGTGCGAGACCAACGGCACGGTCGCCGCGATCCCCTACGCGTACACGGCCCAGGACGTCTCGACGGTGAAGGCGTCGGTCACCTCCGGCGCGGGAGCCGGCAAGCTGTAAGGCTCCGCAGACGCGGCCCGGGCGCGGTGAGCGTCCGGGCCGGCCGCTGTGGCACCCTCGTGCCCATGCGGCTCACGGATCAGGCAAGGCGCGCGGTCGAGCTCGCCGCGAAGGCGGCCGGCGGCCAGGTCGCCGCGTGGCATCTGCTGCTCGGCCTGGCCGAAGCCGAAGGCGGTGCCAAACACGCGCTCGGCGCGGACGTCGAGACCCTTCGAGCCGCGGGTGCCGCGCGCTTCCCGCCCGAGCCCATTGGTGGTGGCGGCGTCGTGTTCGCCGCGGAGGCCAAGGCCGTGATCGAGGCGGCCATGCAGCGCGCCCGGGCCGACAACCGCACCGCCGTCACCACCATCGACCTGCTCACAGTCCTGCTGGAAGGGCCGGCCGCGCAACTGATACACACCGCGCCGTCGCTGTCCGACCACGCGAAGTGCTGCCCGGAGACGGTGGCCAGTTGCATCGCGCCGGTACTGGAAGAGCTTCGCGACCGCGCGGCCGATGTCCCCAGGCGGGCGTGGCTGGGCAGCCTGACGGCCGCACTGCTGCTCTGGACCTTGTTGTACGCGGGTCTGCTCGCCACCACCTGGAACACCTCCGGCCCCGAGATCGTGCTCGCCGTGGCCGGCGGCTTCATCGTGCTGGTGCTGCTCACCGTCCCGCTGCAGGTGCTCCGGCGGATCAGGCAGTCGACGGCCAGGTCCGAGGCGGCGGTGCCGCTGCCCGACAACGCGGAGGTGCTGCTCAAACGCCTCGGTCTGCGGAAGCTGCAGGTGTACGTCCACGAAGGATTCGGCGGGGATCGGTGCTACCGGCTGGGGCGGCGAGCGGTCGTGCTCATCTCCGCGCACACTGAGCGCGATCCCGGCCGGGCCCGGTTCGTGCTCTGGCACGAGGTGGCGCACCTCGCCCGCCGGGACAGCGAGATCTGGATCGTCTCCGGGCTGCTCGGGCTCGGTGCGCTGTTCGGGGCGTTGCTGAGCTTCGATCCGCGGGCGATGCTGCTGGCCGGGTTCGGCACACCGGTACTGTCCGTCGCCGGGCGCTGGTGGGCGGAGGCCGCCTGCGACCGGCTCGCCGTGCGGCAGGTCGGTGCGGCCGCCATGCGCGCGTGGGCCACGGATTTCCGGGCGGTCCTGGCCGCGGCCCGGCGGGGTGACGCCACCGTGCGCGGGAACCGGCTGCGCGGCTGGCTCACCCACCCGCCGCTGCGGCTGCGCACCGCCCTGCGGCAACGGTGAGGCCGAATCCGGGAAGAAGTCAGGGTTTGCGCGCGACCACACCGACGATGCCCAGGTCCTGGCTGACCGGGCGGGGGGCGTCGGGGTCCTCGGGGTGCCAGTCAGCGACGGGAACGATCCCGGGTTCGACGAGCTCCAGCCCGCGGAGGTATCCGGCGAGCACCGCCCGTGACCGCGCCCGCACGTCGGTGCCGCGGGCGGCGAACATGCGCTCGTAGGCCTCGATACCCTCGGCGTTGCTGAAGTCCATCGTGCCGTGGCTGAGCACGACGAAGCTCCCCGGCGCCAGCGGCTCGATCAGCTGCCGGGTGATGTCGGCGACCTGCGCGTCGTCGTGCACGAAGTGCAGGGTCGTGACCAGCAGCAGCGCGACCGGCTGGGCCAGGTCGAGGGTGTCGCGCAGCTCCTTGTGCTCGAGGATCACGGCCGGCTCCCGGATGTCGGCCTCGATGTACGCGGTCCGCCCCCGCGGGTCCCCGACCAGCAGCGCCTGCGCGTGCATCATGACGATCGGGTCGTTGTCGACGTACACCACGCGGGCGTCCGCCGAGACCCGCTGCGCGACCTCGTGGGTGTTGTCCGGCGCGGGCAGTCCCGTGCCGATGTCGAGGAACTGCCGCACGCCGGCCTCGGCGACGTATCGCACGGCCCGCCGCAGGAACGCCCGGTTGGCCCGGGCCAGCTCCACGACCGCGGGAAACGCCCGGGCGATGGCGTCGCCGGACTCCCGGTCGGCCGCGAAGTGGTCCTTGCCGCCGAGCCAGTAGCTGTATCGCCGCGCGGGGTGCGGCACCGACGTGTCGATCCGGGTGTGTTCCATCACCAAGGAAGGTAATCGATCGCTAGGGAAACTGGCTATACTGAACGTGACGCCGTGTGATGTTTGCGGCCGTCCCGGACGAGTGGAGTCGTACCCGGCCTGACAAGACGACCACCAGAAAGTCCAGGTGCCGTCACCATGCCGTGGATCATCCTCGTCATCTCAGGCCTCTTCGAGTCGGTGTGGGCCATCGCCCTGAGCCGCTCCGCCGGCTTCACCCGCCCCATCCCCACCGCCACGTTCGCCGTAGCTCTGGCCCTGAGCATGGCCGGCCTCGGCTACGCCCTCCGCTCGATCCCGGTCGGCACCGGCTACGCGGTCTGGGTCGGCATCGGCGCGGCCGGCACCGCGGTCGCCGGCATGCTCTGGCTGGGCGACTCCGCCGGCCTCCCCAGAATCCTCGCCCTCCTCCTGGTCGTCGCCGGCGTCATCGGGTTGAAGATCTTCCACTAGCCCCCGACCTGCAGCCAGGCGGCGTTGATGGCGAAGACGCGGGACGGGAACCGGCCGAAGCCGGTGTCTTTGCCGGTTCGGATGCGGTCCTCGACGCGGGCATGGGCGTGGTGGCGGGCTTCATCCCAACCTCCCGCGGTCTTGGCTTCAGCCATTGCGGTCGGCCTGGATCGCCTGTAGCTGAACGACATCCGCACGGCGGTCCGACAGAGCGCCTAGTTCGTCGGGTGCGCGGTCCGCATCAACAGCCGAACGAACAGTGCAGCGCGGTGCCCCGCCGACCTGGACTGATCGAACATCGGCCGGTTCAGCGTGGCCCAGCCGAAGAGGCCAGCGCCGTCCAGAAGCATGTGCGACGGCCGGCGAATTGGCGTTCGTTCGAGATCATCAGATAAAGTGCGCCCGCTGTTAGCGGTTGGGACTACGCGTAGTCGCGCCGTTACGTATTGTGATTGGCACAGCTTACCGGACGTCTGTCGTCGTTGAGGAGCACGGACCCCCTTGAGCCCGGACCGTTCATGGCATCGAGCATGCGTCAGCGAGCACAATTGTGTAGAAGTTTCGTTTATTGGCCCCTTGGTCCGCGTGCGGAGCTCAAACCTTCCCGCCGCAGTCGTAGCGTTTTCGGCTGCGGATTGGCGATCATTCGTCACCTCGGTGAAAGAGGGGACGCTCGGCCATGCCGTCCGTCATGGGTTCGTGGCAGCGGGCGGGCGGTCCGTTCTTGATCGCCCGTAGGTACTCTTCATTCACGATCGCCCGGAATCGATCGCGTCGCGGCCAGCGGCGCTGCGGATCATGCCAGTCGCCGTACCGCTCCCAATACATTCGCGGCACTTCGGAGTCGAAGTAAGATCGTAGATTTACTCGGAGTTCACGCTCATTGATGACTCGATCTTCCCACGCGAACTCCCAATTCAGGACAACAAATCCTGCGAAGTAGAACAGTCGCTCGTCCACGTGTGCGGGCGCGAAGCGGGATCCCCAGCACTGCGAGTATGCCGGCGTGCGCATCGAGAGCAGCACAGTCTCGCGATTGCGCCGCCGGTGATCATCACGAAGCGCCCGCCGGAAGCTGTTACGCTGCACAGCCAGCGAGGCTGACACCACGATGAGCGCGGCGGTCGACAATAGTGCCGATGCCTGACCATATGCCTGACCGATGTCGCCGAGACGCGCCCAGTCGCGGTCGTCGTCGTATAGGGAATAGATGAGCAGCGGCGACCAGGCAACCAGGCTGAAGGCAGCAATGATTGCGGTGGCGAGCGTCGCCAGAAGCAAGAGCTTCGCCAGCAGGCGCACCGTCCCGTCGAGATCCACCGGCTTCCGCGCCGTCATGGCGCCCCCTCGCGAAAGGTACCTCTTCGCAGTATCGCCGACGCCGAGTAATGCATGACGATTCATTCACGTTGACCAGAAATATGCCATGTAGCTGATGGTGAGACAGCAATTATCGCCGGCCGGGACGCCGGGCTTGACCTTGCCCCAGGGGCAACCTTCGACGATCGACGCATGAGCGAGATGCAGCAGAAGATCAGCGAGTTCTGCAACGCCACCGGTGTCCCGGGTTTCGTCGCCGGCGTCTACCACGCCGGCGAGACCGAGATCGCCGCCCACGGCGTCGCGAACGTGACCACCGGCGCCCAGATGCGACCGGACACCGCATTCCTGTTCGGCTCGATCACCAAGATCATGACCACGATGCTGGTCCTGGAGCAGGTGGGGCAGGGCCGTCTGGACCTGGACGCGCCCGTGGTGCGATACCTGCCGCAGTTCCAGCTCAACGAGCCCGGCGCCGCCGAGAAGATCCAAGTCCGCCACCTGCTCAACCACACCAGCGGGATCGACGCCGACCTGTACTTCCCGCGCCAGAACTACCTGGAGGGCCTGGCGACCCAGTGCGGCACGCTGTTCGAGCCCGGCCAGTACATCAGCTACTCCAACGGCGGCATGATCGTCGCCGGCCACCTCCTGGAGGCCGTCACCGGCGAGCCCTACATGGACCTCGTGCGCCGCGACATCTACGCGAAGCTGGGCATGCGGGGCGCGGCCGCGGACATCGCGATCGGCCACTTCCCCAACGAGGACGGATCTGCCCGCCCCACAAGCATGTTCAAACTCCCCGACACCTGGGCCGCCGCCGGCGCCACCCCGATGGGCACCGTCGAGGACCTCCTCACACTCGGCCGCTCCCACCTCCGCCAGGACAACCCGATGGCCAAGGTCACCCACGACATGGGCGTGCCCAACGTGCCACCGATCGGCATGGGCTGGCTCCTGGAGGACTTCGGCCCGGTCACCGTCCTGTCCATGTCCGGCGCCTCCCCCGGCGGCGTGGCGGTGCTGGCGGTAGCCCCGGAACTGGACCTGGTCTTCACCGCGTACGGCAACGACCCGAGGGCCTTCGCCCTGCACAACGACCTCCTGCCGTGGCTGCTGGGCCGGCACACGGAGGTACGGTTCCCCCAGCTCACCCCCGAACCGGTGAACAACCTGGCCCGCTACGCCGGCACCTACCGCTCCCAACAACTCCGAGTGGACGTCCGGGTCGTCGACGACCAACTCGAAGAGACCATCACCTACGAGCCCACGGACCCCGACCAAGAAGCCATTTTCAAAGCCTTCGCCGGGGGTACCGTCACCGCGCCCCCACAGCGATACGCCCCCATAGCCCAGGACCTCTTCGCCCCAGCCGGCCTGCCCCCGCACTCCCTGACCGGCCACAACCGCGTCTACCTGATCTCCTACCTGGGCGACAACAACGCCCACCCCACCCACCGCAGCGCCGGCGGCCGCATGTGCAGAAGGGTGGCCTGAGCGGGCTCGCGGTCAGTTCTCGAACCACGCGCCCCACTGCTGAGCCTGGGCCGCCTGCTCGCCGGTCGGCCTGGTCTCGTGCGTGGCGCCGGGCATCAGCTCCGCGTACGTGGCCTCGATCGCCGTCCGCAGCTCGGGCCAGACGTCCGTGCCGTCGAGCGCCTCGCGCAGCGGCATCCTCCGGCCGATGCACCGGACCGCGCCGCCAGGACCGCCCGGAAGTCCGTGGCCCACGCCCGCGAAGCACGAGCACGATGAAGCCGCCGGCCACGGCGGGCACGATCTCGGGGCCGGGGGTGTCCCAGGTGATCGCGAGCAGGCCCGCGTACAACACGGTCCCAGTGCGATCGCCGGCTCGCTACGGGCGGTGGAGCAGGTTCGGCGGGCGGGCCCGGCCGTCGCGCCGCTCGGTGTTGACGCGCTCCAGGTCCTCCGGGAAGTCGACCTCGACCGCGAAGCTGCCCGACACGTCCAGCGCCGCGAAACGGATGCTGTCGTGCTTGACGGCGAGCTCGATGCCGCGCTCGAAGTAGTCCTGTGGCCGGCACTCCTCGAGCCGCCGGACCAGGGTCGAGATGTGGTGGCGGGACACGTAGTTGATGCCGACCGCCTCGCCGAGACCGCCGGCGAGGCGCTTGGACAGCGCGGCGACGCAGCCGTCCTTGCCGAGCGTGTACTTCATCTCCTCCTCGCCGACGGACGCCGTGTTGACGCACAGGAACGACTGCTCGGCGTCGATCAGCGGCGCCGCCCGGTGCAGTACGTCGGCGTCGAACACCACGTCGCCGTTGAGCCAGAGCGCGCCGCTGGGTGCCGCCGCGCGCAGGCCCAGCAGGAGGCTCTTGGACGTGTTGGTTCGCTCGAACTGCTTGTTGTAGAGAAACACGAAGTCCGGGAACGCCGCCATGACCTGTTCTTTGCGGTACCCCACTACTGTCATGATCCGGGCGCGCCGGCCGAAGACGTGCCGGACGTTGGCCACCTGCTGCGCCATGATGCTGCGGCCGTCGGCGAGGCGGGTCAGCGGCTTCGGATCGGACCGTCCGAGCCGGGTTCCCATCCCGGCGGCGAGGATCACGACATGTAGTGGGCTCATCTAGTTGTCCTTCCGCAAATATCTCCGAACCCGACAATGCTCTCCCGGCCCGAAGCGGACAACCAGGGATGCTCGTGCTGAACTCGCCCCGAATCCGGCGAGCACGGCGGCCCGGTCGACGGCTCTCGCTCGACGTCCGACGGCGCCCGGCGGCGAACGGACGAACGCCATCGGGTGGCGCTGTCACCGAATCGGATAGCGTCGCCGGGCAGCGCTCGCCCCGACCGGCCGCGGCTGGTTGGGTGGCGGAAACCAGCCGAACGCGAGGGGCTCCCATGTCGATGCTGTTCATCACGGCCGGTCGGTTGGCCCGGCGCTACCTGCCGGAGCCCGCCCGGACCGGCCTGCAACAGGCAGCCCAGGCCGCCCGGCGCGGCCTGCCCGGCTCACGCGTGCAGTGGGGCAACATCAATACCCGCGCGCCGTTCAGCGAGTTCTGGGGCTGGGATCGGGGACTCCCGGTCGACCGCTACTACATCGAGCGGTTCATCGCCGCGAACCGGGGCCGGCTCAAAGGATCGGCTCTGGAGGTGCAGTCGGCCCAATACACCGGCGAGATCGACGCCGTCGAGCACACGACAGTGCTCGACATCGACGAGAGCAACACCCGCGCGACTCTGATCGCCGATCTCAACGAGCCGGAGTCGCTGCCGGCGGCCACCTTCGACTGCGTGGTGCTGACCCAGACGTTGCAGTACACGGACCCGGTGGCCGCCCTGCGCAACGTCGGGCGCAGCCTGAAGCCGGGCGGGCGGGCCGTCGTCACGGTGCCGTGCCTCAGCCGCGTCGACCCCGAGGCGCCGAGCGTCGACCTGTGGCGCTGGACGCCGGCCGGCCTGCGCCGGACCATCGAGTTGGCCGGCCTCCGCGGCACCGTGGCCGGCCACGGCAACTCGCTCGCCGCGGCGGCCTTCATGCTCGGCCTCTCCGCCGAGGATGTCGGCCGGCACCGCCTGGCGCTGGACGACGAGGCCTACCCGGTCATCGCCGGAGCTGTTATTGAGCCGGCCTGACCGGGCGCAGCCACGCGGCCGTCGCGCCGAGCCCCGACGCCAGTACCCCGAGCGCGATCACTCCGGCCCGCCCCAGGCGGCCGGTCGCGAGGTCGCGGAGGAAGGCGAGCGGCACCACCCGGCGGATGTAGGACATCTCCGCGCCGAGCACGCCCGTCTGGGACGTGTCCAGGCTGCCGCGCATGGCGACCTTGCCGGCGCCCTCGGAGAAGCAGCGGCGCAGGAAGAAACGCAGCGTCGCTCGCGACGGGGGCACCTCATGATCCACGATCGCGTCCGGGACGTACATCCAGCGGCCCCCGGTCCGGCGGGCGACGCGCACGCACAGGTCGGTGTCCTCGGGCTGGGAGCGGTTGCCGACCTTGCCGAAGTCGACGCGGAAGCCGTCGACGCTGCGGAAGGCCTCGACCCGCACGGCCATACTGCCCGCCCACACGTTGCGCACCGGCGTCGTCACGACCGGCATGCCGCGGTAGTGCGCCCCGACCACCCAGCCGAACTCCGCCGGAAACCACCAGGGCTGACGGCGCGGCCACCGCGGCCTGTAGCGGCCGCCGGTGCCGACGACGGCCGGATCATCCAGCGGGCCCATGAGCCGGGCCAGCCACGCGGGGTCCGCCACCTCGTCGTCGTCCAGGAAGGCGACGACCGGCGTGGTGACGGCCGCGACGGCGGCGTTGCGGGTGCTCGACGCGCCCCGCTGCGGGCCGGTGTTCTCGACGACGACCGCCTCCGGGAACTCCCCCCGCAGCGCCGCAGCCAGGTCGCCGTTGTGGTCGACGGCGACGACGACCTGCCGCGGCCGCAGCGTCTGCGTGCCGATCGAGCGGATGGCCGCGCAGATGCTCGCCCACCGGCGCTCGGTGTGGCAGGCGAGCGCGACGGTGACGTCGGGCGTATCCGCGACGGTAGATCCGCGGTCGGGCATGGATCTCAGCCTCTCTCCGGCGGCGGGAAGGAATGCCGCCGTAGCGTACTGACGGTTCCGGGGCCGCTGGGTGGCCCGGCGGCAACATCGCCCGATCGCGAACTCGCCGGACCCGGCCGGGCGAACCCGGATGGCTGAACCACCGCCCCGGCGCGCGCCGGCCGGCCGGTGGCATCGGTGCCAGACGATGATTCGCCGGCCGGAGAAGGCATTGCTTGTTCGCCGTTGCGGCCCGGCGGCGACGCGCGGCCCGCTACGGTTGGACGTGATGCGTCGGATGCTGGCCCTCGTCGGGATCGTGGTGGTGGGGTCGGCCGCGCTCGCCGTGGCCTCGCGCGACAGCCCGCCGAGCCCGCGGCACAGCGACCAGGCCGCCTCGGCCCGGGCGGCCCGGCCCAGCGCGTCCGCCACCGCCGCCGTAGCCGCGTCGAGCCCTCCAGGCAGTCCGGAGACCACGCCGTCCCCCCGGGTCAGGTACGTCGACTGCGCCGCCGGCAACGACCGTAGCGCCGGCACGCGCGAGGCGCCGCTGCGCACGGTCACCGCCGCCACGGCCGCACCGCTGCGCCCGGGCGACGCCGTCCTGCTCGCCCGCGGCTGCACCTGGGCGGGCCCCATCGCCGTGCGCGGCAACGGAACCGCGGCCGCGCCGATCGTCCTCGACGCCTACGGCACCGGGCCGGCCCCGGTGCTCCAGGCCGCCACGTCGGACACCGCCCGCAGCGGACTGTTGATGGCCGGCGACTACCAGGTCGCCCGCAACCTCCGGGTGACCGGCGCGGCCGGGGCCGGCATCACGATCGAGGGCCGGCGCGGCGCCGTCAGCGACGCCGAGGTCGACCACGTCGGCATCGGCGTGCTCATCCGGGGCGCCGGTGCCCGCGTGAGCCGGGTCAAGGCCCACGATCTGCAGATGGTCGTGAACACGGTGGGCGGCGACGACGACTACGGCGCGACCGGCTTCATCGTCCAGGCCGACGACGCGCAGATCGGCTGGAGCAGCTGCACCCGCTGCCGGGCGCCCAGCCACGACTACGGCCACGACGGCGGCTTCGCCGACATCTGGAATCACGGCGACGACCTGGTCATCCACCACGCCACCGGCGAAGAGACCGACGGTGTCCTCGAGATCGGCGGCGACTCGCGCACGGCCTCGGCCCGGCGCATCACGCTGCGCGACAACGACTTCCGGGCCGCGCACGGCGGCGTCGTGGTGCACGTCGGCAACCGCTTCGCGATTCCGGTCACCGACCTGGTCATCACCCGCACCACCATCACCAACACCCTGGCCTCCGACCCGCCGGTGCTCAGTGGCGACGTGCGCAACCTGCGCTTCGAGGGCAACACGGTGGCGACCCCGGCCGTCGTGAGCGCCTCCGGAGCGCCGGCCCGCCACAGCTGCAACCGCTACGCGGTCAGCGCGGCCGCGAACGTCGGCTTCTCGCTCGACGCCACGGAACGGGCCGGCCCGACCGTGCCGGCCGCCCTCACGACGTGCGGATGAGCTGCCAGATCGAGGTCTGGTCGGTGCGGTAGACGCGGCGCAGGCGCGGCGACTCGTCGAGCCGCCGGCGCAGGTCCTGATACGTCGCCGGCGGCATGATGCCGAAGAGCTCCAGGTAGTCCTGCTGGCTGTGGGTGAACACGAGGTACGGGTCACCGTCGACACCGTCGAGGAAGCGCAGGACGTTCTCGACGGACGGGTCCTTCTTGAACTCCTCCGACGACAGCAGGTTCGGATCGGTGTCGCTGCGCACCGGAAAGTCGACGTAGTTGCCGGTGACGCGGCTCGGCAGGCTGGGCGCGGCGAAGCACAGCCACTCCCCCGGCGTCGCGTGGTCGTAGAACCAGCGCACCGCCGCCACGTCCTCGCCCGTCACCCGGTTGATCTTCTCCTGGCCGTAGTACGCCAGCAGGAACGGCGCGACCAGGGCGCAGGCCAGCGTGGCCGCCACCACGGCCTGGACCCGCACACCGCGCAGCCGGCGCTCGCCGACGGTGACGAACAGCCAGGCGACCAGGAACGCCAGGTACGGCAAAGCGAACAGGTAGATGCGCAGCTGCCCCTCGCCGCCGTAGTTCTGCATGACCAGCATCGTGATCGGGGAGACGGCGACGAGCACGGGCGCCATGTCGATCCGTCCTCGCCGGACCCGCAGCAGGCCACCCGTCACACCGAGGGCGAACATCCCGAAGTACAGCAGGTAGACGGCCGCCGCGCGGACGTGAACGCCCGGCATGACGGGGTTGTCGTCGATGCCGGACGGCCCCGAGCGGTGCAACGGGTCGAAGTCGAAGAGCGAGAAGCCGTGATGGCTCAGGTACGGGTACCCGTACACGACCCACGCCGCCTCGATGGCCACCATCGATGCGAGCAGCCCCCACCGGATGCGCCCGCGGGCCGCGCCGATCGCCACGACCGTCAGCAGCGCGAAGATCGGTGACAGCTGATGGCTGGTGACGATGGCGACCCACAGCAGCAGGACCGTGGCCGTGCGGGCCGCGGTGCCCAGGTCGATGGCGGAGAACATGCCGTAGATGCCGGCCGGGTCGACGCCGGCGCGGCCCGCGATGAGGCGGCGGATGCGGGCGACGCCGAGGTCGGTCGCCGTCCGCCGCTCGGCCAGCGGCGTGGTCCGCAACAGGACACCCGTCAGCACGAGCGTCGCGGTGAACGCGTAGGCCTGCGGCGCGAAGTAGTCCTGGCCGACCCAGTTCGTGAGCACGAACAGCAGGACGGTCAGCCGGACGATGCGCAGGTCCTTGGTGAGGCCCTGCGCGACGAAGGACACGGCGGCGGCGAAGCACAGATTGAAGAACGGCGGCGACCACGTCGCCAGGTCGGCCACCGGGATGCCCGTGGCGTCGGAGATCCAGCCCGCCGCGGTGAAGAAGCCGGGCCAGTCGAAGTAGATGTCGGCCGCCCGCGGGAGGTCATGCCGCTCCAGGATCGTCTGTGTGACACCGATGTGCTTGTAGGTCCACGTGTAGCGCGGCCCGTCGTACAGCAGCGCCGGCGTCGCGTGCAGGACCGCGATGACGGCGATGGCGGCCGAGCCAGTGAGGGCACTGCGCGCGGGACAGGCGAGCGCGGTGGCACCGGCCACGACGATCAGCACGCCGAGCGCGGCGTACCACAGGCCCGGCAGGGCGGGTACCAGCCCGTAGCCGTTGATGCGGCCGAGGTCGGTATCGGGCAGCGCGACCAGCCACAGCGCGAGCCCGGCGGCGATGCCGAGCCAGCCGGCGGCCGTCCAGCCCGACAGGAGCCCTTTGTCCCGGACCAGGCGCCGCTGCTTGTACTCCAGCCGCCGCGGTTGCCCCGTCAGCGCGCCGATCGGCAGGTAGACGGTCGAGTCGTCGTCGAGTCTCACCACCGGGCGCCCGCCAGCCGGGGTACGAAGACGGGCATCGCCAGCAGTGCGCAGCAGGCGGCGGCGAAGGCGCCGGTGCAGACCGCCGGCCGCCAGACGCCGAGCGCGAGCGACACCTGCGACAGTGCGATGACGGCGGAGAGGCTGAAGGCGATGGTCGCCGCCGGCGAGCGGGCGAGCTGCCAGGCCCGCAGCACGGCGAAGAACGTCACGCCGGGCACCCAGCAGCAGAACACCAGCGTCACCGCGGCCCGCAGCGGTGCCGGCGCCGGCGCGAGCAGCCCGGCCGCGGCCAACGCGCTGCAGGTCATCGCGGCCGCACACAGGGCACGGGGCGCGCTCGTCATCGGCCCGCTCCGCCGCGGTACGGCACCGGGTGCTCGAGCGGAGCGTTCGAGGCCGGCCGCGGACCGACCAGGCGGGCGCGGCGGGCGATGCCCCAGACGGTCTGCTTGCCCAGCCGCCACATCCGCTCCGCGGCGGCGTAGCGGCGCTCGACCAGGCGCACCAGCCGGGCGCCGTCCAGGTGCTGCTGGGCGGCGAGTCGAGGCAGTGCGAAGCGGTGGTCGCGGTTCGTGGCCGGCAGGCCGATGACGGCGCACGCCGACTGGAAGCCGGCCGCGACCGCGGCCCGCCGGGCCCGCTGTCCCTGGTAGCCGTAGGGGTAGGCGACGGACGTGACCGGGGTGGCGAGCCGCTCCTCGAGCAGGACGCGGCTGCGGACCATGTCCTCGACACCGGCGGCCCAGCCGGCCAGGTCGAGCGGTACGTGGTCGTGGCCGTGGGAGCCGATCTCGACGCCGGTCGCGTGCACGTCGGCGAGCGCCGCCCAGCTGAGGATCGGGCGGTGCGCGTCCGGCGCGTCGAGCCAGGCCGCCGCCCGCCCGACGTAGGCCGTCGGCACGTAGAGCGTGGCCGCGGCCCGCCGCGCGTGCAGGACGGGCAGGGCGCGGTCGGCGAAGTCGGCGAACCCGTCGTCGAAGGTCAGCGCGACCAGCTTCGACGGCGGAACGCCGCGCGCCGCCAGGTGGTCCACCGCTTCCGTCACCGTCACCGTGCGCCAGCCCGCGTCGCGCAGGGCATCGACATGTTCGGCGAACCGGTCCGGGGTCACGGTGTATCGGCCGAAGCCGCCTCCCGTCGCCGGACCGATGCTGTGATACATCAGGATGGGAACACACGGCGGATGATGCATCGCGTCGTCAGACCTGCTTTCGCAGAGCTCGTGCCTTCGCGCGGCTGCGGAGGTAGCGGTACGGGCCGGTCAGCAGGCCGCGGCGGTTCGCGGCGGTCAGCGGGCGCGGGACGGTGTCGCCGCCGGCTCCCAGGCTGCGGGCGTCGCGGCCGGCGAGGTCGCGCAGTGCGGAAGGCACCAGCCGGGCCAGCTGGACGATCCGGCCCGGCCGGTCGAGCAGCAGGCTCGTGTAGTAGGCGGTCAGACCGGTTCCGTAGCCACGCATCACCGTCTCCAGCGCGGCCATCGTCCGGTGGTGCGAGTGCCAGACCAGCGCCGAGGGCTGATAGACGATCGTGCCGCCGGCGAGCAGGATGCGCGTCAGCATCTGGGTGTCCTCGGCGCCGCAGGCGGGCGTGCCCGCGCCGAGCGCGACGTCGAAGGCCTCGGGCCCGGCGAAGCACGAGCGGCGGATCGCCATGTTGCCGCCGGCGCCGAAGGGCGGCAATGGGTACAGCGGGCTCTGCTGCGCGGCGGTCTCGGGCGAGAAGACGGCCGGCCGGAAACCCCGCCCCTTGCTGTGCCCGCCGAGCCGCTCGAACAGGTCCTGCGGATAGGTGTCGAGCTCGGCCGGCACGATGACGCCGGTGACCACATCGGCCTGCGGATGGCGCCAGAATCCGCGGGCGATCTCGGCCAGCCAGTGCTCGTCCGGAAGTTCGTCGTCGTCGAGGAACGCCACGACGTCCTCGCCGGCCGCGCGGATGCCGCAGTTGCGGGCCCACGACAGTCCCGGACGGCGTTCCATGATGTAGGTGAGGCGCTCGTCGGCGAGCGCAGCGACGCACGCCCGGGTGAGGTCGTCGGTCGGGGCGTTGTCCACGACGATGACCCGGAAGCGGGGGTACTGCTGGCCCAGCAGCGCCCGCAGCGATCGGGCGAGCGTGGCGGGCCGGTTCCGCGTCGCCACGACGACGGCGATCGAAGGCGCGCCGAGCAGTGCCTCCTCGCGCTCGGCCAGGTGGCGGGGTACTTGCGGGACGACGACACCCTCCGTCGGGACTCCTGCGAGCGTGCCGCCCGCAGCCTCGACGCGATCACGGATCAGCCCGCCGAACGCCGCGTCCGCCGCCGCCGCGATCCGCTCCGCGGCCAGGACGTCGCCGGAGATGGGCAGTTCGAGATGGCCGAGGGGCTCGCCGAACACGCGGATGAGGACCCAGGCCCGGTCGCGGCGCACGCCTTGGCCGTCGACGGCCGGGATGTCGGCGATGCCCGCGGCGACATCGATGTCCACGACTGCACCCGGCCGGTAGCCGGCCTCGGGCGGCGTGGTGACGGGCTGCTCGCGCTGGAGGGTGAGGCTCACCGGCCCGCCACCTTGCCGCCGACGACCTCGACGTCCGCGGCGGCTCGGCCCGCTTGGCCGTCGCTCGGGCCGCTCTGGCCGGGCACGGTCACATCGGGTGTCCGGCCGGAGCGCTCGACCGCGCCGCGGCGCTGGGGCCACTCGTGCGCGATCGTGCGCAGCACGCGCAGGCCGTCGGTCGCGGCGTTGAGGTTGCTGGCCCCGTGGATCCGGCGATGCTCGAAGCTGGGCACCTCGGACACTCGCAGTTGCGCGCGGGCCGCCCGGAGGTTGAGCATCGTCTCGATCTCGAAGCCGTCGCCCCACAGCTTGCGGCCGTCGGCCCGCGCCGCGGTCGTCGCGTCGAGCCGGAAGATCGGCAGGCAGTCGGCCCAGAAGGCGTTGTACCCGTAGCAGAGGTCCGTGAACGACGTGCCGAACAGCACGTTGACCAGCTGGTTGAGGCAGCGGTTGCCGAAGCGGCGGAGCCGGGTGATGTCGCTGCTGCCGGCCCCCGGGGCGAAGCGAGAACCCTTCGCGAAGTCGGCCCCGGCCCGCAGGGCGGCGGTGAACCTCGGGATCTCGCCCGGATCGGTGGAGCCGTCAGCGTCGATCATCACGATGATGTCCCCGGTCGCGGCGGCGAACCCGCACGCCAGCGCGTTGCCTTTCCCGCGCCGGGTCTGCTGGACGATCCGGATGCTCGGGCACAGCCGCCGGGCGACCTCCACCGTGTCGTCCGTCGATCCGCCGTCGACGAGAACGACCTCGTCGACGGGCGGCATGTCGGTCAGCACATGCGGAAGATTCTTCGCTTCATTGAGCGCCGGAATCACGACGGTCACGGTCGGGTGCCGACGCGCCGACTGCCGTTCGACGGGCCGCTCCATCTGGTGTGACCGTCGCCGCAAGCCTCGTCGCATTAACCGTGCTCCTATCGCATTGATTCGCCGGCGAGAATGCCGAGAGCCATTGAAATGGCGTGGATTCGTGGTGCTCGCCGTCATTGTTAACAGCCGGTTCGGGGCGGCGAAAGCCAGATCCGCCGAAAATCTCCGGCTCACCGCATTCCCCGTCTTGCGGGTTCGTCCTATCGGCCGCCGGCTTCCGCCGGGTGTCGGGCCGGCCCTGCTGATCAGACGTCGGACTCCGAGGCCTGCGGCGCGGCGCCGCCGAGACGGGCGTAAAGGTCAGGCATAATTGCCGTTCGATGGGCGAGTGTGCATGCGGACATCCACGATCGGCGCATGATCATTACCGCGCCGGCAGCGACTGCGCGGCCTGCGAGTGCGCTCGATTCCGGCCGCGCCGGGGCATCCTGAGCCTCTGGCGGCGGGCCGTGGACCGGCTCAGGCGGCCGACCGGCTGATCCGAGGTGCCCGGCCACCCTGCCACCACGCGACCGTCTCGCGGAGCGCGTCGACCAGTACGGTGGGCGCCAGGTCCGGGAAGAGCCGGCGGAGCAAGGCGTTGTCGCCGCGCGAGTGGTGCACGTCGCCGGCCCGGGACGGCCGGTGGCTGCGCGGCAACGGCCGCCGCAGTACCTGCTCCAGGTGGTCGACCAGCTCCAGCACGCTGGTCGCCGACCCCAGCGCCAGGTTGACCGGCGTCGGGTGACTGACTCGCCGGAGCACCGCGTCGCCGACCAGCGCCGCCACCGTGGAGACCGGAACGAAGTCGCGCGTCTGCCGGCCGTCGCCGAGGATCTGCAGTGGCCGGCCGGCCAGTGCGGCGTCGACGAAGGCCGGCACCACCGCGGCGTAGGCGTCGCCCGGGCGCTGGAGCGGGCCGAAGACGTTGAAGAACCGCAGCGCGAGCGTGGCCATGCCGAAGGAGCGTTGCCAGCTGGTGACATACGCCTCGGCCGCCAGTTTGCTCGTCGCATACGGCGAGACCGGCGCCAGCGGGGCGGACTCGCCGGTCGTGCCGGCGCAGCCGTCGCCGTAGACGGCCGCCGACGAGGCCAGCACGACGTGCGCGTCGACGGCCCGCGCCGCCTCGAGGACGTGCAGCGTGCCGGTGACGTTCACGTCGTGGGTCCGGGCCGGCATCTGCAGCGAGAGCGGCACGGAGGCGACCGCCGCGAGATGCACGACGGCGTCCGCGCCGGCCGCCGCGGTCTTGACCGCCCCGGCGTCGGTCACACAGCCGCGCCGCAGGTCCACGGGCAGGTTCCCGAGGTTCGCCTCCCGGCCGGTCGACAGGTCGTCGAAGACCACCACCTCGGCCCCTCGTTCGAGCAGCTCCCGGCAGACGTGTGTGCCGATGAAGCCCGCTCCACCGGTGACCAGTACTTTCACTCAGCTTCCTCTCGAACACCCGTTCGCGGTTGGACCGCCCAGCCCCCAAGAGTCAGGGAATCGCGGATCGACGCAAACACCCATTGGGGGGAACTTTTCGCGACCCCGCCGCCTTCTGCCGAAACGGTGGAGCCGTTCCGGGAAATTCGCCGACGACGTTCTCTTTCGGGGTAGTCCGAATGTCGCTGCGGAAGGTCCGCCCGGTGCCGCCGATTTCCTTGACGACGCCGCCACGGCCGTCGATAGAGTTGGTCCAATGATTGCGTGGGCTCAATGCCCACGCATTTTTCTCGCCGGATCATCGAAAGGCTCTTCACCGTCCAATGTTGACCAAGGAGTCCGGGACGATTGCGGAAGCCCGTCCGGTCGTTCCCGCGCCGTCGCGCCGGTGGCCGCGCATTCCCCACCGGGACGTCGTACTGAGTTCGGGCGCCCTGTTCGGATCGACAGCCGTCACGTCGGTCCTCGGCTTCGCCTACTGGTCGCTGCTCGCGCGGGCGGCGCCACCCGAGGCCGTCGGCGTGGCCTCGGCCCTCGTGTCCGCGCTCACCCTGCTCGGGACGATCGGCATGTTCGGGTTCGGCACGATGCTCATCGGCGAGCTCGCCGCCGAACCGCGCCGGGCCGCCGATCTGATCCCGGCCAGCCTGCTCGTGTCGAGTGCGCTGTCCTGCCTGCTGGCGCTGGTGTTCGTGGGCGGCAGCCGGCTGGTGAGCCCCGAGCTCGGCGGGGCGCTGGGCTCGTGGCTCACCGTCACGCTCTTCACCGCCGGCGTCGTGCTCAGCGCGATCGGCTTCGTCTTCGACCAGGCCTCCGTCGGCCTCGGTATCGCACAGGTCCAGCTGTGGCGCAACACCTGGTTCTCCTTGGCCAAGATCCTGTTCATCCCGCTCGTCGCCGTCGTCGGCGGCTTCGACTGGGTCATCGTCGCCACCTGGGTCGCCGGTATGGCCGTGTCGATGGTGCTGATCGCACCGGGCCTGCACCGCCGCGGACTGCTGGCCATGCGCCGCCCGCGCCGCTCGGCGCTGTCCGGCCTGGGTTGGGTGACCGTGCACCACAACACCCTCAACCTGTCGCTGTCGATACCCCGGATGGCCGTGCCCGTCGTCGTCGGAGGGTTCCTGCCGAGCGCCGTCACCGCCGCCTTCTACGCCGCGTGGATGATCGCCAGCTTCCTGTACGCCATCCCGACGCACCTGGCCACGACCCTGTTCGCGGTCGCCGCCGGAGACCGCGCCAGCCTGGCCCGCAAGGCTCGCCTGACCCTGGGCGCCAGCGCCGCCATCGGCGTCGTGGTGGTCGCGCCGGTCGTCGTCTTCGGGCATCAGCTCATGCGGCTGTTCGGGGCCCACTACGCCGTCGCCGGCACCGGCTGCCTGGTCGTGCTCGCCCTGGCCTACCCCACCCAGGTGGTGAAGCAGCACTACGCCGCCGTCCTGCGCGTCGAGGGCCGGGTCAGCCGGGCCGGGCTGGTCTGCAGTGTCGCCGCCGTCGCCGAGCTCGTCGCCGTCACCGCCGGCGCCGTCGTCGGCGGCCCGACGCAGATCGCGCTGCTCCAGGGCGCTGTTCTGCTCGTCGAGGCGGTCGTCATGACACCGGTGCTGGTCCGCGCGGTGCGCCGGGGCGGTGGTGCGCGCGCCGCCCTGCTCGACCGGCTGACGACCTCGCTGCTGCCTCGCCTCGGCCGGCTGCACCGGGTCCGCACGGCGGTGCGCCTCGCGCAGCTGCCCGCCCGGGTCGCGGTCGGGCTGCTCGCCCGGCATTGGCCTCGCGACCCGCGGACCATCGTGTTCGGGGCGCCTCTGGGCCGCTTCGGCGACAACCCGGCCTATCTCTTCCTGGCGGCGCAGGAGCACTTCGCGGGGCACCGAACCGTGTGGATCACACCGTCACGCGCGGTCCGGGACCGGCTGCGCGAGGCCGGATACCGCGCGGAGCTGCGCTGGTCCCGCCGGGGCATCGCGATGTGCCTGCGAGCCGGCGCGTACGTGTACAGCAGCTACCCCAACGACATCAACCGCTGGCTCTACGACGGCGCCCTGACCTTCAATCTGTGGCACGGCATACCGTTCAAGCGGATCGAGCGCGACATCACGTCCGTCGCCACCCGGCGGCGCGGCGTGGCGGCCCGGCTCGAGCACTACGCCTACGCCGATGAGCACCACGTCCCGGATCTGCTGCTGTCCACCTCGGCAACCGTGTCCGAGCGGTGCTTCACCTCCGCGTTCGCGATCCCCCGCGACCGCTGCGTGGCCGCCGGCTATCCGCGCACCGACCACTTCCGGGCACCGCCGGACCCGGGTGGCATGCTGCCGCTGCTGTCCGACCGCGCGCTGTGGCGACGGCTGTCCGGCGCCCCGCTGGTCGTGGGCTACTTCCCGACGTGGCGCGACAACCACGGCGACTTCCTGCGGGAGGGGACGGGGCTCTCGCTACGCCGCCTGGCCGAGGTCGTCGCCGGGCGCGGCGGCACCCTGCTGTTCAAGCCGCACGGCAACACCCTCAACGCGCCGGCGGCGGCGGAGCTGCACACCGCCGGCATCGCGACCCTCGAGCCGGCGGACGACATCAACGCATTCCTGCCGCTGTGTCACGTCCTGATCACCGACTACAGCTCGGTCGCCTTCGACTTCATGCTGCTGGAGCGGCCGATCGTGTATTACGTGCCCGACCTGGACGAGTACCTGGCGTCGCGCGGCTCGTACTTCTCACCGGCCGAGGCCATGCCGGGCCGGCTGGTCAACGAGCCCGCCGACCTGTATCGGGCGATCGCCGAAATCGACCTTGACGCGCCGCCGGACCGCCGGATGCCGCAGGTCCGCAGCATGCTGTGGGCGGACAATGTGTCGGGCGCGTCGGCGAGGATCGCCGAGCATCTCAAGGCGGCGTTGGCCGGTCGGCACCGGCCGTAGGACCGGCGCGCTGGCCTGCGCGGTGGCACGATTGGGGCAATGCGGATCGACTTGAGTGGGCTGACGGCGCTGGCCACCGGGGCTACGCGTGGGATCGGGGCGGCTATCGCGGCCGGGCTGGCACAGGCTGGGGCGCGGGTGGCGGTCAACGGGCGCAGCGAGGAGTCCGTCCGGGCGGCCATCGGGGACCGGGACCTCATCGCCGCGCCCGGGGACGTGGCCACCGAGGAGGGGGCCCGGCAGGTGCTGGAGCGCCTGCCCGACGTCGACATCCTCATCAACAACCTCGGGATCTTCGGCAGCCGGGAGCCGCTCGAGATCACCGACGGCGAGTGGCGGCAGTACTTCGAGACCAATGTGCTCGCCGGGGTGCGGCTCACCCGGGCCTACCTGCCGGGGATGATGTCGCGGGGCTGGGGGCGGGTGCAGTACATCGCCAGTGACTCCGCCGTCGTCATCCCGGCCGAGATGATTCACTACGGGGTTTCGAAAACGGCGCTGCTTGGGGTTTCCCGTGGTTTCGCCAAGACCGCGGCCGGCAGCGGGGTGACCGTCAACTCGGTGATCGCGGGGCCGACGCACACCGGCGGGGTGGAGGAGTTCGTCTACCAACTGGTCGACCGGAGCCTGCCCTGGGACGAGGCGCAGCGCGAGTTCATGCGCACCCACCGGCCGCAGTCGCTGCTGCAGCGGCTGATCGAGCCGGAGGAGATCGCGAACATGGTGGTGTACCTGAGCTCGCCGCTCGCCTCGGCCACCACCGGCGGTGCGGTGCGGGTGGACGGCGGCTACGTCGACGCGATTCTCCCCTGAACGGTTAAACACGAAGTGTTACGAACCTGAGGGCGGCTCCGATACACACGGCATGGACGCCAACCTGCCTCCCCTGCGGGCTGTGATCTACCTGCGCGCGATGACGTTCTTCGACCAGTGTGCCGCCCACGCCGACCAGCACGGCTACGACACCGTAGACACCGTGCACGACCCCGACGGTGTGCTGCTGCAAGAGCTGATGAACCGGGCCATGGGTGGCGAGCTCGACGTCATCGTGACCTGGGACTACGCGAGCCTCCCCCACAACACAGTGCCCAGAGTCGAGCTTGTAGAGCAGAGCCGCCAAGCCCGCTGAGGAAGACGCACCGGTAGATGGGTTCTGACCTCAGCCCCACGCGGCCCGAGCGGGCGGCGCAGATCGGGAGGGGGTGCGGGTGGAGGCGAAGCCCTCCCCCGCCTTTGAGAAACACTGCCCTTTCCCGGAAACATTTCGAAAGGACGGTGTGGGGTGTACGGTGCCGATCACAAGGCAACCGGCACGTACGCCCGCCGATCGTTTTCGAAACTTCTGGGTGAGGTCATGACGGCAAACGGCAGGCCCACGATGGCTGAGATCGCGCGTGAGGCGCGGGTGGCGGTCTCGACTGTTTCGAAAGTCCTCAATGGACACACGGATGTTTCGGTGAAGACCCGGCAGGTCGTGGAGCGGCTGCTGGCCGAGCGGGGCTACCAGCGGCCGCGGGCGGCGCGCAGTGGGCGGCGGCGGCGCACCGAGCTGGTCGATCTGGTCATCAACGAGCTCGACAGCGTGTGGGGGCTGTCGATCCTGACCGGCGTCGAGGAGGTCGTGGAAGAGGCGGGGCTCGGACTCGTCGTGTCCGCGGTACACAATCGGCAGTCCCTGACCCGCAGGTGGGTCGAGTCGTTGCTGGCCCGCGGGTCCGAGGGGGCCATCCTGGTGCTCAGTGAACTGGCCGAGCGCCAGCACGACGACCTGCGCCGGCGCAATCTGCCGTTCGTCATCGTCGACGCGGTGAATCAGCCGCCGCCGGGCATACCGTCGATCGGGGCGACCAACTTCGCGGGCGGCTACGCGGCGGCCGAGCACCTGGCCGCGCTCGGGCATCGGCGCATCGCCGCGATCGGCGGGTTCGAGCAGTTCCAGTGCACCCGGGCGCGGATCGCCGGGTATCGCGCGGCCCTCGAATCGGCCGGGCTGCCGGTCGATCGGGAGCTGGTGCAGTACGGCAACTTCCGGCACGACGGCGGGTTGCGCGCGGCCGAGTCGCTGCTGGCGCTGCCCGACCCGCCGACCGCGGTGTTCGCGGGCAGCGATCAGCAGGCGACCGGGGTCTACGAAGCGGTCCGCCGGGCCGGTCTGACGATTCCCGGTGATGTGAGTGTCGTCGGCTTCGACGACCTCAACTTCGCCGAGTGGACCGCTCCCCCGCTGACCACCGTCCGCCAGCCGCTGCACGAGATGGGCGTCGCCGCCGCGCGCACACTGTTGCGAATCGTTCACGGAGAGCGGATCGAATCGCCACGCATTGAATTGGCAACGGAGCTGATTGTGCGCGAAAGCACGGCCGCGCCTGTCAGAATCTAGTCGTTCAGCGTTTCTTCAGCTTCCTTCTGCGACCTTGAGCGACTCGACTAAGGTCGCACGGGGGAGGAATGCATGGCGGTGAAAGCGCCGCGACGCGCTGTGTTACTGGTCGCCGCGCTCGCGCTGGTGATCTGGTCGGCCGTCCACCTGCGCGCGGTCGGTGCATCGTGGTCGCAGGCCTGGGGCATGATCGCCCATCTCGGCTGGCGCTGGCCGCTGCTGCTGGGCGTCGTCTGGCTGCTGGGCCTCGTGGTGCACACGGCCGTGTTGACCGCTTCCCTGCCGGGGCTCAGCCACCGCCGCGCGTTGACGCTCAACCTGTCCGGCAGTGCCGTGTCGAACGTCCTGCCGCTGGGCGGGGTCGCCGGCACCGCCCTCAACCTGGGCATGGTGCGCGGCTGGGGGCACACGGGCCTGGAGTTCGCCCGCTTCGTCGTCGTCTCCAAGGCGGCGGACCTCATCGCCAAGCTTTTCATGCCATTGGTGACATTGGGGGTACTCGCTGTGGCCGACCTGACCCCAGGCGGTCACACGCTGCTGTGGCTCCTGTGCGCCGTCGCCTGCTTCGTGTCGGGCGTCCTCGTCACCGCCGCCATGCTCGGCCGGGCCGCTCCGCTCCTGCACGTGGTCGCCTGGTCCGAACGTGTATGGGTGCGCATCCGGCCGAAGGCGGAGCCCGGCTGGACGGCCGCGACGACCGCGCTGCTGGACGGCACCGACAGCCTGGTCCGGCGCCGGTGGCGGGAGCTGAGCTGGGGCATGATTGGCTACTGGGTGCTCCAGGGTGCCCTCTTGTGGCTCAGTTTCGTTGCTATTCATGTGTACCTCCCGTGGCCGATCATCCTCGCCGGCCTGGTCGCTGAGCGCCTCCTGACCCTCGCCGCCATCACCCCCGGCGGCGCGGGTGTCGTCGAGGCGGGCACCATCGCGGTCCTCATCGCCCTGGGCGCCGATCCCACCGGTGCGCTGGCGGGCGTCCTGCTGTACCGCGCGTTCGTCTTCGCCGCCGAAATCCCCGTCGGTGCCATGGCCACTGCCCTGTGGCTGCTCTTCAGGAGACCCCCCGCCCAATGCGCATAGCCCACGTCACCGACGTCTACCTGCCCCGCCTGGGTGGCGTCGAGCTCCAGGTGCACGACCTGGCCACCCGGCAGCACGCCGGGAAGCACGAGACGATGGTCCTGACGACCACGGCCCCCTCCTGGCCGGACGCCGCGACCGACGGCATACCGGTGGTGCGCGTCTCCGGTTTCGGCGCGGGGCCGTATCGCAAGCTCGGCGGCCCCGCGCTCGGCGACCTGCTGCGGTATCACCGCATCGACGCCGTGCACGCCCACGTCTCCGCGTTCTCGCCCCTGGCCTGGACCGCGGCCCGGGCCTCGGCCTCCACCGGCCTGCCGACGGTCGTGTCCGTGCACTCGATGTGGCACGACATCCTGCCGCTGGTCCGCCGCTTCGCCCGCTGGCAGGACGCCGCGAGCTGGCCCGTGCAGTGGGCGGCCGTGTCGAGCGCGGCCGCGGCGGCGGTGGAGACGGCCCTCGACGGCACCCCGGTCTCCGTGCTCCCCAACGGCATCGACCCGGCCGCCTGGCTGCTGCCCCGCACCGCCTCGACGGTGCCGACGTTCATCAGCGTCATGCGGATGGTCCGCCGCAAGCGCCCGAAGGCGCTGCTGCGCACGCTGTTGGCGCTGCGGGAGCAGTACCCGGGCCGGTTCCGGGCCGTGCTCGTCGGCGCCGGCCCGCTGCTGGCCGGGCTGCAGCGCTCGGCCACCCCGGAGATCACGTTCACCGGGGCCCTCGACCGGACCGCGATCCGGGCGCTGCTGGCGTCCGCGGACGTCTACATCGCCCCGGCCCCGCGCGAGTCGTTCGGGATCGCCGCGCTGGAGGCCCGCAGTGCCGGCCTGCCGGTCGTGGCCCGGGCCGGCAGCGGCGTGGCCGACTTCATCCGGCACGGCGTCGAGGGCTGGCTCGTGCGGTCCGACGACGAGCTTCTGACAACCCTCGCATCGGTACTGGACGACCCGTCCCGAGCCGCGAGTGTCGCCTCGCACAACCGTGCGGTCGCGCCGTGCGTGCGGTGGGAGACGGTGCTGGACGCGGCGGACGCCCTGTACGCCCGCGCCTTCGCGCATGCTTGAGTCACTGCTGGGTCATGCTCCGTCCACGCTCGTCGCCTTCCACGCGCACCCCGACGACGAGACCCTGCTGACCGGCGGCACCCTGGCCCGGGCGGCCGCCGAGGGCCACCGCGTCGTCCTCGTCACCGCCACGCTCGGTGAGTCCGGACTCGCCGACGGTGCGTCCGACCTCGGCTCCCGGCGCCACGCGGAGTTACTGGCCGCCGCCGAAGCGCTCGGCTGTGCCCGGGTGGAGACGCTCGGTTACGCCGACTCGGGCCTGAACGCGACCGGCGGCTTCTCCTCGGTACCGGTGGCGGAGGCGGCGACCCGCCTGGCCGCGATTCTCCGCGCGGAGCGGGCCGACGTCCTGACCGGCTACGACGCCAACGGTGGCTACGGCCACCCGGACCATCTCCAGGTCCACCGGGTGGCCCGGGCCGCGGCCGAGCTCACCGGCACACCCCTGCTGGAGGCGACCGTCGACCGTTCGCGGCTGCGCGCGGTCCTCGCCGTGCTGCGCCTGGCCGGCCGCCTGCTGCCGTCGCTGCCGTTCGGCGACCCGACCCGGGTGTTCACCGCCCGCCGCGACATCACCCACGTGGTGGACGTGCGGCCGTTCGCCGCGCAGAAACGGGCCGCCATGCGCGCACACGCCTCCCAGGCCGAGGGCGGCTCCGGCGTGCGCACCCTGGCCCTGCTGTCTCACCTGCCGGGCCCGCTGTTCCGGGCCGTCTGCGGTCGCGAGTGGTTCGTCGAGCCGCCGGGCACCGGGAAGCGCGCGACGACCGTCCAGCCGTCGTCGGACGCCCCGTAGCTCAGGCGGCCGCCGATCGCCCGCACGTCCTCGGCCAGGCTGCTCAGCCCGAACCCGCCCGCATCCGGGCCGGCCGGGCGGCGGTGCGCCGGTGCGGCCTTCGACGTGCTGGTCAGCCGCAGGGTCGCGGTCGACTCGTCCGGCACCAGCTCGGCGGTGAGCCGGGCGCCCGGTCCGTCGTGGCGCAATGCGTTGGTCGCCGCCTCCCCGACCAGCCGATACGCCACTGCGCGAGCGGCCGGTGGCAGCGTGTCCAGGCCTTCGACCGGTTCGGCGTCCAGGCCGGCCTCACGCAGGGCGGCGAGGCGGGCGTCCAGCGTCACGGAGGCGTCGCGCTGGGACTCCTCCGCCAGGGCCAGGCGCACTTCGGCGAGGGCGGTGCGGCCTGCACGCAGTACCAATGCCAAACGCTCTTCGTCTTTGGCAGTCAACTGCGCCGTCGTACGCAGCGCCTCTCCCTGCACGAGCATCACCGTCATGGTGTGGGCCAGGCTGTCGTGCAGGCGGCGGGCCAGCCGTTCCCGGGAGTCGGCGGCGGCGGCGGCCTGATCGGCCAGGTGCCGCTCGAGGCGTAGCTGCGCGATCACCGCCCGTTCCCGCAGGAGCTGCCCGCGCTCGGCCCCCGCGAGCCAGGTGACGGTCAGCGCCACGGCGGCCAGCAGGCCGCCCTCGACCGGTCCGTGCCGGATCGCGCCGGTCACCGTGACCAGGACGACGGCACCGCCGCACAGGCCCCACCGCACCCACGGCGATCGATGGGTGGCGGCACCGAAGACGGCGAGGGCGACCGGCAGGTACCCGACCGCCCGAGCCATGCCCAGCAGCGAATGCGCGGCTGTCGCAAGAGCAATGGCACCCAGTGCGATGCCGGGGTACCGCCGCCGGATGAGCAGCGGCACGAGCTGCCCGACCGCCAGGGGCATCGAGATCGCCGTCCCCGAGAACGCGAAGAGCACGGCCACCAGCGCGTAGAGCGCGGTGTCCAGGGCCGGCCGCCAGTGCCTGCGCACTCGCACCTCCGCATACGATCGGGTGGTGATCCGGCTGGCGATCGTCGACGACCAGGCCCTGGTGCGGGAGGGGCTGAGCCTGATCCTCGGCAGCGAACCGGACATCGACGTGACCGCCGAGTTCAGCGACGGGGCGGCGCTGCTGGCGGCCGCCCCCGTAGACGCCGACGTCATTCTGCTGGACCTGTACCTGCCCGGCGCCGACGGGGTCGCGGTCCTGCGCGAGCTGCGGACCAGGCACTACACCGGCCGGGTCCTGATGCTCACCACGGTCGGCAGCGCGGCCGACGTGCAGCGGGCGCTCGCGGCCGGCGCGGACGGCTTCGTCCTGAAGGACGCCACCGGCGCCGAACTGGCCGCCGCCGTCCGCGGCACGCACGCCGGGCTGCGCCCCCTGAGCGCCTCCGCCGCCGAACTGCTCTGGCCCCGCGAATCGGCCCCGCCGACCGGCCCGGACCTGCGAGCGCTCACCACCCGGGAGCGCGACGTCCTGCGCCTGCTGGGCGAGGGCCTGAGCAACCGCGAGATCGCCCGGACCCTGGCCGTGGCCGAGCGCACGGTCAAAACGCACGTCAGCAATGTCCTGGCCAAGCTGGACGTGGCCAGCCGCACCCAGGCCGCGCTGCTCGCCCGCGGCTTGCCGGACCCGGACTAAGGTACGAACCCGGCTGCGTCCTTGGGCCGTTCCGCGCGCCTCGGTCGCCCTGGAAGGCTGCCCCGGTGCGGATCTTCAGGCGACGCGGCTTCGTCATCACGCTCGCGGTCATCGTGCTGGGCGGGCTGGCGCTGTACCTGGGCAACAGTTCCACCCTCGCCGGGCCCGAACCCGGGCAGCGGCCGTTCCTGCTCGCCCACCGCGGCCTGGCCCAGACGTTCGACCTGACCGGCGTCACCGCCGACACGTGCACCGCGACCCGGATCCACCCGCCGCAGGTCCGGTACCTGGAGAACACGCTCCCGTCGCTGCGGGCCGCGTTCGCCGCCGGCGCCGACGCCGCCGAGATCGACGTGCAGCTCACCAAGGACGGCCAGCTCGCCGTCTTCCACGACGCCACCTTGGACTGCCGCACCGACGGCACCGGCACCATAGCCGAACACACCCTCGATGAGCTGCGCAAACTCGACGTCGGCTACGGCTACACCGCGGACGGCGGGGCGACCTACCCGCTGCGCGGCCACGGCGTCGGCCTGCTCCCCACCGTCCCCGAGGTGTTCGCCGCCCTGCCCGGCCGCGAACTGAAACTGGACCTCAAACACGACGCCGCCGCCGAGGGCGAGGCGGTGGTCGCGTTCCTGCGGACCCTGCCCCCGGACCGCCTCAAGACCGTCACGGTGACCGGCGGTGACAAGGCGGTAGCGGCCGTAGCCGACCGCCTACCCACGGTCCGCACGTCGTCGAAGGCCATCATCAAACGGTGCCTGCTCCGGTACTTCGGCGAAGGCTGGACCGGCCACGTCCCCGAAGCCTGCCGCCACCGCGAACTCATCATCCCGGCCCAGTACGGCCAGTGGCTCTGGGGCTGGCCCAACCGCTTCGTGTCCCGAATGCGCGCCGCCGACACCCGCGTGGTGATCGTCCGCTACGTCGGCGGCTGGTCCGCGGGCTACGACACCCCCGCCGACGCCGCCACCTTGCCGGACGACTGGACCGGCGCCGTGTGGACCAACCGCGTCGACGTCATCGCCCCGCTCCTGCGCTGAATCCGAACCGCCTCACCAGGGGACGACGCTCCTGGATCTGGCCTGGGTTCCGGTTGGTTCATACAAGCGCTCTATTTTTCGAACCCAAGCACACGAACGAGTTTCAGTGCTCTACAGTGAGCGAGTCTCGCGTTCACTGGAGGGTCGTTGCGTACAGCCAGGCGATTGGGTGTTTCTCCTGCCCTGCGATGCTCGTCGGACGTCAATTGCCCGGATATTTTTGAATTGTCGGATGGACGCATCGCCGTCATCGGGGCGGCCGCCGACGAAACCGTTCGGGCGCAATTGCCGGCCGACGCGTCGATCGGCCCGAACGAGACGCTCGTCGTACTGGATCGCAATACATTCCTGGACGCGAAGCCGGACATCGCGTTGCTGGCTTAGGACGTCGGCTCCCGGAACACCTCCTCGGCCAGGCGGAAAAACGCGGCCTCCGGACCGTTTTCGGCGATCGCCATGAGACGTTTGGTCTTGGTCGCGGACCAGTACTCGCGAAAAGCGGGGCTGGTGAAGAAGTACCGGAGCTGGGCACGGGCGTCTTCGCTGTCATAACGGCCCGCGCGGATGTTCAACCAGACGCCCTCGAGGATCAGCGTGCAATACATCTGCGTGCCCCGCAGATCCTCGGATACATTGATATCGCCGGACGGCCAGACCGAGGCCAGTCGTGGATGACGGATGCCGATCTCCAGCAAGTTGAGATGAAACATCGACAGGCCGACCTCGGCGTTGCAGCGAAGGTGCTCCTCGACCCGGGTGAGCGCGGTGCGCTGCCGGCGCAGGTCCTCCTGCTGGGTGCGGAGATCCTCGCGCTGCGCCAGCACCGTGAACACCAGCAGCGCGAAGCCCGCCGTCGACGCCACCGCGGCCCAGATGCCGAATGCCTGACCGACGTCCGCCCACGCGTGAAGGGTCGACGGCGCGACAACCTGAATGACCACACCGGCCAACGCCGTGCCGACGCACAGCATGGACGCCGAAATCGACGCAATGACAACCCATCGGCGCGTGCGCTGGGAGTCCGCCGACCGATCGTCGCGATAGAGCGGTGCCGACACGGAGACCTCCCGACGCGCTCCCCGACGGAGGCGGGTGTCGTTGCCTAATACTCCAGCCCGGGTTCGAGATGTAGATGGCTGGCGATGGGCCGGTTGGGTGTGGTGCTGGTCGGCGCGGCGGCGGGCATGGTGACGGCCGCCGC